>CAVWLX010000019.1:0-64479 GCA_963755885.1 uncultured Alphaproteobacteria bacterium
TTCGAACTCCTGACCCCCAAATTCGTAGTTACGTGCGATGGCTGTCCGCTGGATATCGGGCAGTAGCGCTGAAAAGAGGACGTAAAATCCCGCTGAAAACGGCTAGGGAACTGTCGCCAATGGCTGCCGCCAATGTCGCCAGCGACTCTTCTAAGCATTTGATTTAAAAAGGGATGGAGCCCCGGTGCCGGGATCGCCGGGGCTCCAAGCAATCTCATTCAACACGAGTTGTGAGATCGAGATCGCACCAGAAGCTATGCAAGCGGCGGGCCAAGTCAGGAAAACCGCCACTCCACTGCGCAAAGCGCGGCTTTGGTTCCCTTCTAACGGCCAACAGGCTTTATCATTCTTGGCACTGTCGCATTTCATGGTCGCCGGGCGGGCGCATACTGGCTAATTTGCAGGCAATTGCGGCGGTCGCCTAATTCACGGGCCTAAAACGGCGTCCGGCTTCGGATCGCCGCCGCCAGCGTGCCTTCATCGAGATAATCGAGCTCGCCGCCGACCGGCACGCCGTGGGCCAAGCGCGTGACCTTGACCTTGGCGTCGTGGAGGAGGTCGGTGATGTAATGGGCGGTGCTCTGCCCGTCGACCGTGGCGTTGAGCGCCAGGATGATTTCGTGAACCGCCGGATCGTGCGCGCGCCTGATCAGTGCGTCGATCGTGAGGTCGTCCGGACCGACGCCGTCGAGCGGCGAGAGCGTTCCGCCGAGGACGTGGTAGCGCGCGTTGATGGCATGGGCGCGTTCGAGCGCCCATAGATCAGCGACGTCGGCTACCGCCACGATGGCAGAAGCATCGCGCCGCGCGTCGGTGCAGACGGTGCAGGGATTCTGCGTGTCGATGTTGCCGCAGATCTTGCAAACCTCGATCTTCTCCATTGCCGTCTGGATCGCAGCGGCCAGCGGCGCCATCACCACTTCGCGCTTCTTGATAAGAAAGAGCGCCGCGCGCCGGGCAGAACGCGGTCCGAGGCCGGGCAAGCGGGCCAATAAGTGGATCAGACGTTCGATCTCGGGACCGGCGGCGATCGTGGGCATCGATCAGAATAATTTAAGGCCGGGCGGGAGGGGCAGGCCGCCGGTCAGGGATTGCATGCGTTCGGCCAACAAAGCTTCGAGCTTGCGGCGGGCGTCGGCGTGCGCAGCGACGATAAGGTCCTGGAGGATCTCCTTCTGGTCCGGCTTGCAAAGCGAATCATCAACTTGGGCTGCTCTCATCTCACCCTTGCCGGAAAGTTTCAGGGTGACGAGGCCGCCGCCGGCCAAACCCTCGACCTCGATACGGTCGAGCTCGGCCTGCATCGCCTCCATTTTTGATTTGAGTTCGGTGGCCTGTTTCATCAGGCCCAGAAAATCGACCATTGCGATACCTTCTTAGAGTTCGTCATCAGCAGGGCCTTCTTCGCCCGCGGCATCAACTGGCATATCGTCTGCGCCGGCCACTGCATCGGCGGGCGGGCGTACGTCAACGATTTCCGCGCCCGGAAAGCGGGCCAGCACCGCTTGCACCAGCGGATCGGTGCGCACGCCGTCTTTCAGTTCGGACTTGCGCGTTTGCGCCTGCGCGTAAAGGCTCGGCATGCCGGGTTCGGCGGACACGATCACCATCCAGCGGCGGCCGGTCCAGTCGGCGAGTTTCTTTGACAGCTCGCCGGTCAGCGACTTTGGCGCGCTTGCCTCCAGACTGATCTCGAGCCTGCCGTCTTCGAAGCGCACCAGCCGAACGTCGCGTTCGAGCGCACTCTTGATCGTGAGGTTGCGTCTTTCCGCGGCGAGCGCCACCAGATCCTCGAAGCTCGCAAGCGCACGTCCAGGGACGCTGCCGTCTTGGCCGCGGGCGTCCGGTTCGTCGGCCTGCATTTCGGCGGGAGCCGCGGCGGCAAGCGCCGCACGCGGTCCGCCGCGTGGTCCTTCCGCGCGTGGCGCTTCGGCACGCGTCGGCATTTCTGCGCGCGGTGCCGGTTGGCCCGACGGTGCTGCGCCGTTGCCGCGCGCTCCTTCGCCGAGCGAGCGAACCACTTCGTCCGGGGTCGGCAGGTCTGCCGCGTAAGCAATACGCACAAGCACCATCTCAGCGGCTGCGAGCGGTCGCCCGGCGGCGGCGACCTCTTCCATGCCTTTGAGCAGCATCTGCCACGTGCGAGCGAGAACGCGCATCGAGAGTTTCGCCGCAAAGGCGCGCCCGCGCGTTCGTTCGGTTTCGGTGAGTGAAACGTCGTCGGCCAGAGCCGGCACGATCTTCACGCGGGTGACGAAATGAGTGAACTCCGCGAGATCGCCGAGCACCATCGTCGGATCGGCGCCGGTGTCGTACTGGTCGCGCACCTCGGTCAAAGCGCGGGCAAGATCGCCGCGCATCAGCGCCTCGAACAGATCGATAACGCGGGCGCGGTCGGCGAGACCGAGCATCTGCCGCACATCCTCGGCGTGGACCGGCCCGGCGGCGTGCGCGATCGCCTGATCGAACAGCGAGAGTGAGTCGCGCACCGAGCCTTCGGCAGCGCGAGCGATCATCGCCAATGCGGCGGGCTCGGCGGTGAGTCCTTCCTTCTCGGCGATGCCCTGCAGGTGTTTGACCAAAAGCTCGGCATCGACGCGGCGCAGATCGAAGCGCTGACAGCGCGACAGCACGGTAATCGGGACTTTGCGGATTTCGGTGGTCGCGAACACGAACTTGGCGTGCGGCGGCGGTTCTTCCAGCGTTTTGAGGAGCGCGTTAAACGCCGCGCCGGAGAGCATATGCACTTCGTCCAGGATGTAGACCTTGTAGCGAGCCGAAACCGGAGCGTAGCGGATGGCCTCGTTGATCTGGCGCACGTCATCGACGCTGTTGTGCGAGGCGGCGTCCATCTCGATCACGTCGAGGTGCCGGCTCTCCATGATCGCCTGGCAGTGGACGCCCAGCACCGGCATGTCGATCGTGGGCCCGGTGATCGAACCGTCAGGCAGCTCATAATTCAGCGCGCGGGCGAGAATGCGCGCCGTCGTCGTTTTGCCGACGCCGCGCACGCCGGTGAGGATCCAGGCCTGCGGGATACGTCCGGTCTCGAAGGCGTTCGAAACCGTGCGCACCATTGCATCCTGGCCGATCAGATCGGCGAAGGTGGATGGCCGGTATTTGCGTGCGAGCACGCGATAAGAGGCAGCAGAGGTAGTGGTCTCGTTCATTTCCGAAATGTAGCCTGGGTTGAGCCAGCGGGTCCGACCCAAAGTGGTCGGCCCGATGACAAGCTCCACGAAACCCGGGAGCAGCGCGCCAGCCTCTCGATCGTTCCCGGATTTCGCTCCGCTCAATCCGAGCTACAAACGTAAGAGAGGGTGGGAGGCTGACGAGCGACCCGAACCGCGCTCGTTAGGGCTGCTTCCTTCCGGATCTGACCCGGTTGGCGAGTGGCTCGTCCACCGCCAACCTCCCGCGCCCTATATCGGCCGCGAAGCCCGGGAAAGCAAGCGGGCGTACCAGCACCGTGCACGGACCCGGCTGGCGGGCCCGCGCAGGTCTAGCCGCCGCGTTTTTCGCGCCGGTCCTGCACTCGCGCCGCTTTGAATTCGGTGCGCGGCAGCGTGCCCGGCGTCAGCACTTCGACTACCGCCCGCACCTCGCAGCGGGTGCGGATTTCCTCGGTGACCGCGGCAGCGACCGTGTCGCCGCCACGATGCTCGACCCGCACGGTCATCACATCGAGTCCGTCGGCGTTGGTAACGAGCACAATCTCGAACTCGTCACCGATACCCTCGATCGAGCGCACCGCGTGCTCGATCTGCCCGGGAAACATTTTTATGCCGCGCAAATTGATCAGATCGTCGGCGCGTCCGGCAAAGGAGCCGACCGCGCGCACGTGGCTCCGTCCGCACGGACAGCGGGCGCGATCGAACATCGCGTAATCGCCGACCAGAAAACGCAGTTGCGGCGACAACTCGGAATTCAGATTCGTGCAGACGGTCAATCCGCGCTCGCCATCGCGTTGCGCTTGACGCGATTGCGGATCGATTGTTTCCCAGACCTGAACGTCCTCGAGCAGGTGCGTGCTGACGGGGCCATCGCTCGGCTGCGAATAGGCACAGGAGAAACCGCCGACATGCGGCGACGCTTCGGTGCAGCCATAAAACTCCACGAGCCGCGCGCCCCATAGCTCCTGGATACGCTCGCGGGTTGCCGCGACGCTCATGCCCGGCTCACCAGCGACAAAAAGCGTGCGGACGGAGTTGAGCGCGGATCGATGCCGAGCGCCTCCACGGTGCGCCCGAGATGCAGCGCATAGGACGGCGTGCACAAGAGAATGGTGGGCTTATAGCGGATGACGATGTTGGCGCGCGCCCGCGCGTCCATGCCGCCGCCCGGCAGGGTCGGCAGCCCCATCTTGGCGAGCGCGTATTGGACACACCCCACGCCCACACATGCGGTCCGTAGCCGGTGATCATGAACACCGTGTCGCCCTTGCGGAAATCCATCGACTGGAGTGCGCGCGCGTTCGCCCAGGCCCAAAGCTCGCGGTCGACCTGGGAATAGCGAAAGACGCGCGGTGCGCCCGTCGTGCCGGACGATGAGAACATCATCCAGCCGCGTTTGGCCCAGATCGCGTCGGTCATCGTGGTATAGGTGCCGTAGGGCGGATGAGCAGCCGCATCTTCAGCCATTTCGAGCTTGTCGACCACGGGCCATTTGCTGATCAGGTCGTCGACCGTGCGGAGATCGGGCGGGATAAGGCCAAGACGGTCGAAGCGGCGGCGGTAGAAATCACTGTTCTCGTAAAGGAACGGCGCCACAGCGGCGATTTTGTCGTTCTGGATTGTGCGCAGCTCCTCGCGCGAGGCGGTGTCGAGCCGTGGTGACCAGTAATCCGTCGAACCCGGCGCATCGCGGTCATGGCGATGGCGTTCGATGGTGGCAAGCCAGGCCTGCCGCGTCGCCGCGGCGCGGTCCGCCCGATCCGTCATGGGCTCTCTCCCTTGATGGTGAAGCTATTACAAATGATGCGGCCGCTGCTAGAAGCGTTGTGTCGTTGGTCGTCACGCTGGGTCGGCCGACGGTACCGGGAGCTGCCATGCACAACCCGCCGTTCCGCGCCGACATCATCGGCAGTCTGCTGCGCCCGCCGGCGCTCCGTCAGGCGTTTCGCGCTTTTCACGCCGGCGAGCTCGACCAAAAGCGCTTCGTTGCGGAACAAGACGCGGCGATCCGCGGCGCGATCAAGTTGCAAGAAGACGTCGGGCTGAAAGTCGTCACCGACGGCGAATTCCGCCGCGGCTCGTATTGGAGCCGGTTCGTCGAGCGGATCGAGGGGCTTGGCGTGGATAAGGCGCGCTTTCGCTTTCACGATGAGCACGGCGAGGAGCTTGCGTTCACTGCACCGTTTGTGACCGCCAAGCTGGCGAGACCGACGCCTATTGCGCTCGACGAGTTCACGTTCCTGCGCGACAACGCGACCGCGCTGGCCAAGGTGACCTTGCCTGCCCCCTCCAGTATGCACTTTTGGCGCGGCTCCGATTATGCGGCACCCGGCTTCTATGGCAGCCCGCGCGCTTTCTTCCGCGACCTGGCCAAAATCTATCGGGCCGAGATTGCCGACCTCGCCGCTGCAGGCTGCCGCTACATCCAGCTCGACGAAGTGGCGCTGGCGATGCTCTGCGATCCTGCGGTGCGCCGGCAAGTCTCCGACGACGGCAGCGAGATGGCGCGGCTCATCGATCTTTACGTCGAGGCGATCGCCGAGGCGGTTTCCGGAGCGCCGGCCGAGATGTCGGTCGGCGTGCATATGTGTCGGGGAAATTTCAAAGGCAAATATCTCGCCGAGGGAGGTTACGACCAAATCGCCAAGGCATTGTTCGGCTGTGCGGGCGTCACCCACTTTCTGCTTGAGTTCGATACCGCGCGCGCTGGCGATTTCGCGCCGTTGCGCCACGTCGCCGCCGGTAAGGGGGTGGTTCTCGGACTGGTCAGTTCCAAAAACCCGGCAGTGGAAAGGCCGGACGATTTGCTTAAGCGGATCGAGGAGGCGGCGCGCTTCATCGACAAGGATCGTCTTGCCATCAGCCCGCAATGCGGCTTTGCCTCGACCGTTGCCGGCAATCCGGTCAGCGAGGCCGATCAGCGTGCCAAGCTCGCGCTGTGTGTAGATGTGGCGCGGGCGGCGTGGGGTTAGAACGCGGCAATGTCGGAAGCCGGCTGGTCCCTTCATCCGCAGCTGCGTAACGACGCTGCTCCGGTCGGCGATCTCGCGCTGTCGCGCGTTCTGTCCATCAACGACGCCGACTATCCGCGGCTCGTTCTCGTGCCGCGGCGCGCGAACATTACCGAGATCGCCGATCTCGGCGATGAGGCGATACTGCTGATGACCGAGATCACGCGGGTTTCGCGCGTGCTTAAGGAAATGACGCGGTGCGACAAGATCAATGTCGCCGTGATCGGCAATGTCGTTCCGCAGCTTCACGTCCACATCGTCGCACGATGGAAACGCGATCCGCTGTGGCCGAAGCCGATTTGGGGTGTTGCCGTTCCACGTGTCGGCGAAGCGGCCGATTTTGAGCGGTTCGTTGGCACGGTCCGGACGAGGCTTGGAGTTGGGGAACTTTGCTAGGGACGAAAGAAAAGGTTCAGTCCGCGAATTTGGGGGCTCTTACGCTCACTAAGAACTCACTGGTGACGGTTGATGTGCTGCACGTGCTTGACCGCGATGCCGCGCACGGCTTCAATCCAGTCCAAAATGTCAAAAGAGCCCGACCTTGCCGCGCCGCACCAGGCTTTTTCAAGCAGTCTTCTCGATCGCGCCGCTCATCTGCGCACCGACGAGGCCGCGCTCTCTGCCCTAGCCGAGAACAAGAGCGCCGGCTTTTACGTCTTCGCCGGTGAGTCGGTGCTGCTAAAAACGCAGGGCGAAGGCTTTGATCCGTTGTTTTTGCCGGTCGAGGCCAGGGCCTGCGGTCTTGCGCGAGAGACGGTATTTCTCGGGCTTTTGGGTCAGACGCCGCGCTTCGGCGCCAGCCTCGACGCGATGGCGGTCGAGTCGCTAAAGGCGCGCGACGATCTCAAACTCATCGATCTTCGCTCGATCGCCGTGCAAGGCGCCGTCGCTGCCGAACACCTGCCGCCGCTTGCCGAAGCCAAGGCTGTTCTTAGTTGGCATGCGCGCCATCGCTATTGTCCCAATTGCGGGGTGGCGACGAATCTCGTCCAGGGTGGCTGGCGACGCGATTGTCCTTCGTGCAAGGCCGAGCATTTTCCGCGCACCGATCCGGTCGTGATCATGTTGGCCATCGCCGGCGAGCGTTGTGTGCTCGGCCGCTCGCCGCGCTTCCCGCAGACCATGTGGTCGTGCCTCGCCGGCTTCGCCGAGCCCGGTGAATCGATCGAGGAGGCGGTGCGCCGCGAGGTGCTCGAGGAAGTTGGTCTCGCCTGCGCGCGGGTCAAATATTTTGCTTCTCAGCCATGGCCGTTCCCGTCGTCGCTGATGATTGGGTGTCATGCCATGGCGTTGACGGAACAGATCGTCATCGACAAGGACGAGATCGAGGAGGCGCGCTGGTTCGGCCGCGAGGAACTGGAGCTGATGCTGGCGCGCAAACATCCGCAGGGCTTGACTGCGCCGCCGCCGATCGCGATCGCGCATCATCTTATTTGGGATTTTGTCGAACACGGCCGGCGCGTGCTTGATTGACGTCTTGCCGCGATGGTTTGTTTAAGTCACGACGCCTTGGAGTAGCGATGTCCCCGTTTGCTAGTTCGCCCCACAAGCGGATAGGCGGCGCGAGTGCTCCGCGCATCCTTTGCACTGGCATTATCGTGCTCGACGAAGTTTTCCGCGTCGAAGATTTTCCGAAAGCCGACGGCAAGGTCGAAGCGAAGGGTTTTTTCGTCGTCAACGGCGGTTGCGCGGCAAATGCCGCGGTGGCCATCGCGCAACTCGGCGGCCGCGCAGCGCTTGCAGGGCCGCTGGGCGGACCCGCGGGAAAGGACGACAATGGCGATCGGGTGCTGGCGGCTCTTAATCGCGAGAGCGTCGACACCAGCGCCTGTCAGCGCGTCGACGGCCTCGCGACGGCGCTGTCGGCGATTTTCATTGACGCGCGCGGCGACCGCACCATCGTGACTTACCGCGACCAGCGCATCGCTGCCGTCACGCCCGACGATCCGGAAGGGCTGGCGGCTTCGGCCGATCTGGTGCTCGCCGATAACAGATATCCGCAATTTGCCCTGCCAATCTGCGAGGCGGCGCGGCGGCGCGACGTTCCAGTGGTGCTCGACGGCGACAAACCGACCGTGGTGGACGATCCGTTCTTTCGCGTTGCCACACACGTCATCTTTTCCGCCGAATGCCTTCTCGCCACAGTTGGCGGTAGCGATCTCGGCGATGAACTCGAGACCGTCGCGCGCCATACCGATGCATTCCTCGCCGTCAGCAATGGGCCGAACGATATCCTCATTCTTGAAAACGGTACGTTCTGCCGCGTGCCGGTGTTTCCGATCCACGCGGTGGACACACTCGGCGCTGGCGACGCTCTGCACGGCGGCTTTGCACTCGCGCTGGCTGAGGGCCGCAGTGAAGCTGAGGCGCTCCGCTTCGGTGCCGCGGTCGCCGGCATCAAGTGCAGCCGTCTCGGAGGCTCCGCGGGTGCGCCGACCCGCGCGGAAGTCGAGGCTTTGCTGGCGGAAAGCGGCGCATCGGCCCCAGCGGGCGCTACCCTGGGATACTGAGGCAGCCGCGGGTTCGAGATTACATAGACCGCTTGATTCAGAATAATATTCTATGTAAAGACTGGATTTTATGGCGGTTTGAAAGATTATTCTGCTACCGCTGCAATTGATCGGGTGCACTCACATGGACGCCATCGACCGCAAGATTCTGGCCGTGCTGCAGGAGGACGCTTCTCTCGCCGTGGCCGAGATCGGCTCGCGTGTCGGGCTGTCGTCGACGCCGTGCTGGAAACGCATCCAGCGCCTCGAAGCCGACGGTGTCATTCAAAAGCGCGTCGCGCTGGTCGACCAGGACCGTATCGGGCTTGGCGTTACCGTCTTCGTTTCGATCGAGACCGGCGATCATTCGCAGGATTGGCTCGAGCGCTTTGCCAAAACCGTCGGCAGCATGCCGGAAGTGATGGAATTTTACCGCATGGCCGGCGACGTTGACTACATGTTGCGCGTGGTGGTGCCCGACATCGCCGGCTTCGACGGCTTCTACAAGCGGCTCATTGCCTCGGTGCCGCTGACCAACGTCACTTCGCGCTTCGCCATGGAGAAGATCAAGTCGACGACGGCGCTGCCAATTCCATAACGCGTGGCGCGTCGGCGCGGCCTCAATGTCCCGTAGCCGGGGCGCCGGCGGCTGCAGCCTGATTGTTGCGGGTGGCGGCCTGATTAATCGTCTTGTTAAAGTAGTCGGTGTAAAGTTGCGTTTCTTTGTCGAAGTCGTCCTTGCCGGTATCGCCCAGCGTGATCCGCGGCGAGCAATCCGGAGTGCAGCTATAGGTCTGCCGCGTCGGGCCCCGATAGACCACCACGGTGGGGTCGCTTGGCCCTTCCACCGCGACGGTGTGCTCGGCCAGCACGGCGCCGTGACGGTCAAGGACCACAACGTTGGTCGAGCCATACCCCTTGCCGGTGATGACTCCCAGTCCGCCCGGCTGGATCGTGAGGTCGGCAATAAGCGGATTACCGATCACCACAGTCGATGCCCGGTCCGGCAGATGTATGATCTTGGCTTGGTCGAGAAAGACCACGATCGGATCGGCCGCGGTAGCTGGCGCAACGAGAGCGACGAGCAACAGGACGGCCGACAGCCGACGCAACGGGCGCAAGCCGGCCCGCACTCGCGCGCACAAGGCCATCATCGTCACACTCCGAAACGCTACGCGGACTACAAACAACCGAAGACGGCTGAACTTCGAGGCTGCCACTTCACTGCAAATTGGTGAAGGAAGTGCAAATCGGCCGCACGGCCAGTCTGGGCGGGCGGCGCCGCCCTACTGAGTGGCTTTTGCCTGCGTGAACGGATGCGCCAGCTGAGCGCCGAAGCTCGTCGGGAATGCCGCATCCGCAATCCCGTAATTATCGGGCAGCTCCCCGGCCGGCATGTAGAACGTGCCGAACAACAGGTCGAGAATTGGAAAGGTCGCGGCAAAGTTTTTTTCACCGCCGCGATCCGCGGCGGTGTGGTGCCAGCGATGGAACACCGGACTAGCGATCACGTATTTGAGCGGGCCCAGCGTCCAGTTGAGATTGGCGTGAACGAATGCTGAATGCGCGATGGTGATCGGTCCGAGCACGACGAATACGTTTGGCGAAATGCCGGCGAGCAGGAGGATGACGTCGGCAATCACGCCGCCGAAGAAGAGATTGACCGGATGGAAACGCGCCGCCGAGATCCACTCCAGCTCCTCGGAGGAATGATGCACAGCGTGGTACTTCCACAACGGCGCGCCGTGGAACAGCCGGTGCGACCAATAAGTGATGACGTCTTCGCCGACGAGGAAGATGATCATTTGCGCGACCAATGGCAGCGCGGCGAGCGGCCCGTGGCCGTTCTCGTAAAATGCGATCAAACCGTCAGCCGTGGTGATGCCGAACAGAACCGCGGCTCCGGCAACGAGCATGCCGATACGCAAATAGCGCGTGAGTATGGGAATGAAGAACCAGTAACAGAGGTCGGTAACCAGATCGCGTTTGTGCCACCACGCTCGGCCTGGATTGCACGCCCAGAAGTAGGTCAGCAAGGTAAAGACGCCGGCAAGCGCCAGCGAGATTGGAATACCCTTCATAAAGGTCTCGCCGACATTGACGACAAAGCTGAACAGTTCCTGGTTCATAGTCTCTAGCCGCTTTTAAGTTTTTCTCGGCGGTCACTTGCCGGCCGATGCGGATACGCACTGACAGGTATTGAGGAAGCGCATTAATACCCGATAAATCGTTTCTTTTCCGAGTGTCGGATCGCTCAGTTACGCAACTGAAACGTTTCTCTGTTATCAGTGCCCAACGTTCGTACAAATAAGAACAGCGATGTGGCGGCGCGACGTCAAATAAAAATAGGCGGTGTCTGAAACACGACGTTAACTACATTGCAGTTCGAAGGAACCGCCCAAAGTTTCACTGGTTGATTTAACCGCATCGCAATGTCTCGCCGCTAGGTTCCACAGCGATCCAAATGGTCCGGCGGAACGGGCATTGGGTCGAGCTCAGACAGCCACGTGTGGACCTAAGGAGCCAACTATGAAGACCCTGTTTTCGCGTTTTGTGAAAGACGAGTCGGGCGCAACGGCCATCGAATACGGCCTGATCGCTGCCGGCATCTCTGTTGCCATTATCGCCGTCGTCAACGGCCTCGGCACCAAGCTGAACACGACCTTCACCAGCATCTCCACCCAGCTTAAGTAAGCCTTCTCTTGCAGGCGTTACACGAAGGGCTCCGGTGGATCACCGGAGCCCTTATCTTTTTTGCGCGTCCGCTAATGCACTTTCAACCGCCGCCGAATTAAACCTGTCGGCAAGGGCAAATCTGGGTACCGCGTTGCCATGATCTTCGTGATTGAGGCGATCAAACTGACGCTCTTTCCAGCGATGATGGCGTTTGCCGCCTCAAGCGATTTGTTCACCATGACGATCGCGAACCGCGTTTCGCTGGTCCTGGTCGGCGGGTTCGGTCTTCTCGCGACGCTGACCGGAATGAGCGCGGTCGACATGCTGTCGCATGCCGGGGCTGCCGCCGCGGTGCTGGCGGTTGTGTTCGTGTTTTTCACCTGCGGCTGGATCGGCGGCGGCGACGCCAAGCTCGCGGCTGCAACGGTGCTATGGCTCGGCTTCGCGCATCTCGCCGACTATCTCCTGTACGCTTCTCTGCTCGGCGGCGCGTTGACCGTGCTGATCATCCAGTTTCGTGCCGTGCCGCTGCCGAAGGCCTTTGTCGGTCGCGAATGGGCCGAACGGCTTCACCGCCGCGATGGCGGCGTTCCCTACGGCATCGCTCTCGCCGCTGCCGCGCTCCTGATATACCCGCACACCGAGTGGATGGTTTCGGCCGCCTCCTAGGCGGCGTTTACAGTTTGGTAACCGTTACCCAACCCGCATTATTCTCAAAATCGGCTTTGGTTGTTAGATCCAATTTGGTTGCATCGGATCGTCGCGCATGGGGGCCGGAAAAAGCCGCGTCGTAACGCGTAATTAACGCGATTTGGATACGGCTCATTAACCATGCCTTGACGTTTAGCTGCTGGAATCCGGCAGACGACGGTCGGTCCGTCCGTTAGTCACATTGGAAGTCGAGCGTAATGAAGCGCGCGCGCCTTATCGTACTCTTTGTCGCTCTTGCCGCCGGCGGCGTTGCCGCCATGCTGGCGCGCGGCGGCAATAAAGCGCCCGAGCCGCCCAAGGCGCCACCGCCGCCGCCGCTTGCGACGGTCGACGTGCTGATCGCCAAGTCCGATCTTGATACCGGGCAAGTGGTCGGCGCCAAAGACGTCGGCTGGCAAACCTGGCCTGCGGCCTCGACCGGATCGAGTTTCATCAGGAAGACCGACCGGCCCGATGCCATTAAAGACTTCGTCGGCGCCGTCGTGCGCACACCGGTAGCGGCCGGCGAGCCGATCCGGGACTCCAAGGTCGTTTCATCGAAGCCCGGCGGTTTCCTTGCCGCGGTTTTGCCGCGCGGCATGCGGGCGATCTCGATGGACGTGGCGCCGGATACGGGCGCCGGCGGTTTTATCCTACCGAATGATCACGTCGATGTTCTGCTGACGCACCGCGACAAGGCGGCGGAAAAGCTCTCCGGTATCGAAAAATATGTCAGCGAAACGATCTTGCGAAATGTCCGGGTTCTGGCCGTCGATCAGACGCTTGGGGAAAAGGAAGGCCAGAAGGTCGTGATTGGCAAGACCGCAACGATCGAGCTCGACCCGCATCAGGCCGAAACCCTCGCGCTCGCGCGGCAGACCGGCACGCTTTCGCTCATCTTGCGCAGCCTCCTCAATTCGCAGTCACCGACGCCGGAAGGCGGCGAAGCAAAAGAGGAGTCGAAGACGACAGTCAGTACGGTGCGTTACGGCGTGGCTACTCAGTCAATACCGCGCTGACGGCACGGAGGGAACTTCGACGATGGCATCAGCAGCACCGATCCGTGCGGCCGCGCTCACTGGCCTGCTGGCGAGTTTCGCAGTTTGTCTGGCAGCGTGGCCCCTCGCACGAGGCGGCGCCGGCGCGGCCGAGCTGTCGACGGCCGAAGCTCAGACACAGAGGATCGTCGTCGTGGCAAGCGACTCTAGCTCGCGTTCGATCACGCTGGGCAAAGGCAAGTCGATCGTCGTCGATTTTCCGCGCGACATCAAGGATGTGCTGATAGCCGATCCGAAAATCGCTAACGCTGTAATCCGGTCATCGCGCCGCGCTTACATCATAGGTAACGCTAACGGCGCGACGAACGTATTCTTTTTCGATGCCGCGGGCAAGCAGATTGCTGGTTTCGACATTGCGGTCACGCGCGATGTCGGTCCTGTCCGGATCGCCATCCAGCGGCTTATCCCTGGTGCGAATGTGAATGTTGCAGGCATTGGCGACGGCGTCATTCTGACCGGCACCGTAGCGAGCCAAGCTGAAGCACAAGAAGCGTGTGATGTAGCATCGCATTTTATCGCTCCCACTGAAGGCGGCTTCAGCGGCGGCAGCAGCGGCTCTACTAGCACTGGCGGTAGTGCCGGCAGCGGAAGCTCCACGTCCATGGTCGTCAGCCTCGCTGGCGGCGGCGGCGGTGGTGGCGGTGGCGGTGGTGGCTGCTCCAGCCCGTCGAGCAAGGTTGTCAACGCCATTGTGGTCCGCGGCCGCGATCAGATCATGCTCAAGGTGACGGTAGCTGAAGTCGAGCGCGATCTCATCAAACAGCTCGGCATCAACCTCTCGGGTTCAGTCGGATACGGCACTGCGGTGGTGAATTTCAACAACACCAATCCGTTCACCGCCTACGGTCAATCGCTCAGCGGGTCCAGCATCGCCGCCGGATGGAAATCGATCACCGCGACAATACAAGCAATGGAGCAAGCCGGCGTCATCCACACGTTGGCTGAGCCAAATCTGACCGCCATATCCGGTGAAACCGCAACATTCTTGGCCGGCGGCGAGTTTCCGATTTTGAACGGTTACTCCTGCTCCGCTACGTCGAGCACTCCGGGAGCGCCGACGACCTGTCAGCCGTCAATCGAGTACAAGAAATTCGGTGTCAGTCTGAACTTCACGCCTGTTGTGCTCAGCGAGGGGCGCATCAGCCTGAAAGTCATGACCGAGGTGTCGGATATTTCGAGCCAGAATTCACTGACGATCCCGATCCCCGGCTCGACCGACACGGTGACCGTGCCGTCGATCCGCACCCGTCGCGCCGACACGACGCTTGAGATTCCTTCGGGCGGTACACTGGCGATGGCCGGTATGATCCATGACGAAACGCGGCACAACATCAACGGTCTTCCCGGCTTGATGGAGCTTCCGGTCCTTGGACCGTTGTTCAAGAGCAACGACTACGTCAACCAGCGCACCGAGCTGATGGTGCTGGTCACGCCCTACGTGGTGCGCGCGGTGGCGCAGAAGGACTTGTCGCGGCCCGATGATGGCTTCGCCGATCCCAGCGATCCCGCACAGGTGCTGCTTGGCCGCTTCAACCGCATTTACGGTGTCGGCGGAATGCCCGATCCGCCGGACAATTATCGCGGCAAATACGGCTTCATCCTCGACTGAGGGCTCGATGCTCATGGACACGCAAGGACTCAGGCACGCAAGGACTTGGGCACGCAAGGAAACGACAATGCTGACCGTCCTACAAGAGATCGCTGAGAGTCGCGGCAGCGCCGGGTTGGCAATGCGCGCCGCCATTGTCGCCGGCTTTTCGCTGCTGGTATGCGCCTGCAACACCGATCAGCAGGTGGCCGCCGCTCCCGATGTTCCAAGCGACTACCGTCAGCGTCACCCGATTACCATCACGGAGTCCGACCATACTCTGCAAGTGTTCGTCGGCTCCAATCGCGGCGAACTCAATGCGATGCAACGGGCGGAAGTGTTGGCGTTCGGGCAGACTTGGAGGCACGAAGCCACTGGCGGAGTTTTGGTCGATCTCCCGGTCGGTACCAGCAACGAGCGTGCTGCGACCGAGGCTATGCGCACCATCCGCTCAATCCTCGCAGCAAGCGGTGTGCCGCGAAATGGCGTCGCCGTTCGGGGTTATCACCCGCCGACCAGCGCGCTCGCGCCAATCCGCATCAGCTATCCCAGGATTCAGGCTCAAGCCGGGCCGTGCGGCCTCTGGCCTGCCGATATCGGGCCGAGCTTGAACCGCGACTATTTCGAGAACCAGCCGGTGTGGAATCAAGGTTGCTCGACGCAACGCAACCTCGCCGCCATGGTGGACAATCCGGCGGACCTTGTGCAGCCGCGCGCCGAAACGCCGCCTTACGAAATGCGGCGCACGGCGGTCATGGAAAAATACCGGTCTGGTAGCGCTAGTGCCACGACCGGGCAAACAAGCGACTCGGCCAAGATCAGTGAACTTGGGAAGTGATGCCATCGGATGATGAGTTCAACAAGCCAAGCCGTAGTTGAAAGCCCTGCCGCCGAGGTTGCGGGGCGCGATGAGCGCATCGCGCCGGCGCCACGCGTCTCAGTGCAGGCGTTCTGCGAAACCGTCGAGACCGCCGCCGCGATCCAGGCGGCCGGTGAAGATCGGCGCATGGCCAGAGCGCATCTGCGCATTCAGATGGGTGGACTGGTCGCCGCGATCGAAGCCTATCAGAACTCGCCGACACCAAATGTCATTATCCTTGAGACCGAGAACCGCAACGATGACATCCTCGGGGGCCTCGATCATCTCGCACCGGTGTGTGACGCATCTACGCGGGTGGTCATCGTCGGGCGCATGAATGATGTCGGGCTTTATCGCGAGCTGGTGCGGCGCGGCGTCAGCGACTATTTGATTGCGCCGATTGGCGCGCTTCAGGTCGTGCGTGCGGTTTGTGGCCTGTTCTCGGCCCCTGACGCCAAGCCCGTCGGCCGTGTCATTGCAGTAGTGGGAGCCAAAGGCGGCGTCGGCGCTTCAACCATCGCTCACAATGTTGCCTTTTCCATCGCGCGCGACCTCATGCTCGACGCAGTCGTGACCGATCTCGATCTCGCCTTTGGCACGGCCGGCCTCGACTTCAACCAGGACCCGCCGCAAGGAATTGCGGAAGCGGTATTTTCGCCCGATCGGATCGATAACGCCTTCATCGATCGGCTGCTCTCGAAATGCACCGATCACTTGAGCCTCTTGGCGGCGCCGGCGACGCTCGACCACGTCTACGATTTCGGCGCTGACGCGTTCGAGTCGATTTTCGATTCATTGCGCGCCACGGTGCCGTGCGTCGTGCTCGATGTGCCGCATCAGTGGACCGGCTGGACCAAGCAGACCCTTGTCGGCGCCGACGACATCCTCATCGTTGCCGCGCCGGACCTCGCCAACCTGCGCAACACCAAAAATCTCTACGATTTCCTCAAGACGTCGCGGCCGAATGATCACCGGCCGCTGTATTGTCTCAATCAGATCGGCGTGCCGAAGCGGCCGGAGATCAAGGCGGCCGATTTTGCCAAGGCGCTGGAAAGCGAGCCGGTCGCGGCGATTCCGTTCGAACCGCAGTTGTTCGGCGCGGCGGCGAATAATGGACAAATGATCGCCGAGATTGCTGCGAGCCATCGAACCACCGGGGTGTTTCGGCAGATGGCGCAGCAGCTGACCGGCCGCGTGGAGTCGAAGAAGCAACGTTCGAGCCTGTTTTCGCCACTCTTTGAAAAGCTTCTGCAACGATAATAGTTGCTGTCATCTTGTGTCGGAGTAGCGTTCGTGTTTGGCAAGCGTCCGAACGGCAGTAGTACCGCCCCCGCTCTCGCTGAGCGGTTGCCCGCGGCGCCGCGTCCGGCTGCGCCACCGCCCGTCAGTCTCCCCGACGCAGGCCCGCCCGCTGCCGGCAGTTCCGAAGGCGGACGCACGCCGTTTCCGTCCGCGGGTCTTGGGGCGCCAATTCTCGGAGCGCCACAGGCGGGCAAAGCAAACGCCGGCCCAGAAAGCCCGCCGCAGCAGATTCCGTCCACGATCGACCCGCGTCGTTCCGATACCTACTACGAGACCAAGGGCACCATTTTCGGCGCGCTGATCGAGGCGATCGACCTCGGCCAGCTGGCCAGGCTGGATGCGGATTCCGCGCGCGAGGAAATTCGCGACATCGTCAACGAGATCATTGCGATCAAGAATATCGTGATGTCGATCTCGGAGCAGGAAGACCTGCTCGACGACATCTGCAACGACGTGCTCGGCTATGGACCGCTCGAGCCGCTGCTGGCTCGTGATGAGATATCGGATATCATGGTCAACGGCTCGGGCACGGTCTACATCGAAGTCGGCGGCAAAATCCAAAAGACCGGCATCCGATTCCGCGACAACCAGCAACTATTGAATATCTGCCAACGCATCGTCAGTCAGGTCGGCCGTCGCGTCGACAAGTCCTCGCCGATCTGTGATGCCCGGTTGCCGGACGGCTCGCGCGTCAACGCGATCGTGCCGCCGCTGGCGATCGACGGCCCGGCGCTCACGATCCGCAAATTCAAGAAGGACAAGCTCACCCTTGAGCAACTCATCCGCTACGGCTCGATATCGGCCGAAGGGGCGGAAATTCTCAAGATCATCGGTCGCTGCCGGGTGAATGTTTTGATCTCGGGAGGCACCGGCTCGGGCAAGACCACGCTGTTGAACTGTCTGACCCGTTACATCGATGATGATGAGCGCATCGTCACCTGCGAAGACGCGGCGGAATTGCAGTTGCAGCAACCGCACGTGGTCCGTCTGGAGACGCGGCCGCCGAACCTCGAAGGCGAAGGCCAGATCACGATGCGCGACCTGGTGCGCAATTGTCTGCGCATGCGGCCGGAGCGGATCATCGTCGGCGAGGTGCGCGGACCGGAAGCCTTCGATTTGTTGCAGGCGATGAACACCGGCCACGACGGTTCAATGGGCACTCTGCACGCCAACATGCCGCGCGAGGCGCTCTCGCGCCTTGAGTCAATGATTACGATGGGTGGTTATTCGCTTCCGTCGCGCACGATCCGGGAAATGATCTGCGGTTCCATCGATGTCGTTATTCAAGCCGCGCGCTTACGCGACGGTTCGCGACGTATCACGCATGTCACCGAAGTGATGGGAATGGAAGGCGACGTCATCATCACCCAGGATCTGTTTCTCTATGACATTCTCGGCGAGGACGCTAACGGCAATCTCATGGGTGAGCATCGTTCTACCGGAATCGGCCGTCCGAAGTTTTGGGACCGTGCGCGATACTACGGCGAAGACGTTCGGCTCGCGGCCGCTCTCGACGCGGCGCAGGGCGCCGCGCGGCTTAGAAACTGAGAGGGGCATCGGGCATCATGCAGACCTACGGTCTTTTCCTTATGGTCGCAATTGCGATCGGTGGGGTGGGTTGGGTTTTCCTCTATCCATTGCTTTCCGGCGAGCGCACCGCGGCGCGTCGCATGGCGAGCGTCGCCCGCGCCGAGCCGGTGGCGCAGCGCCCGGTTCGCGGAGCTCAGAAGTCACGACGCGAACAAGTCGAGGGTACGCTCAAGCAACTTGAGGCGCGGCAAAAGACCGCCAAGCGCGTGCCGCTATCCGTGCGCATCGCGCGGGCCGGGCTCGACTGGTCGACGCGCCGCTTCATGATGACCGCCGGCGCTCTGGGCGCCGTCGTCTTCGTGGTGGCATTTATAATGGGCACCGGCGTGCTGGCCGCGTTGGGCTTGGGATTCGCGGCCGGTGGCGGGCTGCCGTTTTGGATATTGTCGTTCCTGAAGAAACGGCGTAAATCGCGCTTCCTCGACACCTTTCCGGATGCTGTCGACGTCATCGTTCGGGGCATCAAGGCGGGGTTGCCGTTGCTCGACAGCCTCAAGCTGATCGCCGCCGAGGCCGATGAGCCTGTTCGCAGCGAAATGCGCGCCATCATCGACACGCAAACGATCGGTATCCCGCTTGGCGAGGCTTGCCAGCGGCTTTACGAGCATATGCCGCTTCCTGAAGCGAACTTCTTTGGCATCGTCATCTCCATCCAACAGCGCGCCGGCGGCAATCTCTCTGAAGCGCTTGGCAACCTGTCACGCGTGCTGCGCGACCGCAAGAAGATGAAAGCCAAAATCAGGGCCATGTCGATGGAAGCAAAAGCGTCCGCGTCGATCATCGGTGCGTTGCCGATCGCGGTGATGACGCTCGTCTACATCACCAGCCCGCAATACATGTCGTTGTTATGGACCGAGCCGCTCGGCCGGATGATGATGGCCGGCAGCGCCGTCTGGATGTCAGTCGGCATTTTCGTGATGCGCAAGATGATCAATTTCGACTTCTAAAGTTGCGCCATGTATCAGCTCCTTGATCATTACTTCGAACCGCATTTTCTCACCATGCTGCTCGCCGCAATCGCGGCCGGAGCCACCGTGCTAACGCTTGCGATGCCGCTGTTGGCAAAAGATACGCTGTCCACGCGGATGAAGGCGGTGGCGTTCGAACGCGAGAAAATTCGGCTGCGCGAACGCGAGCGGCTGGCGCGGAACAGTAAAGTAACGCTGCGCCAATCGCCTAAGGCGTACATGAAGACTGTGGTCGAGAATTTCAATCTCACCAAATGGGTCGGACAGGAAGACGCCCGGATCAAGCTGGTGCAGGCGGGATACCGCGGGCAAGCGCCCTACGTCACTTATCTGTTCTTCCGCATGGTGATGCCGGTCGCCATGCTGCTGGCGTCGTTGTTCTACATGTACGTCGTGATCCATCTTGAGAAACCGACAATGATCAAGATCGGAATCGCGATCGGCGCGGCCTATTTCGGCATGCTGAGTCCGAATCTCTTTCTGAGGAACAAGATCGGGCGGCGGCAGCTGTCGATCAAGCGGGCGTTTCCTGATGCGCTTGACCTGCTGTTGATCTGCATTGAATCCGGTATGTCGGTCGAGGTTTCCTTTCACAAAGTCAGCGAGGAGATCGGATCGCAGTCGATCCCGCTGGCCGAGGAGCTTACGCTCACGACAGCGGAGCTTTCTTATTTGCCGGATCGCCGCCAGGCTTACGACAACCTCGCGCAGCGCACCGGGCTCGAGGGAGTAAAGTCGGTATGTTTGGCCTTGCAGCAGGCCGAACGCTACGGCACGCCGCTGGGTACGACCATGCGGGTGCTGTCGCAGGAAAACCGTGATGCGCGGATGTCGGAGGCGGAGAAGCAGGCCGCGGCGTTGCCGCCGAAGCTCACGGTGCCAATGATCCTGTTCTTCCTGCCGGTCCTATTTGTGGTCATTCTCGGCCCGGCGGCGATCAAGGTCATGAGCCTGCATTGACAACGTCAGCCCGGCCCGTCGATTGGTCGTGGGTTCCGACCTGGCTCGCGAAGGTCTTTGCGGCGGTCGAGCATTTGCCGCAGAAAGGCGACGTTGGCTGCGGCCTCGTTAGGCGGCAAATCGGCGCGGGCGATTGTCTCGGCTTCCTTGAAGCGCCCTTCCAAACCGACCACGAGAGCCAAGTTTTGTCTGACCCGCGTATCTACCGGGCGGTGCGCTGCGGCACGACGTAAAGTCGCCTCGGCGTTGCGCAGATCTTTGGAGAGCGCATAAGAGAGGCCGAGATTCGAGAGCACGGAGGGCTCGCCCGGAACGATCTTCAGTGCCGTCAAATAGAGCCGTTGCGCATCGACGTGCCGGCCCATTTGATCGAGCACGGCGCCCTGCGCAGACAGGATGTGCCAATCGGGCTGGTCGGGCGAGTGCGCGCGCTCGAGGACTTCGAGAGCCTGATCGAGATTTCCCGCCTCGGCGAGGGCGCGGCCATAGGCGCCGAGCACGGTCTTGTCATGCGGGTTTTCGATTGACGCTCGCTCAAGGACCGCGACCGCCTGTGCACGCTGTCCGGTGGCGCGTAACGCCTGCGCATATGGCATGGCCACGTTGAGTTTTGTCGGATCGGCGCGATACTTCTCCCCATAAACTTGAATGTCGCGCCGCCAGTCGGCATCCGAGCGATCGGCCGCGGCTATCGGCGCGACCGGCAGCGAGCCTGTGGTTTCAGTACTTTGTGTTGTTTGGCATCCGGCCGCCACCGCCGCGATCACGGCAAGAAGGGTGGCCGAGACGAGCAGGCGCGCGATGGGGCTACTTGTCCTGGCGTCAGATGGCATCTCGATTGCCGCCGAATGAGGCACATGGCGTCGAGCACACGGCCGCCGCAGAGCGCTCAGCAATAGAATGTTAACCCTAATGAGAGGTTAACAGCGGCCTTGAACGCGGGCCTTGAAGGCACGTGCGGCTGTTTCGAGAAAGGCGGCTAGCGGTTTAGGACTGGAAGGCCGAAGGTGATCTAAGCCAGCACCTTGCTCGGCATCAGCAAGGTCTCGCCGACGTAGCTCGACGTGTCGCCTTTGGGCCGCTCGCCGGCAATGGCATGCCCTTCGACCATGTAATGCACGGCTTCGGCGATGTTGGTGGCATGGTCGCCGATGCGCTCGATATTCTTGGCGCAAAACAGATGGTGAATGCACATCGAGATGGTGCCGGGATCCTCCATCGTATAGATCAGCAATTCCCGGAACAGCGAAACGTACAGCGCGTCGACTTCCTTGTCGGCGGCCCAGACCTGCAGCGCTTTGTTTGGATTACGGTCGACGAAGCTGTCGAGCACCGCCGCCAGCTGCGACACCACAAGCGCGGCCATGTGCTTGAGGCCGCGCATCAGCGTTCGCTGCGAATTGTCGCCGCTCACCGCGATGACTCGCTTGCCGATGTTCTTCGCCAGATCTCCGACCCGCTCGAGGTCGTTGGAGATGCGCAGCATCGCCACCAGCGCGCGCAGATCGAACGCCATCGGTTGGCGCAAGGCGATCGTCGCGATTGCCTTGTCCTCGATCTGCCGCTGCAGAGCGTCGACTGTCGCGTCGGCGGCAATGACCTGACGCGCCAGACCGACATCGCGGCGAGTGAGTGCATCGATCGAGTCGGTGATTTGCTTCTGAGCAAAGCCCCCCATCTGCGCAACCAACTGGGTGAGCTTGATGAGGTCGGTGTCGAAGACTCTGGCGGTATGCTCGGAAACGTTCATGTCGTTGTCTGCAAGCGTTGGAGACGCTGTCGGGTGCGCGCAACACTGTTGCCAGCCAGCAAACCCTGGGTACAAACCTAACCCAACGCCTTGATGGTTCTACGATTCATGCGTGACGATCGGATGACATTCTTTGTCGGCGGCGCCGCATGCGATTTGGTGCAGGCGGCGCTCGCGGCCGCGAGCCGTGTCATCCCGCCCACATGAACCAGTCAGTAAAATTAAGCTGATTCGCGGCGCCACCCGCCTGTGCCGCATGGGAGCTTGGGGCATGGCTGAAACAGGAATGGAATGATGGCGCCGTGGCTTGTCGATGCCATCGGAGCAACCGGCGCGGTGCTGACCACTTTGTGCTGGGTGCCGCAGACCATAAAAATCATTCGCGAACGTGAGACCCGCGCCATTTCATTGCCGGGTACGTGGTTGTGCGTACTCGGTGTCCTGCTTTGGCTGATCTATGGTTTGGCGATCGCTGACGGTCCGCTGATCGGGTCGAGCATCGTCACCCTGGCAATGACGGCGACGATCCTTGCCCTCAAAATCCGCCACGGGTGACGAGGGCGCCGAACCTGAAAGTTACGTCAGCACGCGCACCGGCTTGCCATCGAGGAAGGCGCGGATGTCCTCCACCATGCCAGCGAAATAGGCCCGGTAATTTTGTTCGGCGACATAGCCAAGGTGTGGGGTGATCACGACATTATCGAGCTTGCGCAACGGATGCTCGATCGGCAGCGGTTCGATATCGAACACGTCGAGACCCGCGCCGGCGATGCGTTTGTCGCGCAAGGCGGCAATGAGCGCTGCCTCGTCGACGATCGGTCCGCGCGAGGTGTTGATCAGGTAGGCGCTTTTCTTCATCACGCCGAGTTCGCTCGCGCCGATCAGACCGCGCGTACGTGGCGATAATTGTGTGTGGATTGACAGAAAATCGGCGCGGCGGAACAGCTCATCGCGGGCAACGTACTCGACGCCGACCTCGCTGCACTTTTCGGGCGTGAGGTTTTGGCTCCAGGCGACGATGTTCATTTTGAACACGTGGCCGATTTCGGCCATGCGAGCGCCAAGCCTGCCGAGGCCAAGGAGCCCGAGCGTCATGCCTTCAAGATCAACGCCGATGGTCGCTTGCCAGGGCGCGCCGGCCTTGAGACGCGCGTCCTCGTAACCGATGTGACGCGCGAGTTCGAGCATCAGTCCGGTGGCGATGGCCGCGGTGGCATTGCCGAAGCCCGGCGTGCCGCAAACGACGACACCTTGCGCTTTGGCAGCTTCGAGATCGATCGAGGCATTGCGCATGCCGGTGGTGATCAGAAGTTTGAGATCGGGCAGGGCTTCGATCACGGTCCGCGGAAAGGCGGTGCGCTCGCGCATGGCGCAGACAATGGCATAGTCTTTGAGCGCCGCTATGACCTTGTCCGCGGCGCCAAGGTGTTGATTGAACGCCTTGATCTCGACGTCGCCTGCGATACTCGACCAATCAGTCATCTTCAGCGCGACGTTCTGGTAATCGTCAAGAATTGCGCAGCGAAGCGGCATGAGTTCCTCGGGTCGGTCGGAGAGCGCCTGAAGACACGACCGGGAAATCTACAGCCACTTTTGGCGTGTGTCGTGGGCCTTTCCAGCTCTGGCTTCCGATCGCACGACCCGAAATGTGCGAGTTGCTGACATCGTCGAACAGGCCCTAAGCGCGGGCCTCGGCTATCTCAAGCGCCGGTTCGGTATCAACGCCGGCTGCCATTGGCGTCATCGCGCCTGCAGCGCGCTTGGCGTGCCATTTTGGCCCCGGCCCGCGCATGTAGTGCAGTTCCGGCCGATACGTGTTTCGCAGTTGCCCGAAGGTCCGTGACAGTTCGCGGACGTTGTCGGGAAGGTTCCAGCGCATGATGCGCTCCCGCGCTAGTTGGCGTGCCGCATGCTTGGCAAGCGCAGCGAGGCGCGAGGTCGCAAAGGCACGGATTTGCTGCAAAGTTTCGGCGACAAATCATTAAAAATGAGTGCGAAATTACCGCGTGCGGTTCGGGCGCGCGACGGAAGGGGAATTCAGACTTTACGAGGCGTTACGAGATTGACCTTGCGGTAGCTTGCCGTTTACCTACGCGCCCATTACATCACGGCAACTTCCAGACATCGGCGCGACGCGCCCTAGAACAAAGGCAGGGCGCTCTAGCCCGGACCAAATGGCCCGCCAGTTCATTTATCATATGCAGGGGCTCTCCAAGACCTATCCCGGCAACCGGAAGATCCTGGAGAACGTCAATCTGTCGTTCTATCCCGATGCCAAGATCGGGGTGCTCGGCGTCAACGGCTCCGGTAAGTCGACGCTGCTTCGCATCATGGCCGGCCTCGACACGGAGTTTACCGGCGAAGCCTGGGCCTCCGAGGGCGCTCGTGTCGGCTATCTGCCGCAGGAGCCGCAGCTTGATCCGGGTAAATCAGTCCGCGACAACGTCATGGAAGGCGTCGCGCCGCAAAAGGCCATTGTTGATCGTTATAACGAGATTGCCGTCAACTATTCGGACGAGACCGCCGATGAGATGACCAGGCTCCAGGACGAGATTGAATCCAAGGGGCTGTGGGACCTGGACTCCAAAGTCGATCTGGCGATGGACGCGCTGCGCTGTCCGCCGGATGACGCCGACGTGTCAAAACTTTCCGGCGGCGAGCGGCGGCGCGTGGCGCTTTGCCGGCTTCTATTGGAGCAGCCTGAGCTTCTGCTGCTCGACGAACCGACCAACCATCTCGACGCCGAATCGGTGATGTGGCTTGAGGGGCATCTGCGCAACTATCCGGGCGCGATCCTTATTGTGACCCACGACCGCTATTTTCTCGATAATGTCACGAGTTGGATTCTCGAACTCGACCGCGGCCGCGGCATTCCTTACGAGGGCAATTATTCGGCCTGGCTTTCGCAGAAGCAGAAACGGCTCGCACAGGAAGGTCGTGAGGAAGAATCGCGGCAACGTACGCTAGCGCGTGAACAGGAATGGATCGCTGCATCCCCGCGGGCGCGGCAGGCAAAGTCCAAAGCGCGCTATGAGCGTTACGAGGAGCTGCTGAAAAAAGCCGGCGAGAAACAGACCCAAACCGCGCAGATCGTGATCCCGGTCGCGGAGCGGCTCGGGCAGAACGTCGTCGACTTCGAGAACCTGAAAAAGGGCTTTGGCGACAATTTGCTAATTGACGATCTCACCTTCAAATTGCCGCCCGGCGGCATCGTCGGCATCATCGGGCCGAACGGCGCCGGCAAGACCACGTTGTTCCGGATGATTACGGCGCAGGAAAAACCCGACCAGGGCACCATCAAGGTCGGCGAGTCGGTGCATTTCGGCTATGTCGACCAATCGCGCGATACCCTCGACGGCAAGAAAAGCGTGTGGGAAGAAATTTCGGGCGGTCTCGATCAGATCCAGCTCGGCAAGCGCGAGGTCAATTCGCGCGCCTATTGCGCGGCATTTAACTTCAAAGGCGCCGACCAGCAAAAGAAGGTCGGCTCGCTGTCCGGCGGCGAGCGTAACCGCGTCCATCTCGCCAAGATGCTGAAGTCCGGAGCCAACCTACTCCTGCTCGACGAGCCGACCAACGATCTCGACGTCGACACGCTGCGCGCGCTGGAAGAGGCATTGGAAGATTTTGCCGGCTGCGCCGTGATTATCAGCCATGACCGCTGGTTCCTCGATCGCATCGCGACCCACATCCTCGCCTTCGAGGGCGACAGCCATGTCGAATGGTTCGAAGGCAATTTTCAGGATTACGAGCAGGACAAAATGCGGCGTCTGGGGACCGACACCGTTATTCCGCACCGGATCAAGTACAAGAAGTTTTCACGCTAGCATACGCGCTTTAATCGCGCGCTCAATGCGCGCCGACGATCACTTTGCCAGCAGGCCGTTGAGCACCAGATCGAGGTGGGCGTTGAAATAAGACTTCATGTCGAGCGGATGGCGATCGTCGAACATCATCATCCAGACGTCGACCAGCGCGATTGGAGCGATGATGACCAACGGACACTCCGTTATCGCAGAGCGCCGGATCTCGCCGCGATCCATGCCGCGCTGGATCGCCTGCTGGAGCAATTCCATGCAGGGGCGATGAATTTCCTCGTGGTAGCGGTCGGCCAGCGCCGGGAAACGCGACGCCTCGGCAATCAGCATGCGCACCACTTCGCGCCGCCGCCGGTCTTCAACGATGTGTTCGTAGATGAAGCTGAACTGCGCCCGCAATAGATCGGCGGTCGAGCCGTCGTGACGTTCAAACATGTCTTGCACAGTGTCGAGCGTCGCCTTCATCAGCTCGCGCACCATCGAGATGAACAAGTGCTCCTTGTTTTCGAAGTAGACGTAGATTGTCCCTTTCGTTACGCCGGCGCGCTCGGCTATTTGATCGAGGGTTGTCGTGGCGTAGCCGTTGCGCGAAAATTCGGTAAAGGCGGCTTCGAGTATTTCCTGCGGGCGCTCGGCCTTGCGGCGGCGCCTGGTTTCGGTGCGCCCTTCCATCAAGTCAGTCATCGGACGACCTCTGCTCACAGCGAAGTCAAGTTATTGACTAACCGGATAGTAAATAACTAATCTGCCTTTGTTAAGGGTGGATTAAGTGCGCATTTGCGTGGGGTTGTTCAGGTGGCGCCGTAGCTGGCCGGTTGGCGCGGCTAAGTATTTGGCCCGTCTCGGCTTCTTGGCGCCGAGGGCTGTGGGCGTTGCAGTGCTGTTGTCGGCATTGGCAGCGTGTGCGGTCGGTCCGGATTTTGCGCCGCCGCCAGCTCCCCCGGTCAGCGGCTATACGCCGGAACAAACGCTGGCCCCGACCACCTCAGCGCCGGTCGCCGGCGGGGAGTCGCAAGGGTTCGTTAACGGCCGCGACATTCCGGCCGAGTGGTGGAAGGTATTCCACTCGAAGGAGATCGACGCTCTGATTGCCGAAGCACTTCGCGCCAATCCTAACCTGCAGGCAGCGCAAGCGGCGTTGTGGCAGGCGAAGGAGACACTTTACGCGCAGGCCGGCACCATGCTGCCGAGCTTCGACGCCAACGGCTCGTTCGTGCGACAAGGCTTGTCGCCGGCGGAGTTCGGTTTTCCCGGCAGCACGGAAACCTTCAATCTGTTCCAGGCGACGGTAAACGTCTCGTATGCCCCGGATGTCTTCGGCGGCCAGCGGCGTGCGATCGAAGCAAGCGCGGCCGCCGCCGAGAATCAGCGCTTCGCGCTCGAAGCAACGTATTTGACGCTGACTGCAAACGTGGTGACGGCGGCGATTCAGGAAGCCTCGCTGCGCGGCCAGATCGAAGCGACGCAGGACATCATCAAAGCAGAAAGCGACCAGCTAGGGGTGGTCCGCAATCAATTCGAAGTGGGCGCAGCCAACCGCGCCGACGTGCTGCAGCAGGAATCGGAAGTGGCGACGACCGAGGCAAGTTTGCCGCCGCTGCAAAAGCAACTCGAGCAGCAACATCACGTGCTGTTGGCGTTGATCGGCCGCTTCCCGAGTGAAGCGCTGCGCGAGCGTCTCACGCTGGCGAAATTCCACCTGCCGACGAAGTTACCGGTGAGCTTGCCGTCGCGGCTGGTTCAGCAGCGGCCTGACGTCCGCGCCGCGCAAGCACTGTTGCAACAGGCGAGCGCGCAAATCGGCGTCGCCATCGCCAACAGGCTGCCGCAATTCACCATCACCGGAGATGTTGGCAACGCTGCACTGACGGCGGCGACGCTATTCACCCCGGCGACCGCGGTCTGGAGCCTCGGAGTAGCGGGTGCGCAGCCGATCTTTCACGGCTTTACCCTTCTACACCAGGAACGCGCAGCGAGAGCCGGCTTTGACAAGGCCGATGCGCAATATCGTAACACTGTGATCATCGCGTTTCAGAACGTCGCCGATGTGCTCCGCGCATTGCAATTGGACGCTGCCACGCTCAAGGCGCAGCAACACGCCGTGCGCGCGGCGTCCGACACCTTCGATCTTACGCGCGGCCAGTATCGCCTCGGCGCCATCACCTATGTGGTCCTGCTCAACGCGCAACGCAGTTACCAGCAGGCGCTGCTCGCTTTGGTGCAGGCGCAAGCCGCCCGCTTTGCCGACACCGCCGCTTTGTTCCAGGCGCTTGGCGGCGGCTGGTGGAACCGCAGCGACGTGGCGCCCGATCCATACAGCCCCGAACCACAAATCGTTCAAGCGGCGAGCGACCGACCGCCGCCGTTCAAACTGGAGTCCGGTAAATGATCAAGCGCATGGTGATCATGCTCGTGGCGGTCGCCATCGTGTTCGGTGGAATCTTCGGATTTCAGGTGTTCAAGGGCATTATGATCAAGAAATTCATCGGCGCCCTGAGCAACCCGCCGCAGACCATCTCAGTCACCAAAGCCGCCTTGAGCGAATGGCAGCCCAAGATCGAGGCGGTCGGCAGCCTGCGCGCCGTTAAGGGCGCCGATTTGTCGCTGGAAGTTTCCGGCGTCGTCGAATCCATCACGTTCAATTCCGGCGACGATGTCGAAGAAGGCGCGCTGCTTCTCAAGTTGCGCACTGCCGACGATGTCGCGCGTCTGCATTCGCTGCAGGCGATGGCGGAGTTGAGCGACATTACTTACGACCGTGACCAGAAGCAGTTCAAGATGCAGGCGGTCAGCCAGGCGACGCTCGACACAGATTCCGCCAACCTGAAGAACGCGCAGGCGCAAGTGGCGCAGCAGCAGGCCATCATCGACAAGAAGCTGTTACGCGCGCCCTTTGCCGGTCATCTCGGCATTCGCGCCGTCGACCTCGGACAATATCTCGGTCCCGGTACAGTGATCGTGACGCTGCAGGCGCTCGATCCAATCTATGCGGATTTCTTCGTACCACAGCAGGCGGCCGATCAGGTCAGCCTCGGGCAAACGGTAACCGTGAAGATCGATGCCTTCAAGGATCAGACGTTTATCGGCGAGATTTCGGCGATCAATCCGAAGGTCGATATCGGCAGCCGCAACGTCCAGGTCCGTGCGACGCTGAAAAATCACGATCACAAGCTGCTTCCCGGAATGTACGCAACAGTCGAGATCACAACCGGATCGCCGCAAAATCACGTCACGCTGCCGCAGACGGCGATTACGTACAATCCGTATGGCGATACCGTGTATATCGTCGAGTCGAAGGGCAACAACGCCGATGGCAAGCCACAATTGACCGCGCGGCAGACCTTCGTCGTCGTCGGGCCGACGCGCGGCGACCAGGTTGCCGTGCTCAAGGGCGTCGACGATGGCGATCAGGTCGTAACTGCCGGCCAGATCAAGCTGCACAACGGGTCGGTCGTTTTGATCGACAATTCGGTGACGCCGACGGCGGATGCGGCTCCCGTTCCGATCGATCGATAGCCGGGCGGTATCATGAACTTCACCGATATCTTCATTCGCCGGCCGGTACTCGCCTCGACCATCAGCCTTTTAATTCTCGTGCTCGGCGTGCGCGCCTACTATTCGCTGCCGGTGCTGCAATATCCGCGCACCGAGAACGCGGTCGTGACCGTCACCACGACCTATTACGGCGCTGATCCCGACGTGGTCGCGGGCTTCATCACCACGCCGCTCGAAATCGCCATCGCCCAAGCCTATGGCATCGACTACATGACGTCGACCAGCCAAAGCAGCACGTCGACGATCACGGTCTACCTGCGGCTCAACTACGACGCCGACAAAGCGCTGACCGAGATCAATACCAAGATCGCGTCGGTGCTCAATCAGTTGCCGACCGGCACGCAGCAACCAGTCCTCACTGTCAAGATCGGCCAGACCATCGACGCCATGTATCTGGGTTTCGACAGCGATACGCTCGCGCCGAACCAGATCACCGACTACCTGACGCGTGTCGTACAGCCGAAGCTGCAAACCATACCCGGCGTGCAGACCGCGGAATTACTTGGCCAGAAAGTATTCGCCTTGCGCGCCTGGCTTGACCCGCAAAAGCTTGCGGCGTTCGGGTTGACCGCGACCGACGTAAGCCAGGCGCTTACCGCGAACGACTACATTTCCGGGATCGGCAACACCAAAGGCCAGATGGTGCAGGTCAATCTCACCGCGTCGACCGGCCTGCATACCGCCGAAGAATTCCGCAACCTCGTTGTCAAGCAGAGCAATGGAGCCGTCGTCCGCCTCAAAGACGTCGCCAATGTTTCGCTCGGCGCCGAAGACTACGAAACTGAGGTCGGGTTTGACGGTAAGCAAGCCGTCTATATCGGGGTCCAGGTTGCGCCCGCGGCCAATCTTCTCGAAGTTGTTCACGGCGTGCGCCGCATCTGGCCCGACATTCACGAGCAATTGCCGCGAGGGCTCGATGGCGCCATCGTCTACGACTCTACCGAATTCGTGAATTCCGCCATCTATGAGGTGGTGCTGAGCCTGGTCGAGGCCTTGATCATCGTCACCCTGGTCGTGTTCATGTTCCTTGGCTCGGTACGCTCGTCGCTGATACCGACCGTCGCCATTCCGCTGTCGCTGGTCGGCACGCTGATCATCCTTCTGGCGCTCGGCTATTCGATTAATCTGCTCACCCTGCTGGCGTTGGTGCTCGCTATCGGGTTGGTCGTCGACGACGCCATTATCGTCGTCGAAAACGTCAGTCGCCATCTTGAGGAAGGCGTGGCGCCCGTCCCGGCCGCAATTGCCGCGGCCCGCGAGCTGGGCTGGCCGATCATCGCCATGACCGTCGTTCTGGGTGCGGTCTACGTGCCGATCGGATTCCAGGGCGGGTTGACGGGCGCCCTGTTCGCCGAGTTCGCGTTCGCCCTGGTCGGCGCGGTGACGGTTTCGGGTGTCGTCGCACTGACCCTCTCGCCGATGCTGTGTTCCCGTCTCCTCAAGGCTCCCGATCCGGCGCACCGCGGCTGGGAAGAGAAGCTGACGTACTACATCGATCGCGCATTCACGTGGTTGCGCGGCGCCTACGAGCGGCGTCTGCATCGCAGCTTGAACTATCTGCCGGTGACGGTCGTATTCGCGTTGGTGGTACTGTCGAGCATCTACTTCCTGTTCATTACTGCCCATACCGAGCTTGCTCCACAGGAAGACCAGGGCGTTATCCTTTCGCAATCGATCGCCGCGCCGAATGCCACGCTCAAGCAACGGAAGCTCTATTCCCACGAAGTCTATGAAACCTTCTTCCACCACCCGGAGACCGAGCACGTCTTTCAAATCGACCTGCCAGGCCAGTCGATCTCGGGCATGGCACTGAAGCCCTGGGACGCCCGCTCGAAGTCGAGCAACGCTCTCCAGCCCGTGGTGCAGCAGGAGCTCAGCAAGATTTCAGGCATTCGGGTGGTCGCCTTTCAGCCGCCGCCGCTACCCGGAAGCATCGGATTGCCGGTTCAGTTCGTCATCGGTACGACCGAACCGTTTGAGCGCTTGTACGACATCGCGCAAAAATTCCTGCTGGAAGCGCAGCACAGCGGAAATTTCATCTTCCTTGATTCCGACCTGAAGATCGACAATCCGCAGTCCAACATCACCATCGATCGCGACAAGACAGCGCAGCTCGGATTGAAGATGAGCGACGTTGGCGGCGCGCTGGCATCAATGCTGGGCGGCGGCTATGTCAACTACTTCAGTATGAGCGGACGATCTTATAAGGTCATCCCGCAAGTGCAGCAGCGATTTCGCCTCAATCCGAGGCAATTGCTCGACTACCACATCCGTACCGCCGACGGGACGCTTGTGCCATTGTCGACCATCGCGACGGTCTCCACCAAGACGGTTCCACAGTCGCTCAACCATTTCCAGCAGCTCAATAGCGCGACCATCCAGGGCGTCGCCATGCCGGGCGTTCCGCAAGGCGACGCGCTTGCTTACCTGCAGAATCTGGCGGTGCGCCTGCTGCCGCGGGACTATTCCATCGACTACGGCGGCTTGAGCCGTCAATACATTCAGGAGAGCAGCGGTTTTGTCGCCACTTTCGGCTTTGCCCTGATCATCATCTTCCTGGCGCTGGCCGCATTGTTCGAAAGCTTCCGCGACCCGGTCATCATCCTGGTGTCGGTGCCGATGTCGATTGCCGGCGCCTTGATCTTTATCAGCCTCGGGTTCGGCGGCGCCTCGCTCAATATCTATACCGAAGTAGGATTGGTGACGCTGATGGGCCTGATCAGCAAACACGGCATCTTGATCGTACAGTTTGCCAACGACTTGCAGGCTGAGGGGCGAGGCAAGCGCGAGGCCGTTGAAATGGCCGCCGGCATCAGGCTGCGTCCGATCCTGATGACGACCGCGGCCATGGTGCTTGGCGTGGTCCCGTTGATTACGGCCAGCGGCGCTGGCGCCGTCTCCCGCGTTCAAATGGGGATTGTTATCGCCGCCGGGCTCGCGATCGGCACGCTATTCACGCTGTTCGTGGTTCCGGCGGCCTATGTGTTGCTGGCGACGGATCGGGGCAAACAAAAGGCGTTTGCTGCGGAGCATGCCGCGCCCGCCGAGTGATGCGAGCAGGCCGATGGAAGATTGGAACGCACGGCAATATCTCAAGTTCGAGGATGAACGCACTCGGCCGCCGCGCGATCTCCTGGCGCAGGTGCCGTTGCAACGCCCGCGGCTCGCGGTGGACCTTGGCTGCGGACCGGGAAACTCGACCGAACTTCTGATCGAGCGTTTTCCGGAATCCGAGGTCGTCGGTCTCGATTCTTCGCCCGACATGCTGCGCAAGGCGCGCGAGCGGCTGCCGAAATGCAAATTCATCGAGGGCGATATCGCGACATGGAAGCCTGAACAAAACACCGACCTTCTGTTTGCCAACGCTGCTTTTCAGTGGGTACCTGATCATCCGCGGGTGTTGCGGCGGCTGCTTGAGGCTTTGCCGTCCGGTGGCGTGCTCGCGGTGCAAATGCCGGATAACACTGCCGAACCGCCGAACCTGCTGCAGCGCGAAGTGGCAGGGCACGGCCCGTGGGCGGCCAAGCTCGCCGCCGCTGTTTCCCGCGCCGACATGCTGCCGCCCGACGCCTATTACGATTTACTCAAACCGATCTGCGCGCACATCGACATTTGGCATAGCATTTACAATCACGTCATGGCGACGCCGCAGGCGATCGTCGAATGGTTCAAGGGCTCATCCTTGCAGCCATACTTGTCGCTGCTCGATGCCGGTATGCGCGAACAATTTCTCGCCGCCTATACGGAAAAAATTGTCGGCACCTACAAGCCGCGCGTCGACGGCAAAGTGCTGCTGAAATTCCCACGGCTCTTTATCGTGGCCGTGCGATAGGCTTGCCGGGGCACCCTGCCGCGCGCTGCCCGCTTGACTCTTTTCATCAGACGACTAAAGTTAACCTCTTGGTAAAGTAATTCCTCGCCCCGGGATTCCCGACAATCTTGTTACTCCCGGAGCGCCAGCGAGTGACTAGGATAACCGCCGTTTGAAGCTGTGCTGCTGCGTGTTTGCGAGCCGTCGCCGACGGTTCGGCATCAGTCTTGGAGTTGAACATGCCAAATGTCGAGATCATAGGCCCGGCGCCCTCGACCTATACGCGGGCGGTCCGCATGGTGTGCGAAGAAAAATCGATCCCTTACGATCTGAAGCAATCGCCTCCGCATTCGACAGACGTCGACGCGATTCATCCGTTCGGCAAAGTGCCCGTGATGCGCCATGGCGATTTCGAACTGTGCGAGTCAAAAGCGATCGCTACCTATCTCGACCTCAGCTTTCCCGGAACGAAACTGATACCGGCCGATCCGCGCCACGCCGCGCTCACCGAGCAATGGGTGTCGCTGGTGAACACCAGAATCGACGGAACGCTCGTCCGCACCTATTTGCTCAACTATATTTTTCCAAAAGGCAGCGACGGTTCGCCGGATCGCAAGACCATCGACGCCGTTGTACCCGCGGTTAAAGAGGAGATCGAGCTGCTCGATCGCACCGTTGCGCAAGGCGGCTTTCTTGCCGGCGACAGCTTCACCTTCGCCGACATCAATGTGATGCCGATCCTGGCGTACCTGAAGAATTTTCCCGAATCTGGAAGCGCCATCGCCGGCGCAAAATCGCTGTCGGCTTATTTCGACCGCCTTGCCGCGCGGCCGAGCTTTCAGAAGACAGCGCCGCCGCCGCGGCCGCAGGCCAAGGCGTCATAAGCGATTGCATTTCGCCGGCGCCGGTGACAGTACGAGGCGATGAGATTCGCCTCGTATTTTCTTTGGGCCGCATTGTTTGGCGCGCTTGTTTGTGGTGACGGCGCGTCGGCGGCTGACGTGGCCTTCCAGACCTGGCTGCAATCGCTGTGGCCGCAGGCGCGGGAACTCGGTGTCTCGCGTGCGACCTTTGATATGGCGACGCGCAGGCTTGAGCCGGATTTGTCGTTGCCGGAACTTGTAATACCAGGCCGGCCGGAACCGGCCGTTTCGGCACAGGCGGAATTCGTTCAGACGCCGGCCGATTACCTGAAAGAAGCGTCGATCGAGCGTCTCGCGGCGGAAGGCCGCAAGCTGCTCGATCAATACCATGCGCAGCTAACTGGCATCGAGCATCAGTTCGGGGTGCCGCCGACGATCCTGCTCGCGATCTTCGGACGCGAAACCGACTATGGCCGCTCGCACGATTCGCGCAACGCCATCCGTGTGCTGGCGACGCAAGCCTACTTCGGCAAGCGCAAGGATAAATTTCGCGAAGAATTCTTACTCGCGCTCAAGATGCTGGAAGACGGGTACGTCAAGCTCGGCGACATGAAGAGCTCGTGGGCCGGCGCCATGGGGCTCACTCAATTCCTGCCATCGGATTTTTACAAATACGCTGTCGATCTCGACGGCGATGGCCGCCGCGACATCTGGCACTCAGTGCCGGATGCGCTCGCGTCGGCGGCGAAGCAACTGGTCGACAAGGGATGGCAACGCGATCTCCGCTGGTCCTACGAAGTGCGCCCGCCCGGCAACGTCGATTGTACGATTGGCGTTCCGGAAAACACCAAGCCGATCGGCGAGTGGCTCAAGCTTGGTTTCGTTCCCGCCTACGGCCGCGATATTTCGGCAACGGAGCGTGCCGAGGCCGCGTCACTTTTACAACCGGCGGGTCTTTACGGGCCTGCTTTCCTGGCCACCAAAAATTATTTCGCCATCAAGGAGTACAATTTTTCCGACCTTTACGTGCTCTTCGTCGGTCAGCTCGGCGATCGCATGATCGATCCGCGGCCGTTTGAGACCCCGTGGGGCAAGGTCGCGCAGCTCCCGACGCGCGATCTTGACCGCATGCAGGAACTTCTCACCGCGCGCGGCTTCTATCACGACAAGATCGATGGCAAAGCAGGGATGAAAACGCGCGCCGCGCTCGGCGAATATCAGAAGCGCAACGGGTTCAAAGTTGATTGTTGGCCGACCGCCGCGCTGCTCGCGCATATGCAGAAGGTCGAAACCCGGTAGACCGGGAAATAAAAGCGGCGAAGCCACGCGTCAGCCCTAAGCTGCAGCGTGGCTTCGTCCGGCGGTCATTCCGGTGCATTAGTAGTACCAGCGGCGGCCGTACCAGCCGTATGGCCGATAACCGTAGCCATAGTATCCGTAGTAACGGGGCCGGACTCGCGCGCAGCCGTAATAACCGCAGACCACGGCAGCCTTTTCCACCAGTCCGCTGTCCGCAGCCGCAACGCCGAGCGTCGATGGTGACGCAAGCGTCATTGCTCCGGCCTGACTGGCAAATGCTCCGGCGGCCAGAAGCGCGACGGCGCCCAGTGCGGTGAGAAGTGTCCTACGCATTGTTGTTCTCCTGAGGAACGATTTCAGTGTTTGGAGGATAGTCTGAAACGGCGAGCGGTTCTGTGACTGAAGTCACAGGCAGGTCTATTAGGTTGAGTTTCGCCGACCGCGAAAACGATTAATGAAAATTAATCTTCGCCAGGGACCGCGACCGGCAAGCTGTCGTCGCTTGAGTAGCCGAGTGCGCGCGAATAGGTCCTGCTCTTAATCGATCCGGTGACACCCGGATCATAAGGATGCTGGGCGGCGTAGAGTGAGCGCGCACGTTCGGCAACGACTTCGCCCGGTATTGCTGCCGGCTGACAGATGTGACGACCGTTGTAATGGCGCATCAGATCAACATGAATGTGATTGTAGTGATAGACGTTGGCGCCGGGCGCCAGTACCGTGGTGAACTCCCGGCAGGCCGCCAATTGCACATCGTGGAGGAAGCCTTGTTCTTCCGGCGAACCGTGCCAGCCGTATTGCACGCTGATCTTGTGACCGTCGGCTAGCATAAATTCGGCGATGTCCAGCGCATTGCCGAACGCGTGCTCCGAAACGTGCGCGTTGGGATCGCCATTCATTCCGCGGCAGGAATACGCCGAAATTTGTTTGATCTCGACGACCGGTTGCCGGAACCAGCGGAGCGCGGCCGGCTGCACCGCCACAGTGATCCACTGGTCGAGCGCGGAGACGATGGGGCACGCGAGCGTCGCCGCTGGTTTTAACGCGACCGGCCCCACCGCTCCGGTCACCATCGGCGAACTGGGGGGACCGAGCGGTACCTGTTGGTCAACGCCGGGCGGCTGCGGCTCGGCGCGTTGCGAGTAGTCGGGCGCCGGATAGTTTTGTGAGGGGCCGTTTGGTGGCGGATGGCTCTGTGACGGATAAGTCGTCACGGGCGGTGCGGTTGCGCGTGCCGCGGCGGCATTGCCGTATGGTCGCGGCGGACTGGGCTGAAAACCCAAATCGTCTTGTTCAGGCGGCGGAACGCCGGGAGGATAAAGCGATATCGCTGCGCTGGCCTGCGCCGGAGGAATTTGCATGCCGTATTGAGGTGGCGGCGCGGAACCGTATTGCGGGGAGCCATAAGGCGGCGGTCCGGAAGGCCGTGGACCGTATTGCGGGTGGCTGTATTGGGATTGGATGGGCGACGCCGGCGGCGGTAGTGCGTTCGACTGGACCAACGGCCATCGCTGCGGCAGCGCGGCGTCGGGGATCGCGGCGGGTGGACGCAACGGCTCGTCTTCGTAGCCAAGTGGCGCGCTGTCGCCGAGGGCGGACACCCGCAGCGGATAATCCATGCCACAGATACCGGGGCCATCGATCGCTGCGAGGCGTACGCGTTCCGGGCTTTCTTTTACGGCGCCGGAATTCAGGCACGCGACTTCGGCTTCCCCTCGCCACGTCTCACGCTCGCCGTAGAGGTAGTGGCTGCAGCCGGCAAGCGCGACCAACGCGGCAACGCCGGCGGAGCCCAACAGCGACCACTGAACGCCACGCGACATAATGCGGAGAATGCGAGACAGTCCGTTAAGGACTGTTCAATGATGTCGTGCATTGGCGCGCGAAGAGTGTGTTAACCATGCCACGGCCGCGCGCGGCTCTTGATTGTGCGCGGCCATTTAGGCCACATCGTCGAGATGACGGGGAGGGTGGCGGATGGAAGGCAAGGCGAGGTTTATCTTTCCCATTCTTGCCACCGGCATTGTCGTATTCGTTGCCAGTGCCGCGGTGACCTTTGTGAACATCGGATTTCGGACCGACTACGTGCGGCGCTGGCTTTCCGCGTTTGTCGTCGCCTGGCCGGTTGCCGCTTCGACCGCTTACATTGCGTTTCCCGTCGTGCGCGGCGCGACCATGCGCATCGTCGCGCTGATTGAGGGTAAATAATGCTAGCTGCGCTCGATCTTGCCCGCCGCATCGAAGCCGGCGAACTTACCCCGCGTGTGGTCGTCGAACTCTGCGCCGAAGCGATCGCGGCCAAAGAGTCCACGATCGGCGCGTTCGTGACGCTTGATCTCGACGGCGTGCGGCGCGCGGCCGATGACTCTCGTCTTGCCGCCATGCCGCTGCACGGTCTGCCGGTCGGGATCAAAGATATCTACGACACCGCAGACCTGCCGACGCAATATGGCTCGCCGATTTATGCCGGGTACCGGCCCCGCGCTGATGCGGCTGCGGTTTCATTGGTGCGCCGCGCCGGCGGTTTGATCCTCGGCAAGACGGTGACGACCCAGTTTGCCTTTATGGTGCCGGCCGGCACGCGCAATCCGCGCAATCTTGCGCATACGCCGGGTGGCTCATCGTCGGGTTCGGCGGCGGCCGTCGCCGCCGGGATGGTGCCGATTGCGTTCGGCAGTCAAACGGCAGGCTCTGTGATCCGGCCGGCGGCGTTTTGCGGCGTTGCGGGCTTCAAGCCGTCGTACCGGCTTATCCCTACTGTCGGCATGAAGTGCCTGGCTTGGCATCTGGACACGGTCGGCCTTTACGCCGCGGGAATAGCCGATGTCGCGTTCGCGGCGGCCGCCATCACCGGTCGTGATCTGCGCGTCGATCGCGGCGAGCCCGCTCCGCCGCGCATCGGTTTCGTGCGCACACATCTGTGGCCCCAGGGGAGCGCTGCGATGCAGGGAGCCGTCGAAGCTGCTGCGCGCGCCGCGCGACAAGCCGGTGCAACGGTAAGCGAACTGACGGCGCCGTCACTGCTTGAAGAGGCGTACCGCGCGCAATTCGTTATTCAGGACTACGAAGCCTTTCGGGCATTGGCGTTCGAATACGACCGCCATCGTGAGGAAGTCGCGAAACCGTTGCGCGAGCATCTCGACCGTGCCGCGGCGATCACGGTTGAAGAATACGACGCGGCGCGGCGCACCGCTTCGCGCGCGAGGCGCGCGCTCGCGGATTTCATGAACGACATCGATGTGATCCTTGCGCCGTCAGCGCCAGGCGCAGCGCCCGAGGGCCTCGGCTCGACCGGCGATGCGGCGTTCAACCGACTGTGGACGCTGATGGGAACGCCCTGCGTCAACGTTCCAGGCTTGGACGATGGCGCGTTGCCGCTGGGCGTGCAAATCATCGGCGGTTTTGGGCGCGATCGAGCGGCATTGGAAGCGGCGCTATTTGTCGAGCGCGCCATCGCACGAGTGTAAGCCGGCGTCGCTCTGGCGTCGTTATTCCGCAGCGCGGCGCACCGCTGCCATCGGATCGTAATTCAGGACCGGCGCCAGCCATTTCTCGGCTTCGGCAAATGTCCAGCTCTTGCGCTTGGCATAATCCTCGACTTGATCGCGCTCGATCTTGCCGACGCCGAAGTAGTAGCTTTCCGGGTGACTGAAATAAAAGCCACACACCGAGGCGCCCGGCCACATCGCAAAGCTTTCAGTTAGTCGCACGCCGGTCTGCCGCTCACCGTCGAGCAACCTGAACAGCGTTGCTTTCTCGGTATGATCGGGTTGCGCGGGATATCCAGGCGCGGGACGGATGCCGCGATATTTTTCGGCGATCAGATCGTTCTTGGCGAGCGTCTCCTCTGGAGCGTAGGCCCAAAACTCCCTGCGCACGCGCTGGTGCAGATACTCGGCGAATGCCTCAGCGAAACGATCGGCGAGCGCCTTGGCCAGGATCGCAGAATAATCGTCGTTGGCGTGTTTGAAGCGCTCGACCACGGCTTCTTCGCCGATGCCGGCGGTCACGGCGAATCCCCCGATGTAGTCGGCGAGCCCGCTCGCGCGCGGCGCGATGAAATCGGCAAGGGCGACATTGGCGCGGCCTTCGCGGCGCGGCAGTTGCTGGCGAAGCGTATGCACGACGGCGATCGGGATGCTTCGCGCTTCGTCGCTGAAAACAAGTATGTCGTCGCCCTCGCTGTTCGCCGGCCATAAACCGATCGCCGCGTTGGCGCGGAACCAGCGCTCATCAACGATCCGCCGCAGCATCTCCTGCGCGTCGGCGAACAAATTGCGCGCGGCTTCGCCGACAATGGCGTCGTCGAGAATGGCCGGGAACTTGCCGTTGAGCTCCCACGTCGCGAAGAACGGTGTCCAGTCGATGAAATCGACGAGCTCGGAAATTGCGACGTCCGCAAGCCGATGCGCACCAAGGCGCAGCGGTACTGGCGGCAGGTAGTTCCCGGACCAATTGAGTTTCAGCGCATTGAGGCGCGCGTCGGCGAGCGCCAGCCGGCTTTTGCCCGCTTCGCCGCGGGCATGCGCCACGGCGATGCGGGCATATTCGGCGCGGACTTCGGTGACAGTGTGCGCCCGCGTTTCGGGCGAGAGGAGCTTCGAGACTACACCAACCGCGCGGCTCGCGTCGTTGACGTAGACGGTCTGCCCGCGCCGGTAGTTCGGGTGAATCTTTACCGCCGTATGCACCCGGCTCGTCGTTGCCCCGCCGATGAGCAGAGGTACTTCGAAACCCTGCCGCTCCATCTCTGCTGCGACATGACACATCTCGTCGAGCGATGGTGTGATGAGACCGGACAGCCCGATGATATCGGCGCGTTCGGTGATTGCCGCCTGCAGGATCTTCTCCGCCGGCGCCATCACGCCGAGATCGACGACATCGTAATTGTTGCAGGCCAGCACAACACCGACGATGTTCTTGCCGATGTCGTGCACGTCGCCTTTGACTGTCGCGAGCACGATCTTGCCGTTGGACGACGAGTGCGCCCGGCCGTCTTTTTCCTGTGCCATGTAGGGCAGCAGATGAGCGACGGCCTGCTTCATCACCCGCGCCGATTTCACGACTTGGGGCAGAAACATGCGGCCGGAGCCGAACAGATCCCCGACTGTATTCATGCCGTCCATGAGGGGGCCTTCGATCACCGCAAGCGGGCGCGGCGCCTTAAGGCGCGCCTCTTCAACATCGGCGGCGATGAAGTCGGTGAGGCCGTGGACCAGCGCGTGCGATAGACGCCGCTCCACCGGCCATTCGCGCCACGCAAGATCGGCTTCCTTGCGCTCCTTGCCGTGGCCACGGTGGCGTTCGGCGAGCGCGAGCAGCCGTTCGGCCGCATCGCTGCGCCGGTTAAGCGCAACGTCTTCGCACGCCGTTCGCAATTCCGGATCGAGATCGTCATAGACCGCCATTTGGCCGGCATTGACGATGCCCATGTCCATTCCGGCGGCGATGGCGTGATAGAGAAAGACCGAGTGCATCGCCTCGCGTACCGGCTCATTGCCGCGGAACGAGAAGGAGAAATTCGACACGCCGCCCGAGACGTGAGCATGCGGCAGGTTCTGTCTGATCCAGCGCGCCGCTTCGATGAAGGCGACGCCGTAGCCGTTGTGCTCCTCCATTCCGGTCGCCGCGGCGAAAATATTCGGATCGAAAATGATGTCTTGCGGCGGGAAGCCGATCCGGTTGACGAGGATGTCGTAGGCGCGTGCGGCAATCGCGGTCTTGCGCTCGAGCGTATCAGCCTGGCCGGCTTCGTCGAACGCCATCACCACCACCGCCGCGCCATAACGGCGGACAATTTCGGCGTGGCGGATGAAGGCGTCTTCGCCTTCCTTGAGCGAGATCGAGTTCACCACCGACTTGCCCTGAACGCATTTCAATCCGGCCTCGATCACGGAGAATTTCGAGGAATCGATCATTACTGGTACGCGGGCAATATCGGGCTCGGCGGCAATGAGATTGAGAAAAGTGTTCATGGCTTGCTCCGAATCGAGCAGGCCCTCGTCCATGTTGACGTCGAGAATTTGCGCGCCGTTTTCCACCTGGTCGCGTGCAACCGCAAGCGCGGCGGCGTAATCGCCGGCGGTAATATGCTTGCGGAACCGGGCCGAGCCGGTGACGTTGGTGCGCTCGCCGACGTTGACGAACGGAATCGCCGGCGTCAGCGTGAAGGCTTCGAGGCCGGAAAGCCGCAGGTGCGGCAGGATCGTTGGAATTTGCCGCGGTTTGTTTCCGGCCACCGCCGCCGCGATGGCGCGAATGTGATCGGGCGTCGTTCCGCAACAACCGCCGGCGATATTGACGAGTCCGGCCGCAGCAAACTCGCCGAGCTGCGCGGCCATCATCTGCGGGCTCTCGTCGTAATGGCCAAATTCGTTGGGCAGTCCGGCGTTGGGATAAGCGCAAACTAGCGTATCCGCGACGCGCCCCAGCTCGGCGATGTGCGCGCGCATCTGGCGTGCGCCGAGAGCGCAATTTAGTCCGATCGAAAGCGGCGCAGCGTGCGCGACCGAATTCCAGAACGCCTCGGGCGTCTGCCCGGAGAGTAGCCGCCCGGCTCGGTCGACGATGGTGCCGGAAATCATCACCGGCAGACGAACGCCGCGGTCTTTCATGACTTCGGCGCAAGCAAAGATCGCGGCCTTCGCGTTGAGCGTGTCGAAGATGGTCTCGATCAGCAGAATGTCGACGCCGCCGTCGAGAAGGCCGCCGACCTGTTCGGCATAAGCGATGCGCAGTTCGTCGAAGGTGACGGCGCGAAAACTCGGGTTCAGAACATCGGGTGAAATCGAGGCGGTGCGGTTGGTTGGTCCGATGGCGCCTGCAACGAAGCGTGGCCGGCCGTCCTCATCCTGCGCGATCTTCGCCGCTTCACGCGCCAAGCGCCCACCTTCGGCGTTCAGTTCGTGAGCGATCTCCGCCATGCCGTAGTCGGCCTGGGCGATGCGGGTCGAGGAGAACGTGTTGGTGGAGACGATGTCTGCGCCGGCGCGGAAATAAGCGAGGTGGATCGCGCGCACCGCGCCGGGGCGGCTCAGGTTGAGGAGATCGTTATTGCCGCGGACCTCGCGATTCCACGCATCGAAGCGCGCCCCGCGATAGCCCTCCTCGTCGAGACCCAGTGCCTGGATCATTGTCCCCATGGCGCCGTCGAGGACAAGAATGCGTTCAGCCGCAAGCTGACGCAGTGTCGTCTCTTTTTCTGGCCGGATTGCTGACGGGGTCACTGCGGAGTCAAGCCTGTTGGTTTTCAATGTTGGAAAGAAGGTGCGCGGATTTGGGCTTGCCCGGGCGGAGTCCAAGCAGGTGACAAATCGCATAGACAAGATCGGCGCGGTTCATGGTGTAGAAGTGGAAATCGGCGACGCCGTTGTCGACCAGATCAAGCACCTGTTCAGCCGAAACCGCTGCAGCAATCAGTTTGCGAGTCGCAGGATCATCGTCGAGACCGTCAAAGCGAGCGGCCAGCCAATCGGGAACCGAAGCGCCGGTGCGCGCGGCAAAACTTTTGGTCTGCTTGAAATTCTGCACCGGCAGGATGCCGGGCACGATCGGGATATCGATGCCGGCGGCGCGCACGCGGTCGAGATAGCGGAAGTAAAGACTGTTCTCGAAAAAGAACTGGGTGATTGCGCGCGACGCGCCGGCATCGACCTTGGCCTTGAGCATGTCGATGTCGGCGGCAACACTGGCGCTGTTGGGGTGTTTCTCGGGATAGGCGGAGACCGACACTTCGATATCAGCAATCCGCTTGATGCCGGCGACGAGATCGGCGGCGTTGCGATAGCCGTCTGGATGCGGCTCGTACCTTTCGCCGATGCCGCCAAGCGGATCGCCGCGCAGCGCGACGATGTGGCGAACGCCGGCTTGCGCGTACGCCTCGATTACCGCGTCCACCTCGGCACGGTTGGCGGCGACGCAAGTCAGATGCGCCGCCGGCGTCAGCATCGTATCGGCAAGAATACGTTTGACCGTCGCGTGCGTGCGCTCGCGCGTCGAGCCGCCGGCGCCGTAAGTGACGGAAACGAAATGCGGCAGCAGCGGCGCCAGCCGGCCGATCGCCTCCCACAGCGACCGTTCCATGTCCTCGGTTTTTGGCGGGAAAAATTCGAACGAGACGCGGATAGGGTGCTCGGCGGCTGTGTCGGCGAAGCGGCTCAAGCGAACTGGGTCCATTTAAGCCACTTCTCGCGCGGCCGGTGCAGCGATCGCGATGCGCGGGTCGCGCCCCAGCCAAAGCGAAACCGCGATCTTTCCCTCCGGTCCCGGTGGCAGCGTCTGCTGCCGGATGAAATCGAGCCCGGCGGCTTCGATCCATTGCGTTACCGTCTCGGCCGCAAAACCAAGCCGGCGGTGCGCGTGCTCGTCGCGCAGGAACTCGAGATCGTGCGGCGCGAAGTCAATCACCAGCAGACGTCCGCCCGGGCGCAGCACGCGTGATGCCTCGCGAACCGCGCGACCGCCATCGTCGAGGAAGTGCAAAACCTGATGAATGATGACGACGTCAAACGAATCTCGCGGCAGCGCGAGATCGTAAATGTCGCCGTGGCGGACACTGCAGTGCTTGAGGCCGGCCCGGTCGAGATGCTCGCGAGCGAGCGCCAGCATGTCCAGCGAAAGATCGAGGCCGAGGCCGCGCTCGATCTTACCGGCGAAAAGTTCAAGCATCCGCCCGGTCCCGGTGCCGAGATCGAGCAGGGAACGGATCGGAACGCCGTCGAGCGCGGCGCAAACTGCCGCTTCGACGGCGGCATCGGCGACGTGCAGCTGGCGGATCCGGTCCCATTCGGCGGCGTGGCGGCGGAAGTAGTTTTGCGCGGCGGCGGCGCGGGCGGCGCGCACGGCGGCAAGCCGGTCGCGGTCGCGCGCGATAATCGGATCATTGGGGTCGAGGCGCGCGATCAGGGTGCGGGCAATGTCGGCGGCGCCGCCGCGCTCGCCGAGGCGAAAAAAAGCCCATGAACCTTCGCGATGCCGCTGCACCAGTCCCGCCTCGGCCAAAAGCCGCAAATGACGGGACAGGCGTGGTTGCGATTGGCGCAGAATGGCGGTTAGATCGGTAACCGTGAGCTCGGCTTCCGCAATCAGCATCAGTAGCCTCAGCCGGGTGGCCTCTGCCGCGGCCTTAAGGGTTGCGGTCAGCGCCGGAAAGCCGAGTTGGGCAGAGTCCATCTGCAGCACCTATCGGGAATGCTTATTAGCCACATAAAGATATCTTTATGCGCTTAAACTTGCAAGTGCCGGTGGGATATTTCCCACAAAAGCAAAATTAGTTGTCGCTTGTGGGTCTTGGCGGTGGAGATCGGCGTTGGACGGTCTTGGCGCGTAAGTCTTGGCGCTGACGTATGCACCGTGCGATTCTCCCTCATGTCCGAGAAAGCCATCACCGGCGACGAGAACGAGCTGCGGGAGGGCGAAATCGCGGTCGAGCTGCCGCCACGCTTCGATGCCTCGCTCTATTACATCGGTCGCATTCGCACGCCCTGGAAGCGGCGCGAAGACTGTCCGAAAAATCCGCGCGAAACCACCGCGGAATGCACCATCGTGTTCGATCCACGCTGGGTCGAAGGGCTTGCCGGCCTCGAGACCGTCAGCCACGTGGTCGTGCTCTATTGGATGGACCACGCGCGGCGTGACCTGGTCTTGCAGGCGCCGCGCCACTACGCGGAGCGGCGCGGTACGTTCGCGCTGCGCTCGCCGGTGCGGCCCAATCCGATCGCCGTGTCGGTTGCGCGACTGGTCCGGATCGAAGGCAACAGGCTTACGGTCGTCGGACTGGATTGCGTCGACGACACGCCGCTCCTCGATCTCAAGCCGTATTTCGCCTCAACCGATTCGGTTCCAGACGCCGCGGTCGGCTGGCACCGCGCGAGAAAAAGCTGACCTCACCACAGCGGGGGTACTTCACCGACCCGCAGCATGCCCAAATAGACTGATCCGTCCGCAAAGCGTAACGGCAGAACGATCGCCGGCTGTTTGCCGATCGACGTCGGTTGCCCCATCTTTTTAAGGTTCTCGACGACGCTCGCGGTCGCGGTTTGTCGAAGAGCCCCGCCTAATCCTGGTATCAACCGATCGAGCGCAGCGGCTCCTTGCGTGGCTGCGCCCTTGGTCCCAGCGAGGCGGTCTATACCCTCGCCGATCAAGCGGTCGACGCCGAGGAGCGGGACGAGATACTCGATACCGACGATCGCCACATTGATGAGGCCGTCGAGCTTGCCCTGCGCGTTTACGCCGAGCTTTCCGGTGCCGACGACGATGACGTTGGCTCTCGCCAGGCGCAGCGACTTGATCTCGATCCCGCCGTCGGGGGCCGTCTGTAGTTCGTGGAAGCGCGCGGCCCAAGGCTTCGGCGACAAATCCTGCAACCCTCGCACCACCGCGTCGATTTCACCCTCGATCGGTTCTGCAAGTACCGGATGGAGCGTCGGTGCAATCGCCCCTGTGACACGAAGCGTTATTTGAATCACCGGATGGTCGTGAGGTGAGCCGCCGATAACACGGTCTTGCAAGTCCGCAGTCTTGACGCCGAAAATTGTACTGGCGCCGACGCGGTCGACATGTGTTCCGTCAAGCCGAATGGAAACGGCCTCTGGATCGGGGGGCAGTCCAAGGACCGTCAGCCGCGCGCGCGCCCAGTCCGCACTCCAACTCGGCGACTGGCTCGCATCCGCCACCGTCATTGGGCCGCTGATTTCACCCACCAGCCGAGTTGGGTGCCAGACCTCGGCCGTAAAACCGATCGCCTTCGTCTTGACGGCGTAAAGCGGTGGTTTGCTTCCGACCTGTGCGGCGGCATCGATGCAGTTCGCTTCGATGCGAAATGGAAATCCGCCGACAGATTGCGAGCCGCACGAATAGACTCGCCCGGCCTCGGCCTCGCGTGCCACCCAGCCGGCTAGCGTGCGGCCGGCGATGGAGGAGGCATAGTACCAAAGCCAGACCCATATGAGCGCCAGCACAATGACAATCCCGATTGGCGCCAGAATCGCCCACCTTCGGCGCCGGACTGGATGGACGGCACGCTTTCCGGGCCGCCGTTCCGGCGCGTGCATCATGCTCAGAGGGGATTCACCTGGCATCGTTCCTCTTCGCCCGCCGAGTACGGCGTTTCAAAGACCGGTCGTCGTGCCGCCTGAAGTGGATTGTTATGCGCAATCGCACCATCTAAGGCGAGTGGAAGTTCCGGCTGGAGTAAACGAGGGCAATGCACGCTGTCGATACGAACAACGGGGAAGACCTTTGGGTGTTTGGCTATGGGTCGCTGATGTGGCGTCCCGGCTTCGATTTCATCGAACGCGTGCCCGCACGCCTGGTCGGATTACACCGCGCACTTTGCGTCTATTCCTTTGTTCATCGCGGCACCCCGGAGCGGCCTGGTCTCGTGCTTGGGCTTGACCGCGGCGGCATGTGCCGCGGTATCGCCTTTCGGGTTGCCGCAGCGGCAAGCGCCGCGACCGTCGCTTATTTGAGATCACGCGAGCAGGTTACCACCGTCTATCTGGAAACGGTACGTCGCGTCGAGCTTGAGGAGGGAGCACGGCGGCAGGTGAGGGCGCTTTGCTTCATCGTCGATCGCAGTCACGTGCAATATGCCGGGCGGCTGACACTGGCCGAGTGCCTGCACCATGTGCGGCAGGGCCACGGCAGCTCCGGCCCAAATCGCGACTACGTCATTGCAACGGTTCGGGCACTGGAGGCGCTAGGCTATCGCGAGACCGATCTGCACCTGATCGCCGAACGGCTCGGGGGACCCGGTGTCGGGGAACGTCAATCCGGCATAGCACCAGAGGCGTCAGCGGCTCTCAATTCTTGAGTGTTGAGCTTCCGCAATGAGCCGCGCTGTTGATTCTTCCAATGCGGACTGCAGACGGGCGAGGAATGTGCGTTTGTCGAGGCCGGGCTCGATCGGGTCGAGGACTTCGACCAACACGGTTCCGGGATAGCGGCGCAGCGTGCGGCGCGGCCAAAACAATCCGGAATTGAGCGCGATCGGCACGCAGGGCAGTCCGGTCTCATCATAGAGATAGGCAACGCCCGGGAGATAACGCGGCTCGGCGCCCGGGGCGCGCCGCGTGCCTTCGGGGAAAATGACGATCTGCCGCGCCTGCGGAATTTCCTCGCGCGCTCGCTCCGCCATACGCGCAAGCGCCGCCGCGCGCGCACCGCGATCGATGGGAATCATTCGCGCCTTGGACGCAAGCCAGCCGAATAACGGGATCCACATCAGTTCGCGCTTCAATATGTAGGTCGGATCCGGCAGTAGCATGAACAGCGCGAACGTCTCCCACAGCGATTGGTGCTTGCAGGCGACGATATATGCGCCCGGTGGAAGTTTTTCGCGTCCGCGCCACTCGACGTCGACGTTGCAAACCATCCGCAGCAGCCACAGCGTGCTGCGGCTGTAGCGCCGCAAAACACCGAGCATGAAGCTGCGCGGCAGCACGAGGGCCGGCAGCGCGACGATCATTCGCGTGATGATGTTGATATAGAACAGCACATTGAACAGAAGCGAGCGGGCGAATACTGCAAAAGAGTGAGTCAAAGCGGCCCGGTTCAATGCAAAGGATCGCGTGGACGCGCGTCGGATACTCGAGTGGCGCCGGCTTCTCCGGCTACCAAATCGAAGCGCATCCGCAGCGTGGCGAATAGGTATTTGAAATATTCCGATAGCACCAGTCTGGTGGTCGTACCGTTGGCCCACCACGGCTCGACGCGCAAGCGGTCAGAGACGACCGGAAATGGAATCAGCGTGACGTCCGGAAGCTGGTGCGCGATCTCGGCGAGCGCCCGCGGCATGTGATAGGCGGACGTCACGATGATGAGCGAGTGGAAGCCTCGATCGATCGCCCAGCGGCGTGTCTGCACCGCATTTCCGAGTGTGTTGATCGCCGAGTAATCGAGATCGACGCAGCAGGCAAGAATGCGGCCGTAATCGGTAACCTGCCGCGCAATATCATTGGTGGTGGTTCCGGGATTGACGCCGGTGATGAGGAGGCGCTTGCCGCGATGGGCGGCAAGCAGTTCGAGCGCATCCGTCACCCGCGAGGTACCGCCTGTCAGCACGACGATGCCGTCAGCGTTGCGACGAAGTGCTACCTCCTCGCTCGGCAATAAACGGAGGAAAAATCCGAAGCCAATAACAAGCGCGATGCCGGCGAGGACGGCCAGTCTGAACGCAAAATATCTGATCCGCCGCGCTGCGACGGCGGCGTCAAGGCTAAGCATCGCCGCGCGTGTCCCCCGCGCCCGAGTTTCGTTTTGCCGGCCCCGGCGGCTCGAATCATAACAATTCCGGCGGCAAATTGATCCTGTTTTCTGGATTTCAGTCGATGGCCTTCAGCGTGCGGTTGACGGTGTGGCGCGAGGCAAACGCCGTTACCAGCGCCATGAACACAACTTGCAGCAAAATGGCCACGTAGCCGGAAACGCCGATGGTCAGATTCCCGAACAACGCGGCGATCTCGTCGCCCCCGGCAGTTCCCGCGAACCAGGAATTCGCCGCCTCGACGATAGCGAACAGCAGGATTGCCGCTCCGCCCCCGATCGCGCCCCCCTTGAAGCCGAGCGCCAGAAAATGACGCTGGAATTGGTCGGCAATAAAGGCGTCTGTCGCACCGACGTAATGCAGCACTTCGATGATCGGCCGGTTGGCCGCCATGGTGCCGCGCGTCGCGAAGGTGACCGAGAGCACGGTCGCCGCCAGAACCAGTGCCAGGATAGCGATGCCACCTCCGACAGCCGTTCGCGCCATCGTGCGCATTCGACCGATCCAGCGACGATGATCATCGAGGCTCGCGGTCGCGACCTGAGCCGTGAGGGCTTGGCGCAGCGCGGTAAAATCGGGCCGCGCGCCGGCGGCGAGCTTGATGACGATCAGCCGCGGGATCGGGAGATCCTCCAGCGCCAAACCCGAACCAAGCCAGGGCTCTACCAGCCGCGCCAACTCTTCCCTAGTGTAGACCCGCACGTGGGCAGTCCCGATCGCCGCGCGCGCGAGGTCGGCGGCCTTGCGCAAGTCTGCCTCGATGTCGCGTCCGGGTGTAGGGCGCACCTGGATGGTTACTTCGCGACCCACTTCCGATTGCCAGTCGCTTGCCGCATTCAACACCACCATGGCGGCTCCGGTCGTGAGCGCGGCGAGAAAAGTCATGATGGCGACCACGGCAGTCAGCGAGCGCCCGGAGATCGACCCTCGGGGAACGATTGGCGCTGCCGCCGGCACCGAACGCACCAGCGCAGGAGACGCGTCCAGGTCGTCCCAAGGCTCCGCCATGGTTTCGATCGGTTCAATCATAGACATGCAGGCGTCCCTCATGCAGAACCAGCCGGCGCGCGTCGTACTCGTCCATCAGCCCAATGTCGTGAGTGGCGATGACGACGGCGGTGCCGGATTTGTTGAGCTCGATGAAAAGCCGCAGCAGCCGTTGGCCGAGATTGGGATCAACATTGCCGGTCGGTTCGTCGGCGAGCAAAAGCTGAGGACGAGCGATCACGGCGCGCGCTATGGCGGCGCGTTGCTTTTCGCCGCCAGAGAGTATTGCCGGCAGGGCCTCCATGCGCTCGCCGAGCCCCACCCATTGCAGCAGTTCGACGACTTCAGCCCGGTATTCGGATTCCCCCTTGCCGAGGACGCGCAGCGGTAACGCTACATTTTCGTAGGTGGTCATGTGATCGAGTAGCCGGAAATCCTGAAAGACGATGCCAATCCGCCGCCGCAGATTGGCGCGATCATCTTTGCTCAGGGTCGCGGTGTCCTGATCGAACATGCTGATGAGGCCGCGCGTTGGCCGCATCGACAACAACATCAAGCGCAACAGTGAAGTCTTGCCGGCACCGGACGGTCCGGTCAGGAATTGGAACGAGTGCCAATCGATGGCGAAATTGAGGTCACGCAGCACCTCCGAGCCAATCCCATAGCGCAAACCGACATTCTCAAACCGGATCACGCCATCCTCCGAAAGTCCCCGGGAAACTGGCAAATCTATGATCTAGTGTGGTTTTTTGATGTGAGCTTTCTCGTGCCGAACGTCCCAGCAAATGGTCCGAAGCCAAAACGCATCTCGACGACCTGACCGCAGTGCCGATTCGCAGACAGCCAGCGAGCGGTCATAGCACGATGCGCCGGCGCCAACCGGCATGGTTTCCATTCCGTTAACGGATTGGCCAATAGGATCGAAGTGGAAAAGCGCGCTCCCTGATTCGTTCCATGCTCATCGTCTGCCCATCCTGCGGTACGTCCTATGACGTGAAGTCGGCGAGCATGCCGCCCGAGGGGCGCCAGGTTCGCTGCCTGCGTTGCCGCACGGTTTGGCACGCGGAGCCGAGCCGCGCGGACAAGGTTCTTGCCGCTGCGGCGGCCATCGGCCCGGATCAAAGCGCCGCGGGCGAGGGCTCGGGTTCAGACGCCGCGGAGTCGTTTGCGCCAGCGGCGGGTGACGACAGCCAGACAGTGGACGACGAACCGTTCGCGCCGGCCGCGACTGACGAAGGCAACTCCGAGGATTTCTCAGACGGGCTGAGTCATGCGGTGGAGGTGCAGGCGCCCCCCATCGCACCCGACGCTTTCGAGGGAGGTCGTCCACCGATCGACGTCGACCCGGACCAGCGCCCCGTGGACCAGGAGGACGTCGAAACCGCCGCTGCGCGTCAGCAAGGGCCCCCCTCGGCGCGCACGACTGGGCGGTGGCCGCTGTCGATTTTGCAGACCGGGATCCTGGCACTGATCCTGGTCGATGCTTTACTTATCGGTTGGCGCGATAGCGTCGTGCGCGTGTTACCGCAAACTGCCTCGTTCTACGCGTTGCTGGGAATGCCAGTAAACCTGCGTGGCCTCACCTTCGATGGCGTCGTTACGACGACCGAGGAGCACGAGGGTGTGCCCATCCTCGTGGTCGAAGGTAATGTCGTCAACAGCGAGCGCAAAGTCGTGGACGTGCCGCGGCTGAAGTTCATCGTTCGCAACGCCGCGCGGCAGGAAATCTATTCCTGGATTGCGGTCCCTTCGCGTCCGTCGCTGCCGCCGGGCGAGGTTGTGGCTTTCCGCACCCGTCTTGCCTCGCCGCCGCCGGACGCGCGCGACCTGATCGTTCGCTTCGTCACCCGCCGCGATTTCGTTCCTGGAGGGCGTTAAGGCCATGGCGCGAATTCTCATTGCCGAGGACGAGGAAGCGTTGCGGGCATTATGCGCGCGCGCGCTCCTGACCGACGGTCACGAGGTCAAGACCGCATGCGATGGCACCGAGGCGCTCGACCTGCTTGGGCGTGAAAATGGCGGCTTCGATCTCTTACTGACTGACATCCGCATGCCGGTTATGGACGGCATCGCGCTGGCGCTCGGCGTCGCACGCGATCATCCCGACATCACAATTCTCCTGATGACAGGATACGCCGACCAGCGCGAACGCGCTCATGGGCTCAACGCCATTATCCACGACGTGATCTCCAAGCCGTTTTCAGTCGCGGCGCTGCGTGCTGCGGTGAACGAAGCGCTGACCGTGAGATTGCGTTAGTCGTCGCTGGAGACGGCGTAAGGCCGCGCTAGCGGCTCGACCGGGAGATCGGGATGCGGCCGGCCGAAGTCGGGCGTCGCTGAATCCTGACCGATCTGCACAATACCGCGGCGGATCGCGCGCGTCCGCGTGAAGTGTGCGAACAACGCCTCGCCGTCGCCGCGGCGAATGGCGCGGGCCAGTTGCGACAAGTCCTCGTTAAAGGTCCCGAGCATTTCCAGCACCGCATCTTTATTGGCGAGGAAGACGTCGCGCCACATCGTCGGATCGGAAGCGGCGATGCGGGTGAAATCGCGGAAGCCTCCAGCCGAGAACTTGAGCACTTCCGAGCGGGTGACCTCGGCGAGTTCGTCGGCGGTGCCAACGATCGTATAAGCGATCAGGTGCGGCAGGTGGCTCGTGATCGCCAGCACGAGGTCGTGGTGCGCCGCCGGCATGGTCTCAACGTTGGCGCCGAGCGCGGTCCAGAACGCTGCGAGCTTTTCCACCGCTGCACTATCGGCGCCCTCGGGCGGTGTGAGGATGCACCAGCGGCCGACGAACAAGGTGGCAAAGCCGGCATCCGGGCCGGAATGCTCGGTGCCGGCAACCGGATGCGCCGGCACGAAGTGCACACGGTCCGGCAAATGCGGACCCATCTCGCGCACGACGGCGCCTTTGACCGAGCCGACATCGGAAACAATCGCGCCACCAGATAAGTGCGGGCCAATCTCCGCTGCGACTACGCCACAAACGCCGACCGGAACGCAGACAATAACCAGATCTGCACCGGCGACCGCGGCGGCGTTGCCTTCAACCACCTGATCGGCAAGCCCGAGTTCGGCGATGCGGCGGCGCGTCGCGGCGGATTGTGCGGTAGCTACGATCTCGCGCACGGCGTTCTGTGCCCGCGCCGCGCGTGCGATCGAGGAGCCGATCAGGCCTGTGCCGATAAGCGCGAGGCGGTTAAACAGAGGTGCCGATAGCGTCACGTTGTCATGCCGCCTTGGTCAGAAATTCCTTCAGTGCGGCGACGACCAGCCGGTTGGCTTCCTCCGTACCGACGCTCATCCGCAGTGCGTTTGGCAGCTTGTAGACGCCAACCTGGCGGAGGACGAGACCGCGCGAAGTGAGAAACGCGTCCGCTTCCTTGGCGGTACGTCCCTTGGTTTCAGGAAAATGGATCAGCAAAAAGTTAGCGACGCTCGGCGTCACTTTGAGACCGAGTTGCTCGATCTCCCGCGTAAGCCAAGCGAGCCAACGCGCATTGTGTTCTCGCGCACGTTCCTGATGCTGCATATCCTCGATCGCGGCGACGCCGGCGGCAATCGATGGCGCGTTGACGTTGAAAGGACCGCGAATGCGATTGATCGCGCCAATCACGTCGGCCGGGCCGAACATCCAGCCGAGACGCAACGCGGCCAATCCGTGAATTTTGGAGAACGTGCGGGTCATGACGACGTTATCGCTGGTGGCGACCAATTCGATGCCGGATTCATAGTCGTTGCGCTGGACGTATTCGGCATACGCCGCATCGAGCACGAGCAGCACATGCGACGGCAACCCGCGATGCAGCCGCTTGACCTCATCGAACGAAATGTAGGTCCCGGTCGGATTATTCGGATTGGCGAGAAAGACCATTTTTGTCTTCTTCGTCACCGCCGCCAGGATAGCGTCGACGTTCGCGGTATGGCTGGTCTCTGCCGCGACTACGGGATGCGCGCCAGTGCCCAGAATCGCGATTGGATAAACAACAAAGCCGTGCGTGGTGTGGATCGCCTCATCGCCGTCGGCCAGATAGGCGCGCGCCAACAGGTTCAACAAGTCGTCAGAGCCGGCGCCGCAGACGATCCGATCGGGATCGAGCCCGAACGCGCGCCCGATCGCCTCGCGCAGCTCACTCGCCGAGCCGTCGGGATAATCTTGCAAATGCGGAGCCACCGATTGATAGGCCGCGATCGCGTGCGGGCTTGGCCCGAGCGGTGTCTCATTCGACGACAGTTTGAACACTTTGGCGACGCCAGGCGCGGTGCTCTTGCCGGGCACATAGGCCTGGATATCGAGCACGCCGAAACGGGGTTGGGGACGCATTGCCGTCATCGTTTACTCAGTGGTTTTCTTACTCAGCCGGCACGATGGATGGGATCAGCTTTTACGCGGGACCGTATAGCGGGTCGCGTGGCTGCCGACGAGGGCCCTTGAGCGGATCGAGGCGCCAAGCCCGACCAGCGCATCGGCAACGGCGCTGATGTGGCCGCGCTCGACGGAAATGAGCAAGGCCGCGCCATCGAAGGCGCGGTCGGGAACCGCGATTGGGTCGGCAAGCACGGCGATTTTGTCCGCGTAAGACGCGTTCCAGCCCGATACCCGCAGGCTCCACACTTCAGTTTCAGTCACCATGGCGTCCGCCGCCACACGCGAAACCACGAAAACCGGCATCCCCGCCGGATGATCGGCGCGCTCGACGAAAGGCAGCCGCGCGATGATTTTCGGAGCCGCTTCGAATTCGAGCGCCGTCCACCATGGGCCAGCACCGGCGGTGGCGAAGGCGGGAACGAGCCCAAGATCGCCTTTTGACGCGGTGACCGCCTGGACCACACTCGCCGCTCCCATGTGCGGCACGAATGGCGCGGTGAAGCCGAAATGGAAGCGTGCCGAATCGCGCATCAGCGCGTCGCCGGCGGACAGATCGGCGTGCACGGCAAACGGGGCTTGTACGAAAGTGAAAGTCGAGATGATAACGCGCCAGATGCCTTCGGCGGTGTCGAGCGGGAGGTTGCCGTGATGACGTTGCACCAGCCGCCGCATCATGTCCGCTTCGCGCGCCGGGCGAAACGCCGATCCGGACTCTTCGGTTTTCTTGACAGCGATCAGCCGGTCGATGATCTCGCCGCGCTCGATCAGAAGCGCATGCATGGCCTCGTCGATGCGATCGATCTCGCGGCGTAGCTCGGCCAGCGAGCCCGGTTGGTGGTGCGATTGTTTCATGGTGTGCCCGGGGCAACGCCCGGATTGATAAGTGTCGTTAGGCCTGAAAGCAAAGAAAAATCAAACACCAAGCTAAGAAAACATTGACTCCGGCGGCGAGCGGCCTATTTACGCGCCTTTGACCGCCGCAATGGCCGGTGCGACAATGCTAAAGTAGTTAAAGTATCGATCCGGGAAGTAGTTATGGCTGAGGCCAGCGTCACGCTCGATCGCGCCGACCGTGCGCGCGAGGCGGATCATCCGCACTCGCTCGTCGTGCGATTTTCGGCCGACAATCCATTGCGGCTCGATGCCGGAATTGATTTCAGTCCGGCGCAAATTGCTTACCAAACCTACGGCACGCTCAACGCCGAGCGCAGCAACGCGATCCTCATCTGCCACGCGCTGACCGGCGACCAGCACGCGGTCAATAACCATCCGGTGACCGGCAAGCCGGGCTGGTGGGAAACGATGGTAGGACCGGGGCGGCCGATCGACACCGGCCGCTATTTCATCATTTGCCCCAATGTCGTCGGCGGCTGCATGGGGTCTTCCGGGCCAGCCTCGACCAATCCGGCGACCGGCATGCCGTGGGGCCTCGACTTTCCCGTCATTACCGTGCGCGACATGGTCCGCTCCCAGGCGATGCTGCTTGATCATCTCGGCATTGAATCGCTGTTTGCCGTAGCCGGCGGCTCGATGGGCGGCATGCAGGCACTGCAATGGGCTGCGAGCTATCCGCACCGGGTATTCGCCGCGCTGCCGATCGCCGCATCGATGCGTCATTCGGCGCAGAACATCGCCTTTCACGAAGTCGGCCGCCAGGCGGTGATGGCAGATCCGGAATGGCGCGGCGGCCGCTACTTTGCCGAGGGTACCAATCCGCGCCGCGGGCTCGCGGTCGCGCGCATGGGTGCGCATATCACGTACCTGTCCGACGCCGCCTTGCACCGAAAGTTCGGGCGCCGTTTTCAGGATCGCGAGAACCCGACATTTTCTTTTGATGCCGATTTTCAGGTCGAGTCCTACCTGCGGCACCAGGGGATCACGTTCGTCGAGCGCTTCGATGCCAACTCGTATCTCTATCTGACCCGGGCAATGGATTACTTTGACCTTGCCGCCGACTACGACGGCGTTGCCGCCAACGCCTTTCGCGGTGCGCCGACGCGTTTCTGCGTCATTTCGTTCACCAGCGACTGGCTGTTTCCGACACCGGAATCGCGCGCCACCGTGCATGCGCTGAACGCGGCCGGTGCTCGCGTCTCGTTCGCCGAAATCACGACCGACAAGGGCCACGACGCCTTCCTGCTCGACGAGCCAGAACTGTTTACAATCGTCCGCGGTTTCCTTGAGGGGGCCGCGAAGGCGCGCGGGCTGCCGCCGGTGCGGAGCTAACGATGCTGACGCGGCTCAATCACGACCTCACCATGGCGGACGCCGCGCGCGGCCCGGGCGGCTCGCGCGTTGACTTGCTGGTCGTCGCCGACATGGTGGAGCCCGGTGCGCGCGTGCTCGATGTCGGCTGCGGCGACGGCGAGCTGCTACGGCTTCTGGAAACGCGCGGCGTCGACGGCCGCGGCATCGAATTGTCACGCGAGGGCGTGAACGAATGCGTGGCGAAAGGCCTCGCCGTGGTCCAGGGCGACGCCGACACCGACCTTGTGGATTATCCCGATGACGCCTTCGACTTCGTCATCCTGTCGCAGACTTTGCAGGCAACCCGCCAGCCCCGCGTCGTGCTCGAACATATGCTTCGCATCGGCCGCTACGCGATTGTCTCGTTTCCGAATTTCGGGCACTGGCAAATCCGGCTGCAAGTCGCGCTCGGCGGCCACATGCCGCACACCGACAATCTGCCTTATGCCTGGTACGAGACGCCCAACATCCACTTCTGCAGCATCAAAGATTTCCGCCAGCTCTGCCGCGATGCCGGCGCCCGGATGGAACAGGCGGTGGCGCTCAACGCATGGGGCAGCCGGATGCGGCTGAAAATGCCGTGGTGGTTCTGGAACCTGTTCGGCGAGCAGGCGGTGTTTTTGCTCAGCCGAAGGGGGTAACATTTAGTGCAATTCCGTCAGCCTGAGGTGCGTCGCCTGCAAGGGCGGCGGCCTCTGTATCTCGGCCCTCGATCTGTTGAGGGTCGCTTCGCGGCTCCTTCATGTAACGGCGTAAGGGGAGGCGCGGGCCCGTAGCTCAATGGTCAGAGCTAGCGGCTCATAACCGCTTGGTTGGAGGTTCGAGTCCTCCCGGGCCCACCACATCATAAAATCAATGGCTTAGCTAGTATATTGGCGGCAGTGGCGACAGTCATTGGCGACAGCCGCTGCCGCGCGGGGTGCTTAGCGAATGGTGTCTATCAAATTGCGGCCTTTCGGGGTGAGGCCCTTGACGACGAAAGCATTCGCTAAAGAGGAATGCTCGATCTCGATCAAATCCTCTTTGTCCATGAGATCAAGATGACCGCGTGGCTTGTCGGCTGCCTCCTGACTTCGCGTCTCTTGAGGCAACCCGGGAAGAATAGAAGCTTCCTCGGAAGAGTGTGTCTCGAACACTGTTTTGCCGCCTTCGATTTCGAGGAGCATTGCACGGATAACGCGTTTACATCGCGTTTCACTGGCCTATCTCCGATAGACTGGACTTAGGGGTGGACAAACTGCTTTTCAATGACAAGCTCTATATCGTTTTGAGGGCAGCTTAGTTGATTGCTTGGTTTTGACGTTTGGTAAGAGCCCAATCGACCAATTCAGGAAATTCCTCGCCAAACCTCCGCAGGTCACCAAGTGGATGATCGCAACCGACTACGTGACCGGCGATCCGCAGGCGGCACACGATGCCTAGGCATGAGCTTTGGGGAAGCTCTTCGGTTCATAAGAAGGCGTCGCAGCGTGTGCCGTGGGTGACACAACGAAGAACTTCAATTGGCGAGCGATCGCTAGGTACGCGGAAGGGTCGTCACCATCCCTTCCAGATTTTCGGAGATGACGCGTGACGCCCTCTCGGACAACTCATTAAGAAACTCATGTTTCTTAATCAGTCGCAGACTGGAAAATCTGTCTTTCTTTATTACTCGCCGGACAGCGTTGGCCGAAAACGGCTCGTCGTCTCACCAATCAAAAGGCGAACTGCTACAGCGGCCTGTTGGTGCCGATCACACGAACAGTATCGCGCCCGAATTCAGCGATTTCCCCGTTCACACCGCCGGTGAACAAGCCGTACCAAACGGCCGGCTTCATCTTCATGTCTTTCCGATTCAAAACAATCTCAGTCGGCGATACGACCTTCCAGTAGCCCTTTTCGGATTTCACGATCTGGCAGTCCGGCATCTTGCGTGCAGTTTCCACGATCGGCAAAAACTCGGGAACGTCGAGAACGTAAAGGACGACCATTTTATCGATCCGAGATGAACTCTTCGACGAGTTTTGCTTTGCGGCGCCAGACGGTGTCTATATCTCTTAGGCGATCGCCTTTGGCCCGCAACTCATCCTCGACCTGCATGGCAGCTTCCAGCGTCAATGTGGCATCCCCCTGATCAATCACTTCGAGATCGCGCAGCCTGAGCGTGACCTCGACCGGGTAGCCATTCGGATCGCGGAAGTAAATCGATTCGAGAATTTCGTGACGCGTATACGGCGAAACGACCACTCCCCGCAACTCAAGCGTTGTCTTCCATTTTTGCAACTCTTCCGGGGTTCGCACGCTCCATGCAGTATGGGTCGCGACATAGAAGTGGTGATCCTCAGGCACATATCGTTCGGGGCAGTCGGTACCAATGTAATAGAAGAATGCGATCGTCGCGCCTTTTCCAGCATCGAAAAAAAAGTGCAGAAAATCGCCGTGACCCACCGGACCCCAGCCGCGCGCGCTGATCGTATGAATGAGCGGCAGCCCGAGGACGTCGCGGTAAAATTCGATGGTCTCCCTCAGTTTCCAGGTCGGCCGAGCCGTGTGGTCGACCCCGTCGAGCCGCAACTGGGTTTTATCGGAATCGGCCCGCTTGAGTTTCGTGACATCCACATCCTTGGTGAAAAAATCGCGCTTGTCGGTGTAGGCCGTATCCGACTTGGCATTCTCGTGAACGGTATCTTTAGTGACCATAGTCATCGAAATAACCTCCGCTGGTCCCGGGCTCTAGCGAGCACGGCCTTTCAGAAATGCAGTTCCTGCGTTCGCCAACTCATTCCGCTGGCACCTCTTGGCCCGGAGCAAGCACGGCGCCTAGACGAAAGACTCTTCCTCAAGCCAGTCGCGCACGTGCTTGCCGGCGATCGTTTGTCCGTTCGGGGCACCTTCGTCGATCGGCCGTCCGTGGTGGTTGCCGTGAACCCGGTGACGGATCTTGTCGCCGGTGCCGATGGCGGCAAAAATCGTGTCGGCGTCTTTCGGGAAGACGCTATTGTCGCCGGTGTACTCGATCATGAGCGTCGGCTGGGTGATTGCTGGAGCGCATGCCTCGATGCTTGCATTGGACGAGAGCGCCGACCAGTTCGACAGCCAGCTCTCCGGCGTGCAAACACGGCCGAAGCCGACGCTGCCGTAATTGGAAACGATTGGATTTGCTCCCCACAGCGACCCATAGGCACGGTCCGAACGCTCGAGCGAAAGGTCGAAGCAGCGTGGATCTGCGTCGGTGCGCCAGACTTGAAAGATCGGCGAATAGGCCGCGAGTATGGCGTCCGGCCGATCGCGCGCTGCTTTTAACCGCGCCCTCGCCTCCGCCTTCTTGGCCAGCATAGCTTTCGCTGTCGCGTCGATGCGCTCAACGCGTGTGCGCTGCGCCGCGCGATACTTAGCAAGAAACTCCGGCGAATAGCTCGAGCTTTCTGGCGGCGTCTTGAACCCGTTGGCCGAATTGAACGCGGAAAGCGTGTCATCCGTCTGCAACGGATCGGTCTCATCCACCACGGACGGATCGATAACGTTCATCATCAGGTGGCCCTGGCCGAGATGCGTCGATATGAAGACAATGCCATCCGCCGCCGGAAGCTCGGCCTGATCAAGACCGGTCGGTTTTCCACCCGGTGACTTCTTGATCCGCTGATCGCCCGGCAAGGCGGCTTGCTGGCAGTAAAAGGCCGCGAGCGGACCGCCGCCGGAGGTCCCCAAGAGAACACGCCGCTCAAAGCCCGCAATGTCTCGCAGGAATTTTTGACCCGCGGCGAGGTCAAGCAGCGCAGTTTCGTGTTCAAGACGGAGATCGTTGCCGACGGTGCGCGGGCCCAAGATTAAAACCGCGACGCCTCCCTTGAGGATCTCAGGCACCATATAGGTAGCGATGACCATTTCGCGCGGATGCATCGCGCATACGACACTGCGCTCTCCCCCGCGCCGAAAGAGATATCCTGTGACGCTTGCTCCGTCCGACGTCGTCAACGGATGAACGGTGAGCTGCACCCCGGCCGGAAGATCGTCCGCGTTCCATTGCGTCGCGCGAAGACCGGCGGTCGTGGTCGCAACGCGACGCTTTTCCTGGGTTACGATGGGTGCGCCCATCAAAGCGTCTCCGAGCCCATGTCGCTGTTTCTAAAGGATTATGCCGATACAATTCGTCATGTCAATCGAATATTCGACACAAATGTGCAATCTCGCCAAGCCCCGTTTTTTAAGCTTTCTGACCGCTCCAGCGCCGCCCAAGCCAACGTCAACGCCGAGGACGACACGGTCGCGTACCCTCTTCGGCCAGAATTTAGTCAACTGGCGGAACTTGACGGTTCTAATCCACTCCCCCGAGATAACTCTGCTGAATTTGTTGATCTGAGGCGAGTTCAGCCCCGGTGCCGCTGATAACGATTTTACCATTGCTGAGCACGTAGGCACGATCGGCGAGCGACAAAGCGGCGCGTGCATTTTGCTCGACAAGAAGGATCGCCAACCCTGCTTCACGGAGCCGCCGGATCGTTTCAAAAATTGCCGAGACGACGAGCGGCGCGAGACCAAGCGATGGCTCATCAAGAAGCATGAGCTTTGGACGCGCCATCAGGGCCCGGCCGATCGCCACCATCTGCTGCTGACCACCGCTCAAGGTGCCCGCACGCTGACGCCGGCGTTCGGCCAGGACTGGAAACAAGCTATACACTCGCTCGAATTCCGCTGCCATTCGGGCGCGACGTCCTCGCGCCCACCCGAATGCACCAAGCTCGAGGTTGTCTTGGACCGACTGCTCGGCGAAAATTCCACGGCCTTCGGGAACGTGAGAGATTCCCTTCCGCGCGAGTTTGTAAGCTTGCAAGCCTACCAATTCCTCACCCTCGAAACGTGCCGACCCGCCCGTTGCGGCGATCAGGCCCGACAGAGTTCGGAGCAGCGTGCTTTTTCCTGCACCGTTTGCACCGAGGACAACACCGATTTCGCGCTCCCTGACCGAGAGGCTGACCCCCTTGAGGACCTGCAGTTTGCCGTAGCCGCTCGAGAGCCGATCAACCTCAAGCATGTGGCACCTCAACGCCGAGGTACGCTTCCAGGACCACCTTATCGCGCCGGATCTGTGCCGGCACGCCTTCGGCAATCTTCTGGCCGTGATCGAGCACCACGATCTCGTCGGCGATACTCATTACCAAACGCATGTCGTGCTCGACGAGCAGCAGCGTGATATCTTCGTTGCGAAGATTTTGCAGTAACTGGCGCAATTCACCTTTTTCAGTATCGTTCAAACCAGCCGCCGGCTCGTCGAGGAGCAATATCTTCGGCTCCATCGCAAGGCATCGCGCGATCTCCAGCAGCCGGCGCTGTCCAAACGCGAGCAACTCAACGTTGTCCTGCGCCAATTGCGCGAGGCCGAGGCGCTGCAGCAAATGTTCCGCATTTTGCTCGGCATGATCTTCTTCGACGCGCGTGCCCCGCGTCGGAAAGATCGCATCGATCAAATTGGCATGAAGCTTGGTATGACGTCCGACCATGACGTTTTCGAGATTCGTCATGTTCGAGAACAGCCGCGGTGTCTGAAACGTCCTGGCGACGCCTTGACGCGCGATCCGATGCGGTCGCGGATAGAGATCGGCCGGCCGTATAATTCGATTGAACCCGCATCCGGCTGGAGCACGCCCGTTAGCAAATTAAATAACGTGGTCTTACCGGCTCCGTTCGGGCCAATCACCGCCTTCACTTCTCCGACATGAAGGCTGAACGACACGTCGGATAACGCGGCCACGCCGCCGAACCTCTTCGAAAGCCCTTCGAGCCGCAGAATGGGTTCTGCGGCTATTGTCGCCTTGGTAGCGCCGGGATTCGGAAAGCTTTGCTCTTGCATCGCCGTAGCGGCGAGAGTGACACCGGAATTAGGAATACTTTGCTTGGCCCCACGGCCATCGCGACGAACGAATTTGCGAACTTGCAGCAATACGAGCCCGGCGAGCCCGCGCGGAAAGAACATCAAGACGGCGACGAAAAGAACGCCCTGAATGAGCGTCTTGTAGTCGTTAAATCCTTCCGCCAACTCGGGCAGCAGGCGCAGTATGGTCGCGCCGAGCACCGGTCCCCACAATGTTTCTTTCCCTCCCAGAAAGAGCATCAGGACCATGTTGACCGAGGTAACGACGTCAAAGTTTGCCGGCGTGACCACGCGCAGAAACGCCGCGTAAAGGCTGCCGCCCACCGACGCGTATACGGCACCGATGACGAATAGATTGAGCCGAACGCGGGAAGTCGGAACGCCAAGCACTTCCGCCGCAAGCGCATCGTTGCCTGACGCGCGGACTGCGCGGCCGAAGCGCGAGTCAATGATATTGCGGGCCAGTACGATGCCAACAATGAGAACGATCACTCCGACCCCGTAGAATTCGACGTCTTTGGTGACGGGGTGACCGAACAACACCGTCGGCGCCATCCCGCGCAGACCGGACCAGCCGCCGGTGACATCGACGAAGGCGCCCAGCATGTCGACGACAATGATGCCAAAGCCGAGCGTGGCGACGGCCAGATAATATCCTTGCAAGCGAAGGGTGGCCGCGCCGATAAGGACGGCAAGCGCAGCATTCGCAACAATCGCGAGCACGACCCCCATCAGCAACGGCACGCCGTACCGTGCCGACAGAACGCCCATCACATAGGCGCCGAGAGCAAAAAAGGCGCCGTGGGAAAAGGCCAGCAGTTCTCCGTAGCCGATCACCAGATCGAGGCCGACAAGAACGATCGAAAAGATGACGATGGTGGCGAACGTTCCCATCAAATAGGAATTGTAGAACAGCGCCGCCGGCACGGCCGCAATAATTAAGGCCAGGATCAGCCAAACGTAGTATCGCCCGGCGAAGCGCGCGCGATGTGACGGTGCGGCGGCGTCCGACGACACGCTCATCACGCCTTGTGCAGACCTAGCAGGCCCTGGGGGCGCAACATCAGCAAGACAATCATGATGACAAAAGCCAGCCCGTCTTTCAGCGCCGACGAAATCAGCACTGAGGAATAAGCTTCAATGACCCCGAGAAGGAGCCCGCCCAGGACAACGCCGCTGATACGATCGAGACCTCCGATGATCGCAGCCGTGAGCCCCTTGATCGCAAGCAACAGACCGGACTGAAAGTCGATCGCCGCGATGGGCGAAATGAGAACACCGGCGACACCGCCAAGCGCTGCACTGGCGACATAAGTCCACGCGATCATCGACTTGACGTCGATGCCCGCCAGGCTGGCCGCGGTCGGATTTTCGGCGCATGCGCGGACGGCCTTGCCGTAGGCTGTGCGCTGCAGCACGAAGCCAATCAGCACCATCGCGATTGCGGTTATGCCGAGGACCCACAATGTCTGAGGAAGCACCGCGGCGCCACCGAACTTCCAGGGTGTCTCGCCGGAGAAAGGCGGCAGACGAAGCGGATCCCTGCCCCACAGCAGCATAGCCGCGCCGCGAAGGGCCATCGAACAGCCAAGAGTGCAAAGGATGAGAACAAACACCGGCTTGTCGCTCATCGGCGCATGACAAGGCGCTCGAACAAAAATCCGGTTGCTCCCGCCGCGGCAACACCCAGCACTGCGGCTGCGGCAAGCGGCAAACCGATGGGATCGACAAGACTAGCGGCCGTGAGCGCGCCGATAACGACAAATTCGCCGTGGGCGAAATTGATGACGCGGGTCGCCCGGTAGATGACGGCAAGGCCCACCGCCACAAGGGCATAGATGCTCCCCGACGTCAGTCCTCCGAAAAGAACCTGCAGCCACAAATTCTGCATTGCGCCCGCCCTACAACATCATTCGGCGAGCTGGTATCTTTTCTCCGCGACGTTCACGCGGATTTTGACCCAATCGGTTTTCATTCCGTTGTGCTCCGTCGCAGAACGGTCGATGACGCATTGAGCGCCGAAGTCGTCTGGCTTCCAGCGCATCGCGGATCTGCTCCCGATCCGGTCCGGCAATCCGGATTGCCTCCACCAAAGACAATGCCGTGTCATAGCCGTAGGCGGAGTAGAGCCCCGGCTCCTTTCCGGCCTTCTTCACGTATTTTTCCGCAAACGACGTGAGCCGCGTCTTCATCGGGTCGCTGTCGGGCAACTCCCGATAGATCAGGATCTTGTAGCCGCCCATATTCACGATATCGCCCGCCGCGCCGACGAGATTAATGAACGACGCCGTCGCATTG
>CAVWLX010000020.1:0-164672 GCA_963755885.1 uncultured Alphaproteobacteria bacterium
TCCCGATTTTCCGGCTGCCGCACTCGCGGTCTTTATCCCTTGGCGAGGGGTGCCGGATTCGACCGGCGCGCGGGATGGCACCCGCGCTGATGGGGTGTTGGATCGCGGGCGGCGCCGGCTGTTTTCGTTTTTAGTGTTTTGCCTGGCGGCGCCGTCGAGCTACCGGGTCGATCGCGGCCGGCACCTGGCGTCGTGAGATTCGCCGGGGGAATCAATGTCGAACTCTCTCTCCCGATTTTCCGGCTGCCGCGCTCGCGGTCTTTATCCCTTGGCGAGGGCCTGCCGGATTCGACCGGCGCGCGGGATGGCACCCGCGCTGCTGCGGTGTTGGATCGCGGGCGGCGCCGGCTTTTTTAACAATAAAGTGAAACAAGGCGACTGCTGACCAATCGCCCTGCACAAGCCTTTCTACGAAGAGTCCCGCTTCCAAAGAACGTCTACGCGTCAGCAATTGGATTGTGCAGAGACTCTATTATTATGCAGTCAAGAAACCCGTCGAACTCCGACTTCTGGCGGTCTTTCAACATGTAGTTGATCCAACCCGCGTTCGCACCGTCGCGGACAAGAATTCGGCCGTAAGCCCACTCAACCTTCGCCCAACAGCCGCGGATTAGCTTTTCAAGGGCAACAGCATCGAAGTGCGAGGGCAATTCAATTGCACAATGAATATGCCATCGACCGGAGCGCCCGCGCTCCCATGAACGTAATGCGCGGGCGCGGACCTCGCCTTTTTCAAGTACGGGTAATACACGAAGACGTTTGCCGTGCCGACGAAATGCAGATCCATATACTGCTCTGTTGAGCAGGTTCATGAAGTGCCGAAAAGCTTGTCTGCACGGATAGTCGTCGATCTTTATCCACCCGCCGCTGTCGGACTGGTGGGCTTGCTTCAAGGTTAGGGTGACGTCGCAAAATGGACCCCAGCTGCTCGTATCGAACAAGTTTGATTTCGCGGATTCAATAGGATCAGATCTAACTTCCATCGAGTAGTTATTCGCATGTATTACAGAGGTGACTTCACGAAGCTGTGAAAGGGACTTCCAGCTTTTCGGAATTTATTGTCTGCGGAGGCGACATGCGGCCATCCATTACTCAGGGCACTCGTTTGAATTCAAGAAGCATTAAGTCCCTCAGCGCGGTCCTTTTTGTGATGTGTACAGTGTCATAATTCGCCGGCCACGCTGCCGGGTTTGGTGTGGTTGGATGAGAAAAAGGGAAACGGCGGTTGAACCAGCATGCGGCTCGCGCGTAAAGCGCGTCTACGTAAGGGAGCGGCTTAGTCTCCCTTCTTTTCCTTGCCGCTTTTATTGGGTCCAAAACAGGCGCGCGTACAAGCCCGGATAGTTGCGCCTGAGATGTTTAGACAGAGCATCGTAGAACTCCTCCCACTCATCTTCAGTCATCGCGTTCGCCGCCTTTCCGTTTTTCGTGGAGATAGCGTAACCAGAGCGCAAGCTGATGGGAATGCCGATCTTCTTCTCGGCTTTCATCCGGCTCACGATTGAAAAAGTGCGACTAGCGTCGGTGTACGATACCAAGAGATTTTCTTTGGCAAGCTTTTCTAGCTGAACTCGCCATTCTCCGCGCTTGACTTTTTTTCAGTCCGGATTTCTTGCCAGCCATTTGCACTTCTCCGTTTGTTTGCGGCACCGAAGCGCCGCCTCGTTTGCGCGATCCACCTTGCTCGGAGAAGCAGGTCGGCACCGGGCCGATTCGCAGAAGCCCGAACTCTTGACGATGAGCGAACAGTATGACGATAGCTCGGATAGCGCAAAATTCAACCCGCCACGGTGGATGCAGAATGTGCACGTGGTTAGGCATGATGCGTTTAGTGCGGGCATAGCCTGAGTTTTTGAAGTAGTTTGCGCATTCTTCTGGGGTGAAGCTGTCGAGCAGTTCGCCGATTGCGATGCAGACGTTCTCGACGGTTCGGGCGGCAGCCTTACGCAACAGATGCTTGAGCTTGGCAAAGACCTGTTCGATGGGGTTCAGGTCGGGAGAGTATTTCGGCAGAAAGAAGAGCTTGGCGCCGGCGGAGCGGATGAGCTGGCGCACGGCGTTGCCTTTGTGGCTGCCGAGATTGTCCATGATGACGATATCGCCGGGCCGAAGCGTGGGGAGCAAGAACCTTCTCGACGTAGGTGCGGAAGCTGTCGCCATCGATCGGCCCGTCGAGAAGCCATGGCGCCTCGATCCGGTCGTGGCGCAATGCCGCCAGGAAAGTCATGGTCTTCCAGTGGCCGTGCGGAACCTTGGCCGATCAGGCGCTGGCCGCGCGGCGCCCAGCCCCGCAACGGGGCCATGTTGGTCTTGGTCCAGGTCTCGTCGATGAAGACCAGCCGCTCAGGCTCGATGCGGATCTTGATACTTTGTCCACTGTGCTCGCCGCCGTGCGACGTCGGGACGATCGCGTTCGCCAGCCACCACGGTTTTTTTTGAAGCTGAGCTTCTCGGCGTGGACGAACTCCCAGACCGAGCGGTAATCGACTTTCAGCCCGCGCTCGGCCAGTTCGGCGACCAGCCCGCGCAAGGTGAAGTCCGGCTCTTGATCCGTTCCAACAGCCAGACGCGATGCTTGCCCGAAATCGCCTTCGGCTTGTGGCCGCCCATCTGGCCCGGCGCAACGCTGCCGGTCTCGCGCAGCCGCGCATCCAGCCGATCGCCGTACTAACGCCAACCCCAAACTGGCCGCCGCCTGCGTGGCACGAAAGGCCGCCGCTCTCAACTGCCGCAACCACCCGTTCGCGAAGATCCATCGAATACGGCTTGCCCATCCATGCTGGCCTCCATTCCAGCCAGCATGTTGAATCAGAACCAAGCCTGATTTGGGAATCCCCAATCAATTCAGCTTCAATTCATCCCGCTCTAGCGCGGTGGTGGCGGAGTAGCGAGAGGAAATTCACAGTTTGAGAACGATCCGCCTCTAAACATGCGGTGTGGTTGCTGCAGATCGGGCGCCTCACCGTGGGAAAGGTCCTTCTCAACTAATCGCATCCTCGCCGGCGAACCCGCTCACGGATCTCAGCCAGGCAACGACATTGTCGGCTCATAAAGCCAGCACGAAACGAATGCCTCACCTCATAAAAGGCCTGGAGATCGAGACGCTTGGTTCCACATTCTTGGCAATTTGCAGATGTTGCCCACCCCAAAGCAAACATCGAAAGTGTCGGGGAAACCTACTCTTTTTCCTCCCGAATCCTTCTCGAATCCGCCTTCCACCTCCTGGCCTCGACGCTTGCGGCCGTATTATATTTTGGCTTCTTATTCGCGACCGATAACAAGTACGCCACCCTCGCGCGGACCGTCCATCTTCGGGTGCTTGGCCCACGTTTCGGGACGGAACCGCTTCAAGACAGCAGCTGCGCCTTCTTGTCCACTTTGCGAACGGTCTCTGGTACAGGGTTTCCGTTCTCATCCCTCAGGTAGGCGTCAGGGCCTTGAAAACCGAGCCCCACGAGACCCTGGTCGATCTTGTAGACCACACGGCCTCGACGGGTCAGAACTTTGTCGTAGCCCAATGCCCTTTGGATCATCTCGTCGTCGAGTATTTGACGTGCCTCCGCGATCGCTGATTTGCAGTGTTCGTGAAATTTCCATTCGATGCCTTCCCACTCGATGTCGTAACCATCGTCGCCAGCCTCGCTGCGCCTGATCCAGTACTCAAGCGTTTTGCGGTGAATACCCGCTGCATGGGCCGCGTGATAAAGAAAGGGGCGTTCCGCGAGGGCGTCGAGGACAAGCAACATGAGCTCAGGGCAAAGCTTTGGGGTGGATCTCGCGATCCCCGCCAGCGGTTTTTGCTTCTTGAGTTGGCCCCCGCCGCTACGAACTCGTTTGCCGCCAATCGCCGCGAGTGCGGTTGTCTCTGCTTTAGGTTTCTCGGCCTCACTCGTGCCCTCCTTGCCGCGCGGCAGCGGCTCAGCTTTCGGCGTGGGCAGCGATGTCGGCTCGTGAGGAGGCGAGTGGTCTCCGGCCGGAACCTCGACCAACCCAGCGTGGTTTTCGCCGTCGCCTTGCGGTTTTTCTGTCGTGAACTCGCATGCCGCTTTGAATTTGGGCGGCGCCTCGTTCTTGAGCAGCTCGATCGCGATTGGTTGAGCGTCCGTCACTTTCTCAGGCGATGCCCGGTGCGCGCGCAACGCCGCGCCCTCCGGCGAGGTTTGGCTCACCATCGTTGTGGGGTCCCAAGTTCCTTCGCGCTTGCGGCGAAGTTCCTCGTGCTTGGTGACAAGTCGCCTCGTGTCGAGCGGCGTGTGGATGTGCTCAGTCATAGCAGCCTCCTTCGACTCCTTGTCGCTCTTCTGCACGGGCAAGAACGACGCGTTATCCGGGGAAGTATTTCAGCGGTTCTGTTCGAGCCAGGAGAGGGCATTGCGCGCAAGCGCCGATGTCGACGTCACCAGATCGGACAGCTTATTTGTTGTCGGGAAATCCGCGTCACCGCGGGGGTTCGACCTACTGACGCACCGCGAGGGCCGTGGGATCGGTCGGCGACTTACTACGGGAGTCGACCCCTGCAGTCGGAAGGCCCATGCCCTCCAGGACAACTGTGTCCACAAGTCGTAATTGATATGTAGCCATTGCCGCCGGCATTTTCAACATTTGGCATCTGCAGTTATTGATGTTTTCTGCCGCCGTAGAGGCCATCTCCCGGGCCGTCTGTGGTGCCGGTACTCCTGGACGAGGTTCGCGGGCCCCCAAATCTGAGGACCTCGCGGCCGAAACTGTTTCGACGCGAGTACCGGCGAGCTGTGAGACTGGCTGTGCCGAGCAGACCAACCGGCTCGAGCCGGCTGTGCGGCTGCTGACCAACGTCGCCGGTTCTTTTTTGTGATTTTCGTTTGGGGGCGACGATGGAGGTCGGGTCGGCGCGCAAACGGTCAGTTGCCGAGGCAGCTTATGATTATGGCGGCGCGAGCGCCGCAATCATCCCGTTCACAACCTTGGCCATTGATTCCGCGGCCTCGAAATTGAATTGATTGATTGCGACGAATGCACCGACGCCGCGGCTCGGCGCGAATGCCACGTAGCTGAAAACGCCTTGAAGCCCGCCCGCCTTCTGAAGAATTAAGGGATGCTCGCTCGTCGGCATCATGACAACCCAGCCTAGCCCCAAGGCATCCATGCGGCCAGATTCGTCCAAACCGAACACCGGACTCAGGCCGTCTCGCTGGACATAAGCCGCATGGTCGAGCAAACGCATCTCGGCGCTGCTGGCCGAAAAACGATCAAGATGCCAGGCGACCCACCGCAAAACATCATCTGGAGTGGAATAGAGGCCGCCAGAGCCGACGATCATCGGCGCTGTGGGCACATCGGGGAGCAAAGCACCGTTGAAATCGTGGCCTTGCATCAGTCGCTTTCGCTGCTCCGGGTCTGGTGCGAAAACGGTCGACTTCAAACCGGCCGGCGCCAGAATCTTCTCGCGCAGCAAATCCTCGTAGGTCTTGCCTGCCGCATTTGCGAGCGCCTGAGCCAACAGATCGAAGCCGAAATTCGAATAGAGCGCACCCGTGCCTGGCGCAAAAAGCAAAGGTTGGTCTTGCAGATTCTTTACGAATGCTTCTTTCGTAATAGTGGAAAAGGGATTATCCGCAGGAGCCGCGGCGCGTTCAACTTCGCGCGGGAGCCCGCTTGTGTGGGTGGCCAGGTCGATAAGTCGGATACTCTTTCCGTCCTTAGTTGGAATTTGCACGTTCCAGCCAAGCCGTGCCTGTAGCGGATCGGTGAACTTCACGACTCCGTCGTTGACCATGCTCGCCAATACTGCGCCGGTGAATACCTTGGTGATGGAACCAATCCGCATCAGCGTTTGACGGTCAGGCACCCGGTCTTCCGACGGTCCAATCTTGCCAAATCCCGAGACTGACATTTCGCCATTTCGCACTGCGCCAATGACCAGGGCCGGCACCTTTGATTCCAGGAACAAAACGGTGCCGGTGAAATCGACCGTTTCGTCCAGCAGCTTGTCCCTTGCTTGCGCTCCAAGCGGGAACGCCAAGGTGCCCAGGACCAGCATAGTCGCGCGCAGCCCTCGCCGACGCACATTGCGGACGTCGGAAATTGCACCCATCTGGCGATATCCCGTAGAAAGCGATCGGCGAACCTGCTGCTGGTTATCCAGGCTCATCGTAGGCAATAAACCTGATGATTTTCCAAGTGCCGTCGAGATGTCTTTTGAACACATCGATACCATGCTCCTGCGAGACCTCCGGCCGAGCATCCGGCTTCGTAACGGTGAGGGTCCACGTCAATCGCACCGCTGCCAAATCGCCTGAAACCAGAATTTCCCTGACGACCAAAGAGTAGGCGTATCGCTTCGTCCGGTCAGTCAAGGAACGGCGGAGACCGTCGCAGATGTCTTCGTACTTGCGCTCGGGGAAACCACGATAATCATAGCGGAGGTCGGGGGAAAAGAGACTGCAGGCGTCTTGTAGATTCCCCGCATTGAAATCCTCCATCCATTTGGTCAGGGCCGCTCGTATTGCGGTTTGGTCGATATCCGAGGTTTGGGCTGTCGAGCGTGATGGTAGTGGGATGGCCGAGGCAAAAGCCACCACCGCCGCGAAGAGCACGCTCACGGCGACACGTTTTCGTCGCGTCCTAATTTGATTTCTCCTCGTAATCGCGTCGCTTCGGGTTGCTCTCGAGCATGGCATCCAACATCGTCGCAGACATTCGCATATGCGCCTCAGCGCCCCGCTTGCGGCCCAATGCGGCTTTCTAGATCATTTGGTCGATTTTCGGTACGAGAACATTGTTCGGAAGGTAAGCTACGGCTTCCTTGAGCAACCGCCCCGGGCTACGCTATATGATCGTGCGTGGTGGCGGCGTGATAAGCCAAAGCCAATAGTTGACAGCTAACAGACAGTTGTTCCAGAGTGTGATTTGGGAATTCCGCTGTAATTTCAAAGGCGGGCGCATAGCTCAGTTGGTGGAGCAGCTGAACTCTTAAAGTTTAGAGCATTGCAATATCGGGCGTCACCAAGTCGAACTGACGTCTCACTTCAGCGCGGCTATTCTCTGATCCGGTTTGAACCCAAACCTAGGGGCGCTCTTGCGAACGGCATCCGCGACGTAGCTAGGTGCGAGATGACCGTAGTGTTTTTCAACCATGCGCGTGTCGACGTGGCCCAGATTTCGAGCAACGACCATTAAAGGCATTCCATTCATCACGGCAAAACTCGCCCACGTGTGGCGTAATCCGTGAAACGAGATCGGCGGGGCGATCTTTGCGCGCTGCACGGTTTCTTCCATCGGTCGGATCTGATGGGCAAAATCCCAGGATGACCCGTTGGCTTTGCGGAGCATGATTTCGGCGCCGGCTCTTCCAGAGCAGACGCGGCGAAAGAATTTCACGCCTTCGTTGGTTAGCACGATGTGTCGTGCCTTGCCGGATTTGCTTTGTTGGATCGAAACGGTACCGACGTCCGGATTGAAATCGCCAACTCTAAGCCGCGCGAGTTCGCCGTAACGAGCTCCAGTCTGCAACGCCGCCTGAACCAGGAGACGAAAGTGAGGTTCTGCGGCGTTGATCAAGCGTTTGGCTTCGGCAATTGTCAGATAGCGAGCGCGTGCCGCATCCACTTTCCTGAATGGTTTCACCTTCCGCCATTCTAGATCGGAAGACACCTTGCCGTCGTGAAAAGCGTGATTGAGTGCGGCTCGTAGAAGGCTCCATATACGGTTTGCAGATGATCGCCGCGCTCGGTGACCATCATCGTCGGCGATCTTTCGGTGCCCTTGCGCGCTACCTTTTTTGGTGCGCACGCGGGCAGGGGTCTGCACCAGATCATCCCGCCACTGTCGCAGCTTTTCGGTTGTGAGTGCAGCTACCTCGGTGTCGCCGAGCTTGGGCCGAATGAACGCCTGATCACGGTAACGGGCGTCGCGAATGGTGTAGGGGGCGCGGCCATCATCGCTCAAAAACCGCAGATAGGCGTCCATCGCGTCGGCGACGGTGTAAGGGCCCGTCTTGCCAGCCGCCGCATGAGCGCGCTGCACCATTCGATCGCGGGCCTTGTCCTGCGCCTGCCAATAGTCCAGCACGGTGACGCCGTCGGCGTCGCTCAGATCGTCGGCGATACCGAGGCTTTCGGTTTCGTATTGCTGATCGCCGAGATAGTGTCGTGCCCACCAGGTGCCGGCGCCGGTCTTGATCCGCCGATAACCGAGATGCAATCCGCGTTCGATCGAGCGCCAATGACACGTGTCCCGTGGCGCCAACTTCCTTCGGGCTTCGCGGGAATCGGTCGTCTTGTCTCTGACCTTGCGCGCCATGATTTTGCGTCTGTGCCGCCTCAGGGGCGGCCGTTCACTTTCAACAGACTTTCAATATCCATGGAAAAACGGCCCTGGACAGAACAAACCGTGAGTATGCTAAATTATTGATTGGTAAGGGATTGTCTAGACGCGCCTGGACGGCGATAGACGAACAAAACGCCCTCTCAAGGCTGAAACAGGGGTTCGATTCCCCTAGGGAGCGCCAAGTACAAACCGAAGTCCCCCATCGTTCTTGAATAGCCAAGGTGCCGCGCGATTTGATCGGGGTGCAGCCTATAATGATTGAGGACTCCGGGAGGAAATATGGCACCGTATGCGCTCAACGCCGTGACGATCGACATTCTGGTCGAAGCGCCGCGCGCGGAATTCGATCTGGCGTGGCTGTTCCCGGAAAATACATTCGAGCAATTCATGGAACAGCGCGACTGGATGGTGCCGCGCTTTTTCGATCCGGAACAACAAAAGGTGCTGCTGAGCATCCACAGCTACGTCATCCGCACCAAGCATCACAATATCCTGTTCGACACCTGCTGCGGCAATCACAAGGATCGCGGCGGCGTCTATCCGTTCCACATGGTCGATACCCCGTATCTTGAAAATCTCGCCGCCATGGGCTGCAAGCCTGAGGACATCGACTATGTGATGTGCTCGCACCTGCACGTCGATCATGTCGGCTGGAATACGCGATTGCTGGACGGCAAATGGGTTCCAACCTTTCCCAACGCGAAATACCTGATCGGCCGCGATGAGGCCGCCTATTGGGAAGCGGTGGTCGCGAAAGCGAAGAAAAAGTCTCTTGGCGTCACCGCCTTCCAGGACAGCGTGGCGCCGGTGATTGCCGCCGGCCAGGCTGTGCTGGTTGACGGCAAGGACGGCGTGGCATCGCTGTTGGGCGATGAATTCCAGCTCTATCCGCTGGTCGGACACACGCCGGGTCATACCGGTCTGTTGGTCGAGAGCGGCAACAGCCGCGCGCTCCTGATCGGCGACGCGCTGCACTCTCCCATTCAGATTCTGCATCCGGAGTGGGGCACGGCCGGCGATGTCGATCCGCAAATGGCCGAGCATACCCGCCGGCACATCATCGAGACTTATACCGACAGCGGCGTTTTGCTGATGACCGGACACTTTCCGGCGCCGTCAGTGGGCCGCCTTGTCTCGGTCGGCGGCGTTCCGCAGTTTCGCTTCGCATAGCAGGTGCGCACGCAGCGAAATCCAGTTTCGCCAGCCGGTCGGCCGCGATAAAGAAGCCGAGAACGGAAAAAGAGCCGCTGCATCAAGCGGCTGCATTCGCGAAACCGGGGATCAACCGGGAGGAAATGATGCCGGAGGATGCATCCGCCGCGCGCCGCTGGGAGCTCTTGCGCACCATGCTGCGCATGCGTCGGTTCGAGGAGGCGGTGTTCCGGCTCTCCAGCGAGCGCCAGTTCGCCGGGCATTTCCATATCTACATTGGGCAGGAGGCGACCGGCGCGGCAATCATCGCGGCGCTCGACGCGCGCGACCGGCTTGCGACGACCCATCGCAACCACGGCCACGTCATTGCGCGCGGCGCCGATCCGGCGGCGGCATTGGCCGAGATTATGGGACGGGCCGGCGGGCTTAACGGCGGGAGGAGCGGCACGCTGCATTTGTCCGATCCTTCGCTCGGCTTCATTTCCACTTCCGCGGTGGTCGGCGGCTGCATCTCGCTTGCGGTCGGCGCCGGCTATGCCTGCAAGCAGAACGGCGATGGTTCGGTCGCGGCTGCGTTCTTCGGCGACGGCGCGCTGGAAGAAGGCGTGAGCTACGAGGCCATGAACATCGCCTCTCTGCTGCGGCTGCCGGTTCTGTTCGTCTGTGAGAACAACAGCGGCGATGCGTGGGGCGTCTCCCGAGGCGGTTATCCAACGTCGGTTCACGCCGGCACCGACTTTCTGCAACTGCCAAAATCGCTCGGCATTGAGGCGGTGCGCGTCGACGGCACCGACACCGACGAGATTTGGGAGGCGGCGACTGCGGCCATCGCCAAGTGTCGCGACGGCCGTGGCCCGATCTTTATCGAGTGCGTCACTCGAAGATGGGCCGGCAGCAATCCGCTGTGGCCGGTATTGGCGACGGGTGAAACCGACATCGGCATGGCGACCAATGAGGTCGCGATCGAAGGCGAGCATGCCGATTGGTACCGCCATCATGACCCGGTCCTGCGTCTTGCCCGCACGCTTGCGGCGCAAGGAACCGATGCCATCGGACGCATCCATTTCTACGATGCTGAAATTCGCGAGGACATGAAACGCGCGGTCCAGCAGGCTCTCGAGAGTCCGTTCCCCGAACCCGAAGCGGCGCTCGCCAACGTGTTCGCTGGGCAGGCGTCATGAGCAAAACATCTACATTCGCTGCGGCCTTCGTCGAAGCGCTGCACGATGGATTAAGCGCCGATCCGCGCGCCAGCATCATCGGTGGTCATGTGCTCGGCCTCGGTCCCGAGCGGCAATTGATGGAGCGGATCCGCCACGATTTTCCCGGCCGGGTGGTCGACCCGCCGACCTCGGAAGCAGCCGTCGCCGCGCTCGGCATCGGCGCTGCGATGGCGGGAGCGCGGCCGTTCGTCGATCTCGGAACCGCGAGTTTTTCCTATCTCGCGTGGTCGCAGCTCGCGAACGAAGCGGCGGTGGCTCATTACATGACCGGCGGCCGCCTGAACGTGCCGGTGACGTTTCATTTTCTGCACGGCGTTCGCGGCGCCGGCGCCGCCCAGCACAGTCACAGTCCGCACGCCATGCTGACCAACGTGCCGGGCCTCGAAATCGTGGCGCCGTCGATACCGGCGGATGCCTACGGTCTGGTGCGCGCCGCGATGGCGAGCCCGAACCCGACGCTGGTGGTGAATCACGCGCGGCTCCTCGGCATTGAGGGTCCGCTCTCCGATGACCGGGCGCCGCTGCCCTTGGGCAAGGCCGACATCAAACGGCGTGGCCGCGACGTCACTGTTCTTGCGGTGTCGCTGATGGTGCACTACGCGCTCGCCGCAGCGGAGCGCCTGGCGCGCGACGGCATCGAGGTGGAAGTCATCGATCCCCGCTCGCTGGTGCCGTTCGACGAGACAATGCTCCTGCAATCGGTCGCCAAAACCGGCCGGCTCGTGATCGCCGACGAAGCGCCGTTGACCGGCGGATTGGCCTCATCGCTCGCGGGCATGGTCGCCGAGCGCGGCTTCTGGTCGCTCAAAGCGCCGATCGCGCGCGTCGCCCGCGCCGATACGCCGGTACCATACAGCCCGCCGCTGGAAAAGTTTGTAACCCCGGACGCGGCGAAGATCGAAGCTGCCGTGCGCCGCACGCTGGCGGAACAGCGTCCGTAACGGCGGCAGCCGTCATGGCCGGACTTGTTCCGGCCATCCACGTCTTGATGTCGCCAGCCAGCAAGAAAGACGTGGATACCCGCGACATAGGCGAGCGAAGCGACGCCGTTCTTCGAACGGCTATGCGCGGGCATGACGACAGCGGTGAAAGCCTGCTGGCCTTCAATCCACGCTGTCGGCTGCAATGGCGTCTTCAGCGGCGCGCTTTAGCGCGCCATGTCGCCCAATTTACATCTTGAGTACTAAGGATTTCGGGTGGGGTCCGGATTCGATCCAGAAAAAGCACGGCATTCGCAGTGGGAAATCGCGCGCTTGGTACGATTAAAGCGTCGAATTCCAGGAAATGGGCGGCAGCTGCAACAGCTTGCGTTGCGGCGTAGTCAAAGCTTTCGAATCTTTTGACGTCGACGCCAAGCCCTTGCAGCTGATCGATGGTATCCAATCTCAGAGCGCGTTCAGTTTTGATCGATAGGCTGTGCAACTGATGCTCAAGTTTGCTTGGCCACACAGGCTCCAACGACAGTCTGTATCCTACCTCCGCAACTGCTCCATCGGGCTCAACGCTTGTGTAAAGAACTTCGAATTCTCCGATGGCGTTCCAGCGCCCGTTTGCTACCGCGCCGCGCGCGGGGTCGCGGCCTCGGCGGGTCACGCGCCAGACGGTGCTTTCAAGGGCTTCAGGATCGATATTTTCTAAGGCGTCAAGAATCGCTCGATCGTGTATCCGACCGCCACCCACCATTTTAGGTAAAGGTCCCCTCGTCCAGACTTTCTATAACCGAGAGGACTTCATCTGCCTGCCCCCGATTAATCAGGTCGATCGCGCGGCGGCCATCTAAAAGACGGTGCTTTGAATAAAGCCAAAGCCTGGTCTCCTCTGGAGTGTAGAATTCGGAAAGCCGGTCGACGACATAGCGAAGATCGGAAATCACAAGCTGTGTTTTTGGATGCGGCAGTGCCTTTCCGGCGGTCCAGCGTGAAACCGTCGCCGGCGAAACCTCCGCAATATTTGCGACGTCGGTTCCTTTCAGACCGCCCCGACTTCTAAGGTCGTCGATTATTTTGGAAACTGCACTTGCCATTCCAACCCACCGCACTTTTGCTATTTTGATTTTCGCCGCGAGAACTTTGGCGCCGACGATCTGCTCGCTGTGATCGAGGTTGTGTGAAGATCACCCCATGGGTCGCCTTGCGGCTAGGATGACCCTCCTACCCGAATATACCTTTTTCTTTCATATAATTAAATAGTGAAATCAAAAAGTCAATATGTTCTTGTTCCGTACTATGATTTCTCGCCGGATCAAGGGCGGCATTCCCATACCAAGGCCCACATGGCAGGCGGGGTTGCCGAGCGCGGCTTCTGGTCGCTCAAAGCGCCGATCGGGCGCGTCGCCCGCGCCGATACGCCGGTATCGTGCAGTCCGCCGCTGGAGAAGTTCGTCACGCCTGATGCGGCGAAGATCGAAGCCGCGGTGCGCCGCACGCTGGCGGAGCAGCGGCCGTAACAGCCGCCGATAAACCATTCCGCTCGTCCCCGCGAAAGCGCGGACCCAGCGCAAAATGTTCTGGATTCCCGCTTGCGCGGGAATGAGCGGGCGAGAGCCTTCGTCATGGCCGGACTTTGTTCCGGCCATCCACGTCTTTGGCCTCACCTAGGCCGCGGGCGCCGTCAAGATGACCCCTCTTCCAACTCGTTGCTAGCGTGAGATCACAACTCGGCGCCAAGGCCATTCGTCACTCTTCCCGGTGACATCGGTTGCCTTTACAAATATACTCAATTACGACGAGTAATCGATGTAGCTGTCGGAGCAACAATGCCGAGCGTTCGAAAAGCCATGCGCGCCACGCCCGTAACTTCCAACAAAAGCGCGTTGATGCTCACGGTGGCGCGCGACGAGTTAGATGTGCTCGAGAAATTGGCGGATGGCGTCGCCAGTAAGATCAGAGATTTCTCAAAGAAGAGACGCCTCGACGGCAAAATCGATCATACGGAATTTTCGCTCAACGAAAACAAATATTCTCAACTTAAGGCCTATGAAGAGCTTGCACATGCTTGCTACGGCCGCACAGTCAAAGGCGTCGAAGTCGACGATCGCGACAAACCGAAGGGCGCTTACGCCTACCGAATAACCCAGGCTAATGTCGGATACGTTGACGGGAAGTGCATCGTCATTGCGCGAAATTCGCCTTTGGCGACAGCTCTCGTGACTGCACTGCCGACGGATAGCCGTGAAATCACGACGAAAAATCGAGATCGATATCTTGATGTCAGCGAGGTCCGAGTATTTGATGGGCCTGTAAGTCTCCTGTCGCACAGTCAGCCGCCCAATTTTCGTTCCGCCACCGTACGCACTACGGATACTAAAACACCTGTCGTACTACGAGATCTTAGATCGATTGCTTCATCATTGCCGATATCTGCGACGCAGATACCAGATCGAGCAGAAGGTCTTCGGCCGACAACGGAAGCGATTTCGAAGGACGTCGATCCAGCTTGGCTAGCTGACTGGTCCGACGTGTTCTTACCTGAGTCAGACGAGACATCTCTCGGTCATCAATTTTTTATCCAAACAACCCTTGACCAAGAACGGGCTCTGAATAATCCGCATGGGCTGACTTTTGTGGAAGGCATTGCGGGCTCGGGCAAGACCTCCGTTGCGCTCGGACGGTTGAAGTTTTTTGCCAATTTCGCGACTGGCGAACGGGAGCACTATGGGCTCCAGAATGCTCCTGAAGGTGACTTCTCACCTGTAGGAATGGTGGGGTTTGTGTTGAGTCCCAGTTTGAAGCGCTACTTAAAGGATACAGCAGCGATGCTGCACTTGGAGCGCTTACCGATCCGCGATTTTGAAGAATTTAGAATAGATATGTGTGGCCGCTTTGGCGTTAGCGATAGGTTCAAACGAAGAAAGGGCGAATTGTCTTTGATTCGCAGCCGCGTTGATTGGCTGCGCGCTATGGACGCCGTCGTGGCTCGCGCAGCAGGAAGCAAACTCCGTAAGAATCTCATGGAGTGTTCAGACGTTCCGCCTCGGGTTGCAGATCGCATAAATGAGCTGATCAGTGAGCTTCTACGGACTGAGCCGCACAGAGATTCGAATAGATTCAATTTGGACGGCTTAGCTGCTCAAATCGCTGATAGCGTCGCTGACGCGGAGCTTCGAACACTAGAGGAGCAAGTTCGGGAACGATTTCGTGTTCGTCAGAAGATTCAAGACGAACGATACCGAAGGGAAAAGGCGGCTTTAGAAAGGGAAATGCAATTCCTCCAGAGGGAGTCGGAAAGAAAGATTTTGTCTCCCCTAATGCGGTCGCTTCTTACGGGTATCAGCTCAAACGACTTAGTATTCGAGGCCGTCGCGTCCGATGAATTTCCAGATTTGGTTCTGGCTGCGTTCGGTCGACCGAGCGGGGCACCGATTAATGTCGAATTGAAAGATGCAATCGCGGGCCTCAGGCAGCTCCTTGCTGGTGCGGCTGGGCGCTTATCCTTGTCGGATGGTGATTTGGTGAATTTGGTTGTGTTGGGAATAATGATTGCGGAAGGCTTCGAATATGTGGACCAAAGAAGTGAGTTTGGCCACCTCCGTCAGATACGTAAGTACACTGCGGTTTTTATTGATGAAGTTCAAGATTTTGCAGAAAATGAACTCGTGCTGATGGGCATGGTAGCTGCCGCCCCTTACCATCAAATAACACTATCGGGTGATCGAAAGCAGCGACTTCAAGCCGCGGGTTCGCAATCCTATGATCATCTGTTCCCCAAGGTGCCGAGAGCGTATCGCAACAAACCATTCTTTCTGGATCATAATTTTCGCCAGAGGCCGGAACTTGCAGCTTTTAGTTCGGGCTTTAGAGCCCATCCGGGAAGTTTAGATTCATGACGAGGTGTTTGCAGCGAGTTGCCTGAGCATGATGCGGATCATGGCGAGGCGAATGAACGCAACGACGGTTGTTGCGTAGCGCTCGAAGTCACGTGCCAAGCGGCGATTGCGACTGATCCAGGCGAAGGTCCTCTCAACGATCCATCGTTTGGGCAGCACTTCAAAGCCGGCAGCGTCCGATCGTTTGACGATCTGCAACTTCCAGGCACCGGTACGCCACACGGTCAACGCCATCTTGCGTCCCGCGTAGCCGCCATCAGCAAAGATGCGTTCGATGAACGGGAACAGTCGTCGCGCCCGCCGCAGCAAGTGGAAAGCACCATCCCGGTCCTGGACATCGGCGGGATGAACGACAACGTTCAACAACAGGCCCAGCGTGTCGACCAGGATGTGCCGCTTGCGACCCTTGATCTTCTTGCCCGCGTCGTAGCCCGAAGGATCGAGCCAAGCCCCCCTTTTTGCGCGCCCTTCGCAGTCTGCGAGTCGATAATCGCAGCTGTCGGGCTCGCTTCTCGGCCTTCCTGCTCGCGCACCGCGACATACAGTTCGTGATGGATACGCTCCAACGTGCCATCCCAATTCCAGAGCTCAAGATAGTCGTGAACCGTGCTTTTGGGCGGCAAGTCCTTGGGCAAAGCCTTCCATTGGCAGCCAGTCCACAGCACGTAGAAGATCCCGTTCAGCACCTCGCGCACATTCACCGAGCGTCGCCGGCCGCCATGTCTCGCAGGCGGGATCATCGGTTCGACAATCGACCACTCGGCATCGGTCAGATCGCTTGGGTAACGTAGGCAGCTTCGATCCGCTGCACGGCGGTGTTCCGGCTTCCACATCGGGGCCTCCCCAGAGAATCAAACCCCCAACAAGGAATCACATCCGATTCATTCGATTCAACAAGTTTCCGGATCGGCTCTTAGGGCGCTGGTACAAGGTGATCCCATTATTGCCTTTGAGTCAGGTGAATTGCCCGTGCCTTTAACTTTGTACAAGTATCGTACGCCGGGGCGCATGGCGGAGTTCATACAGCAGCAGATTAATTCTATTCCAAGGAACGCAACGATTGCCGTAGTTGTGGCAACTGAGACTGAAGCTGAGTCGTGGTTTAAGTTGCTTGAGGACGAACTGGCGTCCGGTTACCGGCCGCCGAGATTGTCGCGCCGCGACGATCTGACGAGACGTATCAATGTACACTTTGCAGAAGTACGCGAGACGAAAGGTCTCGAATTTGACGTGGTGATAGTTCCCGACTTGGGAGCATTCGCACTCGGCTCTGAGCTAGGGCGAAATCAGGCGTACGTTGCAATAACGCGACCCAAACAGTCGATCATCCTTGGTTGTCGGGAAGAGAATGCAGGGCGATCCGAAATTGAGGCACTTGTACGCTTCAAGCTGATGCTTATGAAAGATTTTGAGGTGCATTGAGGAAGACACTGCTGTTGTCGCCGAAATGTCGCGCGCTCATTGACTTTCGTCCCCATTTCTGCTACCCAATAACCATCCCGCTCATCGAATCATGAGGGACGCTTCTCGAGACGATCCCTGAAGCGGAGCGGGTGCGGTTCCTGCGGGCGAAGCTCGTAACTTCGTCCCCGGGCGGTCCGGGTAACGACCCCGCCGGCATTAAGACCGGCGTGCAAGGTGCCTTGCTTAAGCGCGAACGACGGCGCGGGTAACGCCCGCATCCTCTCGTTCGCGCGAAGCGCGGCCTGGGCTGAGCTGGAGCGTTCGCTCGCTCCGGCAAGCGCCGCAGTGGAGCGCCGAAAGGCGAGCGGGCTTCGAGCAGATGAGTTGCGCAGACTGCGTACACTTGCCTGCGAGCCCGCGCCGCGTCGCAAGATGCGGCCATGGTTGGATGCGCCTCTCGGCGCTCCGCTTCCCTCTTTTGTCGTTCGTCTTTGTTGTTCGTCGTCGTGAGCAAAGCTCGGGCGCATGCGCGCCGCGAGAACGCCTTTGGTCGCCCGTCATCCTGAGGCGCGAGCGCAGCGAGCCTCGAAGGACGACGGCCCGGCCGCCGTGGCTTGCATCCTTCGAGGGCCGCTTCGCGGCCACCTCAGGATGAGGAATTCTGGTTTGCGCCGCGAGAACGAATTTCTATTTCACCTCTCCCCGCGCGCGGGGAGAGGTCGAGCCAACGGGTCCGGCCCGAAGTGGCCGGCCCGATGACAGGCTCCGCGAGGGTGAGGGGGCCTCACCGCGATTCTGAGCCTGGCGGCCAGGCCCCCTCACCCCAACCCTCTCCCCGCGTGCGGGGAGAGGGAGGAGCGAGCGGTGCGGGTGGAGAAATGGAGAGACGCATGAAGAAACGGCGGAAGGGGAAATCGAGCCGGCGCGGGTTGTTCTTCAAACGCTCGACGCAGGACGAGCAGGTGGCGCAGCGGGAAGTCGCGTTTGCGGCGATCAAGCTGCTCTATGCGGAATCGCTGCCGCTGTGGCGCGCGTGCGGGCGCGGCTTCTGCCGGCGGCACCAAAGATGCGGAGGCGAGGCGGTGAAATGTCTGAAGCGCACCTGGCCGCTGATGCCGCCGGAGGTACAAAAACGCGCTTACGAAGAAGTCATGCGCGGCGGCCCGCGGCGGCTGCCGCCGGCGACGCATCGGGAGCAGCACTTGCGGGGCTATCCGCCGACAAATTTCGTTCTTTGAGGCGCCGCGATGCGTACAACGCGCGGAGAAAGATCACCGCTCACCCGGCTCAATCGCGCTGCGCGCGATTTCGCCACCCTCTCCCGCGAGCTTCGCGACCCCGGATGTAGCGAAGATCGAAGCCGCGGTGCGTTACTGCCTTGCGGCAAGGCGACCGTCGAGCGCGCTGTGATCCCGGACGATCGGGCCAGATGAAGCCAATACCCCGGCCATCTTCAGACCTTCGGTCATCCGCTCCGCGTCCTCCGGATTCTTGAACGGCAGGCGGCCGAGATGCTCCTCGAACGAATATTTCGGATTGATTTCTTTCAGTTCCTGCCAGACGCGGCGGGCCTCCTCGGTCTGGCCGAGATGGCCGAGAGCGGAGGCGAGGAGGGAGCGGGAAAAATCCGTCTCGGGCACCAGCCGAATGCGCTCCCGGAGCGCGGCCGCGGCAGTCTCGTACCTGCCGGCGAGGAGGTTGGCCATTCCGAAGAAATGCAGGAATTGCTGGTTGGTGGCGGGATCAAGCCGCATGGCGCGTTCGATCAACGGAATGGCCTCTTCCGGCCGTCCCAAATAAATGCGGGTGCCGCCCTGAATGTTGTAGGCCATCGCCATGTTCGGGTTGAGCGACAGCGCGATCTCGATTTCCTTCTGCGCCCGGTCGATATCCCGACCAAAGGTCGCGGCCACGGCGGCAACGGTATGCGCCAAAGCCTCCTTCGGATCCTTCTCGATGGCGCGCTCGGCGTATTCCTTGGCGCGCTCGAGCGAGGCATCGGGATTGTCGCTCCAGCGGTTCTGGTAATCGAACATGTAGGCGAAGGCCAATCCGGCATAGGCCTTGGCCATGTTGGGATCGAGTTCGAGGGCGCGAAAGAAGAGCTTCCTCGCCTGATCGAAGGTCTCGCGATTTTTGGTCGGCCCGAGCAGCACTTCGCGGGCACGCAGCGCCACCTCATAAGCTTCCATGTCGGATGCTTTTGGCTCGCTCCGCTGCGCCTTCTCGGCCGGGCTGAGCGTCACCTTGAGCGCGTCGACGATGCGGCGGGTGACGTCGTCCTGGACCTCGAAGATGTCGGTCAAATCGCGGTCGTAGCGGTCCGCCCACAGGTGCGCCCCGTTCGCTGCGTCAATGAGCTGCGCGGTGATCCGCACACGCTGGCCGGCGCGGCGGATCGAACCTTCAAGCACCGACGCGACGCCGAGTTCGCGCCCGACGTCGCGAACGTCGACCGCGCGCCCCTTGTAGGTGAAGCTCGAATTGCGCGCGATCACCGTCAGGCCGGCGATCTTCGACAGGTCGGTGATGATGTCTTCGCTGATCCCGTCGGAGAAATATTCCTGCTCGGGATCGCCCGACATGTTGGTGAACGGCAGAATGGCGATCGACGCAGTCACGGGCTTTGGCTCCGGTTTGGCGGCGGATTTCGGCGCCGGCGCCGTGGCGGTTGTGGCCATGTTTGGATGCCAGCGCCAAATTCTGATCGGCCGGTCGATATTCTTGACGCTGACCTCGCCGCCGTCCTGGAACGCAACGTCGACCCGGTTGCCGATGCTCTCGTTGACGATCGAGGAGATGCAGATGCCGCCCGGTTCGGCGACCGGCTCCAATCGGGCAGCGATGTTCACGCCGTCGCCATAGATATCGTCGGCTTCGATAATGACGTCGCCGAGGTTGATGCCGATGCGCAGGACGATAATAGACGGCGCGCCGTTTTGGTCCGGCGGCAAAGCAGCAGAGCGCTGAATCGAGAGCGCGCAATTGACCGCGTCGACGACGCTCGCGAACTCGACGATCGTGCCATCGCCGATCAGCTTCACGATGCGGCCGTGGTGAGCGGCGACTGCCGGATCGAACACGGTTTCGCGATGCCGCTTCAGGGCGGTCAGCGTGCCGCCCTCGTCCGCTCCCATCAGCCGAGAATAGCCGACCACGTCAGCGGCAAGAACGGCCGCGAGCTTACGGTTAATGCGCTCTTCGGTCATGAATTGGCACGAGGCCCCGAAACCCTGCAGCGGACCGCACAACCCCCTAGCTAGTGCGCGATTGCGGAAAATCCACCGATGGCGGCGAATCTATTCTAGCCGCAGTCATTGGGGACGGCCGCGCCGGCAAACCGCCCGGCCATCCAGTCGACCGCCATGCCGGCACTGTCGCGGCCAGCAAAGCCATGATTGACCCCCGGCAGCAGGATGGCGTGCACTTTGCTGCCGCCTCGACACAGCAGTGTCACGTAGTCCTTTGTCACTTGCGGCAGAACAAGCTTGTCATTTTCGCCCTGCGACAGAAAGACCGGCAGTCCATGCGGCAAAACACCGGGGGTATTGCTCGCGGCGAGCGACCGCCACGGCTCGAAGTCAATCGGATTTGGCACCGACAGAAAGGCTTGCTCCAGTCCGCGCGCGGTTTTTTGCCGGAGAACGAGATCGTAAACCGATTCGACGCACTCCTCGGCCAAGCGGTTCACGATCGGTATGGCCTGCGCCTGGACCACGCGCTCAATCGGCGCTTTGAAAACGCGCGCCCACGACCACAATGTCATCGCCGCGAGATTTCTGCCGCCATTGGTGTTGAGATCGTCCGCCATCAGCCGCGCAAGTTCAGTCGCCGGCGCAGCCGCCGCGACGCCGACCAGCTCCAGCTCCGGGGCGTAGGCCTTTGCCAAAATCCCCGCGTAGAGCGAAGCCTGACCGCCCTGCGAATGGCCCCAAACCGCGAAGCGCCGTCCGCCGCCTGCGTCCGGCACCGCGCGCGCTGCTCGCACGGAATCGAGAACGGCGCGCCCTTCGCTGATGCCGACGAGGTACGGATGTGGACCCGGCGTGCCGAGTCCCGGGTAGTCGGTTGCGGCCACCACATAACCGCGTTCGACCATCTCTCTCAGCCCCTGGATCTGCTGGAACACGAACAGCGCCAAAGAGGGAGCGCAACGCGGCACGACGCCCGTCGTCGGATGTGCCCAGGCAACGATTGGGCGTCCGCCAGGAGGAACCGGGCCTGCCGGAACGACGACAACTCCCGAAACTGCAATCGGCTCGTTATGAAGTCCAGTGGATCGGTAGAGGATCCGGTAGGCGGCGGCGCCATTGGGGGCGCCTTGCATTGGCGCTGTGCGGATCAGGCTTCCGGGCGGTCCGGCAAGCTCCTCACGGCTGGTCAGATAAAACCCGGACTGCGCTTGTGCTCGGTCGGAACCGCCAAGACCGGCGCTAGACGCGATCACCGAGGTGATCATCACCATGTTTGTAAGCGACAGCCGACGTTGCTTGGACTTGGTCATGAACGCACCGGGCCGCCGAGATCAAAGACCATACAGGATCTTCAGATCGCCGCCGGCGTGAACGTCAACGCGCATGCCGCTATCCAGGACCTGCATATTTTCCACCCCTGCCGACGTCAGGTGCGCCTCGCTGCGAAATCCGTCGCCGAGCGACCGGGTCAGACGTGCATTGACCGATCCGACGATTTTATCAAGTTCGGCCTGGTAGCGGACCTGCAATTGCTGGCGCAGGTTCTGCACGAAGCTGTCGTCTTTGAGCAACGCCGCCGCCGACGTCGCGCCGGCTTGTTGGGATGTCGAGACGGAGATTTCGGGAAATGCGATGGTCTGCTTTTCTCCGTCGAGCCGCGGCGTGGCCGTCAGATAGACCCACTCGCCATCCTTGTCGGTGGTCTCGGCGCTGGCCAAGCGAAGCCCAATGACAATTTTGCCGGCGGAGGGGCGAACCGCGATGTCGCGCAAGGAGCCGCCGACATTGTTCATCGCGGTTGCCAGCTCCTGAATTTTGGTGCGAACCGCGTCGTAGTTGATATCGACCGGGAGCACGATCTCAAACCGGCCCGGTTCGGCGACATCGGTTCCAAGCGACGGCAAAGGCGTAGGAGCGGCTGCCGCGGGTTCGGCCCCGATCGTCGTGGTGGCCGTTCCGGTGATCTCCATAGATCCTTCCAGGACATTGCCGTGTGCGTGCATCCCCGCAAATGCCGCCGTCTGCGGCGACATCTGCAGCCAGACCTCCGGAGCGTCGATGATTTTCACCGCTTGAAACGCGTGACGCCACGCGGTTTCAGCCTTACCGCGGAGATTGAGACCGCGAAGGCTCGCCTCCGCTTCGGCCTGCACACGTTGCAGCTGCTGGCGAATCCTTGGCTCGACAAAGCGGGTCAGGTTGATCGAGAAGCCCAGTATCCTCAGGACCGGCCGCTCCTGCCAACGGAAGCCTTCGCCCATGTCCAGCGCCACGGTCCAGTCCGGCCGCAGGCGAGGGCGCGCGGTGGCGTAGAACGTCATTTGTCCGTCGGCGGTGCCGTGCAGAACCCGGGCAAAGCGGCCTATGCCCTGTCCGGTAACCGTTCCGTACAATGGCACCGCCGCGCTCAAGCGGCCCCGTTCGGCGCGCAACGAAATCGGACCGGTCCGTTCGACGAATCCCGAATACTCGCAGTCGATGTTGACTTCACGGCGAAGGATTCGTCGGTGCCAGCAGAGGGTCGCGCGATCGTTGAAGGTTGCCAGTCGGCGGGGTACCCGCCGTTCAAGTGCGCGATCGAGCGCGGGCAGACCAAATTCGATTGCCGCTGAAATGCTTGCGTGCGCGGCCGTCAAAGAAACCGGATTTGCTTCCTTTGCGGGTTGGTCTTCAGCGCGTGCCGGCAATAGCGACGTGCCCATGACGAAGACGGCCGCGCTCACCAACCCCGTGAAAAACCGCCGCGTCACGAGCCGCCAAGGGTTAATTCTGGTTGTCGTCATGATGATGTACGGTCCACATCTCGCTGAGGTTGCGGTTCGTGAGGCGGGCTGATCCGCTTCGGCCCCGGCGGGCAAGTGAGTGCAATTTTGTTCTCTCATTGTGCCAAAGCTACGGCACCGTGAAATGTCAATTCGGTGACAGCCCGGTGCGAGCAATGACAGACAGGAAAGGAGGTTTCGCCTTCACCAACGAAGCTGCACTGTTCATGGTCTATTTTGTCAGTCCGCTCGCCCGGTAGCCTGCGACGTGGCGCGTCGACCCCAACGGCAAGGCAACCGATGGTTATTCTGTGGAAAACCATGGCGGAAGCGCCAGCGGCGGTCCAATCGTGTGCCATCGCCGTAGATTCTGCTGTCTATTGAGGCATTAATGCGATTCGCGTTGCGCACGGTCAGCCTGGACCGAAAGGGCAACTAATGTCTGCAGCAGTCGACGAGTCGCCGGAAGCTAATAAGCTCTATGTCGGGGAAGGCGTCACGATAAAGGGCGCCGTCCTCAGCGCCGATTGCCTGGTCGTCTATGGTGTCTTGGAAGGCGACATATCAGCGGGCACGCTATTCATCGGCGAGACTGGCACGATCAAGGGCAGGATCGATGTCGCTGAGAAGGCCGAGATTTTAGGCGACGTGTTCGAGCGACTGAACGTGAAAGGCCTCTTGATCCTACGCTCGGGCTGCCGGGTCGACGGCAATGTCAGTTTCGGCACCTTGCAGATCGAGCAGGGCGCCAGCATCACCGGCGGCATCTCCGCGGCCGGCCAGCAAGCCACTCAGCCAGCCGCTAAACCCGAGCAGCGCAAAGAAGTCGCTAAAGCGGCTAATGGAAGCGCGCCCCCGCAGCGGCTCGATCTGTCAGCGTTGGGATTGGCGCCAAGTCCGATTCCGGCGGCCGGCTGACAACACGCACGTAGAGTGGCGGCACTGACCCGCCAAACGCGCGGGCGTCTCCTCACACTACACGCCTTCGGAAGCTGCCTTCAGAAGCTCGCGCAGCTTGTAGCGGATAATCTTGCCCGATCCGGTGCGCGGGATTTCGGTGATGGTCTGGATCGTGTGCGGGACCTTATATGCCGACAGATAGGTGCGGCAATGGACGAGCAAGGCTTCGCTCTCGATGACCTCGCCGGGGCGCGGCACGATGAAAAGCGCCGGCACCTCGCCAAGATGCTCGTGCATCATTCCCACCACCGCGCAGTCGAGCACGGCCGCATAAGCGTTGACCACTTCCTCGATCTCGGCGGGCGCGATGTTCTGGCCGCCACGGATGATCAGTTCCTTGAGCCGCCCGGTAATGGTCAGAAAGCCGTCATCGTCGCTGCGGGCCAGATCGCCGGTGTGATACCAGCCTTCGCGCAAGACGTTGCGGGTCTCCTCGGGCTTGTTGTGGTAGCCGGGCATCACGTTGGGGCCACGGACGATCAACTCGCCTTCCTGGTTCGGTGCGACATCGCGGCCGCCGGGATCGACGACGCGCACAGCGAGACCCGGCAGCGGAATGCCGCAGGAGCCGAGCACGCGTCCGCCGGTCGGCCAGTTCATCGTCACCATGGTCGAGGTTTCGGTGATGCCGTAGCCATCGAGCAATTTGACGCCGAGATGATCTTCGAATTCGCGGTTCAGCGTTGCTGGCATGATCGCGCCGGCCGAAACGCACAGGCGGAGATTGGGGAATCTCAAGTTCTGTTCAGCGCGCGTCGCCTGCAGCAAATAGTGGAACATCGTCGGCACGCCGGGAAAAAAAGTGAATTCGCCGGTCTTAAGGAGCCGCACCGCTTCACTGGTCGAGAATTTCTCCATGATGTGACACGTCGCGCCGGTCGCGAGAACGCTCAGCACCGATAAATTGAGCGCGTAAGAGTGAAACAACGGCAGCGGCGAAAGCACGGTGTCTTGTTCGCCTAACCCCGCGATCGGAGCCCAGCAGGCGGCGTTCACCCACAACATGCCATGTACGGTAAGCGCCACGCCCTTGGCGCGGCCGGTCGTGCCGGATGTGTAGAGTATGAAAGCAGTGTCGTGCAGCGAGGCGGCGTCACGCGGCGCCGACTTCGGGATAGTCTTAAGCAAGTCAGTATAGCTCAATGCCGTTGCGGCGCAGGTGCCGCGGTCAGTCACGATCAGCGTCTTGAGATTGGGTGCGGAGGCTTGGAGGTGCGCGATGAGATCGCCGCGTTCCGCCGCCGTAAACACCGCCTTGCAGTTGGCATCCGCGAGCCGATAGGCGATTTCGGCTTCGGTCGAGTCGTAGCTGATCGGCACGCTGATCGCGCCGGCGCGGGCGATCGCGAAACAGCTTTCGACCCAGGGCACGGAATTGGGCAGAAAGACTGCGACCGTATCGTTGGCAGCAATGCCGTTATCGGCGAGATGGCCGGCAAGCTTGCCAGTGCGCTCACGGAGCGCGGCATAACTCACCGATGTCTGGGCATCGCGATAAGCGCACTTGCTGCCATGCGCCGCGGCGTGCCGCTGCAATAGTTCCGGAATTGGCGCTATCAGGTCGGTGCGCAGCATCTGCGGCTATCCTCAAACCATGCTGAACCCGCCGCTGATGCTCAGCACCTGCCCGGTGATCCAGCCGCTGTGCGGCGAGGCCAGCAAGGTCACCATCGGCGCGACGTCGTCCGGTACGCCGAGGCGGCGCAGCGGATAAAGCTTGATCAGCTTTTCGCGGTTGGCGTCGACCCATTCCTTGTCGTGCGGGGTTTCCACCAGTCCGAGCGAGACCGTGTTTGCGGTCGTGCCGGAGCGGCCGAATTCACGCGCCAGCGATTTCATCAAGGCGGCGACACCGGCGCGCGCGGCGGCGACGATCGCGAGGCCCGACTCGCCGACCCGCGAGGAATCGCCGATCACGCTGACAATCCGGCCGTTCTTGGCAGCATCGAGATAAGGTGCACCGGCATGGCAGCAGTAAATCGCGCCATAGAGGCAGGCGTCGATCTGGCGATGCCAATCCTCGGGCTTCGTCTCTATGAAGCGCTGGCGCAACGCAAGGCCGGCGTTGTTGATCAGGATGTTGAGGCCGCCGAAGTCTTTGACGATTTGCTCGATCATCGCCTTGACCGCGACAAAGTCGGCGACGTCCGCCTGATATGCTGTTGCCTTGCCGCCTGTGGCCGCGATTTCGCCGACGAGATCGTGCGCATCTTCCGCGGAAGAGCGGTAGTTGACGGCCACGCTTGCGCCTTCGGCGGCGAGACTGAGCGCGATCTCGCGGCCAACTCCGCTGGTCGCACCCGTCACCAACGCGATTTTGCCTTTCAGCCCCAGATCCATGTTTTCTCTTTCACGCTTTAGCCTTCAGTCGTGCCGCCTCGACGAGGCGGAACAGACGTTCGGGCGTTATTGGAAGCTCGTTGATCTCAATGCCAAGCGGCGACAGTGCGTCGGCGAGCGCGTTGGCAATCGCGGCGGGCGCGCCAATGGTGCCGCCTTCGCCCATGCCGCGAAAGCCGCCTAGCGTCGTCGGTGAAACGCTTTCCAGATGCACGACTTGCACGGACGGAACTTCACAAGCCGACGGCACGAGGTAATCCACGAAGCTAGCGGTCGTGAGCTGGCCTTGCTCGTCGTAGACGATCTCTTCGTAGAGCGCCGCCCCGATCCCTTGCGCAACGCCGCCGTGAACCTGTCCGTCGACAATCAACGGGTTCACCAGCCTGCCGCAATCCTCGGCAACAGCAAAACGATCGATGCGGACCTCGTAGGTTTCCTGGTCGATCTCGATTGCGGCGACGTGGGTTGCCGATGTCGTGGTGCCGAACACCGGATCATAAGTCTTTGTTGCCGCGAGTTCCTCGCGGGCGTCTGGCGGCAGCGCGGCAGCTTCCGCATAAACGGCGCGCGCAACCTCACGGAACGTGATTGAACGATCAGTGCCGGCAACGGTCACGCGCCCATCCTCGGCAATCAGGTCGGCGGCGGACGCTTCCAAAAGATGCGAAGCGGCATTGAGGATTTTCTCGCGCACCGCTTGCGCTGCCAACGTCCCCGCGCCACCGGCCAGGACCAGGCTGCGGCTCGCATAAGTTCCGGTCGCGCCGGGGACCGCGGCGCTGTCGCCGTGCACGATACGCACGTCGTCGAAGTGGGCGCCAAGATGTTCGGCGACGATCTGGGCAAGGGTCGTTTCTAGTCCCTGGCCATGCGAGGCAATGCCGAATGCTGCGCTCACGCTGCCATCCGCATCGACACGGACGATGGAAGTTTCAGTGCCGGTTTGGATCGGCATCCCCGGGGCGACTGAGATGCGCGATCCGATGCCGGTCAATTCGGCATAGGAGGCGATACCGATGCCGAACCAGCGGCCCGCAGCGCGCGCTTCTCGTTGCTTGCTGCGCAGTTGCTCATAGCCGATGGCGGCGCAAGCTGCGTTCAGACCTTCCTGAAAGCCGGATTGGTCCCAGACGATGCCGGAGGCAACTTTGTAGGGAAGCTCGGCGCTGGCAACGAGGTTGCGCAGCCTGATTTCCTTGGCGTCGATCCCGATTTTCGCCGCCGCCATATCGACCAGGCGCTCCATGACGAAAGTGGAGATCGGCCGGCCAACGCCGCGATAGGGTCCGGTCGGGGGCTTGGACGTCGCCACCGCCTGCACCCGGCCGCGATAGTGTGGAACGCGATAGGGTCCGGGCAGGAAACTCACCACCTGCACCGGCTCGAGTGCCGCCGTCCATGGATAGATCGAGTAAGCGCCGACATCGCCGATGACGTCTGCACGCAAGCCGAGAATGTGACCGTCGACGTCCAGCGCCAATTCGGCGTCGACGATTTCGTCGAATGCCTGGCTGTTGCCGGCGAAGTCTTCCAGCCGGTCGCTGGTCCATTTGATCGCACGTCGCAGCAGTAGCGCCGCGGCGCAAACGAAAATCTCTTCAGGGTAAAGCGAACCCTTGCCGCCGAAGCCGCCGCCCACGTCGGGCGCGACCACGCGAATCTGCTCGCCCGGAATGCCAAGCGCCAAAGCTAGTCCATCGCGGACGATGCCGGGTATTTGCGTGGCCGAATGCAGCGTCAGCGTGTAGCCGCCAAGCCCGCATTCGGCGAGGCACGAGCGCGGCTCCATCGCGGCCGCGGTCTTACGGTGCATACGGAAGCGGCCCCCGACGCGCACCGCTGCCGTCTGAAAGGCTGCATCGACCTCGCCGCGCTTGAACTCGCGGCTCACCAGCACATTGGTGCCAGCCTCGTCGTGCAGTAGCGGCGCGCCGGCTCGAATTGCCTGTTCCGGATCGACGACCACTGGCAACGGTTCGAGTTCGATGGTGACACGTTCCAGCGCATCTTCGGCGCGGTAGCGGGTGTCGGCGATGACGCCGACGATCGGTTCCCCGACGTAGCGCACCTTGCCAAGCGCGAGCGGCAATATCGGGGTGGCGTAGTAACCGGGCATGCGGGACGTGGCGACCACCGGTTTGACCAGATCGCTCAAATCCTCCGCGGTGAGCACCGCGACAATGCCCGGCGCGGAACTCGCGGCCGCGCAGTCGATGGCGGCGATCCGCGCGTGCGATTGATCGCTGCGGCGGAACGCGACGTGCAGCACGCGGTCCACGCGCCGGTCGTCCGTATAGGTGCCACGCCCGGTGAGAAGGCGTGGGTCCTCGGTGCGCTTGATGCGCGCGCCGACGAGCTTCGGCCGGGCATGTATTTCAGACGCATCGTTCATAAGCGCCGGGTGCCGACTATCGGACTAGCTGCGATGCACGATGTGGTCTTTTCCATTCCATTCTTGCGCCGCCTGGTAGGCCTTGCGAAAGGCCTCTTCCGTACCTGCGTTGATCTCGATGACTTCAAGCATGCCCGGCAGGTCGCGCCCGGTGTCGAAATAGATGACGCGGCAGCCGAGCGGATCGGGAGCAGTATCGGTGAATGCTTCCTGGTATCCGCGGGACCTGTATTGCGCCGTAGTCTTCTCGAAATCGCGAGCACCGATCGCCCAGTGATGAAAGCCGTGCGCTCCTCGCGCTTTCAGCGTTTCCTGGAAGACCGATGGTTCCTGGTCATGCTGTTGGATTAGTTCGACCATGAGCTCACCCGAATAGGCGAGCGCGAGGCTGACGTGCATCTTTGTGGTCGCGCCTCGATAAACGCCCTTCGGCGGCACAAACGGGCCGATCAGGAACCACGGACCGACGCGCAGAAGTTCCGAGTACCGGCGCATTTCCTCTTCGATATCGGCGACGCTGTAAGCGATCTGAATGATGCTGTTGTCGGCTGGCCCGAAACTGAACCGGTCCATGTGATCTCCTCCCGTGCTCGTTTTTAGTTCTGACTGACAACCGGTTAATCGAGCAGCGCGACGCAGCGGGTCCAGCCGGCCGAGGCGGCTTCGATCTTCACCGGAAAGCAACAAACCTTGAAACCGAACGGCGGCAGTTGGTCGAGATTGGTGAGCTTCTCCATGTGGCAATAGCCGATCTCGCGGCCGGCTTTGTGCCCCTCCCAAATGAGGCTCGCATCGCCAGTCTCGGCGAACCGCTTTCGTGTGAACGAGAACGGTGCGTCCCAGCTCCAGCCGTCGGTGCCGGTGACGCGGACGCCCTGTTTGGTCAGATACAAAGTCGCCTCGCGGCCCATGCCGCAGCCCTTATCGATGAAGTTTGGCTGGCCGTAAGCGGTTCCCGCCGCAGTATTCACCAGAACGATGTCGAGCGGCTTGAGCGTGTGCCCGATGCGATCGAGCTCGTGCTTGACGTCATCGGCGTTGCACAAATGGCCATCCGGCTTGTCGCGGAAGTCGAGCTTCACGCCTGCGGAAAAAAACCATTCCAGCGGAACCTGATCGATTTTCAGCGCCGGCTTGCCGCCGTCCATCGTGCTTGCGAAGTGCCAGGGCGCGTCGAGATGGGTGCCGTTGTGGGTCGTGATTTTCACCTGCTCGATGGCGGCGCCTTCGCCGTCCGGCAGCTGTTCGGGCTTGAGCCCGGGGAATGTGGTCGCAAATTCTTCGGCACCCTGCTTGTGGTTGCGGTATTCGATGCTTGGCAGCATGCTTGGAGGATCCGAAGCAATTCCTGCCCTGAGCGCAACCGAAAGATCAATAATCCGCATGAACTCTCCTCCCACGGGTGAAATTCTCTGGGCGGATCAGGCAATGCCGCCCTCATTCGCATTACCGTAGGCACTTTGCGCCGGGCGCTCAACCATGCGTCCCGATTGTTACGAAGCCCGGCGACTTTCGGCGTCGCGCGTGCTCAACTATGATCGCGCGGTCGAAGAATGAGGTGGCGTCGTGTCCACCCGACATTTTGAACAAGTGGGAGGACGTTTTGGGACTGGTCGAGGGAAAAACCTGCATCGTTACCGGAGGCGCCGGCAGTCTCGGGCTTGCCAGTGTGCGCGCGCTGCTCGCCGAGGGCGCGAGAGTCATGCTTGTCGATCTCGATGCCGAAAAGCTTTCGCGCACGGTCCGCGACCTAGGCACGGACCAAGCGGCTTTTGTCGCCGCCGACGTGACCGACGCAGCACAAACCCGCAACTATGTCGGCGAAACCGTCGCGCGGTGGGGCAAGATCGACGTGCTGTTCAGCAATGCGGGCAACGACGGCCCGTTGATGCCGATCACCGAATACCCAGAGGATCTGTTCGACCGGATCATCGCCACGCACGTGCGTGGCTGTTTCCTCGCCTGCAAATACACGATCCCGCAGATGAATGACGGCGGCAGCATCATCATTACTGCCAGCACCGTCGGGGTGAAGGGCGTTCCCTTCAATTGCTCCTACGTTGCCGCCAAGCATGCGCTGATGGGCATGATGCGCGGCGTATCCAAGGAGGTCGCGCCGCGCCGCATCCGCGTCAACAGCGTCAATCCCGGACCGGTCGATAATTTATTCATGCGCACGGCCGAGAAGAGCATGAGTGCCGTGCTCGGCCGCGATGCCGGTGAGTGGTTCGACGAGCAGATACCGCTCGGCCGCCACGCCGTGCCTGAGGAAATCGCCCAGGCGGTATGTTTCCTTGCCTCCGATCGCAGCAGCTTTACCACCGGTAACGCGCTGATGGTCGACGGCGGCTATTGCGCTTGAGCACCGGGATAGCGATGACGAAGTTCGGCATCGGACAGGCCGTCCGCCGGGTCGAAGATCAGCGCTTCACCACCGGCGCCGGTCAATACGTCGGTGACTTCGTGCTGCCGCGTCAGTGTTATGGCGTGGCGGTGTTTTCGCCGCACGCGCACGCGGTGATCAAAAGCATCGACGTGGTTGCCGCGAAGGCGGCGCCGGGCGTCGTCTGTGTGTTGATCGGCGCGGATGCTGTTACCGACAAGGTCAGCGGCATTCCGCCATTCTTCATGCCGGAATCGTGGGGCGGCCCGAAAGGATTTCCGACCACGCGTCCCGTCCTGCTCGCCGACCGGGTCCGCCGTGTCGGCGATTACGTCGCCTTCGTGGTCGCCGAAACCGAGGCGCAGGCGCGCGATGCTGCCGAGCTTGTCGCCATCGACTACGAGCCACTGCCGGCGTTGGTCGATATCGAAGAGGCGGCGAAAGCGGACGCACCGAAAATCTGGAATGATTGCCCGAACGGCAACGTCGCGGTGACGATTGCGTTCGGCGACAAGGCCGCGACCGACGCCGCCTTCGCTGGTGCCAGGCACGTTGCCACGGTTCGCTTGGTCAACAACCGCGTCACTGCCAACCCGATCGAACCGCGCTGCGCGCTCGGCGTCTACGACGCCGGGGACGGCAGATATACGCTCCATACAACGTCTCAGGATCCGCACAGCGTGCGCGCCGCAATATCGGCCACGCTGCACTCGCCGGAATCGAAGATCAGAGTGCTGTCGCCCGATGTCGGCGGCGGTTTCGGCATGAAGGCTAATTTATATCCTGATGACATTCTGGTGCTGTGGGCTTCCAGACGTTGCGGCCGGCCGGTGAAGTGGACGGCGACGCGGAGCGAAAGCCTGCTGTGCGATAACCACGCCCGCGATCAGGTCGTTTATGCCGAGCTTGCGCTCGACGAGAACGGTAAATTCCTCGCCATCAGATCCAGAGCCTATCAGGCGCTGGGCGCCTATTGGTGGGCGGCGGCGACCGCGCCGCTGTTCTGGTCGCTGATGTTCATTCCGAGCCTGTACGACGTGCAGACGATCGACATCAAAACCAACGCCGTTTTCACCAACACCACGCCGACCTCGGTTTACCGCGGCGCCGGCCGGCCGGAAGCGATCTATCTGATCGAGCGTCTGGTCGATCGGGCCGCGCAGATCACCGGCATCGACCGTGTCGAGTTGCGGCGGCGCAATCTGATCAAGCCCGAGGCGCTGCCCTATCACACGCCGACGCATCACACCTACGACAGCGGCGAATTCGAAAAGCTGATGGACCAATGCCTGACGTTGGCGGACTGGAAGGGTTTCGGTGCGCGGCAGAAGGACAGCGCGCGGCGCGGCAAGCTGCGCGGACGAGCCGTCACGCCGTATATCGAGCTTGGCGGCGTGTTTAACGAACGCATGGAAATACGGTTCGATCCGGGCGGCATGGTGTCGATCGTTGCCGGCACACATTCGCACGGCCAGGGCCACGCCACCGCGTTCGCCCAGCTCGTCGCCGAATGGCTGGGCGTGCCGTTCGAGGCGATCAACTACATTCAAGGCGATACCGAGAAAGTGATGTTCGGCCGCGGCACATTTGCGGCGCGCAGTTCTTTGGTCGGCGGCAATGCGTTACGCAACGCCGCCAATGTGATCATTGCCCGCGGCAAAGACATGGCTGGTGCGTTGATGGAAGCCGCGCCCGCCGACATCGAGTTCGACGCGGGCACCTATACGGTGATGGGGACCGACAAGAAGATGTCGATGGGCGATGTGGCCCGCGCCTTCTTTGCGCCCGCGGGGCCGGTCCTCAAACTTGGCCTTGGGCTTGACGGGGTTGGCACCTACTCGGGCGTGCCTGGCGGCGCGCCGAATTATCCGAACGGTTGCCAGGTGTGCGAGGTCGAAGTAGACCCGGAGACCGGCGTCGTGCGCATCGATCGTTTTGTCGCCGTCGACGATCTCGGCATGGCGATCAACCCGATGATCTGCGAGGGTCAGATTCACGGCGGCATCGCGCAGGGCGTCGGCCAGGCGTTATTCGAAAATATCGTCTATGACGAAACATCCGGCCAGCTGATGACCGGAAGTTTTCTCGATTACGGCATGCCGCGCGCGGGCGACTTCCCGAACTTTGTCTCCGAGCTGGTCGAAGTTCCGGCTAAAACCAATCCGCTTGGTATCAAGGGCATCGGCGAGGCCGGAACGATCGCCGCGCCGCCGACGGTAGTGAATGCGGTGCTCGATGCCCTGCGGGAACTCGGCGTTGAACATCTCGATATGCCGCTCACCCCGTCGCGCATCTGGCAGGTCGCACATGCCGAGAACGGCGCGAACGGAAGTCACAAGAAAGCTTAGAGTCGCTTATGGCGCACAGCGGTTCCGCGGCAAGACCAGGCGCGACGCGCGCGCGCGCAAAGCCCATTATTCGCGAGCATCGAATTCCGACACCCGACAGCAAGCCCTACATTGCCGTGGAAGGGCCGGATGGAAATTTGTGGTTCTGCGAGAACGGAGCATCAAAGATCGGCTGCTTCGATCCGCGCACTGGGGCCTTTCGCGAATTCGCGCTGCCCGCCGCCGACAGCATGCCGGTCGGCATCGTGGCCGACGCCGATGGCAATTTTTGGTTCACCGAGAAGGCCGGCAACCGTATTGGCCGCATCAGCTTATCCGGCGCAATCGTGGAATACACACTTCCGACTGCCGGGTCGGGTCCGGACGGCATCGCGCTCGGGCCCGACGACAATATCTGGTTCTCCGAGGGCGACGCCGATTGCATCGCACGTATTACGCCTGACGGCCGCGTCACTGAATTCAGCGCTGGTATTACGCCGCGCAGCCGGCCGCTTTCCATTGTCGTGCGCGACGGGGCGCTGTGGTTCAGTGAAGCCGGCGTCGGCCGGATCGGCTGCATGAGTCTCGATGGTAAAGTCACCGAGTTTCAGATACCTACCCCGGACAGCCAGCCGCGCGCCATGGCGTTACATCACGACGGCAGCATCTGGTTCGTCGAGACCGGCGCCAACGCGCTTGGCCGTATCGCGCGCGACGGCACGATGGGAGAGTTCGCCATCCCGACGCCGAATGCGTCGGCGCGTAGCGTTGCGGTCACAACCGACGGCGAACTCTGGTTTACTGAAAATTTTGCTAACAAGATCGGTCGAATGGACTCAAGCGGCGTCATGATCGATGAGTACGATATTCCGACACCCGCCAGCGGCGCGCGCTGTATCACTGCAATGTCAGATGGCCGCCTGTTTTTCACGCAATATGATGCCGGCATGATCGGCGAGATCATCCCGCGGTGAATGTGAATGGATCGTGACATCAGATCCGGAAGTCCGATGTGGTGGCTGTCGCTGCCCTTGCGAAAAAGGCGCGTTCTGGCTAAATAGTCGCCATCGAGTTTTCGGGCCGAACGACTAGGCCACGCAGCGACGACAACGCGCCTGACTGACGATCTTTCACCAAAATCTCGAGCGAACCGGGCCGTGCATGAGCGCGCGGCTCATATCTTGATTCGAAAGAGGAGTGTCCCGTGAGCAACGGAACCGTCAAATGGTTCAACGCGCAAAAGGGTTATGGATTCATCCAGCCCGAAGGTGGCGGCAAGGACGTGTTCGTCCATATCAGTGCCGTCGAGCGCGCCGGCCTGCGTGAGTTGAGAGAAGGTCAAAACGTCGCGTTCGAGGTTGTGGTGGATCGCAAGACCGGCAAATCGGCCGCTGAGAATCTGAAGACTGTTTGATGATTACGGCGAGGCCGCCGGCGGCGGTCTCGCCTTTACCTGTTAGATCGTGCTGCGATTACTGTCGAGCGGGCTATTTGTAATAGCCAACGCCGCAATTCCATTGCCGGCCATCGTCACAAAAGTTGCCCGAGACGTGCGGATGACAGCGGCGCTTGCGCTTTATTCCCGGGTCGGCCGAAGCGAACGCCGAGGGCATCGAACATTACGTCTCGGAAACGACGCTAAAGGCGTTCGCGCACTTCCTGCAGGCGCGGGACTGACTTGCGCCGCCAAACCTACGCCGCGTGATCTGTCAGTGCGTCGACAATGCCGTCGACGATTTCCTCGACCAGCATCTTGTCGTCGCCTTCGCCCATGACGCGGATCACCGGCTCGGTTCCCGAGGGCCGTATCACCAGGCGGCCATGGCCGTTGAGGCGCTGTTCGGCATCTTCAATGACCGACCGCACCGTGGAATTTTCCAGCGGCTTGCCGCCGCGATAGCGCACGTTCTTGAGCACCTGCGGCAGGGCGGCAAAGCGGTGGCAGACTTGCGACACCGGCTTGTCCTGCTTCTTCACCACCGCGAGGATCTGCAGTGCGGCGACAAAGCCATCCCCGGTCGTCGTGTAATCGGACAGGATGATGTGGCCGGACGGTTCGCCGCCGACATTGTAGCCTTGTTCGCGCATGCATTCGAGCACGTAGCGGTCGCCGACCGGCGTGCGCACCATCGAAAGCTTGAGCGCTTGCAGATGGCGCTCGAGCGCAAGATTGGACATGACGGTGGCAACGACGCCCGGCCTGGCGAGCAACCCGTCATCGCGCCAGCTTTCCGCGATCACCGCGAGCAACTGGTCGCCGTCGACGATATGTCCCTGCTCGTCGGCGATCAGGACGCGGTCGCCGTCGCCATCGAGCGCGATGCCGATATCGGCGCGCATCTCGCGCACTTTGCGGCACAGTGCCTCCGGCGCCGTCGAGCCGCATTCGTGGTTGATGTTAAAGCCGTCGGGCTCGACTCCGATCGGGATGACGTCGGCGCCGAGTTCCCAGAGCGCATCCGGCGCCACCCGGTAAGCGGCGCCGTGGGCGCAATCGATGACGACGCGCAAACCTTCCAGCGAGAGATTGCGCGGCAGCGTGCGCTTGGCAAATTCGATGTAGCGGTCGTGGACGCCGTCGATCCGCTTGGCGCGGCCGAGTTCGCGGTCTTTGGCGAGGCGCTTTGTGATGTCGGTGTCGATCAGCCGTTCGATATTCTGCTCGACCTCGTCGGAAAGCTTGTAGCCGTCGGGCCCGAACAGCTTGATGCCGTTGTCGTCGAACGGGTTATGCGACGCCGAAATCATGACGCCGAGGTCGGCACGCATCGAGCGGGTCAGCATGGCAACCGCCGGCGTCGGCATCGGTCCGAGCAGCAGCACGTCCATGCCCACGGAGGTGAAGCCCGCGACCAGCGCGGTCTCGATCATGTAGCCGGACAGCCGGGTATCCTTGCCGATCACCACCCGATGGCGATGCTCGCCGCGACGGAACACGAGCCCGGTGGCCTGTCCGGTCTTGAGTGCCAATTCCGGCGTGATCACGCCATTGGCGCGGCCGCGTATGCCGTCAGTGCCAAAATACTTGCGGGCCATAATCCCCATCGCCTGCCATTACTGACGGCGATACTAGCTCTTTCCCCCTGCCGTCCGCCTCAAAAAACATTCGATAATCTTACTGATAATCTTGCCAATTTGCGGAACCCTTTGGCTGCCGATGCCGGGGCGAATTTGCAAGTTGAATCAAGGCCGGGCCGCCTCGGCGCAGGGGGCGCCCTCAGGCAAACTTGCAACGGCTTCGGTTACCATTTGCGCTTATCGCGGGCGCTGTGCGGCGGCTGGGTGATCGCGACCGGGTCGGAACCCGGAAAGGTGTCCTCGAGCCCGCGATCGAGCGCGTCGTCGAGTTCTTCCTTCCGCCGTTCCTGCCGCTCGCGGCGTTTCGTCGCCGCATCGCTGTCGTGCCGCGCAACATGGCCGCGAACGGCCTCCGGCGGCCGGTTTCTGTTCCATTCGTCCATCATGGTGGTGATCCTGGCAATCGGGAGCTTGTCCACAATAACGGCGCGCCGGCTCCGGTGTTCCGGCGGTTGCGAACCGCGGCCTCGGCTGTGATATCGGTAAGGTTTGAGTAACTTTGCGGAAGCGCCGGGACCCGCCATGAAGACCATGACCTGCATCGAAGACCTGCGGCAGACTGCGCGCCGCCGGGTGCCACGCTCGTTCTTCGAATACGCCGAGTCCGGCTCTTATTCCGAACAGACGCTCCACGCGAACCGCGCCGACCTCGAAGCCATCAAGCTGCGCCAGCGCATCCTCGTCGACGTCTCGTCGCGCAGCATGCAGACCACGATTCTCGGCGAGCCGGTTTCGCTGCCGCTCGCGTTGGCGCCGATCGGCATGTGCGGCATGCAGCACGGCGACGGCGAGATTCTGGCGTGCCGTGCCGCCCAGGCCGCGGGAATTCCATTTACGCTTTCGACCATGTCGATCTGTTCGATCGAGGACGTCGCCGGCGCGGTCGACAAGCCGTTCTGGTTCCAGCTCTACGTCATGAAGGATCGCGGCTTCGTGCGTTCGCTGATCGAGCGGGCGGCGGCGGCAAAATGCAGCGCTCTCGTCGTCACCGTCGATTTGCAAATCCTCGGTCAGCGCCACCGCGATATCAAGAACGGCCTGAGCGTGCCGCCGGAGATCCGCATCAGCAATCTCATCGACATCGCCACCAAGCCGGCCTGGGCGCTGAGCATCGCGCGGGGCAAGCGCAAGACCTTCGGCAATCTTGCCGGCTATGTCAGCGGCAAGAAGGACGTCAAGTATTTGGCGCGCTGGACCGCCGAGCAGTTCGATCCGACCATGAGCTGGAAGGACATCGAGTGGATTGCCGGCATCTGGCCCGGAAAACTGATCCTCAAGGGCATCCTCGATGCCGACGACGCCCGCACCGCGGCAAAGACCGGCGCCGCGGCGTTGGTGGTGTCGAACCACGGCGGCCGCCAGCTTGACGGCGCGCCATCGTCGATTTCCGCGTTGCCGAAGATCGCCGACGCGGTCGGATCGTCGATCGAAGTGCTGTTCGACGGCGGCATCCGCTCCGGCCAGGACATCATGCGCGCTGTCGCGCTCGGCGCCCGCGCCTGCCTCTGCGGCCGCGCTTATGTCTACGGCCTTGGCGCAGCCGGGCAGCCGGGCGTCGCCCGCGCCATCGAGATCATGCGCAACGAACTCTCCGTCAGCATGGCGCTCACCGGCGTCACCAGCATCAAAGAGATCGATCGCAGCGTGATCGTAGCGGCGTAACGTCTTCATCCTCCCGCGCTCCGCGCGTGCTTCATCCTGCCCCGCGCAGCGGGGAAGGGGGACCGCGCGTTAGCGCGGTGGAAGGGGCGTCGGCGATGAGGCGAACCTCTTTTCAGCACGCCCCCTCCACCACCCTTCGGGTGGTCCCCCTCCCCCGCACTACGTGCGGGGGCGGATAAGCAACATCGTTCCCGCGACGCATTCCGCGCCCGAGTTTTGTCAAAACGGCGAGTGGGGAATGGCGAGTGGAAGAAACATTCTGCCCTATTCGCTTTCGCTATCTCACCATTCGCCGCGAACAACAAAAAAAGGAAGGCGGAACGCCGACAGACGTGTGTATCGAACCTCCGCGCTTTTTAGGGCGCGGCGCGCGTCCACCGCAGACAAGTGTACGCAAGTCTGCGCACACAAGATCCACGTGACGCGCCGCCTATCGGCGTTCCACCGCGGCTCTTGCGGTGGCGACCGAACGCCACCGCTCAGCTCCAGACCGCGCTTCCTGGGACGCGGCAACGCGCCTGTCCCAGTCCAGCGAGCTCCTCGCAGACCGGTCATAGTGCCGGCCGGGCGTATTGTCCGAAGCCGCCCGAGAACAGAGTGTATCGCTCCGCCCGCGGGCACCGCACTCGCTCCACCTTCAGGAGTACCCTCGGCCGAAGGCGTCCCTCACTGAGCAAGATTCTTTTGGGACCTATATACCTGTTGACGGTCTGCGACTCATGGGCTACACGTATTGATACGCCTGCGATCTCGGTAGCAGCAGTGAGTTCCTAGAGCCGCCGCAGGTCTAACGCCTCTCTTAGGTTCTTTACGGACCGCGCTGGTTCGTATCGAGGGGGCAGCTTCTCCGGACCTGCGCGCTGTGGGCGACGAGGGCAACCAACCGCGATCTTGCGGCTGAGGTTGTTTCCCGTCGCCGACCAAAGCCCGGAAACCAATCCTCAAACCGCAGACCGCTAGCGCAACCTCCAACCAGGAGATCGCCGTGGTTTGGGTTAACCCACACTACCGCATCACATGCGCGGGCAGAATCGTGCATGTCCGCGGGCATTGGCGTCGTTGGCCTTGTAGACAGCTAGCGACCAATGTCCCGCTTCCGCATCCGCCTGCGGCGTAAATCCACTACGGACTCGGATTGAGAGGTCCCGCCGGACGCCTTGCGTGCACGCTTGGTGCCCGGCGGCTTTTTCGTCTTGCCCCGTTCAATCAGCGCATCAACTTCGCTAGGCTTGGTGCCGATAAACCGCTCTAGGGCTTCATCGAAGCCCATGTCGATTTTCAGCGGCGACGGACGTTTGACCCCTTTAGCCATTTAGGGAGACTACCATGACTACCTCTGACATTGCAGAGCTCTCATGTTCGCTTTCAAGGGGCGGCGCGCAGTTTTTCACTCCGCCGCCGCGGACTGCGCCGATCGTTGGTGCACACAGCAGGAGACAGGACCCGAAGACGCCGGTTGAACAAGCTCTCATGCGCGGGTTGGGTACCGCATGACCGTGGTTCCGTCTCGGGGCTGCCTCGCTCTAGGGTCGAGCATCGGTCCGGGGACCGGCTCATAACAGGCACGAGGGTTCCCCACCGTGGTCCTGCCTCCGGCAATGTGCACCTCGGATTTTAGCCGGCCTCCTTTTTTCGTTGGTTCAGTTTCGACGGCCTGGTCAGATGAGCTCAGGCTGTGCAATGCAGGCGATCGCCCAGATGAAGCCGACCATCTCGCGGGCGATCGCGGTGGTGACCACGACCTTCGGCTTGCCGGTTGCAGCGAGGCGCCGATATCGCGCGCATAACCGGACCTGCGCTTTCCAGGCGATGTCCCTGATCGCCGCGGGCAGCGGCTCGAGGCGATCGTGAAGTTTCCGACTTACGCGGGCCGACATGCGATAGGTCCAGGCGCCCTCGATCAGTACCCGACGCGCAAGCGCATTGCCTGTCTTGGTAATTCCGGCGCGCCGGACCGTGCTTCCGGACGAGTGTTCGCTCGGCACCAGGCCGAGATAGGCCATCAGCTGGCGAGCATTGCTGAAGCGTCGAAAGTCGCCGACTTCGGCCACCACCGTGACCGCGACGACGAGAGCGACCCCGCGCATCGCTTGGAGCGCCGCGACGACAGGTGCCATCGACCAGCTCGGTATCAGCTCTTCGATCTGCCGCGTCAGCCGGTCGCGTCTGATTTCGGCATCCTCGACAGCATGGATATAGTCCTGCAGCACGATCTGCTGCGCCGGATGATCAAAGCGCACCGTGGTGAGCCAGCGTCGATATGCCAGGGTCCAGGCTCGAGCCCCGCGGTAAATCCGGTCATGGCGAAGCAGAAAGCCCTGCAGATGTTGCCGCGCCTTGGACAGCGCTCGCACCGCTGTCGCCCGCGCGCGCACCAGATCGCGCATCGCTTCATGAGCAGCGTCGGGGATCCAGATCGGCGTCAGTTCGCCGGCACGATGCAGCTTCGCCAGCATCAAAGCGTCACGGCGATCGGTCTTGACCCGGTCGCCCGCCTTCATCGGAATCAGCGATGGCGCCACCACGACGCAGTCGTGCCCCAAACCGGTCAGCAAACGGTGAAGTCCATATCCGCAAGGACCGGCTTCGTAGCAGAAGTTGAGGTGACGCCGATGCTTGCCAAGCCGAGCCACCATTTTGCGCAGGACGTCGGGGCGGTTCTCGAATACGCCAGCCGCTCGTACCTCCCCGCCGCGGCCGCTCTCGGCAATCGCCACGCAAACCGTCTGCTTGTGCACATCCAATCCGACGTATGTGATATCGTTCATCAGGCCCGCCCTCCATGCTTGAGGCTCTGTGTCGGCAATCCAACACAACCCTCGACATTGTGCATGCCGAGGACGGGCCGCCGATCACTCAGCGAACATCGGGTCTAGGGAGACTACCATGACTACCTCTGACATTGCAGAGCTACGTGGCGAGATTTTCGGCCTGAAAATCTTGCTCGTTAATTGTCTTGGATTCATTTCCGCCATCACCGACGACCCCATTCAACACCTAAATGCAATCCAAAACGAAGCCATCGAGGGAATAGCCAGCGCAGAAAACCAGAAGGTAAAGCCTGCGCACGTAGATATGTTTCGCGGCGCTGCCGCTGGCATAGTTCTGCAAGTTGTCGAGGGGGCAAAAGTGGCGTCTGCGCAAGAGCCAAAACTTCGCTCGCTGCAATAATCGCTCTCCCTGCGGGGATTTTGGCGCTCACGCGATCAGCGCCTTATAGGTGAGCCGCCCCTCGACTGTGGAGAACAACGCGTTGACGCGTTCCTCTGCCGTCATGGCGCGGCGGTTCATGCGCCACGTCATTTCCGAAACATATTGCTGCAAATGTTTCGGCGAAATCCAGTGATGAGTGCCGACGATCTGCCGCTTCAAGAGCGCCCATACGCTTTCAATCGTGTTTGTGTGCGCTTCCCCACGGACGTATTCGCCCATGCGGTGATTGACCATTTGATGCTGCGGCAGATCGGTCATGGTCGCGTAGGCCGGGTGAGCGTCGGTCACGATAAGGTCGGCTGACGGCGAAACCACTTCCTTGATGAAGTGTCCAGCGTCTCCCGGTCCAGAGGGAGCCACGCGAGCAATTACGTCGCCACCACGCTGCACCGCGCCAATCACTGGCGTTTTGCCTACTGAACCCGCGTAGCCCTTTCGTCTGCGGCGCTGGCTCTTGTGGCGATTGATGGCTTTGCCGCCGACGTATGTTTCATCAACCTCAACTATGCCAGACAACGGCGAATTGAATGACTGAGTACGGGCGGCATGGCGCAGCCTATGAAGTACAAACCACGCCGATTTCTGCGTGATGCCCAAATCCTTCGCCAGCGTGGTTGAGGCGATGCCCTTGGGATGATTGATGAGTAACCAGATTGCGCCGAACCAGACTTTCAGCGGCAGTTTCGTATTTTCAAAGATGGTGCCGACCAAAATCGAGAACGTATTGCGGCACTCGGAGCACTGATAGCGGTTCGCTTTCAGCGTGTAGACCTTGGTCGTGCCGCAGTAGGGGCAGAATTCGCCGTTGCGCCAGCAAATCGTTTTGAAGTGCTCAACGGCAACTTGATTGTCACTGAAACAGTTATACAAGTCCGCCAGTGTTTTGAATTGCTTGAGCATTTGCGTCACCGACGTTTGCGGCAAATCACCAATAACGTTATCTAATCACAGTGCTTGTCCCCTGTCAACAGGTATATAGGTCCCATTCTTTTCCTATAACTGAAATGGGGACGCAATGTCAACGAAAATGTGCCCACGCGCTCGGATCATGCGGCCTTCAGGCGCGCCATCTCGGTATCGAATTCGAACCTCAGTTGCGCGGCTTCTTCCTCGGGCAGCCAACCAGCCATTTGAGGAAATATGGTCCGGTACACCAGCAGCGTGTCCCGATCCCATGGAAGCTTTTCTGCCGCCCGCGCTTGAGCCAGAATCTTCTGCAGCCGCGTACGAACCTGCTCCGGATCAGGCCGGTAAGCCGGAGGAGCCGCGTCAGGCTCGAACAACTCGGGCTGCCCTTCGGCCTCGAACAGGTCTTGTTGTGTGGATCGTGCCATGGCCCTAATCGCGTTGCGCCGGTCGATTTGTAGATAGGACAACGGGTAACATGAGTCTCGCCTACAGAGGTGTTATCAACGACATTTGGCGATCGCGGTACAACGGTCGTTCCCTAGTCGAGATCGAGGACAATTTTGACGAATAATCCGCGCACGCGCGCGCTGTTGCATCATCTTGCAACGCGCCCTGGCCACGACGAGGTGAAGTCGGACTTTCGCCAATTGCTGGTGGAGGAGTTCGGTGTCGACCTCGGCGCGCTGGATTTCGAGCGACGCGTTCCCGAGGTGAGGGGCCGGCTCGATGCTTTGATCGGAAGGACCGTTTTTGAGGCCAAGCGGAACCTCGACCAGGAGTGGGATGACGTGGTCCGGCGCATGCCCGACTATCTCGCCGACCGGGAACGTGAGGAGGGCGAACGCTTCGTTGGCATCGCCTCCGACGGACTCAAGTGGGTGGTGTTCGAGCGCAGCGGCGGCGAGCTCATCAAGCTGAAAGACACGACGCTCGATCCCGACAAAGCGGACGTGTTTCTTGCGTGGCTCGACAGCGCCGTCGCGCTCAAGAGCGCGCTTCATCCCGACCCGATCACTGTGCGGCTTGAGCTTGGCCAAGACTCGGTTGCATTCCGGCGCGCCAATGATGGTCTGCGGGCGCTTTGGGACAAGCTGAAAAACGATCCCGCCGTCGCGTTGAAGCGGCAATTGTGGGCGCAACTCCTGAAGCTGGTCTACGGCCGCGAGGTCGAAAGCGACGCGCTGTTCTTTCAGCATACGTTTCTCGTAATTGTAGCAAAGGCGATTGCGCTGGCCGTGCTCGGCCTTCGCGACGACAATCCTCGGCACGTGCTGTCGGGCGCCGCGTTCGAGGCGGCCGGCATCTTTGGCGCGGCGGAGAGCGACTTCTTCGATTGGGTGGTTGCGGAACCGGATGGCGAGGTTCTAGTCCGTCGAATCCTCACTCATGTTCGACGCTTTCGCCTCGATCAGGTCGAGAGCGACGTGCTCAAGATTCTCTATGAGTCGCTGATCGACCGCGAAGAACGGCACGGGCTAGGCGAGTACTACACGCCGGATTGGCTGGCAGCCAAGATCGTACGTCACTCAGTCGAGCGGCCGATCGAGCAAAGGGTGCTCGACCCGGCGTGCGGCTCCGGCACCTTCCTGTTTCATGCAATTCGCAACTTCATCAGAGAGGCTGAAGAGTCGGGCCTGGAAGGAAAGCTGCAGGCGGAAGAGGCCACGAACCACATTGCTGGAATGGACATTCATCCAGTCGCGGTGATTATTGCGCGTGTGACATATTTGCTGGCGCTGGCGCCGGTCATCGCCAGACGTGCCGGCTCGCTTTCGATCCCGGTCTATCTCGGCGACTCGCTACAGCTGTCGACCGCGACGACCCTGCACCTGAAAGAGCTGGTCATTCGTGTGCCGCCACCACCGGACGGCACCGATCTGAAATTCCCGGAAATCTTCTGCAAGGACATCCATCTGTTCGACAAGTTGGTCGCGCGGATGCGGCAGGGCTCGGAACAGAAGATGACGGCGCGACAAAGCGAGCCGGCTTTCAAACTGGAAATTGAACGGCATTACAAGCGCGACATGACGCAAGCGGAGACCGAGGGCGTCCGCGAAATGGTCGCGACCTACGTTACGTTCGACGATCTCTGCCGCCAGGGCCGCGACTCGGTCTGGACTTACGTGGCGCGGAACCTGTCGCGGCCGCTGGCGCTGTCGTTCGGCACCGGATGGGCCAATGTGGTTGTCGGCAATCCGCCGTGGGTCGCCTTCCGGCACATGAGCGCTGACCTGCAGACGCGATTCCGCGCGCTTGCAAAGGGAGAGCGCGTCTATGTAGGCGGAAAATTCGCCACGCAGAACGATCTCGCCGCTTTGTTCACCGTGCGTTCGGCCTCTCTCTATCTGCGGTCCGGCGGACGCATCGCGTTCGTACTGCCGCTCGCGGCGCTAACACGCGGACAGTTCGAAAAACTCCGCAAGGGTTCCTTCTCCAGCGCGCGGATTGCATGGGATGAAGCGTGGACGATGAATGATGACGTGCAGCCGCTGTTTCCAGTGCCGTCCTGTGTGGTGTTCGGTCGACGCCGCGCGACCGCCAAAGCTTTGCCTGACACGGTGCGGGCCTATTCGGGGCAGTTGCCGATGCGGGATGCCTCGGAAGCCGTGGCGGACGCAGCTTTGAGCGTAGAGGAGAACGCGCCGAAGCCGGCCGAAGGTCGGTTCACTGGCGGTTCGACCTACCGGAAATCGTTTCGGCAAGGCGCCAAGCTCGTGCCGCGCATGCTGTGCCTTGTCGAGCGGAAAAGCTTGGGCCGCCTGGGCGGCGATCCGACTGCACCCTTTGTCGTCAGCCGGCGCAACAGCCAGGAAAAGAAGCCGTGGAAATTCCAGCCCGGCGTCGAGCATAGAGTCGAAGCAGAATTTCTGCACCCGGTGCTGCTGGGCGAGAGCATCCTGCCTTACTGTGTTTGGAAGCCATTCGAGGGTGTTGTGCCGGTGACGGCGCAAGGGACCGTGTTGGACGCAGAAGCGGCGGCCAATCGCGGATACTTTGGATTGCATGGTTGGATGTCAGCCGCAGAAGCAATCTGGAATGCCAACGCAGAAAGCGGATCGATGAGGCTGACCGATCGATGGAACTATCACAACGAATTGGGTGCGCAGTTTCCGATTCCGCGCCTTCGTGTGGCTTATGCGGCGTCAGGGACAATTCCAGCGGCTTGTGTGCTTCGAGCATCCGCTACTGTGATTGAGCACAAGCTATATTGGTTCGCACCGGCGAGTATCAGTGAGGCAACATATCTGACTGCAATCCTTAATAGCGAAACCTCAAGGTCTCGAATTGCTTCGTTGCAATCGCGCGGGCAATGGGGCGCGCGCGACTTCGATAAAGTCATCTTTACGCTGCCCATCCCGCGATTCGATGCGACGCTCGCTCTCCACAACGATCTCGCCGCTGTTGCGGCCGAAGCGGAACGAATAGCAGCGGCATTCGAACTACCCGAGAATGTGAAATTTCAACGCGCGCGAAAGCTCATCCGCGATGCGTTGACCGAGTCAGGCATCGCCCCCAACATTGACGTGCTGGTGGCAAGGCTGCTGGATCAATCGCCTGTGGTCGCAGAGGACGTGTGAACCATGTCGGCTCCCCGCCAAGGCGATCTGTTCGGACACGATGGGCAAGACCCGTCCGACGAGGATTTCGAGACGCCGGTCTATTATCCCGATCCGAACAAGGTTCGCGAGGAGCTGCACAAGATTCTGGCCGAGGCGCGGGCAGCGCACTCGATGCCTTGGGACGCCAAACGCGCCGCGCTCTATCGCACCATCTTCCCGCAAATGACCGGCTGCCTGCCCGACGATGAAGGCGCGCAATTGCGCTTTGATTTCGAGACCGAACTGGCGCGGCTTGAGGCAGCGTAATCTCCTCTACCGCCCGCCACGCCGGCTTACTCGGATCGACCCCCAGATTAAGTCCGCGGGCAGGCTGAGCTTCGACAAACTCGGCAGGGTAGGCTCTTGCGGCCAGACCCCTCACCCGACTTTACGGTTGCACCGCCGAGCTACCCTCTCCCGCAAGGGGCGAGGGCATACCAATGACCGCTTTCGCCGGGTCCCGGTCGAAGTCGACGCGTCACTCTTCCTTATAGCCATAACCCGGCGCGTTGCCGGTGGCGCCGTAATATTTGTAGGGCAGGAATTTGCCCGACATGGAGAGCTTGACGCGGTCGCCCTTGGCATCGGGTTGGCGCTCCATCAGCAGGTCGAAGTCGATTGCCGACATGATGCCGTCGCCGAACTCCTCTTCGATCAGCGCCTTCAAGGCCGGACCGTTGACCATCACCAGCTCGTAGAAGCGATAGATCAGGGGATCGGTCGGCGGCATTTGCGTGCCGCGGTACGGCACCTCGTTCAGCAACGCCTCCTCGCTTTTGCTCAGCCCGAACAGCTCGGTTGCTTTCGCCGCCTGCGGCTTGGTCAGCTTCATCTGGCCCAGCACTGCGCCGGTGATCAAAACCGGCGACATGCCGCCGATCTCGCTGCAAATATGTTTCCAGCTCCACCCCTTTTCGCGCTTGATGCCGAGCATTTTTTCGGTGAGTGCGGCACGCGTCATGGACGACCTCCTGTCGCTTGGTGCGTTCGTGCTTGCTGCGCACGTGGCGACGACGGAGCAAGCGCCGTGCCAGAAGCCCACCGCCATAACCCGGCGAGCGAGCGATGCGGTCACTGCACTGATCACGAAAATCACCTCTCCCCGCAAGCGGGGCGAGGGAGGAAAACTCCCTTCACCGCGAACTCGCTGCGACGAAGAATCGCGCTTACATCGGCGGATTGACGCCGTTGTGCCCGACCGTGATGAATTGCGGCGCGAGCGTGCCGTCGGGGAGCTTTTTTGCCCCGACGAAGACCTTCTCGCCCGGCTTGAGGTCAGCGGTTGATCCGGGAACAAACATCACGACCTCGACATTCGCCGGAATGATAAATTTCTTTTCGCCGTCCTTGTACTTCAAGACCAGCTGCTTGCCGTCGACGGCGGCGACCGCGCTGTCGATGTTGCCGTTGGTCATGGTTGAGTGCGGCATCAGATCCCACGGCCGATGGCCCTCGCCGGTGCCGCGCATCAATTCCGGGAAGATATGAATTTCCACGGCTTTCTGGGTGCCATCGGGCAGCGGCATCGCCGTGATGCCGACGAAGCCGCCCTGTTTCACGTCGGCGATGGTCTTTTTCTCCAAACCCCTGATGGAGATGCCGTCCGGCAGTTTCATGGACATGGTCGTGCCGTCGCGGCCCTTCATGGTCAGCGTCCGGCCGTCGACGCTTTCGATCGCGCCACGCAGCCGCACGAATTGCGGTTGCTGCGCAACGGCCAGTGCAGCGGTCAAGAGAAGCGCAACGGTGCTGGCGCCGATGGTCCAGAGTTTCATCTCTCATGCTCCGACGAAAAAATGTTGCCCCGACCGGGGACGATATCGGATGTAAGTTGCAGGCGTAAAACACAACTCCGTCGCCGCAAACACAAACGCGTTATCCCGCGGCCTTGCGCTGCGAAGCGCCGAGATCGGCTGCGACCAAGGCGCGCAGTTCCGATGTGACTACGGGGGTTGTGCCAAACCACAGCGCAAAGCCGCGCACCGCCTGATGCAGCAGCATGCCGACCCCATCGGCGGTGCGCAGATGGCGCGCCTGCGCCGCCGCAAGCAGCGCGGTCTGCACCGGCGCATAAACCAGATCGGCGACCATCGCATGCTCGGGAAGCTGCGTGACATTCATGGTAAGAGCGGGTTGTCCCTGCATGCCGAGCGTCGTGGTGTTGACCAGGAGCGCCGCATCGCCGAGCGCGGCGTCCAATGCATCCCAGCGGGCGGCCTGCACGCGCTTGCCGAACTCTTGCTGCAGAGCCTGCGCGCGGGCGAGCGTGCGGTTGACGACAACGAGCCGTTCCACATTGCGCGACAGCAAGCCATAGATCACAGCGCGCGCCGCGCCGCCGGCGCCGAGCACGATTGCGATGTTTAAGTTTTGATCCCAGCCGGGCGCGCGGGCGTCGAGGTTATCCAGGAACCCCTCGACGTCGGTATTGGTCGAGCGGAGCGCGCCGTTGTCGAGCCACAGCGTATTGACGGCGCCGACCGCGCGCGCCCGATCGTCGGGCTCCGACAGAGCCAGCGCCGCCTCCTTGTGCGGTACGGTGACGTTGCCGCCGATATAGCCGCGCGCGGCGAGCGATTTGACGAACGATGGGAATTCTTCGCGCGGCACCAGCTCGCGCCGGTATTCGCCGGCGATGCCGTAGTGCTTGAGCCAATAATTGTGAATGAGCGGCGAGCGCGAATGTTCGACCGGCCAGCCGATGACGCAGGCCGCGCGGTTCGCCGCCGCTGTCACGCCTCGTCCGCCACCGGATTGCGCAACACGCCGATCTCGGGGCACTCGATCTCGATGGTGTCACCCGGTTTCAGCCAGACCGGCTCTCTAACCTCCCCCGCACGCGGGGGAGGGTCCTTCAAGTTTCCCTCCCCCGGACGCGGGGGAGGGAGGGGAGGGGGTTTTGCATCCTTCTTGACCGGCGTTCCAGTCGAGATGATGTCGCCGGGCTTGAGCGTCATGAACGTGGTGACGTAAACGATGAGATCGGCGAACGAGAAGATCATGCTGTCGGTGGTGTCGTCCTGCGTGACTTCACCGTTCTTGCGCACGGTAAGGTGCAGCGGCTTGGTCAGATCGACTTCGGTCGCAATCCACGGTCCGATGCTTCCGGTGGCATCGAAATTCTTGCCCTGGGTGACGTTGAATTTGCCGTGACGGATCCAGTCGCGGATGGTGCCTTCGTTGCACAATGTCAGCCCGGCAATCACCGAAAGCGCGTTTTCCTTGGCCACGTGCTTGCATTCGCGGCCGATCACCATGGCGATCTCGCCCTCGTAATCGAGCTCGGCGGAAATCTTCGGCCGGATCAGGCTCTGACCGTGGCCGACCAGCGAATTCGGCGCGCGGTAGAACATGCTCGGATACTTCGGCTGGTCGGCGAAATCGTAGTCGTGGATGCGGTCGGCATAATTGATGCCGATGCACAGAATTTTCTCCGGCGCCGTGAGCGGCGGCAGCAACTCGACTTCGGACAGCGGAACGTCGGGGCGCACGCCGCTGGCGGCGGCTTTGGCCTGATCGAGCGCCTGGGCGCGAAACACTTCCAGCAGGCTGCCGAAACGGCTGAGCCGTCCCCGCAGATCGACGATGCCGTCGCCGACAACGGCGCCGAAGCTCGGCCGGCCGCGCAGATTGTAGCTTGCAAACCGCATATCGCGTCTCCTTGGCGCGATGTGTTAGAAGTCGGCGCAGCACCCGTCAACGGCGACCCGGCATGCCCGTTCACGACCCGGTTTTCGATCCGCCCTTCAATGTCGTGCGCGCGAGCCACGTCGAACTCGGCGTGCGCGACCTCGCCCGCTCGCGCGCCTTTTATGTCGATTGCCTCGGGCTCCTGGTCAGCGACGAATCCGACGACGCGCTCTATCTGCGCGGCGTCGAGGAGCGCAACCATCACTCGATCGTGCTGCGCCGCTCGCGCGCGCCCGAAGTGTATGCGCTCGGCTATAAGCTTGCGAGCGAGGATGACCTCGACCGTGCCGCCTCCTGGTTCGGCCGCCGCAACCTGCCGACTTCGTTCCCGGATCTGCCACATCAGGGCCGAACGCTGCGCACCGCCGACGTTTTCGGAATGCCGCTCGACCTTTACGCGCAGATGGATCAGGCCGAGTCCATGCTGCAGAAATACACCGCCTATCAGGGCGCGCGGATTCAGCGCATCGATCATCTCAACTGCTTTACGCCCGACGTTCAGGCGAGCTACGATTTCTATAGCGAGCTTGGCTTCCGGCTCACTGAGTACACCGAGACCGACGGCGTCGACCCCAAACTCTGGGCGGTGTGGATGCACCGCAAGGGCAACGTGCACGATCTCGCGTTCACCAACGGCCGCGGTCCGCGGCTGCATCACATCGGGATGTGGACGCCGGGCGTGCTCGACATCATTCACATCTGCGATGTGATGGCGACCAGCGGCTATCTCGACAATATGGAACGCGGCCCGGGCCGGCACGGCATCTCCAACGCGTTCTTTCTTTATGTGCGCGATCCCGACGGCCATCGCGTCGAACTGTTCACGTCCGACTATCTGACCGTCGATCCCGATCACGCCCCGATCCGCTGGTCATTGACCGATCCGCGGCGGCAAACCTTGTGGGGTCATCCGGCGCCGGCGTCGTGGTTCAACGAAGGCTCGGTGTTCTCCGGCGTGGTGCCGCGTGAGCCAGTGCTTGAGGCGCGGCCGATCGTGGCGGCGTAATTTTCCCGCTCATTCCCGCGAAGGCGCGGCGGCTCACGCCTCAACGCGCCGCCGCTCCAGTTCGCTTTCGAGCTTACGGATGTTTTCGAACAACCGCTCGGTGGAGAGCCGCAGGAAGTAAAATCCGAATGTCGGGTTCTGGTAATAAAGCTGCTCGACCTGTTCGTAGGTAATCGACAGCACCTTGCCGGCCTCGATGCATTCGAGCGTCGCGGTGCGGCGATTGTCGGGCGCCAGGAAGCCAAGCTCGCCGACCACTTGCCCGGTTTCAAGCTCGATACCAAGCTCGGCCAGGAGATAGCGGCCGCTGACGGTGCAAAACATTTCGTCTGCAATCTCGCCCTTCGCAAACAGGATGTCGCCCTTCCTGAAGTGGCGCTCGGACATGAAAGGCTTGAGCCACTCCATTGAGGTATGGCCGCGGACAGCGGCGCGCACGTTCCCGATCAGCACGACCATCTGATAGAGGCGATAAGCGTTGATCGGCAACGCGAAGGCCTGAAACACCAGCGGCAGCCAAGCGTGCGTTGCACCATAGAATACAACCAGAATGCAGTTCGTTACGATGGCGAGAACCCGCAACGGCACCATCGTCTTGGTCGAAGCTGTCGCCACGATGAACAGCGACGCTCCGCTGTTGAAGAGGTCAGTCCAGTGCATGTCGCTCTCCGCGGCTGGTCGTGCAGTGGTGCGGCCGTGGCTGAATTTCGGCTGGCGATGCGAACTCCGACGGCGTAATTTTGCAGACCCGCTGGTTGGAGATTTTACCACCGCCGGCGGCAAGGTATCGGTAATGTCGCAAGGCGCGTTCTCCAGTTTCGGCCACTATAGCGCACCGTTTCGCCGGTTCGGCGTCTCGACGCTGGCGCGATTTGCCGTGCTCGCCATCGGCCTGATGGCGATGGCGGCGCTCACGGTGCCCGACTTTCGCGCCTCTGCCGGGGTCGTACTGAACATCTGTTTGTGGGGCTGTCTTGGATATTTTGCGATCGAGACCGCAATACGGACCAGCCACGCCAGGCGCAATGGCGCCGTGCGAAGCTATCTGTTCTCGGTGTCGGGAGTTATCGATCTCCTCGGCGTGTTGCCGGTCCCGATCGCACTTGTTTGCGGGGCGGCGCCGGAAACGGCGTGGCTTTTCGCCTCATTGTGGGTGCTCAAGCTCGCGCAGAACTCGCCCGGGTTCGCACAGCTCGGACGCGTCTTCGTGCTCGAAGCAAAACCGCTGGCGAGCGTACTGGTGCTGTTCCTGATCGTGCTGTTTCTGGCGTCGGCCGCGATGCACGTCGTTGAGCGAAACGAGCAGCCGTCGGCGTTCGGAACATTGCCGTCGTCGCTATGGTGGGCGGTGGTGACGCTGACGACGACCGGATACGGTGACGAGGTTCCTCACTCTGCGCTCGGCCGATTGCTCGGCGCCAGCGTGATGATCTGTGGCATAGCGACGTTCGGTTTGTGGACCGGCGTGCTTGCTACCGGTTTTGCCGCCGAACGCCGGCGGCGCAATTTCATCGAAACCTGGGACGTCGTCAGCAAGGTGCCGTTTTTTCAGTCGCTCGACCCTTCCGCGATCACCGAGATTACCCACATGCTGCGCCGCCTGGAGGTGCCGGAGCGGACTGCCGTCATTCGGCGCGGCAGGGTCGGCGATTGCATGTATTTCATTGCCGCCGGTGAAGTTGAGGTCGACGTGACGCCGACGACGGTTCGTCTCGGTGAGGGTGCATTCTTTGGCGAGCTTGCGCTACTCGGCGATATGATTCGCACCGCAAACGTTTCAACAACCAAGGCGTCGACGTTGCTGGTGCTGGATCTCGCCGATTTCCGCACTCTGATGGCGCATCATCCCGAGCTTGCCCGCGCGATCGATGCCGAGGCGAAAAGACGCCTCGGCGACATCCAGCGGCGGCGCGAGCTGCATCTGCATGACGGCACAGCGCCGGTGTGAACAACAGCGTGATGAAGGAAAAATGACAGTCACTCTTAATGAAACGCACAATCCGGCACTGCGCAGCTTCGTCGAGAGCGCCAACGCGCCCGGCAACGATTTTCCGATTCAGAATCTGCCATTCGGCGTGTTTCGGCCGGCGCCGGGCCAGGCGCCGCGCGTCGGCGTGGCGATTGGCGATCAGATTCTCGACGTTGCCGCGGCGGGGCCTTCTTTCACCGGGCTAGCCGCCGAAGCGGCGCAGGCTGGCGCCGCGTCGTCTCTCAATCAGCTGATGTCGCTCGGCCCGGCCGCATCATCCGCGCTCCGCCTCGCGCTGTCGCGCGCGCTCAGTGCGGAAGGCGGCGATAAGGGTTTGCGCCGCCATCTCACGGCGATGCCGCAGGCAGAACTTTTGTTGCCGGTCGTCATCGGCGACTTTTCCGATTTTTACGCTTCGGTGTTCCACGCCACCAATGCCGGCCGCGCGTTTCGTCCGGACAATCCGCTGCTGCCGAACTACAAGTACCTGCCCGTCGCCTATCATGGCCGCAGCTCGTCCGTGCGCATAAGCGGCACGCCGGTGAAGCGCCCGAAGGGTCAGCGCAAGCCCCCGGACCAGACCGTGCCGACCTACGGTCCCTCGCGGAATATGGATTTCGAGCTTGAGCTTGGCATGTACATCGGGGCGCCTACCGAGCTCGGCGAAACAATACCGGTCGGCAAAGCGGCGGAACACATATTTGGATACTGCCTGCTCAACGACTGGTCGGCACGCGACGTACAGGCTTGGGAATACCAGCCGCTCGGGCCTTTTCTCGGCAAAAATTTCGCCACCACTGTGTCACCGTGGGTGGTGACCCAAGAGGCGCTGGCGCCATTCCGCATCCCGGCGTTCACCCGGCCGCCAGGCGACCCCGAGCCGCTGCCGCACCTCAGCGATGCGGAAGACCGCGCGCACGGCGGCTTCGACATTACGCTTGAAGCCTATTTGGCGACCGAGGCGATGCGGCGTGCCGGCATGCCGCCGCAGCGCCTGACGCAGACGTCGTTTGCGACCACCTACTGGACCTTTGCGCAGATGCTCGCGCACCACACCTCCAACGGCTGCAATCTCACGACCGGTGATCTGATCGGCTCGGGCACTGTTTCCGGCCCGGAAAAATCAAGCTGGGGAAGCCTGCTCGAACTCACCGCGCGCGGCCGTGAGCCGATCGAATTGCCGAGCGGCGAACAGCGCGGCTTCATCGAAGACGGTGACGAGATCATCTTTCGCGGCTTTGCGGAGAAATCCGGTTATCCGCGTATCGGGTTTGGTGAATGCCGGGCCGTGCTGTTGCCGGCGAGCTGATATCGCGAAGCTATTCCGCCGGCACCCATTTCTGCAGTCGCTTCCCGGTGTCGACTTCGCCGGTGTAGAGGTTCCCGCGGGAATCGAACTTCGCGGCGTGCAGCCAGTGAAATTCACCGGCATTGCGGCCCGGCCGCCCGTAGCTGCTGACGATGCCGCCGTCGGCGCGCCGGACCGTCTCGATGACATTGTTGGTGCCGTCGATCAGCACGATGTATTTTTGCTTCCGGTCGAGCGGTGAAAATGTCAGGCCCCAGACAGAGCCCGGCCCGCGCGTGTTCGGATTGATCACAAACTGCTGCACGAAGGTACCGTCCTTGCGAAAGACCTGTACGCGGTTATTGGTCCGGTCGCAGACGTAAACGAGGCCATCTTTTGCAAGCGCGATGCAATGCACCGGGTTGGCGAATTGCGGTGACGCCGGATTGTACGGCGGCAGGGTTTCGTCGGTGGGCGGCTTGCCGTAGGCACCCCAGATGCGTTTGATTTCGCCGCTGTCCCCGTCGAGCACGGCAACGCGGTGGTTGCCGTAGCCGTCGGCGGCGTAGATTTCATTGGCCCGCGGATCGGCTTCAAGTGCTGCTACCATGCCGAACTGGCTCAGATCCGCGCTGCTGGTCAACGGCCCGCTCTTGCCGGTTTGCTTGATGAATTTGCCGTCGGTGCTGAACTTCAGCACCATATTGTCGCCCTTGCCGTTGCCGCTGAGCCAGACAAAACCCTTGTTGTCGACCAGAATGCCGTGCTCCTGCAGCGGCCAGTCGTAGCCCAGATTTTCGCCCGGGCCGCCCCACGACTTCACGACTTCGCCCGACTGGTTGAACACCAGCACCGATGGCGCCGGCACGCAGCATTTGGAACGTGGCGGATCAAGCGTGGCGCCTTTCTCGTCGTCGGTCAGCGAGCGCGGCCGCTGAAACACCCAGATGTTGTCTTGCGCATCGATCGAGATGCCGCCGACCTGCCCGAGGATCCAGTTCTTAGGCAGCGGTTTCGGCCAGTACGGATCGACCCGGAACGCGGGGCCTTGTGCGTTTGCCGCTTCGCTGCCGAGCAACAGCAGGCTAAAGATCGCGAGCAGCCACAGACTTGAGTGTTTGAATTTCATGGTCTTTCCCTGCCGCTCAATGAATCTCCGGCTCGGCGATCGGTGCGCGGCCTTCGAGAAAATCGAAGTCGCAACCTTCATCGGCCTGGCCGATGTGTTGAGAATACATTGCGCCGTAGCCCCGTGCGTAACGGGGCGGTGGCGCCTTCCACGAAGCCTGCCGGCGTGACAGCTCGTCGTCGGTGACGTGGAGGTGAATGCGCCGCGCCGCGACGTCGATTTCGATCTCGTCACCAGTTTGCACCAAAGCGAGCGGGCCGCCGACAAAACTCTCTGGCGCCACATGCAGGATGCAGGCGCCGTAGCTGGTGCCGCTCATGCGTGCATCAGAAATACGCACCATATCGCGCACGCCGGCCTTGAGGAGCTTCTTCGGGATCGGCAGCATGCCCCATTCCGGCATGCCTGGGCCGCCCTTGGGTCCGGCGTTCTTCAGCACCAGAATATGGTCCGGCGTCACCTCGAGATCGTCGCGCTCGATCTCGCGCGCCATCTGTTCGTAATTCTCGAACGCTACCACCTTGCCGCGATGCGCGAGAAAGCGCTGGTCGGCGGCCGCAGGCTTCATTACGCAGCCGCGCGGCGCCAGATTGCCGGTCAGCACCGCGGTAGCGCCTTGCGGATACAGCGGCGCCGAGAGCGGATGGATCACGTCGGGCAGATGCACCTTGCTGCCGGCGATGGTGTCGCCGAGGGTACGACCGGTGACAGTGATGCAGGACAGATCGAGCAAGCTACGCATCTCGCCCATCAGCGCGGGCAACCCGCCGGCGTAGAAAAAATCTTCCATCAGATATTTGCCCGATGGCGTGATGTTGGCGATCACCGGCACTTGCCGCGAAATCTCATCGAACCGCTGCATGTCGAGCGCGATGCCGGCGCGCCGCGCCATGGCGATGACGTGGATGATGGCGTTGGTCGAACCGCCCAGCGCCATATGCACGCGGATGGCGTTGTCGAACGCGGCCGGTGTTAAAATCTGTTCAGGCGTCAGGTCCTCCCACACCATGTCGACGATGCGGCGGCCGGCCGCGGAGCACATGCGCGGATGATTGGCGTCCGGGGCCGGAATGGACGAGGCACCGGGCAGCGATAATCCCAGCGCTTCGGTAATCGCCATCATGGTCGCGGCGGTGCCCATCACCATGCAGGTGCCGAACGAGCGCGCGATGCCGCCTTCGATCTCATTCCATTCGGACTCGCCGATATTGCCGGCGCGTTTCTCATCCCAGTATTTCCAGACATCGGAGCCGGAGCCGAGTGTGTGGCCGCGCCAGTTGCCGCGCAGCATCGGACCGGCCGGCACGTAGATTGCGGGCAGTCCCATGGAAATCGCGCCCATGACCAGGCCCGGCGTGGTCTTGTCGCAGCCGCCCATCAGCACCGCGCCGTCGATCGGATGGCTGCGCAACAATTCCTCGCACTCCATGGCGAGGAAATTGCGATAGAGCATGGTCGACGGTTTGACGAACGGCTCGGCGAGCGACATCGCCGGCAGCTCGATCGGGAAACCGCCGCCCTGCCAGACGCCACGTTTGATGTCCTCGGCGCGCTCGCGCAAATGACCGTGGCAGGCGTTGATATCGCTCCAGGTGTTGAGGATGCCGATTACCGGCTTACCGACCCAATCGGCACGGTCGTAACCGAGCTGCTTGAGCCGTGAGCGGTGGCCGAACGAGCGCAGATCGTCGCGGCCAAGCCAGCGGTAGCTGCGCAAGTCTTCGGGCGATTTTTTCTTCCCGGACATCATGCGTAAATGCGCCTCGGCTTTTGCTGGTGGCTATGGGTGAGTTTGCCTTTTATTATCCCGCCGGCAAAGGGCAGGGGCGAAGCACCCGCTTATCGGTGAGGTATTCATGAGAATGAAACTTTTGCTCGCTGCGCTGTTTGGCTTAGCCATAACCGCAAGCTCGGCGCAGGCCGCGGTCAAGTTCGAAACGATCAACTACAAGCAGGGCGACACGGCGCTTGAAGGCTGGCTCGTTTACGACGACGCCGTGACGGGCAAGCGGCCGGGCATCATCGTCTATCCCGGCTGGTGGGGGCCCTCCGCCCAGGATAAGGACGTCGCCGAACGCCTGGCGAAAATGGGCTACGTCGCCTTCGTCGCCGATATGTACGGCAAGGGTGTGCGACCTGATTCGACGCCCGCCGCCGCCGCGGAATCCGGCAAATATTATAAAGACCGGCCGCTGCTACTGGCACGGGCGCAGACCGGCTTCGATCAATTGCGGCGGTCGCCCATGGTGGACACCAGCAAGCTCGCAGCCATCGGATATTGCTTCGGCGGTATGCCGGCACTCGATTTGGCGCGAAGCGGCGCGCCGCTTATTGATGTCGTTACCTTCCACGGCGCGCTCGGCACGCCGAACCCCGAAAGCGACAAGAACATCAAGGGTCATGTGCTGGCGTTGCACGGTGCCGCCGATCCAATCGTGAATGCCGAAGCGGTCGCGAAGTTCGAGAAAGAGCTCACTGACGCCGGCGTCGACTGGCAGGTCGTCCTTTATGGCAACGGCGTGATGCACGCCTTCACCGATCACGTGCATGTCCAGGCGCCAGACCATGGCACTAAATACAACGCCGAAGCCGACAAGCGCTCCTGGCAGGCGATGAGCGATCTGCTCAAGACCACGCTGTAGTCGACAATTCCCCTGTTCCTGTGTGGAAGAGGGGAATGAATCGGCGAAAGCCAAGTCAACACATCTGCGAGGCGCGTCATATTTGACGCGAGCCAACCGGGCCGCCGATATGAAGCTTGAGGAATATCCCCCGCAGGAGCCCGCTTCCGACAACGCCCGCAGCTACGGCGATGCGGTCATGCGGCTCGGCGGTGGGCTTGAGGGGATTGAGCGGCCTTACGGCGCCGAACCCTACCAGAGCCTAACCGTTTTCCGCGCGCCGGCGCCGAACGGCACGCTGCTCGCTTTCATGCATGGCGGCGGCTGGACTAACGGTTACAAGGAATGGATGGCATTCATGGCGCCGGCTTTCACCGCCGCCGGGGTCAGCTTTGCCACGATCGGCTACCGGCTGGCGCCAGCGCACGTTTTCCCGGCCGGTGCGGACGACGTGATCGGGGCAGTCGCCTTGCTGTACCGGAATGCGGCCGAGTTTGGTTACGATGCGGCGCGGATTTTTCTTGGCGGTCATTCCGCGGGCGGGCATTACGCGGCCTTAGCGGCCGTACGTCGCGATTGGCAGGCCAAAGTCGGCCTGCCGCGAGACGTCATCCGCGGCTGCCTGCCGATCTCGGGCGTGTACGATTTCGGAGCCCAGTCCGGCCTTAGCAATCGGCCGCGCTTTCTCGGTGCCGCGGGCAACGAAATGCCGGCAAGTCCGATCGACAATATCGAGGGCCGGCCGCCGCCGTTCTTGCTCGCCTACGGCGACCAGGATTTTCCGCATTTGATGAAACAGGCCGAACGGATGGAAGCCGCCTTGCGCGCCGCTGGCGGCGACGTTGAGCGCCTGGTGCTGACCGGGCGGAATCATTTCACCGCGAGCTACGCTGGCGGCGAGGCTGATGGGCCGTGGGTGCCCGAAGCGCTCGCCTGGATGATGCGGCGCTGAGGCTCGTCAGCCGAAAATCATCTCCGGCAGCAACGCGGACACAACGTAATTCGGTACGTCCACAACATTCGAAATGCGCAGATCGACCGCGACGCTGCAGATGACATAAGCCTGCTCGCGGGAATAACCGCGCTCCTGGAGCAGCTCGATCATGTTGAGCAGTGCGTTGCGGGCGGCGAGCGTCAGGTTTTCGCTTTCGATCTCGCCCTTGGCGTTGATCGGCATGCCCATAACGCCGAGGAAGTTTTCCGGCGCGGCGATCTTGGGATCGGCAAAATAGCCTTTGTGCGAGAATACGGGACCGGCGAAAGTCCGCTTCTTCGCAAGCTCCTTGTGGATCTTGAAGCGGACCGCAACGGTTGCGCCCATCTCAACGGCGGTGACGCACACTTCGCCGTCGCCTTGAGCGAAATGGCCGTCGCCGGTCGAAAACAGCGCGCCTTTAGTGAAAACCGGAAGCAAAAGCTTTGAGCCCTTGGTCAGCTGCTTGACGTCGAAATTGCCGCCATTCTCACGCGGCGGCAGCGTGCGCAGCCCTTCGAGGCCGCAACGTCCAGTCGGTATTGCGCCGGCTTCACCTGGCGGGATCACAAAACCGCCGGCGTCGAGGCAACGCTGCTCGCGGTCGGTCCATTCCTTGAGCTTCTGCGCCGATGGCGCGGTTCCGGAAATGCCCATGAACGGCGCGCCGGGAATGCGCACGCCGGGAATTTCAGGAGCCGTGGCCCAGCCGTCTTTGATGGTCCAGTGCACGACGAACGGCGTTGTCATCACGTCGCGGAGAAATCCAAGCCCCGGGACAATGGAGCTGAACGCGGTCGGCTGCGGAATGATGTCGAGGAATTCGATCTCGATCATGTCGCCCGGTTCGGCGCCCTTGATGAAGATCGGTCCGGTCAGGGGATGGATGCGGCCGGTATCGAGATGCGCGAGATCGGCAACGGTCGTGTCCGGGCCGATTTGCCCGTCCACCCCGTCACGCGTTTCCAGCACGACTTCATCGCCCTCCTCGACCTCAAGGAGCGGCGCGACGTCGGGGTGATAGCGGTTGTGGCCACTCTGCGGCTCGGCTGCGAGCGGCTTAGACCGGTCGATACGAATGGTGTGTTTGTGCATGGGGAGGGGCTCACGGGACAATGAAAATGGGCGCTAACGACCAAGCATACGTAAGGAAGGCGGGTTGAGCAAAGCGAAACCCACCCACAATCCGGTTGCGAGAAAATGATCGGTGTGCGCCTGTCGGCGTTATCGGATCACGCCGCGGCAGCGAGATTGCCGAACCTCTTCAAATTCGCTTTCTGTTTCTCATTGCGTGGCGGCAGCTTGAACAGGCGTGCGGCGGTGCCGCCCAGAATGTTGTGCTTGGCCTTCTCCGACAGGAACGGCAGATCCCAGATCGTTGCCGGCAGGTCGAAATCCCAGTGCGGATAGTCGGATGAGTAGAGCAACTGGGTTTCCGCGTTGATCATGCGGAACGTGGTCTCCATCGCATCGTAATCCTGAATTTCCATCGGCTGCGACGAGTAGAACATGTCGCGCATGTATTCCGACGGCTTCTTTTTCAGGAGCGGGCACTCGGACGGCCGCAGCATGTATTCGTGATCGAGCCGCTGCATCAGGAACGGAATCCAGGCGAGGCCGGACTCCATCCAGATTACCGGCAGCTTCGGAAAGCGCTCACCGATGCCGTTGACCACCCAATTGGTGCAATTGACGATGTTGTACCAGGTGAAGCCGAGCGCGTGCACCGAGATGAACCGGTTGCAGCTCTTGAAAGCGGTGTCGCTCCAGTTGACGCCGGAGTGAAACGCAATTGACAGACCGCGTTCCTCCATCGCCCGATAGACCTTCACGTAAGCGTTGTTGTGCACGCCCATGTCGGAGCGTACCGTCGTTACCATGAAGCCGCCGACGTGCTTTCGTCCGCCGAAGGTTTCGACGTGCCGCAGCGCCGCGTCGGGATCGCTGAACGGCAGACAGAGCAGCGAGAAGAAGCGGCCGCCCGCTTCCGGCATCACTTTCTCGGTGAGCCAGCGGTTATAGGCCCAGCACAGCTCGACCTCCATTTCAGGCTGCGGGTGCAGCCCGATATTGAGCATGCCGGTCGGGAACAGACAGGAATAATCGACGCCCATCGCGTCCATCCAGCGATGGCCGAGTTGCACGTCGCGGATCTGACCGTCCTCGGTCTTCTCGCTGCTGCGCATCGGATATCGGGTGACGCGACCGCCCATGTCCTGATAGCCGGTCGGGATCGGGACGATGCCTGGCTGCTGCTTCTTGCCGCGGCCCGACATGACAAGCTGGCGGAAAACGTCGTTCTCCATGAACGGCAGAAACTCGTCGTAGTGCTCATTCTCGTAATGGTGGGCGTCGACGTCGACGATCAGAATGTCGTCGAACTTACGCTGATGGGCCTGCTTGCGCGCGTGCGCGAGCAACCTGCTGGTGTTGAGCTCCTCGACGGTTACGCGGCGGCCGCGATCGGATATCAGGTCCATGGTCTTTCTCCCAATTCCATCGTCAGCGCCCGGTCCCGCCCTGCCACATGCCGAGTTCGAACACGGCGAGGTTGGCGGCCTGCAACAATCCGCTCGCCGTGATCATCACGTCGGTCGCGGCAAGCGAGTTTGTCGGCACCGGCGTCAATTGCTCGCCGGCTTCGCGGCGCGCGGCGTAAAGCCGGCAGGCGGCCGCGATCAATTTCTGCAATGATTCAGCCGTGAGCACGTCGAGCCGCCCGTCGGCGATGCCGCGTTCGATCGCCGCGGTGAGGCTCCTGGCATCGGCTACATCGCCGTTCGCGGATTTGACGCTCGCTTTGGCGACGGGCGGGACGACGCGGGCGCGGCTGGCGGAATTCGCCGCGCGGCGGATGGCCTGTTTCGCGGTGCGCTTAGGCGAGGACATAGACCTCGTCTCCCTTTTTCACCACCGGATATTTCTTCAGTTTCATGCGGCGGTCGCTGACGCATGCGCCGGTCTTGATATCGTATTCCATGCCGTGCCACGGGCACACAAAGTGCATTTCGGTCTCGGAGAAGAACAGCCCCATCGAGGTCTTGTCCGGCCGCAGCCGTTCCTCGACCTTGGCGATGGTCAGACCCTCGCAGGCCGGACCGCCCTGATGCAGGCAGAAATTCGAATAGGCGTAAAACGCGCCTTCGTGCCGGAACACGCCGATCTCGTTGTCGCCGACGAAAATGATGCGGCGCTCTCCGTCTTTGAACTCGTCAACCTTGGCGACAAATTTTTCCGGCATTGGCGTTTCCAGTTTCGGAAGTTGTTTAGCACAAATGCCGAGCACCCTTCGAGTTGGCAGACACGTGCGGAGCGCATTGCTCCGTCATCCTGAGGTGCGAGCGGAGCGAGCCTCGAAGGATGCGGCCGAGGCGCCCGGGCCGCCGTCCTTCGAGGGCCGCTCTGCGGCCACCTCAGGATGACGGACCGGGGTTTTCTGCATGCTACGCAATCCGGTTGCTGAACTCACCGATCCCTTCGATCCAGACCTTCACCACGTCGCCGGCTTTGAGGAACTCGCCGCTTTCGGCGCCGGTGCCCGACGGCGTGCCGGTCAGGATCAGATCGCCGGGATGCAGTGTCATGTTGATGGAGAGCTGCGCAATCTGCTCGGCGAGCGTGAACAGCATCTTGCTCGAATTGGAATCCTGCTTGAGTTCGTCGTTGACCCAAAGCTTCAGCTCGAGATTCTGCGGATCGGCGATGTCGCTGGCCGGGACGATCCACGGGCCGATCGGGCAGGAGCCGTCGAAGCTCTTGTGCTTGGTCCAGTCCATCTTGAAGAACGAGGTGTCCTCGATACCCGGCCGGCGGCCGCGATCGCGTGCCGAAAGATCGTTCGCCACGATGTAACCGGCGACGTAAGCGAGCGCCTTTTCGACCGGCACATCCTTGGCCGGCCGGCCGATGACGGCGGCAAGCTCGATCTCCCAGTCGAGGTTATTGGCGTAGTGCGAAGCCTTGATAGTCGCGCCTGGAGGCGCAATCGTGCTAGCGGCCTTGATGAAATGCCACGGTTTTAACCCCAACTCGTGCGGATCGGCAGGCTCAGGCATCCCTTGCTTTCGCGCCATCGCCGCAGCGTGATCGGCGTAATTGGCGCCGGCGCAAAAGATGGTCGGCGGGAACGGCACCGGGGCCAGCAATTTGGTCTTGCGCAGCGGTTGGCGTTTGGCGCGGCTCTTGGCAGCACCCGCCGCAGCCTTCTTCAGCGCGCCTTCGGCCGTCTTCCAGTCGGCGAGGATGCCGGCGACGGTCGCGTAGGCGGGCTTGCCAGTGACTTTGGCGGCGTCGAATACCTCTTCGCCTACGATAATGCCCGCGCGCGGACCCTCACCTGATTGATACATCGCGAGCTTGAAACCCGCCCGCTTATTGCCGGCCATGTGCGTTTACTCCCTTGGTAGCCTCGGCGGGACCAAACCCCGATCCCGCGTCATTGGCAAGTCCCGCTCTGCGTTCTGCGCAACCCTTCAGTCGCTGCGGCGTGGTATGATTGAACTCTAGCCCGCAGCGCAGACGGGCCGGCAGGGAGAATGCCATGGTCAAGCTCAGACGGATCGGACACGCCACTTTCGAGACACCCGATCTGCCACGCATGATCGACTATTACACCGAAGTCGTCGGCTTGGTGCTGGTTGAGCGCGAGAAGGATCACGCGTTTCTCGCCACCAAGGTTGGGCAGCTCGCCGTTCAGCTCAATAAAAGCGACACGGAGCGCTGCGCCACGCTGTCCTTTGAAGTTGCGCCCGATGCCGATTTTGGCGCGCTCACACGCGAACTGGACAAGGACGGCGTCAAAAGCGAACTGCGCAATGATTCCGTTCCCGGCACGGGACCGGTGCTGACCTTTCGCGACAACAAGGGCACCGGCATCGCGCTGTTCCGGGACTGGAACAATCTCGGCAAGCATTTGGCGCATCACGGCATCGGGCCGCTCAAGCTCGGCCACGTTGCCTGGGTGGTGGACGATCCGCAACAGGCCGCGGATTTCTACCAAAAGGTCCTGGGCTTCAAGGTTTCCGACTGGATCGACGACTGGTTCGTGTTCATGCGCTGCAATGCAGACCATCACGTCGTGAATTTTGTCCGCGGCGCCGACACCAAAATGCATCACATGGCGTTCGAGCTGAGAGATTTCAGCCACATGCAGAACGCCTGCGACCTGCTCGCCCAGCGGAATATCCCGATCCTTTGGGGACCGGTGCGGCACGGGCCGGGACACAACATCGCCATCTATCACCGCACGCCGGACGATCAGCTCATCGAACTGTTCTGCGAACTTGATCGGATGCTCGATGAGGAACTCGGCTATTTCGAGCCGCGGCCCTGGCATCGTGACACGCCGCAGCGGCCGAAGATTTGGCAAACCGGCCCTGAGACCAATATTTGGGGGCCGCCGCCGCTGCCGGACTTTCACCGCGGCGGACCGGCTTTGCCGGGGCTGGAAAGCTAAGAGGGATAGCTCACGAGGCCATAGCTCAGGAGACCATGGCCGGCGCGGCCGCGGCAATCCCGCGCATCAGTTCCGGCTGCTGGCCGTATAGCCACTCCACGCCTGAGATGTGGTCGGCCGGCGTGCGGGCGCCGAGCATCATGTTGCGCAACTCCTTGGCGACGCCGCCGGCGTGAAAGAATTCGCCGTAGACCCGCGCCATGATCTGCACCCGCCCCGTGCGCAGATAACGCGCCTGCGGATAGGCGGCAAACGCCGCCGTATAATCGCCGCCGCATTCCACGACCTTGTTGGCGAGACACACCGCGTCTTCGATCGCCATGTTGGCGCCCTGCGCGAGGTATTGCAGCATCGGATGTGCGGCGTCGCCGAGGAGCGTGATGCGGCCGCGGCTCCATTCCTTGATCGGCGGCCGGTCGCACACCACCCACATCCGCCAGCTTTCGATCTTGGCAAGGAGCGTCCGCACCGGTTCGCAGGTCTTGGCAAAGCGCTCGTACAATTCGGCCGGATCGCCATAACTGTCCCAGCCTTCTTCGTAGCGGTCGGAATGAAACACGGCGACGAGATTGAACAAATCTCCGGTGCGAAGCGGATAGTGCACGAGGTGCACCTTCTCGCCGGCCCAGACCACCATGTCGCCCCAGCGGAATTTTTCCGGCATTTCCGATGTTGGCAGCACGGCGCGATAGGTGATGTGACCCGCCGGCCTCGGCTCGCCGTCGCCGACCACGATCTGCCGGATCATCGACCAGATGCCGTCGGCGCCGATCAAAGCCGCGCCGCGATATTCCTTGCCACTTTCGGTTTTCACCGTGACGCCGTCGCCGGTCTCGTCGACTTTGACGACTTTCTCGCCGGCGTCGAGAGCGATGCAATCCGATTTACGGCAGGCCTCGAGCAGGACCTTGTGCAGATCGGCGCGATGGATGAGAGCGTATGGATGCTTGAATTTCTTGCGGAACGCTTCGCCCAGCGAGACGCGCGTGACTTCCTCGCCCGTGATCGAATCCATCATGATCAGATTGTTGGGAAACACCGCAAGCGCGCTGACCGGCTCGATCAATCCGAGCAGCTCGAACATCCAGAACACGTTCGGCCCAAGCTGGATGCCGGCGCCGATTTCCTTGAACTCGAGCGCCTGCTCGATGATCCGCGAGGCGATCCCTTGACGCGCCAGCGCGAGCGCTGCGGCGAGCCCGCCGATGCCGCCGCCAATGATCAGGACTTCGCGATCTTTCCGGTCGGCCATGCGTTCGTTTCCTCCGGGTGGATATTGTAGGGGCTGACGAATTTCGGACAAGCAGCGTACAGAATATCGACCTCATCCTGAGGCGGCCGCGAAGCGGCCCTCGAAGGATGTAGGCCGAAGCGTCCGGGCCGTCGTCCTTCGAGGCTCGCGGCGCTCGCGCCTCAGGATGACGGATCTTTGGCTACACTTTCCCCAATGCCTTCAGCACCCGTTCCGGCGTGATCGGCATCTCCACGATCGGTGCGGCGCTGAGCGGGCGCAAGGCATCGTTGATCGCGTTCATGATACAGGCCGGTGCTCCGGCGGTGCCGGCTTCGCCGGCGCCCTTGGCGCCAAGCTCGAAATCAGCGGTCGGCGTTACCACGTGGCCAATGTCGATGTCGGGCATCTCGCCGGCCATCGGGACCAGATAGTCCATCATGTTGCCGTTGAGGAGTTGACCGGCTTCGTCATAGAGGCAGTGCTCATACAGGACGCCGCCAATCCCCTGCACGATGCCGCCGCGGATCTGCTCGTCGACCAGTTGCGGATTGATCACGGTGCCGCAATCCTCGACGCACCAGTGCCTGAGCAGTTTCACCTGACCGGTCTTGATGTCGACTTCGAGATAGGAAGCCTGCACGCCGTTGGTGAACGCGAACGGCCAGGCGCGCGGCACGTAATGGCGCGTCACTATGAACTCGGCCTGAAAGCCGGGCGGCAGCGTGTCGGGGCGGAAATAAACGACGCGTGCGACTTCTTCTAGGGGCAGGCGTTCGCGCCCGGTATCGGCATCGACGACGATGCCGGCGCGGATATCGAGGGCCTTCGGATCGGCTTGCAGCATCGAGGCAGCAGCGGCGAGCACATTTTCGCGCAGCGCTTTCCCCGCCTGCCAGGCGGCTTCGCCGCCGATGCCGGCTGCTCGCGACGCCCACGTGCCGCCGCCATATGGCGTATTGTCGGTGTCGCCGGTGATGACGCGGACGCGCTCGATCGGCACGCCGAACGAGGTCGCCACGCATTGCGCCAGAATGGATTCAGACCCCTGGCCCTGCTCGGTAATACCGGAATGGACGAACACCGCCCCGGTAGCGTCAAGACGCAACGTGGCGCCGTCCTGCGAGGAGATCCGCGCGCCGCCGACGCCGTAGAACGCCGCCGACGGATTGGTCACTTCGATGAACGAGGCAAAGCCGACGCCGCGATGAATGCCGCGTATGCGCATTTCCGCCTGCTCGGCGCGTAGCGCCTCGTAGCCCATCATTTTCAAAATTTTATTGAGCGAGGCGTGATGCGAGAGCTTTTCGAATTTGATGCCGGATGCGCCGGTCGCCGGATAGGCATCATCAGCGAACAGATTGCGCCGGCGGAGTTCCGCCGGATCCATACCGATCTTCGCCGCGGCGAGATCAACCAGGCCCTCGGTCACCGCCGTCGCAATCGGATGGCCGACGGCGCGGTACTGGCACATTACGTTTTTGTTCTGAAAAACCACGCGGGCGCGGGCGCGGTAGTTCGGGCAGGTATAGGGTCCGCCGACCAGATTGACGACCTGGTTGGCCTCGATGCCGCTGGTACGCGGATAAACTGAATATGGGCCGATACCAGTCAGATCGTCGATCTCGAAAGCGGTGATGGTGCCGTCGCGCTTGACGCCGATCTTTGCTTTCACGCGGTGGTCGCGGGCGTGGATGTCGGTGACGAAGCTCTCCAGCCGGTCAGCAACAAATTTGACTGGCCGCCTCAATAGCTTCGCCAGAGCGACCGCCGCCATCTCGTCGGCGTAGACATGCACCTTGATGCCGAACGAGCCGCCAACATCTTTGGTCAGTACCCGAACCTGATGCAACTCAAGATTGAGGTGCTTGGCGAAGATGTCCTGGGTCATGTGCGGCGCCTGCGTGCCCTGATAAACGGTCAACCGCTCCTCGCCGGGATTCCAATCGGCGACGATGGCGCGCGGTTCGTTGGTGACGCCGGTGTGGCGGCCGAACACGAACGTCGTCTCGGCAATCGCGTCGGCTTCGGCAAAGCCTTTATCGGGATCGCCGGCGACCAGCGCGCGCTCGAAGGTCAGATTATCGCCAAGCTCCGGATGAATGACCGGCGTCGCCTTGTCGAGCGCTGTTTCCTCATCGGTAACTGCGGGAAGCGGCTCGTAGTCGACGTCGACGAGTGCGCAGGCATCCTCGGCCTCGGCGCGGGTGCGGGCGACGACTGCGCACACTGCCTCGCCCTGCCAGCAGGCCCGGTCGACAGCGATGGCATGTTGTGGCGCAGATTTAATGCCTTTCAGGTGCGTCAGCACGCCGACCCAGGGCGTGATCACCTTGGCAAGCTCGGCGCCGGTGACGACCGCGACCACGCCGGGCGCCTTTTTTGCCTCCGTGGCCTCGATATTTTTGATGCGCGCGTGCGCGTGGGGCGAGCGCAGAAATGCGACGTGCACCATGCGCGGCAGCGTAACGTCGCTGACGTATTGCCCGCGGCCCTGCGTCAGCCGCGCCAGATTGGGCCTCGGGACCGAGCGGCCGATGTAGGAGTTCGGCCGGTCAAGCGCGGAGAGGCCGGAAACGACGTCGTCGACGATTTTCATTTCCCCCCACTTTTTTCTTCCTTTGCTTGTCTAGCACTTCCCGGCGCTTTCGTCGCGTAATCGTCATCTTGGCTATGCCAAACTAGCCCGCGGCGCTGGACATTTTGCCACCCACCCTGGACATTAGAGCCCTGCAGGTAAGGCCGGGGCTCTCTCTTTCGGTTGGCCGACAAATGTCTTGGCTGACGGGGAGGAAATTCATGCGCACTTTACTGTTGCCGCTGCGCGCGCGCTTTATTGTCTACACGTTCGTTCTGCTGATGACGGCGGTCTTGCTGATTGCCGCAATTCTTCTGATTGAATTTCCAGCGGGCTATGCCGCGTTATTTGTCGTGATCCCGCTTTTGTTGTTCGCAGCGCTGTCGGTGATCGGGACCAGGGACCTCGTTCAGACCCGGCACGCGGTGCTGCGCAACTATCCGCTGACGGCGCATATCCGTTTCATCCTGGAAGAGATACGTCCGGAGATCCGCCAATATTTTCTCGAAAGCGAAAAGGACGGCACGCCGTTTTCCCGCGACCAGCGCGCGCTGGTCTACCAGCGCGCCAAGCAGGCCTTGGACAAGCGGCCGTTCGGCACCCAGAACGACGTCTATGCGAGCGGTTACGAGTGGCTGCATCATTCGATCGCCCCAAAGCTCCCGGTCACCGAACCGTTCCGCATCGGCATCGGCGGGCCGGGCTGTGGCAAGCCTTATTCCGCTTCCGTCTTCAACATTTCGGCGATGAGCTTCGGTGCACTCAGCCCCAACGCGGTCCGCGCGCTCAATATTGGCGCCCGGAAGGGCGATTTCGCGCACGATACCGGCGAGGGTGGATACAGTCTCTATCATCGCGAAAACGGTGGCGACCTGATCTGGGAAATCGGCTCGGGCTATTTCAGCTGCCGCAACGCCGACGGCACTTTCTGCGCCGAAAAATTCGAGCAAGGCGCTCAGAGCGATCAGGTAAAAATGGTCGAGCTTAAGCTCAGCCAGGGCGCAAAACCCGGTCACGGCGGTGTGCTGCCCGGCGCCAAGGTCAGTCCGGAAATCGCGGCGACCCGAGGCGTGCCGCTCGGTGTCGATTGCATATCGCCGTCGCGTCACTCGGCGTTTTCAACGCCCATCGAGTTGATGCAGTTCATCGCCACCATGCGCCGCCTTTCCGGCGGCAAGCCGGCGGGCTTTAAGCTCTGCATCGGTCATCCCTGGGAGTTTCTTGCGATTTGCAAGGCAATGCTGGCGACGGACATCTATCCCGACTTCATCGTCATCGACGGCAAGGAAGGCGGCACCGGCGCGGCGCCGCTTGAATTCACCGATCATCTCGGCATGCCGCTGCGCGAGGGGCTCAATTTCGTGCACAACGCGCTGATCGGTATCAATGCCCGCGATCGCATCAAGCTCGGCGCGGCGGGCAAGATCATCAGCGCGTTCGATATTGCGCGCGTCATGGCGCTGGGCGCGGATTGGTGCAATTCCGCACGCGGTTTCATGTTCGCGCTCGGCTGCATCCAGTCGCAGTCCTGTCACACCGATAGTTGTCCGACCGGCGTCTCAACACAGGACCACGCCCGCCAGCGTGCGCTCGTGGTGCCGGACAAGGCAGAGCGGGTGTTCAATTTCCACCGCGCAACGGTGGAGGCGCTTGCGGATCTTGTGGCCGCGGCGGGGCTCGATCATCCGACGGAATTTGCGCCGGCGCATTTTTCGCGGCGGGTTTCGCCTCATGAGGTGCAGACCTTCGCGGAGCTTTACCCGACCCTGAGCCCGGGAGAACTCCTGGCCGGCACGGCCGACAGGCGATTTGCAACGCCATGGGCGATGGCTCGCGCCGAGGAGTTTCGCGCGGCAGCGTAGCCGTGACAGAAAGCCGTTACAAAAACCGCGTCGGCCACATCAGCGTGCGCCACATGTGTGACGACGGTGAATTGTCGAAGCCAAGTCCTTCCTTCGGCTGCTTGAAATGGCGGCCGACGATGTCAACGAAGTCGTCGAGATTGACCGTTGCGTTGGGATCGAACGAATAAATGTCGTTCGTGGTGATCAGCCGCGAGGTCATGTACCACTTGTGGTTCCGCGCGCGCTCGTATTCGGCGACGATGTAAGGCTCGGGCCGGTAGTCTGCGCCGAACAGCTTGACGTACATCTCCGGATATTCGTAGCCGACCGAAGCATCGGGGAAAAACCGCAGCGCTTGGTGCATGCGCACCGCCCAGGCAACCTCCTCATCGACGTAGGGCTCGATCATCTGCGCACCCCAATAGCCGTGGTCGCAGCGGATGAAGCTCGCGACCCCGATGTCGTGGAGGAGGCAAGCGAGCACGACTTTCTCCGGATGCCCGCCCTTGAGCGCGTGCGTCGCGCTCTGCAGCAAATGGCCGGTGGTGGCAAACCGCGCCTTGAAGAAATCGATCAGCGTCGGCTTGTCCGGCATTTTCGGCAGCCGCGGGTCGGCGCCCATGAGAAAGTGTTTCCCGGGATTAGCGGCGAGGAGTTTGTCGCCTAAGTCCATCTCCATCTTGCCGTCGCCGAGATAAAACAGCGTCGATCGGGTGGCGATGCGCGCGCTCAACTCGTGCATCATCTCTTCTTCGAGCTCGTCGGCGCGCTCGGAAACCGTCAGCGGTCGTGCATGTTCGTTCATGGTCAGCTGGCCTTTTTTGCTCGCGTCAGCGCGACTGACTCGATCGCATCGACGATCGCCTGGTAGCCGGTGCAGCGGCAATAATTCCCGGAGATATGCTCGCGGATGGTGTCGCGGCTCGGCACGCCGCCGTGCGCCAGAAGGTCTTGTGCGCCGATCAGCATGCCCGGTGTGCAATAACCGCACTGCAACGCATTGCGGCGCTGGAACGCCACCTGCAAATCGGCGATGATTCCGGTATCCGACAGGCCTTCGATGGTTTCCACGTCCGCGCCGTCGCATTGCACGGCTAGAACGAGACAACCGCGCACCACATCGCCATCGAGCCTCACCGTACAGGCGCCGCAGACACCATGCTCGCAGCCGATATGCGTGCCGGTCAGCGAAAGATTGTCGCGCAGGAAATCAACCAACGTCTGGCGCACCTCGACGCGGGTGGAAATATCCTCGCCGTTCACGCGAACATTAATGTCGAGGTGGCGCGCGCTCATGCGGAGTCCCAGCGGCCGCTAAACCGACTGATTGATAGCATCGGGCGCATGGTCTGTCATTCCGGGTGCGGCGTTTGATCGGGCAGGGCGGCTTGCGCCGGTCCCCGCTTACGGATTTGCTACGGTCGCGCCGAAGGCAGCCGGCGGGTCGCTGCCAATAATGAGGGCTCATACCGTGCCGGATAGTTTAGCCGAATTGCTCGTCGAACTCGCGGTTGCCAACCGCATCCTTGAACACGAAGGCGTGCTTGACGCTTTCGGCCACGTCAGCGTGCGCCATCCGCACGATCCGGGCCGCTACCTGCTGTCACGCTCGCGGGCGCCGGCCCTGGTCGAGCCCGACGATATCCTCGAATACACCCTCGATTCCGAGCCGGTGAAGCCGCCCATCGCGCGGCCTTACTCCGAGCGGGTGATTCACGGCTGCATCTATCAGGCGCGCAGCGAAGTCATGGCCGTGTGCCATCATCATGCCGCCGCCGTATTGCCGTTTTGCATCGCCGGTAAGCCGATCAAGCCGGTGTTTCATCTCGGGGCGGTGATCGGCGATGAAACTCCGATGTGGGACCAGCACGACGAATTCGGCGATACCAATCTTCTGGTGGTGAAACCGGAAGAAGGCCATTCGCTGGCGCGCGCGCTTGGCAAGCACTCGGTGGTGCTGATGTTGCGTCACGGCGCCACCGTCGTCGGCCACTCGTTGAAGGACCTGGTGTTGCGCTCGATCTTCATTTGTCAAAACGCCGAGTATCAGTTGCGCGCGCACATGCTCGGCTCGGCGTCGCCTTTGCACCCCGGCGAGATCAGGCAGGCCGACGTTCTCCATCAGCAACGGGCCGGGGTGGACCGGGCTTGGGAATATTATTGCGTGCGGCTCAAGGACAGCGGCGGCTGGCCGCCGAAGGCCACCGCGAAGGCGGCGCGCGCCAAGCCAAAGGCAGCTCCGGCGACACGTTCCGCCGCCAAGAAAAAGCGGAAGCGATAACGTGATGAGGCCGTCACGGCGGCGCATTGTACCGATGCTCGCGGGGCTGTTTGCCGCGCCGCTCGCCGTGCGTGCCGGCTCCGCGACGGCCGCCGAGAATGCTTTTCCCGACGGTTTCGTCTGGGGTGCCTCGACCTCGAGCTATCAGATCGAAGGCGCGGTCGATGTGGACGGCCGCGGCAAGAGCATTTGGGATGTTTTCTGCGACACACCCGGACGGGTGAAGAACGGCGACACCGGTGAAATCGCCTGCGATCACTACCACCGCTGGCCGGAGGATATCGAACTGCTCGCGCGCGGCGGTTTCAACGCCTATCGTTTTTCAACGGCGTGGCCGCGAATCCTGCCGGCGGGGACGGGCATGGTCGAGGCGCGTGGCCTCGATTTCTATGACCGGCTGGTGGATGGCCTCCATGCCCGCGGCATCACGCCGTGGCTGTGCCTCTATCACTGGGACTTGCCGCAAGCGCTGCAGGAGAAGGGAGGCTGGGTTAACCGCGACATCGCCGAAAAATTTGCCGATTACGGCCGCGTCGTGGCTCGCCGCCTCGGCGATCGGGTCAAGCACTGGGCGATGTTCAACGAACCCAATGTGCATGCGCTGTTCGGCTACGGCATGGGCGCCCATGCGCCCGGTCTCACCGGTCTGCCGAACTTTCTGGCTGCGATTCATCATCAGAACCTCGCGCAGGGGCGTGCGCTGCAGGCGCTGCGCGCCGAGCGCGGAGATTTTAGGCTCGGCACCGTTATTTCGCTGCAGCCGACCCGGCCGTCGCCGGGTCACGAAGCGGACAAGACTGCAGTTGCGCGCTTCGATGCGTTCTGGAACGGCGCCTTTCTCGATCCGTTGTTTAAGGGCTTTTACCCGGTCGAGATGGCGGGTGAGATGGCTCCTCTGGTCGTTAACGGCGACCTGGAAACGATCAAACAACGGGTCGACTTCCTCGGCGTCAATTATTACGCCCCGGCTTATGTTGCCGACGCGCCACAAAGTCTGTTCGGCGCGTGGTTTGGCGCCGTGCCTCCCCGTACGCGCTTTACGGCCATGGGCTGGCCGATCGATGCCGGCGGACTGACCGAAATATTGATCAGTCTGCGCGACCGCTACGGTGACCCGGAGCTTTATGTGACCGAGAACGGCGCCTGTTACGCCGATCCGCTTGCGTCTGACGGCACTGTGCATGACGAGGATCGCATCGCCTATCTGCGCGAGCATCTGGCGGCCGCGGGCGCGGCGCTCGCAGCCGGCGTCAAATTGCGCGGCTATTTCGTCTGGTCACTCCTCGACAATTTCGAATGGTCGGAGGGTTACACCAGGCGCTTCGGCATTGTTCACGTCGATTTCAAGACACTAAAGCGCACGCCCAAGGCGTCGTTTGCCTATCTCGCCGAGGTGGTCCGCGGCCACGGCTGATTTTTCTGCTTCGTCTCAGCCGATCAGTGCTTTGGTGAACTGGTGGATGTTGTGGCGCATCATGTCGATGTAGGTCGCCGCCGGGCCGCCCGGTTCCGACAAGGCGTCGGAATAGAGTGTACCCCCGACGGCCGCGCCGGTTTCGCGGGCGATCTGATTCATCAGCCGCGGATCGCTGATGTTCTCCAAAAACACCGCGGGAATTTTTTGCTGCTTGATCTGGGTAATGATCTTGGCGATGTCTTTCGCCGATGGCTCGGCTTCGGTCGAAACTCCCTCCGGCGCAATGAAGGCCATGCCGTAGGCGGCGCCGAAATAGCCAAAGGCGTTATGGGTGGTGATGATCTTGCGGCGGCCGGCGGGAATATCGGCGATTGCCGCTTTGACTTCGTTTTCCAGTTCGTCGAGTTTGGCCAGATAGGCCTGTGCGTTGGCGTCGTACGCCGCTTTGCCTGCCGGATCGACCGCGATCAGGCCGTCGCGGATGTTGGCGATGTAGATCTCGGCGTCGGCAACGGACTGCCAAGCGTGCGGATCGATCGCAGTGCGGCGGCCGGACTTCTCTTCCTCCTCCGTCTGCCGCGGCGCGATGTCTTTGCTAACGACGAACATTGGCGCCTTGGCGTTTGACGCAGCAACCAGCCGTGTCATCCAGCCCTCAAGCCCGAGGCCATTGACGAATACGACCTGGGCCGCCGCGAGCTTTCTGGCGTCGCCAGGCGTTGGCGAATAGACGTGGACGTCGCCGTTCGGTCCGACCAGGGTCTCGACCTCGACACGGTTGCCGCCGACATTGCGCACCAGATCGCCGAGGATCGAGAAGCTGGCGACCGCTTTGATTTTGCCTTGCTGAGTGTTCGCGGCGGTTGTTTGTGTAGCGAACAGCGCCGCGACGCCCGCCAGCAAAAAACTACGTCGCGCGATCATCGCAAACTCCCGTGTCGCTCGCGGCCGGTTAAGCTTCGAGATGGCGCTGCGGCAAAGCGAGCCAAAGCAGGCCGCCCACCGGACCGAACACGACCGACAGCGCATACAGCGCGCCTGCGACCAGGATGATGGCCGGTCCTGACGGCAAATTGGCGTGATAGGAAACGAGCAGGCCGGCGTAGCCGGAGATCGCCGCGCCGACGATCGCTACACCGATCATGGCGGTGATGTCGCGCACCCAGAATTGAGAAATAATGGCCGGCAGCATCATGATGCCGACGGCAAGCAATGTGCCGAGCGCCTGAAAGCCGCCGACGAGATTCAAGACGACCAGCGCAAGGAAGGCGATATGGGCCGGTCCGCCGGCCCGGCTCACCGAGCGCAGATATCCGGGATCGACGCATTCGAGCACCAGCGGTCGCCAGATCAGCGCGAGCACCAGAAGCGATACGCTGGTGATGCTGACGATCAGCATGAGCGCCGGATCGTCGATCGCCAGCACCGAGCCGAACAGAAAATGCAGCAGATCGACGTTGCTGCCCTTGACCGAAACGATGGTAACGCCGAGCGCGAGCGAGATCAGAAAGAACGCGGCAAGTGAGGCGTCCTCCTTGAGCAGCGTGGCCCGCGCGATCAGGCCGGCGCCGAAGGCGATCAGGAGGCCGGCAATCAGGCCGCCGCCGGCCATGGCGAACAGGCTCAGGCCGGCGAGCAGAAAGCCGATCGCGGCGCCCGGCAGAATCGCGTGCGCCATGGCGTCGCCGATCAGGCTCATCCGCCGCAGCATCAGGAAGACGCCGACCGGAGGCGCGCCCAGCGCCAGCGCAAGCGAGCCGACCAGCGCGCGGCGCATGAATTCGAAATCGGCGAATGGCGCGATCAGGGCGTCGTAGAGCATAAGCGACTTCAAGCCGCCTCGACGGCGCAGGCTTCGGCGTGCTCGTCGAAGGCCTCGCACATGCGGCGCGCCTTGTTGAGGTTCTCCGCCGTCAACACCTCACGCGTTGCGCCCCAGGCGACCGGCTCGCGGGCGAGCAGGAGGCTTTGCGGAAAGGACGTTTTCACCAGATCGATATCGTGGAGGGCCGCAAGCACGGTGCGCTGTTCGCTGTGCCAGCGCCGCACCAGGTTGAGAAGGTCCGCCGAGGTTTTCGCGTCGATCGCGGTAAAAGGCTCGTCGAGCACGATCAGCTGTGCGTCCTGCAGCAGCAGGCGGGCGAACAGCATGCGCTGCATCTGGCCGCCGGAGAGGGTGCCAATGGGCCGCTGCTCGAATCCGGTCAGTCCAACCGCAGCGATGGCCGCTTCGATCGCGGCCTGATCTGTGTTGCCGATCCCGCCAAAAAGCCCTTTCCGCCGCCACAGCCCCATCGCCACCATGTCGTAGACGCTGATCGGAAACGAGCGGTCGATGTCGGCGATTTGCGGCAAATAGGCGATGTCGTGTGTATGGAGGCCGTTGCGCTCGATGCTGCCGGCAAGCGGCTTGAGGAAACCGACGATGCCCTTGAACAGGGTCGACTTGCCGGCCCCGTTGGGACCGACCACCGCCACCAGTGCGCCTTTCTCCACCGCACCGCTCAGGTGATGCACTGCCGGGTGGCGCTCATAGCCGAGCGTAAGATTACGGAACAAAAGTTCTGGCATGGTTATCCGTTTTTAGTGAATGGCCCACAGCGCCGATGCCCAGATCAGTGCGACCAGCACGCCGGCGACTACGATCCGTTGTGGCCCAGAGAGCCGCAGCAGGGATGGCTTGATCGTCGGGGATGGGTGGGTCGCGCCGCCGTGATGGTGGTGGTTCATAATGTAACAATATAACATTACATTTCCGGGTTGCCAACCGGGCGGCAGCGCGCGAATGGATAATCGCTTCGTCGCCCCGCTCGGCGCGATGACGTATTTATGCGTGGCGGCCCGAGCGTGCGCAGGGCGGAACCGTGAGTGACCGATGGGCGAGCAAAAAGGCCGCACTGTCTGCGTCGGCGAAGCGCTGATCGAATTGGCGCGTGGGACCGACGGCAGGTTCGGGTTGTCCTGCGGCGGGGACACGTTCAATACCGCCGTTTATCTCGCCCGCGCCGGCGTCGATGTCGCGTTCGCCACAGCACTCGGTGACGACAGCTATTCGGACAGCATCATGGCGCTCGCCGCCGCCGAAGGGGTTGCCGCGAACCTGATGCTGCGCGTGCCGGGCCGGTTGCCGGGGATTTGCCTTGTTGAGGATGGTTCCGCCGGCGAGCGCGGCGTTCGTTATTGGCGCGATAGCGCGCCGGCGCGCGACCTGTTCGAGTTGCCGGATTGGATGCGGGTCGCGCAGGGCCTGATGGCCGCGCGGCTGATCTATTTCTCTGGCATTACGCTGTCGCTCTATTCCAATAACGGCATCGGCCGCTTTCTTGCCTTGCTCGAAGCCGCGCGCCAGCAGGGCGCCAAAGTGGCGTTCGACGGCAATTTTCGGCCGCGCGGCTGGCAAGGCGACGTCGCGCGGACCCGAACCGTGTTTATCGAAGCGCTCAAGCGCGTCGATATCGCGCTGCCGACCTTCGACGACGAGGCGGTGCTTTGGGGCGACCCCTCGCCGGAGGCGACAGTAGCGCGGCTGCAAGCGTTCGGGATTGGCGAAATCGTGGTGAAAAACGGTCCGAACAGCGCGCTGGTCGCCGCGGGCGGCGGGCCGGAATTCGTGCCGGTGCCGGAAGTGATGGTTCCGGTTGATGCAACTGCCGCCGGTGACGGCTTCAACGCCGGCTATCTCGCGGCGCGGCTTTCGGGCTCGGACGCCGCGCAAGCTGCAAGCGCCGCGCATCGGCTCGCCGGCGATGTCATCCGCCATCAGGGCGCGCTGGTTCCCCGCGCCGCCGTTGCGCTGCATTAGGCGAACGACAGACGACGGATGACAGACGACGGATGACAGACGGCGGCGGAAAGACGATAATCGCCGCAAAGCAGTGAACAAAGATCAGGACTGGTTGCGCCAGTCTTGTAACGTCAGTCTTGGCTCGCCTGTGCCGCGTTTTAACCTCTGGGGAGGAAGATCCATGCAACGCTTCGCCATTGCGCTCACCGCCATCCTCTCCGTTGCGCTTGCAACGCCGGTACGCGCGGACGAGCCAATCATTATCAAGTTCAGTCACGTCGTGTCACCCGACGCGCCCAAGGGCAAGACCGCAATCCTGTTCAAGGAGCTGGCTGAGAAGTACACCAACGGCCGGGTCAAGGTCGAAGTCTATCCGAACTCCTCGCTCTACAAGGACAAGGAAGAGCTTGAAGCCTTGCAGCTCGGCTCAGTGCAACTGCTGGCGCCGTCGATGTCCAAATTCGGCCCGCTTGGCGTTAAGGAGTTCGATATTTTCGATCTGCCGTTCCTGATGCGCGACGATGCGCATGCGCGGCAGATGATGGCGAGCCCGATGATGGCCGAGCTCAACAAGAAACTCGAAGCCAAGGGCGTGTCACCGCTCGCCTATTGGGACAATGGCGCCCACGATTACACCGCGAACAAACCTTTGCTTTTGCCCGACGATTTTCGCGGCATGAAGATGCGTATCCAGGGCGGCAAAGTTCAAGATGCGGTCGCGCGCGAACTCGGCGCTATTCCGCAAATCCTCGCCTTCGGCGTGCTCTACCAGGCCCTCCAGACTGGCGTGGTCGACGGCGAGGATAACGTTCCGTCCAATATCTGGACGCAGAAATTCTACGATGTGCAGAAATACATGACTGTTTCCCATCATGGACGGCTCACCTACGCGCTGATTACCAACAGCAAATTCTGGAAATCGCTGCCACCGGACGTGAGAGAGCAGCTTGATCGCGCGGTGAAGGAGTTGAGCGAATTCTTCAACGCGACTGCCGAGAAGGACAACGCCGAAGCGGTCGAAAAAATTAAAGCCTCGGGCAAGACCGAGGTGCATGTGTTGACCGAAGCTGAAAAGAAGGCCTGGATTGCCAAACTGATGCCCGTGCACACTGAAATGCAGGTCCGGTTCGGCAAAGACTTCATCGAGCGCATTTACAAGGCCTCGGGCTTCACGCCGCCGCAGTCCTAAAGCCGCCGGGCTGCGGCCTCGCTAGCGTTTGCGTCTAGGAACAGCCGGTGTTCAATCGCATTCTCGACCGGCTTGAAGAGTGGCTTATCGCTTTCCTGATCGGGGCGGCAACGATTCTGACCTTCGTTGCGGTCGTGCACCGCTATGGCGCAAGTAATTCGGCGGTCCTTGCCCGCTGGGCGGCGATGCATGGTTTTGTCGTTCTCGCGCACGCCTCGGACCGGATTTATACCTCGCTCGCCGCCATCAATCTGTCCTGGGCGCAGGAACTCGCCACCTACATGTTCGTATGGATGGCGAAGTTCGGTGCTGCGCTCGGCGTGCGCACCGGTATCCACGTCGGCGTCGATGTCTTCGTCAAGCGCTTGTCAGTGCCGGCGCGCCGGCCGGTGATCGTCTTTGCACTGCTGTGCGGCGCGCTGTTCACGGGAGTCATCGGTACCCTTGGCGCCATCTACGTGCACGACCTCGATCCGGACCAGGTCTCGCCGGAGCTCGAATGGCCGAGCTGGATCATCTATCTCTGCATCCCGCTTGGCTCGTATCTGATGTGCTTTCGCTTTCTCCAGGTGATGTGGCGCTTCCTGCGCACCGGGCGGGTGCCGCATCAAGGGCACGGCGTCGAGTATGAGACCCCAAGCCCTGACGCGATAGTGCCGACCGCGGAGGCGGCGGCGCGATGATTGCCTTCACGACCACCTCCAAGCCGTCAGCGCCGCGGCCGCTCGGAGACGCGCTCACGGCGGGGCTGATCATCGCCATTCCGATCGCGCTGGCGCTGATCTGTTTCGCGGCACGGCTTCATATCATCGACCTGTCGCACACCGTCCGCGCCGAACTTCTGTTCGCGCTGTTGCTCGGGCTGATGGCAACCGGCATGCCGATCTCGATTTCGCTCGGCCTTTCGGTGCTGACCTATTTGTTCATCCTGTCCGACGTCGATCCGAAGATGGTGGGTCTGAAGCTCTTCACCAGCCTCGACCGGTTCGAGATCATGGCGATCCCGTTCTTCATCCTGGCCGGCAATTTTCTCACCACCGGCGGCGTCGCCCGCCGCATGATCGATTTCGCCACCTCGCTGATCGGGCATTGGTACGGGGGTCTTGGCCTCGCCGGTGTCGTCGCCTGCGCGCTGTTTGCCGCGCTCTCCGGCTCGTCGGTGGCGACCGTCGTCGGTATCGGCTCGATCATGCTGCCGGCGCTGCTGCAAAAGGGCTACCCACCTCGCTTCGGCGCCGGCGTCATCGCCACATCCGGCGCACTCGGCATTCTGTTTCCTCCCTCGGTCAATCTCGTTATCTACGCGGTCGCGACCAGTGGCATGCAGCCGCGCGGGCCGGATGGCGCCGTCGTCGATTCCGCCTCGGTCGGCCAGTTGTTCATGGCCGGCGTCGTTCCCGGCCTGATCCTTGCCACCATGCTCGGCGCGACGACCTGGTTTCGCGCCTGGCGCAAAGGCTATCCGCGCATGGCGCGCGCCAGTTGGTCCGAATGTTGGCGCGCCTTTCGCGAAAGTTTTTGGGGGCTGTTCCTCATCGTTTTGGTGCTTGGCGGCATTTATTCGGGCCTGTTCACGCCGACCGAAGCCGCCGCCGTGGCCGCGGTCTATGCGTTTGTCATCGCGGTGTTTGTTTACAAAGGCTTGAAGCTGAGCGAAGTGCCGGCGGTGCTGCTCAAGGCGGCGGCGATGAGCGCGATGATCCTCTACATCATCACCAACGCGGCGGTGTTCTCCTGGCTTTTAACCTCGGAGCAGATTCCGCAATCCATGGCCGGATGGATGACGGCACAAGGGTTCGGCATGATCGCGTTCCTTCTGGTCACCAACATCGTGCTGCTGGCGGCCGGCAACTTCATGGATCCGGCGGCGATCGTCCTGATCATGGCGCCGATCCTTTTTCCGATGGGGGCCGCGCTCGGCGTCAACGCGGTTCATCTCGGCATTCTGATGGCGGTGAACATGGAAGTCGGTCTGTGTCACCCGCCGGTCGGGCTCAACCTCTATGTCGCCTCCGGCATCACCGGCATGGGCATTGCCGAGCTGACGGTCGCGGTGCTGCCGTGGCTTGCGACCATGCTGATTTTTTTGGCGATGGTGACTTACATCCCCGCACTGTCGCTGTGGTTGCCGCATTTGTTAGGCATGCTGTAGCCTGTCGCCGTGACCAATGTTCGGCCGCCCATCGACATCGTCGCCGACCTCTGGCAACTCGTCGGCGCCGATGTTGCCGCGCTTGACGATCTGAAACTGTCCGGCGTCGATCCCGCGCTGCCGTCTTCCTTCCGCGTCGGCACAGCGGCTCAGGCCAGCATTGCCGCCGCGGGTCTTGCTGCGGCCGAGTTGCGGCATTGCGCGGGCGCACCGCGGCAACAAGTCAGCGTCGACATGCGTCACGCTGCAATCGAGTTTCGCAGCGAGCATTATCTGACCATCAACGGCGAAGCGCCGGCGACCGATAGCGATCCGCTGTTCCGCGCCTACCGCACCGGTGACAGCGGCTTTGTGCGGCTGCACATGAATTTTCCGCATCATCGCAACGCGGTCCTCGAGCTGCTCGGCTGTGCGCCGACGCGAGAGGCCATCGAGAGCGCACTCGGCAAATGGGAGGCCGTCGCCTTCGAGACTAAGGCGTACCAACACGGCTGTGTTGTCGCCGCGATGCGCACGCCGGAGCAATGGGCGCAACATCCGCAGGCGGCGGCGATTGCCGCCATGCCGGTGGTGCGGATCGAGAAGATCGGCGAAGCGCCGGCACGGCCGCTGCCGCACGGTCCGCGGCCGCTGTCCGGTCTTCGTGTCCTTGACCTGACCCGCATCATCGCCGGTCCGGTCGCGGGACGCGCGCTCGCCGCGCACGGAGCAGACGTGATGCTGATTTCCGCGCCCGGCCTGCCGTTTATCGACTGGCTGGCGAAGGACACCGGGCGCGGCAAGCTCTCAGCTTACGCCGATATCAAGACACCGGACGGTCAGGCAGCGTTGCGGCATCTGATCAAGGACACCGACATCTTCGTGCAAGCGTTTCGGCCCGGCGCGCTCGGCGCACGCGGCTTTGCTCCTGAGGACGTCGCGGCGCTCCGTCCCGGCATTGTCTATGCTTCGCTATCGGCCTATGGCAATGCCGGGCCATGGGCGTCGCGCCGCGGCTTCGACTCGCTGGTGCAAACCGTAACCGGCTTTAACTCTGCAGAAGCGCGCGCGGCCGGCGTGGAGGGCCCGAAGGAGTTGCCCTGCCAGGCACTCGATCATGCTTCGGGATATTTATTGGCATTCGGCGCGATCATGGCGCGCATCCGCCAGGCGCGCGAGGGTGGCAGCTGGCTGGTGAGCGTATCACTCGCGGCGACCGGGCGGTGGATTTGGAATCTCGGCGGGGTCGAAGGCGGGTTCGCTTGCCCGTTGCCCTCGCGCGATGACGTGACGGATTTGTTGGAGATCAGTCAGTCACCGTTCGGTCTGATGCGCGGCGTGCGGCATGCGGCGCAATTGTCCGAAACACCGGCAGCATGGATCCGGCCGTCGGTCCCGCTCGGGACCGATCCGCCGGTCTGGCCCTCAGTCGCGGAAATCGCCCGGCCGTAGCTCGATCGCTACACCGTGCGGGGTGCGTTCGCACGCACGCTGCCACGCATCGCGAGTCCGTGCGAGTGTCTGCGCGTCGGCCAGTCCTTTGTTCGCAAGCATGCGTTCGAGCGCGGCGAGCCAATGATGATAATAGGTCTCGCCGGTGTCGGGATCGCCAGCAGCCTGCGCTTTTTTGATTTCTTCGCCGAGCGTTGTGGCCCATTCGCCCCAGGTAAATAAACCGCGCTTGTTGAGCGAGACGGCGAGCGCAAAGGCTTGTGCTTCCCACGGCTCGCGAAACACCGGGCCATCATCTTTGCGTGGAATGGTTTGCACCGCTTGCGTTATGTGCTGCGTTGCGGCTTCGGCGGGCATTGCTAGGCCAGCTCCAGATACGGCTCGAACGCCTCGATCGAAACTTTTAGCGTCGGATCAGTTGCCTGGCCCCATAATTCGCGGCCGTCGAACAGCACCGTGTACAGCCATTGCGGGTCTTCGCCCAACCCGACCGCGACCGTATCGGGGAACACGTGACAGCCGCGCACGGCCTCGATCACACCGACGCGGCCGCGGGCATAGCGCGGCAGGCGGGTATGCGTGGTCGGATGAATGTTTTTCGCGCGCACCCGGTCGCCCGGTTTAAAGCGGGCAGGGCCGCTTTCCGGCCGGGCGAACGAACCTCGGGTCAGTGAACCCGCCACGTCGGCGGTGCCGAGCTTGCGTGCGAGCGGCGTACCAGGGCGCAGCGCGTGACCGGCGGCAATCTCGTCGGCGCTCGCAAGACCAAGCGCAGCGAGGTTGCTTTCCAGTCCCAATTCCCATCTTTTGTAGTAGGAGCAGGACAAATAAACGTCCGGCGGCAGCTTCTCCTGCGCACTGCGAGACCGGTCGATCGGCCAGATTCCGGTGTAGCTGATGGCGCGCGTCAGCGCGAATACGCGGCCTTCCCATTTTTCGTGAAAGACCGGCTCGTCGGGCTCGGGCTCGACTTTACCGAAGCCGTGCATGCCGCCCATGTCGTGAATGCCGTCCATCACGCGACCTCGCCGGGATTTTTCGGCAGACCGGTTCCGATCATGCTGTCGCGCGTCACCAGCGTTGCGAGTTTTTCTTCGCTCCAGCCATCAGTACCTGGCGGGCGCATCGGCAACACGATAAAGCGCGTTTCGGCGGTCGAATCCCACACCCGGATTTGCGTGTCGGCCGGCAAGCTAACGCCGAAGTCGGAGAGCACGCCGCGCGGATCGTTGACCGAGCGCGCGCGATAGGGCGCCGATTTGTACCAGACTGGCGGCAGGCCGAGCACTTCCCACGGGTAGCAGGAGCACAACGTGCACACGATCATGTTGTGGAGTTTCGGCGTGTTCTCGACCGCAATGAGGTGATCGCCGACGCGGTTGAGCAAGCCGAGGGTTTGCACGGCCCTGGTCGCATCCTCGATCAGCGCCCGCCTGAAGGCCGGATCGGTCCAGGCCTTGGCAACGACGCTGGCGCCCGTGCGCGGGCCGATCTTGGTCTCGTAGGCCTCGATTACCAGATCAAGCGCAGCCGGATCGATGTAGCCCTTCTCGGTCAGCACGGTCTCGAGCGCCCGCACGCGCAGCTGCATCTCGGACAGTTCCGAGCCGTGCTCGTGATGGTCGCCATCATCATGAACGCGCGTCATCGCCCGCCTCTCCATATCGGCGTTCCGGAATGGTCATTATAGTGCAGCCGGATGCGATGTCACATCGCGCAAACCTGTTCGTCCGGATGACCATGCCGACGTCGTTTAAACGCATCGCTGATGGCATCGACCGCATCAACACGGTGATCGCCCACTCGGCGATGTGGTGCGCGCTGTTTATGGTGATCGCCCAGTTTGCCACCGTGGTGATGCGCTATGTGTTCGGCGTCGGTTCAATCGCCCTTCAGGAAGCGGTGCTCTATGCGCAGGCGGCTTTGTTTCTGCTCGGCGCGGCCTGGACGCTGCAAATCGGCGGTCATGTGCGCATCGATGTTTTCTATGCGCAGGCGCAGTCGCGCACGCGGGCGCTCGTCGATCTCTGCGGCGCGCTGGTCTTTCTGATGCCGTTTGCCGTAGCGCTTGCGATTGTGTCGATACCGTATGCCGCGCGTTCGTGGAATATTCTCGAACATTCGCGCGAGGTGAGCGGCCTGCCGTTTGTTTATCTGCTCAAATCCCTCATCCCTTTGTTTGCTGTCCTGATCGGACTGCAGGGCGCGTCGCAGGCGCTCCGTGCGGCGCTGGTTTTGATCGATCCGCTCGCCCGCCAGCGACCATCCTCCCCCGTCCGCGGGCGAGGGTAAGGAGCGGCTGCGCCATGGGAGAGGCGCTCGCCATCGCGTTGGTGGTCGCGGTCTGCGCGGTGCTGCTGGTTGGCTATCCGGTGGCGCTCACGCTCGGCGGCATGTCGCTGATCTTTGCCGCACTCGGCGCTGCAGCGGGGGTGATGGACCTTTCCCTCCTCGGCGCGCTGCCGGAACGCATTTTCGGCATCATGAACAACGAGGTGCTGCTGGCGATCCCGCTGTTCGTCTTTATGGGGGTCATGCTGGAGCGCTCGCATATCGCCGAGGAGCTCCTGGAAACCATGGGCCGTCTGTTCGGCTCGTTGCCCGGCGGACTTGGCATCGCCGTCATCGTCGTCGGTGTACTGCTGGCGGCGGCCAAGGGCATCGTCGGCGCGACCACGGTGACGATGGGCTTGATCGTGCTGCCGACGATGCTGCGCCACGGTTACGACAAGGCGCTGGCGGCCGGCACAGTCGCGGCTACCGCGACCTTGGCGCAGATTTTTCCGCCGGCGACGGTGCTGATCCTGCTCGGCGACCAGCTCAGTAACTCCTATCAGGCGGCGCAGTTGGCCCAGGGCAATTTCGCGCCGCAGACCGTGTCGGTGGCCGACCTGTTCGCCGGCGCCATCATTCCGGGCCTAATTCTCGTACTGTTATACATGCTTTATTTGATCGCCATGGCGATGCTTTTCCCCAAGCGATTACCCGCGATCGCCCCGGACCCCGCCGCCCCGCATGGTCTTGCTTTGGCACGCCGGCTGGTCGCGGTTCTGATCGCGCCGCTGTTGCTCATTCTCGCCGTGCTTGGTTCCATTCTCGGCGGCGTCGCGACGCCGACGGAAGCCGCCTCGGTCGGCGCTGTCGGCTCGATCCTGCTCGCGGCGCGCAAATCCGGCGCCGCGGGCCTTTTGCTGCCGGTGCTGGCGCGGACCACGGAAATCACCAGCATGATCTTTTTGATCCTGATCGGCGCGACGCTGTTCAGCCTGGTTTTCCGCGGCCTAGGCGGCGACGTTCTGATCGAGCGGGCGCTCACCAACCTGCCGGGCGGCGTCGGCGGCGCGACGCTCGCGGTAATGGCCGCACTGTTTGTGCTCGGCTTCGTGATGGACGCCTTCGAGATCATTTTCGTCGTGGTGCCGATCGTGGCGCCGGTGCTGCTGAAAATGCCGGGTGTCAATCCGGTTTGGCTCGGCATTATGATCGCGGTGAACTTGCAGACCTCCTACATGCACCCGCCGCTCGGGCCGACATTGTTTTATCTGCGTGGCGTCGCGCCGCCGGAGGTGACGACGCGGGATATTTACGTCGGCATCATTCCTTACGTGGTCATCCAACTCGCCATGCTGGTGGCGTTGTGGTTCCTGCCCGGACTTGCGACTTTCCTTCCGCACCGGCTCTACGGTTCGTGAAGCAGGCTCGGCTTCGGCCGGTAAGGACCGCTTTTTGCAAAATCACTGTCAGACCGGCTGACTGATTCCCAGCAATTCGGTACCCTGCGGTTCCAGCCTCACCACCGAATTCCCCCAGCCGGGGATTTTGCTATGATTGATTTTGCCATGATTCAGTCAAAGCTTTCGCAATACTGTTCTGCCGCGATCAACGGGAACGGGGCTCCATTGCATCTTGCGCGCCGGCTTGCTGCTGTTGCGACAGCGTTTTTGCTGATTTCGGCGGCATTTATCGTCTTGCTTTTCTCAGGTGTGGACGCGCGTGCCGGAGGCCTTTTCGGCACCTGCCCCGACGCCGGCGATCTCGCGGTGTTGCCTTCGCCGCTTTCGCCGTGGAGGGGGGCGCCGTTGCACGTCGTGTTCGCTGCGGAAAAGCCGGTCGAGGGCGAGCTTTCGCTGATCGCGCCCGATGGAAGCGTGGCGGCAAGATCGCGTGGGCGGTACGGCGGGCCGCCATATTTCTGGTTCGCGGAAGTCGCGTCTCCGGCGGCGGGAACGTGGCACGCGCAGCTCGCGCCCGCCGGATGCAGCGCGATCACCCGCGAAATCGCCGTGAGCGACGCGCCACCGCCGCGGCCGCGCACCACGCCGGCCAGCACGTGGCCGCTGCGCAATAGCTGGAATCGCGCGACGGAAAATCTGTATTCCGCGTGGATCGAGAAGCTGTTCGACGCGCCGCTCGATGCCGAGCCGTCGTGGCCGGCGCTGTACAACGTGCTGCGCGATCGATCGCGCAATTTCCTGTTCAACTATCTGGGTGCCGGCGAAGACGAAGTAGCAATGACCCTTCGCCCCGACTGCGCCGATCTGGTGTACTTTCTGCGCGCGTATTTCGCGTTCAAGATGGGGCTGCCGTTCGGCTACTCGAACTGCTCGCGCGGCGGCGGCGGCAAGCCGCCGAAGTGCTTCGCATGGTCGAGCATTCAAGGCGTAGGCTCTTCGTCGTCGGACCGAAGGTCCGCTGAGCCTCAACCAACCAAAATTTCGTCGACGTCCGGCGAGGGGGAAGCGGCGAAGCCGCGAGGGCTTGGTGCGTCGTTCGGCCGTTATTTGCGGGTGGTCGCGGACGCCGTTCAGTCCGGATCCGTGCGTGTGTCTGCGACCGACGACAACACCGACTTTTATACTGTGGCGCTGAAGCAGGACACGCTGCGGCCGGGAACCGTGTACGCCGACCCGTATGGCCACGTGATGATGTTGGTACGGCGCGTGCCGCAGTCGGGCGGTGCGGCAGGCATCTTCCTTTCGGTTGACGGGGAGCCCGATGGAACGGTCGCGCGCAAGCGCTTTTGGCGCGGCAATTTCCTGTTTGCCCACGAACCTTCGCTCGGCAGTCCCGGATTCAAGCGTTTTCGGCCGATCGTGCGCGAGGGCAACGGCTCGTTGCGGCGGTTGACCAACGCCGAAATCGCGAGAGATCCGCAGTACGGCGATTTTTCGCTCGAGCAATCGCAGCTCGGGGTCGAAGACTTCTACGATCGTATGGATGACGTGATGTCGCCGGCACCGCTCGATCCTCTGCGCGCAATGGAAGCGGCAATTTCCTCGCTGGAAGAGCAGGTGAAAACCCGGGTGGGATCGGTCGAGAACGGGCGGAAGTTCCTGAACAGCGGACATGGTGATGCAACCATGCCGGACGGCGCTTCGATCTTCGCGACCACCGGCGCGTGGGAAGATTTCGCGACGCCGGCCCGCGATTTCCGCCTGCTGATCGCGATTGACGTGGTGCGCGGGTACCCGGATCGCGTCGCACGGCAGCCGCAGCGATACGCAATGCCGATGGGAAGGAGCGTCGCCGACGTAAAGGCGGGATTGCAGAGTTCGCTCGCGTCCGAGCTTGCGGCGCGCAAGTTTTCCTATACGCGCAGCGACGGCTCGGCGTGGACGCTCACGCTCAAGGACGTGATCGACCGCGCGGCGGATTTCGAGATGGCGTACAATTTAAACGATTGTGTCGAACAGCGGTGGGCCGCGCCAGCTCAGAGCGACGAGGCATCGACGTGTAAGCGCCACGCGCCGGCGGCGCAACGCGCCAAGATGACGGAATACCGCGCCTGGTTCCGCGGGCGGCATTGGCCGGCCCGCGCAACCTGATTAGGGCTGCCGCAACCGGTCGAGTACCGAGCCCGAGGCAAAGCCGTCCGGTATCTGGCCGGTTGCGATCTGGAATTTGCGGATGGCAACGCGCGTGCGCGGGCCAAGGAGCCCGTCGGGTGCGCCGACATCGAAGCCGCGGCGGGCCAGCAGCTGCTGCATCTCGTAACGCTCGGCGATCGAGAGCGCGCGTTCGTCGCGCGGCCAGCTCGCAATGAACGGCGCTCCACCGGCGAGCCGGTCGGCCAGATGACCGATGGCCAACGCGTACGCCTCGGCCGGGTTGTATTTCATGATCACGCGGAAATTCGGCAGCAGCAGGAAGGCAGGCCCGTGCGCCCCGGCTGGCAGAAAAACGTCGGCGCGATCCGATAGGTGCGGGAACGGCTTGCCGTTCGCCCGCCTGATCCCAAGCGCCTGCCACTGCCCGACCGACATCTGCCGCGAACGACCGGCCAGCAGATAATCGAAGTTACGCGGCAGGACGATCTCATATCCCCAGGTGGCTCCGCTCGCCCAGCCGTCCGTTTTCAGATTGTTCGCTGTCGAGCCGACCACGTCGGGAATTGAATCGACGACGTTGCGCCGGCCGTCGCCGTCAAAGTCGATGGCGAAGCGTTTGAACGAGGTCGGCATGAACTGCGTCGGTCCGAATGCGCCGGCCCAGGACCCGACCAGATGATCGGGCGCGACGTCGCCGCGCTGCAGGATTTCCAGCGCCGACAGGAATTCTTCGCGGAAATAGTCGCGGCGCCGGCCGATGCAGGCGAGCGTCGCGGTCGAGCGGAGAACCGAGCGGTCGCCAGCCATGGTGCCGTAGTTCGAACTCAACGCCCCAGATCGCCGCGACGATGTGCCGATCGACGCCATAACGGCGTTCGGCGGCAGCGAAGACTTGCGCGTATTGCGTCAACAGGTCGCGGCCGCGCGCGATGCGATCGTCGCTGACCAGCAAATCGAGATAGTCCCAGGTCGATTTGTTGAACTCCGGCTGGGCATCGAGCAGATCCATGATGCTCAAGTCCGGGGTCAACTCTGCGGTGTAACGCTCGAAATTAGCCCGCGTCACGCCGCGGCGTTCGGCCTGCGGCCATAGTCCGGCGAGGCAATTGCCGAAATCGGCAGCAGCAGCGCGGATCGCGTCCGCGGTCATCAGGGGGTTTCCCGACGCGCCGGATTGGCCACTCCATTCACGCGCTCCGCTTGCCGGCGCTGGAACCGAAGGCTTGGCCGGTGATTGGAGCAAGCGGGTCAGCCAGTTATCGGGTTTGTCTTGCGCCCGCGTCGCACCAGCCATGCCGACACCAATCAGAAATACTGTGGCGAAGCGAAGGATTGGCGCGGAAATTGCCATGAATGATCTCTAGCAGTGTGTTTGAACGTCGATTTCGGTCTTTAAGGATAGCAAAGGGAATCCGTTATGTGACTGCAGCTTTCATGTAGGTTTTTCTACAACCCATCTGGCGCAACAGCCGTTCATCGACCGGCAACCTGCCGGGAGTAAAGTCACGGACGGAAGCGACCTTAAAGACGGAAGCGACCTTAAAGAGCCTTCCAATCCAGCTGTCATGTTTGCGTGCACAACGATTTAGGCAAGAAAACGTCTCACCCTTTCCCGCCCTTTGATCCCAACAGCAAAACATGAAACTTGTTCGTAAAGCCGTGTTTCCCGTCGCCGGGCTCGGGACCCGCTTCTTGCCGGCGACCAAAGCCATGCCAAAGGAGATGCTGCCGGTGGTCGACCGGCCGCTGATTCAGCACGTCGTCGATGAGGCCCGCGACGCCGGCATTGAGCACTTCATCTTTGTCACCGGCCGCAACAAGGGCGTCATCGAGGATCACTTCGACCGCCAGTTCGAACTGGAAATGACATTGTTGGAGCGACAAAAGCAAAAAGCTCTCGACATGCTCCGGTATGATTTGCCCCCGCCCGGAACAACCAGCTTTACCCGCCAGCAGGAACCACTCGGCCTCGGGCACGCAGTGTGGTGCGCGCGCGAACTCCTCGGCAACGAGCCGTTTGCGCTGCTGCTTCCGGATGTGCTGGTTCAGCACGAGCGCGGCTGTCTGGCGCAGATGATCGATGCGGCGCGCGAAATCGGCGAGCGGGCCAATATCGTGGCCGTCGAAGAAGTGCCGCTCGATCGCGTCGACCAATATGGCGTGGTCGGCGTCGGCGCGTCCAAAGGCAAGCTGTTCTCGATCACCAGCATGGTGGAGAAGCCGCCGCGGGAGCGGGCGCCATCGAACCTGATCCTGACCGGCCGCTACATTTTGCAGCCGGGGATTCTCGATCTGCTGGCAAAGCAGGACCGCGGCGCCGGCGGCGAGATTCAGCTTACCGACGCCATGATCGAGCTGTCGCGGACCCAACCCTTCTATGGCCTCAAGTTTGAGGGCCGCAGCTTCGATTGCGGCTCGAAGGTCGGCTTCCTCGCCGCCAATGTGTCGTACGCGCTGGCGCGCCCGGACATCGCGCCGGGGTTTCGCGAAGAGATCAAGAAAATCCTCGGTTAGAGCATGATCCGGAAAAGTGGAGGCCGGTTTTTCGAAAAGATCATGCTCCACCAAAACCTATCCCGATAGCCGGCGGCCACGCGCGCGGACGTTCAGCGCTGCCAGCGTAGGCCGAGCAGGATCGACGTTGCCATAAACGAGTTGCCGGGCAGTGAAGCGGTCTGCCAATCCTCCCGCAATTCCGTCCTGATCTGCCATTCGCGGTTGAATTTGTAGATGGCGCCGATCGAGACAAAGTAGCGATTGTCGGTGAGCCCCGAGCCGGCGTAATCGTCGGTGCCGAAGCCGAGCTTCATGACGCCGATCAGCCAGGTTCGGAACGCGTGATCGACCTCAAGGTTAAGGTCGTGGGTGAAGTCGCCGGACGCGTTGTCGACCGTCGTTTCGTAAACCTGTGAAGTGGCGGTGAGCTTGGCGGTGGTCAGCGCGGTCGCCTGCCAGATCAGGGTGCCGGCTGCGATCGGCCCGTTGATGTTCGGCAGCGTCGGGTCCTGATAGTTGCGCTGCAGATAACCGAACGCCATTTCACCGCTGAGCGTACCGAACAGATCGACTATGCTGCCGAGTTTGACAGTGGTGCCGGTGGAGTCGCGCTGCAATCCATTGCGATCGAACTCCTCGTCGTGAATCCGCTGGTCTTCCTGCACTTCGAGGAACGGTTTCATTCCGGGATCGATTTCATAGCCGACCCGCAGGATGGCCGCGTATTGGTCGAAGTTGCGGTCGGCGTTGGTCGATGTTTGACCGTCGGTCAGCAGCGACGGGTCGTACGTGGCGCGGTCGATCGTGCCTTTGAGCGAATATGAAAGTCGATTGAATTGTTGCGCCAGTCCGAGCGTGCCGCCGATGTCCTGGTTGATCGGCAGTCGGGCGAGTTCGGTCTGCAGGTTCGGGCTGCCGGGGTTGTCGGTCGCGACGATGATGCGATTTTCGAGCAGGATCTGCGTATCGCGCGTCACGTCGACGCGGCCGTCGATTTTGGAATTGAGAAACGGAACGTTCAGCGAGGGCACGAGACTGTTCGAGCCATACTCGCTGTAGGACCCGACGATGTCGGCGGTCAGCGCGTGACGGGCCCAATCCGAGGCGACCTGCAGCTCCGGCGCCGCGACAAAAAACGCAGATGGCGGACCGGTCGGCGACCCATGTCCGGGATTGGTGCTGTAAGCGCCCGACAGATCGATTGACGGCAGCAGCAGAAACGATCCGGCGCGGATGCCTAGCGCCGCGTAGGGATCGTTAGTCCCGATCGGCAACAGCTTTTGCGGCAGCGTTCCGACCGGGAAGGTATTGAGCGGCGGCAATGTCGGTGCCGGCGTGGTCGCGGAGTAGTCGAAGTACTCCGGCGGTGGAACCGGCAATGCGGCGCCAGGCCGGTTGGCGGCCGACAAGGGATGCACTTCCGGCGGCGGATTGTTGATCGGCAGTTCGTTGGGTAGCGGCGGTATGATTGCGCCGGCGCGCCTCGCCGCGTTCTTCGGATAGACCTCCGGCAGGGGCGGCGGTTGCGGTGGGGGCGGCGGCGCCGGAGCGGGCAGGGCGAATGTCGGCACCGGCGTAAACGTTGCGTTGGATTGCGACCCGGCCACAGCGGCCTGCGCGGCGCGCTTTTTTTTCTTGCTCTTTGGCGTGTTGGCGGCATCGTAGCCGGTGTCGCCCTCTCCGAAACGCGTGGGACTGCCGTAAGTGGGCGTCGCGCCGATACGCGAAGGCGCGATAAAGGCATTGGTTGGTGGAGCTTGGTTCGCAGCGGGCATCACCTGTCCGAGCCGCTGAAAGCGGGGCGGTGTTGCCGGGTTGCCTTGTAGTGAAGGCTGCAGCAGATCGGCCATCGGCGAGGGCGTCTGCGCCAGAGCAGGCGTCGGCGTGAGCCCGATAGTCCAGGCAAGAAGCAGACCGGCCGCGCCTGCCGCCGCCCGATTGGCTGTCGCGCGCGACCGCAACGCCGCCAAGGCGCGCGCCATCCCCGCCGTCCGCCGCACCTCGGAAGCTGCCAAAGCCAACCACCGTCAGGGAGCAAGCCGGCGCGCGGATTATCCCGTGCAGCGGCCGCGCGATGACCAGCACGGACCGCCCAGCGGCGCCCCGAATGGTTAACGGAATTAAAACGGCTATGGTTAACGAGAGGTTGATTTTCGGGCTTTAGCCGGAATGAGCTTGGGCGTCCCGGCGACGGAGTGTGGCAATCACACCCAGCCCTTGAGCTCGCGCATCGCGAGTTGCCAGATCATCAGCATGCCGGCCTCGCTGTCGTTGAGGCAGGGGATGGCGGCAAAGTTCTCACCGCCGTAGCGCTTAAAGACCTTCGCATTTTCCACCGCGATCTCTTCCAGCGTTTCAAGACAATCGGCCGAGAAGCCCGGCGTGATCACGACCAGGTTCTTTACCCCTTTCTTGGCCAGCGCCTTGATCGTCTGGATGGTGTACGGCTGCAGCCAGCGGCTGCGGCCAAAGCGCGACTGATACGTCATCATCAGCTTGGCGTCGTCGAACTTGAGCTGTTGGCGTAGCAGCTCCGTGGTTCTGGCGCATTGGCTCTCGTATGGATCGCCCTTGTTCACGTAGTCTTGCGGCATGCCGTGATAGGACGCGACGATGACGTCCGGTTCGAACGGTAGCGCCTTCAGCTCGGCCTTGAGCGAAGAAGCCAGCGCCTCGATGTAGTAGGGATCGTCGTAATAGGCCGGCATGATGCGCAGTGCCGGCTGCCGGCGCAGCCGCATCAGGAAGCGGAACGCCTCGTCGCAGACGGTCGCGGTCGTCGGCGCCGCATACTGCGGATAAAGCGGCATCACCAGGATGCGATCGCAGCCGCGGCCGACCAGTGCTTCGAGCCGCGAAGCAATCGAGGGCTGTCCGTAACGCATCGCCCAGTCGACGATGACGTGTTTGCCGAGCGGTTCGAGAATGCCCGAGAGTTTTTCCGCTTGCGAGCGCGTGATGGTCTTGAGCGGCAACTCGTCTTTCTCGTTGTTCCAGATTTTTTTGTAGTCGTGTACTTTGCGCCGCGAACGCACCGGCAGAATGATGCCGTTGAGGATGAGCTTCCACAGCACCGAGTTGTTCTCGATCACGCGTGGATCGGTGAGGAACTCTTTCAGATAGCGGCGGATCGCCCGCGGTTCGGCCGCATCGGGCGTGCCGAGATTGACGATGAGCACACCAATTCCGGACGTGGTCGGCATTGCCTCCGCAAACGCACCGGTGTTTGCTGCGGGCTTCGCGGCCGCTGCGGGCTTGTCGGCCGCGGCCGGGGCTTCAGCAGGGATTAGCGCGGGGACATCCATCGGAGCCTCCACCGGCAAAAATCCATCACGCTCGACCGGCGCGTCAGTCATTGCCGGCAGCGTCGTGCCGGCTGAGTCCGCTCCGGCAGCTTTCGGTACTGCAACCAACGGCGCAACATTTGGGCTCTCAACCTGTTGCGGCAACTTCGCGAGTTCGCCGGCGGACTCATGCGTAGCCCCGGGAATCGAAGGTCTGTCGTTCATTCATCTAACATAAGCGATCGACGGCCGGCCTGCATGTGGGTTGGCGACACGTTGTCAGACCCGTTTCGGCGGCGTTCGCCGCTTGACCTACGCGGGAACCCTCACTGGCGCAGGGATTTGGTAGCCGAGTTCTCATTATGGCCTCAATCGCCAGACTGGTGTCCGCCATCGCCTACAATTTTGGTGCTTTAACATGGAAAAAATCATGGTTCGCAGTCTTTGCCTCGCCTCCACCCTGGTGCTCCTCACCACGGCCGGCTGGGCGCAAAACAATCAATCGCCCTCACCCGAGGAAAAAGCGTGCCACGGCGACGCGCATCGCTTTTGCCGCGACGCAATTCCTGACGAATTTCGCGTGGCGTCGTGCCTGCAGGAGCATCGCGACCGGCTGAGCCGCGCTTGCCGCGCCGTCCTCGACGGCCACGGCATGTGATGCTCATTCCGGAGCGCCGCCAAGCCGCGAACCAGGAATGACCAACTACTCCGCAGCTTTAAGCAGTGCCGGCGACCCGGTGTTGAACTGTTCGAGCAGTGCGGCCTCATCCGCCTTGGCGGCCGTGAGGTGGCGCTGTTTGACGTGGCCGAAGCCGCGGATTTTTTCCGGAATCGCGGCAAGCCCGACCGCAAGGTGGTGATTGTTCGGCGTCAGCGCGGCGAGCACGTGCTCCAGCATCGCCTCGTACTCTTCGATCAGCTTGCGTTCGGTGCGGCGTTCCTGCGAGCGTCCGAATGGATCGAACGCGGTGCCGCGCAGGAACTTAAGCTTCGCCAGCAACCGGAACGCCGGCAATAGCCACGGCCCGAAACTCATCTTGCGCGGCAGACCGGTGGTCTTGTCGCGGCGTGCCAATAGCGGCGGTGCGAGATGAAATTCCAGGCGCAGTTTCTCGCCCGAGAACGCGCTCTCTACTTGCTGCAGGAACGCACCGTCGGTGTAGAGCCGCGCCACTTCGTATTCGTCCTTGTAGGCCATCAGCTTGAACAGATAACGCGCGACCGCATCGGCAAGCCCGGTTTTGCCGGGCATGCGCGCGGCCTCAGCCGCCTGGACGCGCTCGACCAGAACTCGGTAGCGCGCCGCATAGGCGGCATCCTGAAAATCGGTGAGAAATTTAACCCGCCGCTCCACGGTCTCGGCGAACAATTCCGACAGATGCCGCGCATCGCTCGTTGCCGCCGCGGCCGGCTGGGCCAGCTTTTCGACGGCGGCGCGATCGACCGCCGCACGGCGACCCCAGTGAAACGCCGCCGTGTTCATCGCGATTGCTTCACCGTTCAATTCGATGGCCTTCTCGATGGCGGCGGCCGAGAGCGGAATCGCGCCGAGCTGGTAGGCATAGCCGACCAGGAACATGTTGCTGCCGAGCGATTGCCCGAACAGCGCGGTCGCGATCCGCGAGGCATCGATGAAATGGGTCTTGTCGCGGCCGGCGTCCGCCATGATGGTCCGCTTCAACCGCTCGGTCGGCAGCGAGAAATCGGCGTTGCGGGTGAACTCGCCGGGCAGGAATTCGGCAGTGTTCACCACCATCTCGGTGGCGCCGTGCTTGACCGCGGCCAGAATCTTGCGGGTACCGGCAACCACGATATCGCCGCCAAGCACCAGATCGGCGCGACCGGCCGCGACCCGGATGGCGTGAATGTCTTCGGTCTTTTCGGCAAAGCGGATGTAGCTGAACACCGCGCCGCCCTTTTGCGCGAGCCCGGCCATGTCGAGCACGCCGACGCCGCGGCCCTCGAGATGCGCCGCCATGCCAAGGATGCCGCCGATGGTGACGATGCCGGTGCCGCCGACGCCGGTGACGATGATGTTGTAGGTCTGGGAAATCGCCGGCAGCTTCGGATCCGGAAGGACCGGCAGCTCATGATCTGCGGCGACGCCGGTGCCCTTTTTCAATTGGGCGCCATGCACGGTGACAAAGGACGGGCAGAAACCCTTGACGCAGGAAAAATCCTTGTTGCAGCTCGACTGGTCGATGGTGCGCTTTCGTCCCCATTCGGTTTCGAGCGGCTGCACCGATACGCAATTCGACTTCACGCCGCAATCGCCGCAGCCTTCGCAGACCAGCTCGTTGATGATGACCCGCTTGTCGGGATCGGGGAAGGTGTGGCGCTTCCTCCGGCGGCGCTTTTCCGCAGCGCAAGTCTGATCGTAGATCATGACCGTGACGCCGGGAATTTCCGCCAGCGATTTCTGCACCTCCATCAGATCGTCGCGGTGATGCACCGTGAGACCGGCCGGCCATGACGTGTCAGGCGGATATTTGTCCGGCTCGTCGGTGACGACGACCACGCGTTTGGCGCCTTCGGCAGCGACTTGGCGGGCGACCTGCGGCACGGTGAGGCCGCCATCATTAGCCTGTCCGCCGGTCATTGCGACTGCGTCATTGAACAGAATCTTGTAGGTGATGTTGGTCTTGGACGCGATCGCGGCGCGGATCGCCATATAGCCGGAATGATTGTAGGTGCCGTCGCCGAGATTCTGGAACACGTGATTGCGCGTGGAGAACGGCGCCTCGCCGACCCAGTTCGCGCCCTCGCCGCCCATTTGGGTGTAGCCGAGCGTCGAGCGATCCATCCACTGCGCCATGAAGTGGCAGCCGATGCCGGCGTAGGCGCGCATCCCCTCGGGTACGACCGTCGACGAATTGTGTGGACAGCCGGAACAGAAATACGGAATGCGCTGGGCAATATCGCGCGTCTCGGCGGCGATCCGCTGCGCGTCCTTCAGGCGCGCAACGCGCTGCGTAAGCTCATCGTTGCGATGATACTTGAGCAGCCGCTCGCCAATACAGATCGCCACGTCGTTGGAGTCGAGCGCGCCCTTGACCGGAAACAGCCAGTTGCCCTCTTCGTCGCGTTTGCCGATGCAGACCGGCTGGTTGCCGGTGCCGTACAATTCCTCGCGGACCTGCACTTCGATAAGCGAACGCTTCTCCTCGACGACGATGATCAGATCGAGACCGGCAGCGAATTCGGCCAGTTCGCGCCGGCTGATCGGCCACGGGCATCCGACCTTGTAAAGCCGGATGCCGAGCTGGTTGCACTTGATTTCGTCGATACCGAGCTCGTCGAACGCTTGGCGGACGTCGAGATAGCTCTTGCCGGTAGTAATGATGCCGATCTTCGGCTCGCGCCCGCCCGACGTAATGGTGTGGTTGATCTTGTTGGCGCGCAGAAATGCCAGCATGGCGTCGCGCTTGTAATCGTGCAGCCGCGCTTCCTGCGCCAGGATCGGATCGTTCAGTCGGATGTTGAGACCGCCTTGCGGCATGACGAAATCGGTCGGGGTGATGATGTTGACTCGATCGAAGCTGGCATCGATCGTGGCCGTCAACTCGATGGTCTCGTGCATCGTCTTCAGCGCCACCCAGGAGCCGGTGAAGCGCGACATCGCCCAGCCGTAGAGACCGTAATCGAGAACCTCCTGCACGCCGGCGGGGTTCAGGATCGGAATCATCACATCAATGAAGTGATATTCGGACTGATGCGCGGTGGTCGAAGACTCCGCGGTGTGGTCGTCACCCATCAACGCCAGCACGCCGCCGTTCTTGGAGGTGCCGGCCAGATTGGCGTGCCGAAACACGTCGCCGGTGCGGTCGACGCCGGGGCCTTTGCCGTACCACATGCCAAACACGCCATCGAACTTGCCCTCGCCGCGCAGCTCTGCCTGTTGCGTGCCCCAGATCGCGGTCGCGGCAAGGTCTTCGTTGATGCCGCCCTGGAAGCGGATGTCGCTTTTGCTCAGGAACGGCGCGGCGCGCTGGAACTGGCTGTCCAGCCCTCCCAACGGCGAACCACGATAGCCGGTAACGTAGCCCGCGGTGTTGAGGCCATTGCGCCGGTCCAGCTCTTTCTGCATCAGGCACAGGCGCACCAGCGCCTGGAAGCCAGTGACGAAGACATGGCGGTTGCCGAGGTCGTATTTGTCGTTGAGTTTGACGTCGCGCAGCGCCATCGGGGGCAGTCTCCGGGGGTAGTTTGCCCTCAGGAACACGATTCTGCCAGAGGGCAGGGATAGCGTTGAATATAAGGCTTGAGCCGCTGCGAGCAATGCGGCCGCGGCGAAGCGGGCTGCGCTTACTGCACGAGCCCGAATACCACTTGGGGCGCGGCGAAACCCGCGACATTATGCTCGCCGAGGCGCCGGAATTCATCGGGGAAGTGGCTGGCGAAATCCGCCGACGCCACGATGGTTTCGCCGAGCTTGGATGCGACCTTTTCCAGCCGCGCCGCGAGATTCACCGCTGGGCCGATGCAGGTAAAGTCGAGGCGGTTGCCGCCGCCGATATTGCCGTACATCACCTCGCCGACATGGAGCGCGAGTCCGAAGCGGATCGGCTCGTCGTTCTCGGTTGGGCTCGGCAGTTCGGCGATGCGCTGTCGCACTTCAAGCGCGCACGACAGCATGCGGCGGCACACTGCGCCGGCATCGTTGTCGCCGGTGATCGGAAAAATCGCCAGCAAGCCGTCGCCCATGAACTTGAGCACCTCGCCGCCGTGTTCGAGGATCGCCGGCACCTGGCATTCGAAATAGCGGTTGAGCCGATCGATCAAAGCCTGCGGCGGCAATTGCTCCGACAGCGTGGTAAAGCCGCGCATGTCCGACAGCCAGATCGCGGCGCGGATAGCCTCGACATAGCCGCGGCGGATTTTTCCTGACAGGATCATCTCGCCGGTCTGGTGCCCGACGTAGGTGTCGATCAGGTTTCCGGCGGTGCGCCGCAATGCGCGGATTTCCGCAACCCGCGCCAGCGGCGCGATGACGGCTTCGATATCCGCAAACTGCTTGGCCGTGAACCCGCCCGGCGATTTGGTCGACCACGTCGCCACGTGGATGGTGCCGTCCGTAAACAACAACGGGAACGCTGCGTAATCGGTGCAGCCTTCAGCCCGAAGGTCCTGCAAAATGGCGAAGTCGACCGGGCAATCGGCATCGCCGATGCGGCGGCGCAGCGGTTTTCGCGTCGCATAGACGGTGGTGAAGGGGCTTTTCTGATAGTCGTCGGTGTCGAGAATCGTAAACAAAGCGTTCGACGTGGTCACGCCGGCGTCGGCCTGCCACAAAAACCTTCGGCCCATCACGTCCGGATGCAGCGTGGTGACAAACACCGCGACCCGCCACAGCGGCACGCCGCTTTCGACCAGGTGCTCGCACAGTTGTGCCAGAACATCCTCGGAGTTCGGACCCGATATCGCGCCACCAGCGAGCCACTCGGTGATCTGGTGAATGTCGTTCATCAGGACCGCCGCCGCCTACGCCTTGGCACTCGGCCGCGCCGAAACCTGCTCGTGCCAGCGGCGCAAATGCTTGCAAGTTTCGGGAACCGCAAGCTTTACCCAGCGCGCGAAATCGACCGCCACCAAAGTCGTGATATCGGCGATGCTGTAGCACGCGCCGGCGACGAATTCGTTTTGCGCAAGACGCGCGTCCATCTGCTCGAAGAAGCGCATGATGCGGGCGCGGCCGCGCTCGGCCAATGCCGGTATCTGCTCGTAATCGTCCGGGCCCGGTAGTGCGCGTCCCTTGAGGCCGGGCGATCCATTGCGCAGGGCGTCCATCCCCGCATAAAGGCCGTTCCGTTCCGCAATGCGTTGCCACGTGGTGATGATCGCCTTCTCCTCCGCGCTCTCGCCCATTAGCGGCGGCCGCGGATGAATTGCTTCGAAGTAAACGCAGATGCCGATCGCATCGTTGATGCGGGTGCCATTGTCGAGTTCGAGCACCGGCACCGTGGCATCGGCATTGATGGCGCGAAACGCCGGCGTCAATTGCTCGTTGTTGCGCAAATCGACCTGCACGGTCGGCACGCTGATGCCTTTCTCGGCGAGGAAAATGCGCACCCGGCGCGGGCTCGGAGCGGTGGTACAGTCATAAAACTTCATGGGGCAGCTCCTCGCATCGGAAACGCGCGCGCTCGTGATCAGAAAAAGGGCAGATGCGGATCGCGAGGCAGGCCGAATTCCAGACGGCCGAAATGCGAAAAATTTTGTTCGGGGCTGAGCGCCACATGCATGGCGGCGAAATGGATATCGCGCCAGGCGCGCTGGATCGGATGGGAGGAGGCAAAGCCGGCGGTGCCGCTCATGGCCATGAGGGCATCGATCACGCTGACGCACAACTCCGCCACGCGCGCGCAGTCGCGCATCGTCCGCGCCCGCACGTTCAAGGACGGCGGCACCGGCGCTTGTGCCGCGTCGATGGCGCGGCGGAGGAGGAGTTCGGCAGCATCGAGATCGGCCGCGGCGCGCGCCATGCGGACCTGGACACTCGTGAGTTCGGCGATGGCCGCTCCGCCCCGGCCGGCGCGCCGGCTCTTGGTCCACTCGCGAAACATCTCGTAGGCGCCTTGCGCCGCGCCCAGCATCGGTATCGTAAATGTCAGCGCCGCATAACTGACCCACGGCGCGCGGTAGATCGGATGGGCGTGGAGTTTCCCGCCCGGCGCCTGGCCTTCCCGCATGTCGGATAGCGCCAGGGTATGACTTTCAGGAACGTAAACGTCGTCGCACACGATCGTATTGCTGCCGGTCGCGCACATGGCGCTGGTGAACCAGGTATCCTTGATCTTGAAATCGTTCGGCCCGATGAGGAAAAATTTTGCCTCCGCGCCGCCGCCTGACGTTTCGACCGAAGAGCCGACGATGATCCATCGGCTGTGATTGACGCCGCTGGCGAAGGGAAATTCACCCGAAACACGATATCCGCCTTCCACCGTCGCCACGCGGCCTATGGGCTTTCCTATCGAAGCCGCTATCGCGACATCGACCCCGTCCGTCCAGACCGCTTGCTGCGCCGGTTCGGAAAACTGGCTGAGATAGTGCGGGTGGTGAATCATCAGACTGGCGCACCAGCCGTGCGAGGCGTCGGCTTTGGCGATCTCGCGCACGACCTCGAACCAGGTGTCGAGGCCGAGGCCGTAGCCGCCAAATCGCGGCGGGATCAGAATTCGGGTAATGCCGGCGCCAAGGAGCGCGTCGACCGATTCCCGCGGCAGCGTGCGCGCCGCCTCAGCCGCCGCGGCGCGGTCGCGAAAGCCCGCGGTCAATTCGCGCACGCGCGCCACCACCGCCTTGTGGGTGTCGCCGGCTGGCGCCTCGCTGCTAGGTGTCATCAGAGTCCCGGGCTAAGTTTTATTCGCCGGTTACAGTTAGGCTCCAGAAAATCCTTCCGGCGCAGGTTCCTCCCAAAGCACATTCTTACCGATAAAAGCAAAGTGGCGCATACGCAATTCTTCTGTTGAGTCGGTGCGACGCGATTCATTGCAGCATAAAGTGCGAGAACCTATTGTCTGTTTCGCAAGGGCGACTTCAGCGTCGCCCGCAGTTCACGTTAGTCACGAGGCAAAGTCATGGCCAATTTTACTCCGATCTCCGCCGCCATCGGTGGCGCGCTGATCGGTCTTTCGGCGGTGTTGTTGATGCTGCTCAACGGCCGCATTGCCGGCATCACCGGGATTGCCGCCGGCATCCTCGATCCGCTAAGCAGCGACCGCGGCTGGCGCACGACGTTTGTCGTCGGCCTGATTGCCGCGCCGCTCTCCGCTGTGCTGCTCGGTTATTCCCTGCCGATCGTGCAGATGCCGGCAAGCTACGTCACCATCGCGGCCGCCGGGCTCCTCGTCGGGTTCGGCACCAGGCTGAGCAACGGCTGTACGTCCGGACACGGCATCTGCGGCATTGCGCGGCTGTCGCCGCGATCAATTGCCGCCACTGGCATTTTCATGATTGCGGCGATCATCGTGGTTGCGGTGACGCGGCACGGCTTCGGAGGCTGACACCATGCGCGCGCTGGCAAGTCTTGTTTGCGGTTTCATCTTCGGCTGGGGCCTGTTTCTCTCGGGCATGCTGCTGCCGACCAAAGTTCTGGGCTTTCTTGATGTCCTCGCCATCCCGAGCGGCAATTGGGATCCGAGCCTCGCCGTGGTGATGGCGGCCGGGCTCGCGGTGACGAGCATTGGTTATGCGTTGCTGCGGCCTCGCACGCCGCTGTTTGACTCGCAACTCCAGTGGCCGACGCAAACCGCGATCGACACGCCGCTCGTCGCCGGCTCAATTCTGTTCGGCGTCGGTTGGGGTCTGGTGGGTCTGTGCCCGGGACCGGCGATTGAGAATCTCGCGACCTTGTCGCCGGGCGTGATCGTCTTCGTCGTCGCCATGGGGATCGGGATGGCCGCGCATAATTTCTGGCGGGCGCGCAGTCCGGAGCCTGGCCCGGCCGCCCCGCGGACGCTTGTGCATGCAAGCGCAGCCGACGGCTAGGTAGCCCGACTGCGTTATTGAGGGGGACCGCCGTCCGACCTTTTTAGATCACGCAGCCGCCATCAAGCGGTGAGCGCGCGTCCGCATCAGCGGCTGAATGAACCGGCCGAACTGCTCGATGCCGACGACGAAGTCGTCGAAGGTCAGCATCAGGCCCTTGGTGCCCGGAACACGCGCCGCCTCATCGAGCAGCCGCGCCACGGTGGCGTATGATCCGACCAGCGTGCCCATGTTGAAATTGACCGCTTGTTCGGGGAGATTGATCGTCGCCGCGGTGGAACTGGCGTCTGCGGTTTTGTCCTGACCGCCCTGGTCGGCCATCCAGGCGAGCGCGTCGACGTCGACCCCGTCTTTGTATTTTTGCCATTTGGCGAACGCCGCCTGGTCGGTCTCGTCGGCGATCACCATGAACAGCACATAGGCTCCAACGTCACGGCCGGTCTTTTCGATGGCGCCGAGCAGCCGCTGATTGAGCGCGGCATGGGCCGACGGCGTATTGACGCCGGTGGCGAGCAAGAAGTTGTAATCGGTATATTTCGCGGCGAAATCCATGCCGGTCGGGCTCTGGCCGGCAGCGACGATCTTCACCGTGCCGGCAGGCGTCGGCTGCATCCGGCAATCGTTCATCGTGAAATGCTTGCCCTTGAAATTGGAAGCGCCTTTCGCCCAAAGCTCGTTCAGGATCTGGACGTACTCTGCTGCATATTCGTAGCGGTATCCGAAGTATTCGTCGCCCGGCCAGAGACCCATTTGATCGTATTCGGCTTTGTGCCAGCCACTGACGATATTAACTCCGAACCTGCCGCCGGAGATCGAAATCGATGGTCGTCGCCATGCGCGCGACTATTGCGGGTGGCAGGGTAAGAATGGCGGTTGAAGCGAACAGTCTGATCTTTGAGGTGACGGCCGCGAGCCCGGCCATGAGCGTGAAGGATTCGAGATTATAGTCCCAGAATTCGGTTTTGCCGCCGAAGCCGCGCAGCTTGATCATCGAGAGTACGAAGTCCATCCCGTAATGCTCGGCGCGCTGAACGATTTCTTTGTTCAAATCAAACGTCGGCTTGTACTGTGGCGATGTATTCGAAATGATCCAGCCGTTGTTTCCGATCGGGATGAAGACGCCCATGTCCATGGCAGTCTGAACTCCGTTTGGCCGACGACCGGTGAGAAGATTTTTTCGGTGCTAAGCTTTGGCCGCACCAAAGCTCCACGCATACTTCGTGCCAAGTTCGAAGGCGGTTTCATGGGAGCGCAGCGCTGATCACGGCGGGCGATGCGACAACGTCTGCAATCAGTTTCGCGGGGTCTGATGCGGCGCGCGAGGCCGGCAGGATGAGCCGCGACCGGCTTTTTAGCCGCTCCGGGCCAGGTTCAGTGCCTTCAGATCAGGCGGCTGCCTGCACAAATCTTGTGATCTATTTGTTCCGGAAATGCGGCATCACCTCGGAGACGAATAGCTCCAGAGACCGGGCACTCTGCTCGAAGGTCAGATTGCCGTAGGCAAAACGCGTGATGAAGTAATTGGCGCCCGTCACCTCGAGCTGGCGCGCGATCTCGTCGCGCACCGTGCGCGGCGAGCCGGTAATGATGCGGCCGGCATCGCGCAAAAGCACATCCTCGATCTTGGGCGGCGGCCGCGGATCGTACTTCGCCCAAAGCCAGGCGTACTTCTCGAACCAGGTTTTGTAGGCTTCTTGACCTTCGTCTTGCGCGACTTCGTCAGTCTCGGCGAGGTAAAGATGCCGGGCGATGCCGATTTTGGCGATCGGCCGCGACGCGTTTTCTTCGTTGGAAGCGCGGCCGCGCTTGTAAGCTTCGACCAGAACCTTGGCGCGCGGCGTCGGCGCGAGGAATGCAATGTTATGGTTTTGGCTGCCGGCCCAGGCAGCGCCCTCCTCGGAGCCGGTGGCGTACCAAAGCGGCGGATGCGGCTTCTGATAAGGCCGCATCTCCATCGGCACGTTGAAGTACTTGAAGTACTGCCCGCGAAAGTCGACGGTGTCGCGCGTCAGCGCCATCATCAGCACTTCGTAAGCCTCATTGTAGATCGACTGACTTTCAAGGTGATTGACGTTGTAGAACGCAAGCTCATAAGGCGAGATGCCGCGCCCGACACCGATGTCGAGCCGCCCCTTGCTCAGATGATCGAGCATGCACAGCTCGCCGGCGAGCCGCAGCGGGTTGTACAACGGCAGGATCAAAACGAGCGGCGCCAGACGAATCGACTTTGTGATCCGCGCGGCGGCGGACAGAAAGATCAGCGGCGACGGCGCAAGCCCAAGCGGCGTGAAATGATGCTCGGTAATATGGAAGGTGCTGAAGCCGGCCTGGTCGAACAGCTCCATCAGTTTCAGCCGCGCATCGTAGGTTTCATGGACCGGTACATTCTGCCGATCCATATGATCGACGACGCCAAATTCGATCGCCATGCGAATACTCGTTTCTGTTTTTGACCGGTGCGGACCAGGATTTGATTCGAACTAGGACTGGATGTGGATTCAAAACTCTTGCGCGTCGATCAGCGCAAAGGCGATGCGGCACGGCGCGGTGCCGCGATTGACCCAGGCGTGGTTGGTGCCCTGCTGAACAAGCACGTCGCCGGCTTTCAGATGAACTTCCGAATCGTCGAGCAGCATGTCGATCTCGCCGGACAGGACGATCGCATAGTCGACGCTGCGGGTGCGGTGCATCGCGGGGTGGCGCGGCGCCCAACCTTTTGCGGGCACGTGGTCGGCGCCGATGCTGCGGGTCATATGGTCGAGCGGCAATTTTGAATCGTCGAACGGGTGGAACTCGACGATCCGGAAGACACTGCCGCCGGGCGGTGGCGGAATGCCGATGGTGCGATCGCCGCGGTCCTGCGACCCGCTGATGTCGGCGGGTGTCACATCGGTAGCCCACAGGAGCCACGACATTATCCCGTTCTCCGCCTGCTCTCTGATTTTGACCGGTGCGCCGTCGAACAGCACCACCGCTTTGCCGTCCGCCTCGTGGCTGGTGACGACGCGTCGCACTTGGCTCTCCATTACGCTAATCCGTCCCTATGCTTTCTCGGAAGGTGCGCATCTAACAAACTCGGGAAGTGCGCAGTCAAGGATGCGTTCGATAGAGTCTGCATTGCGCGGCGCGCTTGAACGCCCAATCTTCAGATGAGCGTTAAACCCGCAACGCTGCGACTTGCCCCCCGTCGGCAACCACGGTCGCACCGGTCATGAAGCGGCCGGCGTCGGACGCAAGCAGCAAAAGCGGCCCGTCGAGGTCGCGGTCCTCGCCGAAGCGGCCCATCGGGATTTGCCGCTTCATCGCCGCGCCGCGTTCGCTCGCGAGATAGTCGCGGTTGATTTCGGTGACAATCCAGCCCGGCGCGATGGCGTTGACGCGGATGCCCTTGAACGCCAGTTCGATGGCCAGCGCTTTGGTAAGCTGGATCACGCCAGCCTTCGCGGTGGCGTAGCTGGCGACACCATTATCGGGGCTGATGCCGAGCACCGAGGCGATATTGATGATCGTCCCGCCTTTACTTGCGGCGAGCATTCGCCGCGCCGCCTCCTGCGCCCAATAGAACACCGCGTCGAGATTGGTCGACAGCACACGCCGCCAATCCTCCTCGGCGATTTCGACGGCGCGCTTCGACTGCACAATGCCGGCGTTGTTGACGAGGATCGTGACTGTGCCGAAAGTTTTTTCCGCGGCATCGAACGCACGCCGCATCGCTTCGCGATCGCGAACATCGGCCTCGACGACGAGCGCTCGCCCGCTGGACTTCTCGATCTTCGCTTTTACTGCGCCGAGGCGATCGGCGCGCCGCGCCACCAGAACGACTTCGGCGCCATTCTCCGCCAGCACTTCGGCGAACCGCACCCCGAGGCCGCTCGATGCGCCGGTTACCAGCGCCACCTTGCCGGTGAGGTCGAAGATTTGTGCAGCGGTCATACGTCCTCCGTAGCGAAGCATCTCGGCCGCGAGCGGGTTTTGCTTATCAGCAAGCGGTTCCCCTTGACAGCCGCCAGCACAATCCTATACTTAACCACATGGTTAAGTTAAGTTCCGAGCCGCTGGATCGCACCTTTGCCGCGCTTGCCGACCCGACGCGGCGGGCTCTGGTGGCGCGGCTTGCCGAGCAACCGGACCTCTCCGTCAGCACGCTCGCCGAACCGTTCAAGGTGTCGCTGCCCGCGATCATGAAACATCTCGACGTGTTGTCCGATGCCGGACTGGTCGCGCGAACCAAATTGGGCCGTACCGTCACCTGCCGCCTGAACGCTGCACCGATGAAGAACGCCATCGCCTGGCTCAATCGCTACGAACGCTTCTGGTCCGAGGCGTTACAGCGCCTCGCCGCTTTCCTGGAGGAGGATGAATCATGTCCGTCGACACTGCCGTCAAACCAAGTCTCACCGTCAAGCGACGGCTCCAGGCGCCGCCCGCCAAAGTCTTCGCCGCCTGGACCGACCCGGAAAAAATAAAGCGTTGGATGGGGCCCGGCGAGATCGTCACCGAACGGGCACAAAGCGATCCCCGCGTCGGCGGCCGCTACCGTATCGAGATGCGCTCGCCCGACGGCAAGCCGCACAATGTCGGTGGAGTCTACCGCGAGGTTGTCGCCAACGAAAAGCTGGTTTTCACCTGGGCCTGGGATGCTGCGCCGCCCGACGACCCGTACGAGTCTTTGGTCACGGTCCTGTTCAAAGCGGACGGCGGCGGCACGCTGTTGACCGTTACCCACGAGAAACTCTTCGACGATACATCGCGCAACGGCCACGAACACGGCTGGATCGGCGCGCTCGACAAGCTTGAGAAATTCGTAGCCTGAACGACACAGCGAGGAACTGCAGAACTTAACACTATCCTGAACGTCAAACCCTGAACATCAAACCTTGGAGGCGTGCGATGACCTGGACACACGGTCAGTTTCACTGGAACGAACTGATGACGCGCGACGTCGAGAAAGCAAAAAAGTTCTACGCCGAGACGATGGGCTGGAGCTACGACGCAATGCCGATGCCCGGCGGCGGCACCTATACGCTCGCGATGGCCGGCGGCAAGCCGGCCGGCGGCATCTTCGACATCAGCGGACCCGAATATAAAGGAGTGCCCGAAAGCTGGATGCCCTACATCGCCGTCGACAACGTCGACGAGCGCGTGAAAAAGGCAACCAAGGCGGGCGCCAAGGTGATGAAGCCGGCTTTTGAAGTCCCCAACGTCGGCCGCATCGTGATCCTACTCGAGCCCGGCGGCGCCGGAATCGGCTGGATGACGCCGGCGCAGTGACCAGCCCACGCATTGAGGAACGGTGCAATGGAACCGCACAAGATCGTCTCTCACGATGAATGGGCGGCCGCGCGCAAGGCGCATCTTGCAGAAGAAAAGACCTTTACCCGCGCTCGCGACGCACTAAGCCGCAAGCGTCGCGAGCTGCCTGGGAAAAGGTCGACAAAAATTATGTGTTCGACGGCCCAAACGGCAAAGAGACTTTGGCCGACCTGTTCGACGGCAAAAGCCAGCTGATCGTCTACCATTTCATGCTCGGCCCCGGCTGGGAAGAAGGCTGCAAGAGCTGCTCGCTGCTTGCCGATCACTTCGACGGCTCGGTCATCCATCTGGCGGAACGCGACGTCGCCTTCGTCGTGGTGTCGCGGGCGCCGCTTGCGCAAATTGAGAAGTTCAAGCAGCGCATGGGCTGGCATTTCAAATGGGTGTCGTCGTTCGGCGATGACTTCAACTTCGACTACCACGTCTCCGCTACTGCGGAAGAGAAGGCGAAGGGCGTTGCGGCGTACAACTACGAAATCACCGAATTTCCCAGCGACGAACGCCCCGGCACCAGCGTGTTCTACAAGAACGCGGGCGGCGAAGTCTTCCACACGTACTCTTCCTATGGACGCGGCCTCGATATGCTGATCGGCGCCTATAATTTCCTCGATATCGCCCCCAAGGGGCGCGACGAGGAGGGCTTGGCGTATGGCATGGCGTGGGTGCGCCATCACGATAAGTATGACGGTGCTGCGATCGATGCCAAGGAGACCTACCAGCAGCCAAAGACTTCGGACTCGTGCTGCGATTAAGCACACAGCGCGGGCTTGTTTTGAACGCGATAGAGGGTGGATTGCGCTTGCCAATCCGCCCTTCGAGCTACAGTCTCTGTGTATATTTTAAACCAACTTAAGGGGGAGGAAACGAGATGTCGCCCGAACTGAAATACCTGGCGCTAACAGCCCTGCTCACGGCATCGCTATGGATACCCTACGTCGTTGCCCAAGTCGTCACCAACGGTCCGCTCAAACCGGCGAATTACGTCGATCCGACGCCGCGCCCGCTGCCGCTCTGGGGTCAGCGCGCGAACCGCCTTTACATCAATGCAGTGGAGACGTTCGCGCCGTTTGCCGCGATCGTGATCCTGGTGCAGTTGGCGGGCAAGAACGATTCCATGACCGCGTTTTGGACAATGAGCTATTTCTGGCTGCGGCTCGCGCACGCCATCGTGTTTCTGGTGGCTATTCCGTACATTCGTACGATCATTTTCGTGCTCGGTTATGTTTGCATCATTGGGCTCTTTGTCGAGCTCATGAAGTGACAAGTCTGTAGTGCGCGTTAGCCCATCGGGCCGGCACGACGCCCGGCTCGATGGACACTCCGGCGTAGCCGGCTGTTCCGCTCCGGCGAATAGCTAGTTGCACGTTGCTGATTGCCGGTTACGCTCTGCGGCGGCGAATTGCTGGACCCGAGGAATGTGTCGTGCCGCGAAAATACATCAACCCGCCCGGTCTCTTTAAGCACCCGAACTACACGCGTGTGCTGACGATCGAAAAGCCGTCGAAGCTGATCTACATCGCCGGGCAAACCCCTGCTGACGAGCATTATCAGCCGGTGCATCGCGGCGATGTCCGCGGCCAGTATCTCGCGGTGCTCAAAGGACTGACGCTTCAGCTCAAAGCCGCCGGAGCGACGTGGGACCACGTCGTGTTCCGGCGCATGTACGTCGTCGGCGTCCCTGAGTTCATGAAGGTGCTCAGCGACACGGCGGTGCCGGTCCCATGGGATCCAAGCCGCCCGTCACCGAGTACGCTCATTGGCGTCACGGCGCTGTCCAATCCTGATTTTCTGGTCGAGGTTGAAATCGTCGCCGTGGTTGAAGACTAGCCCGCGGGCCGACGCCGCGGCCTATGTTTGCTAAAGCGTCTGCGCTGCCTCGACCATATTTTCCACTTTTGCACGCAGCACCGCATTGTTGCGGGAAGGGTGGCGGCCAAAGCCGCACGACGGCGAGACCCAGAGCCGTTCTTCGCCGACCACGCGCGCCCAGTCGGCGATGCGTTCGCGGATTTTCTTCGGCGTCTCGATCCAGTAGCTGCCTTCGTCGACAATGCCGGCGGCAAGCTGCATGCTCTTCGGCATCTTCTTGAAGCTGTCGCGTTCGATCCACTGGAAGAAATATTTGACCTCGAACGCCGCAATATCGACGACGCCGTCGAGGCGCTCCAGAATGTCCACCCATGGCGCGCAGTGCAAAGCGTGCGAAATCGGCCGCCCGCGCAGATTGCCGTTGCAGAAGTGCAGCGACTTCTTCGCCTTGACGCCTTCAAAGCACGGCGCGATCAGGTCGGCGGCCTGTTGCGCCGTCATCATCCCCATATTGACCTCGCCGCCGAAGATCGGCGCATCGAGCTGCACGTTCGGGCAGCCCTCGTCGGCCATGGCGCGCAATTCGGCATTGACGATTTTGGTGATCGCCGGCACCTGATCGTGGAGCGCGTCGAGCTGGTCGCGGCCGGCGACGATGACCTCGTAAGGCGCCACCACGGCGGCCTTATTCACGCCGCCGGGCAGCTTTTTCTCGCGGCGAAAGGCTTCCAGATAACCGAGACCGTTGGGAGCCGTGATCTTGCCCACGACCTTGGCATGGGTCATGTCGTCATAGTCGAACAGGTCGTCGGCCTGCGGCTTGTCGACCTCGAGCCCGGTCAGGCGTTTGTGCATGTTCTCGATGAAATTGTCGGTGTGATATTCGCCGCCAGTCCATTCATCCAATCCGAGGTCACGTTGCTCCTTGATCGCTTTCGACGCGGCGCGATTGAGGATGGCCTCGCTCTCTTGTGGCGAGCATTCGCCGGCGTGATGACGCGCCAGATCCTTTTCCATTTCCGGGTGAAGCCACCACGAACCGACGACGGTGGTACGAACGGGCATTTCAAATCCTCCTATGCAGTTTTTTTGACGTTGCAGGTTTATGAACACGAGGCGTGCCGTAGGTGTATCGGCCCCGGCCATTTGTGGTCGGGGACGATTGCAGCGGCAGACTGCTCCGGCGCGGCAACCGGCGCGCTGCGCCGTTGAGCCGGAAGAACGACTAGGCCCAGCTGGTCTTCAGCTTGGCCGTCACGTAGTTGGAGTCGGGGTAACCGACGCCGCCAACCGCGTGGAACCACGGGCCTTGCCACTGACCTGCCGTGTAGAGTCGATTGAGCAGTTGATTGCGCATATCGAACTCGCCAAGCAGGGTCTTATAGGTGTGGCTCTTGATGTGGGCGGCGATGGCCTCGCGGTCCAGCGTTCCTACGCCTTCGATCGCCTGGGTCAGCAGCTGGTTGTTCGCGTAGTACAGGGGGCTGCCGTTGAAGTCGGCGTCGACGCCGGTAACCTCCTTGTACATCTTGTAGAAGGCACGAATGTCCGGGCGGTCCGGAACGCCGCCCCAGCCGAGTACGTTCTCAGCCGCCGCGCCGAATTTTCCGTAGTAACCCTGGAAGGCGCAGCCGATACCGTTGAAGTACACCTTTACATTTAAGTCTTCGATCTTGGCTTGCTCGGTCAAGCCGAACGTGTCGGGTGGATATGACCAGGCGATAAAGGCATCGGGATTGCTGGCCTTAACGCCCTTGATCACCGGCGCATAGTCCTGCGTGCCCAGCGGGTATGATTTGTTGTAGACGATTTCGAAGCCGGCCGCCGGGAACTGCTTCTTGCTGATGTTGGAGATTTCGATGCCGTACTCGTCAGCGACGTTGACCATCGCGACCTTGTTGCCGATCTGGCCGCTAGTCCGGAACTTCTTGAGGATTTCAATCACGGTCGTGCTGTAGTCGGTGAGCGTGCCGTTGCCGAAGAACAGCAGCGGATATTTCTTGACCAGCTGCGGACCGAGTTCAGTGACGCAGGCGACCGGGATCTGCGGATAGCCGAGCTTGGCAAAAGTTGGGACCGCGGCCACATTGAAGCCGGTGCCGTAAAGTCCCGCGATCCAGTCGGCCTTATCGACAGTAGCTAGGCGTTCGATGGCCTTGATGGCTTCGGGAGGCTGGGTTCGGTCGTCGTATTCAACCAACTCGACCTTACGCTGACCACCCTTGAGTTTGAGGCCGCCAGCCTGGTTGACCTCGTGTGCCCAGAGCCGCCAGGGCGGAAAGTGCGTCACCGCCGCGCCCGGAGCCAACGGGCCAGTTTTCGCACCGACCACGCCGACTTTGATCGGTCCCATATCCGCTCGCGCAGCGCGCACGAATGGTGCGGATAGCACCGTCGCGCCGGCGTATTTTAGCAATTCGCGTCGTCGCATGACTTCCTCCCAGATTTTGAATTTTTGTCGTGGGCTTCTGCCCGCGTTTTTTTGATGGACCGATCCGGCCGCGCATCAATTGGATGCCGGCGCCCGGTCCACATAAAAATTCATAACATAGATCGCATTTGGAGACACGAAAGTTTTCGGAAAACCGTAATCTGAAAATGCCGCACCGCGGTATTGAACTGAAATTGCGTGCTTTGAAGCGCCGATGTTTTGAATCACCAATCCATTTTCAATCAACCGAAGAATTTCGGACGCGGCGCAACTCAAATCGCCGACGCAAAACAACCCGCCGCAGCTGTTGCGAGCGGCGGGTTATTTAAAAGGCGCTGGTCGCGTTCCTGTGGTAAGTACTGGCCGCATCCTTACATTGACATTTTTTACGGATAGACGTGTGGCTTGCGCCCACTAACCTGAAGACGCCAAATTGCTTTGTGTTTGGTGGGCAGATGCAACGGGTCGACGATGACGCCTAGAAGCGCGGTACTTGCGATCAGCCTTGGTCTCGCGACCGCGGCCGTGACGCTTGTCGCCCCTGCTGGCGCGCAACTCTCAGGCAGCGGCTCAGCGTTTACCGAGCGGCCTGGTGCCGAGCTGGTCCAGTTCCGCGATTTTTTCGAGTTCCCGTTTGGCGGCGGTGGCGGCCGCGGACAAGGCAATGGCCAGGGCAACCAGTTCAATCCCAATCCGTACAATCAGCAGCGCGCGCCGCAAGCCTATGAACCGACCAAGGCGCCGCCGCCGCGCAAGGTGGAAACACCGCCGACCTCGACCGTCATCGTTATCGGCGACACGTTCGCCGATTGGCTTGGCTACGGGCTGGAAGAAGCATTCGCCGACACCCCGGAAATCGGCATCGTCCGCAAAATCCGGCCTTATTCGGGTCTGGTGCGCTACGAAGCGGCGCGCGGCGAGGTGCAGGAATGGTCGCAGGCTGTCAAGGATCTGCTGGTGCCGGAAAATCCTGTCGCCATTGTCGTCATGCTAGGCCTCAGCGATCGTCTGCCGTTGCGCGACCGCCCGCCGGCGGCAAAAAGCGCAGCGACCGCACCGCTAAGCCAGGACGCGAAGGCTTCACCATCCACCCAGACTCCATCCGATGCGGCCAAGCACCAGAGCGAGCAGCGGGCGGTTGCTGCTCCGGAGCGTAGGGCACCGGGCGGCATCTATGAGTTTCGAAGCGACAAATGGGCCGAGCTTTACAACACGCGCATTGAGGAGATGATCGCCGCGCTTAAGTCCAAGGGCGTGCCGGTACTGTGGGTTGGGTTGCCGGCGGTCCGTGGCACGCGCTCGACCAGCGATATGAGCTATCTCGATGAGCTTTATCGCGCGGCGGCCGACAAGTCGGATATCACCTACGTCGATGTCTGGGACGGCTTCGTTGACGACAAAGGCAATTTCGCCTCGCAGGGACCGGATTTCGAAGGTCAGACTCGCCGGCTGCGCACTTACGACGGCGTCAATTTCACCAAAGTCGGCGCGGAGAAACTTGCTCATTATGTTGAGCATGAATTGCGCCGGGTGATGACCAGCCATGTTGTGCCGGTAGCTTTGCCGGGTCCCGAAGTGCAGCCGAAGGGGAACACGCGACCCGAGGTCGGGCCGGTCGTTCCGCTTAATGCGAGCGGTGGCGGGGAGGGCGGCGACCTCCTCGGTGCGGGCAATCACCCGGCACAGCGGGAGACTGATCCGATTGCGACGGAGGTGCTGACCCACGGCGAGGCGCTTGCGGCGCCCCCCGGCCGCGCCGATGATTTTTCCTGGCCGCGGACCGATGCCAGCGCGCCCACAGCGCCCGACGTGATACCAAGCGCGCCGGTTGAAGCGTCACCGCCGCACGCGCCAAAGCCTGCCGTCAAGAATGACGCCGTCAAGAGCGAGCCGAACAAGAACGAGCCCAAAAAGCCGACCAATGCCAGGACGCAGGCTGCGCCGCCCGTTGCGCCTTCGCTTGCGCGTCGAGGCCCGCCGCGCGCCGCACTCGACGGCGCTCCGCCGCGGCCGCCGTTACCGCTTGCTCCAAGCCGCGATTAAATTTCTGCCAGCGCTGAGAAGGTGCCCCCGAGCGCCCGCGCGAGCGGCGACTCTGCGCGGAGCGCTATAGGTCGGCGCAGCTATTTCGGCGGTGCGTCGTACAGCGGCGCGCCTTTATCGACAATATGCACGGTGAGTAGCTTTAGCGGCTTATCGCCGACAACTTTGAATCCAGCGTGGGGAACATCGCGACGGTTGATCGAGCCCGTCCCGGTAACCAGCTGAATCTGTTTTCCGTCGGGTGTTTGGACCGTGGCGCCTTCGAGCACATAGAACGCTTCTTCGCCGTGATGGATATGGCGGGCGACGGTCTCACCCGGCTTGTATTCGGCGGTAGAGAGGATGACCTCCATGTTGGTCCCGGTCAGATCGGCTCTCTTCATTTCCTTCCGGTTCGGTGAATCCTGAGCCTGCGAGATACTGATCAGCGCAACAGCGCCGACGGCACCCAGAATCCATTTTGCGGTAGTTCTCATCCACCCCTCCCTCGCATGAATGCTCGCATGATATGCGAAAGCAATGGCGATGTGAACACACAGAAATATTTCATCTCACCCGGGCGGGGAGGATTAGAAGGCCGAGCGTCCAGAACTCAACCGAAATGACGTCTCAGCGCGTCCTTGAGGTTACCAATCAAAGCGCGATTGTCCAAGGGTTTTTGAAGAATAAATGTTTGGCCAGCCTCCGTAGCTCGGAGCAGCTCTGAGCTGTTTGGGTAAGCGGTTATCAAGATGATTGGATAACTGTATCCCCTGCGACGTAAGATTTCGTGGAGTTCTGTTCCGCTCACGCCGGGCATCTGTACATCCGAAATGAGGCATGACGTCGTCTCCAGTTGTGGTGACGCAAGAAATCCTTCAGCCGATTCGAAAGTGTGCGCAACAAATCCCAGCGAGCCGACGAGATTCTCCATCGCAATCCGAACTGAGTAATCGTCGTCGACGATTGATATTACCGGCGTGTTCGTCAAAAGGTCCTCATCTCGGGAGAGGTCCAAACGACGTTAGCAACGGACCCCAGCCGACAATCCGCGGTCCCTTCCTGAAAAGACATACTAAGGTTTAGTGCGTGGGAATCCCAAGCGCGTCCGCCATCCTGACCAACTCAGCAAAGGATTTGGCGCGCATCTTCTTCATGACCTTGCCGCGGTGGAGCTTAACAGTTATCTCACTCAAACCAACCTTAGCCGCGGTTTGCTTGTTCATTAGGCCAGACGTGGCCAACGTCATAACGTCGCGTTCGCGTGGCGTGAGGGATTCGTATCGCTTCTTTAGATCGCTATTCTCCCGCCGGCGCTCTAGCGTGTCGCGGTGTCGCTCGAGGGCGGCGGCCACGGCATCGAGCATGTCCTGGTCACGAAACGGCTTTGCCAGAAAATCGACGGCACCGGCTTTCATGGCTTTGACGGACATCGGAATATCGCCATAGCTTGTCATCATGATGATCGGGATTTGGATATTGGCTTTGGCAAGCTCGATTTGGAGATCCAGTCCGCTTAGTCCCGGCATTTGGACGTCGAGTACCAGGCACGTCGGTATATCGGGTAGCTCGTTCGCTAGTAGTGCTTTCGCAGTTTCGAAAATCTTGACATTCAGTCCTACGGAGCAAAAGAGGTTGTCCAACGCGCTGCGCATGGATGGATCATCGTCGACAACGACGACAAGCGACGAATTGGGAAGAGTTGGCGAGGAACCAAGCACTACGCCCCCCTGGCGATGGGAAGCACTAAATTGAAGGTTGTTCCGAGAGCATCGTCATTTTCCCTGGCCCAAATGCGCCCCCCGTGCGCCTCCATGATCGAACGGAAAATAGATAGGCCCATCCCCATGCCCGCTGATTTCGTTGTGAAGAACGCTTGAAACAGCCGGTCGGAGTTCGCTGGATCGATGCCTGCCCCACCGTCTCGCACCGACACAAGCACCTGGTCGCCTTCATGGAGCCGCGACTGTATTGCCAGTTCTCGCGGGCGCTGGGTCACGCTTTCCATCGACTCGATTCCGTTTATTACGAGATTAATGATGACCTGTTGGAGCTGGACCCGATCACCCAGCGCTGAAGGTAGGCCGGACGACAGTTCCATTCGCAATATGCTCCTGTGGCTCGTAGCCTCTGATTGAAGCAACGGAATGACGTCGCCGATTACCCCATTGACGTCGAGCAGCATTTTTTCAGAACCGACCTTTTTTGAAAGGTCCCGAATTCGGCGAAGGATTTCGCCGGCGCGACTGGCGTCACGGACGATTTGCTCAAAGGTTTGGCGCGCTCGCTCTACAACAGGTGCTCCACGGCTTAGCCAACGAAGCCCCGCCTCGCCGTGGGTGCCGATTGCCGATAGCGGCTGATTGACTTCATGCGCGATGGACGCTGCAAGCTCCCCAAGAGTCGTGATGCGGGTTACGTGAGCTAATTCGTCCCGTGTTCGTTGCAGGGCTGCTTCGGTCCGACCTCGTTCAATCGCAATGCTGGCAAGGTGACTGACCTGCTGGCTGATGCGAGAATCCCTCAACGTTGGCGTTCCCTGCATCTTCGAAAACACAGCAAAGATTCCGAGGACGCTATCGGACGAAGTCAGAATTGGGGTGAAAACGCAAGACTTCAGGCCGTTGCTTAGGAGCACGTTGCCCCACTTATGAAACAGTGGATCGCTTGCAATATCTGTGACGACAACGGATTCGGCTCGCGCGAGTGAGGTGCCGCAGCGCCCATCGTTCGGATCAACGAACGTTCCCCTCATTGCTGCTACGAGGTCTGGCGGTAGATTGGCAGAAGCGGCATAGCGCAGTGTGTTGTCAGACGGGTCGAGAAGCCAGATCGCGGTTACTGAATCGCTCGACATCTCGTCCGCATGCCGGCACAGCTGTGCGAGTATCTGAGATAGTGCGACACCTCGCGCGATCATTTCGAGTACGCGTATCTCGCCCGCCAGAAGACCATCAGCGAATTTCCGGTCATCGATGTCGAGGTTCGTCCCGCACCAGAGTACGATTTTGCCCGTGTTATCGCGGAGCGACCGGGCCTGAAATAAGAACCAGCGATATTGCCCGTCGTGCCGTCGGAGTCGCGCTTCGTCTTCCCCCGGCTCACCCAACTCGAGAAGTTGCTTCCAAGTATGCCTCAAACGAGGCACATCGTCGGGATGGAGAGCGCTTTGCCATCCCCATCCACATCCTTGCTCCATCGTATAGCCGGTGTAGTCGAGCCAGGTCTGATTAAGGAACTCCGCCGATCCGTCGGTAAGACAACGCAAATGGAGAGTAGGCAATACGTCGATCGTAGTGCGAAGATCGACTTCTGCGGCTCTTCGTAACGCCGCAATACGCGCTGTGCCAGTGAGGCTGCCGGGCGCCATGGCTATTTCGTCCTCTTTCGTTCTGTGTCCTCCGTCCGCGATTCTACCACTCCATGCGTCGATATCTCAAATAACTCTCAGGCCTGTAACGAGCGTGGCAGATTTTCCGAGGGTTTCGAATTGATCGTGCCCAGATCGCATTCCGCGCGCAGGCCCGCGACCGCCCTAACCACATGATTTCCTTACCTTCAAAGTGCGTCCTGGAGTCTGCTCGGATGCGAACGCCCGACGGATCACAGCGCTACTTTGAATGTAAGCGGATAAGAAAACACACACCAAAGTGTAGTCACCCCAAACCTAAATTGGTCGCCGAGCTACCAGAGTTTGGGTAGAGCCACGCTACTTAGACGTCTACGAATTGTGCGCCGACACCTGGATTGTCCCGAGGGCTCCAGCCTCAGGAAAGTTTCCAGACCGGGCGCAAGCTCCATAGCGGCGCGGCCGAGGGCCCAAAGTGCAAACGACGGAAGGGTTCCGAAAAAGGGAGTGACGACATGGCTGCCGAGCAAACCGTTTGGGCCGCGACCTACGATCTGCTGCGAGCTTTGGAGCTGACCACGGTGTTTGGTAACCCGGGGTCCACCGAACAACCGTTCTTGAAAAATTTTCCCGCAGACTTTCAATACATCCTGGGTCTGCAAGAGGCCACTGCTGTCGCGATGGCTGACGGATTTGCCCAAGCGACGCGTCGGCCTGCACTGGTCAACTTGCACACGTCGGCCGGCACCGGTAACGCCGTGGGCAACATCATGACGGCGTTTCTTAACAAGACGCCCTTGATCATCACGGCCGGTCAACAAACGCGCGAAATGATCTTGTGCGAGCCGATGTTGACGAACCGTGATGAAACACTTTTGCCGCGCCCGTATGTGAAATGGGCGTATCAGCCGACGCGAGCTCAGGATGTGCCTGGTGCCATCATGCGCGCCTACGCCGTGGCTCTTCAACCACCTTCGGGGCCGGTTTATGTCTCAATCCCGCTTGATGACTGGGACCAGCGTGCGCTCGGCCCGGCTGTCGTGCGGACAGTCAGCACCAGCTTTGCACCCGATGGCGATCGACTGCGCGAGTTTGCCAAGCGGATTTCGGCGTCGAAAAAGCTGGCTCTTGTCTATGGACAGGAGATCGAGCGGAGTGGCGGCTGGGCCGCCGGCGTTGCGCTCGCGGAAAAGCTTCGTGCGTCGGTGTTTCACGCGCCAAATACCGAACGGCCATCCTTTCCCGAAAACCACCCCCTGTTCCAAGGTATGCTGCCGATCGCAATCGGACCATTGAGTGAGCGTCTCAAGGGTTTCGATTTGGTGGTCGTCGTCGGCGCACCGGTTTTTCGCTATTACCCGTATATCGCGGGGCCAGTGCTGCCGCCGCGATGTGGGTTGCTACAGATTACCAACGATCCCAATGATGCGGCTGCCGCTCTCGTGGGCGATAGCTTGCTCGGAGACGCCAAGCTTACGCTGGAGGCTTTGTTAGAATTGGTGGATGACGGATCAGCTCGCGCCGCGCCGAAGCCGCTTAATCCTCCGCGCGCGCTGCCGTCGCCACCCAACTCGCCACTAACTGCAAGCGAGGTCTATGCTGCGTTGAGCGAACTGCGGCCGGAGAACGCGATCGTAGTGCAGGAATCACCGTCAAATGTGGTTGATTTGGCGTTGTGGTGGCCGACAGTAAAACCGGCTTCCTACTATACTTTTGCCAGCGGCGGGCTTGGCTGGAACGCGCCAGCGGCCGTGGGTATAGCTCTGGCGGAGAAAAAGCTGGGAAGCGGGCGGCCGGTCGTGGCAGTGATCGGTGATGGGGCGCTGCAATACTCCGTGCAATGCCTGGCTTCCGCTGCGCAGCACAAGCTCAAGGTGATTTATATCGTCCCTTGCAACGGCGAGTACGCCATCCTGAAGGAGTTCGCGATCCTCGAGAAGACGCCCAATGTGCCGGCACTGGATCTTCCTGCGCTCGACATTGTCTCTGAGGCTTTAGAAAGAGACAAAAGTTTCCCCGAACACGGCGCGGACTCGCGCGGGCCTCAACGTGCTTTTACTTTTGCATTGAAGATCAGGTAGTGATGCCGGGATCGAGGCCGTATTTCTGGCACATCTTGCGGACGATCCCGACGTCCTTGCCGCCCGCGATGAGGCCGACCACCGCCGAGGTCATCTTGCCGCCGGAAATCCTGCCTTCGACGATATACGCTTGCCAGCCACTATAGGCCGCGTATGGGCTCTTGGCATTGACCATCCCGCAATAGTTGGTCGGACCATCTTCGGTATCGGCGATCCGCGGCCAACGGAACTGCGCCGTGTTGGGGTTAAGAACCGACAGGCCCACAGCGTGACTGATGACCGCCTTTTCCTCTGGCAGAAGCTCGCGCGTACGGATGCCACTGGCATCCTGCATGTGGCCCAACCCAAGGAGGTCTTGGGCCGTTGCGGGCCCGCCGCCGCTGGTGCAGGCCGCGAGCGACAGCCCGGCGGCCAATATGGCCCACGCCTCCACAAATCCACACCGGATCATTTGCCGCTTGCCCCAATCCGCCCTCTTTCGCATCTTAGCCCTCGGACAACCGGCTAACAATCCTTCCGACATCCGGGTGGTTGACGCCGGGCTTAACTTGTTTTCTCCAAAAAGTTTCATCGTCAGCGCGCGATGGCCGGTTGTAGCACTGCGTCGATTACACCAACGCAAGAGATGTCGCGATTAGATGCAAAGACGGGTAATCGGCCAGCCAGCTTATGGATAATCGGAGATTTTGGGTGCCGCGCTTCAGACTGATGGTGGAAACGAGGTCTGCGTTTTTGCGCCCTCAGCATCAGAAGGCGAACGAAGCGTGGACTATTTGCTGGACTGGATGGTCAAGGAGACCGCCGTCTGCAGCTTGGTGACACGGGCGGGATTGCGCGGGAAGTGAAGGTAGCGGGCGCGCGTTACTTTGCGCGACTTTTTGGCGGCGTTTGACCCGACGCGAACATATCGAGACGCAATCCGTGCGTAGCCTTTGAGATTTCCCAGTCGTCCGTTTGTGGCACTCCGCTCGGGAACTTTTCTGCCGCGGGAATTGCGTTTGGCCCAGTCGCGCGAATTCGTATAATCTCGAGCGGGTGAGATCACGCTTGCCATAGTACCAGTTCAGCCATAATCGAACCAGTTGATGCACAGCAAAGTGTCGGCCTTTGACGGCGTTCCGGCGGTGCGCACACTACAAACCGCACTAGCCACGATGTTGGCTTTCTTGCTGCTCGGGTTTTTAGTCGTCGGCGCAGCGGCGCGATCGCCATCGCGCGTCCACTCTGGTGACTGTGTCTACCTGCTGCGCGGCGGGTTCAATATATTCTCGGGAGGCATGGACGAAATCGCGGCGAAGCTGCGGCGGCAGGGCGTCAATGCCACGGTCGCCAGCTATCTGGCATGGCCCCAACTCGCGGAAAAAGCGGCGGCCGAATATAAACGCGGGCGGGTCCGGACGGTTATCCTGGTCGGCCACTCATGGGGAGCGATCGCCGTGACGGAAATGGCTGCACGCTTGGGCCAGCTCGGCGTCCCGGTCAAGCTGGCAATCGGCCTCGACCCAACATCGCGCATGACCGCATCGGGTCATGTCGACCGCTATATCAACTATTACATTGCCAACGGACTCGGTTCGGCCGTCGAGAGGGGTCGTCAATTCAGCGGCGCCTTGCAGAATGTCGACGTCGAGAAAAATTCGACCCTGTCGCATTTCAACATCGATAAGAATCAGGCACTGCAGGAAAAGGTGCTTAGACAGATCCGCGCCGCGCTGTAGACGGTCGCCGCCCCTTTGGGTGTCGATCCTGCACTTTCTGCTCAACAGAAGTCCAATCACGGAAGAGATCGTTCCGACCGAATGAACTCGACGGCCGCATCTTCTCAATCAGGAGATCGTGGTGGCGGGCAACGAATGGTGAACACTCCGAGCGTCTCGCCCTCGTCGTCCCCTCGTGACGAGATTCGCTGACCATGGCAAATCAGCGCTTCGAGCCCCTAGACTAGTCTAGCAAAGAGGATTCAGACTCTGTTGGCTTCCGTTTCGGACGCAGACGTCTTGGTGACCGAGGGCCAACCGCCGGTACTCGACAACAATCTCGATGCGCCTCCCAGACGCCGCAACGCCGGCAAGGGACGGTTCGGCCGACGCCGCTGATGTCCCGGTCGACGGATGCTGCGTATGACGGGAAGATCTTCTCCGGAAAAAACAAACTCTGCGTTTGATGCCCTGACTCTTTGCGGCGCCCTCGTCGAATTCGTTAAAAAAGATGTCCGGACTAAACCTACACGCCCAAGAGCAGGCGTGCCTGCTCGATGCATTCTTCCGGATTAGTAATGTCCAAATGCAGGCTGCAAATGCCAGCGGCCGTCCCACCCTCGACATTGCGTTTCTGGTCGTCGATGAACAACACCTCGTGGGCGGCGAGCCCGAGGCCTTGTAAGGCAAGTTGATAGGCCCGTAGGTCAGGTTTGAGAATGTTGGTATGCGTCGCGTCCACGACCGCGTCGACCTCACGAGCAAACGGCATGGTCGCGAGCCAGTCGCTGCCGTGAAACAGTTCGAGCTCGTTGCTGAGAATCCCGAACTTGAGGCCGGCCTTCTTGACGTCGGCAATTAGCGTCAACACGTCCAATCGCAGGGCGGTCGCTTGCGGTAAGCGGTTGTGGGCCCGGCAGAGGTCCTGAATTGACCAGGTCTCGCCGATCAACTCACCGGTGTCGCGCGCTCGACGGCTCCAGTATTCGCGCTCGGAAAACTTCCCCGCCTGCATCTGCTGCCACGGCTCGTCGGCGGCGGGATCGAAGGGCCCGGACCAGGCAAGCGCGCCGCTAGGAAGTTCAAGCAGCGCCTCGAGCTTGCGTCTGGTTTCAAAGAAGCTCCTCTGGATGACGCCGCCGAAATCGAGCAGCAATGCCTTGTATTGCGACGGCTTGCCGTTGGCGGTCTTGATTTGTGTGACCCCGCTCATGTCTGCAGCCGTCCTTTTGTATCGGGGCTTGGCAAAGCCGCCCGATTGATCTCGACCTTATAACCGACGGGCATAAGCGTAATGCCGCTGTAATGCTCCAGCGTGCCCCACAATCCCTGCGGCAGAAACAACGAGAACAAGGTGGCCACTGCACCCAACCCCACGAGATACCAGACGCCGGTAGCTCCGAAGATGTCCTCCATGGCGAAGAACAATACAGCGCCGATGATCGGTCCCTCGAAGGTCCCAAGGCCGCCGACCAGCGCCATGAACAGCATGTAGGCGGTCCACTGGATGCCAAAAAATGTCCGTGGCTGAAACGTGAGCGCCGACGCGAGCCATAGCGCTCCTGCTGCCGCGCAGCCGAAGGCTGCGATAACGAAAATCAACCGCTTGGTGGCCATAACGCGAACGCCGAGCGAGGCGGCGGCCTCTTCATCGTCTCGGATCGCTTGAATGGCGTTGCCGAGGCGGCTGCGCATCACAACGAACATGATGCCGAGAAAAAACAACGTCGCCGCCAAGCTTGCCCAATAAGTATAAGCTTGCCGTTGCGCCGGTGTGAAGCCATCCAGGGCGATCAGCGATTTTCCAGTCTCACCCTGGATCAGCGGATCGAAATTGACCAGCAGATGCGCAATCGTGGCGATTACCCAGGAGCCGATGGCGAATTCGCCGCCGCGCAATCGCAGCATGAAGGCTGACAGCGGGAGCGCCGTCAGTCCAGACAGCGCCGATCCAATCAAGATCGCCGCATACACTGGCGTGCCTAAATAGGAGAGGCGGATGGTGGCGTAAGCTGCGAGACCGATGAACATCTGTTGGCCGACCGACACAAGTCCAGCGTAACCCGCCAAGGCGTTCCACATGACGGCAAGGATCAGGTAAATGAACAAGGTCGTTAGGCGCTCGGTAACATTGGCGCCGAACGCGAACGGCACAAAGGCGAGCATCGCCGTTGCCACCAATGCCGTGGCCATAGTGGCCGCTGAACTGCGGGTCCAGCGCCTGATCGTGAACGGCGGAGCCCTCATGCCGCCGGTCCTCTCTTGCTGAAAAGCCTGCGGACGATTGCGTGGCGCAGACTGCCCGCGGGCACGAATAACCGGGCCGCCAGTACGACCAGGAAAACCAGATGTCCGGTCAATAAAAAACCACGCGGGCCGATCTGGGCGCCGATATTTTGGGCGATGCCCAGCACGATACCGCCAACCAGCGTCCCCCACAGCGAGCCGACGCCTCCGATTATCACGGTCTCGAAGGCGAAGATCAGTTGAGACGGTCCTGAATAAGGATCGAACGTCGCCCGCATGGCGAGAAACGTGCCGGCGACAGCGGTGGTTGCGACCGCGATCGCGGCGGCTAGCGCGTAAACCGCACGGGAATTGATGCCGACAAGTTCCGCGGTATCCGGATCGGCGGCGGTGGCGCGGATCGCTCGGCCGAGCGCGGTGAACTGCAGGAACACTTGCAGTCCCAAAAGCAGAACGACCGCGACCGCAAATATCAGGACCGCCAAATGTCCGACATAGATCTTTCCCGTCAGTATCCAGCTATCGAAAGCAAGATCGCCAATATCCGGTGCCAATGATCGGGTATCGGCGCTAAACGCCTCGAAAAGCAGATTCTCGATGACGATTGCAAGTCCGAAAGTCGCCAAAAGCGGCACCAGCGGTCCGGCACGCAAGCTGCGTTCCAGCACCCAGCGCTGAAGTGCCCAACCCACCAATGCCATCGGCGGTATGCTCGCAGCGAGGGCGTAGAAGGGCGAAATCCCGGTCCGGGACACCAGCAGCCAGACCAAGAATACACCGAGCACGGCAAAATCTCCGTGCGCCAAATTGATGATCCGCATGACGCCAAACATTAGTGAAAGACCGCAGGCGATCAGCGCGTAGTAGCCCCCAAGCAGTATTCCCTGGACGATTTGGTCGAGCCAGATCACGACGGACGGACCTCGTCGCGGGGCTCGTTGCGCAGGCCGAAATAGGCCGCCCTGATTTGATCACGCGTCGCCTCCCCGGCGCCGCGCTCGAGCACAATTCGGCCTTCCAGCATGCAGCAGATCCGGGTTGCGACGTCGAATACGCGGCTGAGATTTTGTTCGACCAGCACCAGCGTAGTGTCCTTGCCGAACAGGCCTTTGAGCGATCGGTAGAGAACGTCAATCGCGATGGGCGACAGCCCAAGCGAAATCTCGTCGACCAACAGCAGCCGCGGATTGGTCATGAGTGCGCGCCCGATCGAGACAGCCTGCTGCTCGCCCCCGGATAGATGCCGCGCTTGCGTCTTTATGCGCGCCCCAAGCATTGGGAATACGTCGAGGACCGTCTGCATGGTCCAGCCGCCAGCGCGGGCGCGATCGCCAGCGACGCGAAGGTTCTCCGCTACCGTCATATCAGCGAATAATTTGCGTCCCTCCGGCACCAGTGCGATGCCGAGTCGGACGCGGTCGTAGGCGCGCATCGCTGTGACATCCTTGCCGTCGAACAGCACACGGCCGGCGGCCGGACGGTGTGCGCCGGCGATGGCGCGGAGCAGCGTAGTCTTGCCGGCGCCGTTGGCCCCAACCAGCGCCAGGACTTCACCCTCGTCGACTTTAAGGTCGATGTCGCGGACAGCCTTCAGCAGGCCGTGGCGCACGTCGAGTTGCTCGACCGCCAATAAACTCATGCGATGCCGCCTCCGAGATAGGCGGTCACCACATTGTCATCCGCCAGCACCGCGTTGGGCTTGTCATCAGCGATTATGCGGCCACCGTCGAGGCAGACCAGCCGCTCTACGACCTGCACCAGGACATGGACGATGTGCTCGATCCAGACAATGGTAATGCCGCGGGCCCGCAATTCACCGATCGTGTGAACCAGCTCGTCGGCTTCGCTGTCCGTCAGGCCTCCGCCAATTTCGTCAAGCAACAGCACCGCGGGATCGGTCGCCAAGGCCCGTGCGAGTTCAAGCCGCTTGCGATCGAGCAAGCCCAGCGTATCGGCACGACGATTGACGTCCGACAGCATGCCACACAGGCCGAGCGCATCGATGCAACGCTCATAGGCTACGTCGCCACGCCCGCCAGCTCCGTTGGTTGCGGCGACCAAAACATTCTCGAACAGCGTCATGCCCCCAAACGGCCGCGGTATTTGGTGCGAGCGCGCAATACCGAGCCGGCACCGCTCTGCGGCGCCAAAATGGGTTACGTCGACCCCCCGGAATTGCACTGTGCCGGCCGACGGGCGATGGGCCCCTGACAGCAGGTTGAGCAGCGTGGTTTTTCCAGCGCCATTAGGGCCGACGATGCCGACGGCCTCGCCCGCACGCACAGAAAAATTGACGTCGTCAAGGACGATCAGTGAACCAAATTGCTTGTTTAAACCGACCCCAGCGAGAAGCGCATCACCTTCCATCACGCTAGCCCGCTGGCGTCGAAGACACCTTAGCCGTTATACGGCACGAGCTTACCGCCGAGCGGAACATTCGGATCGTCGGCGTTGTCGGTGACGACCATGTCGAGCTTGAATTTGCTGCCCGCCTTCGCAGTGACCCACTGGGTGCCGGCGAAGACCATTGGAAACACGTTTGGGAATGGCCCCTTGGTGAAATCGAGCTGACCGACCGGTGTCATCACCTTCAATGTGCTGAGCGCCTTGGCGACCGAAGCCTTGTTTTTCGGATTGTCGCTGGCCTTCAGCGCCGCAACGCCGGCGTCAACCAGCGCGACGTTATCGCCCAGCATTTGATTCCACTGCTTGCCGGTGTCTTTTTCGTATTTGTCGGCGAGCTGCTGGGAGGTTAAGCCGGACAATGATGACTTATACGGGAACGTCGGATGCCAAAACGCCACTGTGGCGAGTTTGGGTCCGAGCGAGCCCAGCGCCTCGACTTGCGATGGGAACAGGCAAGTCTTCGCGATTTGCGCGATCTTGACCGTCTTAGTGTAGCCTTGTTGTGCAGCCTGTCGCCAAAACACTGCGAAGTCCGGCGGAATTGGGCCAGTGGTGAAGATCTCGCAGTTCTCATCCTTGAATTTTGAGATCTGCGCCGAGTAATCGGTGGTACCGTCCTCATATCCACCCGGATCGACCACAGTAAATCCGGCCTTTTCCAGGATTGGCTTGAAGATGGCGCGCAGCGCGTTGCCATCGGCGTCGTTCGGCATCAGGAACGCGACCTTCTTGTTGGTTTTCACTGGGCCGTTCCACTGCGAAATATAAGCCCTGGAGAAGTTGGCGACGCCGAACCCGAAGTGATAGGTCCATTTGAAAGGTGACGGCGCGCCTGGCTTGCCGCCGCGGCCGAAATACCACGGCTCCCAGGGCATGCCAGTCGACAGACAGGGTACACCTGCCGCTTCACAGGCATCGGCGACCGGATTGACCGTTTCCGGCGTCGACGATGAGAGCATGAAATCGATACCATCGCTGTTGATTAACGTCTTGGCCAGCTGCCCTGCTCTGGTCGGATCCGATTGTGTATCGCGGTCGAGAATTTCCACCTTGTAGGTCTTGCCAGCGGCGGAAATCCCGTCGGCCACAGCCTTCCGCACTATGCCGAGCACAAAGGGATCGGGCTCACCAAACGCTGCAAGTGCGCCCGAGCGTGGCGTTATGAAGCCGACCTTGACGACATTATCCGTCTGCGCGCCGGCTCTGCGGCCGGTGAGCGCAAGGGCGCCGGCGCCTGCGGCCGTCCCAACAAAACTGCGCCGTGAAATTTTTTGGCTCGTCTCGCTCGCTCTTCGTTCGATCATTGCATTCCTCCCGTCGCCATTGAATCTGGCAAAAACTTGTTCGCCGCTTATCGTCCTCAATCTTACCTGTTGCGGCTTATGCCGCCCGATGGACCGTCACCATTCCCTTGTTGCCGTCGACCGTGATTTCGTCGCCGTCCTTGATCATGGTCGTCGCGAGTCCGGTACCGACAACGCATGGCACCCGGTATTCGCGGCTGACCACCGAGGCGTGAGTAAGCGTGCCGCCGCCGTCGCAAACGCAGGCTGAAATCTTCGTGAAGGCCGGTGTCCAGGTCGGGGTTGTCCCCACGCATACTAAGATCTCTCCCTGCCGGAGCAGATGCAGTTCGTCAGGTGAGCGAAGCACGCGGGCAGTACCGCGGGCGACACCTGGCGACGCCGGGACGCCCGACAATTCTTCTGTGTTCGTTGGGCCGTGCTTCATTCGCGCTAAGAATTCGTCTGTGATGCCAAAAATCTCGATCACTACCGGGTCGGCAATCGTCTCTGGCGGAGTGCCGAGCACTATCGGCATGTCCTCGATGCGAGTATTCCAATGATTGAAATACGCCTTGCGCTCCGCGATCAGTGAGTCAAACGACGCCCTGGCTTTCTTGCCGTTGGCGACGTCACGCAGCTCCGAATAAAAGAGGAAATTGACATCTTCAGGGTCTGTGAAATCGACTGACTTTGCGATCGCTTGGGCGGCCTTGCGGATCGGTAGCGTGCAGCGCATGTCGATGTACCAATTGTGGTCATCGTTCCACCAGGCGAAATTGGCGTGCTGGCACGACGCTAGCGCCTGATTGAAGGCTTCGCGTTCCGGCGCGGTCATGCGCGCCCGCGAGCGCTCGATCAGCGCCTCGCGCTCGTCGATTGCGCCTTGCAAGCTCTTCTCGAAGCTGTAGGGGTCGTTGCTCTGCAGCAAAGACTTTATGATGCCAAGACAATTGGCCGGTTTCTCTATCCAGGCTGGCGAAGAGACGTCAACGACGCGGTCGCTGCGCCAACCGTACTCCTGCAAAAATGCATTAAAGTCGCCAAGCCACTTTGCCGCCGCGGGTGATTGCTCTAGCGTCGGATAGATGTCCGTTGGCGGGGTCTCGGCGATGATCCTGTGGACTGCCGTGCCGCGCGCGTCGTTGGCGAGCTGCCACATCACGCGGTCAGATTTCATCGGTTGAGTTTCATATCCCTGCAGGAATTTCGGAATGTCGGCCGGCGCGATGCCGAGTTCCTTGCATAGGCCGTAGAAACCGAGATAGTTCGCGGTCAGCGGATACATCAGGTCGAAGTGGATTTCCCAAGCGCGCACATGAAAGGCGCGGGCGTCGACCATGAATTTCCATAACTCCGCCGGTGACTTTCCCGACAGCTCGGCCGTTTCGAAAATGCGAAGGTTATTGACGAGCTCGCCGCGGCGTTCGTCCCAGATTTTAGGGAAGTTCTGCAGGAACGGCGGCAGCACCGCGCCTATTCGTTCGGCGCGGTTACCGATCAACCAGGGGGGGACTGGAATGTCCGAGCCGTACACAAAGATGCCGGCGACGCGCGGCGCCAAACCGTCACTCGGCGGCAGCGGCATATTGTGCGCCGCAGCTTGCGTACCCCAGGCAAATCCGTCCTCGAGCCAGACAAAGTTGAGCGGATAGGCGCGCGGCCACTGGAATCCCTTGAACCAGAAACGCGCTTCGTCCTCCGGCTTGAACAGCGACAACTGATCGCTGGCCCAAGGCGCATCGATGTGCCTGACAGGATCGAACCCCGGGTAACCTTTGTCCTTGAGAATTTCAGCAAAGGTAATCACGCCTAGTGTCCTCCCGCGGCAGTCGCGCGTTTGCGGCACCGCCGCGGCAGCCGATGCCGAGCGCTTCGCCGCACCTTCGCGTACGCCCCGTCAAACGGCTGCATCAGGGCGCTCGCCCGGTATTATTAGCCCGGATGCTACGTTGGGGCATTTAGCGTTAGAAGGCACAGAATCTCAGTGTTTTAGTCAGCACAGTTCCACCCTCCTTTGTCTTTTCAGGCCGCTTGCTCCTTTAATCGGGGAAGCAAGCACACCCGTTTGGCGCTGGTGTGCGTCGATGCGAGGGCTATAATTGCTTGCCTGCCTTCGGCAACTGCCGAGTAAAGCCGCGCCCGTGAAAAGCCTGGGCGCTAAAAAAATGAGGCGGGCCGAGGGAGCGTCGCATGAAGCGATCCGATGGGGTCGTAAATCTGGTCCGGCAGTGGATCGACAATGGCGCTCTTGGACCGGGTGCCAAGGCGCCTTCGGTGCGGCAGATGAGCCGTATCGCCGGCTGCAGCATGTCGACGGTTCATCAGGCGTACGGCCTCCTTGAAAATGCCGGAGTATTCGTCGCTCTGCCGCGTTCCGGCTTTTATATCGACGAAAACGTCGGCCGCGCCGGCAAAACCGGGTTGTCGCTCAATCGAGGGTCGGCGGACATCGCCCAGGAAATTTCGATCAGCGAGCTCACGCTGCGGTTGTTCGCGTCCTGGAGCAACAGCGAAATCCAGCAGTTCGGGGCAATCTATCCCAGCAGCGACCTTTTTCCTGTCGACGATATCAACCGGCACTTTCGCCGCGTGTTACGCACCTGCAACGGCTCGAAGGGCGGCGACACCGCAAGTTCGACGCAGGGCGACCCGGCACTACGGGAAGCTTTGGCCCACCGCTACGTCGAGCACGGCATCGCGCTGTCTGCCAATGACATTGTAATGACCGCAGGTGGGATGCATGCGCTCAATCTGTGCATCAACATACTCACCAAGCCGGGCGATATCGTCCTGATCGAATCACCAACAATGTTTCCGGTCTTTGCCGCGCTCGAGCACCGCGGTTTGCGGGCAGTCGAAATTACTTATTCGCCGACACATGGCCTGGATCCCGATGAGTTCGAATACCTGACCGACCGGCACGATGTGCGCGCCTGCGTTTTGATGCCTGTGCACCAATATCCGACCGGAGTGTCAACGCCCCAGAATGCGGTGCGCCGGATAGTCGAAATCGCGCGCCGCAAAAACCTGCCGATCATTGAGAATGGCGGCTACATGGATCTCCAATATGGCCAAGCCTATGCGCCAACGTTAAAGCGATTTGACGATTCCGGGCTGGTACTTCAGGTCGCAAGCTTCTCCAACTCCCTGGCGCCCGGTTACGGCATGGGCTGGCTTGTGCCTGGGCGCTTCCGGGAAAAGATAATTCAGATGAAGTTTGCCAGCAATTTGCTCAGCGGCGGAATATTTCAGCGGGCGGTGGCCGATTATATGAAAAGCGGTAACTTCAACCGGCATTTGCGGGGTCTGCGCAGCAAATTGCTCGGGCGCATGGAGCACGGCCTCGATCTCATCCAACGTCATTTTCCGAAAGGCTGCAAAGTCGCAAAGCCGTCAGGCGGCTTCATGTGTTGGGTCGAAGGACCGCCGGAATTCGATTCGGTTGCCGCCTGCCGCGATGCTCTGGCGCATGGGATCGGATTGCCGCCCGGCCCGCTGTTCTCGGTCCGCGAACAATTTCGCGACTGCATCGGTTTGAATCTTTCATTTCCGTGGACGCCGGAAGCAGAGGCAAGGCTGAAGGCAATCGGCGATCTGGTCCGCGAGCATTCCTAACGACGACAATTGGTCACGCCTCCGCGGCGCGACCCCAAAGCTCTGCAGTGGCAAGCCTTGCACCCTCGGCGAGCGCCTCAAGCTTTGCCCACATGATCGATGGATGGACTCGCCGATAGAACACACCCTGGGCAAATCCGCAGTCAGTGCTGCCGATGACGCGTTCGCGCCCGACCAGCTTGGCGAGCCGCACCAGGCGTTCTGCAACCAGCCTTGGATGCTCGACAACGTTGGTGGTGTGAGCAATTACGCCGGGCAATAGCACACACTGTGGCGGCAATTTTGTCTTCTGCCAGATCTGCCATTCGTGCTCGTGTCGTGGATTGGCCATTTCCAGAGAATAGCCGCCGACCTTCACGCCAAGGATAAGATCGACGATATCCTCGGCAGGAACGTCATTGGTGTGCGGACCGTTCCAACTGCCCCAGCAGACATGATAGCGGCTTAGCCGTTCTGGAATGCCATCCAGAGCCCGATTGAGGGCTTCGACTTTCTGCTCGGCCCAAACGTAATAGTCCGCAAATTTTGCCGGTGGCACCATCACGTCGTACTTAGCGGCTAACCAGGCGTCATCAAGTTGAACGATCAAGCCGGCGTCGGTGATGGCTCTGTATTCGCTGCGCAAAGCCTCCCCGAGCGCCGCACTCAGTTTCTCCTCGGTGCCGTAATACTCGTCGCGGACGCCCTGGAGCACGCTCGCCGGAGCAACCACCGGGAGAAAGCCCTTGACGTTTGGATAATTGCGCAATCCCTCTTTGAGATTAGCGATGTCTCGCTGTACCTGATCCTGGCCCTTGTATTTAATCGGACCAGTTACTGCCCAATAGCCGCCGCCGGCGTTAGCTTGTTGCCCACTCTGATATTCGGCGTAAAATTCCCGGAAGCGTTCGAAATCGGCTCCGGCCGACGGTGTCGGCTTGGGGCGTTCGCTAGGCGCTGAGCGGAATTCAAGACCGTCGAGTCGTTCGGTGACATAACGGTACCACGAACTTTTCGGATATTCGCCATCGTTGACCACTGAAAGGCCGGCATTTACCTGACGAGCGATCACCTCAGCTACGGAGCGCGTCAGGTAGCGCTCGTAAGCTGCATTGTCGACCGCCTCGCGCTCGAGGCGTCTGCGCATATAGTCGATCAGCTCCGGTGGCCGGACTAGACTTCCCACATGCGTCGTTTGTATGTGATCGGTGTTACTTTGCATCCAGTCGACCTAGAGAAAGCTCTAGGCGTGTCCCCAAATTTCCTTGGCAACGTCGACGACGAACGCCAGCTTTGCCCATTGTTCCTCTTCGCTCAGGAGATTTCCTTCTTCGGTGCTCGCGAAGCCGCATTGCGGACTGAGACAAAGCTGATCGAGCTCAATGAATTTGGTGGCGGCTTCAACCCGTCGCTTGATTTCGTCCTTCAATTCGAGCTTGCCGGTTTTGGAGGTGACCAGACCGAGCACAACTTTCTTGCCTTTGGGTACAAGCCGCAGTGGCTCGAAGCCGCCAGCGCGCTCGGTGTCGTATTCCATGAAATAGGCGTCGATATTGGTCTTATTGAACAGGATATCAGCGATAGCGTCGTACCCGCCGGAGCCCTGAAAGGTTGAACGAAAATTGCCTCTGCACAGGTGCATGCCGGTCACCATATCAGCGGGCTTGTCCGCTAGCGCGGCATTGGTTGCCTGCGAGTATAGCTGCGGAAGCTTGTCAGGATCATTGCCGTGTTCCATGAAAAATTGCCGCTGCTTCGGATCGACCAGAACAATCATATAAACTTCGTCGAACTGCAAATAACGGCACCCCGCCTCGCCGAAAGCACGCACGACCTTCCGATAAGTTTCGCCGAGGTCAGCGTAAAACTCCTCGAACGAATCGTACACCGATCCGTCGAGGATGGTCTTGCCGCGATGGGCAAGAAATGCACTCGGCGCCGGAATCGTCATTTTCGGCACCGTGCCGGCCGGGGCTACGGACTTGAGGTATCGGAAGTGATCAATCATGGGGTGGCCGGTGAAGGAACCCAGCCGCGCGGTTGGACGGTGAGCTAGCGTCTTGGGTTGGCTGCCCTGGAAACGTTTTACGTTCGGTGTTGAAAAGGTCGCGACATTGTCCAGGCTCCGAAAGAAGTCCCGGCTCCAAAAACTTCGCCGATATTCACCATCCGTTACCACTTTTAGGCCGAGAGATGCCTCCTTTGCCACCGCGCGGGCTATCGCTTTGTCCTCGATTGCCTTGAGATCTTCGGCCCCGATCTGACCCAACTCGCGCTGCGCGCGCGCATCTTTTACGTCTTGAGGGCGCAGCAGGCTGCCGACATGGTCGGCACGGAAAGGCGGTTCGGTTACCATCGTCTCGCTTCCGTCTTTGGTTCACACATCTACACAACACGTCATCCCATGGCGACGCGGGCAGAAACGCGTCGGTGCTAACATCAGCTTTTTATCCTCACAAGCACAAACCTTCCCACCGCATCACGATTATCAAAAATGACGGTGGTCTTATCGGTCTGTGCTGTGCGATCTGATGAACAACTGTTCCGATGAACAAAACTGTGCTGCTCAAAATCAAAAAAATCTGTGCCTGTCGCTCAGTGGCGGGGAAGGCGATTATACGGTAGGGTCAATGGTAAGACACGCTCGAGACCATCGAGCCAAGAGGAAACGTCCGCAGAGGAATTATCATGCTCCGGTGGGTGAGCGAGCTGACTGACGAAGACAGCGCTGCTGTAGGCCCCAAGATCGCCCGCCTCGGAACGCTCCGTGCAAGCGGCATCGATGTGCCGGATGGATTTGCTGTCACGGTAGACGCCTTCGAAAAATTTCTTGCGGTCAATGGCCTCGATCAATGTATCGATCGTGAGTTAGCAGCGGCGTCCGATATCGATAATCTTGCCGAGATGGAGGCGGCCTCTAACCGCGTGCGCGGAATTATCGAGCAGACACCGATGGACGGTGGGTTGGAGGCCGCACTTCGTGACGCCTACCACGAACTTTGTTTCCGTCACGGAGATGTCGGCTTATCTGTGGCTGTACGCAGCTCCGCGGCCGGCGAAGACGCCGCCGATGCAAGCTTCGCAGGACAATACGAGAGCTACCTGGGAATCGTCGGTGCAGAAGCGGTCGTCACCGCCGTCCGCCGGGCGTGGAGCAGCCTTTTTGTCGCGCGTGCGTTAGCCTACCGGCTGCGCCAAAAGCAGCATTATCGTGAAACGCCGATGGGGGTCGGCGTCCTGCGTCTTGTCCACGCACGCTGCGCAGGAGTTGCGTTTTCCGCCAATCCGGTCAGCAAAAAGCGTGATCGCTTCGTCATCGAAGGAGCTTGGGGCTGGGGCGAGTCGGTGGTGCAAGGCACTGTCGAGCCAGATCGCGTCGAAGTCGATCGTATCGACGGCCGTGTCCTCACGTATCGTCCCGGCGACAAGCGAGTCGCGTCATTGTTCGATCGCGTTCGTGGCGGCATCACCGAGCAGCCACTGCCGGAACGTTTTTGGCGGTCGCAGTGCCTCACACCCGAGATGATTCATGCGCTATGGCGTGTCGTTTCCGAAATTGACCGCCAGTTCGGCAAACCGATCGATGTTGAATGGGTAATCGAACCGGCTTGGCGACCCGGTTTCCCGATCTCGATCGTTCAAGTACGCCCGATAACTACGCTGGAGCAGGCGGCGGAAGCGTCGCCTCCCAAATGGGACCCATTTGACTACGCGGCAAAATACGGTCTGGGCATCAGGCAGAAACCGGGCGCCGAGTCACGGTAAGCGGAGTCTGAAGTAGCAAGCGTGGCCGTTCTTCGTTTCAACTTTGCAAATCCCACGAGAACCATCCCGTAAATCGCATCGATGTAGCCATTGAGGCCGCTAAGGTCGGCAGTGCCGCGCTCCGTGATGCGCGGCAATCCGATCTGAAGATCGAAGAAAAGAACTCTTCCCGCACTGACATCGTGACCAACGCCGATCTTCGGTCGCAGAGGGAAATCATGGCCGTTATTCGACGAGCGTGTCCGAAAGATTTGATTGTGGGAGAGGAAGGCAGCGACGGCGATACCCGGTCGTCATCGCGGTGGTACGTCGACCCACTCGATGGCACCACGAATTACTCGCATGGCTTCCCGTTCTCCTGCATATCGATCGCCTATTGCGATAGCGACAGCATTGTTGTTGGCGTGGTTTGTGACCTCCACCGGGATGACCTGTTTGTGGCAACGCGCGGCGGTGGAGCGACCCGTAACGGCCAACGGCTCCATGTATCCAACGGTTCCGAACTGCGTAGCAGCCTCTTGGCGACCCAAGTGCAGTCCGACGACGATGCCGTGCTCGATCGCTACGCTGCACGCATGCGCTCGTTACTCGGTGTCGCGCGCGGAGTTCGAGTGGTCGGCGCGCCCGCTTTAGCGTTGGCATACGTCGCGTGCGGTTGGTTGGACGCTTTTTGCGAGGACAATATGAGTCCCTGGGATACCCTGGCGGGCACGTTGTTAATCGACGAGGCCGGCGGTCGCGTTTCCGATTTCAGCGGCCACAAGCGGCCGACCCATCAGCATACCGATATTCTCGCGACAAACGGACATTTGCACTTCGATCTGATTGAGATTTTGAAATAGCGGTTGGCTTGCAAGACGACCGCGGAAGAGTCTGGCGTGATTGATGCCGGAAACTCCACATTGAAGAAGAGGTCGCTTTATGGCCTATGCGCGTGGTTTAGGTGCCTGATCACTCGGCGTTCTCAACTCGTCATGAGCGTTTCCGCGCTTGCGACCGCCGCGGCGCTCGATCTCTCCCCGAGAACGCTGGAGGGACACACGGCGGGCCGGGCTAACGGATCGTCCCGTCCGACGCCCGCCGGTAAAATTGCCCGCATAGGATATTTACAATCTCAAGTTGAGGGGCGGACCCCTTGGCGGAACGAACTCTACGTTGATGTCATCGTGGTGCGCTAATTTAGACGAATTCCGGCGCGCCCAAAAACCAAATTGGATTTGGCGGAGCAAAGCTAATTGAACCCGGGTTCTGTTTCGGCAGGCCGAGCCAAGCCATCTCGTGATTTACCGGGCGCCCCAAGGGTACCGTTCGCTTCGCTCAAGATTGCGATCGCCGCTCGGTTAGGCTAGGCGTTCGATAAGCTGGGGCTCAGCGCCAATACCAGAGCCGGTGCGGAACTGACGCCCGATCGTCGGGGAGCCGGCGCGCCGCAGGCGTGACTCCCAGCCCATCATTGTGCCGTTATCGGCGCGATACGTAGGGGTAATCGATCGTTCCAACACGCGTCCTGGACGACCCCACCCACGAGAACACGAGCTTTACGTGCCCGAGACTGACATCCAAAACGAGGTAACACCGGCCCGATCAAAAAAACTACTCACCGCGCATCTGGCGCGGCTCGAAGCCGAGTCAATCTACATCTTGCGCGAGGCCGCGGCCGAGTTCGAGCGTCCGACCATCCTCTATTCGATCGGCAAGGATTCGAGCGTTTTGCTGCATCTGGCGATCAAGGCGTTCAGCCCGTGCCCGATGCCGTTTTCGCTGTTGCACGTCGACACGACCTGGAAGTTCCGCGACATGATCGCGTTCCGCGATGCCACCGCGCAACGGCTGGGACTGGACCTGATCGTCCATATCAACGAGGAAGGCCTCAAGGAGGGCGTCAGTCCGATCGCCTCCGGCTCGGCGCTCCACACCCACGTGATGAAGACACTCGGCCTCAAGCAGGCGCTCGACCGTTACGGCATCGACGCCGCGATCGGCGGCGCACGCCGCGACGAAGAAAAAAGCCGCGCCAAGGAGCGGGTGTTTTCGCTGCGCTCGGCCGGCCACGGCTGGAATCCGCGGGCGCAGCGCCCGGAACTCTGGAACGTCTTCAACACCCGTCTTGGCCCGGGCGAAAGCATGCGGGTGTTTCCACTGTCAGACTGGACCGAGCTCGATGTCTGGGAGTACATCGCGGCTGAAAATATCCCGGTCGTGCCGCTTTATTTTGCGGCTGAACGGCCTGTGGTCGAACGCAACGGCACCTGGATCATGGTGGACGACGAAAGATTGCCACTCGAGCCCGGTGAGCAGCCGCAATTGCGGCGCATCCGCTTCCGGACGCTCGGCTGCTACCCCTTGTCCGGGGGCATCGAGTCCGAGGCCATCACGGTGGAAGACATCATCGCCGAATTACGCGAGAGCCGCTTTTCGGAGCGCCAGGGCCGGCTGATTGATCACGACAGCACGGCGTCGATGGAGCGCAAGAAGAAGGAGGGATACTTTTGATGCACGGCGCCACACCGCGGGGTGCGCACAAGAGCCTGCTTCGCTTCTTCATGGGCGGCTCGGTGGACGACGGCAAGTCGACATTGATCGGACGCCTCCTGCATGAAACCGGTGCGATCGCCGAAGACGAGCTGGCGGCGTTGACGCGCGATTCGGCGCGATTTGGCAACAGCGGTCAGGCGATCGATTTCGCGCTCCTGGTGGACGGTCTGGAGGACGAGCGCGAACAGGGCATTACCATCGACGTCGCTCACCGTTATTTTTCGTCGCCGCGGCGCGCGTTCATTGTCGCCGACACACCGGGTCACGAAAGCTATACGCGCAACACCGCAAGCGGCGCTTCAAACGCCGATCTCGCTATCATTCTGGTCGACGCGCGGCGGGGTTTGCTGGCGCAGACCCGGCGGCATGCGATGATTGCGCACATGGTCGGCGTTCGCCACTTTGTGCTCGCGGTGAACAAGCTAGACCTCGTGAACTGGGACCGCGCGGTTTACGATGACATCGTCCGCGGCTTTCGCGCCTTTGCCGAACCGCTCAGCTTCGCTTCGCTCGTTCCCATTCCGTTATCCGCGCTCAACGGCGACAACGTCTCTTCGCCAAGCCCGAACACGCCCTGGCACGGCGGACCGAGCCTGCTTGGGCATCTGGAAACCATCGACGTCGAAGCCGATCAATCGGCAACGCCGCTGCGGGTGCTGGTGCAAAACGTGCTGCGGCCCGATCGCGACAGCCGGCTCTACGCAGGCTTCATCGCGGGCGGTACACTGCGCCAAGGCGACCTCGTGCAGGTAGCGCCGTCCGGCGTCAGCGGCAAAATCAATCGCATCGTCGTCGCCGGCGAGGATCGTGACCAGGCCAGCATCGGTGAGTCGGTTGCAGTCGGACTTGACCGCCATATCGACGTGGCGCGCGGCGATACGCTGGTTGCGCCGGACCGTCGGCCGCAGATCACCGATCAGTTCGAGGCGCATCTGATCTGGATGAGCGAGCAGCCGCTGTTGCCCGGCCGCGAATACATGCTCAAGGTCGGCGTTCGCGCGGTGTCGGCGAGCGTGACCGGCGTCAAACATCGCGTCGACGTCGAGACGTTGCGCCGCGAACCCGCGCATACGCTGGCGCTCAACGAGATCGGTATTTGCGACATCGCCACCGCCGTTCCGGTCGCGCTCGATACCTTCACTGAAATTCCGCGAACCGGCAGTTTCATCCTGATCGACCGCTACAGCAACGCCACGGTGGCGGCCGGCACGGTCGACTTCGCGCTACGGCGTGGCATGAACGTCAAGCTGCAGGCTCTGGTGGTGGCCAAGGGCAAGCGCGCGGCACTCAAGGCGCAGCGGCCGTGCGTACTGTGGTTCACCGGGCTTTCCGGGGCCGGCAAATCGACGATCGCCAATGTCGTCGAAGCCAAGCTCGCCGAGCGAAAGCGGCACACTTACATGCTCGACGGCGACAACGTCCGCCATGGACTGAACAAGGATATCGGCTTCACCGACGCCGATCGCGTCGAGAACATTCGCCGCGTCGGTGAGGTCGCCAAGCTTTTCGTCGACGCCGGGCTGATCGTGCTGTGCTCTTTCATCTCGCCATTCCGCGCCGAGCGCGCGGCGATCCGGCAAATCCTCGAGCCTGGCGAGTTTATCGAGATCTTCGTTTCGACGCCGCTTTCAACTTGCGAAGCGCGCGACCCCAAGGGTCTCTACGCCAAGGCCCGCAGCGGCGCCCTGCCCTCCTTTACCGGCATCGACTCGCCCTATGAGCCGCCGGAGCACGCCGACCTGGTGCTCGATACTGACGGCGCAGGCCCTGAGGATTTGGCAAATCGCGTGGTCGAACTATTGGTCACGCGAGGCATGATCGGTCAGGGAGCCGACTAACCAATGACCGCGATGTGGGCCGTTCGCGCTGCAGCGACGGCGGCCTTTTCCGCGGGCTTGTGCGCCGGTCTGATCCTGCTGCTGCGCCCGGCGCTAAGACGCTACGCGCTGGCCAGACCGAATGCCCGTTCCTCCCATCGTGAGCCGACGCCACAAGGCGGCGGGATTGCCGTCATCGTTGCGACTATTGCTGCGGCCTGTCTCGGCATATTCGGTCTCGGCACCGCGATTGTACCGCCGCCGGCGATACTCCTTGCCGCAATCGTGCTGATGGCCTTCGTCGGCGCGGTCGATGACTTCCACCCCGTTGCCGTCGCCCCACGGCTGCTGTTGCAGGCGCTGGCCATTGGCGCGGTAATCTATGCGTTGCCGGACCAATTGCGCGCGCTGCCCGTCCTGCCGTGGTGGCTTGAACGCACGGTGTTGTTTTTTGCCGGACTGTGGTTCGTCAACCTTGTGAACTTCATGGACGGCATCGACTGGATGACCGTCGCGGAAGTCATTCCGATCGCAGCAGCGCTGGTGGTGATCGGATCCCTCGGCGCGTTGCCGCTTGACGCCGTTGTCGTCGCGCTTTCGCTCGGCGGCGCCATGCTGGGGTTTGCTTATTTCAACCGACCGGTCGCCAGGATTTTCCTCGGTGATGTCGGCAGCTTGCCGGTGGGCCTTCTGCTTGGCTGGCTCCTGGTTATCCTTGCCGGAAACGGCAGGCTCGCCGCGGCTTTGTTGCTCCCGTTATACTACCTGGCCGACACCACGATCACGCTCGTACGCCGTCTCACCAGCCGCGAACCCATCTGGCAAGCGCACCGCACGCACTTTTACCAAGTCGCCACCGACCGGGGCTTCTCCGTTCTGGATGTTGTTGTTCGCGTCTTTCTGGTGAACGTCTGCCTCGGCGCACTGGCCGTCGTAACCATCGTCGTACCGGCCGGGCTGAGCGATCTCGGCGCGTTCATTGCCGGCGTACTATTGGTGGCTTGGCTCCTCGCCGCATTTGCAAAAGGCAAAAAATAGCCGGTCCTCAGACGCTACGACGGCTGTTAGAGCGGCATCTTGTTCGCGCGATGGTCTTTGGCGCTCTTAAGCCGCCGCGCCCCGGAAGTCGGGCACGGCGTCACGCAGCACGCGATAGATCGCTTCGCGCTCTTCGCGCTGCAGCCCCTGGTCGAGCATCGCGAGCCAGCCGCGCATGACGTCAAGGGACGGCTGCGCGGGACGAGCGGCGACCACGCCGACGACCCCGATGTCCACTGTCGGCTCGCCCTGCGCAAACAGCACTTCCTGCATCCGCTCGCCCGGGCGCGTACCGGTAAAAACGATATCGACGTCGCGGCCGGGTTCGAGACCGGCGAGCCGGATCATGCGTTCGGCGAGGTCGACGATCCTCACTGGCTGGCCCATATTGAGCACGTAGACCGAAACATCGGAACGCTCCGGCCCGAGCGCATGGCTGGCGGCTGTGACAACGAGGTCGCAAGCTTCGCGGATGGTCATGAAGTAACGCACCATGTCCCGGTGCGTGACCGTAACCGGCCCGCCGGCGTCGATCTGCGCCTTGAACTTCGGAACCACCGAGCCGTTAGAGGCGAGCACGTTGCCGAACCGCACTGCAATCAGCCGCATCGGTCGCCGGGCCGGCTGAGTGCGGCGGGTGAGATCGGCGTCCAACGCCTGGCAGTACATCTCGGCAAAGCGTTTGGTGGCGCCGAGCACCGAGACCGGCTCGATGGCTTTGTCGGTCGAGATCATCACCATTGCGGCGGCTCCAGAGGCGGCCGCAGCATCGGCGACATTGACCGAACCAAAGACGTTGGTCTTGACCCCCTCCTCCCAATTCTGTTCGAGCAGCGGAACGTGCTTCAGCGCTGCAGCGTGGAAGACAATGTCCGGCTTGAAGTCGCCCATCAGCCGAAACAGCCGCGCGCGGTCGCGAACGTCGGCGATCCGACCGATGATCTCGGGCCGCGACTGTTTGGTCGCAAGAATTTCGAGCACCGCGTGCAGCGCCGGCTCGGAGTTCTCGATGATCAGCACGCGCGCGGCGCCAAATGTTACCGCGCGGTCGCAGATTTCAGCGCCAATCGAGCCGCCGCCGCCCGTCACCACGATCGAGCGGCCCTTGAGAAAGCTCTCCAGCCGCGCGTAGTCGATCTTGACGGTCGGCCGCAGCAAAAGGTCCTCGACATTGACCGGCGCCAAACGCGGCGCCTCGCCGGCGTCGTCGAGCGACGGCAGCCTGACAACGGTCAGGCCAAGCCGGCGCGCGTGCATCAGCGTCGCTTCGGGCTTGGCGTCCGGCTCAAGCGCAGACGGCGTAAAAATCACCCGGGTGATGGTCTTGTCGCGCTGCCCAAGGTCGTTGACGACCGCATCGAGCGCATCGAAGTTGCCCAGGACCGGAATGCCTCGAATGGCCTGTCCCCGATCCGCGGGTGACGGCGACAGAATTCCGACCGGCCATATTTTCTTGACTGCGCCGCTTTCGATGGCCCGCAACAGGACTTCGGCATCCGCGGCGCGTCCCAGCACGAGGGTCGGATTCGATTCCGGCGAACGCGCATGGTGCCTGGTGCGCGTAAAGCGAAAATACCGATACCCGATCCGGCCGGCTCCCAGAAACACCATCTGCAGGAGCCAATAGAGCGCGATCGTTATTTTGCCAAAGAAGAACTGCCCAAACACATTGGGCGCGACCAAAACGTAGTCGAGCACCAGCAGCGACACCGCCAGCACCGTCGCGGCGCGAACGATGTTCATCAGATCGGGCAGTGACGCGAACCGCCACTTCAACTCGTAGAGGTGGAAGAAGAAGTAAACGATGCCGGCGTAAACGACGAAGCAGGGCAGAAATACCAGCAGCCTGTCGCGCCGCTCCATGAGGCCGGCGGCCTCGAAACGAATATAGAAGCTCGCCAGCACCGCCGCGGCGGTCATCAGGAGATCGTGCGCTACGACAAGCGCTTTGCGCGGGCTGGTAAAAAGTCCGAGCATTCTCGGTAACCGATGCTGACTGAGTATCCCGTGCCTTCCAATACCGGGCTTTGGAGCCCAACGCTACCCTGCGCCGTGCCCGCAGGCTTGCCCGGAAAAACGCCGTCGCCGGGGCCTGTTATTGCACGTTTTGGGTTGCCGGGTCCGGCGCGACTGGCGGATATTGGGCCGGTTTCAAGTTGCTCCATCTACTCACCGTTCCGGATACGTCATGACTTGGTCCGAGATCATCCTTGCCGCCTTGAAGGAGAACAGCGTCCGCTTCGCGGCCTATGTGCCGGACAACATCCTGACGCCCCTCATTGGCGGCGTTGTAGCGGACAGTGATTTTACCTGTGTCGGCGCGACGCGAGAGGACGAGGCGGTCGGCGCGGCGACGGGCGCCTACATGGCCGGATTGCGTGCCGCGGCGATGATGCAGACCAGCGGTTTTGCGCTGATTGCCAATGCGCTTGGGTCGTTGGTCGTCCCCTTTCAGATACCCGTAATCCTGATTGTCTCGGAGCGCGGGATTATGGGCGAATTCAACATCGGCCAAACGCTGGTCGCGCGCACGATGCGGCCGACACTCGATGCGCTCGGCATCATGCACCACACGCTGACCGACTTATCGACGCTGCATTTCATCCTCGACCGATCGATCAAGCAGGCATTCACGACGCGAGCGTCGGTCGTCTTCATCCTCTCGCCTTTGCTGAGCGGCGGCAATCCGGCCGCGCACGGACAACTGATGTAGCGAGGGAGAAACGGAACCCAGCCGTGAACAACGCGAGAGCTTCGGCAAAAATGCTTAGCCGCACGACGCTGACGCGGCGCTTGGTGCAGCGGCTTGCCAACGAGGAGGCCATCGTCGCCGGCCTCGGCAATACCAATTTCGATCTCATCGCCGCCGGCCATCGCCCGCAGAATTTCTACATGCTCGGCAGCATGGGGCTAGCCTGTCCCATCGCGCTCGGTGTCGCGCTGGCACAGCCCCAGCGCGGGGTGATCGCGCTGGAAGGCGATGGTTCGATCCTGATGGCGCTCGGCTGCCTCGCCACCATCGGCAATGTCCAGCCGCCCAATCTCACCATCATCATCTGGGACAACGGCATGTACCAGATCACCGGCAAGCAGGCGGCAGCCACCAGTGGCGCGACCGATATTGTCGCAGTGGCGCAGGGCGCCGGCATCGAGCAGAGCGAATGGGTGCACGACGAGACCCATTTCGAGGCGCTGATCGGCCACCGGTTCGAAGAGGGTGGACCGCGCTTGCTGGCGGTGAAGACCGACGATCAGCCCGGAAAAGGCCTGCCGATGCGCGATCCGGTGCTTATCCGCGAAAATTTCATGCGCGGACTTGGGACAGGCCACAGCCGCGAGCTAGGCTGAAGCACTTACAAAGGCCCGGCCCTGCGCCAATTAACGCTCCGTTAACCTTTCTAAATCAATTATTTAACCACCTAGAAACTTTGTGATTCAGGCGTCGCCTCCGCCGGGCGAATCGGTGCAGGGGAGACTACTTCATGTCCAAATTTGTCACGTTGCTCGGCCGCAGATCCGATGCCGGGAGCGCGAAGTCCTCCATCGCGCAGCGGCCGCCCGCTGCACACCAGCCGCCCGTCGTGCAGGTACCGCCTGCGGTGGACCCGCTACCGGCGATGCAAATGCCGCCTGACGTGGATCCGCTGCCGGCGATGCACATGCCACCGGCCCCACAATTGCAGCCCACGGCTTCGCTGGAGCCAGTCCCCGTGGCTCCGGTCAAGGCCGTCAACACGCCGCCAAATGAGCCCGACATCGAGCTCGACAATGAGCTGTTCTTCCCGATCGCAACGCAGCTGGGTCAGGAGAACGAGACGGTCCGGAACCTTCTGATGGATGCCGAGCACAAGATCGGCGAACTCGAGAGCATCAAAATCTCGATCGCCAGGCTGGTCGACCCGGTCTGCAATACGCTGCGCGGGTATGAAGAGACCCAGAGCGAAAAGCTGATCCTGCAACGCGCGCTCAACACTACGCGCGAGGTCTGCAACAAGCTTCGCGACGACCTCAGCACGGCCGAGAAAAAGGCCACGAAGTTCAAGATCGAATGCACCCGTTTGCAGGAAATCACTACGCTTGCGAAGCAAACCATCGCCGGGTTGGAGCGGACCAAGGTAGAGCAGCTTGCCGAACTGGGCGTGCATCGCGCCCACATAGCCGAGTTGCAGGGCCTGACGCAGCAGCAGGCATCCGACCTGCGACTGACGCGCGACGAAAACCTTCGGCTCGCAGACCGCGTCGTCGCCGTGGACCAGCGGATAGTGCAGATCGAGGGAGAGTCCCAAGCCGCGCAGCACGAAGCGCGGAAAGTGAAAGAGGAGCGGGCTTCCATCCAGGCCTCGCTCGAAAAGACGCTGAACGAATTGGCGCAGACCGCGCGCCGCCTGAGCGACGCAGACAAGGCGGTCGCTTCTACTCAAGCGCGTTTGAAAGCCACAGAGATCAATCTGGCCGAAGTACAAACAGAGCGCTCGCGGCTCGCCGCAGCGCTTGACGAGGCCAACCACGCGCACCGCGAAGAAACGAACATGCTGAACTCGCGTCTCGAGTCCCTGCAAGCCCGCGGCACCCTGACAGACAAACTGCTCGAAGAGGCCCGCCAGGCACTGATCGCGCGCGCTGAGGAAATGCGCACGTTTGACCGCCGCGTGGCCGATGCCAGCACCACAAACGACACGCTGGCGGAGCGGCTGAGCAGGCTCGAGGCTTTGCTCGCCGACCGTGAACTGCAAATCAGGGATCTTGAGCTAGCTCGCGCATTGCTCACGGACGAGGCGAACAAGCTGATCCACGCGGCCACGGCGCGCGAAGGCATCTACCAGAATACCCAGCAAAATATCCGGGAAAAGAACGACCTCGTGGAACTGCTCGAGGAGCAGATCGCCGCGGCGCACGGCGCTCATGAGATGCAGATCGACGGTCTCCAGGCCCAGCTCCAACGCGAACAGCTTGAGCGCTCAATGGCCGAAGGCGCCCTCGAAACCGCCCGCAAGGATGTATCGCGCCTGCAGCAGGAAGTCGGAACGCTCAGGAGCCGGATCCTCACCGACGGCGGCAGCGAAGCGCCCACCGCGCAAGATCGCATCAAAAGAGCCGCCTAGACCGGGTTTGGCTGGCTCAGAGCCGCCGCCGGCAACCCGGCGGCGGCTTTTTCATTTTCCGTTTCTGACGCGCGTTGCGGCTATCCCGCGAAATCTTTGGCTGCCAACAATTTGGCCGGTGACAGGCCTAGCCGAACCGAAACGCCGACTCCACCGCCCCCATGACAACATCCTTCAGTGTCCGCTGTCCGGGATCGTCGCCGGCCGCGCCAACGGCGACGTGAAGCGGCAACAGGTGTTCCTCACGTGGATGCGCGGCGCGGGCAAACGGCGCCTTGGCCCAGGCGGCGAGCGCGTCGGCGCGAGTATCGGGTGGCGCCTTGGTCAAAACCTCTTCCAGCCAGTCATCGAAACGCTCTGAACCAGCGTCAGCATGCTTGCCATCGGCGCCGCCGCGCATGCTGGCCATGAGCATGCGCATGTTGTGATAGGTCATGCCGCTGCCAACGATCAGCACGCCCTCATCGCGAAGCGGGATCAGTGCGCGGCCGATCTTGATGTGCTCTGCGGGATCCATGCTGGCCAACAGCGAGACTTGTACGATCGGCACATCGGCGTGCGGAAAGGCGACTTTCAGCGGGATGAAGACGCCATGATCGAAGCCGCGCTCGTGGTCGTATTTCCACGGAATGCCCGCAGCCCCGAGCAATTCGGCAACCCGTGCGGAAACCTCCGGTGCGCCCGGAGCCGGAAACTTGATCTGATAGGTGTTCGGCGGAAAGCCGTGGTAATCGTAAAGCAGCGGCGGCGCCGGATTGTTCTGGATGGCGACGACGTCCTCTTCCCAATGGCCGGAAATCACCACCATCGCTTTTGGCCGCGATCCCGCAACCTCGAGCACGTGCCGCAGATAATCAGCCATCCGGGCCCAGGTATCGGGCGGGTCCCAATCCATAAAGAAACAGGGCCCGCCGCCATGCGGGATGAAGAGGGTAGGAAGCCTGCTCATAATCTGATCCTGATGACCCGGCGCGCTCGTTACCTTTGCCCGGAGAAATGTTTCTCCAGTCCCTGCCAGCCTTCAAAATAATCGTGCTGAAGCTCGGAGGATTCGACAGCAAAACGGGTCAGCCGCATCGCGTAACGGCTTTCAAACATGAACGCCATCGTGTTCTCGATCTTGTGGGGCTTCAATTCCGCTTTGGTCGCCCGCTCCCAGGTCTCGGCATCCGGACCGTGCGCCGTCATACAATTGTGCAGGCTGGCGCCGCCGGGAAGAAAGCCTTCCGCCTTGGCGTCGTAGGCGCCGTAGAGGAGACCCATGAACTCGGTCATGACGTTGCGGTGATACCACGGCGGCCGGAATGTATCCTCGCCAACGAGCCAGCGCGGCGGGAAGATGACAAAGTCAATCGTCGCCGCGCCCGGCAGATCAGACGGCGCAGTGAGCACGGAAAAGATCGACGGATCGGGGTGATCAAAACTGACCGATCCCATGACATTGAACCGCGCCAGGTCGTATTTGTAAGGCGCGAAGTTGCCGTGCCAGGCGACGACGTTGAGCGGCGAATGATTCATTTCAGCGGCCCAGAGATTGCCCTGGAATTTTGACACCAGACTGTGCCGCGCCGTCTTGTCCTCGTAGGCGGCGACCGGCGCCAGGAAATCGCGCGTATTGGCCAAGCCATTGGCGCCGAGCGGACCAAGTTCAGGCAACCGCAGCAACGGGCCATAGTTCTCGCAAATGTAGCCGCGCGACGGTCCGTCCGGCAGATCGACCCGAAAGCGCAGACCGCGCGGAATGATCACGATCTCGCCGCAGCGCGCGTCAACGACGCCGAGCTCGGTGACAAAACGGGCGCGGCCCTGTTGGGGCACGATCAGCATTTCGCCGTCGGCGTTGTAGAAGATGCGGTTATCCATCGAGCGGTTGGCGGCGTAGATGTGAACCGCCATGCCGACCTGAGTGGCGACATCGCCGTTGCCACCAACAGTAACGATGCCTTCAACGAAATCGGTCGGCTTCTGCGGGATCGGAAACGGCGACCAGCGCAATTGCGTCGGCGTCGCGTCAGCCTCATTGAACGGAGCACTGCGGATCAGGCCGTTGTCGATCCGCGCATAAGGCCGATGCACGACCGAGGGCTGAATGCGATACGTCCAGGTGTGACGATTTTCTGCACGCGCGGTCGTAAACGAGGTGCCCGAAATCTGCTCGGCATAAAGCCCCAGCGGTGGCCGCTGCGGCGAGTTGCGGCCGACCGGCAATGCGCCGGCAACCGCCTCCGAGACGAAATGATTGCCGAAGCCGGGCTGGTACTCGAGCGACGCGTCACTGCGCGAGGCTTGGCTTTCGGTTTTGCGCGCCTTGGGCTCGACTTTTGCGTCTTTCACGACTTGGGTCATGGGACCTCCCAAAGAGAAGCCGCGATTGGACCTCGCGGGAGAATTGGTCTCGAACGTAACTAATATCGGCCTTTCGGCGGCGCGGCGCAAGGTTCCGGGGATCGGCGAGGATGATTTTTCCCGCGTTATCGCAACTACCAAACACGAAGAACGCCAAGGATTTAGCGGGTGCTGCCGTCGCCGACCGGCGCCTCGTCCTTGAGGGTAGGGCGCGAAGCCGAACTCTTCATCGCTTTCGTGCCCAAAAGCTCCGCATAGAGCTGCAAAGTCTGATCAGCGACGATATCGGCCGAAAACTCGGTGACTGCACGCTCGCGGCCGCGTGCTCCCATAGTGCGCCGCAACTCGTGGTCACGGATAAGCCGATCGAGCGCATCGGCCAGCGGCGCAACCTGCCGCGTTGGAACGAGTAAGCCGTTGTCGCCATCATGCACGACGTCCCTGCAGCCGGGCACGTCGGTCGTGACAATCGGCTTGCCGCACGCCGCCGCCTCCAGAAGCGACCGCGGAACGCCTTCGCCACCGTGCGACGGCAGGCAGACGATATGAGAATGTGCAAATATCTCGCTCATATCGTCGTGCCACCCGAGAAGCTCTATCGCCCCTTCTTGCTCCCACTTACGCAATTGCTCGGGCGAAACAGAAGCGGGATTTCCGGGATCGCCCTCGCCTACCAGCGCAAATCGCGCCGGCGTCCCGCGCTTTCGCAGCACCCGTGCCGCTTCGACGAATTCAACGATGCCTTTGTAAAACAACAGCCGCGCCGGCAGGACGACAAGCGGAGGTCCGGGCGGTTCCGGGCCAGGTCGAAAGGCGTCGGTATCGACCCCGCAACCGGGCATGACCACGACACGATGTGGCCGCAGCACGTGTCGCGAAATCCACATCTGTTGGTCGTCATGGTTTTCCAGAATGACACGGCTGTTGGGTGCGTTGAGCAAAAAGCGAAATGCCGCCATCACGCCGGGCCGGATCAGACGCGCCAGCAATTGCCGCGAAACAAAAAGATATCCGGTTCCCGGCATCGCGTTGACGATTGCCGGCACCTTCGCGAGCTTGGCCGCTATCGAACCATAGATGATCGGTTTGATCGCGACGTGATGGACGATGGTCGGTTCCAGATCGCGATAGAGACTGGCCAGGCGTTTGATCGTCGCGATATCTTTTAGCGGGTTCAGTCCCTGACGATCGATTTCAATCGCATGGTGGCGGATTCCGGCAGCTGAAATCGCGTCGCAGAAACGACCTGGCGGGGTGGCTACTTCAACTTCGTAGCCGGCAGCGGCAATGCGTTCCGCTAGCGCAAGGCGGTGCCAGTAAAAGTACCAGTCATTCGCCGCCACAAAAAGTATGCGCGCGCGAACCGTGTTCATCGCGCAAAAGAACACTTTGGAACTCGGAACAAGGTAAATCGCGAGCCGGCCGCCATCATGCACCGTGTTGCAGCGCCGTTGCCAAAAGTCGCCGCCGACGCCGGTTCCGGCATTGATTCACCCAATTCCATGGCGCTTGCCGCCAATATTAGCACCGCGACGCCGCGGCGCGTGCCCGGTTCTATCCGGGTCATGGTGGGAGTTTCAATTCCAAAGTAGCGCCCCAATTCGGCTCGGCAATCGCCCTGAACGATCTTAACGCGTCCGTAATATCTCCAAAAAAGCGCCGGGTTATGTCGGCATCCGCAAACTGTCGAGGGGAGATCTCTCAAGCCATCCATGCGCGCGGCGTCGCGAGACGCCGAGCGCACGCATTTGAGGGGGACGGGATGCGTCTAATTCTTGCATCTGCGCTTGCGCCTGCAATCATTTTGCTCAGCCTCACCGTCGTGGATGCTGAAACAAAATATCAGGGTCCGGTACGGGACTCAGAACAACCGATAGGATCGCTCGAATTCAACATTTCCATCGGCGAGTACGAACCCGCTTCGACAACGTCCGAAGAACCATCCGACGAACCGCACCGACAAGGGGAGGAGACTGCCGAGCCGCCGCAACCGCCAATACCGGCGGACGCGAACATGAGTGTCGGGCCACACACTTTGCATTCGGTCAGCGATCTCTGTAGTGCGCTCTACACGTCCGCCGAAGACAACAATATCCCGGTGCCTTTCTTCGCCAATCTGATCTGGCAAGAAAGCGGACTGCAACGCAACTCTGTGAGTTCGGCGGGTGCCTTGGGGATCGCGCAGTTCATGCCGAAAGTCGCCGCTGAGGTCGGTCTGCACGATCCGTTTGATCCGCAACAGGCTCTCCCGGCCTCGGCGCGATTCCTCCGTGCGCTCCGCGACCAATTCGGTAATCTCGGATTTGTAGCGGCCGCCTACAACGCCGGCGCACATCGTGTCATCGATTGGCTCGATCACCACCGGGCGCTGCCGCAAGAGACCAAAACCTATGTTCTGCGTGTCACCGGCCGCTCCGCCGAGGCGTGGCGAAAATCGCAGTTGCCCGATTCGCAGCTGACATTTGTGAGGCCGCTGCCTTGCCGCCATTTGCCGGGCTTTGCCCAGCTCGAGCAGGCGCAAATAGAACAGGCGCGCGCACAGGCGCCGATCGAGCCAGAAAAATCGCAATCGGAAAAAGTCGCGCCGAAGCTTGTGCGAACAATCACTGCGGCAAAGAAGGTCGCGCAAAGAGCCGTCAAAGCGGCCACATCGAAGACCCGGCAAAAAGCTGTAAAAGTTGCACAACTGACCGAGAACGCCGCGGAGAAAGCCGAGAAGAAACGTCCTGTTGGGCACCGCGGCGCCGACGAGCCAAAGGTTGCCCACTCCGCCCGCAACTTCCACGCCGGCAAACACGAGGCTGTCAGGCCTGCGCATTCACCGCACGAGAAGCGTAAGGTCGCGTGAATTCGCACATGGCAGCTACCGGGTGCCCGGATGGCTGACGACTAGCCGCAGCATTGCCGGCGTGAGAATATAATGGCCCTGCTCTCGTGAGTGTTAGCCGAAGCCGCAATGCAAGTAAGGATCGGAGACGCGATACACCGCAAGGAGGACGCGCGTCTCCTCACCGGTCGCGGGTGCTATAGCGACGACATCAATCTTCCGGACCAGGCCTACGCCGCCGTTTTGCGTACACCGCATGCGCATGCGCTGATCCGCGCCATCGATGTTGAGGCAGCGCGCGCCATGCCGGGGGTGCTCGCGGTGCTGACTGGGCGCGACGCACAAGCAGACGGTCTCCAACCAATCCCGCATCCCTGCGCACCCGGCACGGCTCCCGACATCGTCCTGAGAAACCGCGACGGCTCGGCGGTCCGGGTCGCGCCTCATCATGTACTGCCGGCAGATCGCGTCCGCCACGTCGGCACAGCCGTCGCATTCGTGATCGCGGAGAGTGTTGCGGTGGCGAAAGACGCCGCCGAGCGGATCGTCGTCGACTACAAGCCGCTAGCTGCCGTGATCGACGCGACGGCCGCCATCGAGAACGGCGCACCGCGGCTCTACGATAACATGCCGAATATCATGATCGACGCCGAAGTCGGTGACGCTGCGGCTACCGCTGACGCATTTGCACGCGCCACTTACGTCACACGGCTCGACACCCTCATCAATCGCGTTACCGGCGTACCGATGGAGCCGCGCACGGCCGTCGGCAGCTACGATCTCGCGAGCAGACGCTACACGCTCTATGCCGGCTCGGGCGGCATTGTCCGCCAGAAACGCGAGCTGGCGGCAATCTTATGCGTGCCGGAGGCAGCAGTACGTGTCGTCGCCCGCGAAATCGGCGGCAATTTCGGCACGCGTAACAGCTTCTTTCCCGAATTCGCGCTGGTCGCCTGGGGCTCGCGCCGGATCGGACGGCCGGTGAAGTGGACCTGCGAACGCCAGGAGGCGTTTCTCAGCGATTACATGGGCCGCGACCTCACGGTATCCGCCGAGCTGGCGCTCGACGGCGACGGCCGTTTCCTCGCGCTGCGAAGTTCAAATCTCAGCAATGTCGGCGGCCACAGCGGATCTTACGTGCCACTCGTCAAGGGCGTGGGATTGGCGACCTCGGGCTACCGCATCCCGCTCGCACATATAAGAGCGCGCGCCGTGCTCTCGACCACGATGTGCACCACGCCCTACCGAAGCGCCGGGCGGCCCGAGGTGATCTATGTCATCGAGCGCTTGATCGACAAAGCCGCACAGGAGCACGGCTTCGATCGCGTCGCGCTGCGCCGGCGCAACCTCATTCCTGCCTCGGCGCTTCCGTACACTAACCCGCAAGGCATCACCTACGACAACGGCACCTACCGCGTCGTCATGGACCGCGCGATGGATCTCGCCGACTGGAAGGGCTTCAAGCGCCGCCGCTCGGAGGCCCGCAGGCGAAAGCGTCTGCGCGGCATCGGACTTTGCAGTTACCTCGAAACGACCGGCGGCTATCCGCGCGAGCGCGCCGACATCACCGTGGATCCGCAGGGCCGGGTGGATGTCGTCGTCGGTACGCTGTCGAGCGGACAAAGCCATGAAACAACTTTTGCGCAATGCGTGACGGAGTGGCTCGGTGTGCCATTCGACGACGTGCACATCTTCGAGAGCGACACCGACATCGTCAAAGAAGGCGGCGGTTCGCATTCCGCACGCTCGATGCGGCTAGCCGGCATTGTCATGGGCAAAGCTTCCGACGCCGTCATCGAGAAGGGCAGGAAAATCGCCGCGCATATGCTTGAAACCGCAGAAGACGATATCGCGTTTGCCGGCGGACGCTTTACCGTCAAAGGCACCGACCGCTCGGTCGGACTCTTCGACGTCGCCCGCGCCGCAGCTGATGACAAATCCCTGCCGGAGGATTTGCAGGGGCCGCTCGCGGCCACCTGCGATGAAACCATCAGGCAGCTCGGATTTCCTTACGGCGCCCATGTCTGCGAGGTCGAAATCGATCCGCAGACCGGAGCGCTCGCGGTCGTGCGCTACACGGCCGTTGACGACGTCGGGCGCGCCATCAATCCGATGGTCGTGGATGGCCAGACCCACGGCGGCGCCGCGCAGGGCATTGGCCAGGCGTTGTGGGAAGCATGCACCTATGATGCCGAGGGACAATTGCTGTCAGCCTCGTTCATGGATTACGCCATGCCGCGCGCGGACATGCTGCCGTCGTTTACGACCGACATAAGCCAGGTGCTGACCCCAAAGAACAAGCTCGGCGTACGCGGCGGCGGCGAAGGCGGAACCACAGGGGCGCTTGGTGCCGTGGTCAACGCGGTGGTCGATGCGCTGGCCGAATTCGGCGTCACCCACATCGAAATGCCGGTAACGCCCGAGCGGGTCTGGCGGGCTATTCAATCAGCCAAAGCACGACAAGGTTAAACTCCGCTTTTCGAGTCGACTGCCAAGCGCGGATAAATTCAGCTGCCGACGTCCGCGGATGGCACGCTTTTTGGATCGTTTTCGGCCAGCCTTGCGACGCGCTTTTGTATATCTTTATCAGTTTAAGGCAGATTTTCGAGATTGGGGCAGAATCGTGGAGACTCGGAAAGTTCCATTTGGATCTTTTGTGGGTGGATGGCTGGTGATCTTCATGTTGGACGAGGCCGCAGATCGCGTTTAGTATTGTTGGAGACCGGGCGTGACGGTCGGGGGACTATGAAATACTTGGGGGTTGCTTTCGCGTGCTGCACAGCGGTGACTTTGGCCGCCGCGATTTATCTCATGGGAACGCCGAACGCCGCCCCACCGGCACCAGTCGAGGCGGACATCAGTTCGACGTCGCCGAATATTCCCACACCTTCGGAAATACCCACTGCGCCTGCGCTTTCTCAATATGAATCGCCGCCTTTATCTGCCGCGCAGTTTGCCGACGACGGTCCGAAAGCCGACCAAGCAAGGTTGGAAGAGGAATCTCCGGCCCGAGAACTAGCCGGTGAGGCGACAGCCGGTGCCGGCTTACTGGGTTCCGAATTGCAGGGCACCGACCTGCGGAGCGCCGACTTGCAGGCCTCTCCCGATCCGGCGGCCCATCCCGGTCCACCTTCTCAGAATGAAGCGTTGCTGCCGCATGAAAGCAGCGCGGCCGACGATACTGCCAAACAGGAACGGGCAGCGTTGCAGGAGAATTCCCCCGAAAGCGCCGAGCCGGCCGCGGAATATCGCACCGCGTCGGCGACGGAGGACTTCGGTTACGCCGCCTCTGCAAACGCCGCCACCAACGCCGATGTCACCGCCTCACTACCGGACGCTATCGCCCCAGCCGTCCCGGATTCGGCTTCACGGCCTGAACCGCTCACCGATGAGCAAAAAACGGAAGAAGCAAAATTAGAGGAGAGCACGTCGCCCGCCCGCGATGTTTCCTCCGATTCGTTTCCGCCGAAGCACGCATATCTTGCTTACTACGTGTACGACGAACATCCCCCGGTCAGAAAACCGGCGGACCGGGCTTTAGATGCGTTGAAAAATGTTCCGATTGGCACGCCGCTTGAGGAGATTAAAAGAGCGGCCGCCGCGTTCGGCCTAGACTACAACTTTATGAAGGCGGTAGCCAAGGTCGAGTCCGACTTTGATCCCAAGCAGCGCACCGGATCGTACATCGGTCTGTTCCAGCTCAGCCATTACGAATTCGCCAAATATGGGTCTGGAGACATTCTCAACCCGCGCGATAACGCCATTGCTGCGGCGTACAAATTTATCAACGAGGGGACGCAGTTTGAGTGGGACACCCACAAGAACCCGACCTACAGCGACCTGTATCTCATTCATCAACAGGGCTGGCAGGGCGCCGCCGAACATGTCAGCCATCCGGAGTGGATTGCCTGGAAATCGATGTGCGCCACGGATGAAGGCAAAGAAAAAGGCGAAAAGTGGTGCAAGCGCGCTATTTGGCAAAACACGCTCCCGGCTATCAAGCATTTATGGAAATCGGTAGAGAACCTGCCCTCGAGTGCATTTGTAACGATGTGGCGACAGCGGATTGATCGCCTTTACGCGCGCTATTCCGGGATAGTTATCGCAAAGCAAGACGATGATGTCAGTCGACAACAACCGAAGCCGCTTCAATCACACTGCGCGAAACCCGGCAGCTGTCACTCACAGGCTTCCGGCAAAAGCATCAGCAATAAATCGCTGCGTCAGCGCGTAAGTCATTCGCGTCGCCGGCTCGTTCCAGGCGGCAACGCCAGGAATGTGCACGCCCTCGTCGGTGTACGCGTGCAGCACTCCTGAGAAGACCAGCATCTGCCATTTGGCGCCGGCCGCCTCCATCTCCTGCTCGAAGGCGTCGCGGTCGGCCTTGGGCGCCACCGGATCAGGCGCGCCATGCGTTACCAGCAGCGCCGCTTTGATCGCGCCCGGCTTCGCCGCTTCGACGGTTTTCAGGTCGCCGTGGATCGAGACGACGGCAGCGATATCCGCCCCATCGCGCGCGAGTTCCAGAACGTTGCCGCCGCCGAAGCAGAAGCCGATGGCGGCGCGGCGGTGGTCGATCAGATTAAGCTTGCCGGCTTTGTCGAGCATCGTCGTGTAAGCTGAGCGGATGCGTTGCCGCTGCTCGTGCGCGTTCTCGCGCAGCGGGTTGGCCAGCGTGGCGGCTTCATTAAAATCGACCGGGCGAATGCCCTGCCCATACATGTCGGCAACAAACACCACGTAGCGATCGCCGGCCACCAGCTTCGCGCGTTCGATCGCGTGATCGGTGAGACCGAGCCAATTCGGCGCCATCAGCACCGCGGGCCGCTTGCGCCTCACTTTATCGTCATAGACGAGCACGCCTTCGGCTGTGAGCTTGCCTATCGCATAGGTGACGATCTCGGATTTCATGCGCTTTTCCCTCCCTCGTTGATGCGATTGTAGCGCGAATGGAGCGAGGCGACATCCGGGGACAATGCCGGAGCGAAGCGACAACGCAAAGCCCCTCCGCAATGATCCGATAGTGAGGCCGTCGCGGAAAGCGTGCTACGGAAACAGCTTGTTCAAGCCGCCAGCAGCTTCTGCACTTCGCTGACGAGTTCGCGCAGGTGGATCGGCTTGGACAGCACCTTGGCGTGCTTGGGCGCGTTTGAATCCGAATTGAGCGCCACAGCGGCGAACCCGGTGATGAACATGATCTTGATATCGGGGTCGAGTTCGGCGGCGCGGCGGGCGAGTTCGATGCCGTCCATCTCCGGCATCACGATGTCGGTGAGCAGCAGCTCGAACGGCTCCTCACGCAGGCGTTGATAAGCCGCCAGGCCATTGTCGTACGACTTAACCTCGTGGCCGGCGTTCTGCAGCGCCTTGACCAGGAATCGGCGCATGTCGATGTCGTCTTCGGCGAGCAGAATTTTGGGCATGGCCAGTCGATTCCGGCTGAGTGCCGGCCCCCTTCATTCCATAAGCCGGATCGCGGGTAAATATGAAGTGAAGGGCACCCTCACCGGCGGTACCGCGCTCTGGACAATGACCGCTGGCGCACGCTAGGGATTCAATGCTCGATTGCCGGAGCGCAAGGCGCCAAAAGACCGCGGGCCCAATGTCGGAAATCCAGGACGAATTCGACCCGCCGTATGAGGCCCATGAGCCAGCCGTATGCCGCGGACCCGTCCTGTTCAATTCGCCGCACAGCGGCCGGGTCTATCCGCGCGAATTCTTGCTGGCGTCGCGGCTCGATCTTGCGACCTTGCGGCGTTCCGAGGATTCGTTCGTCGACGAGTTGGTCGCAGGCGTAGTGGCCCGCGGCCATCCGCTGGTGCGGGCGCATTTCCCGCGGTGCTACGTCGACGTCAACCGCGAGCCCTACGAGCTCGATCCCCGGATGTTCGACGGCCGTCTGCCTTCGTTCGCCAACACGCGTTCAATGCGGGTTGCGGGTGGTCTTGGAACTGTGGCGCGCGTGGTCGGCGACGCGCAGGAGATCTACGATCAACGCATCTCGGTCGCCGAGGCTTTGCGGCGCATTGACGGGCTTTACAAGCCCTATCATCGGACATTGCGGCGCGTATTCACACGCCTACATCGCGAGTTCGGCGCCGCCATGCTGATCGATTGTCACTCCATGCCGTCGGCGACCGGAGCGAGGGACGAGCGTCCGCGCGCCGATCTGGTACTCGGCGACCGTTACGGCACCAGCTGCGTGCCGCTTATCGCCGAGACCATCGAAGCGACCATGCGCGGGTTCGGCTACGTGGTCAGCCGCAACAAGCCTTACGCGGGCGGCTTCATCACCGAGCATTACGGCAATCCGACCGCCGGCCTTCACGCCATTCAACTCGAAATCAACCGGGCGCTGTATATGGACGAGCGGCGCTACCAACGCACGTCCTCGTTCGCAAAGCTCGCGAGCCAGTTCGAGTTGTTAGCCGACCGCCTTGCCGAGATACCACTTGAAGAGTTGCGCCCTTATCGGGCAGCCGCCGAATAAGCTCAAGATGCAGGCAGAAAAGCTGGGTGCGTCGAAAAAGAAAAAGGGCCGCTCGCGATGCAAGCGGCCCAAGTCTAGGGAGGAAACGCCCAAGGAGGGCGACGGTAACGTAAGAGGAACTCTTCCGCTACCGCACTGCAACAACATACACTGCGGCGCACAAAACGCAAGTGCTATTGACCTAATTTCCTGGCATTTCCCCGGAAAACTCCTGCAAAATGTGCAGAGCAGGTTTTCCATATCGCTAGACGCGGGGACGGGCATTTGGCCACGTCTGTAAAGTCTTTCATATCAATGAGTTACATTAGTCGAGCGGATTGGCCGATCGATGGCGAAAATAGAGGCAGTAGCCTCTTGGAATTACCGCGTTTCCCTCAGGTCAAAACGGATTTGCCGCCCGCTGTATCCAATGGGCAACACTTCGATTGCTGAGCGTACTTTAGGTTACCCGGAGGCGGCATGACGGCCATCGACTTTGCGGTATTCGTCGACGAACTGGCCGCCGTGGCCGGCGAGACCATCCGTCCGTTCTTTCGCACTACGCTCGGCGTCGAGAACAAAAGCCGCTCGGGCGGCTTCGACCCGGTCACCGCGGCGGACCGCGCCGCCGAGACTGTGATGCGCGCCCTGATCAAAAGGACATTTCCCGAGCACGGCATCTTGGGCGAGGAATTCAACGCCGACCGCCCCGACGCCGAATATGTCTGGGTGCTCGATCCGATCGACGGCACTAAATCGTTCATTTGCGGCATGCCGGCATGGGGCACGCTCATTGCGCTGACGCGGCGCGGTGAGCCGATCTACGGCATGATGTACCAGCCGTTCACGCGCGAGCATTTCACCGGCGATGGCAGCGCGGCGAGCTATCGCGGACCGGCCGGCGATCGGGCATTACGCACGCGTCCGTGTGCCGACTTGCAAGACGCCGTGCTGCTGACGACCAGCCCGCTATTGATGCACGAGAATGACCGGCAAATTTTTCAGCGCGTCGAGCAGGCGGTGCGGCTGTCACGCTACGGCGGCGATTGCTACGCGTACTGCATGCTGGCCGCAGGCCACGTCGATCTCGTCATCGAGACCGAACTCAAACCGTATGATGTGCTGCCATTGATCCCGATCATCGAAGGCGCCGGCGGCAAGGTCACGACATGGGACAATGAACGTCCGCACCAAGGCGGACGCGTGATCGCCGCCGGCGACCATCGCCTCCACGCCAAAGCGCTGGAGCTGTTGAAGGAGTGACTTCCTCACCATCACCGTGAGGGACGGGACAAAAATCAATACAGCGGCGTGCCTGGAACAAACGCGTCGAATGCCGCCCAGAATTGCGAGCGATAGCGATCCTGCTCCATGAGAATCTCGTGCTGGGAGCCGGTCACGACGAGATGCGAGCCGGCACGCAACAGCATGGCAAACTGTTCGATCGCGGTATTCGAGACGATGGCATCACGCCCGGCGGCGACGATAAGGATCGGCTGCCGGATGTGCGCGGGATAGCCCGGATCGTGAAACGCCCGCATGGCGCGAAACGCCGCATCGACCCAGGTTACGGTCGGGCCACCTAAAGCAAGCGCGGGATCAGCTTCCAGAATGGCGGCATTGCGGGCGTAGCGCACCGGATCGCTGGTCAGAATGTTACCGGGGAACGGGCGCAGATCGAGCACGCCGTTATAGCGCCCCGGCAGGTAGGAATCGCCGAGGCCGGCAAACCGCATGACTTTCAAGAGCGTGCCCGCAATCGCCATCGAATTGACCAGCGCGATGCCGATCATGGGTCCAGACAGAACAATGCGATCGAACCAGCGATGGCCGCGTCGCACGGCGCGGATCAGAACGCTCGCGCCCATGGAATGGCCCAGAGCGAATATCGGCGGCGGACAATCCGGCAGCACGACCTCGCGCATGAAAGTCTCAAGATCGATGTCGAATTCGGAGAAGCTTCCGACATAACCTTTAAGGCGATCGCCAAGCGCGCGATCCGACAGGCCCTGACCGCGCCAATCAAGGAGTGCAACCGCGAAGCCGCGATTACGCAGGTCGCGAACGGTCTCGAAATATTTCTCGATCCATTCGGTACGGCCGGGAAAGATGCACACCGTTCCGCGCCGGCCGGTCGGCGGCGCAAAGCGCGCGAACCGCAGCGAAACCCCATCGGGCGTTTTCAGCATGCCGGTGACGGCGTTATCGGGGACCGGATTGGCGGGGATCGAGATGAGTTGCATAAGAGGTTGTTTATCAGGGTTTTAGTCGCCTCTTGCAGCAATCGGGGGACATCACCATGTGACATTTGCACAGGCCAGAGACTGGCTGTGTTTCATAGGCTTGGCCCTAAAGGCGGGCCCCCGCATGTCGCTTCAGAAGGAGGATATGCCATGCGAACTTTCGATCTAGCACCACTTTATCGTTCGACCGTCGGCTTTGACCGGCTGTTTTCTTTGCTCGACCAGGGCATCGATGGCAGCGCTCCCGGTTATCCGCCGTACAACATTGAGCGGACCGGAGACAACGACTATCGCGTCACCGTCGCCGCCGCAGGCTTTGCCGAGAACGAGCTCTCGGTGGTAGCCAAGGAAAACACGCTGACCATCCGCGGCGAGAAGAAAGCCAAGGAGCAGGAGAAGCGTGGTGAAGTGCTCTACCAGGGCATCGCTGCACGCGCGTTCGAGCGCGTATTCCAGCTTGCCGATTTCGTCCAGGTGAAGGGCGCCAAGCTTGAGAACGGCTTACTCCATGTCGACTTGGTGCGGGAGATTCCCGAAGCCAAGAAGCCGCGCTCGATCCCGATCGGCAACGCTGTTAACGAGAAGACCCTCGAGCAGAAGCAGGCTGCGTAAGCAGCCCACCAACAAATCGGCATTTTAACTTCAGCGCCCCGGATTTCCGGGGCGCTTTTTGGTTTGGATTCGATCAGCCGGCGATGGCTTCGAGGCGCCGTTTGTTGACCGCGGGTCCGAAGCCGCCGATCACGATGAACACAATCACCATCGCGCCGGCGATGAAGCCGAACACTCCTATGGTGCCGTAACGGCCGAGGAAGAACGCGATGAAGAAACCGGAGAAGATGGCGCTGAACCGGCTCCACGAATAAACGAAGCCGACTGCCTGGGCACGGATGCGGGTCGGATAAAGCTCCGCCTGATAGGCGTGAAACGAGAACGACAGCCAGTTGGCGGAAAACGTGATCAGGAGACCGCACACGATGACGCCGACGGCAGTGGTCTGTTGGGCAAACAACAGGCCGAACGCGGCAATGCCGATCGCGGCCCAGGAAATCTGCCATTTGCGTTCGACACGGTCGGCGAAATAAACCGCGATCAGTGGGGCGATTGGAGCCGCTACGGCGATAATGAAGGTGTAGGCGAGCGATCTCGTGACCTCGATGCCTTGCGAAATCAAAAGCGCCGGCACCCAGCTGGAAAATCCGTAATAACCGATGGTCTGAAACAGATTGAAGATCACCAGCATGATGGTGCGGCCGCGATAGGCCGGACTCCATATCTCCAGCCACGCGCCGGTCTTGCGCTCGGCTTCGCCGGCGACGATTTCCGGAGCCGGCAAGTCGCCGCCGATTTCCGCGCGCGCGCGACGCTCCATCTCCGCGACAATGCGTTCGGCTTCGGCAACATGCCCGTGCTGCGCCAGCCAGCGCGGCGATTCCGGCAGTTTGCGGCGGATCCACCAGATCACCGCGGCGCCGATCGAACCGATAATGACGACCCACCGCCAGCCTTCGAGACCCAGGATGGTCCGTGGCACCAATTGCCAGGCGAGGAACGCGACGACGGGCACGGCGGTGTACATGATGAACTGGTTGTAGGCGAAAGCGGGCCCGCGCTGCGTCTTGGGGACCAGCTCCGACAGATAGGCATCGACATTCACCAATTCGACGCCGAGCCCGATGCTCGCAATCAGCCGCCAGAGATCGATCGTCTCCGGCGTTTTTTGCAAGGCCATGATGAAGGCGCCGACCGAATACCACAGCAGCGCGAAGGTGAAGATGGAGCGGCGGCCGAAGCGATCGGAGAGCCAGCTAAAGACCAGCGTGCCGATGAACATTCCGCCAAAAAGCGCCGCCACGAAACTGGCAAAGCCGTGCAGATCGAACAAGCCGTGCGTGGTCGCGGTGAAGAGACCTTCCTTGAACAGCCCGATGGCGACGTAGGCGGTAAAGAACAGATCGTAGAACTCAAACCAGCCGCCGAGCGAAAGCAACGTCACGAGGCTGCGGGTATAACGCAAGGGCGGCAGGCGATCGAGGCGCGCCGCCACCGTGACCGCTGCATCGGCAGCCATGTCGTTTCCTCCCCGGAGCCGCCCGCGACGTGATCGTGCGAGGCTTTTAACGGCTTACGCCAATATTTTCGCAGCACAGACTGTCATTGTGAGCGAGCCGAAGCAATCCGGGTGAGCGAGCCGAAGCAATCCGGGTGAGCGCAGCCTCTGGCCTGCACGGTCGCTTTGACGAGGAGAACTCAATCGGGAAACGCGATCGGCGAAGGCTTCTCGAGCGCCGGCGCGGTGGTGACCGGGGCCGGAGCGGAGGTTTTGGCGGCGGCGTTGGCGGCTCCGGAGGCTCTGCGTGCAGCTAGCGCTGCGGGGCGCCGACGTGGCAACGGCGGTTCGAGGACCAGAGAATGTGCAACGGGATGAACGACGACCGGCGTCGGCACCTCCGGCACGGAAGCATCATCGCTTGGCCCGATGTCCGGCACTTCGAATTCGGGCGGGGCGTATGCCGACGGCGCACTATAGGATGGCGAGAAGGCATATGGCGGCGCTACGCCATAGGGCGGCGGCAGCATCCCGATCGCACCGTACATTCCCTGATCCGAGACGATCCGGTTGACGGCGCGGATAGCGCCGCTGCGTGCGTCCACCACGACGCGCATCAGAATCCCGCGAAAGTCCGTGGCGCGGATCACATAGGTCGTGCCCTCGCGCAAAGGCAACGCCAGAGGATCAAATCCAGCAGACCGGACGATCCGGGTGATTTCATAAGGCGGGACGAAGCCCGGCAGCGGTGGCGAGCTCTGAGCGTGCCCCGGGGCAACGGCCGAAAGCAAGAAAGTCAGAAACAGCGTGGCAGTGCCAAGGACGGACCTAACAACAGCTCCCCACACTCCTGGCCCCACGAAACCCCCTCCTCGCCTCGCACACCCACGCCCCGCGCAAAAACATTAAGCAAGATTAGGGCAACGCTTGGGCGCTGTACAAAATCTTTGCATAGATTCGCGAAGCGGTCGATTGCGGTGGCTGCCCGTCACCCGTGAGCGACGACGGGCTTCTTCATGCGCTCCACTGCCGCGATAACGAGGCGTTGGGTCTCTTCCGAGAACCACCGGTCCATCAGCTCGTGGGCTTCGCGGATGAAGTCGTCGTTGATGGAGTTGTTGCGGTCGGTGTCGATATAGAGAATGCCGATCTGATCCTGACGCTCGAGCTTCACGACAGCCTCCCGCGACGATCACGGCGATCGAAGCCATGCGACCCGTTCCGTGAAAGAACCTCTGGAATCCGGCAGCGCTTCACTTCGCGGACTGGCGGCATAGGGTGCCTCCAGGGTGAATTCGGCGGCGGTGATGATTTTTGCATAGAGCGGCAGGATGTCCAGCATGGCGGTATAATTGCTGTCGGTAAAGCCGCTGGTCGCATCCTTGATGAGGATGGCGTTGTAGCCCGTGTTCGCGGCGCGCTTGATCGTCGTGGCGACCACATGCTCGATGCACTGGCCGCTGACGAACACATGGCCGATATTGTTGGCGCGGAGAAGTCGGTCGAGATCGGTGCCTTCAAAACTGTCGGAGCCGAAATTGATCACGATCGGCTCGCGGCTGGCAGGCCGCAGCGCATCGATGACGTCGACCTCCCACGTGCCGACAAGGCCTTTGTTCTCGTCCTTCGCACCTTGCAGCAGCGGGTAATATTGATTCTCTGGCAATTCGGGAAAGCCCGGACGCCAGCCGATATTAACGAAGATGGTGAGCATGCCGCGGTTGCGCGCAACGGCCAGGACGCTCTGCGCGTTTTTGATCGCGTTGTTCTTTTCGATCTGCCGGCAGAGATTCTTGCCCCAAACCCCCTTGGGGTCGCACACACTGTTCTGCCAGTGCAGCATCAGCAACGCGGCTTCGGCAGACACGCGCTTGGCCATGGCCGTTTCCTCCAATCAGTAACTCGCGCTGCACGAAGTGAATGCGGACAACAAGCGTGTGGCTCGCAGGTCGCCCTGGCGCTTTTCACCCCGGCGCTGCCGGGTCGCGGTGAATCGGGTCGACCCACAGCACCGTCTCGGGCTTTTCCACCGGCTCGATGTCGAGGTTGATCGCAATGGCTTCGCCGTCGCTGCGCACCAACACGCACTCCAGAATCTGGTCCGGGCTGGCGTTGATCTCCTGATGCGGCACGTATGGCGGGATAAAGATGAAATCGCCGGGATTGGCTTCGGCGGTGAACTGCAAATGCTCACCCCAGCGCATGCGTGCCTTGCCGCGGACCACATAGATGATGCTTTCGAGATGTCCGTGATGATGGGCGCCGGTCTTGGCGTCCGGTTTGATGGTCACCGTGCCGGCCCAAAGTTTCTGCGCGCCGGCGCGCGCGAAATTGATCGCGGCCTTGCGGTCCATACCGGGCGTTGACGGTACGTTCGGGTCCAGTTGACTGCCGGGAATGACGCGTACGCCATCGAGCTTCCAACGCTCCGCGCCGTCTCCCGGTTCTGCCGCGCGGCTATGGTGATGAACCTCGGTCATGCGTCCGCCTCCACGACGGTCGAAATTAGCCGTCAGGCAAACGTACCGACTTACCGGGTGCTGTTGAAGGGCCTAAGCGGCGCCGACGCCCCGCCGACACGCACCAAGCCACAGACACCGACAACGTCTTTAGGCTCGCTCAGTCGACGACTTCCAACAACCTCGCATTCTGCGTGGCGGCGGCCCGACGCTTTGGCTTGCGGACCGGCGACGGGCGCGCCTCTGCGGCTGCGCCCGCTCGCTGCAAATCGCGCATCAGTTCCCCGAGACTTGTCCTGAGGTCTTGGGCGGGATCGGTCGGTGTCGGTCGTCGGACACGAGCCACCGATCGTGTTTTCGCCGCGACCGCGCTCTCGATATGAGGGGCGTGGCCGTCGGGCCGAGATGGTCCGGGCTCGGCAGCGATCGGTCCAGCGACAACGTGAATTCGACGTCCACGAACATGACCGAAGGTCCAGCCGGCCAAAAACAGCAACGCCATAACGGCGCCACCGGCGAGATAGAGCGGCTCGAGCGCACCGGCTGTCGGGGATCCCGGTCTGGCGGCGACCGCTTCAACAACAGGCCACGCCAGAGGTACATCGGGCATCGCATCATCATCAGCGCCTTTATCGGCATAGCTACTCCTGAGTTTTGAAGCCCCGGCCCCGCTTTGGTTCTCAGAGCCGGAATTCTCGAAGCTTACGTCGGTCAACTTCGGCAGATCGGGCCAGCGCGCCGCAAAATCCGCGGCATCCGGCGCGGCATCTGGCGCAGCGTCCTGTTTTTGGCGCGCCGAGAGTTCGGCGAGCGGCACCGCTGCTGTCGCGGCGAGTTCCGGCGACGTCACGGCAGCTGCCTGCCATTGCGCCGCCGGCACCGTTTGGACCTCGGCGGGTTTCTGCGGCGGAGTCGGGACCGCCGGAGCAACCGCTGACGCCTCAGATGCATTTGTGTTTGTATGCCGAGCGATGCGCTCCAAACCCAAATACCAGCAGTGCCGGTTGGTCACATGGTCGCGGCGAAAGTACCAATGCGTGCCTCGCGCCGCGACCAAGCCCGGCTTGGTCTTGCATGCTTCAACCGCGGGCTCGCTCCTGGTGCCATCGGCCGTCATGGCAAGAGCAGCAGGCACGACGACAAGAATGGCCGGCAAGATCCTCTGAACAAACATCGGTCCCTCTCTCGCTGTCCATGATTGCCCCTGTTGATTTTTTCATTGGCAGTGAGGGTTCCAAGGGAATTGGGCTGCAATGGGTTTCCATTGTGACGATTTGCTGGAACAGCTGAGGCAGCGCCCTGGCGCGCAAAAGCCGACATCGACACAGGTCTTCGCCGTGCGAGATTGCGCGGGCGTATCAGGCGCGAAGCTCAATGCGGGTGGCGAACCGCGACGTGACGCTTGTGGCGGTACCTGACCGGCGCGTCGTCCGCGTTGCCGGGCGCAATGATTGAATAAGATAAATCGGGCAACGCACCGATCGATGAATCTGACAGCCCACCGATGCCGGCCCCAGATCCGCCGATGCCGTTGCCATATCCCGGCGATACCGGGACCTCCGGCGCCGCGGGGATCACGAGCGGGGTGCTGGGATTAAATTGCGGTGTCGGCACCGGGACCGGCGGCGGCACTTGGGCGACAGCGCCGACGACCGACAACAGCAGAACTGCTAGTGGATATAACGCGACAGGCCACCGCAACATGGCTAATTCCTGCTGTGAAGAGGACGCCTTCTCGCCGCGCCAAAACTCGCAACGCGAACAATAGTTCCTTGTCACACGGAACTTTTTTGCAACGTCAGGCTGCGGCGCTTTCCGGCACGGCGCGGCGGGCAATCCGGGCGGCATCGAGATCGGCGGAAAGCTCGCCGAATTGACCGGCCCAGCCGCCACCAAGCCTCGTAGCGATGAAAGCGTCCGCAA
>CAVWLX010000021.1:0-84285 GCA_963755885.1 uncultured Alphaproteobacteria bacterium
GAGAAGGTGGCCACATATCAAATGACTTGGGCCTTCTAGGCATCCTTGAAATTCGCACGATGGCGATTGCGTGACTGCCGCAAGGGAGGTTTAAGTCGCCTTACAACTTGAACCACTTAGTCTGCGGTCTTGACAACCAATTGATTATGAAAACAATTAAGCGTCCCGGTAACGCGCCTTGGGGGAGGGACTGCCGTGTCAAAATTCGGTTTAATCCTCGCAGCTGCTGTAATCGCTACTCTGCCGGAAATCGCGCATGCTTGCGGCGGCAAGCCGACCACAAGCATCCTTGGTCGCAGGGCGGAAAGACAACGGTCGAGAATGGTCAGTTGCTTGCTTAGCATGCAATGCGTCAAAGGGAGCAATCATACAACCAGCCGCTTAGCGCCAGACTTGTCAGCTATCGGGGTGCGGTCCCAGAAAGCGAGCGCCATTATAGTGAATTAGATGTGTGGGATCCAATCCAAACCTCAGTCTCCCAAGAAATCGCTTCCGCATAGTGCGTGAAAGTCCTCCGGTCGGGGAAGGCACTCACAAAAACCAGCCCAGCTTTTGATCCCGCAAAAAGTCGGTTCAATTCATCGTGGCGTTTTCCGTCTACCGGACCGTGTGAAGTGACCGCTTCCGCCAGCACAAGCCAATTCCGCTCACGATAGTAGACTACAACATCAGGCATCTTGCCATGGTTATCGACTATAACCCCAATCTCCTTTAGAAGCGGTTGATTGAAATAACCCCACTTCTCTCCGGTATCGCCAACATAAACAAGTTCCCCGCCCGGGACGAAACGCGGGGCAAATTCCTCCCATATCTGTCGGATCAACTCACTGTGGTCCCCGGGGCTTAGAATAATTTCTTTGCCGTCGATTTTAACGGGCACCATTTTCATTTCGCGGTGCTTCGCATATTGTGCAGCAAGGCTAATCCGCTCCGCTTTCTAACCCTTCAATTTAAGTTCGTATTCTTTCGTGCCGAAGCTTCGCAATAGCGCAAGGCAGGATGGCTCAATTTGATAAACCGCATTCGGGCTGTTCGTCGGTCGGTCCGGCTTGTCAGGATTGTATAGGGCGATACCACCATCAACGAATTGGTGCATCGTCTGTCGGCGCACGGTTCTCGCGTATTCGGCGCATATTCTTTTTCGTAATGCTTGCTGGCCCACTCCATTATGGGAGTGATGCCCATGAGGGGGTTGGACGCCTTGGTCCAGTGGTCCTTTGGGCGTAGTCCTGCGATGGCAAGCAGCGCGAGTGCTGATCGCTCATTTAGCTGGCCTCGCGGCATTTCAAGGTCAGTCAATATCTTCAGCGCCTCATTTACTCGGTCTGTCCTAGTTGCCATAGAAGCCCTCGACGAAGGCGTCGATTTTTTCTTGGGAAGCACCCGGATGCTTCCCGGCCCATTTGCCGAACTTCACTAGAGTATTCTTGCTTGGGAACCGCATCGTTCGTAGGTCCGTCGCATTAACCTGCGTGTGCCCGCTAAAATTCCTGAATGCTGATCCGTGACAGTCGCGTTCGAGAAATATTGCGAGTCCTCGCGCCATGTCCCTACTGATGCCGTGTTTGTTGGAGTTGCAGTACGTTTAAGTGATTTTCGAACCCATAATACTCGGACAGCAACGTCTCCGGATCAACGACGTATGCAACAAGTCGCTTCCGTTCCTCCTTCGAAGAAAAGCGCTTCGTGATAGCGTACCAGCCCGCGGGCATGAGCCATTTCTTTGTGTTGTTATTGACCCGTACCGCATTCGGCTTCTGTGCTCACGAGGCCATCGGAATTCCCCCCTTGCGAAATGATGCGTGTATAGAAGGGGTGCTGATCCTTTTTGCGGCTGCGCTAACCACTCCTCCCGCACCCGGAAATCAACCACTGGTCCCGTCGATACCGAAATTTCCAAGTCCTTCAGCGAATGAGTAAACAGCGCATGGGCCTGCTTAAGTTCGATGGTGGGGATATGGATGTAACGCTCACGATCACCCGGTCTTACGATTTCATCAAAGGCAATTCTCTGCTGTGCGTAATCGTCTAAAGTTCCATCGTGCGATGTAGAGATTGTGACTTCCTCTTGGGTCGCTCCGCACTCGAAATGAATGATGATATTTTCTTGCAGAACGTCATCGTCCTTGAAGGCTTTTGCTCGACTTTCAAACACATGGATGCGCCTAATTGAAACTTTTTGCAGCAACCACTGCCGGAAGGGCCGAAAATAGGTGCCATTGCAAAAACTGCGAGGAACGATTGCAACAATTTCTCCGCCCTCTTTCGTGAGCGAAACTGCAAGCCCAAGGAACGCGGTGTACAGATTGACAGTCTCTATTCCGAATTGTCGCAAAAGAAGCCGATACTCAGACGATGCGCCGATTTTTTTGTATGGCGGATTGAGGATCACATGCGAGTAAATTGCGCCCCCAAAGGACAGCGCGAACGCGCCCTCCCGGATGAAATCGCGCTGAATAAGTTCGGCATGCGCCCCAGTGGCTCTAAGAGCATCGAGTTGCGCCGAAAGGTACTCAACGAGGACGGGTTCAATCTCGTAGGCGCGCACAAAAAGTTCTCGGCCGGAACTATTCCCTTCCGAAAACTTCCGGGCAAATGCTTGCGTTAGCGATCCAATGCCAGCCCCGGGATCAAGGAGGTCCACTCGGGTCGGCCATTTCTCGAACATGGAGGCCATGAAATCCGCAATCCGTGCGGGCGTCATAAACTGGCCAAGCGCTCCCCTGCGTTGGGGGTCGAGCTTGCCTGTCGCCTCCCGGCGGACTTCCTCAATCTCCTGCCTCTCGGCAAAATTGGAATGGCGCAAATCCTTAGCTCCTGTGACGCCGAAGATGCCTTCTCGCTACTTTTGCCGATAATAACTTGATTTCGTCGGCAATGGTCGAATTTCGACCGCCACGTCAAACCATCCCAGACATTGCAACGTAACCAAGCGCCACGCCGCCCGCACGACTTGGCGACGGGCTATCACCTCTCACCGCGCTTTGGCTGCTCTTCCAACGGTGTATTCTCCCGCACACCCGCCACCGGAACTAAGACGCCCTATTCGCATTAGTGGTATTGGACGGGACCACTCAACGCCCCTCAGCCCCGCTCCCCGTCTAAAAGCCCCGCGTATGCTTGGGGCTTTTCCTTTTTGAGGTGGCACGAAGCTTAGCGCCGCCGGCTTTCCTCCGCAGTGAAGCAAACACCGCAGGCCCGGCATTCGTAGCTGCGCAATTCGGACAGCCCACCTAACCGGGGAATAGTCCTGATAAGCCGCATTGCCTCTCCGCAACTGGGACAGTGAGGAAGGTTCGGGTTGGGTGCTGGAGCGTCCATGCGTCCTAAATTGCACGCGGGAAAGCTTACGTTTTGATTTAGATCAGGCCGAGCTTCAACCGCCTGCGACAAAACGGGCCACCCTAAAATTTAAAAAGGGGCACCCATCGGAGCAAAAAGGACCACAGACGAGGAACGGGCCAGCACCTCCGCAAGTGTGCGCGGCGCGAGGATCAACAATCCCTAAAATGGCGAGCCCGGCAACTGAAGCGGCCTATGCCTTCGGGCTAAATTCCTCCAGCACCATCTTGGTAAGCGTGGCGCGGTCGAGGATGCCACGTTGGCCGAGTGTGATGATGGCATGGGCGACGATTTCCGTGATCCCATCGGCGCGGTCGAGCAGATTAAGCTTCGCACAAACGTCGGTGAATGCCGCCGACATAGCGGTGATGGCTTCCGGATCGAAGGCTTGATTGTGCAAAAACGGAGTAATCGGCATTGGCCACCCAATGCCACCGACTTCCTCAAATGGTCGCCGTCGATGGTGGCGGAGTATGGGCGTCGGTTCCGGGAAAGGATATGAAAAAGATATGCAGATTGGAAGCGCGTTCAAAAGGGACCAGCCCCTCATTTCAAAAGGGGCCAGTGGATATGGAAAGAGGCCAGTACCGGAATTACTGTCACTCGCAACGCAAGGAGTTCGCTTCATGACGCTCACGAGACGAAAAGCAATCGCATTGTTCCCAACCGGCGTGGTGGCTGCTTCAGGTTTTTCTCAATCTGGAGAGGCTCAAACAAAGGACCCTCCGAAAGAAATCCAGACCCTTATCGAGAAGCACATCAACGGGTTCAACACCCAAAATATCGATGTTTTCCTCGGCATTTTTGACGATACCGCGATCATCATTGATGGCATCGCACCTTATCGTTGGTTGAGCCCGAATGCGCCGACCAATTGGCTTGCCGACGTAGAAAAGTGGCGTAAGGACCTTGGGGTCACGCACGAACACCTGTCATACAAGATGGGGTTCTGGAATGTGGAGGGCTCCGCTGCGTATGCCGTCATAGCGGGGGCGCTCTCGGTAACCATTAAGGGTCAAACCGCCGTTCGGAACGGCACCCTTGCGTATACGTTTTCAAAACACGGCGAGGGGTGGAAGATCGGCGCACAGGCGTGGGGGCGCACGTCGTAAAAGGGACCACCCTTCGCTCTCAAAAGGGACCGGTCGGGATGGAAAGGGGCCAGTACCCTTTGGTGGGTATTTGCCGGAACCGGCCACTGCATTTTTCAAAACCGGCCACTCGGCTGCAAAAATACGGTACTATTCGCAGATGATCGGCAGGCGTCCATCGGAACGCGTTCTCGGGTTTTGGTCGATTGCGATCGGCGTTCTATCGCTCTTTATCTCAGGGGCGATGAACGTGTGGCCCGACCATAGGACGATTGGCTGGATTGCAATGCTCTTCGCAATCCTTGTCATGTTGTGCGTGATAATTGGGTTCTTTCAAGGACGAGCAGAGAGGAGACGGCCCAAATCGCGGTTGCCAGCCGACCATAACCCAACATTCTCATTAGTTTTATTGATTATTTCGGTCGGTATTATGATTTTCTCCGTAATCCTGGCGGCCAATGCGCATGAGTGCCATACCGGCGTAAAGATAAAAAACTCGACAGACAGCGAAATTAGGATTGGAGGAATTTCTGGTTTCGAATGCGGCCTTGATGTTGGAAACTCTATCCGAAGTTTCATCGGAGTGGGAAAGATAACCCATTAGGGTCGGGCCGCCCTCAATTACAATTTTTCCGCTGCTCCAAGCTGCAAACGGCTGCTCCGACCTGAAAGCGACCCGGACACTTTTTCCTGAAGTTTTTGTATTTTTTCCGAGTGCTCCCGCAACCTCGGACCTTTTAATGGGGAAACAATTCCCCGCAGCACTTTTCAAACAAAACGATGGAGCCTCAATGTCGGCGTGACGGGGACCCTGTGCCGTCGGGGGGAAATCATTTCTCGAAGGGGCTACGCCCCGTGCGCCATCGTTGTCGGTGAGCGAAACGGAAGGCGCTACTCCACACCTCAATGAGACACGGACAAGGCGAGCCGATCTAAGGGCCTAGGCATCAAACATCGTTTGTGGGCACATTTGTGGATACGATCACGATAATTAGAGATAGATTAATGATTTCAATAAGGTATGGCGGAGAGGAAGGGATTCGAACCCTTGATACGGCTTTAGACCGTATAACGGTTTAGCAAACCGCCGCCTTCAGCCACTCGGCCACCTCTCCAATGTTGCGTTATCACTAGGCGCAGCCGGGACGGCAAGCAAGCCGGTTTCCGAAGCGCGCCGGTGTGGTAAACCGGTGCATCGGAAACGGCGGCAATGCGTCAGCAAGTCTCCTCTACCCGACGGTACCAAACCCGAATTTGGCTCGCTGCGGCGCTGTTGTGCGTCACCGCACTCGCGGCGCACGCGCAGGCTAAGGTCGTTGAACGCGAGGTCAAGGCGGCGCCGGGCCGCGATGCGCGCGTCGGCGTCTACACCGACATCAAACCGGATTGCACCTCGGGCCCGCTGCCGGCGATCAGGCTCGTCACTGCACCTGCGCACGGCGCTGTTAACGTCAAGCGCGGCACGTTGAAGGCCACCAATTTCAAGCAATGTCTTGCAACGGAGGTGCCGGCGTTCGTCGCGCTCTATCGCGGAGCGGCCGAGTTTAACGGCACCGATGAGTTCGTGCTGGAAATTACCTGGCCCGGAGGCCGCAAAGAGCTCCAGCACTTCCGGGTGAATGTCTCCGCGCATCCGGGCGGCGGTCAGGGAATTTAAGGTGCGTGTGGCCGTCGCCGCAAAACGCGGCGGCTTCGCTAATGCGACATGAAGATCGGCAAACTCATGCGGGCGAGGAGGTCATAGGTGACACCGCCCAGTATCTTTTCCCACAGGCGTGGATGGCCGAAGGCGCCGGCAACCATCAAATCGGCTCCGCGCGCATGGGCCTGGGCCAGCAGCTCTTCGGCGATCGCGCCGCGAGGCACATCTTCAATGCGAACCGCATCCGCCATCGCACCATGACGCCGCAAATGCTCGACCATCTGCTCCCCGGGCGGGCCAGCATGCGCGTCGATGAAGCCGGTCGGATTGATCATGAGCACGGTGGTCCGCTCGGCGCGCTCGATCAGCGGCAGGGCATCGTTAAGCGCGCGCGCCGCAGGCCGGCTCGAGTTCCATGCCACGGCGATATGGCGACCAAGCGTCGCGAATGATCCGTCGGCGGGAACAAATAAGACCGGCCGTCCGCTGACAAACAGGAGTTGCTCAGAGAAGGTGTAACTGATGGAAGTCGGCCCCTGCGGCTCATCCCGGCCCAGAATGCAGAGATCGGCGTAACGCGCGTATTGGGGGACGACGGCTGCCGCGTCGCCGTCAATGCCAAGCAGTTCGGCCTGCAAGCCGTGGTCTTTCTTCAGTTCGTCCAGGATTGCTTGCAGCCGTTCCGCGATAGCATCGATCGAGGCTTTGATACGTTGGTCGAGCAGGTGCAGTCCGTCGGCGGATACCAGTCCAAGCTCGGCCGCCTTGCGCCGGTCCAATTGGGCGCGGCTCCATTCTCTCGCGTACAGTGCTGTCAAGCGGCCGCCATGGCGGATGGCGAGATCGGCTGCCAACCGCAGACGCACGAGCGAAGCGTCGGTTTGATCGACATAGACGAGCAGATCCTTTAATGCCATGACGCCTCTTGCGGGCCGAGCTAAGGATCAAATGCGGTCCCGCTCCGGTTCTCATGCCGTGTCGCGATGTTGATGTTCGCTAAGGTTTCGATCCCGGCGCCGCCGCCAAGTCCTCGCTCCCCGTTTTGGCTGACTGCCCCGTATTGCTGCCGCCACTCGACTGTTGACCGGCGATGCGCACTGTGTCCCCGGCCGAAAGCGAGTCCGGCGGACTGTTCACCACGCGATCGGTAAGCAACAGCCCCTTGAGAACTTCGACTTCGGTGCCGAGATTGCGGCCGAGCGTGATCGGTTTCAATTCGATCTTGTTGTCCGGACCGATGGTTGCGACTTGCAACCCGTTCTCGCGAAAGATCAACGCGCTTGTCGGCAGCCGGACCAGGTGCGGATTGCTCGGCAGCTCGAAACGCACCTGCGCGTAGGCGCCTGGCTGCAGCTGACCATCCGGGTTGGCGGCATGCAGTTCCACAAGCAGGGTGCGCGCGGTTTCGTTGATGGCATTGGAGGTGGTGGCGACTGTCGCCTTGAACGTGGTGTCGGGATGTTGCGGTAGATTGAGAGTGGCGGTCAGTCCCGGTTTGATGCCGCCGGTCAATTGTTGCGGGACTTGCACGTAGACCCGCATCTCGTGGATGTCCGCGACACGGAACAGTTCCGGCCCATTGCCGCCGCCGGTTCCACTCCCGGCGTTGATGAGTGCGCCGATGTCGGTTTCCCGCGCGGTGACGACGCCGTCAAAAGGCGCCGTGATCCTTTTGTAATCTTCCAGCACCTGCAGGCGATCAACGTCGCCCTGGTCGGCCGCCACTTCCGCCTGGGCGGCGTTCAGCCGGGCGATGGCGCTGTTGTAGTCGGCTTGTTTGCTTTCCTGCTCCTGGGCCGAGACCACGCCTTTCGGTGAATCCTGCCAGCGCTGATTGGTGGTCTCTGCGAATACCCGCTCGGCTTCTCTGACCTTGACACCGGCTTTGGCCGAATTGAGCTTGGCTCGGGAGGCGGCGAGTTGCGCATCGAGATCCGGAGCATCGATTTCGGCGAGGAGATCGCCCTTTTTCACGTGGGCGCCGTAATCGAAATACCAGTTCTTCAGATAACCGCTGACGCGGGCAAAGATCGGCGCTTCGTACCAGGCCTGGATGGTGCCGGGCAGCATTAGGTGCTGGACCGCGGCGCCTTGCCGTGGCGAGATGACCGCCACGGTCGGAATCGCCTGCTCCTGCGTCCACTGTTTGACTTCCTCCTCGTGACTGCGCCGCTGCAGAATCCCGAACAGCGCAATGACAATTGCGGCGGCCACCGCGACCAGCGCGATCGTTCGCAAGTTTCGCGGCGGCGATGCCGATGCCGTATCCTGAGGGGGCCGGTGATCTTCTGAGTCCATAAGCGCTCGCGTTTAGACCGGCGCCGCGGCGTTCGCAGCGCCCGGCGGAGCTTCACGACGCCGATCCTGCCGGGAATGCAAGACCGCGAAAACGGTTGGGACGAAGAACAGCGTCGCTACGGTTGCGACCAAAAGGCCGCCAATGACCGCGCGGCCGAGCGGCGCATTCTGCTCGCCGCCTTCGCCCCAGGCAAATGCCATCGGCAGCATCCCGATGATCATGGCAAGCGCCGTCATCAGCACCGGGCGAAGCCGCGTAAAGCCGGCCTCAAGCGCCGCCGCCGCCGCGTCCAATCCCACCGTCAGGCCTTCACGGGCAAAACTGACGAGCAGAATGCTGTTTGCGGTGGCGATGCCCATGCACATGATGGCACCGGTGAGCGCGGGGACCGACAGCGTCGTGCCGGTCATGAACAGCATCCAAACAATTCCGGCAAGCGCGCCAGGCAACGCCGTGATGATGATGAACGGATCGACCCACGATTGGAAATTGACCACTATCACCAGATAGATCAGCAGGATGGCGCCGGCCAGCCCGAAGTAAAGCTGGCTGTAGGCGTTGGTCATGGTGCGAACCTGGCCTCGGAGCACGACATAGGAGCCACGCGGTACACCTTTGCGAGTCTCTCGGAGGACGCGATCGATGTCGACAGAGACCGCGCCGAGATCACGACCCTGGACGGCGCCATAGATGTCAATGACCGGCTGCACATTGTAGTGCGACACGACGCCGGGGCTCGGCCCGGGCGTGATCTGCGCCAGGCCGCCCAGATATTGCGGCGTCACAGTTCCTGCCGAGGTAATCGGCACGTTGACAAGGTCCGATATCGAGTCGATGCGATATTGCGGCATCTGCGCGACGATCGGATATGAAACGCCGTTCTCGTTGTTCAGCCAGAAATTCGGATGCACCTGGGCGCTTCCGGAGAGCGTTACCAGGAGACTGTTGGCAATGTCGCGCTGGCTCAGGCCGACTTCGCCGGCGAACGTTCGATCAACGTTCACGTTGATCTGCGGATAGTTGAACACCTGCTGGATGCGCAGATCGGCGATGCCGGAAATCAAGCGGATGCGCTTGAGCAAGTCCGTGGCATAGGCGTAATTGGCCTTTTGGTCGTGGCCAATGACCTGCACGTCGATCGGCGCCGGCAGGCCGAAATTGAGGATTTGCGAGACGATGTCAGCCGGCAGGAACGAAAATGTGGCGCCCGGGAATTGCTTGGGCAATGTGGTGCGCAGCTGCTTGATAAAGGTCTCAGTCGAAGCGTGACCTTCCTTGAGGCTGATCAAGGCGTCGCCGTCCTCCGGCCCGATCGTTCCGGTGTTTTGGTAGGCCATGTTGATGCCGGAGAACGGCAGCCCGATGTTGTCGACGATGTTGTCGAGCTGCTCCGGCGGGATCGTCTGGCGGACAGTGTGCTCGATACGGTCGAACAGGCGCGCGGTTTCCTCGATGCGGGTGCCGGCCTGGCCGCGCACGTGCATCAGAATCTGTCCGGAATCGACTGCCGGAAAGAAGTTCTCGCCGAGGAATGGCCAAAGTCCGAAGGACAGGAGCACACAGGCCAGAAAAGCGGCGATGAAAGTCTTTGGATGACCGAGCGCGAGCAGCAAAAGGGAGCGATAACGATCTCGGATGCGCTCAAATCGCCGATCGAATGCCAGCTGAAAGCGCCTGAGAGGGTTGCGCCACCGGGTGGGCGGCGGCATGCCATGGCCGGTGGCGGCGTGCTCACCGGCCATGAGATAATGGGCCATGGTCGGGACCAGTGTGCGCGACAGGATGAACGAGCCGACCAGAGCAAAGACCACGGCTTCCGCCAGCGGCCGGAACAGGTAGCCGGCAACGCCGCCAAGCTGGAACATCGGCACGAAGACAATGCACAGGCATAACAGCGTCACGAAAGCCGGAATGACGATCTGTTGTGCCCCGTCGAGGATTGCCGTTTCGATCTCTTTGCCCTGTTCCAGATGATAGTTGATGTTTTCGATGGTGACGGTTCCGTCGTCGACCAGAATGCCGACGGCAAGAGCAAGGCCTCCCAAAGTCATTACATTGATGGTTTCGCCCAGCCAGGACAGGGCGGTGAGTGAAAAAAGTATCGCGAGCGGAATCTCGATCAGGATGATGACCGTGGAGCGCCAACTGCCAAGGAAGATCAGGATCATGAGGCCGACCAAAGCGGCCGCGAGCGCCGCCTCACGGACGACGCCAAAGACGGCCGCTTTGACAAAAATCGACTGGTCGCCGACGGCATGCAGGTTGAGGCTGGTCGGCAAACTCTCTTCAATACGCGGCAGCAGCGATTTGACGCCTTCGATGACGCTGAGCGTCGACGCCGCACCGGCCTTGAGAATGGTCATCAGCACCGCTCGCGATCCGTTGACGCGGACGAGGTTGGTCTGCGGCGGCGAGCCTTGGTGCACGTAAGCTACGTCATGGAGGAAAATGACCGTGCCATTGACCTTCTTCACCGGGAGGTCGTTGATCTTCTCAAGCACCACCGGGCTCGCATTGAGCGCGACGTTCCAGTCGAACTTGCCGACCTTCTCGTCGCCCGCGGGCAAGATCAGGTTCTGTGCCGTGATGGTGTTGACGACATCGTCAGCCGACACGTTATGGGCCTGCATAGCCTGCTGATCGAGATCGACCTGCACCTGCAAAATCTTGCCGCCATAGGGCGATGGCACTGCGGCGCCGGCGACGGTCGAGAGTTGCGGCCTGATGAAATTCTGGCCGAAATCAAAGAGCTGCATCTGCGGCAGCTTTTTGCTCGATAACGCCAGCTGCAGGATGGGCACGCTGGTAGCGTTGTAGCTCAGCACGTAAGGTGGCGTGATGCCCGGCGGCAACAGCTTAAGCACCGTTTGCGAGGCTGCCGTCACCTGCGCCAAAGCTGCAGCAATATCCACGTTCTTTCGAAAGAAGATCTTCACGACGCCGTAGCCCGTCAACGACTGCGATTCGATGTGCTCGATGTCGGCGACCTGTGCGGTCAGATAACGTTCGTAGAAGTAGATGACCCGGCCGGACATATCGTTCGGCAGCAGGCCATTGTAGGTCCACACCACGCTGACCACTGGAATGTTGATGTTGGGAAAGATGTCGGTCGGAGTGAGCAGTGCAGCGCGGATGCCGAAAATCGCGATCACGATGGCGAGTACGACAAACGTGTAAGGACGCTTGAGCGCGGTAACGACGATCCACACGGCAGCGATCTCCTATTGATGCCGCAACCGGCGCGTCCCGCGATGCAGGACGCTGAACACGGTCGGAACGAAGAACAGAGTCGCCACGGTCAGGCCGCCAATGACGGCGCGGTCGAGCGGCTCGTTCTGCTCGCCGCCCTTACCGAGCGCAAACACCATCGGAGCAATGACCATGGCGAGCGCCGTCACCAGTACCGCGCGTGGCCGCTTCAGCCCTATTTGGACGACCCACACCTGAATGGTCTCCTGCGGATGCGGTCAGGTCAGTAGCGAAACCGACGCGCGAACAGCCCCCGCGCGGGTCCGGGTCGATGCAACCGAATTGCCAGTACGCCGACGCGCTACGCTAATCATAGCTGATTCAGCGGCTACCGGCGGCATGCGGCAGAAGGCAAACGGGCTGCGGGCCGCCGAAACGGTCACGCGGTTACAGCACCGGCGCACCCGATCGGACCCAATACCCCAATATGGCCTTACGGGCAGGACTTTAGCGGCAACTGGACCCATTCAACGTGAAGCTCCCGGAGACAGTTGAAGCCCAAATCGGACCGTGGTCCGCGGGTTCAACTTCCTCAATTTCGTCGCTCCCCGTTCGCGCAAATCGCGGCAGCCGCTCCGGCGATCGAAGCTCGTGCCGCGCGGCGGGACAATGCGCGACGCCCTATTCGTTGACAAGCGCGATTTGGGCTTTAAGTGCGCGCATCGGTCGCGTCGACTTTAGGAGAAACTGCGGCTTCGGCGCTGGCTATCAGTTCGCGGTTACGTCGAACCCCGTTGTTTCCAACAATGTGGTGGCCACGCTGCCCGTCACATTCTAGCGCCTGTCGAGGCGGTTTCCGCGAGCCCGGAAAACCCACACAAGTTCTGGTGTTGCCGTCGTGCCGCTAATGCTTTTTTTCGGGGCATGAGCGGCGCGTGGCGGCTTGCGCACGCTTTAGAAAGCGACCATCCTCGATTAAGGGGATGCCATCCACAGGCGGAAATGATCACGTTGCGCGTCGGCGCTGCGGATGGTTGACGATCATTGCACTTAGTCGTCGTTACTTCGGTAGTTGGAGTGCATCCGTCTCGTGCCGGCGCCAGCCAAGCTTCCGCGTCCACAACGGGGCCGCCAACAAGGGCGCGCAACGAGCTTCCACGTCGCTGTGTTGAGCAGCATGGCCTGCGCCGGCTTGGCTTCGTGCGCCGTCGGGCCTGATTATTCGCCTCCACAAGCGCCGATGCCGGCCGGTTTCACAGCCGCCCGGGCCACATCCCAACAGGCGGCGGCCGATCGTCGTGTCGCCGGTACCACGCAGTGGTGGCGCACGCTGCATGACCGGGAACTTGATTCGCTGATCGATCGCGCCATCGCCGCAAGCCCGACGCTCGAGATCGCTTTGGATCGCCTGCAGCAGGCGCGCGCACAAGAATTCGCGGTCATTGGCTCGGCGCTGCCAATGTTGGGGGGAAGCGAAGGCGGAGCCATAGGCACGGGAACCGATCTGGGCCGCGGGCGCGCGAGTCAAACGCTGGTCTCCGCGGAGAATGGCACCAACGTGAGCCAAATCACCAATCTGGTCGGCTTCGATGCCGCCTGGGAAATCGACGTGTTCGGCAAATTTCGGCGCGCGATCGAGGCGACGCAGTACGACGTTGAAGCCGCGATCGCGGCGCGCAACGTGGTGCTGATTTCGCTCGTTGCCGACGTGACTCGCGCTTATCTCGATCTGCGCGCATTGCAAATGCGGCTCGCGCTGCTCCAAAAACAAATCGGGGTTGTGCAGAAGTATGTCGACTTCGTGCAAGAGCGTTTCAGCCGCGGCATCACCAATGAGTTGGACGTCACGCTTGCGCAACGTCAATTGGCGCAGCTGCAGGCCGAGATTGCCCCGCTGATCGCCCAGATTAATGCCGCGCGCTATGTGATTGCCGTTCTGGTCGGTGAGTTTCCCGAAAGTTTGGGCCAGGAGCTGACAAAGCCCGGAATGCTTCCCGCACTGCCCGGGCGGATTCGTTCCGGTCTGCCGATCGACCTGCTCCGGCGTCGACCCGACATTGCCGAGGCGGAACGCCAATTGGCGAGCGCCAACGCTCTCATCGGCGTCGCGACTGCCGGCCTGTTTCCCCAAGTGGCTGTCACCGCTTCTTACGGCGCGCAGCAAGGACCGAACCTCATCCAAACACCGATCAATCCGATATGGTCGGTCGGGCCGGCGCTCGCTGCGCCGCTGTTGGATTTTGGCCGGCTCGATGCGTTGGTGGAGAAAGCCGACTATCGCAGCCGCGAGCTTTTGTTCAACTACAAACAGACGGTGCTCAACGCCGTGCGTGAAGTGGACACCGCCGTCGATGCCTATGCGGCGCAACAGGCGCGGTTGCGCCATCTCGCCGACGCTTTGACGGCAGCAAGGCGCGCGGTAAAGCTCGCGACGGAGCGGTTCGATCGAGGGCTGATCAATTCACTTAACGTCATCGACGCGCAGCGGCAGGAATTTGCCATCGAGCAAGAATACATATCGGCGCAGCAAAGTGCCGCAGAGCAACTGGTTACGCTCTACAGATCGCTCGGCGGCGGCTGGGAGGATTATCAGATCTTTCCGCCGATCCCGTTGCCGCTGCCGGCTGTCGCCGCCGCGTTCAAGAGCCTGCTGGCGCCGAACGCCGGGCCTTAGACCAGCGCGCAATCCGAGCGCGCTGTGATGTGAGCCGCTGATGTGAGGATTGGTCCGCCCGAAAATCGATCAGACGATTGGTCGGGTCCACCAAATAATAGAGCAGCTATCTTGGATTTGGATAGGTGGAGGTTGCCGCATTATTGGCGGCCGGAGACAACGGCACTGCAGCCGGAGCAGGGTCGGTCGAAGCGGATGCGCGGTCATAGGAACCCGGCGGAGCCTGCGTGGCGGGCATAGAATCTTGCTCCGGTGGATCGCGAAACATGGCGAGAAATTCGGCATATGAATTCGTCAAGGAGCCAAGCGTCTCCGTTCCTCGTTCGGTGGCCGGAGCCGCGGCAGCCGGAGCCGCAGCAGCCGGAGCCGCAGCAGCCGGAGCCGCAGCAGCCGGAGCCGCAGGAGCGATCGACATTGGCTGATCCGAAATTGCCGAAGACGGGTTTGGAGGCGGCGACGCGGCAGCGGTCTGGTAGGGATTAGGGGAATTGGCCGCAGTCGAGGAAGACGGAGAAGAGAAGGAGGAACACGTGACCAACGCCGGCAATACGGCAAAGCACGTCAGCGCAAAGCCGACCAGTCGCCCTATATCGACAACACGCGTCCACGCGAGCCTCCCGCTGTGCCGCCTCTGCTGTGCCATGGCCGAGTTATAGCCATTGCATGATGCCGTCCTCAAGACCTGGCCACGCCGAAAGGTCGAGTGCAGCGGATCGCTTCAGCGTGTCGCGAAAATTTGATGTCGGATAGGGGAATGAAGCCGTTGCCGAGGGCTTATTTGAACGCGCGTATCGAAGCGGCCCGTTTGCGCGACGCTCGGATTGGTCCCGACCGTTGCTGCAGCCGCCAGTCAAAAAGGAGTGTCTCATGAAGCGAACATTCCACGGACTATTGGCGGGCAGCTTCCTCCTGACCAATCCGGCCTTTGCCGCCGAGCCGGTGCTAGTCGGTGGGAACGGCCATCCACTCCCGTTTGACACAACGGCCAAACTGCAACGGGAGTGGAACGCTTATGTCAAAGTTCACGGCATAAAGAGGGGCGGCTATATCTACACGCCGTACAGCGCAAAATTCGGCCGCGGTGGAATCCATTGCGACAATACGGGTAGCAATATTTCACCGGCCTGTGACGTCGGCGACATTACTATTTTCGGCGGCAACTAAGGCGGATCAAGGATAAGAGGGACTTATACGAGCCAGAGCTTGGAATTGGGGGCAAATTCCGAACCACCGGGAGTTTTGACAATGACTGTGTCGCCCAAAATCCACTCCACTTTCGTCGCGCTCGCTGCAAGTTTCGGTTTTGCTTTCGTCGCCGTTTCGGTTGGAGCGTTTCCTGCCGCGGCTGCAAGCCGCGACAAGCACCACCAAGCGGCCGCGCAGCACCGCGTCCATCACGCCGACACAGCAAATCGCGAGTACTGGTTCGATCCCCGCAACCCCGAGGGTCGCGGTTACGTCGTTCCGCCCGACGCCATCCGTGGGCCCGGCTATGTGTTTGTCCCAGGAGTCGGCATCCTCGGTAAATCATGCGACTTGCCGACGAGCGCATGTCCGAACGAGTACCGCGACGTCCAGTAAATGTCGTAGGGCTTCGGGAGGCAGTATCTGGAACCGTCCCTGTTCTGGGACTTTTGTCCGGTGCCTAATAATGTCCTCATTCACGGCAGCCGGCGTGACTGGCGGTTTTTTGTTTCGCGCTTTTTGGCCTGGCCTTCCCGTTTGATCTTACGTTCGTAATCCTCCAGGTGCTCGAGCGAGCTGAGATAGCTTTGAAGTGCTCGTTCGGCATCAAGTGCCGGATCGTCAGACGCTTTGAGTTTTGCAATCAAATCGCTTTGCTCGACGACAATCCGCCGCGCCTCGGCCACGCGGTTCGCAGCCACAATTAACCTGGGCTTCTTCCTCGGCATGAGGCGTTTAGCTTGGAGGGATTGCTGTCCCGCTCATCCCGCCTTTTTCCAATACCATTGAATTCGCCTTTGAGCCTTCGGCAGGCCGTCCTGTTGCCTTTATGCCACGGGGCCGACCGATTTCGTCCCGATGCGCGGCTAAATCGTGGCGGCGGAACCGACTGTCATCCAGCCGTCATGCGGCAAAAATACACCGGTGCAGGGTTAACCGCTGCTTAATTTCCAAAACACCCACAGAGGTTGGAGGGGGCTAAATGGTCGTGAAACGAAGAGCGGGTCTGCTGGCTGGCACGGTGATCGGAGCGTCGTTTCTGATCGCCGCTCCCGCCTTTGCCCAAGATGCGCAGACCCAGAAATTACAGAACCAGATCAATGCTTTGCAGCAGCAGCTGCAAAGCCTGCAGGGCCAGGTGACGCAGACCAAGCAGCAGGCGCAGGCCGCTGAGCATGCGGTGCAGAATCTGCCGGCCGGCATCTACGATGCGGCGCCTGGAGCTGCCCCTATGGTGACGAAAGGGCCGCCTTCGTGGCTCGGCGGTATCCACATCTCGCTGGCCGGTTCGTTCATCGCGATGGAAGGTGCGTGGCGGCAACGAAACGAGGAATCCTCGGGAGCCAGCGACCCGGCGTTCAGCTCACTGCCGTTCTCAAACACACCGCTGTATTCTGAGAATGAAACTCGGTTCAGCGCACAACAGAGCCGTGTTACGCTAACGGCCAAGGGCGATATCGATCCCACCCAGCACCTGCTGGCTCATTACGAGATGGACTGGCTTGGTGCCGGCGTCACGGCCAACTCGCGTGAAAGCAACAGCTATAATCTTCGTGTTCGTCAGCTGTTCTTCGAATACGAAAACGACAATTACCATTTCCACTTCAAAGCAGGCCAGCAATGGAGCCTTCTGACCCAAGAGCGCGTCGGAATGATGGAAGCCGAAAACACCCCGCTGACCATCGACGCGCAATACGTGGTGGGTTTCAACTGGGCGCGGCAGCCATCGATCCGGTTCGTTGAGGATTGGAACAAGATCGCTTGGTTCGGCTTCTCGATCGAATCGCCACAGACTGCGCTCGGCGGGAGCTTGCCGGCCTCAGGGCCGACTTATCCGTTTGCTGTCAATGCAGCCAACAACTGCAACAATTCCGGGCTGCTGGACAGTGCGACTTACTGTTCCAACGACGTTGCTCCTGACTTCATAGAAAAGGTTGCACTGGATCCGGGCTGGGGCCATTACGAAGCTTTCGCGATGGAGCGCTGGTTCGCTGATTCAGTATCGCCATACGTCAGCGCCGTCACGCCAGCTTCCTATTCGGAACACACGACTTTCGGCTGGGATGTCGGTGGCTCCGTTCTGCTCCCGGTTGCACCCAAGATTCTCGACCTTCAGGGCAGCATCATGTACGGCGATGGCGGCGGCCGCTATGGCTCGAGCCAGTTAGCCGACGCTACTTACGGCTCCACCGGACCGCTGCAGCCACTGACGTATCTCTCAGCGATGGTGGGCTTCGTTGCTCATCCCCTGGCCGGTCTCGATGTCTATGGTTATGCCGGTCAGGAACAGTTGAACGCGAAGTCCTTCGGGACTGGCAGCAGTGGCTACGGCAACCCGCTCGCCAACAACGGCGGCTGCCTCGACGCCAATCCGGCCTATCCCAACAATCCCGGCGGAATCGGCGCGGGGTCGTTCAATTCGCCGATCGCCGGCTCGTCGTGTACAGCCAACGTGCAACGCACGCAGGAACTCACGGTTGGCTTTTGGCAGGACGCCTATAAGGGCGAGCTTGGGCGGGTGCGGGTCGGCTTGCAATACGAGTATGTGCGGCTGCAAGCCTTCAACGGATCGCCGACGGCCACTTCGACCGGCGGCGCGCCGTCAACTCCCAATCAGGGCCTGAACCCTAACAACAACATCGTCTTCTTCTCGCTTCGCTATTATCCCTTCAACTAGCGAATGCGATGCAATGGAGAGGCGCCGTCGGCATAGGCCGGCGGCGCCTCGCTGTTCAGGCCGGGAAACCTCGGCAGATCGTCCTTTCCGAGTCGCGAGGTGAGGTGGTCGCGGTTGTCTGAACAGATTTTCCGCGTCGATAAGTGGGGCGTCTGCCGGGTTTAGGCTGCCATGCGGAGGGGCAGCGCGGTGAAGTAGGCTTGATCGGGTGTCGTGTCGTCAAGGCTCGAATGTGGGCGTCGGCCATTATAGAAGTCCAGGTATCGGCCGATCGAAGCGCGGGCCTCGCTGACACTGTCGTAGGCCCTCAGATACACCTCCTCATATTTGACGCTGCGCCATAGCCGCTCGACGAAGACGTTATCCCGCCAAGCTCCTTTGCCGTCCATGCTGATCGCGATTTTGTTGTTGGCGAGCACGCCGGTGAAAGCCTGGCCGGTGAACTGCGAACCTTGGTCCGTGTTGAAGATGTCCGGCTTGCCGTGACGGCCCAAAGCATCCTCCAGCGTCTCGACACAAAATGCCGCTTCCATCGTGATCGACAGCCGCCAAGACAGCACGCGGCGGCTGAACCAGTCGAGCACCACGGCCAGATAGACGAAGCCGCGCGCCATCGGGATGTAGGTAATGTCCATCGCCCACACCTGGTTCGGCCGCGTGATTGCCATCCCGCGCAGCAGATACGGATAGATCTTGTGGCCGGGTTCGGGCTGCGTCGTGCGCGGACGCCGATAGAGCGCCTCAAGCCCCATCCGCTTCATCAGCGTCTTTACGTGACGACGGCCGATCTTGTACCCCTCGCCAACCAGCAGGCCTCGCAACATCCGCGAACCGGCGAAGGGGAACTCCAGATGCAGTTCGTCAATCCGTCGCATCGCCTCAAGGTCGGCCACAGACACCGGCCGCGGCAGGTAGTAGACGCTGCCACGGCTGATGCGCAGAACCTCCGCCTGCTTTGTGATCGGCAGATCGTGCTCACGGTCGATCATCGCTTTGCGCTCAGCAGGCCGGCTTTGCTGAGCGCGCCTTCCAAAAAACTATCTTGGCGCTGCGCGCCCCCTGTGGGGATAGAAACGGGGTCAGTGCTAGGCTGCGCCCGGAAGGGAGCGGCCGTTACGATTTTGGTGGCAGGTAACCCCGTCAAAAAACCTGGTCCATGGGCTGTTGCGCGCTTGAGAGTGGTGACGCCATCCGGCGATCCCGTTTAGGAATCTGATCAATAGCGCAGCCCAGCCCTTCCGCTGTCGTCAGCAGGAGGATTGGATATGAACCGGAAGAGGTCAAAACCAAAGAGCGACCACACGATGCCGATGGTCCACCCGAACGCGGCCGCCATCGATATCGGGGCGACGATGCACATGGCTGCCGTAAGAGCAGATCGCACGCCTGAGCCAGTGCGCAGCTTCGGGACCTTCACAACCGATCTGCATCGACTGGTGGATTGGTTTACAGAATGTGGCGTCGAGACAGTCGTTATGGAGTCGACCAGCGTCTACTGGATTCCGATTTTCGAACTCCTCGCCGCCCGTGGTTTTGCTGTGTTCGTCGTCAATGCGCGCGATGCCAAGCACGTGCCCGGACGCAAGACCGATGTCAGCGATGCGCAGTGGCTGCAGCGGCTTCATTCTTACGGTCTGTTGCGTGCCAGCTTTCGGCCCAAAGGCCAGATCGCCGAGCTGCGTGCATACGTGCGTCAGCGCGAGCGTCTGCTCGAGTATGCGGCCTCCCATATCCAGCACATGCAGAAGGCGCTGACAGAGATGAACCTTCAGCTCCACCACGTCGTCGCCGACGTCACCGGCGCGACTGGTCTGCGGATCATCCGCGCAATACTCGCCGGCGAGCGTGACCCCAAGGTGCTGGCGCGCTTGCGCGATTATCGGTGCCACGCTGGTGCTGAGACGATCGAGAAGGCGCTCACCGGTAACTACCGCGCCGAGCACCTGTTCGCGTTGGAGCAGGCACTGTCTCTGTACAACGCTTACAAAGAAAAGGCATCTGCCTGCGACGCCAGGATCGAAGCTGTGTTGAAGGAACTGAGCATCAGTCGTGGTCTCAACGCAGGTCCGTTGCCGTCGCCACGTCGACGCCTACACGGGAAAGCGAACGGGCCGGATTTCGATGTCCGCGCGGCGCTTTTTAACCTGCTTGGCAAGGATCTTACCCAGATCGATGGCCTCGGCTCTTACCTCTCGCTCAAGCTGATCGCTGAGTGTGGCGACGACCTCTCCGCCTGGCCGAGCGCAAAGCACTTTACCTCCTGGCTATGCCTAGCGCCGAGCAACAAGATCTCCGGCGGCAAGGTGCTCTCGTCACGAACACGCCGCTGTGGGAGCCGGGCCTCGGCGCTTCTGCGGCTTGCTGCCGTTACTGTCGGACGGACCGACACCGCGCTCGGCGCCTTCTACAGGCGGCTCTCGGCACGTATCGGCAAGGCCAAGGCGGTGACCGCCACTGCGCGCAAGATCGCAGTCCTGTTCTACAATGCCGTGCGTCACGGGATGGAGTACGTCGACCCCGGCGCATCGTTCTACGAGACACGCTACCGCACGCGGATAATCGACAATTTGCATCGGCGCGCCAAGGCTTTTGGATTTGTTCTCCAACCCACGGAGCCGGCACCTTGAGCCGCCGTTTCTTAGGAATCGTTCTCCAGCGCCAGCTCCCCGATCTTCGCATGCAGCGACTTCACATCAATCGCAGGCTGGGCTGCCGCGTTGCCGCCGCCGGGACCGAAAACGTCGGCAGCACCGCCTTCAAGCTGTGCCTTCCACGCCCCGCGACCTGATTGGGGTGAACGTCAAACTGCTCCGCGAGTTGAACTACCGTTCGCTCGCCCTTGATGGCGGCAAGCGCCACCTTCGCCTTGAAGCCCGGTGTGTGGTTCCGGCGCGGTCGTCTCGTCATGGTCTCTCCTGATTTCGCAGGGCACAGCGTGCCCATCATCAGGCAGAAACTCCACTTATCGTCCTGTGCAGATTTCCGAGGCCGGCTCTAGGAAGCCGCACTGGGTCTGAGCTATATTTGCAACACCGGGCGGGAAAGCATCGCCCGGAGCATAGAATCTCAAAAAACCCAGTGCAAATAGGTGTTTGGGTCATTCACCTCATTCAACTGCGGAATCGACCGGGGATTCCGATGCGTGTATTATGAAACAGGGACAGGTAGGCAGAATCGCAAGCACGCGCCTATCATTGCGTGGGCTTCCGGGGCTTGTCACTCGTCGGCGATCGGTCGGCCGCGAGCGAGGGGAATACGGGTGCTAGTCAACAGGGCTTGCACGTTTTTGCTCGTCGTTTTCTTGGGCGCTTGCCTGACGCAAGTGGCTGACGCTACGGATTTGACCAAGACCGATCTGAATAATTTTTCGGTGCCGCCACCGCCGCCGCAAAAGCCCGAGTGGGCGGGTTTCTATCTCAGAAACAATTCCGGCAGCGGTCCCGGTGGTACCGCGTGGACCACGTCAGGACCCGCAAATGGATTTTCGGCCGCGGCCACTCCGTCGGTCAACGACACGTTCGGCTACAACTTCCAGTCTGGAAGTTTCGTGTTCGGCCTGGAAGGCTCGCTCGCCGCCGCCAACTTCGACGGCAGGTTTACGAGCCCGTATCTTCCGTTAACCGGCGCGTGGACGCCGAACATGAACTGGCTCGGCACCGTCACCGGCCGTCTCGGCTATTCTTTTGGTCAGTGGCTGCCTTACGTCAAAGGTGGCTTTGCGGCGGCTGACGTCACATCGCCGGCCCAGGCCGCCCAGATCGGTGGCTTTTCTCAAGGTAATCAACTTGGCGGTTGGACGGCCGGTGTCGGCCTCGAATATCAGATAACGCCGAAGTGGTCGTTGGGGCTTGAATATCTCTACACCGATCTCGGCAGCGGTGCACCCGGCGCGACAAACGGCGCCCCGATTACCGGATCGCCCGAGATGTACTCCACGGCGCTAAAGAGCCAGAGCCTGCTCGGTCGTTTGAATTTCAAACCCGGCTGGTGACGCGCAGCAATCAGCTCGCTCAATTTGCCTTTAGGGTGCCTTGCCGCGCGCTTTCGCAACTCTCTACGAAACCGATAATGCGGCGTACCAGATCGCCTTCAAGGAGCGGCGCGTGACCCTGCTCGGCGATCTCGATCAATTCCATTTGTTCACGCCGCGCGCGCATGCCGGCCACCGTTGCTGCAGAAAGGATGTCGGAATTTGCGCCGCGGATGACCAGCATCGGCACATTGCCGAGTGCGTCGAACTCATGCCACAGCGACGGCATTGGAAGCTCGATGTCGATACCGGCGAGCGCACGTACAATGCCAACATCGTAGGCCGGCTTTAGCGCCCCCTGTTTGAGGTGCCAGGTACGCCGCGCGCCGGCCAGCCATTGCTCCCGGGTCAGGTTTGGAAACTGCGCGCTCAACAGCCGGCGAAGAATTTCGGCGCCTTCATCGTAGCTGCGCGGGTGTGGCAATTTGCCAAGATAGCCGCGCAGCCGCGCCACGCCTTTCGGCTCGGTAACAGGTCCGACATCGTGCAAAACGACGCCGGCAATTGCCGTCGGATGCACGGTGGCAAGCATCATGGTGAGAACGCCGCCGCGCGAACTTCCGACGAACATCGCAGGCCCGACGCCAAGCGCGATCAGAACACTCACGATGTCGGCGAGTTCGACGGTGCAATTGTAGTTGGAATGGTCGGCGTCATGTTCCGAATGGCCGCGACCGCGCAAATCGATCGCGATCACATGCCGAAGCGGTGGACCGGCCGCCATAGCCGGCGCAAGTTCATCGAAATCGGCGGCCGTGCGGGCGAGACCCGGCAGGCAGACCACCGACAGTCCCGGTGAGGAACGCGTCCCATATTCACGCACATGGATCCGCAGCCCGTCATTCGCCGTGACGAACAGGCTCTTGCCGAGATCCTGCGCGCCGTGACTCGGGTCCGGCACCAGATGAGGGGAGGGCTTGTTCATCGCCTGTCCCATTCGCTCTTTTGAACTCTCCCCGGCGGAGAGAGGTCATAAAAGCGACATTAACTGCGGGGTAGGCGAAGGCAACCGCTAAATGCGGCAGAAGTGAAGAATCAGCCACCACGCCGCATGTCGGCGTCAATCAGCAGCCGCGAATTATTGCTTAATCGCGCCCGATAGACCTGCATATTTTCCATCACCCGCTGGACGTAATTGCGCGTCTCCGAAAGCGGGATACGCTCAACCCAGTCGATCGGATCGACCCTGGGATCGCGGGGATCGCCGTATTTCGCAATCCACTCCCGCGCGCGGCCCGGTCCGGCGTTGTAGGCGACGAAGGCAAGGATGTAGGAGCCGCGCCAGGAAGCAATGTCGTTACCGAGTTCTGCGGTTCCCAATTGAGCGTTGTAGGGAACGTCGGCCAGCAAACGGTGCTGGTTGAAAGCAACATTAAAACGTTTGGCCGTGTCGCGGCCAGATCCCGGCGTGACCTGCATGAGACCAAGCGCGTTGGCGCTGGAAATCACTCTAGGATTGAAGGCACTTTCCTGGCGCACGATCGAAAACACGACGCAACGTTCCACCGGCGGTCCGATCTGCTCATAGTTTGGCACGCCGAAGTCGGGAAACGCGTAATGCTCCAACGGCAAGCCGTGGCGGAGTGCGATCTTGCCAATCAGCAGTGCTGCTCGCGCGTCGTGGTGCTGGGCCGCAATCTCGCCGAGTGTTGCGAGCGCGTGCACGTCGGTTGCCCTGTCGGCAAATTCTGCTGCCATGACAGAGGCAAGTTCGCGCTCATCGAGCGCATAAAGGATGTCGAAGGCGCGCGCGATTTCGAGGCGACGATGATCGGCGGACAGTTCGGGCGGACTGCGCAGACTAACCTCGCCAATACCGAGCCGCGCACGTGCCAGCTGGCCGTAGTACGCGGTGGAATACCGGGCTGCCACCTCGTAATGCGCGCGGGCCTCTTGTCCGTGTCCCAGCGCCTCCGCGGCGCGACCCTGCCAGTAATAGGAGCGGGCGATCGTGATCGGGTTGGCGGTGCCGTCGGCGACACGGGCAAAATGGGCCATAGCGAGCGTCGGCTGGCCCAAAAAGCGCAGCGCGATCCACCCGGCGGTGAATTGCTGCTCGGCGCGATGATTTTCAATAACCGGCGTTGCGGCACCGCTCGCCACTTCGTAGGCCGATCTCGCATCGCCAAGATCGAGGAGCTTTCGCGCCAGCAGGCGGCGTTCGGCCCACCATTGATCGACGTCGCCGAGCCTTTCCGGGTCGCGCGGCGCAGTCAGCATCAACTGGGCCGCCTCAGCAATCCGTTCGGAGCGGCGCAGCCATTGAATGCGGCTGAGCAGGTAGCCGGCATCATGCCGAGCCTCGCTCGGTATTTCGTCCAGCAGCGCCTTGGCCTTGCTGGATTTGGCCATGACCGCGGAACGCGCTTTGGCGATGGCGAGTTCAATGCCACCAAGCCGGCTCGCTGCCCGCGCGCCGGCCTCCTCGTCCTCGACGTCGAAGCGCGTATCCATGCGCGCCTTGTCGTCGGCGGGCGTGATCAAACCGGCGAAGACCTGCCGAGCCTGCGCTTCGACGTCAGCAGAGAACCCGTCCTTGCGCCAGGCTGCGCTCACAAGCGCTTGCGCTCCGGGGCGATCGCCTACGGCTAGGAGAGCGCGCGCCAGCGCGAACCGGCCTTTGGCCGTCCGCGCCGGTTCATTGGCGAAAAAGGCCATGACCGTGCGCGGATCGAGCTGCTGCTGCCACAGCGCGGCTTCGGCACGCCGCCGCAAAAACAAGATTCCCGGCCAGCTGGGATTGGCCGCGATGAAGGCCGCATAGCGGGGGAAGTCGAGGTCGGCGTCGTCACTGCGCAGGATCACCCATTCAACGAGCTTCCGCGCGACCGGATCGTAGACTCTGCCTTCGACACCGGTCGCCTCGTCGGGCCGGCCCTTTTGCGCGAGATCGATCGCCTGTTTGACCGCAGCCAGATCGAGCGGCGAGGTGGCGGAGGTGGCTGCCGTCGCGAGCGGCGGGCTTGGCTGCAGAGCAGCGATTTTGGGAGCGGCCTGAGGGAGACTTGCCGTGGCATTTCTGGAAGTCTCGGCGTCGCCGTGCCTCAGCAGCACCCCGGAAGCGGGAATCGCGGTCGTTGCGGAAACTTCCGGCGCAAGCACCATCGGGGCGGCTGCAAGTGCGGACGGCACAAAGCGCGTTGCGACCTTTGCAAGCCGCGGGCCGGCGATCGTGGGCCGAGGCCGCGGCAACGGAATGTCGCCCTTCGGCGGTGCCGCGCTGGCCTCGCCGGCGAGAACAGCAACCGCAGCACATGCGACAATGAGCCGAACAGCCTTCACCGGCACAAACCCTCCCGCCGCGGCGCCTGCCGTCAGCGATCGAAGGAAAAGTCTTCGGCCGCAGGATTAAAGAAACTCCTAAAGCCCCGCGGGCGGCCGCGACAATTGGCGAATCTCGCGGCAAAAGCGAGGCCGCCGGCGTCTAGCACACAAATGTTCCATAGGCTCGGTGAAACGACGGCTGCCGGCGGCGGAGTGGCGAGGGGCTTTAAAGGAACTCCGTGACCCGATATCTATTTGCGCTGGCAGTACCCGCGAGTAGCGGCAATGCTTCCCGCCCGGGGTAATCAAGGATCGTGTCATGACCGCCAAGACGAGCTTTCGAGGCTCATTCACTGCGCTCGTCACGCCGTTCAATAACGGTTCGGTCGACGAAAAAGCCTTCAGGGGCCTGGTCGATTGGCAGATCGCGGAGGGCACCAATGGGCTGGTCCCGGTCGGAACGACCGGCGAAAGCCCAACGCTGTCCCACGAAGAGCACAACGAAGTGGTCGAGTGGTGCGTCGAGCAGGCAAAGGGCCGCGTCCCGGTCGTCGCCGGCGCCGGCTCCAACTCCACGAGCGAAGCGATTGCGCTCGCCCAGCATGCCGAAGACGCCGGTGCCGACGCGGTGCTTGTGGTCACGCCCTATTACAACAAGCCAACTCAGGAAGGGCTTTATCAGCACTTCAAGGCGATCAATGACGCGATCGGCATTCCGATCATCATCTACAATATCCCGCCGCGGTCGGTGGTCGACATGTCGGTCGATACCATGCAGCGTTTGTTCGAGCTAAAAAATATCGCCGGCGTTAAGGATGCGACCGCCAACATGGTGCGGGTCTCGCAGCAGCGCGCCGCGATGGGTCCGGAATTCAATCAGCTCTCCGGCGAGGACGGGACCGCACTTGGTTTCAATGCGCACGGCGGTCATGGCTGCATCTCAGTGACCTCCAACGTGGCGCCGCGCTTATGTTCGGAGTTTCAGGCCTCGTGCCTGAAGGGCGACTATGCGGGCGCGCTGAAGATGCAAGACAAGCTGATGCCGCTGCACATGGCGCTGTTCATCGAAACCAGTCCCGCGCCGGTCAAATATGCGCTGTCGCTGCTCGGCAAGTGCGCCGAAACGGTACGTCTGCCCATGGTGCCTGTTGCCGACAAGACGCGCGCCGCGGTGCGCGAGGCCATGGTGCATGCCGGCCTGATCAACTGATGACACGCACATTCCCGCAAACGGGGGGATCAAACATTGGGTCTCCGCCGGGGCGGGGACCATTGGGTTGCTGAAGCCTGCTTCACGGAGGCGTCGATGATCGAAGAATTCAAGAAATTCGCCATGCGCGGCAACGTGGTCGATCTCGCTGTCGGCGTGATCATCGGCGCGGCGTTCGGCGCAATCGTCAATTCTCTGGTCGGCGACCTCGTCATGCCGATCCTCGGCGCGGTCACCGGCGGCCTCGACTTTTCCAACTATTTCCTGCCGCTGTCGTCAAAGGTGACCGCCGCAACGTTGGTCGAGGCGAAGAAACAGGGCGCGGTGTTCGCCTATGGCAGTTTTCTCACCGTCGTCATCAACTTCATCATCATCGCTTTTGCGCTGTTCGCAGCCGTCAAGGGCATCAATCGTCTGCAAAAGCCGGAACCGCCGGCGCCAACCGGGCCCTCCAAGGAGGTGCTGCTGTTGACTGAAATCCGCGACGTGTTGAAAACGCGCTGAGGCCGGGACGGCGGCATGGCGACCATAGCTGAGCGGAAACTGCGGGTCGTCGCCGACAATCGCAAAGCGCGCTTCAACTACTTTATCGACGAGACCATGGAGGCCGGCGTCGCCCTGACCGGCACCGAGGTTAAATCGCTGCGCCAGGGCAAGGCCACCATCGCGGAATCCTATGCGGATGCCCGCGGTGGCGAGATCTGGCTCATCAACTCGAACATTCCCGAATACCTGCAGGCGAACCGGTTCAATCACACGCCGAAGCGGCCGCGCAAACTGTTGCTGCACCGCCGGCAGATCAACAAGCTCATTGGTGCGGTCGAGCGCGAGGGCATGACGCTGGTACCGCTCAAGCTCTATTTTAACGAGAAGGGCCGTGCCAAGGTCGAGCTCGCTTTGGCGCGCGGCAAGAAGCTTTACGATAAGCGCGATACCGAGAAGAAACGCTCTTGGGAACGCGAGCGCGGGCGGCTGCTGCGGCAGAAGGGCTAAGGACAATGCTCCCGGTCACGCTCGACCATTGCGTCATTCACGTCACCGACTGGGAGCGCTCGAACACTTTTTATACGAAGGTGCTCGGCGCCGAATTGATAACGCGGCCGATCGGCTTCGCTTATCGGTTCGGCGACCGTCAGCTCAACGTTCACGGGCCGGGCGTCGCGCCCGCCGAGGTCGCGCGACTGCCGGTCGCTCCGGGTAACAGCGATCTGTGTTTTGAATGGAATGGGCCGATCGCCGAGGCAGTCGCTCACCTCGAACGCTGCGGCGTCGCGATCGAAGCCGGCCCGATGCAGCGGTTCGGTGCCAAGGGAGCCGGGACCAGCGTCTACTTTCGCGACCCCGATGGGTCGCTCATGGAATTCATGTCTTACGTCGGAGCGCAGCCAATGAGGGAAGCACCCGGCAAGCACGATCCAACCTTTTTGCCGTCAGACATCCCGGTCCCGAGGGACGATGGCGGCGCGCGCCACCTCACGGGGATGAAACTGCCTGATCTGCCGTTACCGGCAACTCGCGGCGGCGCCTACAATCTGTCGATCATCGGCGGCCGCACGGTTCTTTATATTTATCCGCGCACCGGCGTGCCGGGGGTCGAACTGCCCCCGGGGTGGGACGACATTCCCGGCGCGCGCGGCTGCACGCCGCAATCCTGCGGCTTTCGCGACCATTTTGCCGAACTCAAAGAGCTGGGCGTCGACCACGTCTTCGGCCTGTCGACGCAAGATACCGATTATCAGCGCGAGGCCGCCGAGCGGCTGCATCTGCCGTACGCGATCCTGTCCGACGCGGACCTGAAATTTACCCGGGCGCTGAAACTGCCGACGTTCGCGACCGGCGGCATGACGCTGCTCAAGCGCATGGCGCTTGTGGTCGACGACGGCGTCATCACCAGGGTGTTTTATCCGGTGTTCCCGCCCGACAAGAATGCCGCGGACGTCGTCGCTTGGCTGCGGAGCGGCCGATAATTTTCAGCAAAATATCTGGTGATGAAGTCGTTGAAGACTTTTACTTTCGCCGAGAGCTGTTTGCTCACCGGATAGACCGCGTAGATCGCCGCCTTGGGCAGCTGGTAGTTCTTCAGCACCGGGATGAGGCGGCCCAATTCAATCTCGTCGTGGAAAAAGTCGGCGGGGCCATAGGCGATGCCAAGCCCGCGCACCGCCGCGGTCCGCAGCACCGGGCGGTGACTGGTCACAATCGGCCCGCTCACTTTCACCACGCGCTCGCCGTCGGTTCCGATGAAGTGCCATTCGTCCGGCACATCCAGGTAGCTGTAGCTGAGGCAGTCGTGCTGGGTGAGGTCTTCCGGGCGGTGCGGCTTTCCGCGCCGTGCCAGATAGTCCGGTGCTGCGCACAGAACGCGCTGTGACGTGTAAAGCTTGCGCGCCACCAGGCTCGACGAAGTGCCGCGCGGCATGCCGACGCTGATGGCGACGTCATAGCCGCCCTCGATCGGATCGGTAAGCCGATCGTTCAGCGTGAGATTGATGCGTAGCTGTGGGTAGGCGACGAGAAAATCGGTGATCGCGGTACCGATCTCGGTGAGACCGAAATTGGTTGGCGCGATGACGCGCAGTTCGCCCCGCGGCTCGTTGTGCAACTCGCTTGCCGTGCGTTCGGCGTCCTCAAGGTCTGCCAGGATGCGGCGGCATTGTTCGTAAAACGTGCGTCCCGCGGCGGTGACGCTCACGCGCCGCGTGGTGCGATCGAGCAGGCGGGCGCCCAGACGTCGCTCGAGTTGCAGCACGTGCTTGCTGGTCGCTGCGCGCGACAGACCAAGCCGTTCGGCGGCCCGCGTAAATCCGCCGGCCTCGATGACAGTCGTGAAAACCTTCGCGTTTTCAAAGCGATCCATGCGGGACCCACCAGATTGTCAATCGTTCGTTGACAATCTATTTCGCCGCTCGGGGATTATCAAATCAATTCGCCCGCGTAGTCTGCGTTCACTGCCGCTACGCCGAGACCATAAAGAACGAACGGAGGAGACCATGTCGAAATTCATTGTTGCTCCGCATTTCCGGCTCCAGGAATGGGTTGCCGAGGAGAAAGACTACTTCGCCGCCGAAGGTCTCGAATACGAATTCCGCGAGACCATGGATTCCAGCTCCGCCAGCAGCCATCAGCTCGGCACCAAGGTCGGCGCCTATCAAACATTCGAAGCGGGGCGCACCTGCAATGTCAGCGGCGCCTGCCATTGGACCGTCAACGTTGCCGCCTCCAACGGTCACGGCAAGCTCTATGCCGATTGCTATTCGGTTTCACCATGCGGCGTGTTCGTTCCGGCTGACTCAGCCGTGAAAACGCCCGCTGATCTTGCCGAGGTACCGATCTCGGTCGGCTATCAATCCGGTAGTCACTACGCCACCATCCAGGGGCTCGAGCAGTATCTGAAGCCCGACGCGATCAAGCTGTCGTTCAACGACGGCATGCTGTTCAGCCGTATGGAAATGCTGATCGACGGCAAGGTGCCGGCGGCGTCGCTGTTCAGCGGTCCGTATTATTTCGCCGAGCAGCTCGGCTTCCGCAAAATCATCGATACCACGTTCATGATTGCCGCCATGGTCACCGGCACACCGGACCCGGAGGATGTGCGCAAATATTTTCGGGCGCTGCGCCGCGCGCAGCGCGACATCGATCTGCGGCCGGAACTTTACACACATTATTACAAGAAAGAGTTCCCGGCGCGCTTCCATCAGCAGATCGATACACGGCGCTGGGGACCGGGCGAACGGCTGGTGTTTGAGCCCTACTCGAAACAGACTTTCGAGGAATCGTTTGAATGGATCGAGCGGCACGGTATTTTCCCGCCGGGCGAAATGGGCAGTGGAAAATACGAAACCTCGATCTTCGCGTAGGCGCCGGCCGTCGCGCGCAAGCGACGTGGGTTATTTGGCGTCGAGATGCTTGCGCACCTTGGAGAACACGTCGCGAAACATCTGCGGCGTGAGGACACCGGTGTTGGTGTTGTAGCGCGAGCAGTGATAGCTGTCGAATAACGCAAAATCGCCCATCGGACGCATGCGGCCATGGGTGAACGGATAGTCGCGCTGCCTGGCGCTTTGCGCCGCGATGAACGTTTCGTGCGCGATGCGGCCAAGCATGACGATGGCGCGAATCCTGGTCATTTCCTTGATCGTCGCGAGCAAAAAATCGCGGCAGGTTTTGATCTCCTGCGGCGTTGGCTTGTTCTCCGGCGGCACACAGCGCACTGCATTGGTGATGCGGCAATCGACGAGCTTCAGGCTATCGTCGGGGCGGGCTTCGAATTTGCCTTGGGCGAAGCCGAATTCCTTCAGCGTGGCGTAGAGAAGATCGCCGGCGTAGTCGCCGGTGAACGGCCGCCCGGTGCGGTTGGCGCCGCGCAATCCTGGAGCCAGGCCGACAATCAACAGGCGCGCGCCGATCGGGCCGAATGAAGGAACCGGGGCGTTAAACCAGTCCGGTTCACTTTGCCGCCAGGCCTCGCGAAAGGCGACCAGGCGCGGACAGCGCGGACAATCGCGGCCGGGTTTGCCGCTCGCGGGCGCCATCGCGGCAGTACGCCTTGTCTGTTTATTCCTCGTCGAATTCGTCTTCGACTTCGACTTCGACCTCGGCGCGGGGGGCGCCGGTGCTGCGCTGGAGGAATTGCGGGGTGTGGCGTTGTTCGCGCTGCTCGCGGCCTTCGCGCGGTTCGCGGGCCGGGCGGTCCGTTGGATCGCGGCCAATCTTGTTCTGCAGCTCGAGGATATCGACGAACTGGTCGGCTTGCCGGCGCAGTTCGTCGGCGACCATTGGCGGCTGGGTCGATACGGTCGACACGACGATAACCCGCACGCCGCGCCGCTGCACCGCCTCGACCAGCGAGCGGAAGTCGCCGTCGCCGGAGAACAGCACCATCTGGTCGATGTGCGGCGCGAGTTCCATGGCATCGACCGCAAGCTCGATGTCCATGTTGCCTTTGACCTTGCGCCGCCCCGTCTGATCGACAAATTCCTTCGTCGCCTTGGTGACGACGGTGTAGCCGTTATAGTCGAGCCAATCGATCAGCGGCCGGATCGATGAATACTCCTGATCCTCGATCACCGCGGTGTAGTAAAACGCGCGGACGAGATAGCCGCGCGACTGGAACTCGCGCAGCAGCCGCTTGTAGTCGATGTCGAAGCCGAGTGATTTTGCGGTGGCGTAAAGGTTGGCGCCGTCAATAAACAGGGCGATTTTCTCGATCTGTGCCGACATTGTTATCTCTCGATGTGTCTCTCGTGATGAAACCCGACCAGCCGCAATGGATTCGACAGTTCCGGAGTTTCTTTAAAACTGGTTTAGCGCCACCGGGAACGTCGTTAAGTACGCGGCCACGATGGCAAAAGCACGGTACTATCCGCTTTATGGCCTACTGATTTTTTGTGCAAGCACCGGTGCCGGCACTGCGGCAGGCCGCCGCGGACTCAACTGTTAAGAAAGCACCGTCCCGGCACGGCGTTCTGGAATCTGGCTGTCAGCGCAAGGCAAGAACGCCAAGTTAATGGCTTTAGCAACGGGAACCCGGGCGGCGGGAATACCCTTGCACTTCAGCGCCTGTAACGATACGTAACGGCCCAACCCCAAGATTCCCCGCCAGGAGCAGCGATTATGGCCCGTGTCACCGTCGAAGATTGCATCGACAAGGTGGAAAACCGTTTCGACCTTGTTTTGCTCGCGAGCCACCGCGCCCGCATGATCTCTTCCGGCGGGCAGATCACGGTGGAGCGCGACAATGACAAGAACCCGGTCGTGGCGCTGCGTGAGATCGCGGAGACCGCAGTGTCGCCCGAGGACCTGAAGGAAGAGCTCGTCCATTCGCTGCAGAAATATGTAGAAGTCGACGAGCCCGAGCCCGAGGGCGTTCCGCTCATTGGCGCGCCCGGGACCGGCGTCGATTCCGACGACACCGAGGTGACGACCGACCGCATGAGCGAAGAAGAATTGCTCAAGGGGCTCGAGGGTCTCACCCCGCCCGAAAGCCAGCCCGAGCCGGACACCGACATCGACGCCACAGACGAGGATTAACAGGCTTCGTCCGGGCGCTCATCAGCGCCAATGTGTTTAAGCTCAAGTCCGCTTATTTGGCCGCGGCCGCGAGCAGTTCGGCCACGTACTCCCAATTGACCAGGTGATCGAGGAACGCCTTGAGATAATCGGGGCGTCGATTGCGGTAATCGATGTAGTAGGAGTGCTCCCACACGTCGCAGCCCAGGATCGGGATTGCGCCGTAGACCAGCGGGTTCTCGCCGTTCGCGGTCTTCATCACTTCGATCCGCCCGTATTTGACGGCGAGCCAGCACCAGCCTGATCCGAACTGAGTGACGCCGGCCTGGATGAAATCCTCTTTCATCTTTGCCACCGATCCGAGATCGGCGACGATCTGTTTTTCAAGCTTGCCGGGCATGCGGTCGCCGCCGCCTGCGGGCTTCATCCAGTTCCAGAAGTGGACGTGATTGTAGTGCTGTCCGGCATTGTTGAAGAGAGCGGGATTGCCGAAGAACGAACTCTTGACCACGTCTTCCAGCGGCCGGCCTTCAAACGCGGTGCCCTTCATCAGATTGTTGGCGTTGTTCACGTAGGCGAGGTGATGCTTGTCGTGATGAAATTCGAGCGTTTCGCGTGACATGAAGGGGGCAAGTGCGTCGTAGGCGTACGGAAGCTCGGGCAGCGCAAACGGCATCGCTTTTCTCCTCAATCGCGGCCGACGTGAGCGGAGTCGATCACAGCCGGTGAGAGCGCTCAACTCCGAAAAGCGCCAGTAACCGCTCGTACCATACCGTCGGTTGCGGGTATCTCGCTTGCCAGCGCGGTGTCCATCAATCACATTGCTGCCCAACGAAAATAATGGATCTCGACTACACGTCGGTGTCCGCCAAGTCCGGCAAGGGGAGGGGAAGGCGGATGAAGCCTCCCGTATTCGATTACGAGAGGCCGTCCAGCTTGCGTGCCGCCCTGGAAGCGCTGTCGCGGCATGGCAACAAAGCGAAATTGCTGGCTGGCGGGCACAGCCTCATTCCGATGCTCAATATGCGAGCGATCGCGCCGGCGCGCCTGATCGATGTCGGCCGGCTTACCGAATTGCAATGCATCGTCGAAGAATACGGACAGCTGCGGATCGGCGCGCTGACGACCCACAACACCATTCTCCGCTCGCCTATTGTTGCGGCGAATTGCCCGATCATGACCGAGGCCTACGCGCACGTCGCCAATCATTCCATCCGCAACCGAGGCACGCTCGGCGGCAACCTATGCCACAACGACCCCGCATTCGAGTTGCCGCTCGTCGTCACGCTTCTCGGGGCAACGATGATTGCGCGGAGCACGCGTTCAACCCGCACCATTCCCGCGGAAAGATTCTTCAAGGCGCCGTTCGCTACCGATCTCGCGGCGGACGAGATGCTGGTGGAGATTCGCGTTCCGCGGCTGCCGCCAGGTCACGGCTATAGCTTCGTCGAGATCAGCCAGCGCTATGGCGATCGGGCGCTGATCGCGGCTGGTTGTTTGTTGACGCTGCGCTACGGCACCTGCCGCGACGTGCGCATCGGCTTTCGCAATGCGGTCGACAACGTGTTCCGCATCCCGGCGGCGGAAGCAAAGCTGGAGGGAAAAGCGGCGTCGGTCTCAGCGATAAATGAGGCGGCGGAAGCAGCCGCCGAGAACATCCAAGCGGCCGGCGATCTGCATGCCGACGAAGCTTACCGGCGCGACGTGACGGGCACGCTCGCTCGCCGGATGCTGCGCGCGGCCTGCGCGCGAGCCGGTCAGGCAATCGACGGATGACCGGCTCGATGGACAATCAGGACGTCAACGTCACGGTAAACGGCCGGTCTTATAAGCGACGGATCGAACCGCGGCTGCTGCTGTCCGACTTCATCCGTCACGAGATCGGGCTGACCGGCACGCATGTGGGCTGCGAAAACGGCGTTTGCGGCGCTTGCACCGTGCTGCTCGACGGGTTGGCGACGCGTTCCTGCTGCACGCTCGCGGTTCAAGCCGACGGCCGTCAGATTGAGACCGTCGAGTTGCTTGGCCGTCTCAACAATCTGAGTCCGCTGCAGCGCGGCTTTTGGGAGATGCACGGCCTGCAATGCGGTTACTGCACGCCGGGGATGCTGATGCTGATGACCGAGCTCCTGCGCGAAAATCCCAATCCGGACCGGGACACGATCCGGGCGCGGCTCAACGACAACATTTGCCGCTGCACCGGCTACGAAGACATCGTCAACTCAGTCGAGCGCGCGGTCGAACTCATGCGTGCTGAGCGTCCGGGGTCGTAATGGCCGAAGCAGGGAAAATCCTCTCGCCTCCGGCCGGCCGGCAGAAGGAGCGGCCGGACCAACGGCTCAATGTCATCGGCACTCGCATGTTGCGCAAGGAAGACCCCCGCTTTCTGATCGGGCGCGGCCGGTTCATTGACGATATTACGCTGCCAAACATGGCGCATGCCGCGGCGCTGCGGTCGCCGCACGCGCATGCCCGCATCAAATCGATCAACACGAGCGCGGCGCTGGCGCTGCCCGGCGTGGTCGCCGTGATTACCGGCGAGGACGCAGCGAAGGAGACCGGGCCGCTGCCGTGTTTTGCCAACCCTGTGGTCGAACAACGATGCATCGCACTCGGAAAAGTGCGTCACGTTGGCGAACCGGTCGTGCTGGTGGTCGCCGACAGCCGATATATCGCGGAAGATGCTGCCGCTCTCGTTGATGTCGAATACGAGCTGCTGCCGGCGGTATCCGACATGATGGACGCGATCACGTCCCGCGGCGACGCGGTGCTGCATCCGGAGCGTGGTCCGGACAATGTCGCGGAACATCGCGATTACTCATTCGGCCCCGTCGACCAGGAATTTGCCCAGGCGGCGCATGTGATCAAGCGGCGGCTGCGCTGGTCACGATCCGGCGGGCAGCCGCTGGAGACCGCGGGTTCGGTCGCAAGCTTCGATGAGGGCTCCGGCAAGTTCACGATCTACGTCAACGGCTCGATGTACAACTACATCGGCTTTACGATCGCGACCGCGCTCAAGGTGGCAAGCCATCAGCTCAATATCGTACCGGTGGATGCCGGCGGCAGTTTCGGCAGCAAGCTGTTCCTGCACAAGGTCGCGGTGCTCGCCGCCGTGGGCGCGCGCGCCGCGGGCCGGCCGATCAAATATATCGAGGACCGTATCGACAACATCACCGCGTCCGACAATCACGGTTCGGATCGCATCTACGACGTCGAGCTCGCGGTCGATGCGGCCAACCTGATGACCGCGTTGCGCTACAAGGTCGTGGACGATTACGGCGCATATTTCCAATACGGCCTCGGCACCCACGGTAACGGCTTTTCGCAGACCGTCGGTCCCTACAAGATCCGCGCGGTCGGGGCAGAAATCTACGCTGTCTTCACCAACAAGTGTCAGCAGGGCGCTTGCCGCGGTTTCGGCTCTGAAGTCACCAATTTCATGATTGAGCGTATCGTCGATGCAGCGGTGGACGAGCTCAACCTCGATCCAGTCGCATTCCGGCGCGACAATTTCATCCGGCCCGAGGAATTTCCCTACCAAATTCCGACCGGCAATCTGTACGACAGCGGCAACTATCCCGGTGCGCTCGACATGGCGCTGCAGATGCTCGATTACGATGGCTGGCGCGAGAAGCAGCAATTGGCGCGAACGCAGGGTCGTTATGTCGGCATCGGCGTCGCCTCCTGCCAGGAAAAGGGAGTGTTCAGCGCCACAGAATTCTGGATGCTCAACCGTCAGCCGGGATTTGCACTGACGAGTTCACCGGAAAGCGCCTCGATCAAGATCGACGCGACCGGCAAAGCGGTAATCTCGCTGCACGCGCCGTGCTGGGGCAACAGCCCGGAGACCGTCGCGGCGATGGTGCTCGCCGAGCAGCTCACGATGGACCCCGCTGACATCAGTGTGACCTACTCGGATACCGATCACGGCCTGCCCGGAACCGGACCGGGCGGCAGCCGCTACACCGTGATGGTGACCGGCGCGATCACCGGCGCTGCCACGATCATCAAGGAAAAGCTCAAACGCGTGGCGAGCCACATGCTCGAAGCGGGCCCCCATGACCTTGAATTTCGCAACGGCAAGATCGGCGTCAAGGGTGCTTCCGGACTGGAAGTGTCGATCACCGAAGTCGCCACGCAGGCGCACTTCTTTCGTCTCTCGCTGCCCGACGATCCGGATCTGACGAGTGGCCTTGACGCGAGCTACACTTACGATCATCCGCTGGCGACATTGCCGAAGAGCGACAGCGATTTCGGCATTTTCTATCCGATCATGGGGCACATGTGTCACATGCCTGTGGTCGAGGTGGACACCAAGACCGGGCAGGTCAGTTTCCTGGATTATGTCGCGGTGCACGATTGCGGCACCATGATCAACCCGATGACGGTTGACGGGCACGTGCGCGGCGGTACTGCCCAAGGCATCGGCACGGCATTGCTGGAAGAATTTCGCTACGACAAGAACGGACAGCTCCTGAACACATCGTTCACGGACTATCTGCTGCCGCGGATCGGCAATTTGCCGCCACAGGTCCGCATCGGGCATCTGGTCACGCCGTCGCCTTATACTGAATACGGCGTGAAGGGAGCCGGCGAAGGCGGCCGGATGGTCGCGCCGCCCGCGCTTATCTCGGCGATCGAGGATGCGCTGCGGCCGTTGGGCGTGAAGATCGATACTGTGCCGGTGACGCCGTCGCGGTTGCGCGCGCTGATCCGCGAAGCGGAAGCGAAGAGCGGCCGAGGCCATTAACACAAAGTTTGTGCACTGCGGCGAGGTTAGTCTCGCGTTGGTGCCGGTTGCTTGGCTTGTAGCTTGTGGCCGGCGCCATGATATCTTTCTGTGTTCCACCGCCAAAAAGTTTCGGGGCGGTCGAGGTTTGTTATGGCGCGCTCGCCGATCGATTTGCCGCGGATGCAGAACCAGGCCCGGCCGCGGGTCGCGGTGGCGCGCGGCCCGAGCCTCGTGCCGCAGGACGAGCCGCGGGTGCCGAAGGTTCGCAAGCCGCGATTGATGCGGCAGTTCGAACTCGTCGACCGGGTGAAACAGTATAATCCCTCGACCAACGAGGATCTGCTCAACCGCGCCTACGTCTACGCTATGCGGGCGCATGGTTCGCAGAAACGCAACTCCGGCGATCCATATTTCTCCCATCCGCTCCAGGTCGCCGCCATCCTCACCGATCTCAAGCTCGACGACGCCACGATCGCAGCGGCGCTCCTCCACGACACCATCGAGGACACCGACGCGACCCGAACCGAGATCGACCGGCTGTTTGGCCACGACATCGGCGTGTTGGTCGAGGGTCTGACCAAGCTGAAGAAGCTCGATCTCGTCTCCAAGGAGGCAAAGCAGGCGGAGAACCTGCGCAAGCTTCTCCTTGCCATCGCCGACGATGTGCGCGTGCTGCTGATCAAGCTCGCCGACCGGCTGCACAATATGCGGACGTTGTCGCATCGGCCGCCGGAGGCGCGCCGGCTGACGGCGGAAGAGACGCTCGATATCTATGCGCCGCTCGCCGGTCGTATGGGCATGCACGAAATGCGTGAGGAACTTGAGGATCTCGCTTTCCGCGAACTCAATCCTGACGCCTACAAGGTTATTACCGAGCGGCTCGAAGCGCTCGCGGCACGCAGCAAAGGCTGGATCGCGGAGATTGAGGAGCAGCTCGCCAAGAAACTCGTCGACAGCGGCATTGCCGCCGAAGTCAGCGGCCGCAGGAAGCGCGCCTACTCGATCTGGCGCAAAATGGAAAGAAAGGCGGTCGGCTTCGAGCAGCTCTCCGACATCTTAGGTTTCCGCGTGATCGTGGACGACGTCGCCGAGTGTTACCGCGCGCTCGGCATTGTCCATACCACCTGGCCGGTCGTGCCGGGCCGTTTCAAGGATTACATTTCGACACCGAAGCAGAACGATTACCGCTCAATTCATTCGACCGTGATCGGGCCGGGCAAGCAGCGAGTCGAACTGCAGATCCGCACCAGCGAAATGCAGCAGATCGCGGAGTACGGCATTGCCGCGCACGCGCTTTACAAGGACGGCGTCGGCTCGCCGACCGAATTGCTGTCGCGCGAGTTCGAACGCCTATGCGTGGCTCCGCCGCACCATTGAGCTTTTGGCCGAGGGCTCCAACCCGGAAGAGTTTTTGGAGCACACCAAGCTCGAACTGTTCCACGACCAGGTGTTCTGCTTCACGCCCAAGGGCAAGCTGATCGCGCTGCCGCGCGGCGCCACGCCGATCGATTTCGCCTATGCGGTGCACACCGACGTCGGCAACATGGCGATCGGTGCAAAAATCAACGGCAAGATTGGCCCCTTAAGTTCGCCGCTGCAGAACGGCGATGAAGTGCAGATCCTGACCTCCAAGGCGCAAACTGCGCCGCCGGCGGCCTGGGAATCGATCGTCGCGACCGGCAAGGCGCGCGCCGCAATCCGCCGCGCCACCCGCGCCGCGATCCGCGATCAATATTCCGGACTCGGCCGGCGAATTTTGGAACGGTTATGCCAGCGCGCCAAGATCGCCTATTCCGATGAGCAGCTTGAGGGTTCGCTGCCGCGCCTCGCGCGCGCCTCGATCGACGACGTGATGTCGGCCGTCGGCCGCGGCGAGATGAAGGCCGCCGACGTCGTGCGCGCGATGTATCCGGACTACAAGGACGAGCGCGTCACGCCGCTGGCGCCGAAGTCTGACAGCGGGTGGTTTGGGCTAAAACGTGCCAAGGCGGTGAAATTCAAAGTTCCGGAAAGCAGCGAGAACGGCGCGGCGATTCCGATCCGTGGCATCAACTCCGACCTGCCGGTGCGCTTTGCTCCCGACGGCGGCGCTGTTCCCGGCGACCGTATCGTCGGCATCATGACTCCGGGGGAGAGGATCACGATCTATCCGATCCACTCACCGGCCCTAAAGGAATTCGAGGACCAGCCGGAACGATGGCTCGACGTGCGCTGGGACGTCGACGAAAAAACGCCGCAGCGCTTCCCGGCGCAACTCGCGGTGCAGTCGGTCAACGAACCCGGGTCGCTGGCCCAGATAGCCCAGGTCATCGCCGAGCACGACGGCAACATCGACAACATCCACATGTCGCGCCAGTCACCGGATTTCACCGAGGTGACCATTGATCTCGAAGTCTACAACCTCAAGCACCTGACTTCGATCATCTCGCAATTGCGCGCCAAGAAGGTGATCGCCAACGTCGAGCGGGTCAACGGCTGAGCTCTCGCGGGCGATCAATACGACGCCGGGGATATAATTGACCGATTTTCTCGGACTTCTTCTGGTCCGTAAGGTAGCCCCGGCATCGTCAAATAGAATTGGCGTCGGATTGCCGCCGCTGGCGCTTGCGTCGCCGACCTGGTGAAAGTATATACTAGTAGGTATATACGGAGAACTTTTATGGCCAGCGCCAAGGTGTTCAAATCAGGCAATAGCCAAGCTGTGCGCCTGCCTAAAGAGTTTCAATTCCACAGCAGGGAAGTGGAAATCTTTCGGCGCGGTGAGGAAGTTGTATTGCGCGAAAAATCCAAAGGAATGGCGCGCGCCTTCGAGTTGATTGCCAATCTGCCGATCGATGCCGACGCCATCGAAGAGATGCATAATGAGCCGCCGCAAGAGCGGAAAGGGCTGTAATGGCCCCGCGTTATTTACTCGATACCAATATGTGCATCTATATCCGCCGCAGGCGGCCGCCAGAAATTCACGCCCGTTTTTTGCGGCTCAGGACTGACGAAGCGGCAATTTCGTTGATCACCTACGGAGAGCTCATGTATGGCGCTGCGAAGCTGCGCCCGGCGCCGCCGCGGGCTGCGGAGCAAATTCAGGAATTTCTGGACCTGATCGAGATTTTGCCCCTGCCGGTTGAAGCTGGGCGGAAGTACGGAGAGATACGAGCCCTTCTGGAGTCAAAAGGGCAAGTCATTGGAAATAACGACCTGTGGATTGCAGCGCACGCTATCTGCGCGGATTTGATCGTAGTCACAAACAACGAGCGGGAATTTCGGCGCGTTCCCGATCTTAAAGTCGAGAATTGGACCAGGTAGGAGTGAATAGCCGCTGCCAATGCCCGCTCTCCTTCCCATCCGCCTCGGCGTCAACATCGATCATGTCGCCACCATCCGCAATGCGCGCGGCGGCAAGCATCCTGATCCGGTGAAGGCCGCCGAAATTGCGATCGCGGCGGGCGCCGACGGCATCACCGCGCACTTAAGGGAAGATCGCCGCCACATCGTCGATGATGACATCGCGCGGCTGAAGGCCGTCATCACAAAGTCGCTCAACATGGAAATGGCCGCTACCTCGGAAATGGTGGAGATCGCGTGCAAAGTGCGGCCGCACGCCGTTTGCATCGTGCCGGAGCGGCGGGCCGAGCGCACCACCGAAGGCGGCCTCGATGCCGCAGGCCAGCGCGACGCTTTGCGCCCGGCGGTGGCAAAACTCGCCGCTGTGGGCATTCGCGTGTCTTTGTTTATTGCCGCTGAGTCAAAGCAGATCGACGCCGCTGTTGCGATCGGCGCACCGGTCATTGAAATTCACACCGGCGCCTGGTGCGACGCTTTAAGCGCGGGCAATGCCGACGCCGCGGCTACGGAATTCGAGCGCATCGTCCGCGGCGCGGCGCTTGCGAAAAATGCCGGCCTCGAAGTTCATGCCGGACACGGCCTGGATTTTGTGACCGCGGAGAAGATCGCCGCGCTTTCGGAGATTGCCGAACTCAACATCGGCCATTTTCTGATTGGCGAGGCGGTGTTCGATGGTCTTCCTGCCGTGGTGCGAAAAATGCGCGCGGCGATGGACTGCGGCAGACTTCGGGTGGGGACTGGATCATGATCCTCGGCATCGGCACCGACATCACCGATGTGCGCCGCATCGCCAAAGTGCTGGAACGCCATGGCGACCGCTTTATCGACCGCGTGTTCACGCCGATCGAGCGTGCGAAGGCGGAACGGCGGCGCAATCGCGCCGAGACCTATGCCAAGCGCTTTGCCGCCAAGGAAGCCTGCGCCAAAGCGCTGGGAACGGGGCTGCGCGCCGGGGTGTGGTGGCGCGATATGGGGGTGGTGAACCTGCCGGGCGGCCGGCCGACCTTGGAACTGACCGGTGGCGCCAAACGGCGGTTGGACGCCATTACCCCCGCCGGGTACCAGGCGCGCATCGACCTCACCATTACCGACGAGGGCCCGACGGCGCAGGCGTTCGTCGTCATCTCGGCGACCGCCATCTCCAGTCCTTGAGTCGCGGCAGCCACAACGGAAAGCGCAATTTCGATCTGCCTGCCACGCCCATCTGCGATGAAAAATTCGTCATGTCAGCGAAGCTCTGGCGGTAAGCGTATGGCTTTACTAGCTAAAGCCGGCCCCGCGGCGAAATCCCGCGTGCAATTGCGCGGCTTTGCCCCAAAGGTTACAAGATCGCGGGGCGCCGAGTAACCAGCGGAACCATAGGCCGATGAGCGTGCAGACCGGGACCAAACGGAAAGAGGGCGGATTCGCCGAGACCGTGCGCGTGATCATCCACGCACTGATCATTGCGCTCGTCATCCGCACCTTTCTGTTTCAGCCGTTCAATATCCCTTCGGGCTCGATGATTCCGACGCTCCTGGTCGGCGATTATCTGTTCGTCTCCAAATATTCCTATGGCTACACCCACTATTCGCTGCCGTTCTCGCCCCCGATTTTCTCCGGCCGCATTATCGGCCAGCCGGTCGATCGCGGTGACGTGGTGGTGTTCCGCCTGCCGAAAGACGACACCACCGATTACATCAAGCGCGTCATTGGGCTGCCGGGCGACCGCATCCAGATGATCGACGGCGTGCTCAACATCAACGGCGCGCCGATCAAGCGCACCCGCATCGAGGATTTCGTCACCGACGACGACGGCGCCGTGCAGCGCGTCAGGCGCTATCGCGAGACCTTGCCGAACGGCGTCGTCTACACCACGCTCGATCTCACCGAGAACGGCTTCTACGACAACACCCAGGTCTATACGGTGCCGCCAGATCATTATTTTATGATGGGCGACAATCGCGACAACTCGACCGACAGCCGCGTGCTCAGCGCCGTCGGCTACGTGCCCTACGAGAACCTTATCGGCAGGGCGCAACTCATCTTCTTCTCGATCCGCGACGGCGCGCACGCCTGGGAGGTGTGGCGCTGGCCGTGGACGGTGCGCTGGACCCGGCTGTTTACTCTGGTGCGATGAGCGGCCGGGCCAAAAGCAAATCAGCCGCTCCTTCGCAAGGGCTTCCTGCTGTTCAAGGGCCGTCCGCTATCGATGTAGCTCCGGCGCCCACAGCGACCGCCGCCGCAAGTGAAGCACCAAAAGATGTCCGCCGCCGTCGCCGCCGCGGCGATGGTTCGCTTGAGGAGCGGATCGGCTATCGCTTCAAGGACACCGCGTTGTTCGACAGCGCGCTGTCGCACATCTCCGCGCTCAAGGGCGGCCGCAATCGCGCCGGCAGCTATCAGCGGCTCGAATTTCTCGGCGACCACGTCTTAGGCTTGGTGATTTCCGACATGCTGTTCCGCGCCTTCCCCAAGGCCGACGAGGGCGAGCTGTCGCGGCGCCTCGCCGATCTGGTCCGCAAGGAGACCTGCGCCGACATCGCGCGCGCGATCGATCTCGGTGCTGCGATCAGGCTCGGCTCGTCGGAAGCCAATGCGGGTGGGCGCAAGCGCCCGGCGATCCTCGCCGACGTTTGCGAAGCCCTGATCGGCGCCGTCTATCTCGACGGCGGCTACCCGGCGGCTGAAGGTCTGGTCGGCCGGCTGTGGGATGCGCGGATGAAGACCAAGGCGCAGCCGCTGCGCGATCCCAAGACCGTGCTGCAGGAATGGGCGCAGGCGCGCGGCCTGCCAACTCCCGCTTATCGTGAGGTGGCGCGCTCCGGCCCCGACCACGACCCGGTGTTCCGCGTTACGGTCCAGTTGCCGAAGCTCGCTCCGGCCGAAGGCTCCGGGCGCTCCAAGCGCGGCGCCGAGCAAGCCGCCGCCGCCGCGATGATGACGCGCGAGGGCGTCAAGCACGACCGCTTCGATGGTTGAGGGGCAGGACGCGCCCGCGCCCGCGGCGCCCGCCACAAGCTGCGGCTTTGTGGCCCTGATCGGCGCGCCGAATGCCGGCAAGTCGACGCTGCTGAACGCACTGGTCGGCGCCAAGATTTCGATCGTCACGCCGAAAGTGCAGACCACGCGCGCGCTCATTCGCGGCATTGCGATCGAAGGCGCGGCACAACTGATTTTCGTCGACACGCCCGGCATCTTTGCGCCGCGGCGGCGGCTCGACCGCGCCATGGTCGGCAGCGCCTGGGGCAGCGCCAAAGAGGCGGACCTGGTCGCGCTGCTGATCGACGCCGGCAAAGGCGTACAGGACGATGACGAGACGATCTTGCGCGGCCTTGCCGATGTCCGCGCCCCCAAGGTGCTGGTGCTCAACAAGGTCGACCTCGTCGGCAAGCCGAAGCTGCTCACGTCGACTCAAACGCTCAACGAGCGCGCCGCCTTCGCCGCAACTTTTATGATCTCTGCGCGTTCGGGCGACGGTGTTGCCGATCTGAAAACGTTTCTCGCCGCCCACGTGCCGCCGGGACCGTGGCTCTACCCCGAAGATCAGATTTCGGATGCGCCGATGCGCCATCTCGCCGCCGAGATTACCCGCGAAAAGCTTTATCTGCGGCTACACCAGGAATTGCCTTACCAGTCGACGGTCGAGACCGAGAGCTGGACCGAGCTCAAAGGCGGCGCGGTGCGCATCGAGCAGACAATCTTTGTCGAGCGCGAAAGCCAGCGCAAGATCGTGCTCGGCAAAGGCGGCCAGACCATCAAGGCAATCGGCGCCGCGGCCCGCATCGAAATCGCCGCGGCCGTCGAGCACCCGGTGCACCTCTTCCTCTTCGTCAAAGTCCGCGAAGGCTGGGGCGACGACCCCGAGCGTTATCGGGAAATGGGGCTGGCGTTTTCGAAGGAGTAATCGTTAACGCCCGGCTTCGTGTCGGGCACCGCGTCTTGGGGCGAGCAAGCTAAGGTTTCGTGCTATTATAAGTTGCCGGAGGCAACCTCATGCACGTTTCAGCGGGGACACTCGATGACCTTTTGCTCAAGACTTTCAAAAAACTCTTGGAGAGCGGTGAACGAGTAAAAGCCAGCAAGGGCTGGAACACAGAACTCTCAGGAGTACTGCTTGAACTAAAAAACCCAGTAGCGCGATTGAGCCGAACAGAAACGAAAGGAACAGTGTTTAGTTGTCTCGGTGAGACTCTTTGGTATTTGGCCAAATCGAACGAATTAAATTTCATCGACTATTATTTGAGTGGATATGAGAACAGAGCCGGCCTCGGAAATCTGCACAGGACGCTAAGTGGAGTTTCTGCCTGATGATGGGCACGCTGTGCCCTGCGAAATCAGGAGAGACCATGACGAGACGACCGCGCCGGAACCACACACCGGGCTTCAAGGCGAAGGTGGCGCTTGCCGCCATCAAGGGCGAGCGAACGGTAGTTCAACTCGCGGAGCAGTTTGACGTTCACCCCAATCAGGTCGCGGGGCGTGGAAGGCACAGCTTGAAGGCGGTGCTGCCGACGTTTTCGGTCCCGGCGGCGGCAACGCGGCAGCCCAGCCTGCGATTGATGTGAAGTCGCTGCATGCGAAGATCGGGGAGCTGGCGCTGGAGAACGATTCCTAAGAAACGGCGGCTCAAGGTGCCGGCTCCGTGGGTTGGAGAACAAATCCAAAAGCCTTGGCGCGCCGATGCAAATTGTCGATTATCCGCGTGCGGTAGCGTGTCTCGTAGAACGATGCGCCGGGGTCGACGTACTCCATCCCGTGACGCACGGCATTGTAGAACAGGACTGCGATCTTGCGCGCAGTGGCGGTCACCGCCTTGGCCTTGCCGATACGTGCCGAGAGCCGCCTGTAGAAGGCGCCGAGCGCGGTGTCGGTCCGTCCGACAGTAACGGCAGCAAGCCGCAGAAGCGCCGAGGCCCGGCTCCCACAGCGGCGTGTTCGTGACGAGAGCACCTTGCCGCCGGAGATCTTGTTGCTCGGCGCTAGGCATAGCCAGGAGGTAAAGTGCTTTGCGCTCGGCCAGGCGGAGAGGTCGTCGCCACACTCAGCGATCAGCTTGAGCGAGAGGTAAGAGCCGAGGCCATCGATCTGGGTAAGATCCTTGCCAAGCAGGTTAAAAAGCGCCGCGCGGACATCGAAATCCGGCCCGTTCGCTTTCCCGTGTAGGCGTCGACGTGGCGACGGCAACGGACCTGCGTTGAGACCACGACTGATGCTCAGTTCCTTCAACACAGCTTCGATCCTGGCGTCGCAGGCAGATGCCTTTTCTTTGTAAGCGTTGTACAGAGACAGTGCCTGCTCCAACGCGAACAGGTGCTCGGCGCGGTAGTTACCGGTGAGCGCCTTCTCGATCGTCTCAGCACCAGCGTGGCACCGATAATCGCGCAAGCGCGCCAGCACCTTGGGGTCACGCTCGCCGGCGAGTATTGCGCGGATGATCCGCAGACCAGTCGCGCCGGTGACGTCGGCGACGACGTGGTGGAGCTGAAGGTTCATCTCTGTCAGCGCCTTCTGCATGTGCTGGATATGGGAGGCCGCATACTCGAGCAGACGCTCGCGCTGACGCACGTATGCACGCAGCTCGGCGATCTGGCCTTTGGGCCGAAAGCTGGCACGCAACAGACCGTAAGAATGAAGCCGCTGCAGCCACTGCGCATCGCTGACATCGGTCTTGCGTCCGGGCACGTGCTTGGCATCGCGCGCATTGACGACGAACACAGCAAAACCACGGGCGGCGAGGAGTTCGAAAATCGGAATCCAGTAGACGCTGGTCGACTCCATAACGACTGTCTCGACGCCACATTCTGTAAACCAATCCACCAGTCGATGCAGATCGGTTGTGAAGGTCCCGAAGCTGCGCACTGGCTCAGGCGTGCGATCTGCTCTTACGGCAGCCATGTGCATCGTCGCCCCGATATCGATGGCGGCCGCGTTCGGGTGGACCATCGGCATCGTGTGGTCGCTCTTTGGTTTTGACCTCTTCCGGTTCATATCCAATCCTCCTGCTGACGACAGCGGAAGGGCTGGGCTGCGCTATTGATCAGATTCCTAAACGGGATCGCCGGATGGCGTCACCACTCTCAAGCGCGCAACAGCCCATGGACCAGGTTTTTTGACGGGGTTACCTGCCACCAAAATCGTAACGGCCGCTCCCTTCCGGGCGCAGACTAGCACTGACCCCGTTTCTATCCCCACAGGGGGCGCGCAGCGCCAAGATAGTTTTTTGGAAGGCGCGCTCAGCAAAGCCGGCCTGCTGAGCGCAAAGCGATGATCGACCGTGAGCACGATCTGCCGATCACAAAGCAGGCGGAGGTTCTGCGCATCAGCCGTGGCAGCGTCTACTACCTGCCGCGGCCGGTGTCTGTGGCCGACCTTGAGGTGATGCGACGGATTGACGAACTGCATCTGGAGTTCCCCTTCGCCGGTTCGCGGATGTTGCGAGGCCTGCTGGTTGGCGAGGGGTGCAAGATCGGCCGTCGTCACGTAAAGACGCTGATGAAGCGGATGGGGCTTGAGGCGCTCTATCGGCGTCCGCGCACGACGCAGCCCGAACCCGGCCACAAGATCTATCCGTATCTGCTGCGCGGGATGGCAATCACGCGGCCGAACCAGGTGTGGGCGATGGACATCACCTACATCCCGATGGCGCGCGGCTTCGTCTATCTGGCCGTGGTGCTCGACTGGTTCAGCCGCCGCGTGCTGTCTTGGCGGCTGTCGATCACGATGGAAGCGGCATTTTGTGTCGAGACGCTGGAGGATGCTTTGGGCCGTCACGGCAAGCCGGACATCTTCAACACGGACCAAGGTTCGCAGTTCACCGGCCAGGCTTTCACCGGCGTGCTCGCCAACAACAAAATCGCGATCAGCACGGACGGCAAAGGAGCTTGGCGGGATAACGTCTTCGTCGAGCGGCTGTGGCGCAGCGTCAAATATGAGGAGGTGTATCTGAGGGCCTACGACAGTGTCAGCGAGGCCCGCGCTTCGATCGGCCGATACCTGGACTTCTATAATGGCCGACGCCCACATTCGAGCCTTGACGGCACGACGCCCGATCAAGCCTACTTCACCGCGCTGCTCCTCCGCATGGCAGCCTAACCCCGGCAGACGCCCCACTTATCGACGCGGAAAATCTGTTCAGACAACCGGGACCACCTCAAAATTCTCTGACGACAAAAAAACAGTCCACGGCGCATATGGTCCTAGAATATTCAACATGCGTGGCCGCGTGAATCAGATCGACAATGTTATTGCGTTACTTGGTAAAAAACCAAGCTCACGGCAGGCAGTAATACAACTATTCAATGCAGAAGACTTGCTGAAAGACTACAAGGATATTCCATGCACATGCGCCATTCAATTTCTCATACGAAAGGGTCACTTGCATGTTGTGACTCACATGAGATCGAATGACGCTTTCCTTGGGCTGCCGCATGATGTTTTTGCATTCACTTTCCTGCAAGAGATATTTGCGCGGACACTAAGGGTAAAGCTTGGAACATACAAACACGCTGTTGGGAGTCTTCACATCCATGATCACGATCTCGCAAAGGTCAAAAGGTTTATCAACGAGGGTTGGCAGGCCAGAATTTCAATGCCTGCAATGCCGGTAGGTAATCCCTGGCCAAATATCTCAAAGCTATTAGTTGCCGAGGAAAAAATCCGGGATGGTCGAGCCTATTCGCTGGTGGGGTTTGGATTGCCTCCCTACTGGGCAGATTTAGCGCGTCTGCTCCGCGTCTTTGCACTCACTAAGGCCCGCAAACCCGTCGGAACTCCCATGAGCAAAATGACAACGACAGTTTATAATGCATATATCAAAAAGCGCATTGGTGGCAGAGCGGTCCAATCGCTAACAACGTGAGACCGGGAGACAAAGAGCGGTTCACGAAGATTGACTCTGCGTTACTGCGGTTTGATTCGGAAGTGACGCCACTTCCCGGAGCTAAGGAGGAGGTTGCTCGATCGGTCCTCGTGGAGCAAATCGTCGAGAGCCTGCGACGGATTGAATATGCGCACTTTATTCGGGATCACAGCATCGATCCTGAAAGAACTAACCCCGCTAGTGCGATTTTCGATCCGATACGTGCGGCGGCATTTAGAATGCGCAGGGGCGAAGTCGATGAAGCGTTTTGGTTAGTTTTTCTATCAATACATTTTGGCAAGCACAGCAAAGACGGATGGCATCTCGCGCGGGATGTGTACGGTGCGCTGGGCGGAAAACCATGGAACTGGTCGCGAGTGAGCAACAATCCGGAGAGTTTTCGTCGATGGCTGGCTGCAAACGAAAAAACACTAAAGTCTGACGGTGTCTCCCGGCGGTTTAGTAATCATCGGAAATATCAAAGTCTAAGCGCGTCGTCGAAAGCGGGAACTGGAGCAACGGTGGCCTCATATGTAAGCTGGGTGGCCCCGCCCCGAACGCACTCTGAGTTGTTGCGAGATGTCCACAAAAAGGTTGGGCAAAATCCGCGAGCAGTTTTCAACCACATGTATCAATCGATGGATGTGGTAGTTGGATTTGGCCGGCTAGCGAAGTTTGACTTTCTAACTATGCTCGGCAAATTGGGCATCGCTCCAATTGTGCCTGGGTCGGCCTATCTTAACGGTGCGACTGGGCCACTAAGTGGTGCTCGTCTCTTGTTCGGTGGTACCGCCCACGCAAACATTAGTGCGCAGGATCTTGATGTGCGGCTGTTGGAATTAGATTCGCGTTTGAACGTGGGCATGCAGGTTTTAGAGGATTCGCTCTGCAACTGGCAAAAGAGTCCGCGGAAATTCATCTCATTTCGTGGCTAATCGCTGACACTGAGCAAGTCTTGGAGTTTGTATCGACGCTTCAGCCAATTTAGATGTTCAGGCTTAACGCGTCCCTGATGTTGTAGCTGGCCGAGAACTATTCCACGCGAAATTCCTATTTTCACTGCAAATCTCATTATCGCCTGCTTCTCTGGCCTCAAACTCATCAATTCCGTTCGAGCAGCCGGCGGAATTAAAAGATTCTTGGCGAACAAATTTGCTTCGTGTTCCTCCTTCAATGAAACTTCGCTCCCATCTTCTAAAAACAAAGCTTTTGTGCCATGGAGAAGCAGATGTGCTGCTTCGTGGAAGAAAGTAAACCAAAACTGGTCGTCTGACATATATCTGAAGCTAAGAAGTATCATTGCTTTTTGCGTGTTGAGAAAACGAGTTGCTCCGCTAGCCGCGCAACCAGCTGGGGTTCGAGCAATGACGAGCGCAACACCATTTTGGGCACAGAGCTTTCTAAGTGAAGGAAGGAACGCTGACGGTTCTTTGTGACGAGTTAGGCGCCTGATCGCTGTAAGTGATCGCTCGAAACTAGCAGCATTCCAAGGCCTGCACGTTGCGCGTTCAGCAGTAACTTCACCGTGCCGTAGCCATGCCAATACGGCACCCGGTTCAGACTTGAACGCGGGTGAGGTGCGGAACGACACCGCTGAAAGCACTTGCCCATATTTATTCCGCCACTCTTTGACGTCGGCGGCGTCGAAGAAGCGAAGGCATGCCTCAACGTTTTGTTCCGCTGTTTGTTTCGTAGGAATCCATCCGAACTTCCGCATGTCCTTAATAGGGAGTTCGTCCAGCCAAGCTTTTGCGGCGCTGATGTCGCCGGTACCCTGCAGCCTCGCGACTTCATTTCGATAATTCTTTTCCCGGGACATCCAGAATCTCTCGGAGCCCCCCAGCCGCTCGGATAGAAGTTTGGCAACGTCCTTCGTGATTGCTTCTTTGCCGGCAAGCAATCTCTCCGCGCGATGCTGGGTATAGCCAAGGAGCATCGCGAGTTCTTTTGTCGACATCCCTCTTTCTTCGAGAATGTCGAGGATTGTGCCTCCTGGTACCGACAGCCAATCCGGTTGGAAGCCGTTTTCATCCATTTGCTTTTTCGATCCTCAATATTTTTATTCGGCTGACCTTAGCCCAGTCGATCTTTCCCGAAGGGTGCGTAGGATTACTGCCGTGACCAGCGGTAACTACTAACCGCCAGCCGTCGGGCAATGAGAACGTGTAGCTGCTTGAATTTTTCCTGGGTCTTGCGGCAGGCAATTCGTCAAATGACTCGATCGCCTGAAAGTCTGAGAGTCGGCGCTTGAGACCAGCGGCCACCTTAGACCCCAGCTTTCGTCTCGCCTTTTCCTCGCTCTCGCAGACGTCGCGAAGAGCCATGGTGTCAAACGCCAACTCCAACCGTGCCACCATTCGTAGCGATTCGGCGAGGAAAGTACCAAGACGTTGGTTCGATTGAAAGTTGTACCGCTTCAACTCGATCGTGTGCCGGTCCCGTTTTTATTGACATCTGTCTCCATTACAGGTACATTATTTAACGAATCTCGCTCAGTGAAGGACGCCTTCGGCCGAGGGTACTCCTGAAGGTGGAGCGAGTGCGGTGCCCGCGGGCGGAACGATACAGTCCGTTCCCGGGCGGCTTCGGACGATACGCCCGGCCGGCACTATGACCGGTCTGCGAGGAGCTCGCTGGACTGGGACAGAGGAAACTCGCGTCCCAGGAAGCGCGGTCTGGAGCTGAGCGGTGGCGTTCGGTCGCCTACGCTAGAGCCGCGGTGGAACGCCGATAGGCGGCGCGTCACGTGGATTTTGTGTGCGCAGACTTGCGTACACTTGTCTGCGGTGGACGCGCGCCGCGCCCTTACAAGGCGCGGAGGTTTGATACACACGTCTGTCGGCGTTCCGCTTCCTTTTTTCTTTGGTTTCTTTCTTTCGTCATTGCCGGACTTGATCCGGCAATCCATGCGGACGAGAAGCCGGATCGGATTTGCCGAGAGGTTTCGAAGCCGCACTTCCGCATGGACCACCGGGTCAAGCCCGGTGGTGACGAGGCATTTGGCAAAACTCGGGCGCGGATCGCGTCGCGGGAACGGAGTCGCTTGTCCGCCCCCGCGCAGTGAAACGGAGCGGGGGAGCATCTGTGTTCGGAGTTAAGCATGTAGTGGCGGGCGAAGCTCCCAGGTTCGGTTTTCATGAATGAGGGTGTTGGCCAGGACTGCGAGCTTTCTGGCGATGGCGACGAGGGCGACTTTTGGTGGTTTCCCGCTGGCTCTGAGGCGCTGATAAAAGGTCTTCATGTCGGTATTGAAGCGGGCGGCGCTGAGAGCTGCGAGATAGAGGACGCGGCGCACGGCGGGGCGTCCGCCCCAGATGACGCGAGTACCTTCACGCTCGCCCGATTGATCAGCGATCGGAGCGAGGCCAGCCAGCATGCCGACCTGCTTGGCGGTCATACTGCCGATCTCGGCGAGACAGGCAATGAGGGTCGCTGCGACCGCAAAACCGAAGCTCGGGATCGAGGTCAGGATGGCATAACGCCTGGCCAGGGCGTCGTCGGCCTGAATGCGCCTGAAGATCTCGCCGTCAAGCGCTGCGATATCCTTGCCGGCTCTGACGATACGACGCTCGAGCTGACGCTTGAGGAACTTGCTCGCGGCCGTGCCGAGCTGGTTCTTGAGCGCGGACTGCGCTTCGACGGCGCTGGCGCGGGCCACCACCAGTTCGGCAAGCTCCGCCATGGTTTGCGGAGCCGGCATTCGTGCCGACGGCCGCATCATAACGGCGAACAAGGCGAGCACGCGGGCATCGAGCCTGTCAGTTTTAGCAAGGACGCCTTGTGCTTTGGCGAACATCCGTACCCGATAGGGATCGACGACAGCGACCGCGATGGCGGAAGCCACGAGACTGCGATGCAGGTGGCGGTGCCATTTGCCCGTGGCCTCGATAACGACGAGCATCAAATCGTAATGCAACAGCCAACGCTTGAGCTGACGAATGCCGTCGCAGCTATTGGCCACGCGCAACGATTTGTCGGCAGGCAACACGTGGACGTCGAGCCAACATTTGCTGACATCGATTCCCACGCTAGACTTGATCTTGGTCTCTTGTTCGGACGCTTCCTTGCCTTGCATGCGGGACGTGCTCCCTATCATCTGTTGAGGACAAAGCCGAAGGACGGACGGACCATGCTCCCCCGCGGTGCCGAGGAACACCCAGGGGGAATTGCGGTCCCACCCATCCGCGTCGGGGCCGGTGGCCACCGGCCCCGACGCACCTCACAGCTTGCGCCGATTCGGTCGTCCAAACATGCAAGGGGGACCACCCGAAGGGTGGTGGAGGGGGCGTGCAGCAGAGAGGTTTGCCTGACCGCCCGCGCCCCTTCCACCGCGCTAGCGCGTGGTCCCCCTTCCCCGCTTTGCGGGGCAGGATGAAGGCGGCCTGCGAATCTGGGCCGGGCACGTTACATAAGCGCCATGCAATGGACCGATGAAGGCATTGTGCTTGGCGTGCGGCGCTATGGCGAGTCGAGCGTCATTCTCGAATTGATGACGCAGGAGCGTGGCCGGCATCTTGGGCTGGTGCGCGGCGGCACCGGGCGGCGGCTGCGCGCGGTGCTGCAGCCGGGGAATTCGCTGCACGCGACCTGGCGGGCGCGGCTTGATGACCATCTCGGCAATTATGCGGTCGAGGGCACCAATCTGCGCGCGGCTGGTTTTCTCAACGCCGCGCATGCGGTCCATGGCGTGACGCATCTGTCGGCGTTATGCCGGCTCCTTGCCGAACGCGAGCCGCATGCGGGGGTGTATGGCGCTCTCGAAGCGATCCTTGACGCACTCGACGACCCGTCAGCGGTTGCGCCGATGATTGCGCGCTTTGAGCTTTCATTCCTCGCCGAGCTTGGGTTCGGCCTTGATCTTTCGTCCTGTGCCGCGAACGGCTCGAAAGACGATCTGATCTACGTTTCGCCGCGTTCCGGGCGCGCGGTTTCGCGCGCCGGCGGAGAAGCTTACCAGGATAAGCTGATGCGGCTGCCTGGCTTCTTGAGCACGGCGGCGCAGCCAACGTCCGCCGCCGATCTGGCGGATGCCTTCGCGCTGACCGGCTTCTTCCTCGAGCGTCACGCTTTTGCGCCGCGCGGCCTTCCGGTGCCCGACGCTCGCGGGCGTTTCATCGCGGCTATTCTTGTCCGCAACGGCCAGCCGGAGTACCGCTCTCTGCCATGAGCAGGAAAGTGATTCCCCCGAGTCCGGGGACGTACAGGAGATTGCGCTGCGCGAAGCGCTGGAGGAGCGCTACCTCGCCTACGCGCTGTCGACCATCATGCACCGCGCGCTGCCCGACGCCCGCGATGGGCTCAAACCCGTGCATCGCCGCATCCTTTACGGCATGCGGCTTCTCCGCCTCGATCCCGGCTCGGCGTTCAAGAAATCGGCCAAGATCGTCGGTGACGTGATGGGCAATTTCCACCCGCACGGCGACCAGGCAATCTATGACGCGCTGGTGCGGCTCGCGCAGGATTTTGCCTCGCGCTATCCGCTGGTCGACGGGCAGGGAAATTTCGGCAACATCGACGGCGATAACGCCGCAGCCTACCGCTACACCGAAGCGCGGCTGACGGAAGCCGCGCGGCTCCTGCTCGACGGCATCGACGAAGATGCCGTGGATTTCCGTCCCAATTACGACGGCGTGTCGGAAGAGCCCGCGGTGCTGCCAGCAGCGTTTCCCAATCTCCTTGCCAACGGTGCGCAAGGCATTGCGGTCGGCATGGCGACCGCGATCCCGCCGCACAATATCGCCGAGCTGTGCGACGCCGCGCTTCATCTCATCGACACGCCGAATGCGCGCAGCCGCACTTTGCTGAAATTCGTGCCCGGTCCCGATTTTCCGACCGGTGGCGTCATCGTCGATACGCCCGAAACCATCGCCGAGGCCTACACCACCGGGCGCGGCTCGTTCCGGCTGCGGGCGCGCTGGAACACCGAGGATACCGGGCGCGGCACCTATCAGGTGGTGGTCACCGAGATCCCCTGGCAGGTGCAGAAGATGCGGCTGGTCGAGCGCATCGCCGAGTTGATGAACGAGAAGAAGCTGCCGTTCCTTGCCGACATGCGCGACGAATCCGCCGAAGACGTGCGGCTCGTCTTCGAGCCGCGCTCACGCAGCATCGATCCGGCGCTGCTGATGGAGAGCCTGTTCAAGCTCACCGAGCTTGAAAGCCGGGTGCCGCTCAACATGAACGTGCTGGTGCGCGGCCGCATCCCCAAGGTCGTCGGGCTTGCCGAAGCTTTGAGCGAGTGGCTGACGCACCGGCGCGACGTGCTGTTGCGGCGCTCGCGCTGGCGGCTCAATCAGATCGAGCATCGGCTCGAAGTCCTCGGCGGCTATCTCGTCGCTTACCTCAACCTCGACAAGGTCATCAAAATCATCCGCACCGAGGATGAGCCAAAGCCGGTGTTGATCAAGACGTTCAAGCTGTCCGAGGTTCAGGCCGAAGCCATCCTCAACATGCGGCTGCGCAATTTGCGCCGCCTTGAAGAGATGGAAATCCGCGAAGAAGAAAAGACGCTGCGCACGGAAAAGAAGTCGATCGAGGAATTGCTGCGTTCGGAGAAGGCGCAATGGAAAACCATTGCCGGGCAGATCCGCGACGTCCGCGACAAGTTCAGCTTAAAGACGCAACTTGGCAAGCGCCGGACCACGTTTGCCGAGGCGCCGGAGCACGATGAAGCGGCGATCGAGGAGGCCTTGGTCGAGCGCGAGCCGGTCACGATTGTGGTGTCCGAGAAGGGCTGGATCCGGGCGCTGCGCGGCCAGGTCGCTGACCTGTCCGGTCTCGCGTTCAAAGCCGATGACAGTCTCATGCTCGCCTTCTTTGCCGAGACGACGTCGAAGCTTCTGGTCTTTGCCACCAACGGCCGCTGTTACACCATCGAGGCGGCAAAGCTGCCGGGCGGTCGCGGCCACGGCGAGCCGATCCGGCTCTACATCGAAATGGAGCAGGAGACCGAAATCATCACGGTGTTCCGCTATCAGGGCGGCCGCAAGCTGATCGTCGCGAGCAAGCAGGGCAGGGGCTTTATCGTGCCCGAGGACGAGTGCCTCGCCAATACCCGCAAGGGCAAACAAATCCTCAACGTCAAGCCGCCCGATTTGGCGCGCGCCATTGCGCCGGCCGAGGGCGAGCTGGCCGCGGCGATCGGCGATAACCGCAAGATGCTGGTGTTCCCGCTCGATCAGGTGCCGGAGATGACGCGCGGCCGCGGCGTGCGCCTGCAGCGGCACAAGGACGGCGGGCTCTCCGATCTGAAAGTCTTCGAGGCGGAGAAGGGGTTGACCTGGACCAATTCCGCCAGCCGCGTGTTCACGCTGTCGCTGAAAGAACTCGCCGACTGGCGCGGCAACCGCGCCGATGCTGGCCGTCTGGCGCCGAAGGGCTTTCCGAAGACGAACAAGTTTGACGGGCGCTGACGCTGACTGCGCGGTTACGCGGTCGGTTCCACGTCAAGTCGCGCGACCCAGCCTTCGAGGCCGGGCTTTGCCGCTGGATAACGTTGCAGCACCAGCGGATCGTGACCGGGCACGATATGGCGGGGCGACGTCGCGAGCTTCTTGAGCGTCTCGTAGCCTTCGAGCACTTCGCCGACATTGTAAGTGATTGGAAAAATCCGGCCCTGATCGATGTGGGCGTAAAGATGTGCGGCATCCGCGGCGAGCATGACATCGCCGCGTTTGGTTTTTACACGGATCGCCTGCAGGCCCATCGAATGGCCGCCGATGCGGTGCACGGTCACGCCCGGCACGATTTCATCGGTGCCGTCGTGGAAAGTGACGCGGCCGGAGAAAACCTTGCGCACCATGGCGATCACGTCGTCCGCCTCGAACGGCAGCCGCAACGCCTGATGACACATGCAGCGGCCGGTCGCGTATGCCATCTCGCGATCCTGCAGATGATAGCGGGCCTGCGGAAACAGGTCGTAATTGCCGCAATGATCGTAGTGCAGGTGACTGACAATGACGCGCATCACCGTCTCGGGTGCAATGCCAAGCGCGGTAAGTCCTTCCCGCACCGGCTTGGTGATCTCGCGCTGGCGGCGACGGCTCATCGGCTCATCGAAGCCAGTATCGACAATGATTGTCCCGGCCGCCCCGACGATCGCCCAAACAAAGAAGTCGAGCGGCTGAAGCATGTCGTGTGGATCGCCGCCGATGAAGTTTTCCGGCGAATGCCGCGCGTGATGACCGTAGCGGATGGCATAAACCTCGTGCACGTCTTCGCTCACGCGGGCATCCTCCACTTTCGTTCGAAGCTTTGTTGCCGCCGGCGCAGGCGGTTGTGGTTAGCGCCGGCGACCAAAGACCGATGCGAGCTCCGCCGGCATGCCGCCAATGCGACCTTCTTGCATGGAGGCGACAATGACACACAACAGGCAGACCACGTAAGGCAAGCAGGCGATCAAATAAGGCGACAAGGTGAGCCCTTCCGCCTGCAGTCGCAAAGTCGCGGCCTCACTCAATCCGAAAATCAGCGCAACCGGCAGCACCAGAAACGGATTCCACCGGGCGACGATCACGAGACCTACTGCGACAAAGCCGCGGCCTTTGGTCATGTCGTTGGCCCAGGTTTGGGTGTAGTCGACCGAAAGGATCGCACCGGCGAAGCCGGACAACAGGCCGCCGATAAGGATGCCCTGAAGCTGCACCAACAGCGGCGCCAACCCGATGGCGCGCGCCGTCTCGAACAACTCGCCGACGATGCGCCAGTTCAGGCCGGTGCTGGTGCGGTAAAGCCAGAGACCGACGACAGCGACCAGCAGCAGCGCAACGGGCGCTATCGGCGTGAGCTGCGCGAGAACCGGTCCGAGCAGGGGAATGTCGTCGACTGCCGGTCCACCGATCGACGCAAGACCCGTCACCTTGGCACCGACGAAGGCGCGGCCGAAGTAAGATGTGAGGCCTAAGCCCAGCGTCCACACCGCGATGCCGCTACCGATCTGGTTGGCGCCGCAGGCAAGACACAGTACGGCGTGCACGGCCGACAGCAAAACGCCGGCTCCCGCACCGGCGGCAAAGCCGATCAGCGGATCGCCGGTGACTGCAGCTGCTGCAAAGCCCGTGCACGCGCCGCCCAGCATCTGGCCTTCGACGCCGAGGTTGATGATGCCGACACGCTGCGTAAGCGTCTCGCCCAAGGTGACGAGCAGCAGCGGTGTGGACGACCGCAGCATCGCAGCGGTCCATTGTCCGACTGCGGTCAGGTCATCCACGGCGCGCCTCGCGTCGCGCCGCCAAACCGCTCGCCGCCAGAGCGGCCGCGAACAGCAATCCTTGCAGCACGGTGGCGCTGGCGCTCGGAATTTTGCTGTAAAGCTGCAGCGCGTCGCCGGCCGCGATCAAACCGCCGATCATGATTGCGATGGGCACGGCACGCAGGAAATGCTGACCCGACAGCCACGCCACGAGGAAGCCGGTCAGCCCGTAACCGACCGACAGGCCGGACTGCAGCCGTCCCTGAATGGCAGAGGTTTCGCAAATGCCGGCAAAGCCGGCGAGCGCGCCGCCGATCGCCATCACGATCAACGTGCTGCGTGCAAAGCGCAGTCCGACCATGGCGCCGACTTTGCGATTACCGGCGAGGACTTTGAGTTCAAGGCCCCACCGCGTGCGAGTCACCGCGATGTGTAAAACGAACGCCGCCACAACAGCGACGATGAAGCCGAGGTGGACGCGTGTTCCAAACAGACTCGGGACGGTGGCAGCCGGGGGGAACTGAATCGTCGCCGGCCAGCCCAGACTCGCCGGATCTTTCCAGGCGCCGTAGACGGCAAAGTTCACCAGCAGCACGGCAATATAGTTCAGGAGCAGCGTGGATATTGTCTCGTTGACATCGAAGCGGGCGCGCAAAACTCCCGCCAGCCCGCTCCAAATGGCGCCGCCGGCGGCGCCAAGCGCAAGCATTGCCGGCAGCAAAGCAAACAACGGCGCACCGGGATAGTTCACCACCACAGCGGTGCCGAGGAGCGCGCCGAGGTAAAGTTGGCCTTCGCCGCCGACGGTGATCAGACCAAGTCGCGCCGGCAAGATCACCGCGAGTGCGCACAGCAGGATCGGCGTCGCTTTGACCAGACTTTCCGAGGCCGAATAAACGTCGCCGAAGGCGTAGCCGACCATGGTCGCAAGCGTCAGAAGCGGCGGCCGGCCAATCGTGAGGAGAAAGACCGACGCCAATGCCAGGAATAAGACCGCGCCGCCTGCACCATAGAGTGATCGCTGAAGCAGGCCCGCGTTCACGCCGCCGCTCCGCGATCCATGCCAGCCATCCAGTGGCCGATCGTCTGACGGCTTGCGTCTTGGCGCCTGACAATCCCGGCGATGCTTCCGCCATGGATCACCGCGATCCGGTGTGCATATGCCAGGAGGTCATCCAACTCTTCCGAGATCCAGACGACGCAGGCGCCTGAGGCCGCTTGTTCGAACAGTGAAAGATAAACCGCCTGGGTCGCTAGCACATCGAGCCCCATTGCCGGATAGCAAGCAATGACGAGGCGATGCGTGTCGGAAAGCTCGCGCGCAATGACGAGCTTTTGCAGATTGCCGCCGGACAGCGCGGCAGCGGGGAGAGTGGGGTTCGGCGGCCGCACGTCGAAGCGACTTATGAGGTCTCTCGCTTGCGTGTTAATGGCGCGCCGTTGGGGGAACAACGGTAGCTTGGTCAGCCTTCGCAGCGTGAGGTTTAAACCGAGATCGAGATCGGCAACGACGGCGTTGTCGAGCGGACGCTCCGGGATGTAGGCGACGTTGTCGGCAATCGCTCCGTCGCCAATGCGGCTGGCAATGCTCGCACCGCCTAGAACAATGTCGCCGGCGGTGACCGGAGCAAGCCCCGCCAGCGCCTCGGCCAGCGCGTATTGGCCGTTGCCGGAAACCCCGGCAATGCCGAGGATTTCGCCAGCCGCCATTTCGAACGAAACATCGCGAATTTGTGCGCCCTGCGAGGTCGCAGACACCCCGCGCACTTGCAGGACCGGGACAGCGCTGGAGGCGGCCGCCGGAGCTTCGATCGCCGCAAGCGTGTCGCGCCCGATCATCGCGCTGACCAGCTGCTCCGGCGTTCGCTCGCGCGCCAGCGCGCGATCCACGACGCGGCCGCTGCGCATGACCACAATGCGGTCGGCGCAGGCGGCGACGTCCGCGAGCTTGTGGGTGATCAACACCACGGCTTTGCCTTCCGCGACCAGCGACCGGATAAAGCCGTAGAGCCGTTCGGTCTCGGCCGGCGTCAGCACCGATGTTGGCTCATCCAGAATGACAATTCGGGCATTAAGATTGAGCACCTTGGCAAGCTCGACGATTTGTCGCTCACCGACCGCGAGCTCGCGCACTGGGCGCGCCGGATCGAGGTCGGGCGCCAGGCGTTCGAGCCAGTGCGCGGCCGCCTTCACACGGGCCCGCCCGCGGGATTGCCACCACGGCGCCTCCGGAAATGCGGCGAGCAGATTCTCCAGCACCGAAAGCGCTGGCACCAGTGAAAACTGCTGGAACACCATGCCAATGCCGTTCGCCATCGCCTCGCGCGGCGAAGCGAAGCTCACCGGTTCACCGTCGAGGCGGATTTCGCCTGCATCGGCGTGATAAAATCCGTACAGGACTTTCATCAAAGTGCTTTTGCCGGCGCCGTTTTCTCCAAGCAGCGCGAGCACTTCGCCGGCGTGGATTTCAAGATCGACATTGTCGTTCGCCGTGACAGTGCCGAACTGCTTGCGAATGCCGGACATGGTGACAAGCGCGGATGAAGTCATCCGCGGTTATCCCAAGGCGAAAATGCCATCGACCTCGACCGCGGCGCCGCGCGGCAGATTGGCGACGCCGATGGCCGTGCGCGCGTGGCTGCCGTTGCTGCCGAACAGCTCGTGCATAAGATCGGAAGCGCCATTGATAACTTGCGGGATTGCGTCGAACTGCGGACTGCAATTGACAAAGCCGCCGAGGCGAATGCAGCCGGTGACGCCATCGAGGGTTCCCCCACAGGCCGCTTTCAGAGCCGCGATCAGATTGAGCGCGCAGACCCGCGCAGCTTTCTGACCATCGGCCAGATCATAATCGATTCCGACGCGGCCGACGTAACGGACTTCGCCGTTCCACTCGCAGACCTGGCCGGCGAGGAAAACCAGATTGCCGATGCGGCGGAAGGGGACAAAATTGGCGACCGGAACCGGGACCCGCGGCAACTCGATCGCGAGCGCCGAAAGCCGCGCGTCGACCGAGTCGAAATCGGCGATCGGCGACATCAAGAGCTTATGACTTCGACGGAGCGGAAAGCGCCGCGAGCAGCGCCGCGGAGCGGGTCACGAATCCGAACAGCAGCTTGACGTTGTAGAGCACCGCTTGCACGCAATAGTCCGGCGATGTGGTCGCAGTCGCATCTTCAATCAGGATTGTATCGTAGCCCAGAAAGCTTGCGTCTTCGAGGGTGGTCATGACGCACTGGTCCATGTTCACGCCGCCGATGAACAAGGTTTTGACGCCGAGATTGCGCAGCACAGCGTCGGTCTCAGTATCCCAAAAAGCGCTGAAGCGGTGCTTGACGATCTGCACGTCGCGGTCGTCTGGATTGATTTCATCGACAACCCGAGCGCCCCAGCTGCCAAATTTGATCACTTCGGAACGCGTGCCCGGTACCGGTTGCGCCAATCCCGGCTCGTCGCCCTTGGGGTTATGGGCGTGCCTCAAGGAAGGGCTGATGTTCAACAAGTCCTTGCGCACACCCCAATTGACCCAGATCACCGGCAGATCTCTTTCCCGGAACGCTGCGATCAGCGCCTGCAGCGGCTTGATTGGCTTTCGGTTGGGCGAGACGTCAATGCCGCGGCTGTGCAGCCAGCCGCCTTCGGTGCAGAAATCATTCTGCATGTCGACAATTAGCAGCGCCGATTTCGCGGCATCGACCACGATGCTTTGCGGCTCGGCCTCAATCGATAATGGCCGCACGGCGGGCGCGGGACGCGTCATATCGACCACATCGGGAGTAACCAGCCACGATTGCCCCGGACCTGCTCCCATCTCGACGGGTTTGGTCGGTTTCGCGGTGACGTTCATGACTGGTCTCCTTTGCCGAGCGCGGTTGGCGTACTTTAACTACTTGGTGGCGCCCGTGATGCCCTTGACCAGGTAGTCCATGGTTTCGACCTGCTTCATGGACAATTTCTCGCCGGCGGGCACGACGACGGTTCCGTCCTGCTTGGTGATCGGGCCTTCCCAGATCGACTTTTTGCCGGCGACGATCGCGGCTTTCAGCTTGAGGACTTCTTTCTGCACATCCGCGGGCACGGCGCTGCCGAACGGATCGAGCACGACATTGCCGCTGGCAAGGTCGCCGCGCATGTTGGTCGGCTTCCAGGTGCCGGCTTTAATTTCTTTGATTTCTTCCACCATCATCGGGCCCCAGTCCCACGACACGCCGGTGATGATGGCCTTGGGCGCGCGATCGTGAATGTCGACATCCTTGCCGATCATAAAGATACCGCGCTTTTCCGCGGCCTGCGCGATGGTGATCGGGCTGTCCACCTGCTCGGCGATGACGTCGATGCCGAGATCGGCAAAAGCATTAGTGGCTTCGGTCTCCTTCTGCGGTTCCCACCAGCCGCCGTTCCAGACCACGGTCGTCGTGATCTTCGGATTGACCGACTGCGCGCCGAGGGTGAAGGCGTTCACCGAACGCATCAATTGCGGAATCTGGAAGCCACCCTGGAAGCCGAGCTTGCCGCTTTTGCTGACGTGCGCGGCCGTCACTCCGGCCAGATACATGCCGGCATCGCTGTCGGCCCAGTAGGTGCCGACGTTTTTTGAGGTCTTGAGGCCGCCGGCGTGCAGGATGGTGACGTCCGGATGTTTCTCGCCGACCTTGATGGCGTAGTCGAGATAGCCGTAGCTGGTGGCGAAGATGATCTTATGGCCGCTGGCAATCAGCCGCTCCATCACCCGTTCCACCTCGGCCGTTTCGGGAATGAGCTCGAAGGCGGTCGTCGTCACGCCGGGCATATGCTTTTCGACATACTGGCGGCCGAGATCCATCGATGTGTTGTAGCCGTAGTCGGCAGCCGGGCCGACATAGATAAAGCCGACTTTGTCTTCGGCCTTTGCCGGCGTGGCTAGCGCCGCGGCACCGAACAAAGCGAGCGCGGCGAAGCGGGCGGGAAACTTCATGGTCACCTCCTGTTGAGATGCAGCGCGCATTCGCCGCCGCATAAGTAAGTGTTTATTTACCAGCAAAGAGCGTGCCATTCCCGGACGATTTTATGAACCGTCTGATAAGGCGAGGGAATTCTTCAGTTGCGGCCATTCGGCCACTCGTGGACAAGCGCATAATTTGAACAGAATTTATGCAGCCGCTGATGAAAAAGACGGTCGGGTTCAGGCGCGATCGCGGCGCAGAAAGCGCAACAGCATCTCCCTGGCACAGCGTTTCTGGGCGGCTTGCCAGGCAGGGGCTAGCAGATCGGACTGAAAGATCACCGAAAGGGTATAGGCGTTGGAACGGTGGAAATAAGAGAAGCCCACCATGGTGACGTAGAGCTGCAGTGGATCGATGCCGCGGCGGAAGTCGCCTTCCTTTTCGCCCCGCCGCAAAAGTCCATCGATCAGCTTTATCAGCGGGGAGGCGATGATGGGCGTTTTGATGGACCGCTGAAGAAACCGCGCTTTGAGCAAATTCTCGCCGCTCAGCAGGTGAATGAGTTCGGGATGGCTGCCAAAGTGATCGTAAGTAAAGTCGAACAACTGCATCATGCCGTCGATCGGGGCGACGTGGGCGACGTCGAGCTTGAGCTCCTCGGTGCGCAGCTCGCCGAGAACCTGTTCGAGCACCGCGATGTAGAGATGATCCTTGCCGCCGAAGTAGTGGTAGATCATCCGCGGATTGGCCCGCGATAATCTGCAGATCACGTCGACCCGCGCGCCGCTGTAACCCTTCTCGGAAAATTCGGCGATGGCAACGCGCAAAATGCGCGCGCGGGTGTTTTCCGCGGCATGGACTGTCGCGCGGCCCTTGTCGGCGCGGCGCTTTTTCGTGGCGCCAGTTTCTCGCTTGGACTCTGATTTTGTGGGACGCCTGGCTGCGGCGGGTAGTTCGGACGGGGAAGCAGCCATCGGTGCTTTTCGTGAGGCAATCGTCGCAGCAGAAAATCTGCTATTCGACCCGTGCCCAGCCGTCGGGGGTGAGCCGCTCCTGCGGCAGAAACCGGCCCTTGTAATCCATCTTGCGCGAGCCGCGGACCCAATAGCCGAGATAGACGTAGGCAAGCCCCATGCTCTGGGCGCGGGCGATGTGATCGAGCACCATGAACGTACCGAGCGAACGCGACGCCTCATCCGGTTCAAAGAACGAGTAGACCATGGAGAGACCGTCGGCGAGCACATCGGTCAGCGCGACCGCGATCAGATCGCCGGCGCCGCGCGGTTCACGCCGCCGATATTCGATGATGCGCGTCTCGATATGGCTGTCCTCGACCATCATGGCGTAGTCGAGCACGGTCATATCGGCCATGCCGCCATCGCGATGCCGCGAATCGAGATAAGCGCGAAAGATCGAGTATTGCTCGGAAGTCGGCACCGCGATTTTCATCTCGTCGGTGATGTCAGCGTTGCGGCTTGCAATCCGGCGCATGCTGCGGGTGGGCTCGAATTCCTTGGCGACGACCCGCACCGAGACGCAGCTGCGGCAACCCTCGCAGGCCGGCCGGTAGGCGATCGACTGGCTGCGCCGAAATCCGCCTTGGGTGAGGATGTTATTGAGTTCGCCCGCGCGCTCGCCGACGAGATGGGTGAAAACCTTACGCTCTTCCTTGCCGCCGAGGTAAGGACACGGAGAAGGGGCGGTAAGATAGAATTGCGGCGTATCGCGTGAGTGCTGAGTCACGTGGCGCATGGCCCCATTGGCTTCCTGCAGCCGAGACCCCCCCGGCCACCCCATAGATTGCCCGAGAAAGCCGGCACGTTAAAGGCCATTTCGCGTATAACTCCCCGCCGGACCGCGTAAGGAGGCCGCTCGCGCGGTATTGTTGATAATGACCGCGCCGACCAGCATGTCGTGTAGCAGCCTTTTGCGCGAATTAAGGAAGCCGACCACGACAATGAATGGCGTGAGAACGCTGACGCTGACCCAGTAAACGATTGCGTGCACCACGCCGAGCACGAAATAGGCCGGCGCGCCGTACCAGGTGCGCATTTCGATCTCCATGGCGCGCATGCCGAGGGTGGCTGAGGCCGGGCTGCCGAGCGTGATGCCATAATAGGCCAGTGCCCACACCACGGAGGCTGGCGACAGCAGCCAGAACAAGATCCAGCCAAAGCCGAAGGTAATGAGCCCGAACACAAGAATGAAGAGCGCCGCCGCGGCAACCGGCAGGCCTATAATGACCAAGTCGATGACGAAGGCGACGAAGCGGCGCGTCAGCACGCCATCGAACAATTCGGGATTGGCTATCGGATCGTAGGCGTGCGGCCGCAGGTCGGCCGGGATGCCGAGCCGGGTGGATCCCGAACCCGATTCTGGATTTGGCTGGGAATAGGCCATGACCATCTTTCCTCCGACTCTGTGATTGTAACGCCAGCGGAAATAGGGAAAAAGGCCGGGCATGGTGACGCTCGCCGATATCGAGGCTGCGCGGCGCACGATCGCCGGCCACGTGCTGCGCACGCCGGAACTAGCGGCACCGCCACTCTCGGCGTTGACCGGCGCCGATGTGTTGGTGAAGTACGAGAACCTGCAGGTTACCAACTCGTTCAAGGAACGCGGAGCGTGTGTCAAGCTTGCCGCACTCTCAGCCGCCGAGCGGCGGCGCGGCGTCATCGCGATGTCGGCCGGCAATCACGCCCAGGCGGTGGCGTATCATGCCCGGCGCCTCGCGATCCCGGCGACCATCGTCATGCCGGTGACGACGCCGTTCGTGAAAGTCAAAGCAACCGAGGCACTCGGCGCCACTGTTGTTCTCGACGGCGAGACGCTGACGCAATCCCAGGCGCGTGCTGAGGCGATTGCCAACCAACGCGACCTCGTCTGGGTTCATCCTTACGATGACCCGCATATCATCGCCGGTCAGGGCACCATCGCACTCGAAATGCTGGAAGCGGTGTCCGACCTCGATGTGCTGGTCGTTCCGATCGGCGGCGGCGGGCTGATCGCCGGCTGCGCTATTGCTGCGCGCGCAATCAGACCTTCGATCGAGGTTGTCGGTGTCGAGTGCACACTCTACCCGTCGATGTGGAACGCGCTGAATCAGGCCAACAGACCATGCGGCGGAGCCACGCTGGCCGAAGGCATCGCGGTAACAAACGTCGGCAAACTTACCTTTCCGATCGTTCGCGAACTGGTGAGCGACGTGGTACTGGTCGATGAGTCGCTGATCGAACGTGCGGTCAATGCTTTTCTCACGTTGCAGAAAACAATGGCCGAGGGCGCAGGTGCCGCCGGGCTCGCCGCGATGCTTGCCGAGCCGGAGCGCTTTCGCGGCCGCAAGGTCGGCTTGATCCTGTGTGGCGGCAATATCGATCCGCGCATCCTCGCTAGTATTATGGTGCGCGAGCTGGAGCGCGATGTCCGCATCGTGTCGTTCCGCCTCACCATCCCTGATCGTCCGGGAATTTTGGGGCAGATTGCGACCCGACTTGGCGAACTCAACGCCAACATTTTGACCGTCGATCATCACCGGTTGTTCCTCGACGTTCCCGCCAAGGGCGCCAAGCTCGACGTCACGATGGAGACGCGTGACGCGACCCATGCCGAAGAGATTTTTGCTGCGCTGGCGGCGGACGGCTACCGGCCGGTGCGCCTGCCGGACGGTACGGCACGCGAATAAGCGGTTCGGATCGAACCGTTACTCGCTAGCTAGTGAAATAAACTATCCAGAAACTCGAGCGGGCGGGCGCTCGTCGCCGCCGCCGCTGCTTCGGGCGGCGCAGCCGAGCCGGCGATATCCGGACGTGGACGCGGCATCGGTACATTCGCGGCGGTGATCTGCACCATGGTGAGATCGTTCGGACGGCGTCGCGGTAGCGGGATTCGGCCGGTTAGCGGTTGTCCGGCGGCCATGGCGTCGGCCAAAGGCGCGCCGGCGGCCGGCGCTTGTTCCGTCGCATTCGGTTGCGCCGCCAGCTGCATTGCGCTCGGCTGCGGAGCGGGTGGCCACGGTGCATTGGTCTGCGGCGTCGCATTCTGCTGCGGCGGGGGCGGCCACGCATTCGGCGCGGTCATGTCAGCCGCTCGTGCGACAGGCATATCCGTTGATTTCGACGCCATCGATGTGGGTGGAGCGTCGACCATTTTCGCCATGCTCGCCGGCATGTTGTCGCCGTTGGCCGACTGCTCCTTTGACGAGCCCGGCAGGTCGCGCGCATCCGTTGCCGTTGCCCTTGCTTCGACTGTCATCGAGGACGAAGCGGAAGGCCGAGCCTGCTCAGCCGCTGGCGAGTTTGCGTCGCCTTTCGGCGATGTTGCGCCGGAGTTGCCCGTGAGCATCTCTGCGAGTTGGCGAACCGAAGAAATCTGCGGGCCGGCGACATGCGCACGCACGAAGGTGGTGACCGACTGCCATAGCGACTGATCACCCGCGGCCGTGGTCGAGCCGGTGCTTTCTTGTTGCTCGGTTACATTTGTCGCGAGCTGGCGAAAAGTAGGAAGCTTCGGTGGCGCTACATAAGCCCGCACGAAAGCCGTGACAGTCCACAGCGCCACCGGCACCGCGGTCAATACCGCCACCACGATAATGATCCGGCGCAGCACCACGGAGGGCCGGACGCGGTCCTCGTATTTACGCATTGCCATCCGCCTTTCTCGTCGCATTCCAGGCGGGACGTTGTTGCTCACTGGCGCACGATCTTGGCGAAGCTCGCTAACCACCCGCCTCTGAGCCGGGGCTGGTCTTTTCGCGATCATGCGTACGCGCCGTCCTTCTTCAGTTTCTCTGCAATCCTCGCCGCGAAATAAGTCAGAATGCCGTCCGCGCCGGCCCGCTTGAAGGCGATCAAGCTTTCCGTCATGGCCTTGTCCCCGTCGAGCCAACCGTTCCCCGCGGCAGCCATGATCATCGCATATTCGCCGGATACTTGATAGGCAAAGGTGGGCATTCCGAACGTCTCTTTGACCCGCGCAAGGATGTCGAGATAGGGCAGGCCCGGCTTGACCATGACCATATCGGCGCCTTCGGCAATATCGAGTTCGACTTCGCGCAACGCTTCGTCGGTATTGGCAGGATCCATTTGATAGGTGCGCTTGTCACCGGTGAGCGTGACGCTGGAGCCAACCGCGTCGCGAAACGGGCCGTAGAAGGCAGATGCGTACTTTGCGGCGTAAGCCATGATCTGAATGTCGTGGTAACCCGCCGCATCAAGACCTTTGCGGATTTCGCCGACGCGGCCGTCCATCATGTCGGACGGGGCGATGATGTCGCAGCCTGCCTCGGCCTGAACCAGCGCCTGCCGAACCAGCACGGCGACGGTCTCGTCGTTGAGGATGATGTCGCCGCGGAGCAGGCCGTCATGGCCGTGGCTGGTGTATGGATCGAGCGCCACGTCGCAAAGGATGCCGATGTCCGGCACCTCTTTCTTGATGGCGCGGATCGCCTGGCAGACGAGGTTCTGGTCGTTGAGCGCTTCGGAGCCTGATTCGTCGCGCTTGCCCGGCTCGGTATAGGGGAAAAGCGCGATGCAGGGGATGGTGAGCTTGGCGGCACGCTCCGCAGCGCGGACTGCTCCGTCGACCGAGATGCGCTCGACATCGGGCATGGATGCGACCGGCGTCCGGACTTTGGAGCCCTCGACGAGAAACAGCGGCCAAATCAAGTCACCTGTCGTGAGAACGTGCTCGCGCACCATGCGCCGTGCCCATTCGGCGCGCCGATTGCGGCGTGGACGGATCGCCAAATCGAGGCGTTCGGCAGGCCGTTCGGCCTCGGCTGGGGAAGCGCGGGCGCGTTCCAGCGGCCGTCCAAATTTGATTGCCATGGGGCGCGCTCCACAATGGGGGCGACTCTCTTACCTTTTCCTGGCGCGACCCGCCACTACCGCCCCGGTGGATTGACTTAAAGCCGTCGCAGATGCCAATGGCCGGCCTGCCAAGAGTGACTTGCCGTGAGTGACATGAGTGATCAGTCGGAGCACCGCCCGACCCGGCCGAGCGACCTGCTCGAACCCGTGCATGTCGGAGGTGCTGCGAACGCCGCCGGATCATGGGCCGAATATCTGGTTCTGTTTCTGCGCATCATGGCGGTCATCGCCCTCGTCAAGGGTCTCTATCACTGGGGTCAGGTGTGCGGCATTGGCGCCTCCGCCGATGGCGGTTTCGAGGCGCATACAGTCGCATGGCGGACAGCGACCGTGTTTTTCGCGGTTATCGATCTTGTTGCTGCGGTCGGGTTGTGGCTGGCGGCCCCCTGGGGTGCGGTGGTTTGGCTGACCTCGGCCGTTTCCATGGCCGTGGTCGAGGTGTTCTTTCCTCAGGTCTTTGGCGGCAGCATCTACATCGTTTTATGCGAGGGTGCGCTGCTGGCGATTTATCTCTGGCTCGCGATTTATGCGGCGCGCGAGCGGCCGGCGTGAGAGAGGAGTTCTTCGTGACCCAGCTCAGCGCCATCGTGATCACCAAGAACGAGGCGGCGAATATTGGCGAATGCCTTGATAGCCTCGCCTTTTGCAATGAGCTCATCGTGGTCGATTGCGGCAGCACCGACGCGACGGTGCAGCTTGCACGAGAAAAAGGCGCTCGCGTCGAGTTTCACGAATGGCCTGGTTTCGGTCCGCAAAAGAATTTTGCGCTTTCGCGCGCGACGGGCACGTGGGTATTGAGCATCGATGCCGACGAGCGCGTCAGCCCCGAGCTCGCCGCAGCGATCAAGGCCGCTATTGCCCAAAACGGCGCCGACGCTTGGGAATTTCCGCGTCTTTCCAGCTTTTGCGGCCGGGAGATCTACCATTCGGGCTGGTATCCGGACTACGTGCTGCGGTTGTTTCGGCGCGGCAAAGCGAGCTTCGATGATGTCGCAGTCCACGAGCGGGTGATCTGCACTGCCGTCGTGAAACGGCTACGCCCGCCGCTGATCCATCTCGCTATGCCTACACTTGAAGATGCGCTATCGCGCGTTGACCGTTATTCGACGGCGAAGGCGCAGATGATCGTCGCCTCTGGGCGAAAGGTCTCGTTCCTGACCGGCATCGGCCATGGGCTGTTCGCGTTCCTGCGAGCCTACATTCTGCGTGCCGGATTTCTCGACGGTGCCGAAGGCTTCTTGCTTGCGGTCGTGTGCGCTGAAACCAGCTATTATCCCTACATGAAGGCGTGGCTTGCGATGCGTAAGCGGCATATCCGCTCGCCCGCCCACGGATCCTTTTCTAACACTTGATCACGCATCGTCGAGTTGGGCCTGTAACCATGATGTTTGCCGGGCAATGCCAGAGCTGATCCTCTCCATTCACTCCGGGCCCCACGATTCCGTTGCTGCGCTTTTCGAAGACTACCAGCTGAAGGCGGCTGTCCAGCTCGAGCGCTTGACCAGAGTGAAAGGCGACGGCCACAAAAATCCGGATGCCTGCATCGACGAAGTACTGGCGATCGCCGGCGCGACACGTGCCGACGTCGACGTCATTTCGATGTCGCGTACGCTGCTCGACGTTAAATATTTTCGGCGCCTGAACGGGGTCCGCTGGCTCAAGGAAGTTGCGCTGCGGCGCAGCCGCGGGCTGAACCTCCAATACATGACGCACGAGATGCGTCGCTATCACTCCAGGAATATTGACGAGCTGTTCGATTTCGCGGCGTTTCGCCGTGACGGCGGTTTCCGGCCCAATGCGGCGCTGCATTTCAGCAACCACCACGAAGCACATGCGCTGCCGGCGTTGTTCTACAGCCCCTGGGATGAGGCGCTGCTGGTCACCGCCGACGGCGGCGGCGACACTGTCAATTACAGCCACCGCAGTTTCTCGGATGGAGCGATCAAAACGATTTATGGCGGTGACGACTGCCTGTTCGCGGAGAAGCCGGTCGACAGCCTCGGCCGCGCTTATAGCGCGGCGACGCTGGCGCTCGGCTTTCGCATGGATCGACACGAAGGCAAACTCACCGGCCTTGCGGCGCTCGGCAAACCGGACTGTGCCGAAGAAATCGCCTCGTACTTTCGCGTCGACGAAAGCGGCCGCGTGCACTCGACCTTTTCCGGCTTCAGCCACATGCGCCGTTTGATGCGGCGGTTGGCTAAAACGGCTAGACCCGAAGATCTCGCAGCCTCCATCCAACAGGTCCTCGAGGACACGATGCTGCGCTCGATAAAAAACCTGCTGGCGAAGTTTCCGAGCAAGCATCTGGGCGTCGCCGGCGGCGTGTTTGCGAATGTCCGGCTTAATCGGTTGCTGGCCGAGCGCCTCGCGCTCGACGAGGTTTTCATCTTCCCGGCCATGGGCGACGAGGGACTGCCGGTCGGCAGCGCCTTGATCTATTTGCTGGAGCGGGACGGACTTAAATCCTGGCTCGATCAGCGGCGGTCGCTCGGCCCGATTTTTCTTGGCCGCGATTACACCGACGCGATCGATCCGGCTCTTTCCGCCCTGCCAAATGTGCGCCGGGTCGAAGGTTCACCGGTGACTGAAGCGGTGAAGCGCCTGGTGCAAGGCCAAATCGGCGCGATCTTCACCGGCCGCATGGAATATGGACCGCGCGCGCTCGGTGCCCGGTCGATTTTGGCAAATCCGTCTCGGCGTGAAACGCACGATCTGCTCAACCAACGTCTCGCGCGCACCGAGTTTATGCCCTTTGCTCCAGTGATTGCCGTCGAGCAGGCAGCCGATGTGTTCGACGTCAATGGCGTGAACGCCCGGGCGTGCCAATATATGACCATCGCTTGCGATGTGCGTCCGCAGTGGCGCGACCGCATTCCTGCCGTCGTGCATGTGGACGGCTCGGCGCGGCCGCAGACCGTCCGGCGTGAGGACAATCCACTCTATTACGACCTCGTGCGAGGCTTTGAGGCTGCAAGCGGACTGCCGGTGCTGGTGAACACCAGTTTCAATGTCCACGAGGAGCCGATCGTGAATTCGCCAGCCGAATGTGGCAGGGCGCTAACCGATGGTCGGATCGATTTCGTTGTGACCCGCCAGGGCGTTTACGAGAAGTAGTCGCCGTCACTAAAGCGGCGGGGCGGTTGCGCCGAAATCAAACCGATTTTCGGCCGCCGGCCTGTGCCGTAGCAAGACTGACGTTTTCCGGTTGCTTGCGCAGAACGGCTTCTGCCCGCGTGATGACGTCCTGCGCGGAGACATCGCGCATGCAAGCGTGATCGTTGGGGCAGCGGTTGAGCTGCCGCAGATAGCATGGCGAGCAGGACAACTTCGCCTGCAGCACTGCGCCGGGGCGGCCATAGGGCCCGATCCAGATCGGATCGGTCGGGCCGAATATGCTGACCACCGGACGATCGACGGCGACGGCAAGGTGCATCGGCCCCGAATCGTTGGTGATGCTGATGGTCGAGCGGCGGATCAGCGCCGCAAGTTCGGCCAGCGTGGTTTCGCCGGCGAGGTTGACGGTGCCTGAAGCGAGCCGCGCGACCTCGTCACAAGCGGCGCGCTCGCGCGCGGCGCCGATCAGCATCACGGCGAAACCTTTTTGCAGGAAATAGCGCGCCACTTCCGCAAAGCCTTCGCTGCGCCATTGTTTGGTTTCCCAAATCGTACCGGGCGCGAGGACGGCAAGTTTCTTGCGTTCAGCGCCATAGTAATCGATCAGCGCATCGATGCGTTTGGTCGCCTCTTCCGGTATCGGAAACGAAAAATCGGCGGGGCCGTCGTCGAGACCAAGCAGTCGGCCGATCCTGAGGTAGCGATCGACCGCGTGCAGGTCGAGCGTCGGCACCGGAATGTGATGGGTGTAGGCGAGCCAGCTGCCCTCGCGCGCGCCCTGCCAGGCGTGCTTGCGCGTTTCAGCGGGGAATTTCCGCGGCGAGGCGTCCCAAACACTGGCGCGCGGCCGGTCAAAGCCAATCCGCACCGGCGCGCCGCTGGCGAGTGTAAAGATCGCGGTGCGGAACTGCCCGTGCATGTCGATCACCAGATCGTAGCCGGTGTTTCGCAGCTGCGAGGCAAGGCGCGCGTAGCTGATAAACGGCGTCAGCCGCCAGGGCGTCGACCATTCTTTGCGGTCGAACCCGATGACGTTGCTGATGGCCGGATGGTAACGGAGCAGTTCGCCGATCGACGGCGTCACCAGCCAATCCAGTTGCGCCGCCGGATAGCGCCGCCGCAGCTTGTTCAGGACCGGAATAGTGTGAACGACGTCGCCGACGGCGGACAATTTGATCAGCAGAATTTTGCCGAAGTCACGGTTGCGCAGATCGGACGCAGGCGTATTCAAAAACGGCTCCTGTCGCGCGACGGATCGGTTCGCGGTGCGCGTGTCTCGTGGCGCTTACGCGCGGCCCGGCAAGATTTTTTCCAGCACGCGCTTGAACGACGCCGAGGTGTGGTGCCGCAACATGGCGATTTGCCGGTTGCCCTGCGATGTGAGCCAGTTGAATTGAATGACCCGGCGTTCGCCGATGAACGGCTCGTGGCCATGCCAGGAATTGTTGCCGCGTTTGAAGGCCAGCATCGTGCCGGACACCGGCGGCACTTCGACAATGATGTCGTTGAGGTTTTTGGCGGAGCGAAGAAGCCGCAGCCGGCCGCCGGGCTGGTCCCAGCTTTCGTTTATATAGATCAGCACGGTGATGATCTTGCTGGTCGAGTTGGTGTGGATTCGGCCGTCGCTCGAATCGCAGCGGCCGCGGACCGTGGTCACGGTCGGCCGGCCCGACAGATCGAGGCCAAATTTCTCTTCAAACGCGCCGCGGAATTGGTCGCTTTCGAGTTCGTCGAGCAGGTCCTGAAACGCCCGCCCGAAGCTGACCTGATCGACCGGGAAGCTGCCGGATGACGAAATCCTCGGATAATCGGCGTTGATCGCAGCCAGGCCGTCCGGGCTGATGAACCCGGGCACGATCAGGTGCTGGAACGGCTCCTGCACCAAAGGAGTCGCACGGAATGCCTCAAGTCTCAGATAGTCCGTGGTTTTTGGCATTCGGTCGCCCTGGTCTTGTGCGCAGCCGGAAGCTAGCACTCCAGCGCGGCGGGGTAAATTATGGCGCCAGCGGGCGCAAGATCGCCCAGCCGACATGAACGGTGCCATTGTTGCGATGAGCGGGGAGATCGAACGGCTTGCCGACTTCAGCGCCGGGCGCGACCGTGGCAAGGTTTTGCGGCAGCGTCTTCGGGTCGCTGTCGGTCCAGACGATGACCGCGCCGCGAGCGCGCAAGTCGTTGAGATCGATCCACGGCGCGCGGCGCGGCTGGCCGTCGATCAGCACACGCGGCTGCGGGTGCTGGCCGGAATAATGCGCAACATTACCGCCGTCCCACATCGAGCCGATGATGTAGGCGGGCTCATGTCCGGTTGCCTGCTCGAATCGTCGCGTGATGGCGGCCGACAACAGATCGCCGGGAAAAAATGCGGCGCGGTAGCGGTGGTCGAAATTCGGCAGCACCAGATAATCGGCGACGAAAGCGGCGACGGAGAGCACAAACACCACGGCCCATAGCGCGCCGATCAGAGCAAGCCGGGGGTGATCGAGCGCGGCGCGGGCGAACAGGATGAACCACAGCCCGAGGAACAGCCACAGCGGAAAGCCCCACATCGCCTGCGTGCCGCGGCCGGTCACGAGGCTCAACGCCAGCAAAGTCAGCGCCGGACCAAACACCAGCAGCGTCACGATGCGGCGGTCGAAAGCGTCAGCGCTTTGGTGCGGCACGCTCTTGCCGGAGCGCCAGAACAGCGGCGCGGCGACGATCAGCGAAGGAATGAGAAAGAACGCCTGTGCGGTCACATACTCGAAGGGATTGCGCAGGTGATCGAGCCAGCCGTTTGATGGCGTCGCACGCGCTTCGGCGTAGTTGAAAGGCAGGAAATCGTGCTGGACGAGCCAGATCAGGTGCGGCGCCATCACCGCAAGCGCCACCGCTGCTGCGACCCACGGGCCCGGTGTGGCCAAGTGGCGTCGGGCATCGCGGTCGAAGATCAGAAACAGCGCGAACGGCGCCGCCAGCACCACCATGAAATATTTCGCCCACCAGGCAAGCCCGATCGCGACCCCGAGCAGGATCCAGTAACCGAGTTTGTCGCGGCGCAATGCTGCATAAAACGCAAAACCGGCCAGCGCCCACAGCGGCAGCTCGATCACGTTATGATTCCACTTGGTGGCGCTGGCGGTGAAGTAGTGCATGCCGTCGGTGATCAGGATGGCGGCGAGCGCGCCGGTCGCGCCAACCAGTGGACGCGCGGTCTTCCACACCGCGACGAACGCGATGATGACGGCGATTTGGGACAACGCATAAAGCGAATCGTCGAAGCCGAACGCGCGGTACACGGCTTCGGCTACCCACCACGGCAGCGGCGGCAGCTTGTCGTAGCCGAGCTGCCACTCGCGGCCGTAGACCATGGCCTCGATCACGTCGAGCGGCAGGTTGAAGTAGATCAGCGATGGCAGCGCTGTCCAGATCAGTCCATGGACGACGAGGAAACCGGCAAAAGCCGCTCCCGGGCGGCGTTCCACCGCGTCGATCAATCGGGGCATTTGCATTTGCGACTTCGGTCCGGCGCTCTCGTTCGGAAGTTTTTGATGCACAAAGGAACCGCGACACTCAAGTCTTTCCCTCCCCCCTTGTGGGGGAGGGGTAGGGTGGGGGGTCGAGAGGTGGCCCGCAGGCGTGGACGTTGACGCATTACCTCGCGACCCCCACCCCTCCCCACACGGGGGAGGGGAACACGCTGAACGGGTCGCAATTCATCGCCCAACACAACAACGCTCGCGCCGGTGACGCCATCCACAACCCTTGCTATTCAGCCGTCCTATTGAGACCTTGCAAAGGCAGGTCAAACGGGCCGAAGGGCGGGCGAAAAATGAAGGATATTGTCGACAGGCTCGAAGAGCGCCGCGGCAGCGCGCGCGGCGGCGGCGGCGAGCGGCGCGTCGAGGCGCAGCACAAGCGCGGCAAGCTCACCGCACGCGAGCGCATCGAGCTCCTGATGGACAAGAACTCCTTCGAGGAGTTCGACATGTTCGTCGAGCACCGCTCCTACGACTTCGGCATGGAGAAATCGAAGATCGCCGGCGATGGCGTCGTCACCGGCTGGGGCACCGTCAACGGCCGCAGCGTCTTTACCTTCGCCAAGGATTTCACCGTGTTCGGCGGCTCGCTGTCCGAAACCCATGCGCAGAAGATCATCAAGATCCAGGAAATGGCGATGCGCGCCCGCGCGCCGATTATCGGCCTGTTCGACGCCGGCGGCGCCCGCATCCAGGAAGGCGTAGCGGCGCTCGGCGGCTACGGCGAGGTGTTCAAGCGGAACGTCATCGCCTCGGGCGTCATTCCGCAGATTTCCGTGATCATGGGCCCATGCGCCGGCGGCGACGTCTATTCGCCGGCGATGACCGATTTCATCTTCATGGTGCGCGACACCAGCTACATGTTCGTCACCGGGCCCGACGTGGTGAAGACGGTGACCAACGAGATAGTCACCGCCGAAGAGCTCGGCGGCGCCTCGGTGCATGCAAGCAAATCCTCGATCGCCGACGGCGCCTACGACAACGATGTCGAATGTCTGCTGCAGATGCGCCGGCTGCTCGACTTCCTGCCGGCGAATTTTTCCGCCGGTGTCCCGGAATGGCCGTCGTTTGACGAGATCGACCGCATCGAGCCGTCGCTTGACAGTTTAGTGCCCGAAAATCCGAACAAACCTTACGACATCAAGGAACTGATCCTCAAAACCGTGGACGAGGGCGACTTCTTCGAATTGTCCGAGACCTTCGCCCGCAACATGGTGATCGGCTTCGGCCGCATCGCCGGCCGCACCGTCGGCATCGTCGCCAACCAGCCGATGGTGCTCGCCGGCGTGCTCGACTCTGACGCCAGCCGCAAGGGCGCGCGGTTTGTCCGCTTTTGCGATGCCTTCAATATTCCGATCGTCACCTTCGTCGATGTGCCCGGATTCCTTCCCGGCACCGCGCAGGAGTACGGCGGCCTCATCAAGCACGGCGCCAAGCTTTTGTTCGCCTATTCGCAGGCGACGGTGCCGCTCGTCACCGTGATCACCCGCAAGGCGTTCGGCGGCGCCTATGACGTGATGGCGTCAAAGCATATCGGCGGCGACGTCAACTACGCCTGGCCGACCGCGCAGATCGCAGTGATGGGCGCCAAGGGCGCGGTCGAGATCATCTTCCGCGGCGACATCGGCGACCCCGACAAGATCGCCGCGCGCACTCACGAATACGAAGAGCGCTTCCTCTCGCCGTTCATCGCCGCCGAACGCGGCTACATCGACGACGTGATCATGCCACACGCCACGCGGCCCCGCATCGCGCGAGCGCTCGCCATGCTGCGCGGCAAGACGGTGGAGATGCCGGGGCGCAAGCACGACAATTTGCCGGTGTGAGCTAGCTTCGCCTGATGTAGGTACAGTATGCGACGTTGGTCGCTAGGTGATGCTATACGAACGCGTGGGCCGCACCAGATATATTTCGGTCCCCGGTTGGGGACCATTCACCACAGTCACTCCGTAGTCGGTAGACTTGTCGGAGTACAAGAAGAGGACGGCATACTTTGTATTGGCGGACGATAGATAATCTGAAAGCTGAGCCACGCCTCTCTCTTCAAGCGATGAACTATCGCCGCGCTTAATTTCTATGAATATAGATTGCTGCTCCGACGTAATGACGATATCTACGTAAGCTGGCTTCGGCCCCCGAAGGATTCGTCCAGTAGTTGTCTGCGCGTGAGGGAACGCTGCTGTCAGGAAGCCCGATAAGGCACCCAGTAGCTGGGCTTCGCTTTCGATGGGGGGAGAAGTGATAATTTGCGTATAATATCTCGGAAAATCTGCCAGAGCCGCGGTTAGCTGCGAAATCAGCGGCTGTGACGAGCTTCGAGTAGTTGTTTGTAAGCCTTTCTGGACTGCGGCTTCCTTCTTTACCGCGACATAACTTAGTCGCTCCGTTATCTCGTCCACGAGCAATTTTGTAAATGCAGATACGGATACAATAGCCAAGAATGCTTCTGCTTCGTCGAAATCGAGATTGTAATCGTGTGAGGCAGGATTCCGCCACTCAGTTCGGTAGTTAGTAAACTGAGTGAGAATACGATCGCGGAATATGTTCTCCTTTTCTAAATACTGCTCAATGTCAAATGGCCTTAATTTTGTCGGGTCTTTGTCTGCAAGGACGTGGTAGGCTTCTTTTATGCTTCCTTCAAATGCCATGTTGGTGCGGTATATTGTGTCAGTGAAAGCCGAATCCTCGCCCGACTGCCCTCTAGCTAGCAAAATGCCTGTACGCCGTTTCGATGTGCCGTAGGACAGACCGCAAACCGGGCTGATGCGCGCCGACCGGTAACGCGTTAATTTGCTTTCTGATCAGGTCGAGTAAGTCCATCTGAATTGGAATATTTTCCAGCTAAAAGTAGAGGCTCTGTCGAAGCTTATTTGCTCCCGATCCGGGGTTGCCTGGAGCAGAATTGAGAAAACCTGGTAAGATAACTTCGCGGTACAGCTTCGTGTCCCGCTTGTTCAGGAGGTTGAAATTTGCGCGAAGTGCAATACCAATTAGATAAGTCTCCAAAAAATCTATCGCGGTGCCGGCTTTGCCCCTGTATAAGTGCTTGCCATTATTCGCGAATTGAGGAATTAGATATATGTGTGGTTTTGCTCGGTCGTATCTATTAAGAGCGCGCCCATAATGGTTCAGTTGGTGTGCCTTAAAACATTCATTTTCAAATCCTTGTCTATTTGTCTTGCCGATGTACCACGGTTCAATCCGGCTGCCGCCGCTTTTGCTTAGACCAAATACGTAGCAACCTCGTCCATTTCGAAGACCGGACCATTCCAAATCCACGCTTTCCCAAAAATCCGACAGTGATGAAGCCATATTTCCCCAATCGTCGACAGGGATTTCGAATGGTCCAAATGTACCAAATTCCATGGTCATGCCCCCGGCCTGCTGATAATCTTATTGTTGTCGTATGTGGTGCACAATGCTCCCACGCGGCCAATTTTGTTAGCCTTTGGATGGGTTGAGCAAAGCGAAATCCATCATACAGACTCTCATGCTGCAAGGTGGGTTTCGCTTCGCTCTATCCACCCTACAAGCTCTCGTGCAGCCACCGCATAGCGGCAATCCGAACAGGCTCTCGACCGAGGCGCCTGCGTTAGCTACTGGTCCTGCCGCAGTTCTGATCCTGCCGCCGGGCCGAAAGCAATGCCGCGTACCTTTGGGGATTTCGCCGTGTTCGCGGCGCCGGGCGTTTTCGTCCTGCTCTGGGCGTCGGGCTTCGTCGGCGCGAAGCTTGGCCTCGGCTACGTCGAGCCGCTGACCTTTCTGTCGCTGCGCATGATCGTGGTGGTGGTGCTACTCGCCATCATCCTCGCAGTGACGCGGCCGAAATGGCCCGGCGCTGCCGGCATCGTGCACAGCGCTGCGACTGGTCTCATGGTGCACGGGCTCTATCTCGGCGGCGTATTCGTTGCCATTGAACACGGGGTGTCCGCGGGCTTAGCCGCGCTGATCGTCAGCCTGCAGCCGGTGCTGACGTCGACGATCGCCAACCGCTGGCTCGGCGAGCGCGTTGCGGCGCGGCAATGGCTTGGCCTCGCGCTCGGCCTCCTCGGCGTTTATCTGGTCCTGTACGAGAAGACCGCGTCAGGTGGCGCCACGCCGTTCGGCTGGCTGGCGGCGACCGTGGCGCTCGTCGGCATCACGGCGGGGACGCTTTATCAAAAGCGCTTCGGCGGCGGCATGGATTGGCGGCCGGCATTGTTCGTCCAGTATGCCGCGGCTGCGATCCTGTTTGCGTGCGGCGCTTTTGCCTTCGAGACCCGCGTCGTGCACTGGACGCCGCAATTTCTGCTCGCGCTCGGCTGGCTGGTGTTCGCGTTATCGCTCGGCGCGATCTGGCTCTACTACTACATGATCCGCCGCGCCGCAGCGACCCGCGTGACCAGCCTGTTCTACCTGACCCCGCCGACGACGGCGCTGATGGCATGGGGGATGTTCGGCGAACGGCTCCCTCCGCTGGCGCTCGCCGGCATGGCGGTCTGCGTGGTCGGAGTATTTCTCGTGAACTGGCGGCCGGCCGCCTCCTAGTCCTTAACGGCGGGTTGCGCGTGAGCCCATCCCACGGGCCGGCGCTTGCCGTGGGCGCGGCATTCAGCGGGTGAAAATCACCAAAACGCCATTTTTCCGGCCCGCGCCGGTCTCAAACATGCGTTTGAATTTCAATCGGGCGTATGAATAAGGACCGGACCAAGGGGTGCTTGAAGTGTACACGTTGGAAACACGCGAGTTGATACGGCGCGGCGGCGAACCGACCAGGAGCCGGCCATGCCCGAACTGCGGCAGGTCCATGCATCTGTCGCGGAGCGATCCGGTGCACGGCGTTCTTCCAGACCTGCGGCGCTATCGGTGCGGTGAGTGCGGGATCGGGGTGACGGACGCCGCCGACGACTAAAGCTTAGGCGCGCAACGCAAATGTTGCACTGCCTGTCGGGCCCCAAGCGCTATCCCCCCGGCGCTTGGGGCTTTTTCGTTTCGGCAGCCTGGACGCAGGTCTTGCATGTTCTCCCTCCAAGCCTTGCCTCGAACCGGAACGCGTTCGCAAAAGGACTGTAAGAAGCCGGCGCAATTGTTTAGGGAATAGGCGGTTACGCCCTCGAACAGCGGGATCGTCTATGACCGGCGCCTTAAATCGCGACTCCGTCCGGGACCTATGGACCGTTGAAGAGGCCGGCAAGCTTCACGATTTGCCCTTCAATGATCTTCTGTTCCGGGCCCAGACCGTCCATCGCCAGAACTTCGATCCTAACCGGGTTCAGCTGAGCCGCCTGCTCAGCATCAAGACCGGCGGCTGTCCAGAGGACTGCGGCTATTGCAGCCAGTCCATTCATCATCAGACCGGACTTAAGGCTTCGAAATTAATGGAAGTCGAACGGGTCATCGCAGAAGCCCGAACCGCCCGCGACGCCGGCGCCACCCGCTACTGCATGGGCGCGGCGTGGCGAAGTCTCAAAGACCGCGACATGGATGCTGTGGTCGCGATGGTCAAAGGCGTCAAGGCGCTCGGCATGGAGACCTGCGTGACGTTGGGCATGCTCGACCAGCGTCAGACCCGGCAGCTTAAGGAAGCCGGCCTCGACTACTACAACCACAATATCGATACCTCCGAGCGCTACTACAGCAAGATTATCTCAACGCGAACCTATGCCGACCGCCTGGAAACACTCGCTCATGTCCGCGACAGCGGTATCAAGGTGTGTTGCGGCGGCATCGTCGGCATGGGTGAAGAGGCGATCGACCGCATCGCTATGCTGGTGACGCTCGCCAACCTTCCCGAGCATCCCGAAAGCGTTCCCATCAATATGCTGATTCCGATCGAAGGCACGCCGCTCGGGACGGCGGCCCCGATCGAGCCCATCGCGTTCGTCCGTGTTATCGCGCTCGCTCGCATCATGATGCCGAAATCGCACGTCCGGTTATCGGCCGGCCGCACCGCGATGAGCGACGAATTGCAGGCATTGTGCTTTTTCGCCGGAGCCAATTCGATCTTCGTTGGCGACACGCTGCTGACGGCCGAAAATCCCGGCGAAGACAAGGACAGCGCGCTGTTCCGCCGGCTGGGTATCGAGCCGCTCGGGCATCGCGGAACCGAAGTCAACGCCGGTTGATCCGGCGTTACGCTGCGATTCGTACCGACTAGCCAGTTGGGGCCATCATGCGGCTCGTACTGATGGGGTTAATGCTCAGCCTGTCTCTTGGTCGTCCGGCGGCGGCGGCGTTCATTAACGAGAACCTGATCACAACCGCGCCGGCCGGATACCACATCGGCTTCCAGAACAAGGGCGATGATGGACTGATTACCGAATGGGTGCCGGCGGGCGAAACCGTCGAGAACTGGACCGAAATGGTAACGGTGCAGGTTTTCTACCATCTGAAAACCTCGCCGGAAGCGTTCATGAGTAACCTGGAGACGCGATGGCTGAGAAACTGTCCGGGCGCGGATCAGGCGCAACCGATCGCCAATGCCCGCGAGAGCGGCTATCCGACCCTGGTGTGGCTGTTAAGCTGCCCGCAAAATCCCGCGGGCGGCAAGATCGAGATCACCTGGTTCAAGGCGGTGCAGGGCAACGACAGCTTCTATGTCGTGCAGAAGGCGTTCAAGTTTGCGCCATCAAAACAGCAGATCGCGCGTTGGGTCGGCTATCTGAAAGCCGTGCACGTGTGCAACTCGCGGCTAGCGGACCGCGCTTGCCCGCGGAGCAAGAATTAGCGCGTTGCGCCCGGCCATAACGAAGAAGCCTTACCGCCACCCGCCGCCACCGTTTACGTAAACCGTGTCCGCGGTCATGAACCCGCAGGCATCGGAGCAAAGGAACAGCACCAATTCGCCGATTTCCTCCGGCTCGCCGAAGCGCTGCATCGGCACGTCGTCGAGGAAACGCTTGATCAGCTCCGGCGAAGACTGGGCGGCGTCCTGGAACGGCGTTTTGATGGGGCCCGGCGAAATCGACAGCGCGCGAATGCCCTGGGTGGCGAACTCGCGCGCCACCCCCATGGTCATGGTCACCACGGCGCCTTTCGCCGCGGCGTAATGGATCGAAGAACCCGGGCCGCCGCGGCGGTGCGCCATGCTCGCCATGTTGACGATCACGCCGGTTTTGTTGGCAAGCATGTGCGGGAGCACCGCCTGCATGGCGTAAAGCGTGCCGTTGACGTTGAGCGCGAAAGTTTTGTCCATCAGCGCATCGTCGATCTCCAGGAATTTGGCGCGGCGGATGGCAGCACCCGCCGAATTGAACAAAAATTGCACTTTGCCGAACGCGGCAATCGCGCGCGCGACCATGTCGTCGACTTCGCCGCGCTTGGTGACGTCGACCTTCAGAGCCAGCGCCTGGCTGCCTTTGCTATTGACCTCGGCGGCGGTCTCCTTCGCGCCTTTCTCGTTTACATCCGCGCAAACGACGTTGGCGCGCTCGCGGGCGAATATCAGTGCCGTGGCGCGGCCGATGCCGCTCGCGGCGCCGGTGATGATGATGGTCTTTCCGGCAAAGTATTCAGGTGTCTTGGGCATGACGATGCTTGTCCCGTTGATGAGAGCGCGAAGTTCTCCGGTTCACGGCGCCTGTCACAATCTGGCGCTCACCAATGTCACAATCGGCGCTGGCCGCAACTCCGAGTAAATCGTTCACCACGTTCCCGCCAAACCTCATTGAGAAACAATGGAAGCTACTTATCAACAAAACACGGTTCATCAAACAAAACTGTCATATGAGAGTCACAAATGTAGAAGGCGTCACTTAACGCGTTTTTATGAGATTTCACCTAGCAATTTAATTCATGATCGACTGTCCGCTCCGATCGCCGTCCGGAATCCGACCACAATCATGATCGCCCCGCTCCGCAAGTTCAGCGTCCAGCCGCCGCCATTGCTGGCCGACATTACAGTCATTGAGCGGATGTGGCGCGCCGCGCTCGCTCCGGGCAAGAAGCTGCCGCAATACGAGGATGTGGTGCTTGGCAGCCTCGGGCGGCTTGCCGATCATTTGGTGTTGTTCGAGGGCGACGCAGCGGGCACTGCTTTCAGAGTGCTGCGCGCGGGCCGGAGATTCGCGACTGGATCGGTTTCGACCTCCGCAACAAAGCGATCGATGATCTGCCGCGCGATTGCGCGATCGCGCTTGGCGCCGTCGTAACGCAATCGATTGAGGCATCTGCGCCGGTGCCTTACCGCGCGCATCGCGTCGCCGATGGCATGGTCGAGACTTATGAGATGCTGGCCTTCCCGATGGCATGCCGGTGGGGACAGTCGCTCGTCGGCGTCTACGTGGCGGAAGCCGGCACCAGGTATAATCTGGTCGACACGATCTTCCGTTCGACCAACGAGGGCATCCTCGCGCTTGCGGCGATCCGCGATACGTTGGGCGCCGCCACCGATTTTCAAATTGTGGCCTTAAACCAAGGCGCCGCGGAAATGCTCGGCGTCGAGGAGAAGCATTTACAGTGGTGCCGGCTTTCGGAGTTGCCGCTGGGATCACCGTCTTTGGGTATTCGTGAGCGTCTCATTGCCGGCATCGGAACGGGACGATTCGATCAGTTCGAGTTTGCGTTTAAGCGCGGGAGCAGCGAAGTTCACTTAAACGTCAGCGTCGCATCGGTCGGCGATCTTTTGTCGATGACGCTGACCGATATCGGCGACCTCAAGCGGCGCGAAGCATCGTTCCGGCTGCTGTTCGACGGCAATCCGATGCCGATGTGGCTGTACGATCCGAGCGACCTGCGGATCTTGAACGTCAACGATGCCGCGGTCGCCCATTATGGCTACAGCCGCGCCCGGTTCCAGTCCATGACGCTGCCGGATCTCTGGTCCGGCGACGAAAAAGAAATCCACCGCGAAGTCGCAAAATCGGTGGGAGAAAAATACCAGTCCGACCGTAGCTGGCGTCACGTCAAGGCTGATGGCAGCGAGATCGAAGTCCTCATCTATGCCCGCCGGGTCCCGTTTGGCCGCATGCATCCAATTCTGGTCGCTGTCGTCGACGTCACCGAACGCAAACAGGCTGAAGCTCGTATTGCCTACATGGCGCACCACGACGCTCTGACCGATTTGCCCAACCGCGTGCTATTCCATGAACAGCTGAACGAACTGCTGGCGCGAGTGCGCCGGCACAGCGAAAGCCTCGCGGTCTACTGCCTCGATCTCGATCATTTC
>CAVWLX010000022.1:0-86297 GCA_963755885.1 uncultured Alphaproteobacteria bacterium
ATCACTTCCGAGCGCATCAACAGCCACCGCCATCGCTGGTCAGTTGTAGCGGCTTTCATCACGTTTCGAACACCAAAAGCATAAACCTGAGCAGGGTCGGAGAATGTGTTGGTGACTGCATCAATTCGTTCTGCCAATCGATGCATGACCCGTTCCATCACACGGACTGCAAGCTCGTCCTTGGATTCGAAGTAATTGTAAACTGTACCGGCACCAACGTCGGCCAGTTCGGCAATTTCCAACATTGTAGCCGCGTCGATGCCTTTCTCCGTCATGACCCTGTCAGCGGCTTCGATGAGCGCCTCGCGATTGCGCCGCTTTCGACGATCGACCCTAAATTCAAGAGCGAGGTTGGCCCTGGTTGCCATCATAGCGGTTCACAATAAGAAGGATGTCTGCCGAATCCAATTGCACAATCGCGCATCTCAGACACCCCTGCGTTTCGAACGGGACAGCCGACTCTAACGGTGATCCTGATTGTCACTTTGCCGTACTTCCACACTTTTGCCTTTTGGCAGCATTCGCCGGCGCCGAAGCCAACTCAGAATCGAATAATGGGTTTGACGCACTTGCCCTGCAGGGAATCCTCGATTGCTCGATTGATGTCCTTGAAGGGGTAGAAGGTGACTAGTTTCTCGAGCGGAAAACGACCAATCGCATGAAGTTCTATGAGTTTGGGAAGGAACTCTTCTGGGTTGGTGTCGCCGAGGATGATGCCCCGAATTGTTCGGCCCCCATTCATGACGTGAGAAGTCACGAAGGTGAGTTCGGAGTCTTCTGGAGCCCCGCCGACGAAGCCGCAGGTTCCGCGCAGCGCCAGAATGTCAATCGCCTGTCGCAGGATGGGCATCAGTGCGGTGGTCTCCAGCGTAAAATCGACGCCGTTGCCAGTGATTTTCTTGATAGCTTCCGGAATGGACTCCTTGTCTGGATTGATGGTGTGAGTAGCGCCCAACTCCATCGCAAGCTTTAAACGCTCTTCGCGCAAATCGACGGCGATGATTTTGCTGGCGCCAACCAATTTGGCGGCCATGACGCCACTTAGTCCAACGGAACCGGTACCGAATACGGCGATCGATTTGCCGAAGCCGACTTGCAACGAATTGATCACGGCGCCCGCGCCAGTGATGACGCCGCAGCCCAGAGGCCCTAAGAGTTCAAGTGACGCATCATCAGCTACTCTGATCACGTTGCGGTCGTGGCAGACGACGTGAGTTGCGAACGAGCTCTGCCCCATAAACGTGTGAACTTTTTCGCCGTTAATGGAGAGCGGGGTGGAGCCGTCGAGCCGGCCACCTCCAAAATTGCGTGGGAAGAATTCGTAGCAATAGGACGGCAGGCTGACTTGACAACTGGGGCAGTTGCCGCACGAGTCGCCACTGAGAATTACTCGGTCGCCGGCTTTCACTTTGGTGACGCTTCCACCAACCTTCTCGACAATCCCAGCACCTTCGTGGCCGAGAACAATTGGTTGAGGCATCGGCACGATGGTGTGATCACGGATCGCCATGTCGGTGTGGCATACACCGGTCGCGATTAGCCGCACCCGCACTTCGTTATGGCGCGGTTCCTCCAGCTCCAACGTTTCAAAGCTCAAGGGAGCGAATTTTGCGCGGGCTACTGCGGCCTCAATCCTCACAATCTGCTCTCCAGCCAACGGAGCTCTAGCGACTCCTGCAGTTTTGCACCGACCAGGCCCGCACCTTGAGGGCTTGTAAGACTAGAACAATACTCATTATTGACGATTATTCGATTTCGGATAATGTTCATAAACGATCGGCACGTCTTCAGCAAATTCGTCATGCAATGCGATGATTCGGGCCAGTGCGTCCGCGTACAGGTCAACAGATCGTATTGGTCGGAACTCAGAGCTGAACACAGCTACGGCTCGATTTTTTGGGCGTCTTCGTGAGTGAGCTTGCTACCGATTTCGTTCCGCTCCATCCAATGACAAGGCGGCGCGCAAACGATTAGACCGTTGCGCAAGCCAAGCCGCGTGGTTCGAGTTTCGGTGCCTGGGGGGATTAGGAAACAGTGGCTTCAGAGTCGCGGCTGCCTATTATGTCGGCGAGATCGGTCGAAAAGCGTTTCAACGCGCTCGTTGTCTTGAATCAAGTCGACTTCGCCGTTGGCGAACGTGAGGCGATAGGCATCGTCGGCCCAAATGGCGCCGGCAAGACAACTTTGCTCAATATTCTCGCCGGCGCCTACCAGCCCAGCGCCGGCACGGTATCGTTTCGGGGTGAGGACGTCACCGAGCTTCCGGTCGAGGATCGCTGCCGCAGAGGTATTGCGAGGTCGCATCAGATTCCACGACCGTTTGGCGGGATGACCGTTTTCGAGAACTTGTTCGTCGCCGCCGCGAATGGCGGCGGTTTTCAGCGTGGCCAAGCCTATGATCGCTGCATCAACTCGCTGAAGCTTTGCGGCATGCTGCAAGTCGCCAATCGTCGCGCCGAAACGCTGGGCCTCCTTGACCGCAAGCGCTTGGAACTCGCGCGCGCGGTAGCCACCAATCCGGTGGTGCTGTTGCTGGACGAGATCGGCGGTGGCCTGACCGACGCCGAGGCCTCAGAGTTGGTGGAAACGATCCGGACGCTACGGCAGCGAGACATCGCGATCGTATGGATCGAACACATCGTTCACGTCTTGCTGCAGGTCGCCGAGCGGCTCGTTTGCATGAATGCGGGCATGATCTTGGCCGACGGCGACCCCCACACTGTCATGTCGGATCGTACGGTGATCGAGGCCTATTTGGGAGGCGTCATCGAATGAGCCTCCTTTCAATTAACACCTTGGATATTCGGCACGGGTTGCTGCAGGCCGTCCGCGAGGTGAGCTTTCAAGTCGAACAGGGAGAAACGGTTGCGCTGATAGGCGCAAACGGCGCCGGCAAAACCACTCTTCTCCGCGGGATAGCCGGAGCGCATCGTCCGGCGCACGGTCAAATTCGTCTCGACGGCGTGGATATTACGAGAATGCCGACCTATCAGCGCGTTGGCATGGGAATCGCCTTGGTGCCGGAGGGGCGCCGTCTCTTTGCGGCTATGACCGTCGAGGAGAATTTGCAGATTGCGCGCGCAAGCGGACGCAAAGGCGAGTGGACGGTCGATCGCGTCATGGAAACTTTTCCGATGCTCAAGGCGCGGCGTAATGCCCGCTGCAGCACGCTTTCAGGCGGCGAGCAACAGGCGACTGCGATCGGACGCGCGCTGATGACCAATCCCCGCTTACTGCTGCTGGACGAGGTTTCCCTTGGACTGTCGCCGCTGGCCGTAAACCTCGTTTACAAATCCGTCGAATCCCTGATCGCATCGGGAGCAACCATTCTGCTTGTCGAACAGGATCTCAACCGCGCGCTTAAAGTCGCCAATAGAGTGATGTGCATGCTGGAGGGACGCATCGTTGTTGAAGGTAATGCCGGAAGTTTAACGCGGCAGCAAATTACCGATGCCTATTTCGGACACCAGAAACGCGCACGAGCGGAATAGAGCAAATGAGCGTTGTCACTGCCCTCATTGAAGGCGTGCTGCTCGGCGGTTACTACGCGATGATCGCGTGCGGCCTGTCTTTTATGTTCGGCGTCATGAAGATCATCAATCTGGCGCACGGCAGCCTCGCCATCGTTGCGGCGTTCGGACTTTGGATCATCGCCGACCGGTTCGAATACAATCCGTTTCTCGCGCTGATTGTCGTGTTGCCGGCGATGGCATGTATCGGATGGCTGCTGCAGCGCGGCATTCTGGAGCGCAGCGCTCGCTCGGGCGAACTGATCCCGATTCTCAGCACGTTTGGGTTGGCAATCGTCGTCGAAAATGTGTTGTTCGAATGCTTCGGCGCCGACATTCGATCGCTCGCGCCGTATGTGGGGTCGCTCGCCTACGACAGTTTCGACCTCGGGGGATCCTATATCGGAGAGTTGGCGGTACTCACATTCGTTGTCGCCATTCTGTTGTTGGGCGGCCTGCAATTATTCCTCACCTACACTCCCCTTGGACGCCAAATTCGCGCCACGGCTGAAGATCCGGAAACCGTCGAGCTGGTCGGCGTCAATTCGCGATTTGTCAACGCGGTGGCGGCGTCGATTGCGCTTGTCACCGTCGGCCTCGCCGGTCTGTTTCTTGGGCTGCGAACGAATTTCGACCCTTATTCCGGGTCGTTGCAGCTCATTTTCGGGTTCGAGGCGGGAGTCATCGGCGGCACCGGGAGTTTGTGGGGCACATTGGCGGGCGGCATTATCCTCGGCCTCGCGCAAACACTGGGCGCCCACATTCACCCGCAAGGCTTCTTGCTGGCGGGTCATGGCGTGTTTCTTTTGGTGCTGGTCGGCCGCCTTTATATCTCACGACCGGCTCTTGCCGGTTTTCTCAAATCAAAGTTTGGGGGTGGCGCGTGACTGCTGACTCCCAAATCTCAATTCAACGCTGGACCAATCTTTCGATCGGTGTCGCACTCGTCGTCGCCGTATTGTTCGTGCTGCTCGCCGCCGGTCCGGCTTTCTTGTCCGAGAGCATTCTGGACAGGCTGACCGTCTTATTCATCTATGTCTGTCTCGCGGTGATGTGGAACGCGTTGGCGGGCTACGGCGGAATGATCTCCGCCGGGCAGCAAGCGTTCTTTGGCCTCGGTGGCTATCTCGCCATCAGGCTTTCCGAGTGGGGCGTCGAACCTTATTTGGCGCTCGTTCTTGCCGCGCTGCTGGCGGGGGTATTATCGCTACCTATTTCGGCGATCGTTCTGCGGCTTCGCGGCGGCGAGTTCGCGATCGGCATGTGGGTGATTGCCGAAGTCGTCCGTCTCCTTGTCAACCTCGATCCGATTATTCAGGGAGATACCGGCCGATCGCTGATTGCGCTTGCAAGTTTCGATGCGGCCGAACGGCGCGACCTAACCTACTGGATGACTTTGGCTTCCATGAGCATCATGCTGGCGGTGATTTTTTTGATGCTGCGGAGCCGGCTCGGCTCTTCAATTCAAGCCATCCGGGACAACGAAGAAGCCGCCGCCTCCGTCGGAGTAAGAGTATCGGTCACCAAGCGGATTATCTTTGTCACTGCCGCCATCGGTTGCGCGCTTGCCGGCGGTCTTTGGCTGGCTACTTTTACGACGTTTCAGCCGCGCAGTTTCTTCGGCATTCAGTGGAGTGCCTACATGATATTCATGGTACTGGTCGGCGGCATCGGCCGCTTCGAGGGCCCAATCCTCGGCGCTATAATCTTCTTTCTTATCGAACTTTGGTTCGGCACCGCCGGCGTATGGTACCTCATTGTGCTCGGCCTCACCGCGCTCCTCTTCTCGCTATTTCTACCGGGCGGCATATGGGGCTATGTCGAGGATCGTTTCCACGTCCTGCTCCTACCGGTCGGCTATCGCGTGCGGATGCCGGGGCCATCCGCGAGCGGCGATGACGCGGGTCAGAGCATCGCTGCTAATTGATCCGACGGACGTGCAAGCATCCTCGCGATCAAAAGGCCGCCTCGATCCGTCGCGCAAGTCTTGACGGCAAAAAGCTGTGGCCCGGGGCGGGGCCACAGCCTGCGCTTTCGTTCCGTACGTCAGGAAATCTTGGTTGGTCAGGCGCCGGCGTTATAAGGAATCAGCTTGTCGGTCACCTTGTAGTTCGGATCCGCCGCGTTCTCGGCGACCACCTGCTCCACCTTCCACTTGCTGCCTTTCGGCGCCTTCCGCCACTGCGTGCCGAACAACGGCGTGACAGCGATGACATGCGGCATCGGACCGGTGTTGAAATCAATCAGACCGACCGTCGTTTCGCACTTCAAATTGCTCAGCGTCTTGGCCAGGGCAACCTTATCCAGCGGGTTGCCGGACATTTGGAGGGCCTGAATACCGGCGTCGAAAACGGCGTTGCTGGATCCCAACTGTTGCGTCACTTGCTTGCCCGACGCCGCCTCATAGCCGTCCGCAAGTTGCTGACTGGTGAGGCCGAGAACCGGCGACTTGTAGGGCGCTGCCGGGACCCAGGGCGAGGTGGTAGTGAGGTTGTAACCCAGATTGCCGAGCGCCTCGATTTCGGACGGATTGCCGCCGGATTTCGTGGGGGTGACAATCTTCGTCGTCTTCGCAAAACCTTGCTGTGCAGCTTGGCGCCACAACGCGGAAAAGTCCGGCGGAAGGACAAGCGCGATGAAGAGATCGACTTGCTCTTTCTTGAATAGCGCGATCTGCGTTGCAAAGTCGCTGGTCCCGTCTTCGAACGGACCGGGGTCGATCACGGTGTATCCGCCCTTTTTGAAGGCCTCCGTTAGGAGCGGACGGACGGCGTTGCCATCGGCGTCGTTCGGAAACATAGCACCGACCTTCTTGTTGTTGGGGATCTGCTTCCACAATGAAAGATACAATTCCGCGAACTGGGCGCCTCCGAAGGCGAAGTGGTATGTCCACTTGAAAGGTGACGGCTGGCCAGGCTTCGCCCCGCGACCGAAATACCAAGCCTCCCAGGGCATGACCGTCGAAAGGCAAGGCACGCCCGCCGCTTCGCAGGAGTTAGCCACAGGATTCACCACCTCGGGGGTCGAGGTAACGAGCATAAAGTCGATCTTGTCGCTACTGATGAGGGTCTTGGCCAGCTGGCCGGCCCGCGCCGGGTCAGATTGAAATCCCGATCGAGCAGTACGACCTTGTAGGTCTTGTCGCCGACCCGCAGACCCTTATCGAGCGCCTTGCGAACCTGATCCGTCAGGTAGCGATCACCGACACCGAACGTTCCCAGGTTTCCCGTGCGTGGGCTGACGAAGCCAACTCGGATCACGTTTTCAGAGTCAGCGGCCCACAGGCTTTGACCTGAAATGAGCGGCAATGCTGCACCGGCAACCGATGCCGCAACGAAATTACGGCGCGAGAGCCCCACTTTCCCCCGCTGCAATTTCTTGCCCAACTTTTTCGAATCCGACATTCTATCCTCCCTGACCACCAGTCGATGCGGCGGTCTTTGTGTTTGCAAAATCAGCCAGCCAATTACTTGGCCGGTCGATTAGCAAGTTTGAGAAAGGGACCGCCAAATGAATGGCTGCAGGCCCCCCTCGACTGAACCATAGCCAAAACTGAATTTACGTCAATTACAAATCCTGTTCTATATACGGGTGCTCTGGAGATCCTATCGAGTGCGTTGGGACGTGCTTTCAGTCGACGCCTACAGCACGGAGGGAAGATTCAGCTTCACGGTCGGCGGTTCATAATCCGCCACGCCTACTTGGCTGGAGGATGTAGGCTTTTGGCTCTTCACGTCACTTAGTGCGACGCAACCAAATGTCTGCAGTTGAGGGGAATCTGTTGCAAAACCTGGCTGCTTTTTCTAGCTGACCCGGAGCCAAAGGTTATACGACCATGGCCGCCGAGCGCACGCAACCGAGAGCCAGCGACGATGTCGGTTAATGGCCCTTTTTGTCATTCGCGACTTGTCCGCGATTTGGTCGCTCCTTGGGCATTGAACAAAACCGCTCTCGCGGTAGCGCGCTGCGCGCGAGCAGGTACCTTGGGCTGACGTAAACGCGGTAACGGGACGGGATCGTCCTGTCTGAAGATCGTGGGGTTCACAACCTCGGTTCAGACAGGAGTATCCCATGACCGATGCGAGCATCAGCCCGTTGCGCCGGCGCATGATCGAAGACATGACGGTTCGCAATTTCGCGCCGAAGACCCAAAGCGATTACATCCGTGTGGTTCGGAACCTCGCCGGCTTTCTCGGGCAATCCCCTGACACAGCTTCTCATGAGGACCTGCGTCTGTTTCAGCTGCACCTGACCGAGGACCGCGTCGGCGCGCCGACCATCAACTCGACGGTCTCGGCGCTGCGGTTCTTCTTCGGCGTAACGCTCGATCGGGCCGATGCGGCGCGACACCTGACGTTTGTGCACGAGCCGCGCAAGCTGCCGCTGGTGTTGAGCCCCGAGGAGGTTGCGCAGCTTCTGGCGGCCGCCCCCGGCATCAAGTACAAGGCCGCGCTCAGCGCCGCCTATGGTGCGGGCCTGCGGGTATCCGAGGTCGTCGCGCTGAAGGTGTCCGACATCGACAGCAAGCGCATGATGCTGCGGGTCGAGCAGGGCAAGGGCCGCAGGGATCGCCACGCGATGCTCTCCCCGCTGCTGCTCGAGCTTCTGCGCGACTGGTGGCGCGTGGCGCGGCCAAAGGCTTGGCTGTTCCCCGGACAGAACCCGGTCAATCCCATGACGACGCGCCAGCTCAACCGGGCCTGTCATACCGCAGCCGACCTGGCGAAAATCGGCAAGCGCGTCTCTCCGCACACGCTGCGGCACAGCTTCGCCACCCATCTTCTGGAACAGAACATCGATATCCGGGTGATCCAGGTTCTGCTCGGACATGCCAAGCTCGAGACCACGGCGCTCTACACGCGCGTCGCCACCAAGACGATCCGCGAGGTGATAAGTCCGCTGGAGCGCCTCACCCGCAAGCCCAGGAAGAACGAGCCGCCAACGTAACGCGCGGCTTGCGTGCCGCGTCCATCGCTTGAGGTCGCGGATATCTTCCGCGACCACGGACCGGCTTGGCGGAAGCTCAACGCCGGTCACGTGAGCCTCGGCCAAATGAAGGTCATGTCAGCCATTGAGAGCTGCCGCACGGCGGCTCTCGGCGGCCACGTTGCGCGTTGCGAGGGCTGCGCGCACACGATCATCGCATACAACTCCTGCCGCAACCGGCACTGCCCAAAGTGCCAGGGCGCGGCCGCACGGCAGTGGCTCGCCGAGCGCGAGGCCGAGCTGTTGCCCGTGCCGTACTTCCATGTGGTGTTCACGCTGCCGGCCAAGATCGCCGACATCGCCTATCAGAACAAGGCCGTGATCTACGACCTGCTGTTCAAGGCATCCGCCGAGACGCTGATCACGATTGCGGCCGACCCCAAGTATCTGGGTGCCCGCATCGGTATCACCACTGTGTTGCACACCTGGGGCTCGGCCATGACGCATCACCCGCACGTGCACATGATCGTGCCGGGCGGCGGAATATCGCTCGACGGTGAGCGGTGGGTCTCGTGCCGGCCGAGCTACCTTCTGCCGGTGCCGGTGCTCTCGCGGCTGTTCCGGCGATTGTTTCTGGAGAAGCTCATCGCCGCCCACCACGCCGGTCGCCTGAGATTCTTTGGCCAGCATGTCGCGCTCGCCCAGCGCAAAGCATTCGCTACGTATCTGGCGCCGTTGCGTAAGGTTGAGTGGTATCTCTACACCAAGCGGCCTTTCGGCGGACCCGAGGCGGTGCTCGCTTATCTGTCGCGCTATACCCACCGCATCGCCATCTCCAACAGCCGGCTGATCGCGTTCGACGGCGCTGGCGTCGCGTTCAAATACAAAGACTATCGCGTCGAAGGCCGCGAGCGGAACAAGGTCATGACGCTCGCCACAACCGAGTTCATCCGCCGCTTCCTCGTCCACGTGCTGCCACGCGGCTTCCACCGCATCCGTAGCTACGGCCTGTTCGCCAACGGTTCCCGTGCCGAGAACATCGCAAAAGCCCGCGATCTGCTCGCCGCGCCAAAGGCCAAGACAAAGCCAGATGATGCAGCCGGTGCCGACACCACCGAGCCGCCGACTCTCGCGCATCCATGTCCGTGCTGCGGCGGCCGCATGATCATCATCGAGACCTTCGAACGCGGCTCCACCCCACGATATCGGCCGACAGCCCCAATCGTCACGATCAGCATCGACACATCATGAGCACGATCACCAAATCACAACGCAGCAAAGCCGCTCTTCCATGTCGCTGGTCCTCGACCGGCCACCATGATGCTCGCCCCAATGCAGGTGTCGGATCTCAGATCGAGCCCCAATCGTCATCGTCGGATCTCACCGTGGACCACCAAAGCGACCAGATCAGGCACATCAACACCGACGATCACCAGGCTTGGGCGCAGCCGCTCCCCTCTGGCGCACCGGCCGCGGCGGTCAAATCGCCATAGAGCGCGCCGCACCGCCTCTCGTATCCATTCCCGCGGTTTCTTTCCTTGGAGGCTTTCGGACGCCGGCCACCGCTATGCATGGCACTGTCCGTGAGCGGCCGGCATCCGAAACCCTCCACAACGGCGACATGCGTACACCGCGATCGTCCGCACAACCCTGCAACATCGCGCAAGAACAAAACCGCTCTCGCGGTAGCGCGCTGCGCGCGAGCAGGTACCTTGGGCTGACGTAAACGCGGTAACGGGACGGGATCGTCCTGTCTGAAGATCGTGGGGTTCACAACCTCGGTTCAGACAGGAGTATCCCATGACCGATGCGAGCATCAGCCCGTTGCGCCGGCGCATGATCGAAGACATGACGGTTCGCAATTTCGCGCCGAAGACCCAAAGCGATTACATCCGTGTGGTTCGGAACCTCGCCGGCTTTCTCGGGCAATCCCCTGACACAGCTTCTCATGAGGACCTGCGTCTGTTTCAGCTGCACCTGACCGAGGACCGCGTCGGCGCGCCGACCATCAACTCGACGGTCTCGGCGCTGCGGTTCTTCTTCGGCGTAACGCTCGATCGGGCCGATGCGGCGCGACACCTGACGTTTGTGCACGAGCCGCGCAAGCTGCCGCTGGTGTTGAGCCCCGAGGAGGTTGCGCAGCTTCTGGCGGCCGCCCCCGGCATCAAGTACAAGGCCGCGCTCAGCGCCGCCTATGGTGCGGGCCTGCGGGTATCCGAGGTCGTCGCGCTGAAGGTGTCCGACATCGACAGCAAGCGCATGATGCTGCGGGTCGAGCAGGGCAAGGGCCGCAGGGATCGCCACGCGATGCTCTCCCCGCTGCTGCTCGAGCTTCTGCGCGACTGGTGGCGCGTGGCGCGGCCAAAGGCTTGGCTGTTCCCCGGACAGAACCCGGTCAATCCCATGACGACGCGCCAGCTCAACCGGGCCTGTCATACCGCAGCCGACCTGGCGAAAATCGGCAAGCGCGTCTCTCCGCACACGCTGCGGCACAGCTTCGCCACCCATCTTCTGGAACAGAACATCGATATCCGGGTGATCCAGGTTCTGCTCGGACATGCCAAGCTCGAGACCACGGCGCTCTACACGCGCGTCGCCACCAAGACGATCCGCGAGGTGATAAGTCCGCTGGAGCGCCTCACCCGCAAGCCCAGGAAGAACGAGCCGCCAACGTAACGCGCGGCTTGCGTGCCGCGTCCATCGCTTGAGGTCGCGGATATCTTCCGCGACCACGGACCGGCTTGGCGGAAGCTCAACGCCGGTCACGTGAGCCTCGGCCAAATGAAGGTCATGTCAGCCATTGAGAGCTGCCGCACGGCGGCTCTCGGCGGCCACGTTGCGCGTTGCGAGGGCTGCGCGCACACGATCATCGCATACAACTCCTGCCGCAACCGGCACTGCCCAAAGTGCCAGGGCGCGGCCGCACGGCAGTGGCTCGCCGAGCGCGAGGCCGAGCTGTTGCCCGTGCCGTACTTCCATGTGGTGTTCACGCTGCCGGCCAAGATCGCCGACATCGCCTATCAGAACAAGGCCGTGATCTACGACCTGCTGTTCAAGGCATCCGCCGAGACGCTGATCACGATTGCGGCCGACCCCAAGTATCTGGGTGCCCGCATCGGTATCACCACTGTGTTGCACACCTGGGGCTCGGCCATGACGCATCACCCGCACGTGCACATGATCGTGCCGGGCGGCGGAATATCGCTCGACGGTGAGCGGTGGGTCTCGTGCCGGCCGAGCTACCTTCTGCCGGTGCCGGTGCTCTCGCGGCTGTTCCGGCGATTGTTTCTGGAGAAGCTCATCGCCGCCCACCACGCCGGTCGCCTGAGATTCTTTGGCCAGCATGTCGCGCTCGCCCAGCGCAAAGCATTCGCTACGTATCTGGCGCCGTTGCGTAAGGTTGAGTGGTATCTCTACACCAAGCGGCCTTTCGGCGGACCCGAGGCGGTGCTCGCTTATCTGTCGCGCTATACCCACCGCATCGCCATCTCCAACAGCCGGCTGATCGCGTTCGACGGCGCTGGCGTCGCGTTCAAATACAAAGACTATCGCGTCGAAGGCCGCGAGCGGAACAAGGTCATGACGCTCGCCACAACCGAGTTCATCCGCCGCTTCCTCGTCCACGTGCTGCCACGCGGCTTCCACCGCATCCGTAGCTACGGCCTGTTCGCCAACGGTTCCCGTGCCGAGAACATCGCAAAAGCCCGCGATCTGCTCGCCGCGCCAAAGGCCAAGACAAAGCCAGATGATGCAGCCGGTGCCGACACCACCGAGCCGCCGACTCTCGCGCATCCATGTCCGTGCTGCGGCGGCCGCATGATCATCATCGAGACCTTCGAACGCGGCTCCACCCCACGATATCGGCCGACAGCCCCAATCGTCACGATCAGCATCGACACATCATGAGCACGATCACCAAATCACAACGCAGCAAAGCCGCTCTTCCATGTCGCTGGTCCTCGACCGGCCACCATGATGCTCGCCCCAATGCAGGTGTCGGATCTCAGATCGAGCCCCAATCGTCATCGTCGGATCTCACCGTGGACCACCAAAGCGACCAGATCAGGCACATCAACACCGACGATCACCAGGCTTGGGCGCAGCCGCTCCCCTCTGGCGCACCGGCCGCGGCGGTCAAATCGCCATAGAGCGCGCCGCACCGCCTCTCGTATCCATTCCCGCGGTTTCTTTCCTTGGAGGCTTTCGGACGCCGGCCACCGCTATGCATGGCACTGTCCGTGAGCGGCCGGCATCCGAAACCCTTCACAGACTCGGACATTCGGACCAATCTTTTGTGGGGATTCTACAAACGATCCTACTGACTCGCTTCGACGGCCGTCGGCCCGCTGTCCGTCATCTGCTGGCCTTCGGCAAGTCTTCGTTCGATCATCCCAATCACCGACGCAGGATTTTCGAGCGCTGTTGAGTGCGAGTTTACCCTCACGCGCGGAGGTTCGCGGTGGCGTCGGTATTTCCGTTTCGCGCGACTCCGACAAGAAATGTGACAGCCCGGCCCCAAAATCAAAGATACCTTAATTCGGTCCTTGTTTTCATCTAATGTGGCGAGTTCATAGGGAAGAAAATTTCCTTCTTCGACGTCCGAATTGTCCGGAAAAGAACAGCCAAGATTTCGGACAGCGTGATCATCGAACCGATCATCGGTTTCGGCACAGGACTCCAGCAAGGGAGACACTCATGGGACTGCTCGACGTTCTCAACGGCATGCAGAATGGACCGCGTGGACAACCTGGCCCAGCCAGCAGCGGCAGCAGCGGCGGGATGTCGCCGATCACGATGGCGATCCTCGGCCTTCTCGCTTATAAGGCGGTCAAGAGTTTCACCGGCCAACAATCGACACCGGCGAGCCCCGGCGCATCGCCCGGGAGTGGAACCTCCAATGCCGGCCCTTCGGGCGGCGGCAGCCTCGGCGACCTGCTCAAAGGCGGATTGGGCGGCCTGCTTGCGGGCGGCGCTGCCGGAAGTGTGCTGAGCGGCGGACTAAACGACCTGCTCAAACAATTTCAGCAAAGCGGGCATAGTGAGACCGCAAATTCCTGGGTCGGTACCGGACCTAACAAAGACATGGCGCCGAACGATCTGGCCAACGCGCTCGGAGCAGACAAGATCAACACGCTCATGGCGCAGTCGGGCATGTCTCGCGACGATTTGCTCCACGGTCTCAGCCAATATCTGCCGCAAGTCGTGGACCAGTTGACGCCTCAGGGACGCGTGCCGACCGAACAGGAAGCTTCGCGCTTGCTCTAATTGCTGCGCGATCTTCTGCAGAGTGCCCTCCGCTGGGAGGTTCTAAAGTGCGCAATGTAAGTGGAGCGCGTTCGGTTGGCGCTTAAATTCATTTTCCACGACTATCGGAGCTGCAAATGGGCATTGTCTGGATCATTGTGATCGGCTTTGTAGCCGGGATCATCGCGCGTTTGATATCGCCCGGCGCGAACAAGCCCTCGGGATTCATTCTCACGACTGTGCTCGGCATCGTCGGTGCTTTTCTGGCTACCTGGATAGGCCAGATGGTCGGCTGGTACCGGCTCGATCAAGGCGCGGGCTTCATCGGTGCCACGGTCGGCGCGGTCATCGTCCTGTTCATCTGGAACAGGCTCGTTGCCGCCAAAGTGATTCCCGATTCCGGCGGAGGCCCGCGCTAGAAGCGCTTCGGATCGCCAGCTGATATCTGCTAGCGGTCATTCACGTCGGTTTTGCGATGTCCGCGGAGAATGCGCTTCACCCTCCGAGCATGACATCGATCAGGACGGCATGCCCGGAGTGGCAGCGGCGGCGGCGGCCATTCGTCCCTGGCAAGGCCGTACGCTCGGGCCCGCGTTCGCCCCGTAAGCCACCACACAGATTTTTGTCGTAACTGGCCCGCAATTCGTGACAGAATTACTACGGACACATGTCAGTTTGGTCACACGCGGGACGTCTCATGAGTTTGGAATGGCCGGCACGCTCGAGTTCGCTAGCCTGGTCAAATCCGCTGGCCTGGTGGTGGGGTCTGTTGACGCTCGTGAGCGGTGTAAATATCGCGGTTTGGTTCCTGCTGTACGGCCAGCTCCAGGAGCAGTCCGCTGGCAGTCCCGGCGGCACGTCCAGCATCGGACTGATGCTCCTGCTCTCTGCGGGATATGTTTTTGGCTGCGCATTCAGGGCGTGCCTGCCGCGCGCGGATGTGCAGCGGATCTGTTTGTTTGACACGTGGCTGTCGAGCGTTGTGGTCGGACGTTCGGTAGCAACGGTGGCTGAGATCTGCTTCGCGGCGCAGTGGGCGATTATCCTGCACCAACTGGGCAGGTTGACGGGATCGGACACCACCTTGAACGCCGCGTGGGTGATCCTGCCGTTGATCCTGATCGCGGAGTGCTTCTCATGGTACGGCGTGCTGACAACCAACTATTTGGGCAACGCCATCGAGAATTCGATTTGGGCCGTTACCTTCTTCATAGCCGGGATTGGTCTTTGCCGCCTGCTGCCGGAGTTTGATGGTCCGGTTCGTGTGGTCGTTGTCATCGCGATCATCGGGATTGCGGGCTATCTGTGGTTTCTCATCGCCATCGACGTCCCGATGTACCTCAATCGACGGCGGGCCCGGGTTGCCGCCGGCCGCAGGCCGCTGCGACCTCTCGAGGGCCTGCGTGACGCGAGCACGCGTTGGGTCGTGACGCACGACCTCGCTGAGTGGAGGGACGAGATTGCCTGGATGTCGCTGTATTTCAGTGCGGCGGTCTGGGCCAGCCTCGCGCTGTGCGTATGCTGCTCGCTCGAGGATCACGTGCCGCGCTATCGTACCGAAGCGGCGGTCGCAAGCTCGTCATCAAATGAGTTGGCAGTTGTTGTTGGCAAGAGCACCCGGTAATGGCGCACCGCAGCGTTTAGGCCGCGCGTCAGCGGATTGGGCTGGCACCCCACGCCGGTTGTGTTGCGAGAAAGCGGTGAACCGCGGCGGCGAATTCCGCCGGCATCTGATCGGGCAGCGGCACCATGCCGTTTTCGATCTCGACCATGACGCTGCCGGCAATCGCAGCAGCGACCTTCGGGGCATGCGGGTAGGCATGAGGGTCGGCGGTCGGCGCAATCACCAGCGTTGGACAGCGCACCAGCGGTAGGCGCTCCTCCATTTCGTGGCGATCGACAACGCGATGACCTTCGGCGGCCCGCGAGCCTGCTTTCAGGGCGTCGACCATGAATCGCTCCAGGAGATCAATCCGGTCGGCCGGATAGAAGCTCTGCCGCATCGCCCAAAGCTCGGCCAGATGGCCACCGTCCATGCGCGGCGTAACCTCATCGACCACGGCGCGCTGGTGCGCCTTCGCCTCGGCGCGCCGCGCCGCGTCGACGTAAGGGCTCGCGGACAACACCAGGGCCGCCACCTGTCCGGGATGGGCGGCGGCGATTTCGAGCGCGATCGAAGCGCCGGTGTGATGGCCGACCACCGCCGCACGCGGGATGCCGAGCGCGTCCAGCAGCTCATGCGCAGCCTTCGCCCAGTTCTCGATCGACGCCTGGCCGGGCGGCAACGGATCTGAATCGCCGTACCCGATCGTATCCATGGCGATGGCGCGATAATGTCGTCCCAGGAGCGGCAGCACGTCGCGAAACTCGTCCCAGGAACGCGGCGTCTGGTGCAGCAATAAGACCGGCGCGCCGCTGCCGGCGGTGGCGATGTGAATCCGTCCCGACGGCGTAGCGATGAAAGATCGTTCGACCTGCGGCATGCGCCACACCTCACAACAAACGCCGCCGCCGTCTGTCAATGCGCAGGCAATCGTCCGGCCGGTCACCCAGCCGGACGATGCCCGCGGCTGTCAGGCCTTGGTGATGGTATTGGCCAGAATCCAGCCGTTCTTGTAGTGCACGAAATTGATGTCCTTCTTGCGCACGACCGTTATCACGCTTTGCAAGAGCGGGATGATCGCGCCGTACTCGACCGCCTTCTTGCTGACCTCCTTGTATGCTGCAATGCGCTTGTCGTAATCGGCGATGGCGAAAAGATTGGCGACTTCGTCGCCGATCGCCTTTTCCTTCCAGGCCGAGAACGGCAGATGCGGGTTGAGGAGATAGCCGGTAAACATTTCCGGATCGCCGGTCGCGTTGTCCCAGCTATAGAGCGTCGCCTCCGGCAGCTTGTTGCCGCGGTTAAGCTCAAAATATTTCGCGTACTCGACGGTTTCGATATCGGCGTCGATGCCGACCTTTTTCCACATCTGCACGATGGCCCGGGCGATATCGTAATCGCTCGGGAATTGACCGTTGGTGGTGGCGAGCTTGATTTTCGCCGGCTTCGCCGTGCTGAACCCCGAAGCGGCCAACAATTTCTTGGACAGTTCGGGGTCGTAGGCGAAGGTGTAGCCTTCGACATAGCCGGGCGTTTCCGGCGGCGCGACCATTGACAAAGGCACCGCGGCACCGCCGTAGAACGCCTTCGACAGTGCTTTTTTGTCGATCGCGTGATGGGCGGCGAGCCGCACATTCTTGTCGGCAAAGCCGAGGTCGCCGCGGGTCTGAATGATGATGACGCGCTGGATCGGGTCGATCTCGGCCTTGAAATTCGGATCCTTCATGAAGCGATCGGCTTCGCGCACCGGCACGTTCAAGCAGAGATCGACCTGTCCCGATTGGATCGCGGCGACACGCGCCGAGGGGTCCTTGATGATCTCGAAGACGACATTTTTCATGGTCGGCTTCGGCCCCCAATAATCCTCGTTGCGCTCGAGCACGACGCGGCTGTTAAGCTCGTACTCGACGAGCTTGTAGGGACCGGTGCCGATCGGCTTCTTGACGAAGCCATCCTCGCCGACCTTCTCCATGTATGCCTTCGGCACCACGTAGCTGCAAAGGAACGCAAGCCAGATCGCCGAGGTGGCAAACGGCAGCTTGAAATGCATGACGGCGTGGGTTGGCGACGGTACGTCCACGCCGGTCACGAAGCCCCAGATGTTGGCGACGTCGATCTTGTGTCCGGCCTTGACCCGGTCGAAGAACGAATACTTGAAATCCTCCGCCGTCATTTTCGTGCCGTCGTGGAATTTAACGTCGTCGCGGAAATCGAGCGTCAGGCTCAGCGCGTCCGGGGCGAGGTTCCAGGTCTTCACCAGCTTCGGGATCAGTTTGAGGTCCGGCGCCTGATCGAGCGGCTGGTCGAACACCAGCTTGTAGATCGGTTGGGTGTCGGGAACCGTGCGTTGCTCCGGGTCCCATGATGGCACGTCGGTCGGCCACGCGATCGTGACCTTGTCCATATCGGCCGCGAGCACGGTAGCGGAGCGCAGGAACGCCGGTGCTCCGGCGATGCCAATGCCGAGGGCCTGGCACAGGGCCCGACGCGAAACGTCAATCATCACAATCTCCTGTTGCTTGTGTGCATTCCAACTAAGCGGCGGACGCTTTGGCCTCCGCCGGCAACGAACGATCACGCGCCTCGGCACCCGTGATCCCCTCGCCTGCCAAGTGTACTTCCAGTGCCGACGCGGCGCGATAGAGCAATCGTTCATCGAAGCGGCGTCCGGTCAGCATCAGGCCGACCGGCAAGCCATCGATCCAGCCGCACGGCAGGCTCATCGAGGGATGGCCGGTGGCGTTGAACGCCGCGGTGTTGACGGTCATGCCGAATGCGGTGCTGACCGCTACTTCTCGCGGGGCATTCGCTGCCGGCCGCCGCGGCGGCGGGAACGGAATGGTCGGCGAGGCGAGAATGTCGACACGCTTAAGCGCCTGATCATACTTGTCGGCCAGCAGCCGCGCCAAATTGTGCGAGCGCCCGTAATAGCGGCCGCCATAAGCGCGCGACATATACTCGCCCACCAGCATGCCGAGCTTCACGGTGTCGGCCAGCAAGTCAGCATGGCCGCGCCACATCGCCTGGCGCTGCATCGCCGACGGCAGATAGACGCCGCTCGGTCCAACGCCAAAGCCGTTGCCGTGAAACATGGTCGCGAGGCATCCCTCGGCGGCGCGCGGCATCCAGATCGCTCCACCGTAGCGATGGTACGGTACGCTGATGCTTTCCACCTCGGCGCCGAGGCTCGCAAAGCCTGCAACAGCGTTGCGCACCGCGGCATCGGTGCGCGGATCGGCTTGCGGCAAACCGAAGGTCTCTTCGAGGATACCGATGCGCAATCCTTTGGCGCTGGTGCCGAGATCGCTGGTGTAGCGGTCGACCTTGCAATCGCCTTGACGACTGTCGAGCCCATCCGGGCCGGCGATCACTTCAAGCAGCAGCGCATTGTCAGCGACGGTTTTCGTCAGCGGCCCGAGATGGTCGAGCGAATACTCCATGCCGAGATTGCCGGTGCAGGGCACAAGCCCGAAGCTCGGCTTCATCCCGACCACGCCGCAGCATGACGCCGGCTGGCGGATCGAGCCGCCCTGATCGGTGCCGATCGCCATGTCGACGATGCCGCCGCCGACCAGAGCCGCCGATCCGGAGGAGGAACCGCCGGCGGTAAAGCCCGCGCGGTGCGGATTATCGACCGGGCCACGCGCGTTGGTGTGGCTGCCGCCCGAGAAGCAGTAGTCCTCGTTGGCCGCCTTACCGGCAATGGTGCCGCCGGCATCGAGAATCCGCGTTACGATCGTGGCGTCGATTTCCGGAACGTAGCCCTCGAAAATCGACGAGCCGTTCATCATCGGCACGCCGGCAACGCACACACAATCCTTCACGACGACGCGCTTGCCGGCAAGCGGGCCGGCCGCCTCGCCGGGAATTTCAGCGATCCGGGCAAAAGCACCAAACGGATTGTCGTCCGCAGCCGGAATGACACCCGGGAGACGAGCGTGGCGCGGTACCGGCAGCGCGTCGGGAAGGCGATCAAGCGCCGCGTAGGCGTCAAGCGCGCCGCGCATCATCTCCCGGAACGCCGACACGTCCGCCGCATCGAAATGGAAACCGAGATCCGCAGCGATTTCCGCCAGCTCCGCCGACGACGGACCAACAATAGCCATTCCCCGAATTCCCCCAACGCTCGGACCAGGTTTCGAACCTAGCCTATGCGACCAGATCTCAAAATGAAAATCACGGTGCGTCGCGCAAGCGCGACTGACTCACTGCGATGGGGCCGGCCGCGATGCATGACGATGATCATGACTATGATTGTGAGTCTCGTGCGGTTCTATCGCAGGACGTTTCTTAAGCTCCACGGGCAGACCGTGAGGGGTGCGCAGATAAGCGAGCCGCCACTCCTCTTTGCGTCGCGCCATTTCTTCAACCGACGCGAGGCTTTTGCGCGCGACGATGGTTTCGAGCGCCAACAGCCAGCGCCGGTAGTAGGCCGCTTCGACGCTTTCTCCACTCTCGGCAGGAATGTCACGCAGTGTATCGGCGAAAAGCTTCGCCCATTCGCTCCAACTAAAGGCCCCTTGCCGATGGAGCGTCACCGCGAGCGAAAACGCCTCGGCATGCCAGGGATCAGAAAACACCGGCCCGGCTCCGTTGCCGGGAATGTCGAGTCCTTCCGGCACCTCAAGTGCGGTCATTTTGCGCGCCGTTGAGCGGGATCGAGATAGTCGTCGAACAGGTCGATCTGCAGCGTGTCTCGCTCCAGCGCTTCCAGTCCCCAAAGTTCGCGCGCCGCGAAGCGCACGCCATAGACATGCTGCAAGCGAGGGCCAAGCCCCGCCGCGTTGCTGTCGGGGAGCGCGAAAATCCCGTGGTCGACGATGACGGTCCCGTACTTGCCGCGGACGTAGCGCGGCAGCCGCGTATGCCCATGCGGATTGATGTTGCGGGCGATGACGGCGTCTCCTGGCTGAAAGCGCGCCGGCGCCCCGTCCGCACTGCGCGATGTTCCGCCCTGTTCAAGGATCACGCGCGCAACGTCCTTTGTCACCGGCGGCGTGGTGTTGACCGCGGGCGTCGCGGAGCGACCGTCGGCAAGCTCGTTGGCGCTGATCACGCCTTTCTCCTGAAGCAGCGCTTCCGTGCTGTAGAGCCACCGCTCGTAGTAGACGCTCTTCAGATAGGTGATCGGATCGACGCTTTCGGTGGCACGCCGAATCTCATCGACGTTGAAGAGACCGGCGCCGAGAGCGGCGAAAGTGATGCCGAGAATCCGGCGCTCCCAGTCGTCGTGGAACGGTCCCACGTCATCGCTGCGGTCGACCGGCCCGAAGCCGTGCATGCCGCCCATATCGGCAATTCCGTTCATCCTGTTTGCTCCATCGAAGCGAAGGTCACGCCGGCAGCCGCGGCAGCGCTGTGCCGATCATCGAGTCGCGCGTGACCAGTTCCGCAAGCTTGTCCTCGCTCCAGCCGTCGGTGCCCGCTGGGCGCATCGGCAGAACCAGGTAGCGAATTTCGGCGTTGCTGTCGTAGACGCGCACCTCAACCTGATCGGAGAGCACCAGCCCGAATTCGGCAAGCACGCTGCGCGGTTCGATCACGATGCGGGAACGATAGGCCGGCGATTTATACCAAGTCGGCGGTAGCCCAAGTGTCGGCCAAGGGTAGCAGGAGCAGAGCGTGCAGGTCACGACGTTGTGCACTCTCGGCGTGTTCTCAACGACGACCATTTCCTCGCCTTGCAGGCCGCCGAAAGAAAGCTCGGAGATGGCGGCAGTGCCGTTCGAGAGGAGACGCTGTTTGTAGGCCGGATCGCTCCAGGCGTGGGCCACGACCTTGGCGCCATTGCGCGGACCGACGCGATGTTCGTAGTAATCCGCGAAAGCTCCCACGACGTCGGAGTCGATAATTCCCTTTTCGACCAACAAGGACTCCAGCGCCTTGACCCGAAGCGTCGGATCAGACGGTGGATCGGTATGATCGTGCTCGGCCATGGCAGTGACTCTCGTTGACGCGGCGAAAACGACGTGTCGTCGGCGATCCAGCGAAGGCGCGTGGCGCCGTATCGAAAATCTAGCCCATGCGACGATTTTGCAAAGCAGAATCTCGCCTTGCCTCGGCAGAAGGCATTGACCCGACCGGTTTTTTCGGCCCACGCTCCAGGAGAGACTGGGCTCGTGACCATCACATGCGCGGGCAAGCGTTTGGCGCCGCCGAAGGGTTCAAGGAGCAACTCATGGCATTACAACTGCCACGCCGGTCGATCTTGCAAATGGGCACAGCATTCGTTGCGGGCAGTTGTGCTGCACCGTTCACGCGCGCGCTGGCTGCGGGAAAGGACACGGTCACCATCGGCTGGCCAAACGATGTCGGATCATGGGATCCCAATCAGCGCTTCACACCGGATGCGCAAGCGATCTTCAAGGCGGTTTTCGATCAGCCGCTCGACCAGGATCCGCAGCTCAAACTCATTCCGCATCTGATCAAGAATTGGAGCCTGGCCCCGGACGCCTTGAGCATGGCTGTCGAGCTGCGCGACGACGTGACCTTCCACAACGGCGATAAAATGACGACGGAGGATTTTCGCTACACCTTCTTGGAGCGCCCCAAATCGGGACTCAAACTCGACACCGCGAATTCCTGGCGCAAAGTGCAGGACATCGTCGTCGAATCGCCGGCCAAGGCGACGATGAAATTTGCTTCTCCGGCGCCGACCGCCCCGCAATGGCTGGCGTTCCTCGGCAGCTTCATGGTTCCCAAAAAATACATCGAGTCCAGAGGGCTCGAGAATTTCCTCAAAAAGCCGAACGGAACCGGACCTTATAAGCTTGCCGAATACGAGTTGAATTCCCGCATCGTGCTTGAGCGTAACGACAATTATTGGGGACCGAAGGCAAAGATCCCGCGCGTCACCATCGAAATCATCAAAGACCCGTCGGCGCGGGTAGCCGCCATCCAGTCCGGCGCGGTCGACTGGACCGTCAACGTGCCGGTGCGCGAGGTGCAGCGCTTCAAAGACGCTGGTTTTGCCGCAGCGCTTGAGCCAATCACCCGCGTGATCCTGCTGCAAGTGCGCAACGACCTGGCCTTCGCGGATAAGAATGTGCGGCTGGCGGCGCACCACGCCATCGACAAAGCCACGCTGTCCAAGGCCTTTTACGGTGGCGCCGCGGTCCCATTATCGGTGCCGGCAACGCCGGGGACGCCGGGCTACATGCCCGATTACACCTTCAGCTACGATCCGGAACTGGCCAAGCAGTACTTGGCCAAATCCAATTTCAGCCCCGGCAACCCCGTGAAGATCGGATTCGCCGCAACCAACGGGCAGTTCCCCAGCGACTACGACATCGCACGCGCGATCGTGCAGATGTGGAAGCGGGTCGGCATTGAGGCCAACCTTCAAGTCATCGAATACGCGAAGTATTTCGAGCTCAATCGGGCGGTCAAATTGCCCGAGACCACACTCTATAGTTGGGACAACGCGACTGGCGATCCGGAGCTTTACGCCGGCTACCTGCTCAATCCAAAAATGCCGTTCTCCGCGTGGAAGGGCGAGGAGGTCGGCCAAAAGGTCCTCAAGCTCCTCAACGTCGCCGAGTATGATGCCAGAATTGCCGGGTATCGCGACCTCAACCGCTTTGCCGTCGAAGACGGCGCAACGATCCCGTTACTGCAAAGCGTGCTGACCGTCGTTCACAAGAAAAATCTGGCTTACACACAATATGCAAATGGCTGGATGTTGGCGCAAACATTGCAATGGACTTGATATTCCAGGTGCTGACGTCCCTGGTGCTGATTTCCTGCTCTTGCCGGTCGTCATCGTGAAATGATTGCAATCGTTGGCAAACTGATCGCGCGCCGCCTCATCACGGCCGTGCCAATTCTGCTGGCGGTGTCGGCGCTATTGTTCTGCGTGTTGCGGGCGCTGCCGGTCGACCCAGCGGCGATGTCGTTGCCGCCGACCGCCACGCTCGAGGAAATCGAGGCCAAGCGGCACGAAATGGGCCTCGATCGCCCTCTGCCGGAACAATACGTCATCTGGCTCACAGACGCTCTGCACGGCGACTTCGGCCGTTCCATTCAATTTCGCCGTGATTCCGGATCGCTGGTCGCAACCACATTACCGGCAACCATCCAGCTCGCCGCGTCAGCGATGGTGATCGCGGCGATTTTGGGCATTGGCGGCGGCCTCCTGATGTTTCGCGTGCGCGGCACCCTACTCGAACCGGTGACCGACATGGTCTCGATCCTGCTCCTGTCGATCCCGGAGTTTCTGTGGGGGCTTATTCTGTTGTTCGTGTTCGGCGTGGCGCTGCACCTTTTGCCGTTCACCGGCCAGGTTTCGCCGGAGCTTCCGGCGCCGCGTATCACCGGATTTCTCTTGCTTGACTCGCTGCTCGTGGGCCGCGTCGACATTTTCTTGAGCGCGTGCCAGCATTTGATTCTTCCCGCCGTGGCGCTCGGACTTGCGTTCTCGCCGACAATCATGCGGGTTCTGCGCTCGAGCCTGTTCGACGTCTATCATGAAGACTACATCCAGCAGGCGCGTTTGCGCGGCCTGTCCGAGGGCCACATCCTCATCAAGCATGCCTTCAAGAATGCGTCGCTGCCAACGCTGACGCTTGCTGGCGTTCAATTTGGAATTCTGTTCAGCGGGACACTCCTGGTCGAAGTGATCTATTCGTATCCCGGCATGGGCAACCTGATGGTTGACGCCGTGCGCAACGCTGATCTGCCGCTGATCCAGACCATCGGGCTCACTTATTGCATCGTCGTACTGGTGATCAACACGTTCGTCGATAGCCTCTATGTCGTTCTCAACCCGAAGCTGCGGGTGCGCTGATGCCAGGCGCCGTTTCCCGTTCGCTGCGGTCGCCGCGGGTGTTGATTGCGTCCGCGATGATCCTCTGTATCGTTTTCTGCGCGGTTTTTGCCGGCCGGATCGCCCCGAATGATCCGTCAGACCAGAATCTTCTCGCGATTCTGGCGCCGCCGGCGTGGGCGCAAGGCGGCGATCCGGCCTACCCGCTCGGAACCGACAGCCTCGGCCGCTGCGTGCTGTCGCGCCTGATTTACGGTGCTCGTACCGCGATGCTGGTTGCGTTCTTCGCTTCGCTCGGTGCGATGGTCATCGGATCAATTCTCGCGCACATTTCCGGATATTTCGGCGGCACCACTGATTGGATAATCGGCCGGCTCGTTGATATCTGGATGTCGTTTCCGCCGGTTATTCTCTCGCTCATTCTCATGGTGGGGCTTGGCGTCGGTCTCGACCGGGTCATCCTCGCCATTATTTTGGTGGATTGGACCCGCTTCTGCCGTGTCTTGCGCAGCGAAGTGATGATTGTGACCCGGCACGATTACGTCTCGGCGGCGCGGCTCCTCGGCTTTACTCACTGGCAGGCGATCGCGCGGGAGGTGTTGCCGGCAACGCTGCCGCTCTTGATCACACTCGTGAGCATCGAGATGGCCATCGCCGTCATCGTCGAAGCAATCCTTTCGTTTGTCGGATTAGGCGTCGGCGCCGACCAAGCCGCGTGGGGTCAGATGATCGCCGATGCCCGGCAATACGTTTATCAATCTCCGTGGAATCTGCTGCTGCCGGCAATCGCGATCTTTCTCACGGTGACGGCCTTTAATCTGCTGGGCGACGGGTTGCGGCGTACGCTCGACGTGCGGCTTGCGGAAAGCGGGCGATAACACCGTGTTTGCTCTGCAAGCCAAAGACATTGTGGTTGGCGCGCAAATCGACGGCGACGTCGTGCCGGCAGTGCGCGGGCTTTCTTTCGATCTGCCGCCCGGTAAAATCCTCGGTTTGGTTGGCGAGTCCGGCGCCGGAAAGTCGATGGTCGGGCGCGCCATCGCCCAGCTGCTTCCGACCGGTTTTGAGATCATTGCCGGATCGCTCCTGTTCGAGGGCGAGAACTTGCTGCAAATGCCGCCGGCGCGCCGGCGTGCTCTGCTCGGCCGCGCGATCGCCTTCATCCCCCAACAGCCGATGACCGCGCTTAATCCGGTCATGACAATCGGCGCACAATTCGACGAGCACCTGGCGCGGCTTGGCGACGAAGGACGCGAAAAGCGCTGCGAGCGCGCGATCGCCGCGCTCGCAGCGGCCAGATTGCCCAATGCCGGCGATTTGCTTCGGCAATATCCGCATCAATTGTCCGGCGGCATGTGCCAGCGCGTCCTGATCGCCTTCGCTTTTTCCAGTAACCCGCGGCTTGTCATTGCTGACGAACCGACCACCGCGCTCGACGTCACCATTCACCCGCAAATTCTGCGGCTGATCGCCGAGATGCAGCGCGAGCACGGCACCGCAGTGATATTCATCACCCACGATCTGCGGCTCGCCGCCCAATTGTGCGATCGGGTGGTCGTCATGTATGCCGGCCGCGCCATCGAAAGCGGCCCGGCCCGGTCAATCCTGTCAAAGCCGGCACACCCCTACACACGCTGTTTGCAGCTCGCCAATCCGTCGCTGCGCGAAGAGCGGCGCGCGCTCTACGTGATGCCGGACCAAATGCCGGGTTTGCGCCAGCTCAAGACTATGTCCGGGTGCCATTTCGCGCCGCGCTGTCCTTTGGTCACGACGGAATGCCGCAGCCTTGAGCCGCCGAACATTGCGGTCGCAACAGACCATCACGTCGCCTGCATCCATGCCGCCCGCGTGCCGAGTATTTCGACAACCGAAGACGCAGCCATAGCGCCGGAAACGTCTGCGCGCATCGTCCTGCAGGTTGAAAATCTGCAGAAGCACTACGCCGTCGGCGGCGGGTTGTTCGGTGGTGCGCAAAAATTCGAGGCTGTGAAGCAGGCTTCCTTCAGCATCGCGGCGAACGAGTTCGTCGCACTGGTCGGCCAAAGCGGCAGCGGCAAGAGCACGATTGCAAAGCTTCTTGTCGGGCTCGAACACCCGTCCGGCGGGCGGATCTTGCTCAATGGCGATGACCTGACCGATCGTTCGGAACGAAATCGCGCGCGCCGCGCCGTGCGCTTGCAGATGGTGTTCCAGGATCCGCAGTCGGCGCTCAATCCGCGGCGGCGCGTGGCCAGCATCGTCACGCAGGCGATGGAAGCCGGCAGCCGGCACGCCAACTGGGATCAGCGGGTGGCACGAACCCGTGAGTTGCTGGCGGAGGTCGGCCTGTCGATCGACATCGGCGCCCGTTTGCCTGGCCAATTGTCCGGCGGGCAACGCCAGCGCGTCAACATCGCACGCGCGCTGTGCAACATCCCAAAGATTCTGGTCGCCGACGAGATCGTTTCCGGGCTCGATGTTTCGATCCAGGCACAGCTTCTCAGCTTGCTGGCGAGGCTGCGCTCGGAGCTCGGCTTCGGCATGCTGTTTATCTCGCACGATCTTTCGGTCGTCCGTCATTTGTGCTCGCGGGTACTGGTGATGTATCGCGGCGAGATCGTCGAGCACGGCGCCACCGACTTGGTATTCTCGAACCCGCAGCACCCGCATACCCGTGCCCTGCTGTCGTCGGTACCGCCGGACGATCCGCTAGCCGCCTGGCCGGCGCTCGACGCCGTAACGGCTGTTCGTGAAGTTGTTTCAGCGTAATCCTGGAGCCGGCGATGCCTGCGGAGAATGACGTTCTGGCGGTCGAATTCGACACTTACGGCGGCCCCGAGGTGCTTAAGCTTCGTCGCGTCGCGCCACCGCAGCCGGCGCCAGGCGAAGTTTTGATCGAAGTCCACGCCGCAAGCATGAATCCGGTCGATTGGAAAATACGCTCGGGCGTGTTGCAGAAGTTCTTCCCGGTCACCTTTCCGGCGATCACCGGGCGCGACGGGGCCGGCGAGGTTGTCGCTGCAGGCAGCGACGCCGAGGCGGCACTGGTCGGTAAGCGGGTGTGCTTCCTCGCGTCACGCGGCGTCGGCACGTGGAGCCAGAAAATCGCGCTGCCGGCATCATTGGCGGCGCCGTTTCCGACGACGCTCCCCTACACAGATGCAGCGGCCTTGCCGCTCGCCGGCATCAGTGCCTGGATCGGCATGGTGCGGACCGCGGACGTCAAAGCCGGAATGCGCGTCCTGATCCACGCCGCCGCGGGCGGCGTCGGCGGTATGGCGGTGCAGATCGCACGCTTACGCGGCGCCACGGTGATTGCCACATGCTCGCAGCACAATGTGGATTTCGTGCGCGCGCTCGGAGCACAGGAAGTCATCCCCTACGACCAGACCCCGTTCGAGGACCATGTGCACGACGTCGATCTGGTGTTCGATGTCATCGGCGGCGACGTGCACGCACGCAGCTATCGAACCCTCAAGCGGGGCGGGATGATGGTTGCTCTGGTTGCCGCGCCATTCGAGGACCAAAGTGCGCGCTATGGCGTAAAGCTGGCGATGCCGCAGGTGTTGTCAGACCCCGCAGCATTAGCGGAGGTCGTCGCTCTTGTTGCCGCCGGAAAGTTGAGGTCGAGCGTCGAACACGTACTGCCGCTGTCGGATTTCGCCAAGGCGCACGAAATGTCGGAGACCGGCCACGCGCGCGGCAAAACTGTTTTGACGCTGATCAGCTAATTCGTCCGCACACCCGGTTCGCCGAACAGCGGCGGAAGCTCGGTCGCCCCCCGGCTCGACCGGGCTTCCACGTTTCGCTTCATTTTACCGCGTCTTCTCGGCCGGACCACGGCATACCAGGCAACACTCTGTTTTCAACGGGCCAAACTCTTTGAATCAGGCCGTAGAGAAGGGCTGTGGTCAGTCCAATCAAGATTACACCGTTAAGAGCCTCCAGCGCGCCCATAAGCCGCCAATGCTCAGCCAGAAAAAGTTGCGAATGGCCGTAGGTCGTGATGGCGCTCAGCGAATACAGCATTGCGGTTTCGCCATCAGGCAGTGCTCCGAGCAGTCGATAGGCCACCGCCCATACGCCTGCCTCGATCGCGTGCAAGCAAATCGCCCAGATGGCGGTGGCTCCTATGCCAAACGCAAACGCGTAGATGAAATGAGGGCGACCTTTGGCGACAGTCAGCACTTGAACCATTTTCAAATTGAATAACCCCAGCCCTATCACGTGAATAATCACCGTCGATAAAATCAACGGTATGCTCCACGCCCAGCTGCTGTTCCACAGTGATGCACCAGCCATGGCCAGATTGTCCTAAGCAGGCTCTAACTCGTCCGCACGCCCGCCTCGCGCAGCAGCGGCAGAACCTCCTCGACGAAATACGGTAGTTCGTTCTTGAAGTTCACGAACGAAACCGTCGCCCCGGCAAAGCCGGCCTCGCTGATCTTGATGAGTTCGCCGGCGATGTGCGCAGGCGTTCCGACCAGCGGATAGGTGCCCGCCCCGGCAGCGAAGCGCTTGCGATGCAGCCGATAGGCCTCGTCTTCGTGAGAGCCGGAGAATTGCTGCTTCTGCCCGGTGTAGAAGTCGACGCTGGTGGTGTCGGCCATCGTCACCGCGTAATACTCGTAATAATCTTCCGCTTCAGTTTGTGTCGGGCGGCACACCACGTGGCAGGTCGTGTAGACGCCGATGCTGCGGCCGGCGGCCGCTGCGCGCTGGTTCATCTCGGCGACGTGGGCGCGGCCTTTTTCGATGTCGACAAACGTCGTCAGCAAAAAATCAGCCGCCTTGGCGGCGAAATCGCGGCCCGGCGGCGAGAACGCGGCGTTGAGCGTGATCGGCCGCGGCGACTGCAGCGGACGAGGCTTACCGGACACGTTTTTGAGCTGATAGTACTTGCCGTCATAGTCGAAAGGTTCGGTCGCCGTGTAGATGCGGCTGACGATGTCGAACCATTCGAGCCCCTGCTCGTAGCGATCCTCGATCAGCTTTAAGCCGAACAGCGCGAACTCCTCCGGATTCCATCCGCAGACGATGTTGAGCCCGGCGCGGCCGTTGGAGACGTGGTCGAGCGTGGCGAGCGCCTTGGCGGCATAAACCGGATGAACCATCGGCACGTGTACGGTCGCCAGTACGCCGGTCCGCCGGGTCACGCCGGCAAGACCCGTGGCGTGGGTTAGGGTCTCGAACGACCATTCGCGGCTGTTCATCTCGCCGCCAAATCCCTTCCAGCGGGCAATCGGCAGCAGGAATTCGAAGCCCGCCCGGTCGGCAAGCTGCGCGACTTCGACGGTCTCGCTCCACAAGGCCGGCCAGCGCTCGGGCACACGGGTGAGCGTAAGGCCGCCGTCGGAATTCATCGAGAACACGCCGAGCTTCAGCCGGTTCGGGCCGCGCATCGGATGGTTGGGAACTGCAGACATGAACCAGCAATCCGTTGCTAACCACGTAGTCCGACTGAGGCGGACACCGTCACGTTAAGCGGGCCCACGCGCCGCGGGTCAAGGGGTGCGGCGAAGAACCTTCAAGCCATTAGCAACGCTGGTGATTCGCCGAAATTGCGGTTTTGCGAACACGCTGGGGGACGATCCCTCTTGAGCGTAACCAGCACCCCGTAAAACGCATGCTGGCCGAACTGAGCCTCACCACGAATGGCATTTCCGCCTTCCAGGCAATGGGTTGGCGATATTAATTATCGAGCTTTCAGAGATAGCCGGACCCTCATCCGCCACATTACCAAACGGCCATATTTTGCCACACTGGGCCGTTAAGGTTTCTTCAGGTCGGGGGTCGGGTGAGCGTAAGTCGGCGTTAACCCTTCCCAAATTAACACCGCGTTAGTGTCTGTTCGCTGCGGGCTTCCGGGGCGGCTGGCACTAGTAGCGTGTCAAAGTGGGGACGCTGGTGCTCGGTGCAGGGGTGCGCCTGAAGAGCTGCCGTACCGTCGGCGCGCGCGCGTTTTATTCGTGCGGCGTTGCGGCTCTTGTCCTCCTCTTTGGGTCGCGCGTGCTGCAGAACGCGATCGCCGAGGGCGACACCCGCACCATTTCGCTGCACCACGCCCACACCAACGAAGACATCACCATCACGTTCAAGCGCGACGGCCGTTACGACGAGGCGGCGCTGGAAAAGCTCAATTGGTTCCTGCGCGATTGGCGGCGTAATGAGCAGATCCGGATGGATCCGCACCTCATCGACCTGGTTTGGGAGGTGCAGCGGGAGACCGGATCGAAGCAACCGATCTGGGTGGTCTGCGGCTATCGCTCGCCCGAGACCAACGCCATGCTCCGGCGCCGCAGCAACGGCGTGGCGCGATTTAGCCAGCACATGCTCGGCCATGCCATGGACTTCTATATTCCGGGCGTATCGCTCGAACAGCTTCGGGTCATTGGTTTGCGTCTGGAGCGCGGCGGCGTGGGCTTCTACCCCAGCTCAGGATCGCCGTTTGTTCACATGGACACCGGCGGTGTGCGGTACTGGCCGCGCATGACACGCGAGCAGCTGGTCCGCGTGTTCCCGGATGGCCGCACGGTCCATATTCCGAGCGATGGCCGACCGCTGCCCGGATACGCGCTGGCGTTGGCCGATCTGCGCAAGCGCGGCGACAACCCGTCGGAGAAGTCGATTGAGGCGGCGCGCAGCGCCGGTATCGAGGTTGCCGATGCCGGCATCACCCGCCGCGTCATCAGTCCGTTCAAAAAACTTTTCGGCTTGGGGCGTGACGAGGAAGAGGATGACGCCGGCGGCAGCACTCCGGCGGTCATGGCCGCGAGCGAGCCAGCGCCCAATGCCGAGCCGCTGCGGGCGCGCGCGAAGGCCGCCGTCGTTGCCGCAATAGATCGCGCCAAGGACAAAGTCTCCGCGGAGAAGGTAAAGCTGATCCAGGTCGCGTCGCGCGCCGAGGAAAAGCTCGCCGCCAGCAAGACCAAGCTGGCCAAGGCCGCCGGCAAGGTCCACGTGATCAACCGGGCGGAAGCGGCACCGTTAGCGGCGCTTACGCCGAGCCAGATCATCATCGCGCGTGGATTCTGGCAGGGCCTCCCGGACGGCATGATCGCGACACGCCCGGCGGCTTCGCAAAACCCGCTCGCCGCATTGTCATCCCGCGCTGCGTCCGCTGACCCGGAGACGAGTGGTTCAATCAGCCCGCTCGCCGCATTGCCTACGGATCGCACTCCCCCCGCCGTCGCGCTCGCCTATGCGGAACCGGCGCCGAAAGCTGCGGTAACGAGCCCTACAACGCCGCATGTCACGGTGATGCAGGCTGTCTCAGTGCAGACCGGCAACAACGAAATGACGGTCGCAGTCAAGCGCGTCGGCGGCCGTCCGGCCTCGGCGATCCTTACCGTTGCCGACAAGCTGACGCCGGCGCCCGCCGAAAGCGAACGCTTCAACGACCCATGGCTGCGGGCCATCGTTCTTTCACCAAGCGTAACGCGATTCCTGAGCATCTCCGCGCTCGGCGCTCGCGACTTCGGCTTCCTGGCTGCACTGATGTCGAAGCCCGCCAATTCGGTGATGATGACGTTTGCCGCCGATCCGCAACCGGGCCTCTCGCAAGATCGCTTCAGCGGCAGCGCGATCGTGTTTGTATCGACGGTGACCTACCCGATACGCACCGCAGACCTGCGGTAATCGGCGCTTCGTTTAGGGCCTGGCCGAACCGCGCTACTCCAGCATGCCGAGCGCGTGCAGGTAGGTTTCCAGGATCGCTTCCTGCTCCTTGCGCTCGTTGACGTCCTGCTTGCGCAATCGCACCACGCTCCGCATCGCCTTGATGTCGAAGCCATTAGCCTTGGCTTCCGCGTAAACGTCGCGGACATCGTCAGCGATCGCCTTCTTTTCTTCTTCGAGACGTTCGACCCGCTCGACAAACGCCTTGAGGTGATCCTTGGCGAAACTGTGCGCGGTTTGATCGTCTTTGGCAGCGGCGGCGGTAGCCATTCGGGTACTCCTGGCGAAAGTGTTGGCCAGAAGCTTTCGAAAGTGAGCGCGGCCCGGTCAAGCTGCGTTCGCGCTCATCCACACATTGCACAGGATAATCGCCGCGAGACGCTCGCGTCAGTGCTTTTGGCTTGCTTTTTCGAACTCCGCTTTTTGGCTCGCGGACGCTTCCTTCTGAAATTTGGCGCGCCACTCGTCGTACGGCATGCCGTATACGATTTCGCGGCTCTCGTCCTTTGTCATCGGCACGCCTTTGTCGTCCGCCGCGTCCTTCATCCAATTTGAAAGGCAGTTCCGGCAAAAGCCGGCCAGATTCATCAGATCGATGTTCTGTACGTCAGTGCGTGAGCGCAGGTGCTCGACCAGGCGCCGATAAACGGCGGCTTCGAGTTCCACGCGGCTTTTCTGGTCAGTAGCCATGTCGTCCTCCGCGGATTAGTTATGGGACAGATAGAGGCCCCAGCGGCCGCTTTCCATACTCTGGTTCCGGGATAGAAATGGATAAGAAAAGCGCGGGCGCCCGCGAACTACTTGAATCGATGTTCCGCGGCGTGGTCGGCGCAGCCCATCCCACTAGTGCACTGCCGCCGCACCTGCCCGCGCCGCCCTCGCGCGGACGTCTCGTCATCCTCGCCGCCGGCAAGGCCGCGGGCTCGATGACGCAAGTTGCAGAACAGCGCTACCTCGAAATGCCACCGGACAGGCTCGCCGGGCTTGCGGTCGCCCGCCATGGTTACGGACGGCCGACGCAATGGATCCCGGTCATCGAAGCGGGACATCCGGTTCCGGACAAGATCGGTGTCTCAGCGGCGAAACGGGCGCTGGCGCTCGCCGACGCGGTGGACGCCGACGATCTTGTCCTCGTGTTGCTCTCCGGTGGCGCGTCGGCAAACTGGATCGCGCCAGCGCCCGGGCTCACGCTGGTGGAAAAACAGGCCGTCACGCGCACCCTGTTAAAGAGTGGCGCCAATATCGGCGAGATGAATACGGTTCGAAAACACCTCTCCCGCATCAAGGGCGGCCGCCTTGCCAGGCGCGTGCATCCGGCCAAAATCGTAACGCTGGCGATCTCAGATGTGCCGGGCGACGACCCGGCGGTGATCGGCTCCGGCCCGACCGTGCCAGATCCGACCACACTTGCGGATGCGCGTGAGATCGTGAGCCGCTACCGCCTGCAACTGCCCGAGGCGGTCGCCCGCGCCCTTAATGACCCGGCAAACGAGACGCCGAAGCCGGGTGACGACATCTTCCGAGGATCGGACTACCGGATCGTGGCGCGACCAGCGGACGCTTTGCGCGCCGCCGCCGAGCGCGCCGCGGCGGCTGGATACGAATGCGTCATGCTCGGCGATCGCCTCGAGGGCGAGGCGCGCGATGTCGCAGCCGAGCATGCGCGGCTGGCGCTCGAGCTTCGCGCCCAGAACCGGCGCGCAGTCATCCTGTCCGGTGGTGAACTCACCGTGACGCTGCGCGGGAACGGCCGCGGCGGCCCCAATCAGGAATACGCATTGGCGCTCGCCATACGCCTTGACGACGCGCCCGGCATTGCGGCGCTGGCCGCCGATACCGACGGGACCGATGGCGGCGCCGGCCGACCCGACGATCCGGCCGGGGCCTTCGTCGACCCGACGACGGTCAAGCGGGCCCGGCAGGCCGGCCTCGATCCTGCCGCGTTTCTCGCCGACAACGATTCCACGGGGTTTTTCAATGCTATCGGCGATTTGTACCGGCCCGGTCCGACGTTCACCAACGTCACCGACTTTCGGGCCATTATTGTTGACGGCCATTGAGCCGTGACCGGATTCTGAACCGGAAATGAGCGACGGGATTTACTCAAGAATCACAGCGGGCGCAGTAGCCGCGAGCGTGTTGGTGTTGCTCGCGCTGACTGCGTTGGCGACGCCCGCGGCGGCCGACTTCCGGCTTTGCAACAACACCGGGAGCCGGGTCGGCGTCGCCGTCGGCTACAAGGACGCCGAGGGCTGGACCACGGAAGGCTGGTGGAATCTGCCCTCGCGCACCTGCGAAACCGTACTCAAAGGAAATCTCGTCGCGCGGTTTTATTACGTCTATGCCATTGATTACGATCATGGCGGCGAGTGGATCGGGCAAGCCTTTATGTGCACCCGCGACAAGGAGTTCACGATTCGCGGCATCGCCGACTGCCTTGCGCGCGGCTATGACCGCACCGGCTTCTTCGAAGTGGACACCGGCGAGCAACGGGCCTGGACCGTCCAGCTTACCGAGTCGAGCGAGCAGCCCTCGCAACGCCCGTTGGCGCCGGGAAATTCTCTGACCCCGATCCAGTCGGGCCCGCCTACCGGCGCTCGTGTCGGGCCAGGGACGGTGGCACCGGCGTCCTCCGGCTCGCGCCCGGCGTCCGGCGCACCGACCTCATTCACGCCGCCCGGAGGCCGAGCGCGATGAGGCGTCAGCGGCGCACCAAACTGGTGGCGACGCTTGGGCCAGCTTCTTCCAGTCGCGCAATGATCAGCCGCCTGTTCGAAGCTGGCGCCGACGTGTTCCGGATCAATATGAGTCACACCGCGCACGACAAGATGCGCGAACTGGTCGAGACGATCCGCGCGGTTGAAGCTGAGTATAGCCGGCCCATCGGTATCCTTGTTGATTTGCAGGGACCGAAGCTGCGACTTGGCAGCTTCCAAAACGACTGGGCTATGCTCGACAGCGGCCAAAGCTTCACCCTGGATACCGATCCGGCGCCCGGCGACGCAACGCGGGTAAATCTGCCGCATCCGGAAATCTTCGCCGCAATCAAGCCGGGCGATGCGCTCCTGATCGACGACGGCAAATTGCGGCTATCGGTGATTGAAACCGAACCCGGGCGCATCGTCGCGCGCGTGCAGGTCGGCGGCAAGGTGTCAAACCGAAAGGGCGTAAGCTTGCCCCAGACCGTGGTACCGGTTGCGGCGCTGGCTGCGAAAGACCTTGCCGACCTTGAAGCCGCCCTCGATGCCGGCATCGACTGGGTGGCACTGTCGTTCATTCAGCGCCCGGAGGACGTGGCCGAAGCAAAAAAAATCACCCGCGGGCGCGCGGCGGTGATGGCCAAGATCGAAAAGCCGCAGGCGGTAACGCGGCTAAACGACATCCTTGAGCTCGCCGACGCGCTGATGGTGGCGCGCGGCGATCTGGGCGTCGAAATGCCGCTGGAAAAAGTCCCCGGCGTGCAGAAGGAAATGACCCGCGCCTGCCGCCGCGCCGGCAAGCCGGTCATCGTCGCCACCCAGATGCTGGAATCCATGATCGCCAGCCCGGTGCCGACGCGGGCCGAAGTCTCGGATGTCGCAACTGCAATCTTCGACGGCGCCGACGCGGTGATGCTGTCGGCAGAATCGGCGTCCGGCCAATATCCCGTCGAAGCGGTGACAACGATGAACCGGATCGCAGAGGAGGTCGAGAACGATTCGATCTTTCTTCCAGCGCTCCATGTTTTGCGCACCGAGCCCGAAGCCACTGGGGCCGACGCCATCGCGGCAGCAGCGCGGCAGGTTGCCGAGACGCTCGATCTTTCGGCCATCATCTGCTGGACCAGTTCCGGTGCCACCGGGATGCGCGTCTCCCGCGAACGCCCGAAACCGCCGATCGTCGCGATTTCGCCGATCGTTGCTACCGGGCGAAAATTGTCATTGGTCTGGGGTGTTCACTGCGTCGTCGCGGAGGACGCCCGCGATCAGGACGACATGGTGGAGCGCGCCTGTCAGATCGCGTTCAAGGAAGGCTTCGCGAGGGCCGGCCAGCGCGTCATCATCGTCGCCGGCGTACCACTCGGCACGCCGGGCACCACGAACATGATAAGGGTGGCTTTCGTCGGCGGACGCGCGTTTGCCGACGTATAGATTTCGAAGGCAAATTGCGCAGCCCAGTAGCCGCTTACTTCGCCATTTCGCTGGCCGCGATCCGTGGTTTCAGTGAGCTGCTCAGCTCTTCAACTGCGGCCGCAACGCGATCGGCGGCAGAGTGATGCAGCATGTGGCCGAAGCCCGCCACCACCTCGACCCTTACGACCGGTGCCGTGGCGGCAAGTTTCATCGCATGTTGCTCCAGAGGCAGAAGCGGGTCGCGGTCGCCGGCAAGCGCGATCGTCGGCGCGACCAAGCGGTCATAACGGGCAGCCTGCCGCGTGAGAAACGTGTCAAGGCAGCCAACATCCGCCCAATTGGCCAAAAGTGTTGCCGGCCGCAACACCAGCATCGCCGCCGTCCGTTTTACGTAACCAGCAGGTATAGTCTGTGGCAGAAATGCCGTGCGAGAGCCCGGCCAAATCAAGATCGCTCCAAACGGCAGCGCCAGCGTGTGCGCAAACAACCATCCGACCGGCGAAGCCAGCAGCGCGTTGAGCTTGGTCATGCGCCATAACCCGGGATGGGTGGGCGCTGCGATCAGGACGAGCCCCGCCGCGCGCTGCGGAAAATCGAGCGAAAAGGTAAGCGCCATGGTGCCACCCCAGGAGTGGCCGACAATGATCGCGCGCTCAACGCCGAGCTTATCGAGGACATCGCGCAAAACTAAAGCCTGATCGGCGGGCGAGCTGCCGTCGCCCGCTCTGCGCCCACTGAATCCGAAACCGGGCCGGTCGACGAGAATGAGGCGGTGACGCGCGGCAAGACGTTCGCCGAGCGCAAGATTCATGTCCTGGAGATTGGCCCCGGCGCCGTGAAGGAGGACGACGGGAAGCGAATCCTTCGAGCCGCCGCCGTCTCCCATTTCGACGATATGCTGACGAAAGCCGTTGATCTCGATAAAGCGGCCACGCGGCACGTGTGCCCGCTCGATCAGACGTTTCCCGATGAAGGTGATGGCCGCGCCGGCGCACAGGACGACAGCGATAACCGTGATCGTAGTCATAAGCTTCCCGCGATCCTGACTCCGGCGGCAGGCACCGCGCGTCCCGGCGCAGGCGGAACCAGCTTGATGCATATAATTGTTGAGCGCCGATTACGAGAAAATCATGGCGCCAACGCTTGCTGGAATTCAGGCTTGCTGGAATCCAGGCTCAGCCGGAATTCAGAGTGCTTCGCCTTTTAGCCAGCCGGCGCCGCGCGCGTAAAGCTTTTCGAGTTCGAGCCCTTCGATGCCGGGCATGTCGGGCTTTACCTTGTAGCCGATCTTGCTCTGCAGGTAGGCGAGGTGGCGGTAGCCTTCGGGAAAGCTTTTGAGCAAATCCTGGTCGAGGACGAGCTTGGCCGCAGGATCGACCGGGTCGAGCCGATCTTTCTCGTAGATCGGTTGGCGCAGCACCAAGCCCCAGCGGTCGCCGCGTTTTTCAAAGAAGTCGTAAAAACGCCCGGTACACACGACATCGCAGATCACGCCTTCGACCGGGGCGCGCTGCGAAATCGTCATCTTGGTCTGTGCAGTGGCGCGATGACCCGCGACATCGATCGCGCTCCCGCCAAGGAAATGCAGGATGCGCACGCCGCGTGCCCAGCCCTCGTCGTTGACCTTGATGAACTCCTCGAATCCGCCCTGAAACCAGGTCGCCATCATGCGGCCCTCAGGCTGCCAGACGGTACGGAAGCGGTCCCACAGGCGCGCGTCGCGCCACACCGCCCAATGCTCCACAAGTTCGCGGATGATGACTTTGTCCGCGGCGACATCTGTCATGGCGTTCCCCAAGCTTTGTCACCGGCGCAACAGCGCATCGCCGGTGAGCATCAGCCGGGACAAAATGGCAGATGGATTGGCAGGTCAAGCCCGGCGATGCCGCCGGGACGACGATTCAGAGATCGCGTCCCTCGACCGTCTCGCGCAGCGTCTTTACCACTTCGGGCACGTGCTCGAGGTGAGGGTCGATCGCGAGAGCGCGGCGGTAAGCTTCAAGTGCATGCTTGTCGTCGCCGATCTCCTGCAGGATGAGACCAAGGCCCGACAGCGCCCCGAAATGCCGCGGCTCGCGCAGCAGCACTTCGCGAATGTCCGCGACCGAATGCCCGTAGTCTTTCATCAAGTAGTAAATCGTAGCCCGCCAATTCCAGGCCTCGACGTAGTCCGGCTTGAGCGCAATGACGGCGTCGAGCAGCTTGATCGCCAGATCATAGTCCTTCGCGTCAGCCGCGGCCTTCACCCGTACCATCAGCAGATTGCAGGTGTCGCTGCCGGAGACCATCCACAGCGCCCAGATGCGATCTTCGATCGCCTTGGCGCTCTCGGCATCCGGCGCGATCTTGAGGCCCGCGAACAACGTATCGAGATTGTAGGTCGGCTCGCCGCGTCCGGGTCGCGGCAGATCATTCGGCGGCGCGACCCAGTCCGGCGTCCGAGCGCCTTCAGCTGCCTTTTGTTGCGCCAGCGCCGATTTCGCGGCGACGGCCGGCGCAAGAAGCACCGAGCCCACAACAAGCGCCGAAAGGAATCGCGACACCATGGCAACAGAATCTAGTCGCCGCGGACGGCGCGGCAAGCCCGAAAAACGGTCAAACGCGCGTGAAGGATCGGGCAGCCGTACCGGGCGCCGGCCTAGCCCTGGCGGGCCTTAAATCGCCGGTGCGTCTTATTGATGACGTAAACGCGGCCCTTGCGGCGAACGATCCGGTTGTCACGGTGGCGGCCCCGGAGCGATTTCAACGAGTTACGGACTTTCATAACCAATATCCCGATCTTTGCCGGGTTGATTAAGGAGACCCCGCCGCCTTGTCAATGACGGCGCGGCGCTGTCCAGGCGGGGTCTATATCGACGCAAGCTGGCCGCTCTCGGACCCGGCAGATCGGCGCCTGTCGAGTGACCGGCCTTCCACCGCCGAAAAGCCGGTCAGCCGGTCGATCAGATTGTTCCATACCCGCAGCATCGTGCCAAAGGGCCGCGGCATCTTATGGCGGCACATCGCGAGCTTTCGCACTTCGTTGGGAACATGCCACACGCTGCGGGCCCCCGCGGGGAAGAACGCCATGTCGCCTGGGCCCAGGCGGCGGACTGCCCCATTCTGGTCGGTGACAAAAACCTCACCGGAAATCACGTGCAGCATTTCATCGACCTTGTAGCACCAGATGAAACGGCCGGCGGTGCACGACCACGCCATAACCGACGACGCGCCATCCGCGCTTCGCGCCAGGTACTTCGAGCGAACCTGCGGGGTTCCTTCGATCACCCAGTCGGAACGGATGGGATCGAGATCGAGTTCAATCTCGGCTGGAACTGCAAAAACCGGTCGTGACACAAAAGCCCCCTTTACGTTCGCACTGTTAGCCGGCGACGGCGCCACCCACCGCCGACCTTTCTGAACTCTATTCAGCCGCGACAAGCGGCGGTGCACGAAAAGATCGAGCCGCCGCGAGCGCCTGGTCGAGATCTGCCAGAATGTCGTCGATGTGCTCGATGCCGATCGAGAGCCGGATCATTTCCGGCCGCACACCGGCCTTTTCCTGCTCTTGCGGCGACATTTGGCGATGCGTCGTCGAGGCGGGATGGCAGGCGAGCGACTTGGCGTCGCCCATGTTGACCAGGCGTTTGAACAACTTGAGCGCGTCGTAGAACGCCTTGCCCGCCTCGAGCCCTCCGGCGATGCCGAAAGTCAGCAGCGAACACGCGCGTCCGCCAAAATATTTTTGCGCCAGCGCATGATACGGACTTTCGGCAAAGCCGGCGTAATTGACCCACGCGACACCGGGATCGTGCCGCAGAAATTCGGCGACACGGCGAGCATTTTCCACGTGACGCTCGATGCGCAGCGCCACTGTTTCAATTCCTTGCAGCAGAAGGAATGCCGAGAGCGGCGCGAGCACGGCGCCGGTCGTCCGCTGATAGACGCTGCGGCAACGCGCGATATAGGCGGCGTTTCCGAAGTGCTCGGTATAGACCAGGCCGTGGTAGGAGCGATCGGGCTCGTTGAACATCGCAAAGCGGCGCGCATGCGTGCGCCAGGGGAAGCGGCCGGAATCAACAATCGCGCCGCCCATCGTGGTGCCGTGACCGCCCAGAAACTTGGTCAGTGAATGCACGACAATGTCGGCGCCGTAATCGATCGGACGCAACAAGATCGGCGTTGCCACCGTGTTATCGACGATCAGAGGGACCCCGTGCCGCGCCGCGGCCTTCGCCAACGCCTCGATGTCGCAGATGTTTCCCGCCGGATTGCCGATACTTTCGCAGAACACCGCGCGGGTTTTTTCATCGATCAGCTTCTCGATCGCCTCGGCCTGGTCGGATTCGGCAAAGCGCACATTGACGCCCTGGCCCGGCAGAATGTGCGCGAACAGCGTATGCGTCGTGCCGTAGAGCTGCGGGACGGAGACGATGTTGCCGCCCATCTCCGCGAGATTGAGCACGGCATAGTTCAACGCCGCCTGGCCCGAACTCACGCATAGCGCTTCAAGCCCGCCTTCGAGCTCTGCCACCCGGCGTTCGAGAACGGCGGTGGTCGGGTTGCTGATGCGGCTGTAGCGGAAGCCTTCAACTTCGAGGTTGAATAAAGCGGCGCCGTGATCGGCGCTCTCGAACTCGTAAGCCACGGTCTGATAGATGGGGACGGCGACAGCCCTGGTCGTCGGGTCGGTTTCGTAACCGCCGTGAACAGCAACCGTGTCGCTTTTCATAATTCCCGCCGCGTCGCGTCTTTCCAGCCCGGTCCGACGCTACCCCATTTTGTTTTGTGATCGGTGGCAACTGAGCAAAACAATTTAAATGCGCGCGTTCGGCTTTGGTAACGTTAACCGTTTGCACCGGTACGTCAGAGCAAAAAAATCATGCAGCGCGACGCCAATTTTGCGTCGACACTTTTTCGCTTGACGTAATGTAAGGTGCAGCTTACCGTAAGTTATGACTTACGATACAGCCTTGGCGGCATTGGCGGATCCGACCCGCCGGCAGGTCTTTGAGAAGTTGCATTCAGGACCGAAAGCAGTCGGCGACATTGCCCACGGCCTACCGGTCAGCCGGCCCGCGGTATCGCAACATTTGCGGGTCCTGAAGGACGCCGGTCTCGTTGCAGACCGGCCGGAGGGCACACGGCGGGTCTATTACATCGATCCGCGCGGCCTCGGCGTGATCAGGAAGTGGCTCGATCAGTTCTGGGACGTGGCGCTGGACGCTTACGCCGAAGAGGTCAAGCGATCAGAAAGGAAGCGGAAATGAACCGGACAATGACGATTACGCCTGCCCCAGTCCGCAAGAGCATCCGAGTCAACGCGCCGCCGCAGCGCGCATTCGAGGTTTTCACCGCCGGTATTGGCCGCTGGTGGCCCAAGACCCATCACATCGGGGCTTCCGATCTCGACCAGCACGTTATCGAACCAAGAAACGGCGGGCGCTGGTTCGAGCGCGGCGTCGATGGTGTCGAGTGCGAGGTCGGCAAAGTGCTGCTCTGGGACCCGCCATCACGCCTCGTCCTGAGCTGGCAGCTGACCCCGGACTGGAAATTCGACCCCGACTTGGTCACCGAAGTCGAGGTGCGCTTTTTGCCGGACGGCGCGAACGCGACGCGCGTTGAACTTGAACATCGCAATCTGGATCGCTTTGGCAGCCGCGCCGACGCTTTCCGCCGGCAGATCGATGCCCCGGAGGGATGGGGCGGCCTCCTGCAACTCTTTGCTCAAGCCGCAGAACGGTAAAGGAGCGAAACATGTCTGAGTTCGTCGTCCACAGCGTCCCCGGAAGCCCGTACGGAAGAGCGGTCCTCGCGACATTCCACGAAAAGGACGCCGGCTATCGGTTTGCGCCGGTTTCCGGCGGCGCCCGCAACGAACCGCATATTTCCCGCCATCCGTTCGGCCGCGTGCCGGTGCTCGAACATGACGGCTTTTTGCTGTACGAGACCCAGGCCATCATGCGTTATCTCGATCGCGTGCTGCCTGGCCCGGCGTTAACGCCCGCCGATCCCGCTGCCGCTGCGCGCATGGATCAGGTGATGAACATCTGCGACTGGTACCTGTTCCAGGGCGTCAACAATGTGATCGGTTTCCATCGCATTATTGCCCCGCGTTTGTTCGGTTCGACGCCCGACGAGGCCGCCATCGCCGCCGCAATGCCCAAAGCGCAAGTCGTGTTCAAGGAACTGTCGCGGTTGCTTGGAACACAGGATTACTTCACCGGAGAGTCTTTAGGTCTTGCCGATATCCTGGTCGCGGCGCATCTGGACTTTCTTGCCGAGACGCCGGAATGGGAACCATTGGCGCAGGCGGCTCCCAACCTGGTCGCTTTGGTATCGCGGATGAACATGCGGCCAAGCTTCAGATCGACGACACGGGAGCGAGTTGCCGAACTGGCCAAAGCCGCCTGAACCACGCCGCTAGTGCGGATTAGGGAGGAGCGCACCGATTGCCGCAACCGAGAGCGCGAGCCAGGCGATAATCAGAATGACACCGCCCGTCGGCGCAGCAAATGCGAACAGGCGGTGGCCCACGAAGGCGCGCATGGCGATGTCGCCGGAAAACAGCGCAGCGCCGACGACCCAGGCAATCAGAACCGCAAGCATCAGCGGCCGCCACACTAAACCCCGTTGCGTGAGCGCGGCCCCGCCAAGCAATGCCGCGGCGTGAAACAACAGCATATAAGCCGCCCCATCGAGACCGGTATGAGGCGCGGCGTGTGCGCCCGCCGCGGCCAGAACGATGCCGCTCGCTCCCATCAGTCCGGCGAGAATAATCAGGATCGCGAGCGGCAAAGCTGTAATCCCCTCTTCTATCCTGTTGCAGCGGGATACGCCCTGAGCGCTACGCCGTGGTCCCCGCGTCGACCGTCAGTACCGTCCCGGTGATATTGCGGGCTTTGTCGCTGAGCAGAAACTCGACCGCATCGGCCACATCGTCGACCTCGGGAAACCGGCGCAGCGCCGTCCTGCGGACGATTTGCTTGCGCTGTTCGTCGCTGAACACGCTCGTCATATCGGTCGCCAGAAACCCGGGCGACACCGCGTTGACATTGATGCCGAAGCGGCCGACCTCGCGGGCCAGCGAGCGGGTGAAACCGAGCATCGATGTCTTGGTTGCCGCATAAGCCGCGAGGCCGCTGTAGCCGGTGGCGCCGATGATCGACGCGATATTGACGATGCGGCCGGCGCCGGCAGACATCATGCCCCGCACCACGTATTTGGTGAGCACGATTGGCGACAGCGTGTTCACGCGCACCTGTTCCTCGATCTTGGCGTTGTGCATCATTGCCAACACACCCTCGACCCCAAGCGCCGCGTTGTTGACCAGACCGAACAGCGGACCGAATTCCTTGCGCAGACCACGCACCAGCCCTGGAATCTTATTGATCTCGCCGAGATCAAACGGCACGAAATGCAGCGTACCTTTGCTCGCCCGCTCCGCCTGTGCGAGCGCCGCGGTGAGATCCTTGTTCTTGCGACGGGCAACAGCGATCACGCGGTAACCCGATCCGGCGAGCTTTTGACAGATTGCAAGACCGAGGCCGCGGCTGCCGCCGGTCACGAGCACGCTCCGGGTCGCGTCAGGCATGTTTTTATCGCTCGCGGCGCGCCAGCTTGCCGGCAGCGCCGATACCCAGCGCCGGCACGAAATTGATTGCCGCCGGAACCTTGTGGCGCGGCAGTGTCTCCCGGCAAAACTTCAGAATATCGTCCTTGATCATGGCTTGCCGGGCACCGGCCGCGTCCTGTTCCGATTTGAGGACAATGTCGGCGACGGCGATCGCACCGGTGATCGGATTTTGCTTCGACCGCACCCGCGACATTCCTACCTGAGGGTGCTGATTGATCACCGCCTCGATCTCTTCCGGATGAACCTTCAACCCGCCGATATTGATGATACCCCCCTTGCGGCCGACAAAGTAGTAGCGCTCCCCTCGTTGCTCGACAATGTCGCCAGTGTCGACAAAGCCATCCGTGTCGGCGAGCGCGTGTTCGGTGCCGGCATAGCGCGACGCCGCACGCGGCGACCGGATGCGCAACGAGCCGTCCGCAAAGACTTTCATTTCCACGCCGTCGCGGACCGGACCGACGAAGGCGGCAGGAAAGCCGGCAAGACCATCGTTGACATCGAAGGCGACGCCGGCTTCGGTCGAAGCATAAGCATGGCCTATCGCGGCTTGCGGAAACATCGCGTGTAGCCGGTCCAGGATCGGCTGGTCGGCGATCTCTCCCGAGAGCCTGACGTAACGCGGCGGGATGTTTCGGATCGCCGGGTCCATCAGCGCGCGGCGCCAGTGCGAAGGCGTCCCTGAGAGATGGGTGACGCCATGCTGGGAAAGACGCTCCAGATGATCCGCGATGGGTTCGCCGGCACCGGAAAGAACCATCGAGGCGCCGCCGAGCACCGCGCGAAGATACATTTGCAAGCCGCCGTAGCGGCGGATGTCGTAGAACGTGCCCCATACGGCGGCGCCGTCAGCGACGCTGCGGGCCCTTACTGCCCCTGTAAGGTTCGCAAGATCATGCACGACCAGCTTGGGCTCCCCGGTCGTTCCAGAGGTCATCAGCAGCCATTCGGTGTGATAGCCGGCGGGCGGGGTGGCATCCGCCGGGACGACCGCCGACGCACACGAGACGCGCACCGGAAGATCGAGGTCAGGCAATTGCGGCGAGTCGTCATCGACCACGACCGCATCGATCTCGGCCGCCGCGATTACGGCGCCGAGATTGGCGGCATCAACATCGGGCGGCAGCATGACGATGCGCCGTGCGCAACCGTCAAGCTCGATCAGCGCCAGCGCCGCCGTCAGTTGGCTCGCAGTCGCCAACAGGACCGACCGGCCCGCCAGCTCGGCGAGCCGCCCACCAAGGCTCGTCCCGTGATCAAGGTTGGTGAAGCACGCGGACCCGGTGCGGCCCCAAAAGAACCGGGGCGAGACGGCATTCGCGACAGAATCCCGCAGCGATGGCGCCTCAACGCGCGCCATTCTCATAGACTTTCACAAACTCGCCCAGCGTAACGGGAAAATAGGCGTCTTCGGCGGCCGTGAACGGATCAATGCCAAGGGTGTCTTCCAGCCGTGCGACCAGCACTGCAAATCCGAGCGAGTCGAGACCGCACTCTGCGAGTACCAGATCTTCTTTGAGCGGCGCGAGAATCTTGCCGTGCTCCCGCGCTACCTGTTCCATCTGTTCCAGTATGGTTAATCTGACCGACATCGCCGCGTGCCTACCGTTTCTTCACTCGATGACGGTATATTCCCGCAACATTACGATCAAGCTCATCAAATGCTCGTGGTCAACGCGAACGATCCGCCCGTACAGGGCCTGCGCTGCCGTCAGATCGAGGAAGCCGACATTGACGCAGTCGCCACCCTCCTGACGCAGGGGTTTCCCGCTCATAATCGGCAATTCTGGCTCGATGCGCTGGCGCAGCTGACGCGGCACGAGCCGCCGCAGGGACTACCGAAATATGGTTATCTCCTGGAGAGCCAGGGGACGGTCGCCGGCGCGATCCTCGCTATTTGCTCGACGATGCGAGACAACGGCGCGGTCGCAAAGCGTTGCAATCTTTCCAGCTGGTACGTCGAACCTCGCTTTCGCACCTATGCGCCGATGTTGGTGTCGCATGCGGCGCGGCACAAGGACGTCACCTACACGAACGTGTCTTCCGCGCCGCATACGCGACCGATCATCGAAACTCAGGGATTTTTGCGCTACAGCGAAGGCATCTTTGTTGCGGTGCCGGCATTGCAAGGGCCATTCGGCGCTCCGGCAGTCGAGGTGTTCGACATACAGCGCAAGCCCTTGGTCGACTTCGATCCCTGCGACCTCGAGATTTTGCAGCGGCACGCGACATACGGCTGCATCAGCCTCTGGTGCGCGACTTCCGAGCGCGCCTATCCGTTTGTGTTTCGCCGACGCCTGGTCAAACGCTTCGTACCTTGTGCGCAACTGATCTACTGCCGTGATGTCGGCGACCTTGTACGGTTCGCCGGACCGGTCGGACGAGCGCTGGTGCGTTACGGCCGACCGCTTGTCCTCATCGACGCGAACGGGCCCATACCCGGCCTGTTGGGGTGGTTCGGCCAGGGCAAAATGCCGAAATATTTCAAAGGGCCGCAACGCCCCCGGCTCGGTGACCTCGCCTACACCGAATATGCCGTATTGGGCGTCTGACCAGTTCGCCTCCCTTGCCGAAACCGATGTCGTGAAATCGAAACGGTCAGGGCATGCGTGAAATTTGGGCATTGGACTTTCTCTGATTTCATTTTAAACTTAAAAGGTTTCTCCGGGCTCTGAAGGCGTTTCGCCATGAGCATGACTGTGCGCGACGTCGCGGTCCCCTCCTCTCACCGGAAAATTTCCGCTGACGCGCTCAGCAAGGCTGCACTGCACATTGCTGATTGCCGCTCGCTGACCGCTTTGCGGGACGCGCTCTTCGGTCACGCAGACCCGCTGATCGGCAGCGTGGCGATGGGCCTCTACATGTTCGATCGCACCGAGCAGCTACGCTACATTTCGAGCCGCCACGCACCGCAGGGCTTCCTCGACGAGTATGAACGCGAATACCGCAGGTCCGACACCATGCTCGATTGCATCGTGTCGCAGCGCCGCACCATTGACGGTTTTCACTTCCACGGGCCGGCGCGCTGGCGACACAGCGGCAATTACGAGATCCTGCGCGGATGGGGCTTCTATCACAATATGGGGGGCGCCTTCGTCGTCGACGGCCGCGTTGCGGGTGCCCTGTTCGTGGCGACCGCGCATGACGCCGAACCGTTCGAAGAAGTTCACGTCAAGCGCCTTGACTTGATGTGCCGCGCCGGCTCGCTTGCTTTAGCGGCTATGCGGGGACGGGCGCGTCTGCGCTCCGAACTGACGAGCTCCGCGTGCGACGACTGGCGGGATTTCTTGTCGGTCGAAGGAGATTGGCCGGGTCCCGCGGAACCGCTTGATGAGCACCGCCCTATTGACCGGTTGCCGGCGCGCTCGCGCGAGGTTGCGCGGCTCTTGTGTCAGGGGCATCCCAACAAGGCCATTGCCAAACACCTCGGCATTTCGATCTACACCGTCAAGGAGCATGTGCAGAACCTGTGCAAGCGTTTTGGCGCACTCAACCGCACCGACCTCGTGCACCGGCTTCTGATCGCCTCCTGATCGCCGGCTGGCCCTCGGCCAAACTTCTTTGTTCCAAAGAGCCTGTTCTTTGTTCTTAAAAAAGTACGACCCGCCCTATTTCATGTGGCGGGCCGTTTATTGTTTCGAAGGTCCTTACGTCAGTGTGCCGACGCCGTAGCGGCGACGCTACGCGATGAAATGTCCCGCGCGAGGACCAACAGGACGAGGAGAACGATCACCTCGCACACCGTGTAAGCGATGAATGCCCAGGCAAATGAGCCGGTTATATTGATGACTGCGCCCATCAACGCGGGCGACAGGAACGTCGCGAACACGCCTATAACCTCGGCGTAGCCGATCGCCGCCGGAACGATCCGGTCCGGATATTTCTGACTCAAGAGGCTGAAGATCGCGCCGCCGCTGAACACCGCTGCGCCGCTAAGCGAGGCAACGAGCAGCAATGGCCCGAAGCCCATCGGATTGACCGCCGTCAATACGAAGGACAAGCCCACCAGCACGCCTAAGAACGCACCGAATTTGATAATCGCCGTACGATTATCGAGCCAGTCGGTGACGTAACCGCCGATGGTGAGGAACACCACCTGCGACAATCCCATAGCCGTTCCCACCAGTGCCGCATAAGCGACCGGCATGCCCTGGACCTTGATGTAGGTTGGAATGACCCATGTCGCTGTCCCGGACAGTGCGAAGGTGCAGCCGCCGATGCCTAGCGCGCCGACATAGACCCACCTCGATTGGAATATCTCCCAAAGCGAAGTACTTCCCGCAGTCACCGGTTTCGCCAGGTCCCAGACAAAATCCTTGATGCCGATGTCCTGCGGATTGTCGCGCACGAAAATCAGGTCGAGCACGCCGATCAAGAGGGTCAAGATGGCCAGGACGGCAAAGAATGTCCGCCATCCGAAAGCAAGGGTCAGCGGAATACCAACCGCAAAGTCCGCCGTGATGGCGAGGCTATAGGCGGCGAGAATGATGCCCATGATCGAGGCACGGCGCGATTCCGGCCACCAGCCGACCATCAGCTTGATGTTTCCGGTCCAGACTGCGGCGTCGAAGAACCCGATGACGATGCGCAGCACCACAAGTTCCGCAAAGTTCTGCACGAACACCTGGATGCCCATGCCGATGCCGCTGCCGATGAGCCCGATAACGAGCATCCTCCGCGAGGTCATGGTTCGGCTGACCGGCGACCAGAAGAACATGCCAAGCCCGTAGGCGATGGCAAAAATGCCTTGGGCGAACCCCGCTTCCCAGGGCTGGAGCTTGATGTCCCCCGAGACGAAGGTCAGCACCGCAGCGAATCCGTACCAATCCGCCGCCAGAAAGACTTCGGCCAGAATAGCGAGCACGATGATGCCCCACTGCCAGTTCTTGATACGCGACCGCTCCGTTTCAGTAATTGTTGCCATGGACATGACTTTTCCTTTCGCTAAGAAGTCCACTCAAAGACCGTTCTGCGGCCTCACGTTTTTTGTCCCGGCGGCACGCGATATTGGCGCGCGCCGCGCGATTGGGCGAGTCAAAACCGTCCGAATGGCTCGCGAACTCATGATTTCGGCGGCAGGAAGTTGACTTCGTACTGCGCGGAAATGCGCACGACTTCGTTGGGATCAGTCAGATTGTGCAGCTTGTCGAACAAGACGCGAAGCTTGCGCGCGGGCGCGACCCAGAACAGGCATCGTACGGGCGCTGTAGAATTGTTGAAAAGGCCGTGGGCGTGGTTCTTCGGCAGCCTAATCAGATCGCCGGCAGCGGCGCTTGCTTTTACGCCTTCAAGCTCCAGATCGAGCGTCCCTTCGATCATATAGATGAACTCGTCCTGGGTCGGATGAATGTGCGGCGGCACGAAACTTCCGGGCGGCAACAGCGCGTGCCAGCCCATCGAGCCTTCGGACTCTTCCTTGAGCGTGTAGGTCTGGCCGAGAACATTCCAAACCGTGCCGTTGAACCCCTCGTTCGATCGGGTAACGCCAGCGGACAATTCAACCATTTGCTGATCCTCTATTCGCAGCGATCGCTGCCTCATGCCGCCAAAAAATCGGTAACGAGTTCGGTTGCCGACGGCGTCTCTTCAAACACCAGATGTCCGGTTTTCGACACCAGCTTCAAGTGTCCGTCCGGAAGCAGATCCATCCATGCATCAGCCTGCGCCGTCGGGCGCATGCGGTCCGCAGTCCCCCAAACCAGCAGCGTGGGGACAGTAATCCGGTGCAGCCAGCGGGCGAGCTTCGGATTGCCCTGCGGATGATTGCGGACGAGTTGCGCATAAGCCCCAATCTCGCGGCCCAGGCGGGCGTCGAAGGCCGGGTCCGGCGCTTTAGGGAAATAGCGCAGCGCCGCCGTCACATCATTGGCCAAGTATGATGGCAATTCCGGCGGCGTGATCTCGGATAGTTCGGGGGCCCGGGCTTTGTCGACCACAAGCCCGGCCGGAGCAACGAGCACCAGCCGGCGCAATCGTTCCGGCTGACGGACGGCGAACTCCGCCGCCAGCCATCCGCCAAGGGACAAACCGCCGAGGTCGAATTTGGTCAGGCCGAGCCGATCAAACAGGTCCATGTAGTGAAGAACATAGTCCTCGATCGAGTCGAGAGCGGCGTCGTCACCTGAGTCTCCGAAATTGGGGTTATAGGGAATAATGACCTTGCGCCGCGGCGCCCATGAGCGCGCGAATTCGAAACCGGTGAACGTTCCAGTCCCGTGCAGGAACACAAATTCTGGTCCACTGCCGATGGAATGAACGACCGTCTTGACGCCGTTGATGTTGTACTCGGCACGGGTAAATCCGGTCATGTCGCCGGCGGCTTTCGCGCTTGCGTCGCTCATGCCCAGGCTTTCCGGTCCGGCGCGCCGGTCGCGCTTACTCTCATTCGACGACCCCGAAGACCGTCCATTGCGCATCAGGGCTCGGCAGCCCGAGGAGCGCGCGGCCGACTTCCTCGACAATCTGGTCGGCCATCAGAATGTGCTGCGTCCCCGAATGGATATCGCGATAGAAGCGCTGCATGGTCGTGTTGCGGAGCGAGGCGCCGCGCGCGGCGCGGTGGGCGAATGTGCTGACGTCGGAAATCACATCGTGAACGTGCCGGAGCGAGAGTTTGATCATGGTCATTTGGTCAAGCGATGGACGCTCGCCACGGCTGCAGGTCTCGGAGACGCCGCGCCAGGTCTGGTAGACCAGCGCATGCGCCGCGCGGAACCGTCCCTCCGCTTGGGCGAACTGAAACTTAAAGCTCGCGCTGTCGCTCGACTTGCCGAAGGCATCGGTGCGCGCGACGATCACCTTGACAAGCTCGTCGAGAATCCGGCGACCGACGCCGATCGCCCAGCTTGAATGAGCCCAAGCGCTCCACCCGGCGAGGCCGAGCATACCCTGGATGCCACCACGGCGCGGCGCGCCGATGTCGAAGTCGTATGTCCTATAGCCCGGGACGAATAGCTCCGGCCCCTCGGCCAACTCGTAGTCGAAGCTGCCGGTCGCCCGCAGGCCGAGCACATCCCAGTTGCCGAGGAGCTTGATGGTCGAGCGGGGATGATGGGTGATAACGATCTTCGGCTGGCCGTTCGGCTGGATCAACATCTCCTTGCCCGACGGATCAGTCACGAAGCAGCCGGTGTGGATCCATTCGGCGTGCGTGATGGCGCTGCCATACGCCCAATGACCGCTGATCATGTAGCCGCCATCGACCGGTCGGGCAAAACCGCGCGGCACGCCATTGCCGGCGATAGTAATGTCGACGCCGTTGCGGAAGACCTCAGCGATGCCCGGATCCTCGATGTAGATGGCCATCGTCATGCCTTCCATATTGTTGACGATGGTGCACCAGCCGGCCGAAGCGTGAGCGTAGGACAGGCGCTCAACAATCTGCATCGCGTCGAAGGGTGACAGTTCAGCCCCGCCAACCGCCTTCGGAAACAGCATCGTGTAGATGCCGGATTTACGAAGCGCATCGACGACGTCATCGGTCAGGTGTCCGATGCGCTCGGCCTCATCCGCCTGCTGTTCGATCAGTGGCAGAAGCGCGTCCACGCGAGTATGAAACTCAGCTGCCGGTGTGTCAGCGTCTTTTTCCGCGCGTATCAAAGCCACGTTCGTCATTCAAATCCTCCAAACCATCTCAGGGCGCGTTCGCGCGCGGAGCTGATGCCCTGGAAGAGGCATGTTGCTCGGATGAGAACGATTTCGGTCCCGCTCCGAGGTAACGCGATTGCCGCCCACCGTTTCCCCCCTCGGGTCCCGCTAGCGCTGCAAACCCGCTCGTCGGCAATGCCCCCGGCCGTTGGACTACGGCCCCCCGTGTCGAAAGCTCCCTGCCTTCCAGTAGGTTTCGGGGTCGAATTGTCTGAACGCGCTGAATGCGTGGCAATCCCCTCTGAAGAGGGGGGAATCAAAAGAGAACGACTTTCGGTCGCTTAGAGGGCCAGCACTTGGCGAACGGCTGCCGGCCAACCCGATAAATCGGCGCCATGTGTTGCGAACAGGGCAAGCGCCAGGCGATCGATACCGAACGCTACGCACCCGGTGTGCACCACCGCACCACCTGCATTGCGCAGGTTCCAGACTGTGCCGAAGTGGTCCTGGTGATAATTAAAACTCATGCATGCCGTCGGTTTCTCGACCGAGCGCACCGGGATCAGCAGCTCGAATTTCAGGGCCTGCTCGATCTGACTCATCGCCATGAGCTTGCCGCCGCGCCCAAAGAACGCGTCGCTGGCTTGCTCGATATGACAAGGCAATTCCAGTTGAGCGGCGAAGTCCGGCGCCCAAGCCAACCAGCGTCGGCGGAAGGCGTCGACCTGCTCAGGCGTGCCAAGGCAAACGTATTCGCGCATCCGGAACGACTGGAGCCGATCGAGGTCTTTCGACGGCTCGCGCCGGAAGCAGTCCGCCGCGACGTCGAACTTCCAGCCGCCGGCCGGCACCTCGCCGCGGCTCGCAACCAACGGGTAAACCGGGTAACAAGCGGCGGGCGTAAGGACCAGATCGGCCGCCGCCAGGTCGGTAGTCCAATCTTCGCCGCCTTCAAGGCGGTCGACCGTGCCCCTGATCTTTGCTTCGTCGCCGTTAAGGCAGCACACGCAGCCAAGAAAGTGCGGGAAACTCTTCAAGTAGCCCGACTGCTCCAGATGCCTGCGGCTCATGACCGGCGGGAACCGCAAGACCTCGGTTCCGGGCTCACGGTGGCGCGAGATCAGCGCCGTGAGCCCGACGACCACGTCCTCAAAAATGCCGGTGCGGGCGTAGACGCCGTCGATGTCCGACGGCAACAACAAAGTCTCGGTGATGGCATCGAGCGAACGAGCGGAGGGTTTCCGTTGCTTGAATTCGACGTTCACGGATTTCGTCTCACTTTCTGCCGCTGAAACTCTTCTTCGCGTTTAGTCGCGGACGGACGTCGGCACGCCGGTCATGAGCGACGCCGTGCCAAGATTGGCGAGGATTCGGTCATTGTTGATCATGATCGGCGCCGACAGAACGTCGCGCAGGTGTCGGCCGAGACTGAATTCGCCGTCGGTGCGGTATCCAGCGAGCCCGGACGCCTGCATTGAGCTCATGACGGTTGCCACGGCAAGCTCGGATGCGTTGACCTTGAGGAGGTTCATGGCGGTCTGAAAGTCGAGCGATTGGAGCGCTATCGGATCGTCTGCGATCAGTTCGAAACGTCGCAGCGCACCGGCGATAAGGCTACGCAATGTCAGCAGCGACGCGTTAGCGCGCGTGAGGTGCGCAGCACCTGGCGGCAGCACGCCCTCGGCTCGGTGTCGCGCCTTGCGAACGAACGCACGGGTGCGCTCGACCGCCGCCGCCGCAATGCCGGCCCAAGCGCTGCTCCACAGCAGATGCGCAACCGGCATCATCGTGCAGGCGTGAATTTCCTCGTAAGCCACCGGCAGGATCTGCTCGCTTGCCGCCGCCGCAACGAACTTGAAACCCGCGCTGCAGGTGCCGCGCATGCCTAGCGCGTCCCAGCCGATCTGCTGTTCAAGCGTGTAGTCTTGTTTCAGGAAGACGACCAGGACCTGGTCCGCGCCCGCGGCATCGGCTGAACGCCGGGCGGTGGTCACAATGGCGTCTGCCGCCGCGCCGTAGGAAATGACGGTCGCGCGTCTTTCGAGTGCGATGCGTTCACCCTGCCGCTCGACTGGCGCTGTGCTGTTGCGAATGTCGCCGCCGTTGTCGCCTTCGGTGGTCGAGGACGCGAGCAGCATTTGCTCGCCACAGATACGGCGCATCAACAATTGATGCCAGGCGCTGCTGCGACCGTGTCGCGTCACGCAAGCCACCTTGGTCTGATGCATCGCGTAGATCATGGCCGTCGAGGCACAGGCGCGGCCGAGCGCGTAACAGACGTCGGCAACCTCGGCAACGCTGGCGCCCTCGCCGCCGAACTCGCGGGGCACGGCGACGCCCAGCAGGCGATGCTCCCGAGCAGCCGCGATCGCCTCCGCAGGAAACCGCGACTCGGAATCGATCGCGCCGGCATGCGCAGCCGCGATCGCCGCAACCTTCTCGGTGCGGGAAGCAAGGCCTTCGGCGTTGGTACGCATCGGGTCGCCGTTATTGAGCAAGCCGCGCATCTGGCTGCGCGAGGCGGGCATGCCCTGCAGCGTCGCTGTTCGCACCGTCATGGATGCGTTTGCCCCTATTCGAAACTTGACTTCGATCGCGATACTTAGACCACAGCTAATGCAAATTTTTGAATTCGTTGCTGCAGATGTCTGAAATTGTCGTTGTTCTTTCTCATAAAGGTTACCAATCGCAAACCCTTCCGGTGTACTGATTTCGCATGCGGCTCGTATGCGGCGCATCTTAAGGACAATTGCCGCATTGATCCGGCGAAATTGGGAGAGTGTTAACCGTGCTTGATCGCGCCGATATCCATCTGACCGATCGCGTGGCTCTGCTGGTGCGCGGTATTCTCGACCAGCGCGCCATCACCCGACCGGTCAGCCGCGATGACGATCTGCGCGCCAGCGGTCTTTCCTCACTGGATGTCGTCAACCTGATGCTCGCTGTCGAAGCCGAGTTCGCGGTCAAAATTCCCGAGCGAGAGATGACGCCGGCAAACTTCCGCTCCATCGGCCGCATCGCCGCGCTGGTCGCCGCCTGCCAAGAGTTGACGCTGACCTGACAGGCGCACCGCCAAGCTCAGCCGCCAGATGGGCCCTTGCGCAGAAATGCGCTGAGCGCTGCACCGTCTTGTTGGTCGCCCGAGAAGTCTTCGGCGATGCGCTGGTAGAAATGCGCAGCGCCTTGATACAGTTCGCGCGCCGCCGGATCGTCGCCGACAAAGCCGGCGATTTCCTGCATTTCTGCGATCCATCGATAGGCTTTGGCCGGCATCATCGGCAGCAGTTGCTTGAACTGCGCCAGCATTTCCTTCTGGCTGAAGGAAAGCTCGGCAAACAGTGCCTCCGCGGAACCGGCGCGGGTTGCGGCCAGCATCATCGCCGCCCCGATCGCCTGCGTTCCTTTGGTGATGCCGGCATAGGACATTTTCAGCGCCGAAGCCGCACTCAACGATCCCTCCAGCACGCGCACGTCGAGGCCGTACTGGCGCAGCGTGGCAAAGCGCTGCGCAGCTTCGCCGGAAGCGTAGAAGCGCGGACTGAAATCCTTGCCTCTCGGCGGCGGCCCGATGATCCCGCAATCGACGAACTGACAACCGGTCGGGCCGATCACGGCCGCTACTCGCTCGAGCGTTGCCGGATTGATCGCATTGCAATCGACATAGACCGATTTGGTGTTGCTCGCCGTCAGTGCCGGCGCGAAACGGCGCGCCAGCAATAACGCGTCGCCGGGCGGCAGAATCGAGAGCACAAAATCGACGGATGCGATCTCCTCGTCGCTCGCCGCGACCATGCCGGCTTCGCCGGCGCGAGCGCCCGTGGACTGGCTGCGGCCGGCAAGTGAGGTCAGGACTTTTAAGCCGCGGTCGGCAAGCCGCTTTCCCACCGCTGCGCCCATCGCGCCGGGGGCAATCACTGCAATAACCGGAGTCATCATGTCCTCGCTTGCGGAAACGAGGACCCATCATAGCAATTTGGCTGATGGCGATGCTACCAGATGCCAGTTCACGCGGTTTCGCGCGCTTTGATAGCGCCGCCACTCTGTAATCGCCGGCGCAGCGCTGGCACGCGACCGTCGGCGCCGGGCTGATAGACCACGGAAAAGCGCGCGGCGGCTTTGGCAAACACCTGCGCATCGGCCGCCTTTTTTACTTCAAAAGAATCGAAGCCGGCGCGAACCAGAAACTGGAACTGGTCGCGCAACACGTCGCCGGTAGCGCGAAGCTCACCGCGGTAACCGTAGCGCTCCCGCAGCAGCCGCGCCTGACTATAGGCACGGCCGTCGCGGAACTTCGGGAACATCAGCCCGATCAGCGAGAGATCCTTGAGCCATGGCTCGAGCTCCGCGACCCGGCGATCATTGGGCCAGAGCACGCCGACCGGCGCACCGCGCGCCACAAGCTCCGCAGCGTCGGAAATAAACCGTTGGCCGGTCACGATGACCGGTACCCCTTCCGGTATTGGCGCGTCATCGAGCACACGGACGTAGCGGTCTTCGACGACCTGGCCGTCCTTAACGAGCCGCATAGACACGCTCCCTGAACGGTTCGACGCCAGTACGCTTGACCGTGTCGATAAACAATTCATCCGGCCGCTGGCGCAGCTCGATATAGGCCGCGGCAATATCCTCGACCACGTCGGCCACTTGCGCATACGGCACCGCCGGCCCGATCAGCGTCCCGAGCGTGGCATTCTCGTCAGCCTTGCCGCCAAGCGTGATCTGGTAAAATTCCTCGCCGTTCTTCTCGACGCCAAGAATGCCGATGTGGCCGACATGGTGATGACCGCAGGCATTGATGCAGCCGGAAATGTTGATGTGCAGCCGGCCGAGATCGCGGGCGAGGTCGTGGTTGCGAAATCGCCGCGTGATCTCTTGGGCGATCGGGATCGAGCGCGCATTGGCAAGGCTGCAATAGTCAAGGCCGGGACAAGAGATAATGTCGGTAATGAGATTGACGTTCGGCGTAGCAACGCCGATCGCGTCGAGCGCGCGCCAAAGCGCCGGCAGATCGCGTTGGGCGACATGTGGCAGCGCCAGATTTTGTTCGTGGCCGACGCGGATTTCATCGAACGAGTAACGCTCGGCGAGGTCCGCGACCGCATCCATCTGTTCGGCGGTCAAATCGCCGGGCGTGCCACCTTCAGGCTTCAACGAAAGCGCGACGATGGCGTAGCCGGGCACCTTGTGATTGGCGACCGAATTGTTGACCCACGCGTCAAAGCCGCGGTCGGCGCGGCGCGCTGCGGCAAGTTCTGGCGGGTGGTCATCGAGTTGCGCGTAGGACGGATAGCGGAAGCGGGCGGCGATTTCGGCAAATCCCGCCGGATCGAGCGCAAGCGGGCCATCCTTGATGGCTTGCCATTCGGCGTCGACCTCTTTTGCAAAAGCCTCGGCGCCAAGCTCATGCACCAGAATTTTGATGCGCGCCTTGTAGATATTGTCGCGCCGGCCGAATTCGTTGTAGGTGCGCAGGACCGCCTCGACGTAGCTCAGCACGTCGCGCTTATGCAGGAACGGCTTGATGGTCTTGGCGAGGAATGGCGTTCGGCCAAGGCCGCCGCCAACCATAACCTCGAAGCCGGTCTCGCCGGCGCCGTTGCGGTGCAAGCGCAACGCCATATCATGAATGCGGAGCGCTGCGCGGTCGTTGGTCGAGGCGCCGACCGCGATCTTGAATTTGCGCGGCAGGAACGAAAACTCGGGATGCAGCGTCACATGCTGGCGAACCAGTTCGGCCCAGATCCGCGGATCCTCGATCTCGTCTGGAGCAGCGCCGGCCCATTGGTCCGTTGTGAGGTTGCGAACGCAATTGCCGCTCGTCTGCATGCCGTGCATGCCGACGCTGGCGAGTGCCGCCATGGCGTCGGGGAGTTCCTCGAGCTTGATCCAGTGGTATTGAATGTTCTGACGGGTGGTGAAATGGCCGTACCCGCGATCGAAGCGCCGCGCCACATGCGCCAGCATGCGCATCTGCGTCGACGACAGCGTGCCGTACGGAATGGCAGTGCGCAGCATGTAAGCGTGCAGCTGAAGATAAACCCCATTCATCAGCCGCAGCGGCTTGAATTCATCCTCTGTCAGCTCGCCGGACAGGCGGCGCGCCACCTGGTCGCGAAACTCCGCGACTTGTTCGGCGACCAGGGTCCGGTCGAAATCGTCGTAGACGTACATGACGCCTGAACTTTTATATTTGCGCGTGATCTTTTTGCGGGACCATGCTCACTAAACCGCCGGCAGTCGGCAAGTCGATGGTGGGACCACGGAGCCGAATACGCTCGCGCAGATTCCCGGGCAGCACTTCTCCGCCACCGGTGAGCTTGACCGGCGCGACATAAGGGCCGATCGCACAAAGATCGTCGGCCATTGCCGCTTTGACCAGCTCTTGCGCAACGGCGGCCTGTGTTGCCACAGCAGCGGCCGCCAAAGCCGTCGTCCAGCCGCCTTCGGCGCTGCGATAAATCACGGCACCATCGCCGACGCGATTGGCGGTGACCACGACCGGTCCAGTGATTTTGATTTTTTGCTCAAGAGGCGAAGTCATGGAGAACTCCTGACAGAGGCTGATAGCCACTAGGGCCCGCAACCAAAGAATGCTTTTCTATATAAGAACGAATTTTGCCACGCAAATAGCAGAACATTCTACTAGAGTGAGCATGCGGCTGGAGAAAAAAGTCCCGGACGGCCGGCAAATTGTGAAACGTCCATCTCCCAGGGCCGGTCCGCCGATGTTTCCCGCGAGTCCTGCGGACCGCCCGAGCTAGGACGAGCGGCCAGTGGCAATCGCTGCGACTTTGTCGGCGTCTTCGGGTGGTCTCTGCCCGCGCCAGACCACATGCATGTCCGGTCGCAGCAAAATCAAACCGTAGCCGTAGATATCCCGAGCAACAGTATCGGGCACGTCGAGCACACTCACCTGCGCACCATGGGAACGGATTGCGCTTTCAAGATGGGCCGTATCCGCCTTTGAACCTCCGAGCTTGAGGATCGAGTAGCCATCCGGAACGCGATCCTGAATCGGTGTGCCGTCATCGAGCCACAGATGCGGTAGCCGGGCGCCCGGCCAGGTTGTCGGTTGGTAGTCGCGGAACAGATGCTCGGGACCGCCCAGCACGTTGCAGATGATCGGTGAGTCCACATAGCGATAGCCGAGCTCGGCGCCGGTCATTTCGTTGCTCTTGCGCTGTTCGATGTCGGCGACGGCACTTAAGTTCCGGCGTGTTTCCTCGCCGGCCGGCGAATCGTCACGAATGTTCGGGCGCCACATGGAACGCCACTTGCGGCGGCCGATCGTTGCGTAGCGCGATGCACCGACGTTGCGCTCGCCGATTTGACGCCGCTCGATTTCGTACGATCTGAGAAGGTTGGGGCCACCCCAGCCGCGCAAGGTAGCGGCGAGCTTCCACGACAGATCGATGGCATCGCCAACGCCGGAATTCATGCCCAACCCTCCCGTCGGGATCACCAGATGCACGGCGTCGCCGGCAAGAAAGACCCGGCCTTTGCCATAATGCTCGGCGAGCAAGAGGTTCTGCCGCCATGGGGCACAAGACAGCCGCTCGTATTTGATCGGAACGCCAACGGTCCGCTCGAACGCGATGTCCATTTCGTGGTCGGTGTCGACGACGGAATGCAGCGTCCAGTGTTTTGTGGAATCCTGCATGATCAGGAACGTGGCCTTGTCGTCTGCCACGTGATAGTGGCGGCCCTTACCGGGACCATTGCCAATCGGCAGTTGGTCAAACAGCTCGTCGCTGCGGTAGAGCGCCTGACGCAACTCCAGCAAGTTGGCTTCACCAGCCAATTCGATGCCAAGTTCCTTGCGAACCGAACTGGAGCCACCGTCGCAACCAACCAGATAAGCGGCGCGGACGTCCTGCACGCTGCTGTCGCCATTGCGCAGGCGCGCGGTTACGCCTCCGCTATCCTGCGTTAGGGACACGAACTCGCAGCCGTAGCGGACCGTGACGGACGGAATGGTCTCGGCCACGGACTTTAGAAGCGGTTCGAGCGTGTATTGCGAGATGAGCTGATAAGGCTCGAGTGGCAGGCTGCCGTCATTGGTTGACCGCGCGCGAGCCTGCGCCTCCACGACCGACGGGTAAGGAAGGTGCAGCAGCGGCGCTTTGTCGAGGCCGAGGACGATATAGACGTCCATCGGACAGTCGGACCGCAACCCGGCGGCACGGATCTGCTGCGCCAAACCCATGCGACGATAGATTTCCATGGAACGGGCATTGACCCGCTCCATTTTTGGCAGAAACGCCGGGCGTTCCTTTTGCTCGACGACGATGCACCTGATGCCGCGCCGGCCCAGATCAGTGGCGAGCGTAAGCCCGGTGGGTCCGGCGCCGACAATCAGAACTTCACTGTCCATCGCGCCTTCGATCAAGCCTCCGGCGCCGGCCCGCACCATCCGGGCAGATAACCCGCAGCGCTGCTCTTGGCCAATTGCAGGGCCTGTTCGATCGCACGATCGAAGTTGCGCTCAATAATCTGACGTTTGACTCGCCGGCGTAAAAAATCCGCCCAAAGAAATTCGCTGTACAGCGTTGTGTCCTTGGCGAAACCGCCGGCACGCCGCAACTCGCCGGCCAGCGAGCGGAACGGATCGTCGACGAGACCGGACAACGCCTTCGGAAGGTCGCGATGGTGACGGCGGCGGCCCTGGGCATCGAAGGGATGCATCCAATTTCGATTATCCATGACCGCCCAGAACATATCCCGATCAAGCGCCCCTAAATCGAAGACGACGGTCACGGCCAGCTCCTTGACACCCTCTTCATGCAGAGCAAGCGCGAGATGATGATGATCGATGACGTAGTGCCGGTCCTTTGGACCAAGGATCACCGGAATGATATGCTGGCCGAGGAACCGTTCGCCCTTTTTTGGTCCGGTCTCGCGCCAGCGTTTGCGCTTGGCTTGGACTTCGCGCATGCCGACCGTGATCTGCGTCGGACGCAGATCCGCAATAGCGACCGTCGCCACCACCGGCTCGCGGATCCGGTTCATCTCAATTGGTCGACGCGTTGACCGCGCCACTCAATTTGTCAAACAGGCCGGCGATATCTTTGCGGATGGTCGCCAGTTTGGAGAACTGTTCTGTGAGGTTTGACACGCGATCCTCCAGTTCCCGTTTGGTCTCATTGAATTTCTTGACCCGTTCGGCAAGATCGCCATCCTCGTCGTCCTCAATCTGCCTGATCTTGCTGAACAGCCGGTCACGAATCTCGCGCAACTCACCGATCAGGTGCACCACACCGTCCTCCGCCTCCAGCGGGGCGAGCCGCGATTGCAAATCGCCGAGCTTCGACTTGAGCTGCGCGAAGGTAACCGCCCGGCGCTCGATCTCGCCAAGGTGAGCCTGTGTAGACTCGATGAATGTTCCAAGCTCCGCGACGCGGGCGTCTATATCGGTCTCATCCTCCTGTTTCGCTTTGTCGGAAAGGGTATCGAGCGCGCGATCGAAGTTGGCGAACAGGCCTTCAACGTCCTTACGCAGCGAACCGAGCCTGTTGAATTGCGTATCCAACTGTGAAACGCGCTCGTCGAGCATCTTCTTCTCGGCCACCAATTTCTGCACGCGATCAGCGAGCGGGCCCTGCTGGGTTTGCTCGATGGCGCCGATTTCGTCGGCAAGCTGATCGCGGCTGATGCCCAACTCCTTGAGGCGGCCGGCAACACCGTCCCCTGCAGCCAAATGGGGGGCAAGACGCTCGTGCAACGCGCCGTACTCCTCAGCAAGGCCGGCGAGCGTTTTCGACGCGCGTTCGATGGCGTCGCAGCGATCGTGGCTTTGCCTGACGAACTCCATCATTTTTTGCAAATTGACCTCGAGCGCAACCGCATCATCCCCGCTCGCTATTTCGGCGAGCGTATGATCGATATCAATTTGCCTGCTGTCGAGTTCGGCAAAAAGTTGTTCGATCGAGCGCCGTTTTTCGAGAACCGGCGCAAGCCGCTTTTGCAAACCTTGCTGTTTGGTGCGGATCTCTTCGACACGAGAACTGAGGTCGCCGAGCTGATTGCGGCCCTTTTGCACTTGCGCCACACGCTCGGCCTCGGTGAGCCGCTGGTTGAGCGCGTTCATCGCATCTTCCGGATCGGTACGGGCAAGATGCGACACCGCCGCTTCGGTTTCGACCTGCGACTTCAGCAGCGTCTTGACACCTTGCCGTACGCCGTCGAGCCGCAACTCAAGGGCCTGCGCCGCTTGGCGTTGCCGCACCAGCGTTTCGCCCAGCCAGACCGCGGCGGGAATCAGTACCAGTGGGACGAGTACGACGATGATCCAGGCAACCTTGGCCAGGAACGTCTGCGAGGCAAACGCCTCTAACACCACGCTCGCCTCATGCCCCTCGGCCAGAATCAAAAAGGCCAGCGCGAGCACGAACAACGCGCCGCAAACGGCCGCAACATTGCGCACGGAAAAGTATGTCACCCGGGATACCTCGCTTGGTTGTTTGGTACGACAGGCGGCCGCCACACACAAGTGCAGCGGCTGTTAGAATCGACGCGCCTTTTTCAGGCTGCCCCGGCTCGGGAATTTGCGTTATAATAAATACGCGCGGGCAAAAGAAGCACAGCCCGTTATTGGATAACAGCGAGTTGATGTGGCGCTGTTCATGCCGGGGAGCCCATGGCGTACACCTTTGCGAGCCGCATAAGGAGCCCGCTGTGGCATGCTCGGGCCGGGCTGTTCGTTATGCTTGCGACTGTGCTCCTGTGGACGAGCCCGTATCCGGCGCACAGCGAGGAAGCCGTTCCAGCGCCGTCCAATCAACCGGCATCCAAATCGGATGATTGTGAGCGTTCGGCATTCCGCGTCGTCGTTGATGTCGGCCATACCGTCGAGAAGCCGGGCGCCGACAGCTCCCGCGGCGTCACCGAGTACAGCTTCAATCTAAAGCTGGCCAACGAGGTGATGCAGGCGCTGAGCAAGGCCGGTTTCGAAAAGGCTGTTCGGCTCATCACCACGGCCGCCCCGGTGCGAGGCTTGCTGGAGCGGGCCCAGCGAGCCAACAACATGCGCGCCGATCTCTTCCTCTCAATCCATCACGATTCCGTACCGGATAATCTGCTTGAGACATGGAACTATGAGGGACAACAAAGGTCATTCAGTGACCGCTTCAAGGGTTACGCCCTGTTCATCTCCAAAGAGAACGCCAACCCCAAAGGCAGCCTCGAGTTCGGTCATTTCCTAGGCGAGGAGCTCGAAACCCGCGGTCTCCACTACACACCGCACTACACGTTGCCGCTGATGGGCCGCCGCCGCCATGAACTGCTTGACGCGGAAGCTGGTGTTTACCGGTACGACCAGTTGGTGGTGCTGCGGAAAACCCTCATGCCGGCCGTGCTGATGGAGGCCGGATCCATCATTAACCGCGACGAGGAATTGGAATTGGGGAACCCCGAGCGCCGCGCGCTTACCAGCGCGGCTGTCGCCGCCGCCGTCGAGGATTTTTGCGCCACGCAGGCGCGCCCAAGCCACAACCAGCAAGTTAAACAGCCGCGCATGCGCATGCTTCCGCATCGCCAAGCCGGAACAATCGCGATTCGGTCGCGTGCTGACGTTCAGGCCGGCGAGAAATAATTCCGCGACCCGAGAATAAATCGTATCAACCGAGGACAATATCGAACTCTGGGTCGTCAGCGATATCAACGCGGGCGAACTCGACGAGTTTTGCCAGAAATTCAAGGCTGCCCTGCGTCCTCCGGGCGCCCCTTCCTGACTGGTTTCCGCAGCCGTTAGCGGGTAAACCAAGCCTTAGATCATATTGAATACGCTGCCCTACCAGGGCATGCGGCAACCGGCTTGGCGCGGCAAAAAGTTATCCCAATCATGGATCAGCGCACCGACAGCGAACGTCGCCAGGACACCGCGCCCAATCGCGAAGCGCGACCGGCGATCACTCAGGCGCCCGAGCCGCAGGCGTGGGTCGATCGGATGCGCAAAAGACGCCGCACGGTCCTCGTCGTAACCGCCCTCCTCATTGCCGCCATCGTCGCCGTCGTGGCCTGGTGGATCAACACCAGCGGCTACGAGAGCACCGACGATGCTTTCATCGATGCCCGCACGGTGTCGATCAGTTCGCAGATCAACGCCGCCATAGTCGACGTGCCGGTGACCGACAATCAATTGGTCGATGCGGGTGCGGTGCTGGTTCGCCTCGATGACCGCGATTACAAGGCCCAACTCGACCAGGCTCACGCGCAGGTCGATCAGGCGACTGCCAGTATTGCCAACATCGACGCCCAAATCGCCGCGCAACAGGCGCGCATCGAAGAAGCCGACAAGCAAGCCACGCAAGCGCAAGCTTCCCTCACCTTCGCGCAGCAACAAAACAAACGCTACCAGACACTCGTCGGGAATGGCGCAGTGACGGTCGAGCAGGCGCAGCAATACGCGTCGGGCCTGCTGCAAGCCGCGGCGACATATGCCGCTGCTGAGGCCAACGCGGTCGCCACCAAGAAGCAGCTTCCGGTGCTCAAGGCGCAGCGCACATTGTACGAAGCACAGTTAGAGCAAACGCGCGCTGCACAAGAACAAGCGGAGACCAATCTATCGCGCACCCTCATCACCGCGCCGGTCGCCGGACGGGTCGCGAGGCTGACCGCCGCCAAGGGCAACTACGCCGCTCTCGGCCAGGCGCTGATCATGTTCGTGCCGCGCGACGTGTGGGTGACGGCGAATTTCAAGGAGACTCAACTGGTAATGCTACGGCCGGGCCAACCAGTCGATATCAGGATCGACGCCTATCCGGACCGTACGTTCAAAGGTCATGTCGACAGCATCCAAGCCGGTAGTGGCACGGCCTTCAGTTTGCTGCCAGCCGAAAATGCGACCGGGAATTACGTCAAGATCGTACAGCGCGTGCCTGTCAAGATTGTGTTTAACGAACGGCCCGATGTGCTGTTGGGACCCGGCATGTCAGTCGTGCCGACCGTCACGACGAAATGAGCGATCAGAGTCAGGCCTCAGGCCGCGAAAGCCGCTCGGCGGCGGGCGATCGCAGCCCCTGGCTGATCGCCATCGTGCTCTCCATTGCCACCTTCATGGTCGTGCTCGACACCGCGATCGCCAACGTCGCGTTGCGTTATATCGCCGGCAGTCTGGCGGTCAGCGTCGACGAAAGCACCTGGGTTGTCACGACCTATCTGATCGCCAACGCCGTCGTGCTGCCGGTGAGCGGCTGGTTGTCGAACGTGGTCGGCCGCAAGCAATTCTATATGATCTGCGTCGCCCTATTCACGATCGCCTCGCTGTTGTGCGGACTGGCGTCCAGCCTCAACGCGCTCATTATTTTTCGCATCCTGCAAGGCCTCGGCGGCGGCGGCATGCCGACGAGCGAGCAGGCTATGCTTGCGGATACGTTCTCACTGCGACAACGCCCTCAGGCGTTTGCGATTTATGGCATTGCCGTCATCGTGGCGCCGACGGTGGGGCCCACCATCGGCGGCTGGATCACCGACAATTATTCGTGGCACTGGATTTTCTTCATCAACGTGCCGTTCGGCATCGTTTCTCTGATCCTCGTTCAATGGCTGGTCGTCGAACCGGATGTGCTCGAGCGGGAACGTGCGCAGCGCCTCGCCGGCGGCCTGAAAATCGATTGGGTCGGATTCGCGCTGATTACACTGACATTCGGCAGCCTCGAATTTGTGCTCGACCGCGGGCAAATCGACGACTGGTTTCATTCGACGATGATCGTCACCTTTGCGACCATCGCCGCGTGCTCGTTCATATTCCTTGTCCCCTGGGAGCTGATGCGCGACGACCCGATCGTGGATTTGCGCTTATTGCTGCGGCGCCAGTTCGGCATGGCCTTTATCGTCATGTTCGCGGTCGGCGCCATCCTGTTCGGCTCGAACCAGATCACGCCACAGCTGATGCAGACGAACTTTCCCTACACGGCGATGCTGTCCGGGCTTGCGATGATGCCGGGCGGTTTAGCGATGCTGCTGTTGATGCCGATTATGGGGCAGCTGATCCCGCGGATGGAACCGAAATACTGGATAGCCATCGGCTTCACCATCATCGCGGTAGCAATGTGGTACTCGACGTCGCTGGTCCCTGACGCGAGTTTCAGCTATTTCGCGACTGTGCGCGTGTTTCAGACGATCGGAATGCCGTTCTTGTTCATACCGGTCAATTCCGTCGCCTATACCGGCCTGCCGGTGCAGAAAACCAATGAGGGCTCGGCGCTCATCAACGTCGCCCGCAATCTTGGCGGCAGCATCGGGGTCTCGCTCGCCAATACCGAGCTGGTGCAACGCTCGCAATTTCATCAATCGCGGCTGGTAGAGAACCTGATTCCATCTTCCCCCGGATTTCAATCGACGCTGCACAGCATCACCGGGTATTTCGCGCAGAGCGGATCGCCCGCCGATGCGCAGGGCCGGGCGATGGGCTACATCGCCCAGCTGGTCAACGATCAGGCCGGGCTCATGGCTTACATTGACATCTTTTATAGCTGGTCGATTTTCGCCATCGTGCTCGTCCCGCTGGTGCTGCTACTGATTCGCCGGATAGGGCCGACGGCCGGCCAAGCGACGGCGGGACACTGATCGCTCCTTGGGCGGATGATCTAAGCCTAAGTCGTGGGCAGGCCGATGAAAAAATGCGCCCAACGCGAAACAATCGATGTCGGCGTCCACTCGCCACAAGGGCAGCGGCAAACGGCGGCCTAAAGGCCACGCGAGGCGGACGAGCCGCAAAGTCTTAATTGCGACATGCTCCTGCGCTGGAATGGCTTTTGTTCAGTTGGCGCGGCACCATTCTTGCTTGAAGTCGTTAGCGGAGGGGTAGTGGGGGTTGTCATGAAGCAGCCCGGAACGACACTGCCGGGAAGAAAGGAGTCGCCTATGTGTGACTTTAGCCTCCAAAGCGTGCGGTCGCGACCCGCAAAAGTCGGCGATAAGCTTGTGACGCGTGACTTCGGTACCGGTACACGCGGCTTTGCTGCCTCCGACGATGCTGGCATGGCCGTGTGCTTGCTGCCAGGAACCGAGCTGGCTTTCGCCGGTGAAGTTGCCTGCCTTCCAGCCGGTCTGCTCGGTTGGAAAACCAAGACGATCAATCACCAGACCGCCATCTTTCGCCAGGTCAACAAGGAGAAGTTGGCCGCACATCACGACGCGCTCGAGTTTCCCGATGGGCGCAACGTGTTGTTGACGCTTCTGTGCGAAGGCCAGGCGGCAACAGTGCTGCAACTACCTGCTCAGCCGAAGACTGAGGTCGAGGCGCGCGAACAGGAACGCGTTGGCTTCATCGGCTGAGGTGTTGCTGGCGCCGCTGCCAGCTTCTGAGAGTCGCTCGTCAAAAAGCCGGCCGCCTCCCTCCGGCGGCCGGTGTTCGGGTTGATGTGTGAGCGATGTTACTGAGCGGTGTCACGCGCCGCCGCCCGGCACAAAGCAGCGAATGTAAGCTGTGCCGTTGTGCATCGTGTACCAGACGACGGCGTCTCCGGTCGGATTACCCTCGTCGCTCACCACGGCCTCGGGCGGCACTACCATCCATTCGCCGTTGATCGGCATCCAGTATTTATTCTCGCGCGTATCGTAGTCCGTGGCGTGGCCATCGGCCGCGGACTGGACGCGTGGCGCGCTTTCCGGACCGTTGTTTGGTCGCAATGCTTCGCTTGCAATCAATTTCGGTGCGTCACGCGGCCCTTTTGCTATCCGACCTCGCTCGCCGCCGACAAACGCAAATCCCGGGCAATCGTTCCGCCTGTGGCGCGCAGAGGTGGCGATAAGGTAACGCCGCCCTGCCAATTGAATTTGCGGTCCCTCGGCGCCTTGCGTGCCACGAAATCCTTCGCCAAGACGTTTAGTGACGGATTTCAACCCATCGTATCTCTTGATGACCGAAGATCTCGCCCCCACCAAAACCAAAGCGCCCGTCGTTGCGACCGGCGGTACGGCGGAACCTTCTGCGCGGCCGCTATTCCTGACGATTTTTCCCTCGATCATGCTGCCGATGTTCCTGGCGGTCGCAGACCAGACCATCGTTGCGACCGCGCTTCCCGTCATCGCCGCGGATTTCGGTGCCGTCGAGCGGGTCTCTTGGGTGGTGGTGTCGTACCTGGTTGCCAACACGATTGCCGCGCCGGTCTATGGTCGCCTCGGTGACTTTTTCGGTCGCCGAAACATGATTCTCATCGCACTTGTCATCTTCATGATCGGGTCGGTCTGCTGTGCGCTCGCACCGAGCATTGAATTACTAACCGCCGCACGCGTCCTGCAGGGCTTTGGCGGCGGCGGGTTGATGACCTTGTCGCAAGCGCTGGTCGGCGAAACCGTACCGCCGCGCGAACGAGGCCGTTATCAGGGCTATCTTGCGGGGGTCGCAGTCAGTTCCAACACGTTCGGACCGGTTGCCGGCGGTTATCTCACCCAGGCTTTCGGCTGGCGATCGATTTTCCTCGTCAATGTGCCGCTGGGACTTGTCGCGGGGCTACTCGTGCTGCGCCTTGCCACTCAACCGGGCGACCGCCGGCGGACCACATTCGATGCTCCGGGTTTGTTGCTCTTCATCATGTTCGTCGGTCCGGTCATCCTGGCGCTCGAACAAGTGCAACGCATGGAGGCGAGCGCACTGCCGATGATCGGTGGTCTGGCAGCGTTGGGATTAGCGTCGCTGGCCGCTCTGGTTTGGCAGGAAACGCACTCAAATTCACCGCTTATTCCGCCTGGCTTGTTCAGGGAACCTTCAGTCTGGCGCAGCGACGGCCTGGCTGCCTGCCACGGCGCCGCGCTGGTCTCGTTGATTACCTTCTTGCCGATCTACCTGCGCGCCGTGCGCGGGACGGCGCCGGCCGAGACCGGTCTTTTGTTGTTGCCCCTGACATTCGGCATCGGCATTGGCTCGCTGGTTGCTGGACAATTGATCACGAGAACCGGCCGCACCGCAATATTTCCGTCCCTCGGATTGTCGGCGGCAACAGCGGGCTTGTTGTTTCTCGCCTTCTGGGTACCGCATCTGAGCCTCTCGCAACTGCCCTGGGTGTTCGGTTTCACCGCGCTGTTCATGGGAACAGTGATGGGCGTTGTGCAGGTGACGGTGCAGGCCGTGGCCGGGCAGCGGATGCTCGGTGCCGGCGCAGCCATGGTGCAATTTTCGCGCTCTGTCGGCGCCGCCTTCGGCACAGCGACCGTCGCCGCTGTTTTATTCTCGGTGCTCGCGACAAGCGACCGTGAAACAGCCAGTCTCCTCGGCGCCATCATCGACCGCGGACCAGACGCCATCGCGGCGCTGGCGCCGGTCCGGCAAGCGGTCATCCAAACCGAGATCGGCGAGGCCTTCCGCGCCGCCTTTTTGACAGTGGCGTCTTTCACCGGGATTGGCGCATTGCTCGCCTGGTCGATGCCGCTACGGCGCGTCTAGTTAAGCGAGCCAAATCGCGTGTGCCATGCGCACTGCCGCGGTGATCTCCTAAGGTTCCGCAGCGATGAAATGGGTGACCTTGGGCTCACCGTGGAGGTGGAATCGCTCGACGGCATCCTGCACCACGCGGTCTGCTTTGGTGACCCGCTCATGCTGGCGCAAATGCTCCATCCACGATTTAACAAGGAACGTTTCGAGGATGCGTCCCGCTTCCGCGGCATCCTCGAATACCCCCCAGGCAAAAGCCCCGTCGCGCCGGCGGCTATGCTCGAGCTTGCCAATGGCTTCGAGGAATGCCTCGCGGTCCTTGGGGTCGATGTCATACTCGACCGTCACCAGAACCGGTCCCCGATCGCGGGCAATATTTTGTGCAGTGATTGGCGCCGGCCAATGCATCGACGGCGACAGATCGAGGCCGGCGCCGGTTTGCAGCTTCCAGCGCCAGGTCAAAGGAATCGCCGCGATCGCGCCGGCGGCGGCGAGGAAATGCGCATCCGGCAATCCGACCCATACGGCGATCTCACCCCACGCCGCACTGCCAACCGTCAGACAACCGAAAAACGCCGTCGTGTATAAGGCAAGACCGCGACCGCGAACCCAGTCCGGTAAGGCGACTTGTGCGGACACGCTCAGCGTCGCCAGCACCGCTATCCAGGACGCTCCGGCAATGATGCTGGCGACGAGCGCAAGCAGCGGCTCACGGGCTACGCCATAAAGCACCATCGCCAGCGCCTGCCCCAGTGCTCCTACCGCCATCAGCCGATCAGGACCGAGTTTCGATTTCAGCCACGGCAGCACAAATGCGCCGCCGACCGCACCTACGCCGATGACACCAAGGAGCACGCCATAAAGGCCCGGACCGCCGGCGATCTGGCTGCGGGCGACCAGCGGCAGCAGCGCCCAATAGGCGCTGGCGAACAGAAAAAAGCCCGTCGCCCGCATCAGTGTGCCGCGAAGATGCGAATTGTGTCTTGCGTAGCGAAATCCGGTCCAGATCGCGCGCCCGAAGCGCTCCGCGGGCAACAGCGTGTGCGGCTTCTTTGGCTCATGCCACCATAACAACGCCCCAACGATGCCGAGATTTGAAATGGCGTTAAGCCAGAACGGCGCAACAATTCCGGCGCCGGAAATCGCTATGCCGCCAATGCCAGGGCCGATTGCGCGCGAGATGTTTACGCCGACGCTGTTAGCCGCAATCCCGGCCGGCAAATCATCCTTGGGAACGAGCAACGGCACCACGGCCTGCCAGGCCGGCACGGTCAATGCGCCGGCTGCACCGACCAGAAAAGTAAACAGCAGCAGATTACCGGACGTGGCCGAGCCAAATCCGACTATCGCTGCATAGACGGCCGAAACGGCCGTCGTCAGCGATTCCACGACCAGCAGATATTTGCGCTTGTCGAAAATATCCGCAAGTGCGCCTGCCGGCATGGCGAGCAGGCAAATCGGCAGGTTGCTCGCAGCCTGCACCAGCGCGACGATTAACGGATCAGGATTGAGGCTGGTCATCAGCCAGCCGGACGCTGCGCTGTACATCCAGCCGCCGATGTTCGAAACCAGCGTGGCCGTCCATATGACCGCGAAGGACCTGTGGCGAAACGGCGCCGTAAACGATACCGCCTTGGCCGCGGTCGCGCCGGTCGTAGCGGTCATGACTGTCTCCGGCAACGCAACTGGAACGTCATATTTATTCACCCACAGCGCAGAAGAAACAGTGTTTCTCCCCAAAAGAAATTCAGTCACGCGGAGGAACATCGAGATCGGCGGCGCGAACAGGTCAACCACCACGCACGACTGAGCAGAATTCGGGTGGGTAACAGACGGGGGACAGTGCTATTTTGGGCTAACAGAGCCGAAAAAAATAGAAGGTGGTTGCGAGATGACCATCAGCACGCTTTCCAAAGCGGAACGCGAATGCCCGGAGCCCGCCGAGGTTCGGATTGCAGGATACGATTGGGATGTCATCGGCTCTGATCTGCGCGCTTTCGGCGCCGCTGTTTTCGACAAATTACTGACGCCTGGCGAATGCCAAGATATCAGCGCGCTGTATTCATGCGGGGAATACTTCCGCAGCCATGTCCATATGGCGCGGCACGGGTTCGGGAGGGGCGAGTACCGTTATTTCACGTATCCGTTGCCAAGCCTCGTCGCCGATCTGCGGGCGGCGCTCTATGCGCGTGTGGCAACGTTCGCCAACGAATGGAACGCGCGCATGAATATCGCCACCCGGTATCCGAAAGAACACTCCGATTACCTGAAGACATGCCACCGCGCGGGACAGACGCGCCCGACGCCGCTGCTTCTGCAATACGGACCAGGTGACTACAATTGTCTGCACCAGGATTTGTACGGCGATCTTGCCTTCCCTCTGCAGGTCACGCTTCTACTGTCCGAGCCGAACCGGGATTTTACGGGGGGAGAATTTGTCCTGACCGAGCAACGGCCGAGGATGCAAAGCCGCGTTGAGGTGGTGCCGCTGCGGCAGGGCGACGCGGTCCTATTCGCCGTTCACAACCGGCCGGTGCAAGGCACGAAGGGCGCTTATCGCGTCAATCTGCGTCACGGCGTCAGCCGCGTTCGTTCCGGACAACGTCATACGCTCGGCATCATCTTCCATGATGCAAAATAGTCTCGCGCTTCTGTGCGACAACGCCCTTACGCCGGCGCCTGGTGCGCGAGCCAGCGGCCGGCCTCAGCGGCGGCAAGAAAATCCGCCAAGGCCGCATTGACCGCCGCCGGTTCCTCGCTGGTGATGTTGTGACCTGAGCGCGGTATGACCAGAAGACCCGCCGTCGGCACGGTGCGCTTGAGGAAAATGCTGCCGTCGAGGCAGGTGTCGTCCTCGTCGCCGACGATAACCAAAAGCGGCACAGAAAATCGTTTCAGGTCCGCCTCGAGGTCCCAAAGGGTCGGCCGTCGCGCCTGCAGCATTGACATGGTCAGCGCGTGCCCTTGTGCGGAGTGCTCCGAGAGCATGCGGGCAAATTCCGCGTAGCCGCGCGGATCCTTGTGCTTCTGAGTGAGACGCGTCGGATTGTCGGCGTAAAGCGCCGCAGCGGCGGCCATGCCTCTGTCCAAAAACATCTGGGCGGTTTCCGCTGCCTGCTTGCGCATCGCTTCGCGGATGGCGGGATCGGCAACCGACCCCCAGCCGCAACCGGCCGAGGTCACCGAGATGCAGCGCTCCGGATGACGCATGCCGATATGGAGCGCTGTGTACGCGCCCATGGAGTGACCGACGATGTGCGCCTTTGCAATGCCGAGCGCATCCATAATCGCGATGACGTCGCCGCGAACAATATCCTGCCCGTAACGCGCCGGATCGCTCGGCACATCGGAAGGCGGATAGCCACGCGCGGAAAAGGTCACGCAGCGGTGCGAGCGGGAAAAATACCGCATCTGCGGCTCCCACGTCCGATAGTCGCCGGCGAACTCATGGATGAAAACGACGGCGGTGCCGATCCCGGCCTCCTCGTAATAGAGCTTGGCGCCATCGGTACTCGTGATCATGGGCATCGGTCGCCTCGACTGTAGTTATGCCGCTTGCGGCGGTGCTTCGATCTCGCGCAGCTGCGTGACCGGCTGTGGCAAAAGATTGTCGGTGATATCGTAGCCGACGACGCGCATTATTCCGCAGGCCGGACTCATCGCAACGGCAAGTCTTGTGTAAGGGTTGAGCACCGGCTCGCGCACCCAGCCGAAATAGTTCTCGGACAACGAACCGTTCCAGTCCGCTAATGCTTCACGCCGGGCCCGGCTGAATCCAGCCGCCTCGTCGAACGAGCACACCAAAAAGCGCCGCGTGCCAATGCGGCCTTCCCAGCCCGATCGGCGCGGCACCCAATCGTTGGCGGCACAAGTGTCTTCCTCTCGGGTGACGAAATCGGTTTCCGTGCGTTCAATCACGCAGCGCTCGTGCGCCGCACAGCCCACGAGTGTATAGATCACCGGACGCGCGATGGGCGTTGTTTCCAGGAAACGCCGCGCCGCGGCAAAATCATCGCAAACTTCAAATGCCCGGCGCAAAAGTTGATCCGGCGGCATCCGGCCGGTGCCTGCCGCCGCCCGGAGAATACTGGCAACGTAGTCGGCAGGGCGGAGCCAGCGATGCCGCGTATGGCGCCACATCGGCGCTTGATTAAGAGCGGCGGCGAAACGCTGTGGCGCCATTGCCGTGAGAGCACCAACATAGCCGGGCCACGTAACGCTGAAAAAGTCGCCGTGATCGCCTCGCATGCGCGCGATTTCGGTGTGGCGTCCGAGCCCGCGAAACGGCCAATCCAGTGTGCGCAGCAGCCAGGGCACGCCATCGTGTTGATCTGCCCGTGCCGTGCATCCCCATTGATAAGAAGCGTTCAGCAACCACACGCCGGAAAGCTCAAGCGCCGCGGCGATCTGCGCGATCTCCGCAAAGTACGGCGAGCGCGAACGCTTGAGTGAACGACGCGAAAGCAAATCGAGCGCCGGGACCAGAGGCAGGACAGCACGCGGAAAAAATCGCAGACAGGCTTCGCGCAGCGCGTACGCTCCCGCCGCACTCCGCCGCGCATGATCCGGCGGGCCGCCTTGCCGGATATCGACAATGGGAATCGCCGGCAGTGCCTGGCTCATGTCAAAACCTGCCCGCCATTCTTCAACTCGTTTCTGCCCCGTGCCCATGTCGCCCGCGAGTCAACTCGCCAAGCTCATTGGCGGCGAACGAATGAAAAGAGCATTGCATTTATGCTGGCATCATATGATTAAGAGGCCCTACAGCGGGAGGCAGTCATAGCAGCCCGACGCGTCGTCCGCCGCGCTATTCTGATTGCAGCCGCGCTGGCCGCGCTGCCGACAGGGCGATCTCTCGCCGGACCACCGTTTCAGACCGATGACCCCGAACCGGTCCCCTATCAGCATTTCGAGTTCTACACGCTGTCGACCGGCACGGCAGTGCACGGCGACACCCAGGGTGAGGGTCCGGCCTGGGAATTCAATTACGGTGTGGTCCCAAACGGGCAGATTCATATTATAGCGCCGCTGGTTTTCGACAGTCCGGCCGGCGCCGCGTCGCACTTTGGCTATGGCGACACCGAGCTCGGCTTCAAATATCGCTTTGTCGACGAAGACAAGGATAGCTCGCGTCCCATGGTCGGCGCTTATCCGCTGATCGAGCTGCCAACCGGGAACGAAAGCCTCGGTCTCGGCGCCGGCTATACCCGAGCCTATTTTCCAATTTGGATCCAGAAAAGCTTCGGCGATTGGACGAGCTATGGCGGCGGCGGCTACTGGATCAATCACGGCGGTGCTACAGTCGATCGCGACTATTGGTATGTCGGTTGGCTGCTGCAACGGCAGGTGACGAAGCAATTGGCGCTCGGCGGCGAAATTTTTCACCAGACCGCCACACTTGCGTTCGGTGCGACCGACAGCGCCGCCACCAGGCCCACCACGGGATTCAACATCGGCGCAATCTACGATTTTAACGAGCACAATCACCTGCTCGCATCGGTTGGCGCAGGCTTGCAGAATGCGTCAACGACCAATGTATTCTCCTGGTACATCGGATATCAAATTACCGGTCCATAAAGTCGGCAAAACTGCTTGTAGGTGCCGCCTCATGGACCCACCTATAATTGATCGTGTCGCCTCCCCAACCTCAGTCGTGAAAGTTGCGAACAATGAATGAACGCATTCCCAAACGCTCACTCGGTTCATCCGGTATCGAAGTGTCGGCCATCGGGCTTGGCTGCATGTCGCTTTCCGGCGTTTACGGCACCAGCAACGACGACGAGGGCATAGCAGTCATTCACGAGGCGCTCGATCGCGGCATTACCCTCCTCGACACCTCCGACATGTATGGCTTTGGCCATAATGAAGAACTCGTCGGCAACGCGATCAAGGGACGGCGCTCTGGAGTCGTGCTGGCAACGAAGTTTGGCAACCTTGGCGGCCGCGGCGGCAAGATCGCCGACGGCCGGCCTGAATATGTGGTGAGCGCGTGCGAGGCGAGCCTCAAGCGTTTGGGTGTCGATGTCATCGATCTCTACTATCAGCATCGCATCGATCCGACTGTACCGATCGAGGATACGGTCGGCGCCATGTCGCGGCTGGTCGCGCAGGGTAAAGTCCGCGCGCTCGGGCTAAGCGAAGCCAAGCCCGCGACCATTCGCCGGGCGCACGCCGTTCACAACATAGCCGCCGTTCAAAACGAGTTCTCGCTGCTGTATCGGACCGAAGCCGAAGAAACGCTGGGCACGACGCGGGAACTCGACATCGGCTTTGTGGCATATTCGCCGCTTGGCCGCGGCTTGTTGACCGGAGCGGTCGAAAACACCGACAGCCTGGCCGAGACCGATGCGCGTCGCCGCCACCCGCGTTTTGCGGCGGACAACCTTAGTCACAACATGGCGCTGGTTCGGCGCATTGAACAACTCGCACGCGCGAAGCATTGCACGCCGGGTCAGTTGGCGCTCGCTTGGTTGCTCGCGCAGGGCTACGACATCGTGCCGATCCCGGGCACCAAGCGTAAGGAGCGACTGCTCGAAAACATCGGTGCGCTTGCGGTTGACTTGACCGACCATGATCTCGCACAAATCTCCGATGCCATCCCGGCGGGCGCTGCCGCAGGCCTGCGTTACCCGGAGGCACAAATGAAGAGCGTTTATCTATAAGGCGATATCGAAGGCAATCAGCGGGCGCGGACGATTAACATGGAAATGATGACTGTTGGACGAAACGGGCCGAAGGTCGGAGAGATCGGCCTCGGCTGCATGGGCATGTCGCCCGGTGTGTACGGGCCCAGTGACGAAGCCGAAAGCATCGCCACCATCCGCGCCGCACTCGATGCCGGCATCACGCTGCTCGACACCGGCGACTTCTACGGCATGGGCCACAATGAATTGCTGATACGCCGGGCGCTCGAAGGCGTGCCGCGGTCGAACGTCGTCATCTCGGTCAAATTCGGTGCATTGCGCGACCCAGCCGGCATGTTCGTCGGCAATGACGGCCGACCGCAGGCGGTGAAGAATTTTCTGGCCTACACTCTTCGGCGGCTCGGCACCGATTACATTGACATCTATCGTCCCGCGCGTCTCGATCCGGTGGTTCCGATCGAAGACACCGTCGGCGCGATCGCCGACATGATTCGCGCCGGTTACGTTCGTTATGTCGGCCTGTCCGAACTCGGCTCCGAAACTATCAAGCGCGCGCACGCGGTGCACCCGATCGTCGATCTGCAAATTGAATACTCGCTCATGAGCCGCAGTATCGAAAAGACGATCCTGCCGACGACCCGCCAATTGGGGATCGGCATCACTGCTTACGGCGTATTGTCGCGCGGGATCTTGAGCGGGCGCGTACCGCCGCGCACCAATAAAGGGGACATTCGCGTTGTCCGCATGCCGCGCTACCAGGAAGGCAATCTCGAAAAGAACATGACACTCGTGGAGGCGCTGCGACAGATCGGCGATGAAAAGGGCGCCAGCCCTGCGCAACTGGCCATTGCCTGGGTGCGCTCCCGCGGCTCCGATATCCTGCCGGTGCTTGGCGCCCGCCGCCGCGATCAGCTCAAGGAAACGCTCGGCGCGCTCGACCTTAAGCTCGATGCCGCCGACATCGCGCGTATCGACGCGGCGGTGGCGCCGGACCGCATTGCCGGCACCCGGTACGATGCACCGCAAATGGCGCACCTCGACAGCGAAGCGCATCACTAGCACCGCTGGCTTGATCTAACCGGCTCATCACTGGGATACTCCCCGCTAAAACCGGCGGCGTTCGCGCGCGACCGGACCAGGGGGAGGAACGGTGTGGCCGAATATCATTATGTCGTCATAGGCGCGGGCTCCGCCGGATGTGCAATTGCCTCGCGTCTCTCTGAAGATCCGTCGACCAATGTTTTGCTGCTTGAAGCCGGCGGCCCGGAGCACGATGACGACAGGATTTCTTCGCCACAGCGCGCTTGGGAGCTTTGGAATACGCCGTTCGACTGGGCCTTCACGACGGCACCACAATCCGGCGCCCTCAACCGGCCGATTTTTTGGCCACGCGGCAAAGTGCTGGGCGGATCAAGCTGCCTTAACGGGATGATCTACGTGCGCGGCGCGGCCGCGGACTACGACTACTGGGCCTATCTCGGCAATGCGGGATGGGACTACGCCAGCGTACTGCCTTACTTCAAGAGATCGGAAGACTATTACGGCGGCGCATCGCACTATCACGGCGTCGGCGGACCGCTCTCAGTGTCGCGCCACACCACGCCGAACCCGTTGACCGAAGTCTTTATTGAAGCGGCCGTGCGGGCCGGCCACCCGATCAACCATGACTTTTCCGGACCTGAAATTCTTGGCGTCGGTTACACCGATACAACGACGCGTGAGGGTCAGCGTTGCAGCGCCGCCGCAGCTTTCCTCAAGCCGGCGCACAATCGGCGTAATCTGACGGTGCAAACCGGCGCGCGCAGCCATCAGCTTTTAATCGAGAATGGGCGCTGTGACGGCGTCGTCTACGAGGAGAGCGGTAAACTCCACACTGTGCGCGCTTCGGGTGAAGTCATCGTGTGCGCCGGCGCAATCGGCTCGCCGCACCTTCTGCTTCTGTCCGGTATCGGCCCGGCGGACGATCTGAACAAGCTCGGCATCCGGGTGAACGCCGACGTACCTGGCGTTGGCCAAAATCTGCACGATCATCTTCTGACTTTTGTCATCCATGAAGCCAGCCGCGAAATTCCCGCGCCGAAGCACAACATTCTCGAAGCGCATCTGTTCGCCAAAAGCGACCCGCGCCTGCCGGCGCCCGACCACCAGCCGCTTCTGATGTGTAACGCGCCACCGCTGCCGACCCTCGAAATCCCGCCGAACGCCTACGCGATCGCGCCGGGCATCATTCGGCCGGTCTCGCGCGGCGAGTTGAAGTTGACCGCGGCCAATCCGAACGCGCCGCTTCAGCTCGATCCGCGCTACCTGAGCGAGCCTGCTGACCTCAATGCGCTGGTCCATTCGCTCGAAGTGTCGATCGAGATTTTGGAGAGCCCGGCTTTCGCCAAATGGCGCAAGCGCTCGCTCTGGCCCAAAGCAAAGACGCGTACAGAACGCGTGCAGTGGGTCCGCCGGACTTGTGAAACCTACCACCATCAGGCCGGCACCTGCAGAATGGGCATCGACGCGATGAGCGTGGTCGATCCGCAGTTGCGCGTCTACGGCATTGAAGGTCTGCGCGTCGCCGACGCCTCAATCATGCCGGCGGTAACCAGCGGCAACACCAACGCTCCCTCGATCATGATTGGCGAGAAGGCGGCCGATCTCATCCGCGGCAAGAGTCCCCTGCACTAGCGCGGTGGCGGCGCGATCGGCGCACGGAATTGCTCCGGACGTAGCACACGCTCGCTTACGTCTAGCCGCTATCGGCAGCAAGGATTCGGAGAGATCACCGTCCCGGCTGACGGCGGCGCGGTTCCGCATCGCGCTTAGCTTTGCGTCGACCAGCCGAGCCTGACTTCGAGGATACCGCAACGTCAATCAGGTCAATCACAATGTTGCAGCTGACGCCGTCCGCGCGCCAGTCATATTTAACCTCGCCGTTGAGCTGACCGATCAGCCGCGTGATTGCGCGCGTGCCGAATCCTTGTTTGGTCGGCGGCACAACGCGCGGACCGCCGGTTTCGGTCCAACGCAGCTGCAGTTTCTGGCCGGGCTGCGTGGACCATTCGAGTTTCACCTTCCCCGCGGACGTAGACAATGCACCGTATTTGACCGCATTGGTCGCGAGTTCGTGGAGCGCCATTGCCATTGCCTGGGCCAGATCCGGTTTCAACAACAGGCTTGGACCTTCGATTTGTGCGGGAGACTCGCCGTCGCGGCTGTACGGCGAAAGTTCCTTGATCGCCAGCTCGCGCAAATCTGCGCCGGCCCATCGCGTTTGGGCAAGCATGCTCTGAGCGTTTGCAAGTGCCTGTAGCCGCCCCTGGATTGCCTCTTTGAGTTCGGCTGCCGTCTCGGCCTGCGTGAGATGAACGGTCGCTTGCGCGACCGCCAACAGGTTGTTGGTTCGGTGGTCGGCCTCGCGCGCCAGTAAGGCGATCTGTTCTTCACGGCGCTTTTGGTCGGAGATATCGCGCGCTATCTTCGAAGCACCGATAATCCTTCCTGCCTCGTCGCTCACCGGCGATACGGTCAATGAAATATCGACAAGGCTGCCGTCCTTGCGCCGACGTTTGGTCTCGAAATGCTCGATGCGCTCGCCGCGCCTGATGCGGTCTAAAATGTCGACCTCTTCGTCCAGGCGTTCGGGTGGAATGAGTATCGCGATCGGTTTGCCGACAACCTCGGCTTCGGTGTACCCGAACAGGCGCTCTGCGGACTTATTCCATGAAGCGATCCGGCCATTAAGATCTTTGCTGATGATGGCGTCGTCGCTCAACTCCACGATGGCGACCAGATGACGGCTGACGCGTTCAGCGCGCTGGCGCTCGCTCATGTCAACCAGCACGTTCACCGCGCCAATGAGGATACCGGCTTCATCGTGGAAGGGCGTCGGAAACGCCATGAACGGCACTCGCGTACCGTCGGGCCGCTCGGCGACCGCCTCAGATCCTCGGTTCGGCTTGCCTTCCTTCAACGCGATCGCCATCGGGCATTGGTCATGCGGCAGCGGTGTTCCGTCCGGTCTGAATAGCCGCCACGAGCCGCACCATTGATCGCTATGAAGCTTGGGCCGCCACCCCCACAGCGCCGCAGCGGCTTCGTTGAAATAGACAATTCTCCCTGCCGCATCGGTGACATACAGCGCAGCGGGTAACGCGTCGAGCAACCGGTTAGGCTGCATGAGGTCGTTCGCCGACTGCGAATTGGCAAGTTGCGAACGCACGAGCACCGGCCAGATGTCTACCATGAGCTCGGCCGCGTCCGCTTCGATCTGCGACATTTAAGGCCCCGCGCCTGATAAACCCCTGCGGAGGTAACCTCGGAGGCACCGTTCGGTTCCGCTGCTGGCGGCGAATCCCCGGCAAAGACAGCGGCGCGCGAGCTTTGGGAACAGAGCATATCACCAGCGCGTTAACACAGGACAGCACCGGGCCCGGTGCGAGGGTAAACGAACCAATTTCAACCGGACTTGCGGTCCTGTCGGGGGTAGAGGAACAAAGTGGGCTACATCCATGCCAGCCGTGAAACGCGCCAGCCACTGAACATCAGCGACCCTCATCCGGTCGATAGCATCCAAAATATCTGGCGGTCGATAGGCCTTGCCGCGACCATCGGCATCTTCGCCCTCATGTTCGGCGTTTTCCTCTACGTCGGCCGCGCCATTCTTATGCCAGTCCTTGCTGCCGCAATTGTGGCCATGACGTTCGCGCCGTTGGTGCGGCGCGGAGCGCGGAACGGCGTATCACCATGGATTACCGCGCTTCTGATCGTCCTTGTTGCGCTCGGCGCGCTGGGAATCGCGGCCACCGCCATGGCCGGCCCGGTCAGCGAATGGATCTCTCGGGCGCCGGAGATCGGCGCGACGATCAGAGAACGGCTCTCCGTTCTCGACCGGCCGCTCGCCTCGCTCCGCGAACTCGAGGGCACGCTTTTTGGTGGTAATTCCGTTACTGTCGATTCTTCCTCTTCCAACATCGTCTTGCCGGTTGTCGCCTTCCTTACCCCCGCGGCCGCGGAGCTGTTGCTGTTCTTTGCGGCGATGCTGTTCTTTCTCATCGGTCAGGGCACCTTGCGTGCAAATCTCGTCGCGATGTTTCCGAACCGCGACGCCAAACTGCGATTTCTGAAGATCGCCAACGATATCGAACATAATCTTGCCGGCTATCTGACTGTCGTCACGATCATAAATGCAGCACTGGGAGCGATCGTGGCCGCCGGCGCCTGGCTGCTTGGGCTGCCGAGCCCGGTGACCTTCGGCGTGCTGGCCGCTGTCCTCAACTACGTGCCGTATGTCGGCCCGGCCGTCACGGTGGTCGCCTTGTTTGGAGTGAGCCTCGTTACCTTTCCTTCGCTCGGCCAGGCATTGATCGCCCCACTCGCTTTCGTCATTCTCACGACAGTGGAAGGACACTTCATCACGCCGACGATCATCGGGCGCCGTCTCACACTCAATCCTGTCCTGATCTTGCTGGCGCTTGCGTTCTGGACGTGGATATGGGGACCGGTTGGCGCCCTGCTGGCGGCACCATTTTCAATCATCGGACTCGTCGTGTTCAATCATTTGTTTCCGGACGATGACGGCAAACTGCCCGATTGAAAAACGCTCGTCTGACCCTTCGACAAGCGACAAATCGGCATTAGACAAGGGCAGAAGCAAGCGTGCCGCTCTTGGGCGACCGGTCAGGAGCAGCCGCTCTTACCCGCGGCATCACCTCTTCCATCAGCATCCGCATTGAGCGGCGGACCATGGCGTCCGGCATCAATCCGAAATTATGTAAACTCATGACGTGGTCGACGCCCATCTCAGCCAACCGGCTCATTTTTACGCCGACGGTTTCTACCGACCCGAACAGTGCAAGTCCGCTCCGAATGACATCGTCGTATACGGCTCGCTTGGCGTAGAGCCGGGTGGCGACATAAAGATCGAAAGCGTCGGCTGCATTCCGGCGCGCCTCCGCATCTGACGCCGCGACGTGGGTGTGCAAAAGAACGCTGTTCGCCTCAGACAAGTCGCCCGGAAGGCCGGCCTCGCGGCGGCCGCGATGAAATTCACTCACCAATCCACCGATCTCTTCGAAACTGTCGAGGGTGGCATAGGGTACGCTCATCATACGGCGCCCTTGGCGGCCAATGTGATACGCCCCTTCCCTGCGCAGCGTAGCGACGTGGATCGGCACTTCCTTCTGGATCGGAAGAATGTTGAGTCTGATGCCATCCAGCGAAGCAAACCGCCCAACATGAGTCACCCGTTCGCCTCTTAAGAGTCGTTCGAGCAAATCGAGATTTTCTTCGAACCGTTCACGCTTTTCAGCCGCGTCGATGCCAAACCCCGCAAATTCATGCTTCAGATAGCCGGAGCCTACCCCGAGCTCCAGCCGCCCATTCGAGAGCACGTCCAGCATCGCATAGTCCTCGGCCACCAGCGCCGGATTGCGAAACGGCAGGACAGAAATCGAGGTGCCAAGTCGCAGCTGTTTGGTGCGCTGGGCGAGGCTCGCCAAAAGCACCGCCGGATTTGGAACCGCGCCGTATTGATGGAAATGATGCTCGGCCAGAAACAGGGCATGATAGCCGAGCTCATCCGCAAGAATGCCTTGTCCGAGCACTTCGGCGTAGAGCGCCGGCACGGTACGCTCTCGGTCGGGATAATGATCCGATATCGACGCAACTGACAGCAGCACCGCCGCCTCCATTGTTGCACGAGGAAAGACCGTGATTAGCCGATTACCTTCTCAGGGACCAGCCGGCGAAGGAGCATAGCGTCACCGACGGTGTCGATGCGGTGATGCTGCACGCGCAGGGCGTGCGTAAAGCGCATCCCTTGCTGGATTTCGCGAATACCTGGTTTCCCATTCGCGGCGGGCTGATCGTATGATGCGGGACGTCGACTGGAAGCAGGTCGTATTCATCGCGGCCGCGGTTTCCCGCTGCTCATGTCGATACGTCTGAGGGTCGTGAATTCCGATGACTGAACCGCGCAGATACATGGTCGCGACCGACGTCGGTGGCACCTGCACCGACACTATCGTGTTTGCAGCGGGAGAACCTGCTCATCTCGGCAAGACGCTCTCTACGCCGCCCGATTTTTCCGTCGGCGTCATCAATTCTATCCGCTCGGCCGCCGACGCGATGGGCATCCCGCTCGCTGAGCTGTTGGAGCAGACTTCACTGTTCATGCACGGCTCGACCGTGGTCGACAACGTCATCCTGACGCGCGACGGCGCGCGAACCGGTCTGATCACGACGCGCGGCTTCGAGGACACCGTACTGATGACGCGCGGCGCCTATGGCCGCTGGGGCGGCCTCACCGAGGACCGCATCAAGCATCCGGTCAAGACCGAGCGGGCGCCGGCACTGGTGGCGCCGGACTGCATCGTCGGCGTGCCTGAACGCACGGATTATAAGGGCGCGATTCTTCAGGAGCTCGATGAAGCGGCCGCGGAAGCCGCAATCCGGTTCTTGATCGACGACAAGCGCGTCGAAGCCCTCGCGGTCTCGTTCCTGTGGTCGTTCTACAACGCCGACAACGAGCGCAAGATCAAGAAACTGGTCGAACGTCTCGCGCCCGGTGTGTATTGCACGCTGTCGAGCGAAATCGCGCCACTGCCCGGCGAATACGAACGCTCGTCGACCACGGTGATCAACGCCTATGCCGGCCACATCACCAAAAATTATTTGCACAATCTGCAAGGCCTGCTGGCGAAATCGGGCTACAGCGGTCCGGTCATGGTGATGCAAGGCTATGGCGGACTACTTCCGGCGCAGGAGGCCGCAGAGCGCTCCATCGGCATGCTGGAATGCGGCCCCGCCGCCGGCGTGATCGGCAGCCGCGTGCTGGGCCAGTTGCTGGACCAGCCCGATGTCATCGCCACCGACATGGGTGGCACGACCTTCAAGGTTGCCGTCATTCAGAACGGCGAGATCGAATATGCACGCGAGCCGATGGTGGATCGTTTCCACTACAGCCAGCCGAAGATCGAAGTCGTGTCGATCGGGTCGGGCGGCGGCTCGATCGTGTGGCTGGAGCCGGGCACCAACACGCCGCGCGTCGGTCCGCGCTCTGCGGGCGCACGACCCGGCCCGATCTGCTACGGCCTCGGCGGCACCGAGCCGACCCTGACCGATGTCTTTATGCTGATCGGCTACATGGATCCGAACATCTTCCTCGGCGGCACCATGCGGCTCGACCCGACGCTGGCGCGGCAAATCTTTGCTGAGAAGATCGCGCAGCCACTCGGGATGGATGTCGAAGAGGCGGCGTTTGGAATCTACCGGGTAGCGACGGCGCAGATCAGCGATCTCATCCACGAAATTACCGTCGAGCGCGGGCTCGATCCACGTGATTTCGTACTGCACGCCTTCGGCGGCTCCTGCGGCATTATCGCCGGCATGTTCGGCGCCGAGCTGAAAGTGAAGCGGATGGTGATCCCCTACACGGCCTCGGTGAATTGTGCGTTCGGACTGGTATCGGCAGATATCGTCCACGAATATTCGCAGACCACTTTGTTGCCCGTGCCGTCCCCGCCACAGGCGATCAACGACATCTACAAACCGATGATCGAGCGTGCCCGTCGCCAGCTAAAAGACGAGGGGTTTACCGACGCCGCGGTCCGGCTCGAATGGTCGATCGATCTTCGCTACTCCCGTCAGGTCCACGAAGTGACGACGATCGTGCGCAGTCCTACGCCGCTCGACGATGCCGGCCTCCACCAGCTTGTCGCCGATTTCGAGGCGCAGTACGAGCGCAAGTACGGCAAGGGTTCCGCGTTCCGCGAAGCCGGCATCGAAATGACCATGTTTCGGCTGACCGCACGCGGCCTGATCGATCGCCCGCGGCTCGAGCCGCTGCCGCTGGCGGGCACGGACTCCGCGTCGGCAAAAACCGGACGCCGCCCGATTTTTGTCGAGGCTAAAAACGGTATGGCGGAGGCCGACATCTACGACTTCGAGAAACTCAAGCCCGGCAACGTAGTCACCGGACCCGCGGTGATCCATACTCCGATCACCACCATCGTGTTGCAGGCAAACCAGCGCGGCACCATGGACGGCTACCGCAACGTGCTGGTCGACTTCGAAGCGTAAGGCGCGCGCTTAAGGATAAGGACGAGCGATGGACCCGATCACTTTCTCCATCATCCGCCACCGCCTGTTCCGCGTGGTCGAGGAAGCGGTGATCACGCTCAAGCACGTTTCCGGCAGCGCCATCACCAATGAAGGCCACGACCTGATGGTTTCGCTCTACCAGGCCGACGGCTCGCTGCTGATGGGCGGTGTCGGCTTCCTGCATCATCTGACCAGCGCGGCCGAGGCGTGCAAGGCGATCATCCGCAGATTTGGCGGCAAGATCGCCGAAGGTGACATGTTCCTGCTCAATGACCCCTATACCGCGGCGCTGCACACTTCCGACATTTATCTGGTCTCGCCGATCCACCACGGCGGCAAGCTGGTGGCCTGGAGCGCGTGCTTCGTTCACGTGTCGGACATTGGCGCCATGAATCCCGGAGGATTCGCGCCGGACGCGCAGGACATCTTCACCGAAGGCTTCTCGTCGCCCGGCATCAAGATCATCGACCGCGGCGAGTTGCGGCAGGATCTTTGGGACACGATCCTCAACATGGTGCGCAGCCCGGAAATGGTTGCGCTCGATCTGCGCTCGATGATCGCCTGCAACAACGTCGCCAGGGAACGCATGCTGGCGCTGATCGACAAATACGGCACCACAACCGTCGACGAGGCCTGCGCCGCGCTGATCAATCAGTCCGAGGTCAAGCTTCGCGAACGCCTTCGCGAGCTGCCGAACGGCCATTGGCAATCGCGCCAATATCTCGAGGTCAAAGGCGAAATCTACAAAGTCCTGCTGACCATGACCAAGCAGGACGACACGCTCACCTTCGACTTCACCGGCTCGTCGCCGCAATCGAAATACAGCGTGAATTGCTCCAAATGGGCGTCGCTCGGCGGCTTGTTTGCACCGCTGTTTCCCCTCCTCTGCTACGACATTGTCTGGAACGAAGGCGCCATCCGGCCGATCAAAATGATCGCACCCGAAGGCACCATTGTGAACTGCACCCGGCCGGCTCCGGTTTCGGTAGCGACGGTCGGCGCGATCCAGTCGGTCAATAACGCCGCCTGTTCGACCATCGGCAAGATGCTGGCGGCGAGCGACAAATACGCTGACGAGGCCACGGCCGTCTGGCACGCCAATCATTTTGCGATCTTCATGTTCGGCAACAATCAGCGAGGCCGGCTGGCGATTGGCATCCTCACCGAAACCTTCGCCGGCGCCGGCGGCGCCAGGACGTTCGGCGACGGCGTCGATATCGGCGGCGAGATTCCAAATCCGATCTCGCGCATGGCCAACGTCGAGACCATCGAAGCGCAATTCCCGATCCGCTATCTGTTCCGGCGCAAGCTCACCGATTCCGGCGGGCCCGGAAAATTTCGCGGCGGCGCCGGCGGCGAGATGGCGATCGTTGCGCACGACGCACCCGATGGCGGCATCCATTACGTGCTGTCCGGTAAGGGGCCGCGATTTCCACAGAGCGACGGATTGTGTGGCGGCTATCCGGGCAGCGTCAACGATTATGTCTGGGTGCACGCACCGCAGGACAGTCACAACACCGACCGTTTTGCCCAAACACTCGATGCGATCCCGGGCGAAGATGAGCCAATTTCGTGGGGCGTGTTTCCCTTGATGGGCGACGACGCGCTCTACGTCCGCTGGAACGGCGGCGGCGGCATCGGCGACCCGCTGGATCGGCCCCCGGAGAAGGTGATAGCCGACGTCGCCACGGGCCACATTTCCGAAGCGGCGGCGCGTGAAGTCTACGGCGTGGTTGAGACCGCTGGAACAATTGATCGAGGCGCCACTGACGCAAGGCGCAAAGAGCTGCGACAGGCGCGGCTCGTTGCCGGACCGGCACAATGAAGCAGCGCATTTCGGAAACGCTGTTCGTCGAGGACGGCAAGATTTGCTGCGCTTCGTGCGCGCACCCGTTGGCGCCCGCCGGTGCCACCTGGAAACCGGCCGCGGCGCTTTCGACTGTTCCAGTCGCCGCGTTGCCCGGCACCGGCAGCAACGTCGAGCCGCGCGTCGTGTTGCGGCGCTTCGCCTGCCCGCAATGTGGACATTTGCTGGATACCGAGACGGCGCTGCCGGAGGATCCTTTCCTTGAGGACGTGGTTGCGGTCTAGAAGATCAAGTCTGCCGACAACGACGTTCAGGTTTTGCCTCAACGAGGCCAAGCCGGAAGAATCACAAGAATTAGTTGGTGGGCCCGGGAGG
>CAVWLX010000023.1:0-617069 GCA_963755885.1 uncultured Alphaproteobacteria bacterium
AGTTGAGGTGACGCCGATGCTTGCCAAGCCGAGCCACCATTTTGCGCAGGACGTCGGGCGGTCTGGAATCCGCCAGCCGCTCGTACCTCCCCGCCGCGGCCGCTCTCGGCAATCGCCACGCAAACCGTCTGCTTGTGCACATCCAATCCGACGTATGTGATATAGTTCATGGGGACCGCCCTCCATGCTTGAGGCTCTGACGGCAATCCAACACAACCCTCGACATTGTGCATGCCGAGGACGGGCCGCCCGTCGCTCAGCGAACATCGGGTCTCGGATCGATTCGGCTTCGGGATAAATGTCGGACGCGCCAGGGCGGGGGAGGGATGACCGGCATTGTTCCGGATTGTAGGTCCCATGACCAGTCGGCGGTATCTTCCCCGCTTGCCTCGTCGTTGAAATAATCGGTCGAGTTGGCGAGCTGTTCGGTAACCTGGTCGAAGCTTGGCGGCGCAGTGGTCGCACCGACGAAGAGGTTGAAGCCTGGGCTTTCGATCTGCAGTTCGCCGTTCGAGCTCTGATTGATGCCGTCGAGATTTCCTTCGAACAGCAATCCGCCGTCGATCGGCGTCGGGTCGGCGACGACGGAGCCATAGAAGTTATAGGGTGATATGATCGTGCCCGCCGCCGTCCCGTCGGTTTGGACGAGCTCGTCCTTCCATGTGCCGCTGTGCGACAGCGGACTTCCGGCCGTGCCCGCGCCATTGATCAGCGTGTAATTGTTGTTCGGCACGCCATAGAGAAGCAGATCATTGGAAGTCGACGAGCTGGTATAGAGAGAGCCGACGCCCGGCCCGCCCGGCGAAGAATCGAAATAGGCGACCGTCGGCTGCCCCTGCGCATTGGTCCCATTGGCGATGCCGTCATCGAAGGGGCCGATCCCAAGGGCTTGCAGCGTGGAGCCGTCCCAGGAAAACAACAGGCGCTGCCAGACCGGCGTCTGGTCCGCGTTTTCCTCGATGACCGTGCCGCCGAACAAGAGCTGGCCATTGAAGACGTCGAGGCTGCCGGCGCCGAAGCCGCCCGGGAAGGCCGCGCCCGGCGTATAAATATTGTACGTCGCCCCGCCAGGGGGCGCATTCGGTTCATTGCTGAATTGCCCCAGCGCGGTCGTAGGCAGACCGACAATCTCGGTGGTGCCTGCCGCTGTCCCGTCGGTTTTCCACAAACCGCCGTCGGTTCCGACGAAATAGACGGCGCCGTCGTAAAACGTCAGGTCGGAGGCAACAAGCCCGGGGATCAGCTCATGCGTTCCTGCTGCTGTGCCATCGGTCTCCCACAGGCCGACATCGCCACTCGAATCCGTGCCTTCGAACCAGACCTCGTTGCCGACGACCGTAAGATCGGTCGGATCGAGCCCGCCTTGCGCCGCGGTGGCGGCGTCGGCGATGCCGGTGATCTGCTGCGTTCCCCATGCGGCGCCATTCGAGATCCACAGCCCGTCATTGCCGTAGAGATCGGCACCGTTGAACAGAACATCGTTGCCGAAGACCGTGATGCCGCTCGCCGTGACGGTGTCGCTCGCAATGCCGTTGACGCCGACGAGTTCCAGCGTGCCGGCCGCCGTGCCGCCGGACACCCAGAGCGCGTTATTGCCGTTCGCGTCTTCGCCGTCGAAGAACAGGACGTTCAGCAGCGGCGGCAGCGTCGGCGTTTCCGTGGGCGCGGCGAGGTCATAGCCGAGCACGTTCATCAAGGTGATGTCGGACGATGTGATCGGGTTCACAACGCCGGAATCGCTCCCGTCGTTGTAGGAATCGGGAGTGTAGGTTTGAGAACCGGGCGGAATTATCTCTTCCCAATCAGCCAAATCGCCCGTGTCGCCCGTGGTAAAGTTGTTCCAATCGCCAAGGTTAGTCCCGCCGTCGTCGATCGAGAAATATGAGGGATAGCCGAAAGGCGTGAAGTTTCGCTCGGGCGTTCCGCCGCTGGTCTCCGTATAACGAAACAGATCTATCGGCGCATAATTGCCTGATGCCTTCTCACCGCCGCTAACGTCGCCGACTGGTGAAGCCCGGCCCATGACCTCCGAGATTTCGTGCTCAACAACACCGAGGAAATCGTCCTCGTTGGTCGGCGGTACCTGGTCGGGATTGGAGCTGTAGTCGAAAGTGCCGCCCTGACTGAAAAATCCAATCCAACCGTCGGGATTTGCGGCAGAGACCGCAGGAAGGCCGATAAATCCCAAGGCCAGCGCTTCCGCGTCACTGACATACAAGTTGGCGCCATCGGTCGGGTCCGTGGCCGACAGGGATGCAGCCGCAGCCTTCTGCGCATTGGATGTCGCGTTGCTGGTCAACAGCGAGTACAGCGTCGCATAGGACTCGGGCTCGGTGGGTGTATAACTTTCACCCAAGTCGCCAGGTCCGATATTGCCGTTGTCACGTTCGCCGAATCCGACATCGTAATAAAGTGTAATCGGGTTGCTGTAAGTGTCGGCGTAAAACTGAAATGCCTGTTCGATGTCGGCCTTGTAGTCCGCGGGCGCCGAAGCGACCGACGGATCCCAGGTGATGTCGAAGGTCATCCCGGACCCGGACGGACCAGAAATTATGGATGTGCCATCGTTTTGGCTCGGGTCGTTCGGCGGCGCGACGACGGGAATCGAGGCGGCTTCGAGCGCGTTCATTTGGTCGGCGCTGAACACCGCCGGTGTGTCGCTCGCCGCGATGTCAGTAACATCGATAAATTGCAGCGCCGCTAACTGGTCATCGCTCATTCCCTCCAAAGCGCCCGCGGAATTGACGACGGTAATCGTGTCGCCATTGGGGACGGCGATGGGCAGCGAGGCGTTCTCAAGCGCCTCGGCTTGAGCGACGGACAGCGTGATGGAGCCGTTCGCCGATATCGGGATCAAGAAAACTTGCTGAGGTATATTTGATATCACGCCGGCTGTGAGGATGTTGTTCTCGAAATCCGCCGGGCTCGCCGTGAGGTCATAAGCGACGCCGGGCATAAACCCGCCCGGAGGGCCGCCGCTGCTAATCAGATCGGAAACCGACAAGAGAGCGCCGCCCATAGGCTCGTTAAAAACGACCCCCGCATCGACGAGTGCTGCCTCCTGCGCCGGGTCGAACAGGGGGCGGACATCGTCGTTGACGATAAGTGTGGTCACGCCGAGATTCGGCAGGTCGGCGATGACGGTCGGATCGAGCCCTTGCAGGTTGGTCGCCGTGTCGGCGACAGCCACCGTATCGTTCGTCGGCGCCGTAATTTTTATGGCTGCGTTCGCGAGAGCGATAGCTTGAGCCGCACTGAGCTCAACCAAGGTGTCGGTTGAGGTGATATCGATCCCGGTCACGCCGAAACTCGCCAGCGCGGCAATCGCGTTCGGATCGAGCGTGAGAATCTGAGCGGCCGTGTAGGAGAGGGTCACTGTATCACTCGTCGGCACGACGAGATTAATGGCCGCTTTCTGAAGGGCAACAATCAGGTCTGCACCGAGCGCAACAGAGGTGTTGGTTGACGTGATCGTGATCGTATTTACGCCGCTTGCTGCGAGAGTTTGGATATCCGAGGCGTCCAGTTTCTCAATGTTGCCCGCTGTGTCGGCAATGCTGATCGAATTGAAACCAATCGACTCCAGACTTTGGATCTCGGAGAGAGACAGAGCCAATACAGCCGCCGCGTTATCGGTGAGCATCACCTGGCCGCCATTCGACGCGGCAACCAGGAAATCGCTGGCCATGAAGCCGTCGTTGGACGCAGCATTCAGGATAGCGCTGGCCTGGGCACTGTCGAAAACAAGCGTGGAGCCGGTCCACACGATCGCTCCCAGCGGGCCGCTAATCTCGTTCGCAGGCAGGCCCTCGATGGCTTCCGCTGAGTTGTGGATGTAATAGGTCACGTCCGGAGTAAAATTGTTCGGAAAAAGCGCCTCCCAATACACGACGTCGACGATCTCACCGCTCATCGCATTGTCTCCTGTCGGTCGAGCCCGCCTGCGCCTCGCTGTGCGGTGTTAGTCGGCATCAGGATAGCAGTCGCGGCTTTGCCGCTTTCTTGTTTGGTCGGCACGCCGCCCTCGACGATGTTTCCGCGGCACCGCCGGCACAAGCTGTCGCCTTCATCCTTCGGGCACGACAGCAGCTTGGCAAATTTCGTGGCGCCAACGATCGCCGCGTGCCGGTTGCCGAAGAAATGGCCAGCGTATCGGCGTACCGCTCTGTGTCACGCCGGCCGCCTCACCTTACGACGACCGCAACAGCGCGTTCGTCACCAATTTTAATGACGCCAGAAATCGGTCTTTTATGTTGACCTCGTTCACTCTGATCGCACTTTGGCGCGGCCGCGTAGACGCTTGATTGAGTGGTGGTATCCGAAGGCCGGGTGGTCCTTCGCAAGTCTATTTTTGAAAATCAAATGGGCAACGAAGACGCGGCGTGATACATTGAAATTGTCGGGTTTGCGGATTCAATTTTATGGCCCTCGGCGACCGTATCATCGCGGCCATTTCTGGTATCCATGCCGCCGGCTTCGATGCCGCAGAATGGCCGCAGGCGCTGTCGCTCGTCACAGAGTTGATCGGCGGGCATGGCGCTTCGCTGGAGTTCATGGAGCGGCCGTCGCTGCACCATCGCAGGATGTATGCGCACGGACTACCCGACGTCGGCGCCTACATGGAATATTACGCACCGCTGTCGCCGCGATATCCTCATCTGGCGCGTCAACCGGCCGGTTCTGTCCAGTACGACGGGCTCTATTACGACGACGCCGCGATGGACGCCGATCCATTTTATGCGGAATTCCTTGCTCAATTCGACATGCGCTATTTCCTCGGCGGCTCGATTGCAAAATCACCGCGCGAGCTCGCGGCTTTCGCCGTGCAAATCTCACCAAGGCAAGGGCATCCGACTCCGGCAAAAATCGAGCTGATGGGTTTGCTGCTGCCGCACATCCAACAGGCTGCCGACGTAATGCGCCGGCTCAATAATCTTTCGAACCTCCAGCGTTCGTTCGAAGACATCTTGAATTGGCTCGCCGACGGTGTACTGAAGCTCGCGGCCGACGGCAGCGTGCGTTATGCGAACCTTGCCGCGCAAGAAATCTTCCGCCGCAATGACGGAATCGCCACCCGCCGCGGCGCCGTTGAATTTCTCTCCAGCAAGGCGCGCGCGAAATTCGGCGTCACGTTGCAAGCGGCCGCTGAGTTGCGCGATGCCAGGGTGAGCACGCTGATGAATGCAGATTTCATCGCTGAGACGCGATCCGGCGCTCCGCCGTTCTCGATTTCGATCCGGCCGGTGTTGACCGCGAATGATGAATCCGATGACATCGTCGCGCTGATGTTCATTCACGATCCTTTGACCCGCGACACCGCGGTGCTGGAGTTGCTGCAGCAAGCGTTCGGATTAACGCCGGCGGAAGCGGACGTAGCGCGAGGGTTGCGGTCAGGCCTATCCGCGGACACTTATGCGCGCGAGCGCCAGGTCAGTCCCAATACGGTCTATACCCACATCCGCCGCATCAAGGGCAAGGTCGGCTGCACGCGCATGACTGAGTTGATCCGCAAGCTCAACGATATGCAGGTCGCCGTCGTCCACAAACGCGATTTGTGATTGCGCCTCCGACGTAAACTCCGTCATCGCCTGCGCGTGCCGCCGGTAGTGATTCTGTCGCATTTCGATCGCGTTTTCGAACGGCGTTTCGACAAGACGTCGTTCGACGGCTGCACGCGAATGGTTAGCGCAACGGACGCCCACGACTCTGCCGGACGATAAGTCCGCTCAACGGCGCGACCCCATCGCGCGGCGACCATGGCTCGCTCGGCCGCGGACAGGTCGTACCTGTTGGTCTCGTGATTCTTGTTTTGCGCCAGGTATTGTTCCAGCTTGGGCAACGCAAGCCTAAAATCCGCCAACCCGAAATAGTCGTAGATCTTCTTAACCTCACCAATTGGGTCCTCTACGAGGTCTTCATAGGTCAACTCGTAGAACTGATCGGCGCGAAGCGCGGGCTTGCCCTCCTTAAGCTTCTCGAACATCCGCACGTAGGTGCTAAGCACGAACTCCTGCAGTCCTTCACTGGAAGGAGTCTGCAGCCCTTGGGTTTGGTGGAGTGTCCGCCAGAGATTGACGGTTGACGGGTAGACGTCGAGTGGATTGCGCAAAATGTTGATAAAGATTGCTTCCGGGAACATCTCTTTGAGAATTTTGATGCGGAAGGTGTGCGGCGGTGATTTCAGGACGAGCTGCTTACCCGTCTTCCATGTGATCTTCTGCAAGAGCCGGTAAAATTTCTGCTTCCAGGTGCGTAGCTCCGCGGCCGACATGGTTTCGGGATCGAGCGAATTCTCACGGCATGGCGGGCGATTAGGAAACGCGATGGCCGAGTATGGAGAGGGGGCACCCAGCATGCACATCGCGAATTCATCTTCTTGCGGCCGATCGAAAGCCGCCGCCATGTTGTCCATCGGGCGCGTTTTCGGCAGCAGAAACCGCAACACACGCGAGAGCAGCCACTCCGTGAGCACAAAATGGTGCGGCATCAAACACTGGTAGGTGGTCGGGAAGCCGAACTGGTCGTCGCAGATCATCAATTCGTGCAGCAGTGTCGTGCCGCTGCGCCAATGGCCGATCAGGAAAATAGGCGGCTTGGTGATTGCGGCCTTGGCAAACGCGTGGCCGAAGATTGCGCGTTCCGCAAGCCCAAGTAGCGTGTTCACAATGGCGAGAACGCTGACGACGGCTGCGATGTACCAATGCCTTGGATGAACCGCGAAACGATTGCGCCTGAGCAGTGCGAACCAGGTGATAACATCACACCCGTTCCAGATATGCGGCATCCAGCCGGGCTGCTTCGCGAGGGCATGAGCGGCGTTCACCCCCGACGCCGGGGCCGACTTGACGCGACACCGACCGGGATCGGACATCGCCGGGGCTCCGGCCAAGCTAGTCATTTGCGCCACCGACGGCGGATCGGTTGGGAACCGCCCCAACGCACGGCGGACGCGCAGACGGACCTCCGCGTGACGCCTTGCGACCAAGCGAATACACGCCGGCCCGCATGAAATTCATTTGGGCGTCGCGATCCTCGATTGCGCAGAGCATCGCTGGATCGATTGGCTTGCCGATCCGCGCGGTGATCGACTGTCCGCGCAAGCGCAGGAATTCCGCCGGTAAGGCGAGAAATCCGAGCTCGGCGCGAATTCGCGCCGCGAGATAATAGCGGAGCCGGTTTCGTCCCGAGAACCAGACCGGGACCAGCAACGCGTTGTGCCGGTGAGCAACGCGGATAAAGGCATCCGACCAACGGCGGTCAGCGATCGTACCGTCGATTTGCAAGAGCGAGGACATCCCGGCCGGAAAGACGCCGAGGGCCTGGTACCCCGCGCCGAACTCCTGGCGCAGTTTGAGAAGCGAGTTGAGGTTGATGGTGGCGGTGCTGTTGAACGGATCGACCGGGATCATCTTCTGCGACAGCGCCCGCAGAAACTTCATGTGCTGGTTTCCCAGGATCCGGTAGTCGGAGAACTGGCCCTCCAACAGCATGCACATGCTGAGAACGTTGCCACCGCCGGTCGGATGGTTGGCGAACAGGACCACCGGCCTGTTGCCGATTGACTTGAGGTTCTCAAGACCCTCGAACCGATAGCTAATCTGCATCGCTTCGGCGAACGCCGTGATCTGATCTGATCGGCCGCTCGCCTCTACCGCCGCAGCGAGTTCGTTGAGCTCGGCCAGTCCCAAGAGGCGTTGCACGCGCGTGACCAAACGCGACGTATCGGCGGTGCGCCGCGCCAGCATCTTGGCGAACGCCGTGTGTTTCCACGCGCGCCGGAACTCGCCCCGTTCCCGGGCGTCCGGCAACACATAGCGTGCGTCCGAGGTGCTGAGCGCTATCGCGGTCACGTCCCCATCGACCCTGCGTAATCGGCTGGTCCGGAACATGGCGTTAGTCCAATGTCCGGCGAAAGCGAGACACCGCGACACCCATCGCGATCACCATCAGCGCGACGAGCCAGATTGCCTCTCCCTGAAGGTCGGAAAGTGTCGATCCTTTGAGCAGAATTGACCGCACGATCCGCAGGTAGTGCGTCAAGGGAAGGAACTGGCTGATTTCCTGCGCCCAGTCCGGCATGCCGGAAAACGGAAACATGAAACCCGACAGCAGGATGTTCGGCAGAAAGAACATCATCACCATCTGCACCGACTGCAGTTGAGTCCGGGCGAAGGTCGAGAACGTGTACCCGATCGACAGATTTGTGGTGATGAACAAGGTTGTCAGCGCAGCGAGCAGGATCGGGTTGCCAGCCACCGGCACGCCAAAAAGCGTTACCGCTGCACTTAAAACCAGGATGCCTTGGGTAAAGCCGACGAGGATGTACGGCAGGATCTTGCCCAGCATGATCTCAAACGGCGTGATGGGCATCGCCAGCAGGCCTTCCATCGTGCCTTGCTCGGCCTCGCGGGTAACCGAAAGGCCGGTGAAGATCAGCATCGTCAACGTCAGGATCGTTCCAAGCAGCCCGGGCACAATGTTGAGTTGCGTTGTGCCGGCCGGGTTGTAGCGCCGGTGCTCGCGGATCTCGAACGCGGACTCGACGCCGTCCGGAACCGCGCGATCGTTCGCGAGCGCGGTGGAGATGACTTTGCGCAGCGTGCCGAATGCGGATGCCACCGCGACGGGATCGGTGGCATCGGCTGCCACCAGCAGCTCGGGGCGGTCGCCGCGCCGCAGCGCACGCTCAAAGCCAACCGGAATTTCGACCGCGAACACCACTTCGCCCGACGCCAGCAGCCGATCGAGTGCGCCGACATCATCGGCGTAATGGGTGATCCGGAAGTACTTGGTGTTCTGCATGGCGGCAACAATCGAGCGCCCTACATCGCTGGTCTCTTGCAGCAGAACGGCCGTCGGCAAGTTTGCAAAATCGCTTGCAATATTGACCCGCTGAGGGGCGATTTTCGCGTCCAATTGCGACCCCTCTGACGTGATGTGTCAGCGTCCTTCCTTTTGGCCTTGGCGGCCGGGAAGGGCTGGCGGGGATGATTGGCGTGGACAAGATCGGCGAGATACGCCGCGCCTATTTTGAGCAGCATCGATCGATCAAGGAGATCGTTCGAACGCTGTCGGTATCGCGTGCGACGGTGCGCAAGGTCGTGCGTGGTCACCAGACCGAGTTCAAGTACGAGCGCGGAGTTCAGCCCACGCCCAAGCTCGGCGCATGGATCGAGGTTCTGACGGATATCCTGGAGCAGGAAGCCAAGCTGCCGAAGCGAGACCGCCGATCGACGCAGCGGCTGTTCGAGGAGTTGCGCGGGCGCGGATATGACGGCGCTCACGACAGCGTGCATCGGTTCGTCAAGGCTTGGCGCAATGAGCACGTCCGGGTTCCGGTGCATGCCTATGTGCCGATGAGCTTCGCGCCGGGAGAAGCCTACCAGTTTGACTGGAGCCACGAGACGATCACGCTTGCGGGCCTGCCGCTCACAGTCAAGGCGGCGCATATGAAGCTGTCGCACAGCCGCATGCCGTTTGTGCGCGTCTACTTTCGCGAGACTCAGGAACTAGTGTTTGACGCCCACGACAAGGCGTTCCGATTCTATGGCGGGGTCTGCCGGCGCGGCATCTACGACAACATGAAGACGGCCGTCGAGGCGATCTTCGTCGGCAAGGCTCGCCGATACAATCTCCGCTTTCTGCAGATGTGCTCGCACCATCTGATCGAACCAGTGGCCTGCACGCCCGCCTCGGGATGGGAGAAGGGTCAGGTCGAGAACCAGGTCGGCAATTTGCGCGACCAAATGTTCCGGCCCAAGCCGCGGGTAAAGAGCCTCGCCGAACTGAATGCGTGGCTGGAAGATCAGTGCATCGCCTATGCAGGGCGGACCCAGCATCCAGAGTTCAAGGACCGGACGATCTGGGAAGTGTTCCAGGAGGAACGCACGAGCCTGATGGAGTTGCGCGGCCCCTTCGATGGGTTCGTCGAGAAGGCGGTCAGGGCCAGCACCACTTGCCTGATCATGGCCGATCATAATCGCTACAGCGTCGATGCGCGTGCCGCCGGGCGAATGGTGCTGGTGCGCTCCCATGCCGAACGCATCGTCGTACTGCTGGGCGACGAGCTGGTCGCCGACCACCCACGCCAGTTCCGGCGCGACCAGATCATCTACGATCCCTGGCATTATCTGCCGGTCCTGATGAAGAAGCCCGGCGCCTTGCGCAACGGCGCCCCGTTCAAGGATTGGGCACTGCCGCCCGCGCTGACCCAGGTTCGCGCCAAGCTGAAGAGCCACGCTGATGGCGATCGCCAGTTCGTCAAGGTGTTGGGCGCCGTACTCGATCACGGCCTGGCCGCGGTCGAGGCCGCCTGTGCCGAAGCACTGCAAGCAGGCATCGCCAGTGGCGATGTGATCCTGACCGTGCTGGCGCGCCGGCAGCAGCCCGCAGCGCCGCCCAGCATCATCACGCCCGACGCGCTTCGCCTGAAGGTCGAACCCGCGGCCGATTGTGGCCGCTACGACAGCATAAGGAAGATCGCCTGATGGAACGCCACGAGATTCTGGAAGCTATGAGCGAACTGAAGCTCTATGGCATGCGCGCCAGCTTCGATGAGATTGCCGGTAAGGGACTGGCCCGACGCGATGAGATCTATCCGCTCATCGCCAGTCTGATCCGGGCGGAACGCACCCACCGGCAGGCACGCTCGATCAGCTACCGCATCGGCGGAGCCAAGTTCCCGGTCCTGAAAGATATCGATACGTTCGCCTTCGCCGATACGCCGATCGATGAAGGGCAAGTGCGAGAACTCGCCACCGGTACCTTCCTGGACGCCAAGCGCAATGCGATCTTCATCGGTGGCACCGAGCCCGCTTCATAATGCTCACCTCACTATGCCTTTATAGATCAAGCTGTTTTTGGAACGGATTGCCGGATGGCGGGCGCCTATGACGACGCGCCGATGCGGCGCGCTTGACGTCGTCGCGTTCAAGATCGCCGGCTTTGATCACCCAGGGCGCTCCTTTGCAAAGCTGATTCGCGGCGAGCTGGCCATCCTGAATGAGACGACGCACGCTGGACTGGCTCACCGACAACGCTGCGGCAGCCTGGTCCAGCGTCACCTCGCCGCGATCACGCCGCTCACCTTCGCGATGAGCCGCAACGCCATGATTGCTGCGCAGGCTGCACACGCGGGAACTCGTCCAACCATTGCCACGCCCCGTCCTCTTCCCGGCGCGATTGAGTAATGAAGCGATCGCCTTGTCTGGCATCTGGCGTGCGAGCACGCGCACGAGGTCGACAACCTCGGCATCGGCGCTCCAGCGATGCTGCCCGCTGCGGTTCTTTCTCACCTTCAGTGGAGAATGGTCGCCACCGTGCCAGCGGATGATGAGGGCCAGTTCATTGTCCTCGACACGGACGACGATCTCATCAATCAGCGTCCGTATGATGCGTTTCTTCGTCTCGTTGGTAACGCCAGGAGTGTTCCAAGCGCGCTCGAGATCGGCACCGAGCGACATCAGACGCTCCCGATCGGGCAGGCTTAACGCGCTGGAGGGTGCAACCGTAAATCGATCGAACTCGGCCTCGATGGCGCGTACTTCCATCAGCCGCTCGTTCCATCGTTTCTCGAGTTCGCTCGCGACGAGACGGTTGTCGGGATCGACGGCGTCATACTGACGCCGCGCGCGGGCGGTTTCGTAGCGTGCCTGCTCGAGTGCCAGTTCGATCTGCCGGCGCTTGTCCGATGTCTCGCAATTGCGCACTTCTTGCGCGGCAAGTGCCGCCTCGATCCCAAGCGGCTGCAGCCGCTCGATCACCTGGGCTGCTACATCGCGGTCGATGCGCATGCCGCCGAACGAGATGCAGCGGTCGCCGCCGTGATTGAAGTGGCCGCCTCGACAGTGATAGCGCCCGGTGTTGCCGCCGGTGCCGGAATAGGCGACATGCAGCTTGCGTCCGCAGTGGCCGCAGCGCAGCAGGCCGGCAAGCAACGCCTCGCCGCGGCGAAGTGCGCCTTTGCTCATGGGGACCATGCCGTTGGTGTTGTCCGCGATCAGGCCGAGGTTCCTCTCGTAGTCCGTCCAGCTGACATAACCCTCATGGTGATTCGGGATCAATACCTCCCAGTCCTTGCGCTCCTTCTTGAAGCCACGGGTGATCTTCTTGCGGCCGCTGTGGATAGACACACGGCTGCCCGTCCGCCCGAACGCATAGGCGCCAGCGTAGATGGGGTTGGTGAGAATGTGCAGGATGGTGTTGTAGACTGGCAGCTTCCACACGATGCCGCGGCCCTCTGCCCCGTGGGTGACGGCGGGCAAAGCCACGCGCTCGTGCCGGAACCACAGATGCACCTGACGAACCGATTGCATCTCATCGAACTTGTTGAAGACAAGCACAATGGCTTCCTGGATGCGCCGGTCGGGGTCCTTTTCGATGCGGTTATGGCCGACCCGCACGTAACCGACGGCAACCGTCATGAACAGCTCGCCACGACGCGCCTTCTGCTTCAAAGCCTCGAGCGAACGCTGACGCAGCACCGACAGCTCCATTTCGCTCATCGTGCCTTTCATGCCGAGCAGCAGGCGATCGTTGGGATGGCGCGGATCATAGACGCCATCCTCGTCGACGATGAGGGTGCCAACGAGACCGCAGAACTCCAAGAGCGTGTGCCAGTCGCGCCCGTTGCGGGCGAGCCGTGAGGCCTCGATCGAGAACACGGCGCCGACACCGCCTTCACAGATCGCGGCCAGCAGCTTCTCAAAGCCAGGCCGCGCAACGCCGCCGCCAGAACGGCCGAGATCGTCGTCGATGACCGCGACATCGCTCCAGCCGAGCTGCCGCGAACGATCGGCGAGGCCGTACTGGCGGCGCTTGCTCTCCAGGTTGTTGGCGACCTGATCGACCGTCGACTGGCGAATGTAGACGACAGCTTGCCGGGCAAGGTGCTCAGGTGTGATCTTGCTCATGTCCCCTCCCGTTTGCTGAGTCGTCGCTCGTCCTTGTCTTGCCGTCGCCGGCCGCCTCGACCAGAAGCTCGCCGATGCGGCGAACAACGGTGGCCTTCAGGATGGTCGGGACTTCCGCTGTTGGTTTCCCGTCTTCGAACAAGTCGCGCTGTCGTCTCGGTCTTGGTCGCATGATCGCCTCCGGCTTGTGGGGTCGATTCCCCACGAGAGGCTTGCAGCGAGTTGAGCTGCCGACGCAGCTCCATGAGCCGATCAACGGACAGACGGGGGCACGCCGTGAGAACGGCTGAGCGCGCGATTTCCGCGCTCATCCATGCCGGGACAAGCGCCAGTGTGCCGTCACGCTGGACGACGACCAGGTGCTCTGACCCGGCGAACAGCCTGCGGTTCACCACCTCCACCGACTGCCCGAACCGCGGATGGAACGGGTAGTGAATGACTAACTGATCCGCCGGACACCCGGCATTGTGACGCTGCTTCGACCGGCACCGGTAAAACCCATCTGTGCATCGCCGTCGCCTCTGCGGTCATCCGGACTCGCGCCAGGGGGCGCTTCTTCAACTTGGTCGATCTGGTCAATCAGCTGGAACAGGAAAAGGCTGCCGGTCGCAGCGGCCGGCTGTCCGAGAAGCTGCTGCGCCACGATCTCATCGTCATCGACGAGCTCGGCTATCTGCCGTTCAGCCAGTCCGGCGGTCAATTGCTGTTCCACCTCATCAGCAAGCTCTATGAGAACACGTCGCTGCTGATTACCACCAACCTGGCCTTCGCAGATTGGCCGCAGGTGTTCGGAGACGCCAAAATGACGACCGCCATGCTCGACCGGCTGACACATCACTGCGACATCGTCGAGACCGGCAACGACAGCTGGCGCTTCAAAACCCGCGCATAACATCCCGCTCACGAATCTCCGCCCGCCAAGACCGGCTCTGCTCCACTATCTGCGGCTCCGCGCCGCCGGTCTCGGCTACATCGGAGGGGTCATTATTGGACGCGAAATTGGGGTCGCAGTTGGATGCGATTTGACAGTATTGCGCCGATCGAGCCCGCGCCGGCTGCCGAAGTCGATGTCTTCGATGCAGGCGTCGGCGAAGCGCAACTTGGCCGCGGCCAGGCGGTTGGTCAGACGCCTGTCGGCCCGCATGGAAGTTTCCCGATCCAACATCAATCCCAGCCATTCGTCGCGGCTGAGATCGGTGGCTTTGTCCTGTTCGGCCAACTGCCGGTAGGCGGCAGCCATGCCGGTCAGACCGAGCGCGTGCATCTGGTCGAGTGTCGGGTGTGTCAGCATCGAGAGTTTCCTTTGCGTCATTGATAGTAGGTGCCGCCCCGGATATTGGCGTGCGCAGGTGTGGCTTTGACCGGTTCGGCCGCGGGGTTTATTCGGTCGAGCCCGGATTTCAGGATCGCGTTGACGGACGAGTAGCTGATCGCGTTGATGGCGAGCGCCCGCTCGCAGGCCGCTTCCAGCCGACCGCGTTCATAGCGGCGCGCCAAGGCGATAATGCCCATGGCGGAGCGATAACCCTGCTCGGGATGTGGACGCGCACGCATCATCCGTTCCACCAGGATGGCGGCGTTGACCCCAATGCGAGCGGCCATTTTGATCAGATTCGCCGGTGTCATATTGGCGTAGCGTTGATGCGCCTTGGGCATGTGCTCGTTCACCGTGACATGACCAGAGCGCGGCGAACGGCGCACGTGGCTGGCAATGCGCGCGTGATCGTGGAAGATCTCGACTGCCCGGCAGGTGAGCCGCACATCGACCCGACGACCGATCAACCGATGCGGCACCGAGTAGAAGGTCTTATCGACGTCGACGTGATAGTCGGGATGGACCTTGGCCGATTTCCACTCGGCGTATTCGAACGGCACTCCTGGCAACGGCGCCAGCGCGACGCGTTCGATCTCCTCGAACAGCTGCCGCCGCGACTTGCCAACCTGCCGCATCGGCCGGCTGTTGAGGTCCTCGAGCAGGACGGCGATCGCGCTATTGAGATCGGCAAGGCTGAAGAAGCGCCGGTGGCGCAGCCGCGCCAAGATCCAACGCTCGACAATCAGCACTGCGCCTTCGACCTTGGCTTTGTCGCGCGGCTTGCGGCTGCGCGTCGGCAATATCGTGGTGTCGTAATGTTCGGCCATGGCGGCAAAGGTCTGGTTCAGCGTCGGCTCGAACCACAAGGCCTTGGCGACCCCCGCCTTCAGGTTGTCGCAGACGATCGCTTTGGGAACGCCGCCAAAGTACGATAAGGCCCGCGTCTGCCCTTCGATCCAATCGGGCAGGCGCTGGCTCAAGCTGGCCATCGCGAAGGTCAGCGATGAGGCCCCAAGCACCGCGACAAAAATCTGCCCCTGACGGATTTCGCCAGTCGCCGGATCGACCACCTCGATCGTGTGACCGGCGTAATCTGTCTGCATCACGGCGCCCGCCTCATGGCGATGGCGGAATGTCGGGTGTGCTCGGCGTTGGTAGGCGCCAAACGTCTCGCAGAACCAGGTGTAGCCGTAACCGTCGGGATGCGCGGCCCGGTATTCCTGCCATAACAGCGTCAGCGTCACGCCTTTGCGCTTGAGCTCCTGCGCCATCACCGGCCAATCCGGCTCGCTAAGGTCCTGCGGCGGTCGCCCAACGCGGCGGAACAGAGCCCGCTCAAGCGCCGCGTCACTGTCGTATATAGGCGGCAATGGCCAGCCTAAGCCCGCCTCGCGCGCTCGCAACAGATAGGTCGCAACCGAGGTCTTGCTGACCTGCAGCCGTTCGGAGATGGCACGAACCGACAAGTCATGCTCGTGCGTCAGCCGCAGGATTGATCGTAGGTCCTTCACAGTCGTTCGCTTCGCTTGCTTCCGTCTCGGCATCGTTCCTCTCAAAACCAGCTTGAGAGGGAACACTGCCTCAACGGCGCTCCCGAAATCCGACCGTCACCCCTGTCCGGGAATTAGTGAAATCACTGTCCCGGAATTACTGAAACCCCCGTCCGCGACTTACCGAAATCCCTGTCCGGGAATTAGCGAAACACGCAGATTCCTTCGCGAAGTAGGCCGCGGCTTTTTTTAGAATGTCTCGTTCCGCCTTCAGCTTGATCACTTCGCGCTTGAGCCGCGCGATCTCCAGCTGCTCGGGCTTCATCTGACCCTGGCCCGGAAAAGCATGCTGCGGATCGTCCGCAAATGCCTTCACCCAATTGCGCAGCTGTGTCGGATGCACCTTCAGATCCTCAGACGCTCGCGCGTACGAGACCCCGCGATCCCTGATCAGCCGCACGGCCTCAAGCTTGAACTCTCGCGTAAACCTTCGTCTCTCCATGACTCACCTCCGGTCCCATGAAAACACCTAACTCGGTGTCTTCGGAACCGGGTGCAGGCCACCTCCTGCATGTGAATCTGAGGATCAGATTATAAAAACTTATGTAAGCGAATTTGGCGAGCCGCCTCCGTTGAACGCTCTAGGAGGCTAAAATCCGCCGTTCCAAACTGTACCACTACCCGCTTTTCGATTTTTGCAGTGGTCATTTTTGCAGCGACGCGCACATTTACGCTGATCGAACTTTCATCTTGTGCATCGCAACAGGTCGCGCTAACCCTTTGTTAAGGGTAGCCGTATGTTCGACTTCGAGCGTTTGTTGGTGCCAGGGTGTATCGACTTGCCGCAGTGTCGCTGCGGCAAGGAAATGCAAATCACCCGTACCCACCGACTGTCGGAAAAAAGCGACACCCATATCCGCGTCTACACCTGCACCGCGTGCCATCACGAGATGAGGCTTACCGTCTGGGGCGCCGACACAGCGGCCTGAAGCTGCCTCGGCTGGCATCGTCGTGATTTTATCGAGCTCGGACCGGGGGTTAGTAACCCCTTTTCATCCCGTTTGGAATGGGAGCGCGCCCTTTTGAACCGAGCGATGGCCGGTTTTGATGGCCTCTGCACTAGGGGAACATCCGTAACTGCAAAAAAGCCGGACGGCTTTTCACTGTCGCGCGCCCGGGATTCGTTTTTGGGAATTACCGCACTCATGGAACATACGCCGAAAAATGATGCTCCGATCTGTCCGCAATGCAAAAAGCCGATGGAGCCCGGCCGGCCGAAGGTGGAGGGGTTTCCCTACCTGCGAAGCTTTGAATGCTGGCCGTGTCTTGAGGTGATTACCAAGGCCGACGATCAGTAGGGCCGCTTAACGGTGGCCGGTTTACCTTCTCATCGGGTTTTCATTTCGACCCGCTGGCCGTCGCCATCACAGATCGTGTACTGGCTCATTTCCAGCGCCGCTCGTCGCTGCCGAATTGGTGGTCGCCGTTTCGAGCGTTGCCTCAATTTCAGGCTTGCCTTAATTTTTTGTGCATTGCACAATCACTGCGGGGTCGGTCTTATTCGCTGAGTTAAAAAGGGCTAAAGCCATGAGCGATAAAGGTCTCGACGGCACCACTTTGAATCTCCCCGCAATTTCCAACCGAATTTCATTGTTTGACCGCGTTTGGCCTCCGGCCGCAATTCTTGTCGGGTTGACAGTCACCGCGGTCTGGGCCGGCGTTCTCGGTTATGGGCTTTTGACGCTGGTCTTTTAAGCGGACACTGGCCTCAGAGCGGCCGTTGTCGGGTTTGCCAACGCCGCAGCGCAACAAGCGCCCAAACCGCTTCGACTAGTCCGAACGGCCAGGCGCCCTGCAGGAAGCCATAGACTGAACCAAGCGCGCACGATGCGGCAAAGGCCAATATCCACCAATGGCTGCGCCGTTCGAGCGCGTAGGTCACCAGCATCGCCGTCACGGCGCATAAGCCGAATAGTGTGAGCGCGTCCATTGCCGATCGCAGCACGACCGGGGAAAATGGAATCCGGTTTTCGGACAAGATCATGCAGCCAGTACTGAATCCACACCATAAGGAATAGCTGGAGTTTTTTGAACGACGGAGGAGCCGGCCGATGGTCGCTTATGTGGTCTTCACCCGTGAAAAGATGCGCAATCCCGGCGAATACGAAGTCTATCGCGAAAAGTCGCGACCGGTGAACGCCGCCCATCCGCTGAAGCCGCTGGCGCTCTATGGGCGCCACGAGGTGCTGGAAGGCCCGGCGATCGAGGGTGCGGTCATTCTGGAATTTCCGACCGTCGACGCGGCCAAGACCTATTACCACAGCCCAGCCTATCAGGAGGCGCTGCGGCATCGCTTGCTTGGCGCCGACTACCGGGTGTTCATCGTCGAGGGGATATGACCGGTCCATGCTCGCGGCAGCGGCCGGTTTTACGCTCTGCAAGTGGCCGATTCCGGCTGGCGCCCGGACCCGATGTTTCGCAATTTCGGAGCATCTTGTTCAAATTTTGCGGATTGTCCTGTCCTAATTTGAAGTATGTCAATTTACGTACTGAAAAGGGGAACCCGGTAAGTTATGGCTTGGGCGAGGAGGGCAACCCCCAGGGCGCTACCATGTCAAAGCTTCTTGTTCGGTTCGTGAAGGATCAGTCTGCAGCAACGGCGATCGAATATGGCTTGATCGCCGCCGGAATCTCGGTCGCAATCATTGCGGTGGTCAACGGGCTCGGCACCCAGTTGAATACGACGTTCACCAGCATCTCGACGCAGCTTAAGTAAGATCACTGTCCCCAGACGAGGCCGCCTTGATTGGCGGCCTCGTCTTGTTGGCAGGTTTCAGACTGCAGGTACCCGCTCGGCCGTCGGGCTGAGCGGCTGCGTTGGCGATTGATCTAAATCAATCGGTTTGGTGACGCGAAGCGGGATGATGTTGCATGCCGCTTTTCCTCTATCGTTGCCCCAACACCGGAGACCGCGTTCAAGGCTTTTCCGCCGAAGACATTTCGGAGGACCAAAGAACCTATGAGCCGGTGACCTGCCCGGTGTGCCATCAGCTCCACCTGGTAAATCCGGCCACCGGCAAAGTGTTGGGCAAAGCCTCGAGCGAAGCCTTGAACGAATCAGCGGTCGGCGAAGTAGTGGGAGAGGATGACCACCAGTAGGCCGCTGCTGTCGGTAGCCGCGTTGGTGTCTTGGCGACTTAATCTTCCTCTCGGCCTCACGTACCCATTCGGACGATACGGTGGCCCGGCGTGCCGGCCCCTTTCTTGCCGTTCGAAATGCGCGGGTTTTTGATTTCTCGGCGGCCCTTCGGCCAAGTTTGCGTCAGATCAATGCGGCGAAGTGCGAATGACGCTTGTGGTTACAAATGGCGACTTTTCTTTATCGATGCCCCAACACCGGATTGCAGGTCCAAGGCTACGTGGCCGAAGATCCGACCGAGGACGATGCCGAAGCTTATGAATCGCTGAAGTGCTTGGCCTGCACCCGCATGCACTTGGTCAATCCAAAAACCGGCAAGGTCCTCGGAGCTGACGAAGGGTAGGCCGCCTCCAGCAAGTTGTTCGGGAGCTGAGAGACGCTGGCCGAAGCCAACGACACCCTCACGCCTCGATGACGATTTTCGGCGCCGCGCGGCTCTCCGCCTGGAACCCCTCGCGCACGCGGGCGGCGATGTCGCGGAAGATCTTGGCATGGGGACCATCGGGATCGGTCGCGACCACCGGGGCACCGGCATCGGATTTTTCGCGGATGTCGATCGCCAGCGGCACTTCGCCGAGAAATGGCACGCCGAGCCGCTCGGCTTCGTGCCGCGCGCCGCCATGGCCGAAAATATCCGAGCGTGTGCCGCAATGCGGGCAGATGAACATCGACATGTTTTCGACGATGCCGAGCACCGGCACATTGACGCGGCGGAACATGGCGATGCCGCGCCGGGCGTCGATCAACGCGAGATCCTGCGGCGTCGAGACGATCACCGCGCCGCGCAGCGGCACCTGCTGCGCCATGGTGAGCTGCGCGTCGCCGGTGCCGGGCGGCATGTCGACCACCATAACGTCGAGCGTGCCCCATTCGACCTCGCGCAGCATCTGGGTCAGCGCCGACATCACCATTGGGCCGCGCCAGATCATCGGGGTCTCTTCCTCGACCAAAAACCCGATCGACATCACAGCCATGCCGTGGCGCACGATCGGCTTTAAGCGGGTGCCGCCGACCGTCTGCGGCCTCTCGCGGATGGCAAGGAGCTTGGGCATCGACGGCCCGTAAATGTCAGCATCAAGAATGCCAACTTTGAGGCCGAGGTCGCGCAGGCCGAGCGCAAGATTAAGCGCGACGGTCGATTTGCCGACGCCGCCTTTGCCGGATGCAACCGCAATGATCGCAGCGACGCCAGGAATCCCCGCAGGGCCCGCAGGCCGCGGCGCCGGCGCGTGCGCGCCTTCACGCGGCCGCGCGGCTGCGGGCGCTGCGGCAGCCGGACGCGCCTGCGCGCCGCCCGCGTTGGCCGCCCGCTCGGCGGTCAGCGCGATCATGACCGATTGCACGCCAGGCACGGCGCGCACCGCTTTCTCGGCGCGCTCGCGCACGCTTTCCCACTGCTTCACCGCAGCGGCGTCAACGGTGACTGAGAAAAACACCTTGCCGTCGGTGGCGACAATATCGGAGAGCTTGCCGCTCTGCGACAGCGGCACGCCGTCGGGGCCCGAGACCGTGGCGAGCTTGGCCAGAACGTCGTCCTTGAGCAATGCCATGGCCGCCTCCGCGTGCGTTATGCACTAGATAGGACACCGAAGCTAAGGGCTCAATTGGCACGGCGTTCGCAATCCGTCATCCTGAGGTGCGCGCCGAAGGCGCGCCTCGAAGGATTCGGCCGAGGTGCCCGGGCCGCTCATCCTTCGAGGCTCGCGTTCGCTCGCACCTCAGGATGACGGAAACAATTGCGGAGGACATGATGGCGAAGGTGGCGTTTGTCGGTCTCGGCGTGATGGGCTACCCGATGGCCGGGCATCTGAAAAACAAGGGCGGCCACGACGTCACCGTCTTCAACCGCACCGCCGCCAAAGCGGCAAAGTGGGTCGCCGAATACGGCGGCAAAAGTACACCGACGCCGCGAGAAGCAGCGGCGGGCCAGGATTTCGTCATGACCTGCGTCGGCAACGACCATGATCTGCGCGAGGTGATGCTGGGCAAGGACGGCGTCTTCGCCGGCACGCGCCAGGGCGCGATCGTGGTCGATCACACCACCGCCTCGGCCGAGATCGCGCGCGAGCTTTATGCAGAAGCCAAAAACCGCGGCGTCGATTTCATCGATGCTCCGGTCTCAGGCGGTGAGGCCGGCGCGCAGAACGGCGTGCTCACGGTGATGTGCGGCGGCGACGCCGGCGTGTTCGTGAAAGCCGAGCAGGTGATCGCCGCCTACGCGCGCGCCTGCAATCTCCTCGGCGCCTCCGGCTCCGGCCAGCTCGCCAAGATGGTGAACCAGATTTGCATTGCCGGCGTGGTCCAGGGGCTCGCCGAGGCGCTGCACTTTGCGCAAAAGGCCAACCTCGATATCGAAAAGCTGATCGCCACCATCTCCAAGGGCGCGGCGCGGTCCTGGCAAATGGAGAACCGCTACAAGACCATGACCGCCGGCAAATTCGATTTCGGCTTCGCGGTCGACTGGATGCGCAAGGATCTCGGCATCTGCCTCGCCGAAGCGCGACGAAATGGCAGCCATCTGCCGCTTACCGCTCTGGTCGATCAGTTCTATTCGCAAGTGCAGGCGATGGGCGGCAAGCGCTGGGATACGTCGAGCCTAATCGCGCTGCTGCAGCGGTAATCGACAGAGCTCAGCTCATCGCGGCCTTCTCGACGTAGGGCCGGAACGTGGTTTTTTCCGTTCCACAGTCGGGACAGCGCCAGTTCGCCGGAATATCGGCGAAGGCCGTTCCCGGCCTGATCGATTGCTGCGGCAGACCGCTGACCTCTTCGTAGACGAAGTAGCAGCCGCGGCAGATGAAGCGACGCTCGGCACCGTTCATGACTGGAAGCGGCGCGTGAACCACGGGCTGCGCCGACGTCACGCGCGGCACAAACACCGAATCGCCGATGGCGATCTGCCCGCCGTCACGCACGACCAGATAGACGCCGAGGTTTTTGTGCCCGAACGCGGCACGCAACGATCCCGGAATGTCGAGATCGCGGCGCCCGGTCGCCGGATTGACGTTGGTCGCGCCACAGCGGCCGTTCTTGCGGTCGACAGCAAAGATCGCACTGCCGATTCTGATCTCGCTGCCGACCCAGTCGAATTCCTCCCACGGTTTGGCGCCGTCGATATAAATGTTGGCGCGAAAGCGCAGCGGATCGATGTCCACGCCCCATTGCGCTTCGAGCGCGCGCACCGTCGCCAGATTGATCAGCGAGATCACATTGTCGGGCTTATCCATGAAATGTCCGCCGCTCGAACGGACGAGCGTCGGCGGCGCCGGCAGGGTCGGCAGCAATTGCCAGACGAAGTTCTCGATCCTGGCACGATCGGTCTCGTCGGTAAGCTGCGCCGCGGCTACCTGCTGGTTGCCCTGCTTGACAGTGAGGTGGAGCGAGTCGACATCGACATGCGTATTCACCCGCGCGAGATTCTCATCCAGCATGAGCATAACGAACAGGCCCTTCTTGGCCCATTTTGGATCGCTGCGATCGATCGGCGCGCCGGGCCGTGCCAGCGCGAAAATGCGGTCATGGGGAAACGGCTTTTCCGCCTCGAGCGCAACATTCGACAGCGGCTGGGCGCTCATTCCCTTGATCGGGTAGCGATAGATCTTGCTGACCGCGATCATCACGTTGCCTGCTTGTCTGCCCGCGCCGAGCGCTAAGCCTTGCCGGCGGCGGCGGCGCGCCGTTAGAGCCGGTTTGCGGAGAAACTTGGGGTCCAGATTGCGCGGCCTGCGCACGTTGGAGATTGGCGCCGCCGTTGGCACGCTTGCTCTGACAAGAAGCGAATTGACGTCTGCGGTCGGATCATCGAGCGCGTCGTCAATGGCGTCGGACAGGCGCGAAATGCCCTGGTCGATTTGCTTGCGCGACAGGGCGGCGTAACCGAGGATCAGGCCGCGCTGCGTCAACGTCGAGGCCCGCGCCACATAGGCACCGCCGGATGTAAACGAATAGACGCCGATGCGCGCGCGCCGGGCGAGGCTCTCGACGATGGTGGCGTTGGGCACGCCCGGCGGCAAGTACCACACCAGATGCAGGCCGGCCGCCTCGCCCGTCACGCTGATGTCGCCGAAGTTACGGCGCAGCGCCGCGAGCAGGTAATCGCGGCTTTCCTTGTAGCGCGCCCGGGTCCGCAGCAGATGCGCCGCATATGAGCCGGCGCGCATCATCTCGGCGAGCGCCGATTGTTCGAGCCAGGGGTTGCCATTGTTGAGCAGCCCCTTTGCGGCGCTGACGACGCCGGCGAGCTGCTCCGGGACGACCATGTAGCCCAGCCGCAGGCCGGCGCCAAGCGAACGCGAAAACGAGCCGAGATAGATGGTGCAGTCCGGCGCCGTGGCGGCAATCGCCTGCAACGGCGAGCCTTCATAGCGAAGATCGCCGTCGCGATCGTCTTCAAGGATGTAACAGCCGTAGCGCCGGGCCCACGCCACGATCGCGTGACGGCGGTGCGGCGACAACGTGTGCCCTGTCGGATATTGGTGCGACGGCGTGATGTAAAGGAGTGCCGTCGGCCGCTGCGGCAGCTCTTCCGGGATCAAGCCGTCGAAATCGACCGGCACGCTCGCCACCTCGGAGCCGGTCGCTTCGAACGCGAAGGCCGCGCCCTGATAGCAGGGATCCTCGATCGCACTCGGCGTGCCGTGATTGAGGAAGAGCCGCGCCGCAATACTGGTGCCCTCCTGAGCGCCGCTGACAATGACGATGCGGCCCGGATCGGCGGCGATGCCGCGCGTGGTCGCGAGATGGTCGGCGATCGCCGAGCGCAGTGCCGGCAATCCGGCCGGGTCCCCGTATTGCGACAGCCCGCTGTTGCCGGCATGGGAGAGGTTGGCCTGCAACAAGCGGCGCCAGGTCTTGACCGGAAAAAGCGCCGCGCTCGGACGGCCCGGAAAGAAATCGAACGACAAGCGGTTGCGGTGCTGATCGACCAAATTCTGCACGCGCAGCGGCAAGAGTGGCATGGGCATGTGCGAGAGCGCGCCGGCGGTGGCGGGTTCTGGCGCGTGCTGTGCGGTCTTGACCGGCGCTCCCGGCAGCGCGTCGGCGACAAAAATTCCCGAGGCCGGGCGGGATTCAACATAGCCCTCGACGATCAGCGTGTCGTAGGCGCGGATGACGGTGTTGCGCGACACCGAAAGTTGCTCCGCCAAACGCCGTGAAGACGGCAGCCGGGTGCCGCCGCGAATTCGCGCGTGCCGGATGGCGTCACGAAGTTGCTCGACAAGTTGGCTCGTTAGCGGCTCACGCCGGGAGCGGTCAAGGAGCACGGGTATCTGCATCTGCTAAAGCGCCGCCTGGCGGCCGTTTTTCTGATTAACCCGGCCCGCGATGTTAGTCTGGACGCCGCGATCTTTCAAAGTCCACGGCGACTGGTCCCGTCAATCCAAAAACAACTGGACTCATGGCGGTGGCTTGTAAGCCGTGTTTGCCTAAGACAGAGGCACGAATTGCGCGAAAGATAAGAACGCGGATCGTCTACTGAGCAGTTTAGCGCGGTCGAACGTCCGTTTGCAGCGATATTCCGGTGCCATCGCATTTTTCCGCCGTGGCTCTCGGTGCAGGCGCGCTCACGAGGCATGGTTTGCGACAGCCGGAACCAAGGCGAAGCGCCCGGACGAGAATGCCGGATGCTTGCCTCTTTTGAATGGAGAAAGCTCATGCAGACTGCAAGACATTCGTGGCTTGCCGCCCTGGTCGCGTCGGCGTTTCTGGTGGGAAGCATAGCCAAGGCCACGGCCGAAGATACCATCAAAATTGGAATCCTCCACTCGCTGTCCGGCACGATGGCGATCAGCGAGACGATTCTCAAAGACCTGATGTTGATGCAGGTTGCCGAACTCAACCAGAACGGCGGTCTTCTGGGCAAGAAAGTCGAAGCCGTGGTCGTCGATCCGGCGTCGAACTGGCCGCTGTTCGCGGAAAAGGCCCGCGAGCTGATCAGCAAAGATAAAGTCGCCGCCGTGTTCGGCTGCTGGACCTCGGTATCGCGTAAATCCGTGCTGCCGGTGTTCGAAGAACTAAACGGACTGCTGTTCTACCCGCTGGAATATGAAGGCGAGGAATCATCCTACAACATCTTCTACGGCAGCTCGGTACCGGATAATAAAGCCATCCCGGCCGTTGAATACCTGATGAGCAAAGACGGCGGCGAGGTCAAACGCTTCATCCTCGAAGGCACCGATTACGTCTATCCCCGCACCAGCAACAAAATCATCCGCGCGTTCCTGACCGCGAAAGGCGTCAAGGACGAAGACATCATGGAGAAGTACACGCCATTCGGCTTCGCCGACTGGCAGACCGAAGTTGCGGCCATCAAGAAGTTCGGCTCCGCGGGCAAGAAGACCGCCGTGATCTCAACCATCAACGGCGACGCCAATGTGCCGTTCTATAAGGAACTTGCCAATCAGGGCATCAAGGCTTCTGAGATTCCTGTCATCGCCTTCTCGGTTGGCGAGGAGGAATTAGCGGGCGTCGACACCAAGCCGCTGGTCGGGCACCTGGCCGCCTGGAGCTATTTCGAGTCGGTCAACACGCCCGAGAACAAGGTGTTCATCGCCAAGTGGCATGCCTACATGCACGACAACAAGCGCGTCACCAACGACCCGATGGAATCCGCCTACATCCTGTTTCACATGTGGGTGCAGGCGGTCCAGCAAGCCGGCACGACCGACGTCGATGCGGTGCGGCAGGCGATGATCGGGCAAAAGGTCAGGTCGCCGTCCGGCTTTGACGTCGTCATGGGCGCTAATCATCACATGGCAAAGCCGGTGATGATCGGCGAAATCCAGGCCAACGGGCAGTTTGCCATCGTCTATCAGAGCAAGGCGCTGCCGCCGAAAGCCTGGAGCCCGTACGTTGAAGCCAACAAGGGCAAGGTCGCCGACTGGTCCTGGCCTTGGGCCTGCGGCGGCTGCACGGCGCCGAAATACAGAACGTTCTAGCGCGTCCGATCCGAGCATCGCGCGCAAAGGCCTGGTGACGGCGTAACCCGCCGCCACCAGGCCGACTTTTTTGCACCGCTGCGTGCGGCGCAACCCATCGCCTCGCGCAGCGCCATGAAGGTCGTCTTCCTGGTTACGCTGCGAGCTCGCGACCAAACACGCGTCCCGCGCTCTGCCGCACCATGCGCCATGCATCCGCCGTGAGTTCCAGCGCCGTGCCGTCGGTCGAGCGCCGCACCTCGATCTCGTCGAGAGCAAAGCTCAAGTCCGCCGGCATCGTGAACTCGAAGCTGTGATGGCCGCTGCCCATGCCGGCCCGCTCGAGGTCTCCACGATAGCGGCTGGCGAGAACCTGACCGATCAGATCGCCGCCGCAATAGACGTCAAAACAGACCGGCGCCTCGGGATGATCAAGGTTCTGCGCCCAGCCGGCGACGCACTCCGCGGTGATGCGATCGACGTGACCGCGCAGATTGCTCACCGGCGCTGCCTCGGTCTCGGATGCAAGACCGGCGCGCAGCGCGATGCGGCGTCGCGCCGCCTCGACCTCGTAGCCGTCTTGCAGGCGCGGCGCACAATACTGCGTCAGTACCGTCACCGCTTCTTGCGGAAACATCGTTCGGTATTCATGCGCGTTGTTGAACATCATGCGGTTGTCGTCATCGATGAAGCTCTCCGACAGCGCGCCCTCAGCAATGAGCACGTCGTGGCTGTCGAGCTCGATGTGGATGTATTCCACGTTCTCCACGCTCTCCGCCTGTACGATCGAACTGCCGTTGACGAGATCCTTGGCTTCAATCAGAACGCCATCGATATGCCGGTCTTTGAAGTACATGGCGTGGTTGGGTGAAATCCACAGATCGCGCTTCGGCACATTGTCGTCGAGCGCGCCGGCCTTGATGCAGATCGGCAGAATATCCTTGCGGCCCATGATGAAACGCCGGCCATAGCTTCTGCGGCCGATCCACTTGATCGGCCGCGCCTCCCCCGACATCGTCATCACCTTGTCGCCGATCTTGAGCTTTTCAACTTTCTTCTGCCCGCGTTTTGTTTGGATCAATGTGCCCGGGCAATAGCAAGGCGTGAAATCAGCGGCGTAGAGCGAGGCATCCAACGTCCATAGTAATAGCCGGTATTTACCCCTGACTGCAGAGCGGCAAAGAAGCCGCCGGTATTATCCGCAACGGCACTTACGATCGACACGCCGCTTGGCAACAGGGAACTGAGCGGCGTCAAAGTTGCCGGTGTCGAGGACGCAACGCCGCCGGTCGTGGACGGCAATTCCGATGCGGCCAAAATTACATAGTCCGGCGTCGCGGTAGTGGAAATGTTGAGCAGGATGTTTCCGCTCTTCATGACCACTGGAGTGGAGTCAAGATTTTCTCCGATCAGCACCGGGGTGTCGAAGGTCACCGTCGAGCCCGAGACGCTAATCCTCTGCAGGTAAATGTCGACGCCGGGATAGCCGTTTTGGACGTTCCACGGGCCAGTCGGGTCAGTGACGACGGCGAGGAATCCGCCGCCCGGAAGCGCCTGAAATTGCGGCGAGCCCTCGGAGTTGATCGGTAAAACTCCAGAATGACCCGGGTTCGAAATCACCGGCAGCATCGTCCCGTCGGCGGCCTGCCACGTCTCCCTCAGAATTTGCGTATCGTTCGAATTATAAATGGCGAACGTGCTGGGCGTGTAAACGTCCTCCGAAGTCGGGATCGCAATGGCAATATTGCCGTTGGTGTCGACGGCGAAGCCGTCACCGAGCGTGCCCGATACGTTATTCCAGTAATTTACCGGAGTGTCGGTCGCGGTACCGGTGGAATTGAAGCGCTCAAAATAGCCGTTAGCTTCGTCGTTCTCGGCCCATTGAATGGCAAAGCCGCCGCCCGACGTGGCCTGCAATTGAAAATAATCGTTCTCGGAGGCATCCGCATGATTATTCGGGTTCGTGTAGAATTGACTTCCGCCATTTATGTTTCCGGACGGAGGATCCACTGTGTTGACGAGTGTCCACGGCGTGACGATTTGACCCGAGGCGTTGAAAACCTCGAAATAAAGACCCCCATTCACCGGACCAAGATTGTCGTCGACGGTCGTCTCGGCGATGACATAGCCGCCACCACTGAGCGCCACGATCTGCATGTCTTCGGCGTAATTTACCCGATCCAAAAAATCGCTTGCAGCCTGGGTTCCTGTCTCTGCGGAAGTCCCACGACCGGCCAGATTAGGGTTCACGCCTCCACTGGTGTCATCGGGACTACCGAGAGACAGCGTATTGGTCGTCGGCGTGCCATTATCGATGCTGGTAACCTGTACGCTCGCGTAGCCCGGAGAATTTGCATAGTTGAATGAGTACGGAACCTGGGTGACCGTGGCGGAGACGACGACTTCGGTGCCGTCGGTCAGAACCGCAGTACCGAGTACCGCATCTCCCTCCTGGTCCGGCGCCAGCGTTTTAATCTCGTTTGGATTTGCCGGCCCGTCGAACGTCGTCGAGCTGCCGGTGTGCTGATGGATCGTTACCGGCGTACCTTCGGTGCTTGACATGACAATCCTCCCAGAATTTTGCTGATCGATCGGCGCCACCGCCACGGCGGGCTAGGGCATGTGCTTATATGGGGCACAAGTGTCCTTGTACACGAGCGACCGCAACTTTGACGCATCGATGACGGTCATACATTGACGCATCACCCGCTTGGATTCGCCGGAGCGAAGCCGCGTTGCAAAATGAGAGCTAGAAGAACATCACTACGTGCAGCGCCGTAACCAGAAATTTTAACTATGAACTTTGATTACATGAAAGGGACGGTCAATTGGACGCTCCACCGCAAGCAGTGACGGCACCCGCACCGCAAGGTGCTACCGCACCGGCGCAGCCGATCGCCTGGTCGGTCCGGGGAGATTTCACGGCGATACTCGAACGTCTGCGACTTTCACTTGTCCTCAGCACTCGACCCAATCACGTGATCTTTTTGGGTTCGATCGACGGCACGTTGACGGTCACCGCCACTCTCATGACTCAGCCGATGGGGATCGCCGCCGAGACCGGGCGAATTGCGGTGGCCGGAGCGCGATCGATTGTCATTTTCGCCAACGTCGCGAGGCTCGCCGCGCACTACCCCGGTAAGCGCGATTACTATGATGCTTTCTTTATCCCGCGCACCATCCGGTTCACCGGCGAATGCCAGATGCACGACATGATCTTCGAGGGCAACGCGGTGATCGGAGCGAATACGAATTTCTCTTGCATCTGCCGCGTCGACGACAATTTCAGCTTCACGCCGCTGTGGCGCCCATCATTCATCAGTCAACTGCGCGCTGAGGATCGCTGTCACCTGAACGGGTTCGCCGCGTTTGCCGGGGAACTCTATTATCTGACCGCAATGGCCGCCACCGATACGCCGGCTGGCTGGCGCGAGGCGCCCAACTCCGCCGGGATATTGATCGATGCTCGGCGCAACGCGATCCTTCGGTCGGACCTGTCCATGCCGCATTCGCCGCGGCTCATCAATAATGAGCTTTACGTGCTCAATGGCAGCGAAGGCGAGCTTTTGCGCGTCGACCGCGACAGCGGACACAGCACCGTCATGACGCGGTTGCCGGCCTTCACGCACGGTCTATGCGATCATGGCGGCATCCTGTTCGTCGGCATGTCGCAAGATCGCACTTCGCGCAAGCAAGAGGCGCCGCCTGTCGTGCAACGGCTTGGGACGCTAACGGCCGGGATCGCGGCGATCGCTGAGCGAACCGGCGAAGTCTTGGGAGTTCTGGAATTCGCCTCGGGCGTGACCGAGGTTTATGACGGGACCTATATATCAGTTGACAGGAGACAAAGGCCCGTGGTATATATCATTTTAAGTGATTAGGCCTTGAACGACGGTGTCCCCGATGCTGAAACAATTCAAAACACTGGCAGATTTGTATCTCGTTTTCAGTGACAATCAAGTTGCTCTGGACCACTTCAAAGCGATCCGCTGGCGCAATGGCGAGTTTTGTCCCTACTGCGGCGTAACCGAGGTCTACACGCTTAAAGCGAACCGGTATCAGTGCAAGGAATGCCGCAACACCTTCTCGATTTTGGTTGGCACTGTCTTCGAAAATACGAAACTGCCGCTTCGCGTCTGGTTTGGTGCGATGTGGCTAATTGCAAATCATCCAAAGGGCATTGCCTCGACCACACTGGCCCGCGATCTTGGCATCACGCAAAAATCAGCGTGGTTCGTTTTGCATCGGCTGCGGTATGCGGCTCGCGCACAATCATTCAATTCGCCGCTCTCTGGCACTGTTGAGGTTGATGAAACCTACGTCGGCGGTAAGGCCAGCAATCGCCACAAGAACGAACGCCGTAAGAAAAAGGGTAAAGCGGGCGTTGCAAACAAAACGCCAGTGATTGGCGCGGTGCAACGAGGGGGCAATGTTGTCGCGGCGGTTGTGCCCGATTTTGGAGTCGAAACCGCGCGAAGTTTTGTTAAGGGTTTCGCCGGAACGGCCGACAAGATTGTCACTGACGCTCACCCAGCATACGCCGCGATGTGGGGACTGCCTCAACACGAAACGATCAATCATCATATCGGGGAATACGTTCGCGGCGACGCGCATACAAATACGATTGAAAGCGTGTGGGCGCTTCTAAAGCGACAAATCGTCGGTACCCATCACTGGATTTCGCCGAAGCATTTGCAGCAATATGTTTGCGAGATGACTTGGCGCATGAACCGCCGCGAGTTATCGCCGCAAGATCGGATCAACTCGCTCTTTACGGCAGTCGAGGGGAGGCTTACCTACAAGGCTCTCATCGCATAATGGCGACGCACGCACATGGCAAAACGCGCTAAACCTCTGCCGCCGTTTTCTCTCGACATGGACGCGGATGAGTTTTTGGAACGGACGATCCGTACCGATCCTGCCGAGGTTGAGGCGTTGATTAAGCGCAGCAAGCAAAAAAAGCCGCCGGGCACTAAGCGTGCACGCAAGGGGTCCGGCGGTACCTCTCAATCCGAAAATATTGTCAGTTTACGCCGCAGGCGGATGCGGAAGCGCGCCACCGGCCAATAGCCGCCGACGCGGCCAACAACGCCAGTGCCCGCGAACGCGTTGGGTTTTTCCATTGCGAATGCGGAGATATGTATCGACCCAAACCATGTTTGGTTTGCTCCGAGCATAGGTTACCCGTTGCGTCGGAAGGGCCGTTGTGCGATTGTCCGAATTGCTTAGAGACGGACAGCACACCGACCAATCGAACGCTACAAGGCGGGATCGGGCGTGCCCCACCAGGACTATCGGCACGGCCCGGCGCGACAATAGCGTCGGGCTTTCGTGTATCCGGTCCTTGGTAGGGCTTTGTTGAGTGCTTCCGCTCAATCGTCATTCTGGAAGCAAATGAACGAAGCCCCGGCCAACTGACCGGAATGCTCCATCGCTTTGCCTTCCGACGAATGACCCGATTTTCCCAGTTGGGATGGATCGGAACTGGTTCGCGGTGTCTCCCCCGCGATGCCGCATTAGCGAGCATGAGGAGACCGAACACCGTATAACTTACGCGCTCAACTTCCGCAAGAAAAAGATTCGTCAACTGCGATATAGGTCCCTTTATGACGTTCAGGTCCTGCCCGGCATCCGCCGCGCCGGCATGCAGAATCTGTTGGCGACTGACGGCTTCATTGGCGTCGAAACGCCTCATTCGGTTTTCTGGACCAAACGACCGGATAATGACACGCAGCACATGCTGGACGTCTTCGGCACCGGCCAATACGGCATGAAGATTACGCCCGTGGAATGAGGTCCTTCACTTCGAGACCGTGCTGGGCCGACGCGGCTGCTACGCTGCCGCGCTGGGGCGCGCGGATACCTGTTGGTGCCAACGCCGTACGTTGGTGAATTCTTCGGGCAACGGAAGCTTTGGAACTTTCATGAAATCCACAGCGGTGAGAGCGGTGATATCGGCGACGGTGAAATCGTTACCCGCGATATAGGGCCGGTTCTTCAGCTCGCCGTCGAGCAGCTGCAGAAATTCGAAGACGCGCGGCTTGTTGGCCTCGCCCCAGTCCGGGACTTGCGGATTGACCAGGGGCTTCATGAAGGGATGGAGATGCTGGAAAACGGTCGTCACCGGCCCCATGAGGTTGAACTCGGCCCGCCAATTCCACATTTCCACCATCGCGACTTCCAGCGCGCCGCGGCCGAACAACGGCGGATCGGGCTGCAACGCCTCAAAATAGCGGCAGATCGCAATCAATTCGGCGATCACTGTGCCATCATCCAGCACCAGCACGGGCAGCCTTCGCATTGGATTGATCGCGGCGAAGGTCTCGGTTCGGTGTTGCTGGGTGGCGATGTCCACTTGCTCAGTCGGAATACTGATTCCCTTCTCGGCGAGAAAGATGCGCACCCGCCGCGGATTAACCGCGCGGCCGCCGTCATAGAGTTTCATGCGATGGCCCTCTTAACTCCGCTGGAGAACGACCCTATCGTGGCCCGAAAGCCGCCGCCAGCGCACCCAAAGGGCCGCCGCCAGCCACCCAAAAAAGACCCATAAAGTGAGCCATTACGTGCGGTTAACTCCCGGCGGACGCCGGTCTTAAGCCTGGTCTTAAGGAATTTGGGCGACTTTTGACGCAAATTATCGCCAGCCGCGGATAGTAATGCAAAGCACGAACACCGAACCGCGCGAGGGAGCAGCGCTTGGCGCCGCCCCGTCGACGAAGCGGCGTCTTGCGACCCAGCACGTGCGCGAAGCGCGCGATCGGCTGACCTCGACCAGCGGCACGCGGCCGGTGTTCGATTACGAGCTGTTGCGCCAGTTCGCTCAAAACCGGCTGTCCGCGTCACTGGTCATCCTGCTTCTCATCGTCACCATCGGGCTGTTGTCGAGCTTGTGGACGCAGGTGCTTACCTCCGGGGTTTGGACCGCCGGCGCATTGCTCATCCATTTCATGATCATCCGCGCCTGCCGGCAGTTTCTCGACGAGCCTCCCGGCACCGCTAACCTCCGCTCCTGGCGTCTGCGTTTTATCATGCTCGATCTGTTCTTCGGCATGGCGTGGACCTTCATCCTGATTCATCCGCTCGGCGTCGATGAACAGTCGGGCATGTTCATGCTGTTCGTCATGCTGCTGGTGGTGGCGATCTCCAGCATGCTTGCGTCGAGCCTGCCGATTGCGGTGCTGGCGCTGACGTTGCCGGTTACGATCGCGATTTCGCTCGACTTCGTGCTCAAGGGCACGCTGCACGATTATATCCTCGCGGTCATGGCGCTGACCGCCGAGGGCTACTTTTCGTTGCTCGCTTACCGGCTCTATTCGACTACCCTGGCGACGCTGGAAGCGCGCGCCGAGAAAGACGCGCTGATCGGCGAGCTTGAACAATCAAAGTCGATTTCGGATGAAGCCCGCCGCCGTGCCGAAGCCGCCAACATCGCCAAATCCCGCTTCCTCGCCCAGATGAGTCATGAACTGCGCACACCACTCAATGCCATCCTTGGCTTCTCGGAAGTGATGCAAAGTGAAATCTTCGGCGCCCATGCCGTGCCTATGTATAAAGACTACGCGGCAGACATTCACAGTTCAGGCGTGCATCTGTTAAATCTCATCAACGAGATCCTCGATCTGTCACGGATCGAGGCCGGCCGCTACGAACTGAATGAGGAGGCGGTGTCCCTCAATCGGGTCGTGGAGGATTGCCACCATCTCCTCAAGCTGCGCGGCAGCAATCGCGGCATCACCATCCACGAGTTGTTCGAGCCCGACATGCCGCGCTTGTGGGCCGACGAGCGCGCCGTTCGCCAGATCTGTCTCAACCTTCTCTCCAACGCGATCAAATTCACGCCGCAAGGCGGCGAGATCTGGCTGAAAGTCGGTTGGACGGCGTCAGGCGGACAATACATGAGCGTTAAAGATACCGGACCGGGCATTCCGGAGGAGGAAATCCCCGTCGTGCTCGCCTCGTTCGGTCAGGGCTCGAACTCGATCAAATCGGCCGAACAAGGCGCCGGCCTTGGTCTGCCGATTGCCAAGAATCTCATCGACCTTCACGGCGGCACATTTACGCTTAAGTCAAAACTGCGCATCGGTACCGAAGTGGTTGTGACGTTTCCGCCGGAGCGGGTGATGGCAGCGCTGGCGCCGATCGCCGAGGGCGCATCGTCGATAGCGCCGCAGGCAGGCACGCCGCCGTCCGCGCCGTTCTCTTTGTCGTCCGACAAATCGACAAACCGCGCCCGCCGCGCGTTGTTTGGGACCTGAGCATGATCCGGAACAGTCGCGACCGGTATTCCGGACAGTTGATGCTGGACTCAAACGTTATCGTAACAGACTGAAAATCCCCTAGAGTGCAGCGTAAGACGACGTCGAGAAGGATGTCATCGGTGCGCCAACGCCTGGTATGGATTCTGCTCACCGGCTTTCTGATGGCCGTTGTCGCTGTTATCCTCCGCCACAGCGAGGGAACGTTCAGACCGCTGTCAAGCGGGGATTCTGTTTCGCTGGTTTATAAGATCGCGCTCCTTGTCTTTGTCGGCGCCGGCGTGCTCATCATGTTCCGCGGGCGTTTCGTGAAAGCGCTGACCGCGGCGCTGCTCTGGAGCGTGCTCGCTCTGGTTTTGGTCGTCGGTTACACCTATCGTTACGAACTGCGCGACGTCGCCGACCGCGTCATGGCCGAGCTCGTGCCGGGCCATGTCGTTAGCCGCGGACGAACTGTTGAGGTCGCCCGCATGGTGAACGGCGACTTCGACGTGACCGCACAGATCAACGGCGCACGCGTTTCTATGGTGCTCGATACCGGCGCCAGTTCCGTGGTGCTGACCCGCGAGGACGCCAAGGCCGCAGGCCTGCCGTTGGAGGTGCTCGCCTATACGACGAACATCGAAACCGCCAATGGGCGCGCGCGAGCGGCGCCAGTCACGCTCGACCGGATCGCGATCGGCGGCCTCGTCGAACATTCGGTGGCCGCTTTGGTGGTCCAGCCGGGCCAACTTAAAACCAGCCTCCTCGGCATGAGCTTTCTCAACCGGCTGCAAAGCTGGGAAGTGCGCGGCGATCGATTGTTGCTGCACGGATATCCGTGAGCCACGTCCCGGCCCACGCTGCGGACTGACAGCATCAAAACAAACTCACCAGAAAGCGCAGCGAGACCAGAAGCAGAAAACAACCGAACGCGATTTCCAGTGTCCGCCGCGATAGCCGATGCGCGATCCACGCGCCATAAGGCGAGACCATGCTCGCCACCGGCGCCATCACCACGAGCCCGATCAGCGAAACAAAGCCCAGCGAAAACGGCGGCAAGAGGGCCTCGCGCGGCAGGCCGGCGAGCGCGAAACCGATCGCGCCGGCGGCGGTGATCGGAACGCCAATGCCCGCCGAGGTCGCGACCGCATTGTGGATCGGCTTGCCGTACATCGTCAGCACCATCGTGGAGATCGCGCCGCCGCTGACACCCATGAGCGATCCACAAAGCCCGATACCGAATCCGTAGAGCGCCATCGGCACCGTGCCAGGCAGATCGGTGCCGAGATTCCATCGATCGCCGGCAAACAGGAGTTTGATCGCAATGAAGCTCGCAATGAGCACGAAGGAAACAGTAAACACAGCGGCCGGCGCGAAGGCCGCGATCACCGCGCCGCAAGCAACGCCAATGACCGCAGGTATCGACCAAAGCTTGATCACGCCCGGGATGACGTACCCCTTGGCGCGGTGCGCGAGGTAGGAGCGGAACGCCGTCGGCACGATGATCGCAATCGAAGTGCCGACGCAAAGCTGCATGCGCACGTCTTCGGAGACGCCAAGAACACGAAACACTTCGAACAACACCGGCACGATAACCGAACCGCCGCCGACACCGAACGTGCCGGCAAGCAGTCCGGTAATCACGCCACCGATGACGATCGCAAGCGCGAGCCAAAGAATTTCGTGCAACCCGACGCCGAGGAACATTTGCTGCGCGCTACGCCATTGCCTTCACGCGGCGATGTGCGCCAATTCGCGATCAGCGTCCAGCACCAGAGCAAGCGCAGCAGCCAAGACTTCCGCGCTTGCCTGCGGCTCACCGGCAGCCTCGGCCAAGCGGCGCCGGAAAGCGCGCGCGCCGGGCACGGCGCGGAACAGTCCATGCAGATGCCGGGTGACGGCATGAAGTCGCGTGCCACCCGCCAATTCGCGCTCGATATAGGGAATAAGCGCCGCAGCCGCCTGTTTCGGCGACCCAAACGAAGCATCTTCGCCATAGAACACCGGATCGACCGGGAGCAGCCGCCAAGGCTCCTGATAGGCGGCGCGCCCAAGCATAACGCCATCGACGTGCGCAAGATGTTCACGCGCTTCTTCGAGCGTGTCGATGCCGCCGTTGAGCACGATTGTCAGGCCAGGATGCGTTGCTTTCAAACGATAGACCCGCCCATAATCGAGCGGCGGCAGCTCGCGGTTTTCTCTCGGCGACAGACCTTTGAGCCAGGCCTTGCGGGCGTGCACAACGAGTGCATCGGCGCCCGCTTGCTCCACCGACAGCGCAAAAGTCTCCAGCGACTGTTCCGGATCCTGATCGTCAATGCCGATGCGGCACTTCACCGTAATGGGGACGGATACGGCGGCCTTCATCGCGGCAACGCAGTCGCCGACGAGCGCCGGCTCCGCCATCAGACAGGCGCCGAACCGGCCATCCTGCACGCGGTCGGAGGGGCAGCCGATATTCAGATTGATTTCGTCAAACCCGAGATCGGCGCCAATGCGCGCACAAGCGGCGAGCGCCAGCGGATCCGAACCGCCGAGTTGCAGCGCCAGCGGATGTTCAGCGGGATCAAAGCGCAGCAACCGCGCCCGGTCGCCATGCAGTACTGCGCCGGTGGTCAGCATCTCGGTATAAAGCAGCGCGCGGCGCGTCAGCAGCCGATGGAAGAACCGGCAATGCCGGTCGGTCCACTCCATCATCGGAGCGACTGAAAATTTCCTATTCATATCGACAATTACCGACCTTCGTTAGCACAAGGCGAAAAAGAGGAGGATTTCTGCGCTTGTAGTCCTCGATAACAGGGCCTCGCCAAAACGGGCAGGATCGCGGGGATCCCGGCGACAGAGCCTACCAAGCTCTAATCAAGCCGCTGGGCCCAAAATCGGGGTACACATCCCCGAGCAGCAAGGACGGTAAATCCTCTACGGTTACTTTTTACCCCCTTCTTGAATGCACGGCTTGAGGAAATGAATGCACGAATGGGGCCCAGCTTGAGTTCACGGCGTCACCCAAAAAAGGAGTGGACCGAACAGACACGCAGTCCAAGGCGACCCGCACCCACCTTAAATTCTTTGTCCTGTTGTTGCAATGCAACGGCCGGCTCTCGCCGAACCTGACCGAGTTGCTTATACGTAAAGCGTCTGCGACTGTGACTTCGGCACGCGGTCGGGGACTAACGTTGGCATCTTGCCCGCTTTCAAGGTTTCCGCGGCGGCAAGTCGAAGCAGTTGAGAAAAAGTAGCTGAGAAGTACGGACAGCATGAAATGACCTGGCGTGTCGGCGTATTGTTTTCGCAAACGGGCGTCACGGCGGCAATCGAGCGTTCTCAGCTTAACGCCACATTGCTCGCCGTCGAGGAGATCAACAAGGCAGGCGGCGTGCTGGACCGCGCCATCGAGCCTGATATCTACGATCCCGCTTCAGATCCCAAGCAATTCAGGGCGCTGGCGGAACGGCTGCTGACCGTCGATCGGGTACGGCTGATTTTCGGCTGTTACATGTCGAGCACGCGCAAGGCGGTGCTTCCCGTCGTCGAAGCTTTGCGCGGTCTATTGTTTTACCCGACGCTCTATGAAGGCTTCGAATACTCCCTTCACTGCATCTATACGGGCGCGGCTCCCAATCAAAATTCACTGCAATTGGCGAAATTCCTCTTACAGCATTACGGCAACCGGTTTGTGCTGGTCGGATCGAATTACATTTATCCTTATGAGTCGAACCGGGTGATGGCTGATCTCATTGCACAGGCCAAGGGGAAGGTTCTGGACGAGCTGTACGTACCGCTCGACGCCAAGGCGAAAGATTTCGACAAGCCGATCAGCAAAATCGCCAGCCTGAAGCCTGACGTGGTGTTCTCGACCGTCGTCGGCCAATCAACCGCGATCTTCTACGAAGCTTACCGGCGCGCCGGCTTCGATCCGAACCAAATGCCCATTGCCAGCCTGACGACGAGCGAAGCCGAGGTCGCAGAGATGTCGCCCGAGGCGGCCGAAGGCCACATCACGGCGGCACCTTTTTTTGAGGCGCTCGCCACATCCGCGGCGCGCCGCTTCATCAGTGCATACAAGCTTCGTTACGGCCCGAATGCTCCGGTCACTGCCGGAGCCGAAGCAGCCTATTTTCAAGTGCATCTCGCCGCCGGCGCGCTCGCTCGCGCCGGCACCGATGATCCGGAACGGCTGTTGCCGGCGTTGCGCGATGCAGAATTCGATGCTCCGCAAGGGCGCGTTCGCATCGATGCCAGCAACAATCACACCTATCTTTGGCCGCGCGTGGCAAAGCTTGATGCCCGCGGAAAATTCCAGATTGTCTGGAACCCCGGCGTCCGCGTTAAGCCGGATCCCTATTGCGTCGTCATGAGCCTCGACGACTGGTCGGCAGATCGTCCACAGCCGATCCACGCCTGAGCGGAGGACGTCGTGGCTATCCCGATACTGCGGGATCTTCGCGGTTTGCGCGTGCAGGTCATTCACCCCCCCGACGACGAGGGTGTCGAGCTTGTGGAACATCTGCGCCGCATCGGTTGCACTGTCGAAGCGCAGTGGCCGATCCCGGATGCGTTCGCGCCGACCGCTGACATCGTGCTTCTGACCATCGACTACGAGAGCAGAGATGCTCTTCTCAAACTGTTTCGCAATCATCAAGAACAAAATCCTACGCTGCTCGCCGTCGTCGGCTACGAAAGTCCGTCCACCCTGCAGCTGGTTCTCGAATCCGGGGCGATGGCCGTCATTGATCGCCCTATTCGCCCTTTCGGGCTACTCACCAATCTGATGATCGCCCGCAGTTTGTGGATGGATCGGCGCGAGACCGCAAAACGACTGCGCAAGGTGGAACGAAAATTGTCCGGCATCCAGAAAATCCAGAAGGCGAAATCCATTTTGATGGAGAAGCAGGGGCTGACTGAAGAAGACGCCTACAAAGCACTGCGTCAACAAGCGATGGGAAAGCGCATAACCGTGGAAGACATGGCGCTCGCGATCATCAACGCAAACGAGCTATTGCAAACACGTCCGAAAGGTGTTTAGGTTTTAGTCGCTGTGACATTGTTGCGGCGCGTCGTCGGCCACCAATGATGTTGGTCCGACAAGGCTAGGTAAGCCCGAGGGGTTCTCCAATCCCGGCGGGCTTTTTTTGTTTTAAGGCGACGGAGAAGCAACTCCGTCGACTTCTCATAACAGCGTCGCCGGAGTCTCAGGCTCCGGCGCGGGAGAGTTGTTCTCACTGGCGCGACGCCGGCGCGCCAGTGTGGTGATGCGCGTACTCACGACGTCAACAGGGGAGAAGTGTGATGCTAAATCGGCGGAAATTTCTTACGACAACGGGTGCTGTGGGCGCCGCCGGTGCGCTGGCGACACCGGACTTTTTCATTCGATCCGCGCAGGCGGCCAGTGCGATACAGGTCGGTGTGTTGTTCTCGCTGACCGGCGGATTGTCGATCATCGAAAAATCGCTCGCCGACGCGACGATGATGGCGATCTCCGAGATCAACGCCAGCGGCGGCGTAAAGGGAATGAAGATCGAGGCGATCCTCGAGGACGGCGCGTCGGATCCCAAGACCTACAACGAGAAGGCGTCCAAGCTCGTCATTCAAGACCGGGTGCCGACGGTGTTCGGCTCCTACACCTCGGCAAGCCGTAAGGCGGTTCTGCCGGTATTCGAGAAGCGCAATAATCTCTATTTCTACCCGACCTATTACGAAGGCTTCGAGTGCTCAAAGAACGTCGTCTACACCGGCGCCGTGCCCAATCAGCAGCTTTCGAATTTCATTCCGTGGATCATCAAGACGCTCGGCAAGAAGAAGTTCTTCATTGTGGGCTCAAACTACATCTATCCGCGCGAAATGGCCAAGGTCTCCAAGATCCTGATCGAGAAAAGCGGCGGCGAGTGGATCGCCGACGAATATCTGGAGCTGGGCGACTCCGAGTGGGGCTCGATGGTCAACAAGATCAAGAGCTCCGGTTGCGACGTCGTTTTGTCGAACGTGGTCGGCAATTCGGTAGTCGCCTTCTATCGCGAATTCAAGAACCAGGGCCTCACCCACGACAAGCTGCCGATCTGCGCCACTGTGACTTCTGAGATCGAGATCGCGGCGATGGGCGCGGAATACGCGGTCGGAAGCTTCACCTCCTTCCCCTACTTCCAGGCCATCGACACCGACATCAACAAGGCGTTCGTCGAGCGCTACCGGAAGTTCGTGAAGGATCCCAAGGCGGTCACGCATCACGCGCTGGAGTCTTCCTATTTCCAGGTGTTCATCTGGAAGCAGGCCGTGGAAAAGGCCACCTCCATAACGCCGCCGGCGATTCGCGATGCGGTCAAGGGCCAGGAGTTCAACGCGGCAAACGGGCACGTCAAAATCGAGCCTGAAAACCTGCACACCTGGCTGACGCCGCGCATTGCACAGTGGCAGGCGGACGGACAGGGGAAAATCATCGATCAATACAAAGCCCCGATCAAACCACTGCCCTACGTGGCGTACGGCGAGACCGACGATAACCTGTTCTGCACGGCCAAGGGGCTCGACACCTCGAAGCTCAAGAAGATCTGATCAGGTCTGGGCCGCGGCCGCCGGCTTTCTCGGCGGCCGCTGTGGTGATGCCATGATCGATACGCTTTTCATTGGCCTGAGCGTCGGCTCCATTCTGCTGCTTGTGGCGCTTGGCCTCGCCATCACCTACGGCGTCATGGGCGTCATTAACATGGCTCATGGCGAATTGGTGATGGTTGGCGCCTACACCACGGTGATGTCGGGCATCTGGCTGCATACCGGCATCCTGATTGCAATTCCGCTCGCTTTTGTGGTGACGGCGCTGGTCGGCCTCGTGATCGAGCGGGTCATCGTTCGGCGTCTCTACGGCCGCATGCTCGACACGCTGCTCGCCACCTGGGGAATCGGAATACTCATCCAGCAGGCGGTGCGGCTGGAATTCGGCCTGTCGTTCTTCGGCATTCATATCGCCGGCCTCGGCCCGGGATTACAGAACGTCACGATCCCGGAAGCGCTGCAAGGCGCCCTCTCCATCGGCGGCATCGAGATCAACGCCTATCGCACCTTCATCATCGGGGTGACCATCGTGTTCACGGTGATTACCTGGGCGATCCTGTTTCGCACATCCATCGGCACGCAAGTGCGCGCCATCATCCGCAACCGGCAGATGGCCTCCGCTTGCGGCATCGATGTCGAACGCATCAACGCATTGACCTTCGCCTTCGGCTCCGGCCTTGCAGGCGTCGCCGGTGTGATGATGTCCGGCTTCAAGACCGTGTTTCCCGATATGGGAACGCCGATGGTGGTAGACGGATTTATGGTCGTGGTCGTCGGCGGCGTTGGCAGTTTGCTGGGATCGGTGCTGTCTGCCGGCATGCTCGGCGAAATAAACGGCGTCGTTGCCTCGGTAACGAACGATATCGTCGCCCGCGCCGTCGTGTTCGGCGTCGTCATCCTCATTATTGTTGCCAAGCCAAAAGGCCTGTTCTCGTTCAAGGAACGCTGACCCGATGACCAAGCGTCACATCGAGATAGGCGTTTACGCGATCTTCATCGCGGCGATCATGATGGCGCCGCTGGTGATGGATCCGTTCTGGCTCAATCGCATCGCCAAGTATCTCGTGTATGGGATGCTTGGCATCGCGGTCGCGCTGTCATGGGGCTACGCTGGCGTTCTCAATCTCGGCCAGGGTCTGTTCTTCGGCGGTGGCGCCTACATGCTCGCGATGTCTTTAAAACTCGCGAGCCAGACCAGCCTGCAGCAGGGCTCCGACAAGCCCGTGCCTGACTTTATGCTGTGGAATGCCGAACCCGGCTCACAGACCGCCCTTTGCTGCATCAACAAAGCCTCGTTCCTGTGGATACCATTCCAAAATCAATGGTTCGGTGTCGCCATGGGCATCGTGCTACCGGTCGCCGTCGCGGCCGTGCTCGGCATCATCCTGTTCCGTAAGAGAATCGCAGGCGTCTTTATTTCGATCATAACGCTGGCACTTGTTCTGCTGGTCCGGCTTCTCATTATCGACGCCCAGCCGATAACCAACGGTTTCAATGGCCTGACCGACCTCGGCTGGTTCAAGCTTTTCGGCTTCGAGTTCGATCCGTATGTGGTTCAGACCTACTACCTGATCGCCATCTCGCTTTCGGTGGTGCTCGTCGCTGCGCGTCTATTGATCGAAACGCGCGCCGGCCTGATCTTGCAGGCGATCCGCGACGATCAAAACCGGGCGAGATATCTCGGCTTTGACGTCCCGCGTTTTCAAACGTTCTTTTTTGCTGTTTCTGCCGGGATCGCAGCGATCGCCGGCATGCTCTACGTCATCGCGGCTGAATTCGCCTCGCCGACCTTCATGGATCTGAGCTTTTCGATCAGCATGGTGGTGTGGGCGGCCGTGGGTGGCCGTGCGTCGATCCTGGGCGCCTGCATCGGCGCCATCCTGATTAACACCCTCACCGCCACGGTCAGCGAGACCAAAGGCTTTGCCGAAGCCTGGAAGGCTATCATTGGCCTGGTCTTCGTCCTGGTCGTTCTCTATCTGCCGCGCGGTCTCGCGGGATTTGCCCACGACCTCGTCGACCGGTTTGTCGCTCGCTTCAACGGCTTGCGGCTAAAGCCCGCTAACGGACAGCAGTCGAACAAAGTGCAGCCGGCGGAATGACACAGCGATGACCGCAGCACTCACCGTTGACGGTCTGTCAGTCGATTTTGACGGCTTCAAAGCCGTCAACACCGTGTCGATGATCGTTGATGAAGGCGAGCTACGTGTCCTTCTCGGCGCCAACGGCGCCGGCAAGACGACACTCATGGATCTTATCTCCGGCAAGACCAAGAGCACCAGCGGGCGCGTATTCCTCTACGACGCCGACATCACCAACAAGGAAGAGTACGAGATTGCGCGCGCCGGGGTGGGACGCAAATTCCAGATTCCGAGCGTGTTCAAGGATCTGACCGTCAGGCGCAATCTGGAAGTGGTGAGCTGCCGCGACACGCGGGTAATTGCCAACCTTGGATTTGGCTTCGCGCGCGAGGGTGAAGAACGCGTCGACGAGGTCCTCGAACTCATCGGGCTGTCCGATCAGGCTTCTATGATCGCCGCCAATCTGAGCCACGGACAGATCCAATGGCTCGAGCTCGGAATGTTGATGGTGCAAAATGCCAGGGTCCTGCTGCTTGACGAGCCTACGGCGGGAATGACGCAGGCGGAGACTTTGAAGACCTCGAAAATCATCAACGCACTGAAAGGCAAGCACACCCTCCTCGTGGTCGAGCACGACATGGCCTTTGTCCGCGAGATTGCCGAGCGCATCACGGTCATGCATCTCGGCCAAGTCCTGGCTGAAGGCAGCGTGACCGAGATCGAGCAGAATCCGAAAGTACGCGAAGCCTATCTCGGATCGAGGGCGATCAGCTGATGCTCAAGCTCGTCCAGGTCGACAGCTATTACGGCCGCAGCCATGTGCTGCACGGCGTGAATCTCGAGGTGCAGCCGGGCGAGATCACCGCAATCCTCGGCCGCAACGGCACCGGCAAGACCACGCTGCTCAAGACCATCATGGGTCTGACGGATCGGGCGACCGGGGAGATCAGGTTTGGCGATGACGATATCGCGGCCCAGCCGACCTTCCGGCGCGCGCGCGCGGGCTTTGCCTATGTGCCGCAAGGCCGCGAGATCATCCCCGATTTCACCATTCGCGAAAACATTTTATTGGGCGCGTTCGCTCGGACCGATGGTCGCCGAACGATTCCAAGCCTGGTGCCCGAGCTATTCCCGTATCTCATCGAAAACCTGGATCGCCGGGGCGGCGTGCTGTCCGGCGGTCAGCAGCAACAGCTCGCCATTGCGCGGGCGCTCGCCGCTGAGCCGAAGATACTGCTGCTCGATGAACCGACAGAGGGAATTCAGCCCTCGATCGTCGAAGAGATCGAGGAGGTGATTCTGCGCCTCAATCGCGTCGAGCACCTCACCGTAATTCTCGTCGAGCAAAACGTCGAGTTTGCGCGCCGCGCCGGCCGCCGCTTCGCCATCATGGAAAAGGGCAGCGTGGTCGCAGCGGGCGACATCGCCGATCTGAGCGACGATTTGGTCCACCGCCATATGGCGGTTTGAAACTGTTGCCGACGTCGCGGCTCTCAGCGCCGCGGCACTCGGATTAATGCAAGAGCCTGTCACCAAGGAGAACGTTCATGTTGCACGGCGATATTTCAAGCAGCAAAGACACCGTCGGAGTCGCGGTGGTGAACTACAAGATGCCGCGCTTGCACACCAAGGCGGAGGTTCTCGACAACGCCAGGAAGATTGGCGAGATGGTCGTCGGCATGAAGACCGGATTACCGGGGCTCGATCTTGTGATTTTTCCGGAATATTCGACCCACGGCATCATGTACGATTCAAAAGAGATGTACGACACCGCGTCAACGGTGCCGGGCGAAGAAACCGAGATCTTTGCGGAAGCATGCCGCAAGGCGAAGGTGTGGGGCGTGTTCTCGCTGACCGGCGAGCGCCATGAACAGCATCCTAAGAAAGCACCGTATAACACGCTCATTCTGATGAACGATTCCGGCGAAGTCGTACAAAAATACCGCAAGATCATGCCGTGGGTTCCAATCGAGGGATGGTACCCGGGCAATTGCACCTACGTGTCCGATGGGCCGAAGGGTCTCAAGGTCAGCCTGATCATCTGCGACGACGGCAATTATCCGGAGATCTGGCGTGACTGTGCGATGAAAGGCGCCGAACTGATCGTGCGCTGCCAAGGCTACATGTATCCGGCCAAGGACCAGCAGGTCATTATGGCAAAGGCGATGGCGTGGGCGAACAACGTGTACGTCGCCGTCGCGAACGCTGCCGGCTTCGATGGCGTGTATTCCTATTTCGGCCACTCGGCGATCATCGGATTCGACGGCCGCACGCTCGGCGAGTGCGGCGAGGAAGATTACGGCATCCAGTACGCCGCGCTTTCCATGTCATTGATCCGCGACGCCCGCCGCAACATGCAATCGGAGAACCACCTCTTCAAGCTCGTGCACCGCGGCTACACCGGTAAAATCAACTCCGGTGAGGACGTCCGCGGCGAAGTGGTATGTCCCTACGATTTTTACAAGAAGTGGATCACCGATCCGGAAGGCACGCGCGAAATGGTGGAGGCGATCACCCGGCCGACCGTCGGCACCGAGGAATGCCCGATCGAGGGCATTCCGGCGAAGAAGGTTGCCCACCGCTAAAACGCGGTGGCGTCGCCGGTGTGCCGCTTGACCGCCAACGGCGACGCAGCACACCGGGCAAGCCAATCCGAGGGGTAGTGTTCAATGCTGCGGATCGAGCAGGTTCTCGGAAGCCGTCTTGATCCGGCGTTTGCCGCACAGCTTCACGAACTGGAGCATCACGGTGCCGTCGACCTCTTGACGGTGCCGGTTGCCGATGTAGCCCGGCATCGCTTCCGGGCAACCACGCAAGGCGGCACTGAGGTGGCGATCGCACTGCCGCGCGATCAACGGCTGCACGACGGCGCCGTGCTCGTGCTCGAGCCGGACCACGCCGTGGTGGTCCGGGTGGCGCAGGAGCGCTGGCTGCGTCTGCAGCCGCGCGCCATCGCCGACGCCATCGAGCTCGGCTATCACGCCGGCAATCTGCATTGGCGGGTACGCTTTGCCGGAGAAACCCTACTGATCGCCATGGAAGCGCCGATGGACGAGTATCTCGCCCGCCTCGGCGATTTGATCCGCGACCGCCGCGTCATCTCCTCGCTCGCCGAGGCCGATGAGGTCTTGCTTTGATCGACCTGCTCACGGTTTTGCAACACGCGGACTCGGCCTTTCCGAGCGGCAGCTTCGCATTTTCCAATGGGATCGAAGGACTCGCGGCCACGAATGCGCCGCTTGACCGGGCCGGACTGCAGAATGTCGTGACCATGTTGCTTCGTCACCGCTGGGCGACATCGGATCGCGTTGCGTTGGCTTTGGCGCATCGCGCCGACGGCGATCTTGATCGCATCGCCCAGGTCGACCACGCCGTTGAGGCCGCGACATTGTCCGAGCCGCTGCGCACGGGATCGAAGCGGAATGGCAACGCCTTGCTCGCGGCTCACGCGCGCTTACAAACGCCCGGCGCAGCGGATTTGCGCACGCTGATTGGAGACGGCAAAGCGCATGGCCACCTCTCCGTCGTGCAAGGCTTTGTCTGGCGAGCACGTGGGATGAGCGAGGCCGATGCTATCGCTGTGTCAGGCTATTCGACGGCGGCAGGACTCATCGCGGCAGCAGTGCGGCTGGGGCGCATCGGTGCGGTCGAAGCTCAAACAGTGCTCGCCTCGGTCTTGGAAACAATTGCCGATCTGTCGGCGCCAGTGGCAGCCGGCGCTGAAATCGAGAGTTTTATGCCTTGGGTTGACGCAGCAGCGTCGCGGCATGCCCGCGCGCATCTGCGATTGTTTGCGAGTTAGGGACCGCGCATGCTGCTGACACCCACCGAACTGGAACGCCTTACCATCTTCACCGCCGCAGAGCTGGCACGGAAGCGCCGCGCCAAAGGGCTGAAGCTCAACCATCCCGAGGCGGTCGCGATCATCACCGACGAAATCCTCGAAGGCGCGCGCGAGGGCCGAAGCGTGGCCGACTTGATGTCGCTTGGATCGACGATCCTGAGCACAGAAGACGTGATGCCGGGCGTCGCATCGATGCTGCCAATCCTTCAGGTCGAGGGCATGTTTCCCGACGGAACCAAGCTTGTCACGGTGCACGAACCGATCCGGCCGCAAGCCGGTGCGGCTGCCGATACGCTGGAACCCGGCGCCATTATCGCGGCCGATGGCGAAATCGAGTTGTCCGCCGGCCGGCCGCGCAGCACGCTTGCGGTGACCAACACCGGCGACCGCCCGGTCCAGATCGGCTCGCACTATCATTTCTTCGAAGTGAATAAGGCGTTGGACTTCGATCGCGCGGCGGCATTCGGCATGCGCCTCGACATTCCCGCGGGTACTGCGGTTCGCTTCGAGCCCGGTCAGCGCAAAGAGGTCACGCTGGTTGGCTTTGGCGGCCGTCGCGAACTATCCGGCCTCAATGCTTTGACGGACGGCATCGCCACCGATCGGTCGGCACGCGAGGCCGCGCTGCGGCGCGCCCGCGAGGCCGGCTTCAAGGGCGCTTGAGGGCTCGCCGTGGTCGCAATCGCACGCAGAGACTATGCGGCTATGTACGGCCCGACGGTGGGCGACGGCGTACGCCTCGCCGACACGTCGCTGGTAGCGGTCGTCGAGAAAGACCATGCCGTTTACGGCGACGAATGTCTGCACGGCGGCGGCAAGACACTGCGCGACGGCATCGGGCTCGCCGCTGGAGTGACCAGCGCGCAAGGCGCTCTCGATATGCTGTTGTGCAACGTGCTGGTCATCGACCCGGTGATCGGAATCGTCAAAGGCGACCTCGGCATCAAAGCTGGGCGCGTGGTCGGCCTCGGCAAGGCTGGCAATCCCGCCATCATGGATGGCGTCGATCCGCGTCTCATCGTCTCAGCAGCGACAACCGTGCGTGATTGCGAAGGAATGATCGCCACGCCCGGCGCTATCGACGTGCATGTTCACTTCGATTCGGCCGGGTTGTGCGAACATGCCATCGCCTCGGGCATTACCACCATGCTCGGCGGATCGCTTGGTCCGATCACCGTTGGCATTGACTCCGGTGGTCCGTTCAACGTCGGCAAGATGCTGCAGGCTGCCGAGCATTGGCCGATCAATTTCGGTTTTCTCGGCCGCGGCAATTCGCACAAGCCCGCGTCGCTGGTCGAGCAGCTCGAAACCGGCTGCGTTGGTTTGAAGATTCACGAAGACTGGGGCTCGATGCCGGCGACCATTGATACATGTCTCGCCGTCGCCGACGATCTCGATTTCCAGGTGCAGCTTCACACCGACACGTTGAACGAATCTGGCTTCGTCGAGGATACCCTTGCCGCGATCCGCGGACGCACGATCCACATGTATCACACCGAGGGTGCCGGCGGCGGTCACGCACCCGACATCATTCGGGTTGCCGGCATTGCAAATTGTCTGCCGTCATCCACCAATCCGACCAATCCTTACACGGTTAACACCTTCGACGAACACCTCGACATGACGATGGTGTGTCACCACCTCAACCCCGCGATTCCCGAAGACGTTGCATTCGCCGAGAGCCGCATTCGCGCGCAGACCATTGCCGCCGAAGACGTGCTTCACGACATCGGCGCAATCTCGATGCTCGGCTCCGACAGCCAGGGCATGGGGCGCATCCACGAAGTTATTTGTCGCACCTGGCAGTTGGCATCGAAGATGAAGACCCAGCGCGGCACGCTGCTCGAGGAGCGTGCCGGCTTTGGCGACAACGCCCGTATTCGCCGCTACATCGCGAAATACACGATCAATGCTGCCCGCACCTTTGGCATCGCCGATCACATCGGCTCGCTTGAAGACGGTAAAATGGCTGACGTGGTCATATGGCGGCCTGCGTTCTTTGGCATCAAGCCGGAGCTTGTCATCAAGGGCGGCTTCATCGCCTGGGGCGCAATGGGTGATTCCGCCGCCTCGCTGATGACATGCGAGCCAATCCTGCTGCGGCCGCAATGGGGCGCATTCGGCCGCGCGGCGCCTGCTCTCTCGGCAAGTTTCGTGCATCCGCTGGCGATCGATCGTGGATTGAAGAACGAGCTTGGACTGTCCAAAGCGTTGTTGCCCGCGAGCGGCACGCGCAAGCTTTCGAAGTCCGACATGATGTGGAATGACGCTTGCCCAAACATTCGCGTCGATCCACAGACCTTCGACGTCTATGTCGATGGCGAAATCGCGACCTGCGAGCCCGCGCGCGAGCTGCCGCTGGCGCAACGCTACATGCTGCGGTGACGTCATGCACGATCGGGTAGCGTTTTCGGCATCGCGGCCGGCGGCCAATGTCGGCGCTGCGCGCATCGGCATCGGTGGACCCGTCGGGTCCGGCAAGACAGCGTTGATCGAGCGGCTCATTCCAATACTGGCTGCACGCGGCATTGACCTTGCCGTCGTGACCAACGACCTCGTCACCAAGGAAGACGCCGAACGGCTCCGCCGCTCCGGTCTGATCGATCCCGCCCGGGTCTCCGCAGTCGAAGCTGGTGCCTGTCCGCACACCGTCATTCGCGAAGATCCGACGCTGAACATCGCCGCCGGCGACGAGCTTGAGCGAAAATTTCCCGGCGTCGAGCTTATCCTGTTCGAATCCGGTGGCGATAATCTCGCGTCGACGTTTTCTCTCGACCTGGTCGACTGGTGGATCTTCGTGATCGATGTTGCCGGCGGCGACGATATTCCGCGCAAACGCGGGCCGGGCGTGCTGCGCTGCGACTTGCTCGTTATCAACAAAATCGACCTCGCGCCGTTTGTCGGCGTCGATCTCAGCGCCATGCTAGCGGAAGCGAGCGCCGTGCGCGAAGGCCGGCCGCTCCTGGCGACTAACGCGCGCACCGGAGACGGCATAGCGGCGGTGGCCGATGCGATGAACCAGGCCGTCCTGTTTCGCTGATCCGGAGACCGCCGTGCTCGTTACTATCGCGCGCTCCGCTACGGCGGTCGGTACTGAGCATGCGTTAGGCCCGGTCGAAGCGTTGCTGCATTTCTGCCATGGCGGCGGAAGAACCGTGCTCACCCGCCAGCATGTGCCCTACCCCTTCCATGCCACGCGGCCTTTTTATCTCGATCACGAGCGCCCGGAGATTGCCACTCTCTATTTGCAATCGGCATCCGGTGGTCTTTATCGCGGCGACGACGTCGCGCTCTCGATCGTCGCCGACCCGCACGCTGCAGTTCATGTCACCACCCAGGCATCGGCGATTGTCCACAAGACCCATAAGCGCGCTGTCGCGCAAACCACGCGCATCGAAATCGGCGAACACTCTTTTGTCGCGGTGACGCCTGACCCGTTGGTCCTATTTCCCGGCGCAGAAATTTGCTGCGCGACCGAGGTCACGATGGGTACAACGGGATGTGCCATCTTGACCGACGGCCTTGCGCATCACGATCCAGAGGGAACCGGTCACCCATTCGAGCGCTACAGCAACGCTATCATTGTGCGTAACGAATCTGGCGAGATCCTTCTTTCCGACCGCGGATCGCTGACCGGCGAATCGATGCTTGGACCAACCTCTCCGCTCGGGCCTTTCTGCGCCGTGGGAACACTGCTCGTTCTGGGACGCGGATCGGAACGCTGTAACGCGGACATTCTGGAAGGTCGCCTCACCGATCTCGGCTGCGTGGCCGGGATTTCAAAGCTGCCGAACGATGCCGGCATCGGCGGTCGCGTCCTTGCCGCAAACGGCGGAGCGTTGGCCCGCGGACTGGAAGCGGCGTTTGCAATTGCCTTCGAAGCGCTGATCGGCGTACCGCCCATGCGCCGGCGCAAGTGATTGGCTTTGGCTCAGCGCCGTGCGAGGCGGAAATAAAGCTCGGCCAGACGCGCTGGCAGATCTTCCAGACGCCGCACCGGCATATGCTGCCCGCGGCCAAACACCGCCGCCCCTGAGCCCGTGCCAGAGGGATCGAGCGTGACGCCAAACACGTCGATGCCGCGCGATCGCAGACCGAGCACAGCACGCCGCGCATCCTCGACCAGATCGCGCGGATCGACCACGTCGACGTCGGACGGCTCACCGTCGGTAAGCACGAGGATCAGTTTGCGATGGCTGCGCACCGCTGCGATCTCGGCACCGGTGTGGCGCAAAGCGGTTCCGAGCCGCGTCGACAGTTGCGGTTCGAGATGCGCCAGCCGCGCCTTGACGCTCCCACCGTAGGGCTCGGCAAATTCCTTCAGACAAAACATGCGGACATCGTCGCGGCCCGCCGACGCGAACGCGCGTATTGCGAACGGATCGCCGAGCGCGGCGAGAGCCTCGGCCAGCGTCGCCACCGCCAGCCGTTCCAGGTGGAGCACGGAGGCACCGGCCGCGACCACGCGGTCGCGCGTCGACTCCGAAACATCCACCAGAATTGTGACAGCCAGGTCGCGCTTGCGCCGCATCATGGTGCGAAAAACGCGCTCGTCCGGCATTTCGTCCGCGCGCAGAGCAATCGCGGCATCTAGCGCAGCATCGAGGTCGAGTTCGGGCCCGTCGCTGCGCCGCTTCAGCCGCTCATGTCGTCCGACCTTGGCGCCGCGCACCAGGCGCCGCACCCGCGCGCGCACCGCCGGAATGTTGTCGAGCGCCGTATCGATCGCGCCGGCATCGCCTTGCCATACCGGGGCGGCGCGGACGGTGGTCCAGTCCGGCCGTTCCGTAGCCGCATCGCAATCCCACTCGGGATAAGTCGCGAGCACCGGACCGCGTTCGTCGGGCGTTCGTTCGCGCGCGCGGCCTACTGCGTTCGGCGTCGGCTCTGCTTCCTCGCGGCGGCGATCCGGTTTGTCGGCTTCGTCGCGCCGCTCGATCCGCGCTGCGTCGACCATCAGCTCGACAACGTCATCCTGAGGCTGCGCGCGGTCGCCGAAATCCCATAGACCAAGACCGTCGTCGCGATAAACCGGCTCGACCACGTAGGTGCGGGCGTTAAATTGCACCCGCATTTGTCCGAGATCGTTGCCAAGGAGCCCACCGATCTGCCGGCTCAGTGAAACATCGTCGAGCCGATGCAGCTCGGCCGCAAACAGCGCGCGCCCTTTGTCCACGAAACCGTCGGGGTCGACGTAATCCGGATCGAACAAAGCGCGCGCAAGCCGCGCCATCAGCGTCGGCGCGGTGATCACGCCCGAAGGCTCGGCGACGTGAAATGGCGCCCACAGCCGGCGCAAGCCCGGAAACAAGCGCAAGGCCAAAGTTTCGACGCGCGCATCCTCAATCAGTCCGATCAGCGCCATCTGCAGCGGCTTGAGCGATCCGATCGGAAAGCGCGTCCGCGTCAGCGCCAGGTGCGCGGTCGCATGCGCGATGCTAGCGCGAAACAATTGCGGCAAGGAGTTCTTTGGGACGCCACGAAATACCGGCGGGACGCGCACCACGCCACCGGCGATATTGACGCGGCGCGCAAGCTGGCCACCCGGTGGCGCCACAGCGCTGCGAAGAACCGGCGGCCGCCCCCATAAAGCCGTGGCGTAAGCTTTCAGGACACGCTCATCCCGAGAAAAGGTCAGCGCACCGGCCGCTTGCTCCAAAACCTGCGCGGCCAGGCGATCTTCCAACGTGAAGAAAGCGCGCCGCCGTGCGCGGTCGCCGCGGGTGTACTTGAGCCCGGTGGCGATGAACGTTTCAAAACCTGAACTGTCGCAGGCTTGCAGGATGATGTCGGTTCGGCTCGCTACCGCCACGACCAATTCCGGCGCTTCGCGCGCCATCCGAATGAGACCGCGAAACCAAAGCGCAATATCCCCGACCGACCGCAACCTTCGCTGCGCCGCGGGCAACGCTTGCAGGCACGCCAGCGCGGCTTGCGCGCCGGCGCCGCGGCAAATGTCGGCGGCCGCATGGGCGAAATCGGCGAGGCTGTTGAGTGTCAGCTCGGATCTCAGGTCTACGCTCATCCGCCAAAAAGCGAGCTGGCACTCCGGCCCGGCGTTGACGAAAGCAAGCTCCAGCGAGCCCTCGGCCCATCGATCGAGATCGGCATCGGTGGCATCGGGCGAAATCACCGCCCAGCAGTCGCGGAACGCGGCACGCAATGAATCACGATGCTGGATCAAATGATGCAGGCGTGCAACCGCGCGGTCCGGCTCCGTCTCAATAACCCGAAGCTGCGCGCGTCGCCGTAAGCTCATGGCTGGCTGTAAAGGTTATCTTAGAGACATGCCGCGATCGCCGCTGTCAGCGCCTCGCGCATATCCAGGTCATCCGTGATCGGCAGGACAATCGAAGCCTGCGAAGCTTGTTCAAGTCCAACGCCGGCGGCGACCAGCCGGCCGGCGTGGATCAGCATGCGGGTCGAAGCGCCCTCTTCCAGACCCTGTCCGCGCAGATTGCGCGAGCGCAGCGCGATGTCGACGAGACGACGTGCGGTCTTGCGATCGGCGCCGGATTCGCGGCAGACAATCTCGGCCTCGATGTCGGGCGCGGGATAGCCGAAGTCGATGCCGACAAACCGTTGTTTGGTCAATTCCTTCAAATCCTTGACCGCGCTCTGGTAGCCGGGATTGTACGAGATGACGAGCTGGAAATCGGGATGCGCCGAGACCAACTCGTTCTTTTTCTCAAGCGGCAGCATGCGCCGCGCATCGGTGAGCGGATGGATCACGACCGTGGTGTCCTGGCGGGCTTCGACGATCTCGTCGAGATAACAAATCGCGCCATAACGCACAGCGAGCGTCAGGGGGCCGTCGTGCCACACGGTTCCTTCCGGCGCGAGCAGGAAGCGACCAGCCAGATCGGCAGCGGTCATGTCCTCATGAGCGGCAACCGTAATGAGCGGCCGCTCGAGCCGCCACGCCATATACTCTACGAATTGAGTCTTGCCTGAGCCGGTCGGGCCTTTCAGCATCACCGGCAGACGGCTCACATAGGCGGCCTCGAACAGCCCCACCTCCGCGCCGACCGGCAGGTAATACGGCTCGGACTTGATCCGGTAGGCGTCCAATTGCATGGCCCATTCCTGCGCCTCGCGCCGAGACCACCCGGAATGAGCAATAACGCCCACTCGCCTGCGGCGGTCCGGCGTCACTGCCAAGTGCAAGCGCGACATCGTTGTCGCGCCTTAGGAGGGTTTGCCCCTCAACCATCATTACATCACCGAATGGTGCAAAGTACAATCTGCGTTATTCCAAAAATTCGCAAACTCATTTGATGATCCTGACGCCAAACTCGGCAGACGCTTCCACCAGCCACTCGCAAAATGCGATTGCAAAACTTCGGAACGTCGTCAGTTCGTATGTCGGAACATCGTCAAGCTGCCAAAAATGTACCCCGATGTGGGAGACTGCAGTGATCGCGGCATCGCCGGCTCGGAAGACGCTCGGATGCAGATCGATGTGCAACCCTTTCGCCAGCGCTTCACGCGCGCACGGACCGCTAACACGTATAATCGCACGGCCATCGGACTGATCGACGGCTGAGGCGAAGCCAAGAAGTGACGAACTCAGGGAAGCAGCAGACGCCTCACGGTCGCGCTGTTCGCAGAGCGCGAGCCATTGAGAAGGTCCGGCCCACACGAATGAGATGGGAGAGCAACCGACATAAAGGGGGGTCGACGGCAGTGCGACATTGAACATTTCCAGTATCCGCCCGGCAAGTTGTGCGTCCGCACCCTTGCGGGCGAGAACCTGTAACAACGAGACGCCGGTCCGCTCAATTATGATAACGCCAGGCTTCTCCGTCTCTTGGAGCGGGAGCGTCGCTCGCAAGGGGTCAAGGATCGAAACGGGCGTTAGCGTAAAGTTAGACACGCAGCCTCTCACCTTGCTGATCAACGAAACACGGCGCGCAAACATCGACCTCAATGTCGGCATCGCGCAACAGATCCACGGCCCGGATGCGCTCGCCCAAACGCTCGGGCCCGCGCTGCAAGAGGGCCAATCCGATCCAGTGACCGAGCGAGGGCGAGAAAGCGACCGAGGTCACGACACCTTGATCGTGCTCCGCATCCGTCGTGGCATCGGAGGGCAAAAGATGCGCGCCGGCTCGCAGCCGTTTTGCAGGATCGCGCGGCTTAAGGCCCACGACGCGCATGCGGTCCGGTTCCGCCAGCGCCGGCCGATCCGCGAGCACGCGCCCGATATAATCCTTTCTCGTGGACATCATTCGGCCCAGGCCGAGATCGCGGGCAGTGGTACGGCCATCCATTTCATTGCCCGCGACGTGCCCTTTCTCAATACGCATGACACTCAAAGCCTCCGTGCCGTAAGGCGCGATATTATGTGGTGCGCCCGCCTGCATCAGCGTCCGCGCCAGCGAGTCACCATAGCTCGCTCCGACGCCGATTTCATAAGCGAGCTCTCCCGAGAACGAGATGCGATAGAGCCTTGCCGACACGCCGCCGCACACCGTCATGTGACTCGCTGCCATATAAGGAAAAGCCTCGTTACCAATATCGAATTGCGGATCGACAATCGCCAGCAGCACCTTTCGCGCATTCGGCCCGGCTATCGAATACTGCGCCCATTGATCGGTCGCCGAAACGAATTGCACGTCCAGTTCGGGCCACAAGACCTGATGGCAAAACTGCATGTGCTGAAAAACGCGACCGGCATTTGCGGTTGTCGTGGTCAGAAAAAAGCGGTCGTCAGCGAGACGCGCAACGGTCCCGTCGTCCAACGCAAACCCGTCTTCGCGCAGCATCATGCCGTAGCGGACGCGTCCTACCGGCAATGTGGAAAAAGTGTTGATGTAGAGCCGATCAAGAAAGGCGCCGGCGTCCGGGCCTCGCAATTCAATCTTGCCAAGCGTCGAGACGTCACAGAAGCCGACACTTTCGCGCACCGAACGAACTTCGCGGCTGACGGTTGTCAGCCAATCTGTTTCGCCGGGCCCCGGGAAATATTGCGCCCGCAGCCACGAACCGACCTCGGTGAATATCGCACCGTGCTCCTGGGCCCAATTGTGCGAAGGCGTACGGCGGACGGGCCGAAATGCTTTGCCGCGATGAGGTCCGGCGAATGCACCGATTGCAACCGGCGTATAGGGTGGCCGATACGTCGTTGTGCCGGTGGCCGGAATCGAACGGCCGGCTAGCGCAGCCATCATTGCCAAACCAACGACATTGGCGGTGCGGCCCTGATCGGTCGCCATTCCGAGCGTTGTGTAGCGTTTGAGATGCTCGACCGAATGAAATCCTTCTCGTGCCGCCAACATCACATCCTCCGCCGTGACATCGTTCTGAAAGTCCACAAACGCCTTCTGTATCGAATCGCTGACGTGCCAAAACGGCTGCACCTCAAAATCTTCATCATGCGCCGTCGGCAGTGTGTCAGAGACGACTTTAAAGCCCAAAGTTTCAACCAGTGACCGCGCGGCGAGACTGCCTTCCCTGATGCATGCCGCCAGCGTCATCGCACCGTTAGCCGCGCCGACGATTGTCATCCCCTTAGGCGCAGCGGCTGCTACGAACGCGGCAATCTCTTCTCGCCAATTCGGCCGACCGCCATGATGGCAGGCAAGACCAATATTGGGATTCCAGCCACCCGAGACCGCGATTGCATCGCAGGCAATGGTCTGTCGACCGTGCGCGGTCTGAACCAGCGCCGCACTGACACCACGGCCGCCCTTTGTCCCTATCAGTGTTGCGCCAAGCAGGACGCGCCCGTCGAAATCCGCTGCAACAGAAGCGGGAACAGCCGGCCTGGCATCGACCAGCGCAGCGACGGTAATTCCATTCGACCGGAGATCGTGCGCCGTACGCCAACCGTCATTATTATTGGTGAAGACAAGAACCTCTCGTGCCACTGCCACAGCAAAACGGTTCGCGCAAGTGCGCGCAGCAGCCGACATCATGACTCCAGGACGATCATTACCGCCGAACACGATTGGGCGCTCGATGGCCCCGGCGGCGAGCACCGCCCGTTTCGCCACGATGCGCCACACGCGCTGACGCGGCTGATGGGGCGCTGGGGTCGGCCTGTTGTCCGAAACCCGCTCGAGTGCGCCGTAAACGCCATCATCGTAACAACCGAAAACCGTCGTTCGCGACATCAGCCGCACATCCTGAAATCCGGCAAGTTCGGCGAGCGCGGAGCGCGCCCAAAGAACTCCGGGCGCGCCGTCCACCTCTTGCCGATCGCTCAGAAGACGGCCACCGAAGACGAAATCCTCCTCGCAAACAATCACGCGCGCGCCGGCGCGCGCGGCCACAAGCGCAGCCGAAAGACCCGCGGGACCGCTGCCGATCACCAGCAGGTCGCAGAACGCATTGGCATGTTCGTAGTGATCGGGATCAGGGACACCCGCGGCGCGTCCGAGACCTGCGGCGCGCCGGATCATCGGCTCGTAGAGCCGCTCCCAAAACGACGCCGGCCACATGAAGGTCTTGTAGTAGAAGCCGGCGCCGATCACCGGCGAAAACAGAGAATTCACGCGCCGCAGATCAAAATGGATCGACGGCCAACCATTTTGCGTCTTCGCTTCGAGACCGTCATACAATTCAATCGTCGTCGCTTTGGTGTTCGGCTCGCGCCGCGCGCCGGACCGAAGCTCCACCAGCGCATTCGGCTCTTCCGAGCCGGCCGTCAGTACACCGCGCGGCCTGTGATATTTGAAACTCCGTCCGACCAAGCGTTGCCCTGAAGCCAATAGCGCCGACGCAAGTGTATCTCCGGCAAAGCCCGCGCAGTTTCGGCCATCCAGGGTAAACGTCAACGGGGCGTCGCGATCAATCAATCCGCCCTTCGGCAATCGAAACGAATTTGAAGCGGCCGACGGTGCAGTCATGATCGCATCACGGCCTTCGATGCCGGCTCAGCGCTGAAGATCTCATGTGTGCGAGTATCGCGGACTACCACAAGCCAAGCTTGGCAACCAAAGCCATGATACCAAAACTCGCGATGCGGCCCGGCCGGATTGTCGCGCAAATACACGTAGTCGATGAAGCGGTTGGTGGCGTCCGGATCATCGGGGTCGGGACGCGACATTGTTGCATCACCAAGGTAACTAAACTCGCGGACGTCGCGCGTGCCGCAGAAAGGACACGGGATGCGCATCGGATCGCTCAGTGCAGATTGGGTTGGGCGCCGGCGCCCCGCTCGTCGATCAAGCGACCTGAGGCGTAACGGTCCAGGCGATATGCCACCGCGGATGGATGCGGCTCATCGCGCGCGACCAAATGCGCCAGACACCATCCTGCAGCCGGGGTCGCTTTGAACCCGCCGTAGCACCAGCCAGCGTTGAGGTACAAACCTTCGATGGATGTCCGATCGATGATCGGGGACCCGTCCATCGACATATCCACGAGGCCGCCCCACGAACGCACAATTCGCAGCCGTCCGAGCGAGGGCATGATCGCCATGCCGCCTTCGCAAACGTCCTCGACGGTAGGGAGGTTGCCGCGCTGCGCATAGGAATTGTAGCCATCAATATCACCACCGAACACAAGACCGCCTTTGTCAGACTGACTGATATAGAAGTGTCCGGCTCCGAAGGTGACGACGTGATCGACCAGCGGCTTGATTCCTTCAGTAACAAACGCCTGCAGGACGTGGCTTTCGATGGGCAGGCGTAAGCCGGCCATCGCGCCAAGGCGCGAGCTGTTGCCGGCAACGCTCACCGCGATCTTATCGGCCCGGATGGCGCCGCGGGAAGTTTCAACGCCGACTATCCGCCCTGCCTTTGTTTGGATGCCGGTGACCTCGCAGTTCTGGACGATGTCGACGCCGCGCTGGTCGGCGGCGCGGGCATAGCCCCACACCACCGCGTCGTGACGGGCAGTCCCGCCGCGGCGCTGCAACAATCCGCCCTGGATCGGAAATCTCGCATCATCGAAATCGAGATAAGGCACCAGATCGGCGGTTTGCGCGCGATCCAACAGCTCGGCATCAACGCCATGAAGCCGCATCGCATTACCGCGCCGGGCAAACGCGTCGCGCTGCGCGTCGGAATGATAAAGATTGAGCACGCCGCGCTGACTCACCATCGTATTGTAATTGAGATCCTGCTCCAGGCCCTCCCAAAGCTTCATCGACCATTCGTAGAACGGGATGTTTCCAAGCATCAGATAGTTGGAGCGGATGATCGTGGTATTGCGGCCCGCATTGCCCGAGCCGATCCAGTTCTTCTCCAGCACCGCTACATTGCTGATGCCGTGGTTCCTCGCCAGGTAATAAGCCGCGGCCAGACCGTGACCGCCGCCACCGATAATCAACACGTCATAATGATCGCGCGGCGCGGCGTCGCGCCAAACCGGCGTCCAACTACGGTTGCCTTTCAGCGCGTTCCAGGCAAGCGCGAGTGCGGAGTTCCGCATTGCTAACAATCGAGCGTGGCCTGCCGCTCCCATTCGGTGAGATGGCGGCAGTAGTTGTTCCAATCGGCGTGTTTGAGCTTGAGGTAGGAGGCTGTGAAGTCTTCTCCCAAAGCCGTCTTGAGCACGGACGATTTTTCCAGAGACCGGAGGGCGTCGAGCAGGTTGAGCGGCAACTTTCCGGCATTTTTGGCTTTGTCGCCCTCGGTGTACATGTTGATGTCGAGGCGTTTACCCGGATCGCGCGCGTTGTTGAGCCCGTCTAGTCCAGCGGCCAGCACCGCCGCGGGCAGCAGGTACGGGTTGGCGGCGCCGTCCGCGAGCCGAAGCTCAAAGCGACCGGCATCCGGAATCCGGATCATATGGGTGCGGTTGTTACCGGCATACGTGATCGTATTCGGCGACCAGGTGGCGCCGGACAATGTCGGTGGTGCGTTGATGCGCTTGTAGGAGTTCACCGTGGGATTGGTGATGGCGCAGATCGCATCTGCAGAATGCATGACGCCGCCGATGAAGTGATAGGCGGTCTTCGAAAGGCCAAGCTCGCCATTTTTGTCGGCAAAGACGTTCTTGTTCTTTCCCGACCACAGCGAGACGTGCATGTGGCATCCGCTGCCGGTCAGGTTGGCGAACGGCTTGGGCATGAATGTCGCGCGAAAGCCGTGCTTCTCGGCGATCGATTTCACCATGAATTTGAAGAACGCGTGCCGGTCGGCGGTTACGAGCGCATTGTCGTATTCCCAGTTCATTTCAAACTGGCCGTTGGCGTCTTCGTGGTCATTTTGATACGGCCGCCAGCCGAGCGCGACCATGGCGTCGCAAATCTCGGCGACAATCTCATAGCGGCGCATCAGCGCCTGCTGGTCATAACAAGGCTTTGCTTGCTGATCGGCCGCATCGGAAATCGCTGTGCCATCCGGCGTGATCAGAAAATACTCGCATTCGACACCGGTCTTCATGGCGACGCTGTCTTTTGACGCAGTCGCCATGACGCGCTTGAGGACTTGGCGCGGGTTCTGCGTGACTTCCTTGCCGTCCATAGAAAGATCGCCGGTGACCCAGGCGACGCCCGGCTTCCAGGGCAACGGAATGACCGTGCTCGGGTCCGGCATGACCAGCACGTCCGGGTCGGCGGGTGTCATGTCGAACCAGGCGGCAAAACCGGCAAAGCCCGCGCCTGATTTGGCGACCGTCTCGATGGCGCTGACGGGAACGATCTTAGCCCGCATGACACCAAAAAGATCGACGAATGCGATCAGGAAATATTTGACGCCATGCTGCCTGGCTACGTCCTTCCAAGTCGCCATCCCTCAATCCCCAACCTTGGCCTTCCCAACCGGCAAAGCTCTCTCGTTTGCAAATCTCACAACTTATCCAGTCCCGGTATCCAGTTCGTTCCCGCCAAGGGAACCCGCGCCATCGCCGCAGCTTCGATCGTCAACGCCGCCAAATCTTCGGACTCGAGATTGCGCAGGTGACTCTTGCCGCAAGCCCGCGCAATGGTTTGCGCCTCGAGCGTCATGACCGACAGATAATTCGCCAGCTTCCGGGCACCGGCGATCGGATCGAGTTGCGCCGAAAGCACGGGATCCTGAGTGGTGATGCCTGCCGGATCGAGCCCCTCGTGCCAGTCGTCATAGGCTCCTGCAGTCGTTCCCAACGCGCGATATTCGTCTTCGAGATGCGGGTCGTTGTCGCCGAGCGCGATCAGAGCCGCAGTACCGATCGACACTGCATCGGCGCCGAGCGCCAGGCATTTCGCCACGTCGGCGCCGTTGCGGATACCGCCGGAGACAATCAGTTGAACCTTGCGGTGCATGCCGAGCTCCTGCAGCGCTCGCACCGCAGGCACAATCGCCGAGAGAATTGGAAGGCCCACGTTCTCGATGAACACATCCTGGGTCGCCGCCGTGCCGCCTTGCATGCCGTCGAGCACGATCGCATCGGCGCCGGATTTTACCGCGAGCGCGGTGTCGTAATAGGGCCGTGAAGCGCCGACTTTGACATAGACCGGCTTCTCCCAGTTGGTGATCTCACGAAGTTCGTGGATCTTGATTTCCAGGTCATCGGGGCCGGTCCAGTCCGGATGGCGGCACGCCGAGCGCTGATCGATACCCTCAGGCAGACGGCGCATCTCGGCCACGCGCTTAGTGATCTTTTGGCCGAGCAGCATCCCGCCGCCGCCAGGCTTGGCGCCCTGCCCGACGACGACTTCGATCGCGTCAGCCTTGCGCAAATCGTCCGGATTCATCCCGTAGCGCGAAGGCAAAACCTGGTAGACGAGCAGCGTCGAATGCTCGCGCTCCTCGGCGGTCATCCCGCCATCGCCGGTCGTTGTGGAGGTGCCGACGGCAGACGCGCCACGGCCCAATGCTTCCTTTGCTTGCGCCGAAAGCGCACCAAAGCTCATGCCGGCGATGGTGACCGGAATTTTCAGCTTGATAGGCGTTTTGGCGAACCGGCTGCCGATAGTTACGTCGGTCGCGCATTTCTCGCGGTATCCCTCAAGCGGATACCGGCTGATCGAGGCGCCGAGGAACACCAGATCATCGAAGTGTGGAAGCTTCCGCTTGGTGCCGCCGCCGCGAATGTCATAGATGCCCGTTGCCGCCGCGCGCCGGATTTCGGCAATGGCATAGTCGTCGAACGTGGCCGACTTGCGCGGCGGGGTGTGGATCCAACGGTCTTGAGCCTCCATCAATATGATCCCACGTTGTCGACGTGAAAGTGATAGAGCGTGCGGGCCGAACCGTAGCGGCGGAACTCACCAACATCGACGCTCCCGTTGATGCCGGCGGCATCGAGGAGCTTGCGAAGCTCGACCTTATGGTGATCCCGCATCGGCTTCTCGACGCAGTCAGCGCCAAGGCTTTTCACCCCGCCGCGTACGTAAAGACGCGCCTCATAGATCGAGTCGCCGAGCGCATCGCCTGCATCACCGAGGACGACGAGGTTTCCGGCCTGGGCCATGAAAGCCGATAAATGCCCAACCGAACCTTTGACGACGATGTCGATACCTTTCATTGAGATTCCGCAACGCGCGGAGGCGTTGCCGTCAATCACCAAGAGGCCGCCGCAGCCGCTCGCACCCGCAGCCTGCGAGGCGTCGCCTTCGACGTGAACCCGGCCCGACATCATGTTTTCTGCAACGCCTTGCCCGGCATTGCCGTGCACGACCACACGGGCACGCTTGTTCATGCCGGCACAATAGTAGCCGACATGCCCATCCACTTCGACCAGGACGGTCGCGTCGACACCTGCAGCGATCGAGTGCTGACCGCGCGGATTGAGGATGTGCCAATGCGTCTCGTTGGTGGTGGCGGTTAGTTTATGTAGCGCCGCGTTCAGCTCACGTAGTGGCGCGAAAGCCAGGTCGACCGTCGGCATCAACGCCGTTCCCACAAATAGGGCTTCGCCGGCTCCGGCTCCCAGACCGTGGCATTCTCTATTCCCGGCAGATCGACCAAGGCGCGGTATTCGGTGCCGAATGCCACCCAGCGGTCCGTCTCCGCCATGACGGCCGGCTTGCAAGCGATCGGGTCGCGCAACACGCCAAACCCCGACTCTGTGCCGATGACGAAGGTGTAGAATCCGTCGAGCGCATCCAACGATGCTTCCATCGCTTGTTGCAATGACGCGCCGCTCTGCATCTTCCATGTGAAGAAGCCGGCAGCCACTTCGGAATCGTTATCCGTTTCGAACCTGAGACCTTCGCGGGCGAGTTCGCGGCGCACGGCATTATGGTTCGACAAGGAGCCGTTATGGACCAGGCACTGATCCGGACCGGTGCTGAACGGATGTGCGCCTTCGGTCGTCACAGCTGACTCTGTCGCCATCCGGGTGTGACCGATGGCGTGAGTGCCGGACATGCGATCAAGATCGAAACGGGCGGCGACCTTGTCGGGGCGCCCAACCTCCTTGAAAATCTCCATTCGCTTGCCGCCGCCGACAATCTTGACGCCATTGGCGTCCTCGATCGCGGCGGCAACCGCCCTTTCACGTGCCGCCGCCACGGTGATAACCAGGTGCGTATCGTGTTTTTGATGCGTGGATACAGCAGAGCCCAATGTGCTCAACAGTGGTTCGAAATCAAAATCGGCGGGTGCCCGGAGCGTCAGCTTGCAATGATTGGGCGTTGCGTCGCCGTAAACGGCAAACCCAGCCGAGTCCGGCCCGCGATCGCAGAGTGTTCCCAGCATTCTCGCCAGCAAGTGCCCGAGTTTGGGTTCGAGTTCGCGGTCCTTTAAAAAGATGCCTGCAATGCCGCACATAAACCGGACACTGCTACAAGCCGGAAAGCCAGTCAAGTTTACAGGCAACTTATTTTCCTGCTAGGAAACACTGGCGCCGGTCTGCGGCTACCGAACGCACTGCCGGCAGCGAAATCCAAACCCGGACACGGGCCCCTCTTGTGAAAAGCAATCCCAAGCAAAAGAGCGCGGTGAGACGCGGTTCGTCCGGAAGCGAATTTCGGACCGGCTCTCACGCTCCGAGCGAGATCGCTCCGTCGCTCGAGGCCGGTATCGGGGGTGAGGTACGAAGGCTGCGCAAAGACCTCGACCTCACAGTTGCGGAGTTGGGCGCCGCGTCAGGCATCTCTACCGGGATGCTGTCGAAAATTGAGAACGGATCAATTTCGGCATCTGTCGTCACTTTGAGTGCAGTGGCCCGAGCGCTCAATGTACCCATCAGCCGGCTGTTCAGCGAAACCGACGAGCGCCGCGATTGCTCGTTCGTGAAGGCCGGTCAGGGCGTGCGCATCGAGCGCCGCGGCAGCAAAGCCGGGCATCTCTACGATTTACTGGGCCATTCGCTCGGCGGCTCAATCGCCGTCGAGCCGTATCTCATTACCCTGAAGAACGATGCGGTGCCCTATACCGAGTTCAGGCATGCCGGCATCGAATTGATATACATGTTGACCGGCAAAGTTCGCTACCGCCACGCCGACCGAAGCTACGTCATGGAACCTGGCGATGCGCTATTCTTCGACGCTGCGGCCCGTCATGGGCCAGAAGAGCTTATCAAGGCACCAATGACCTATCTGTCCATTATCATATATCCACGCCGATGACGGTTTGCAGCGACATAACGCGGTGCGGTTCTCGTCGCTCGCCGCGAACCTAAATCTCGCGTGAGTCGCACTATCCCCGCGGCTCCTCTTTGACCGAACTGGCGGAGCCTCGGGTCACTGCTTCCTCGCCCTCAAGGGACGTCTGTCCCTAGACTAGGGTCTGTCGTCATTTGAGCCAAGCGAGTGCGCAGACCAGGTGCAGTCCAGCAAGGAAGTTGCGGGCGGTTTTTTCGTAGCGTGTGGCGATAGCTCGGTAATGCTTGATGGTGTTGAAGAATCGCTCGACGAGATTGCGCTCGGCGTAGAGTGCGAAGTCGCAGGGCCGTTTGACCTTTCGGGTCGATCTTGGCGGTATCACAGCCTTGATGGTGCGTATTTCAAGGCTGTTGATGAAGCTGTCGGCATCATAGCCCTTGTCGGCGAGCAGGACTCCAGGCTGGACTTGGGCCGCCAGCGGTTCCGCTTGGGTGATGTCGTGAGCGTTGCCACCGGTGAGGCTGAGCGCCAGTGGATTGCCGAGCGCGTCAACGATCACGTGGATTTTTGTCGTGAGACCACCGCGCGAGCGGCCAATGGCTTGGTCGCACCCCCCTTTTTACGGGCCCCGGCGCTGTGCTGGTGCGCCCTGACGATGGTGGCATCGATCATCGCGTATTCGTTGTCCGGATCATCGGCCAAGGTCTTGAAAAGACTCTCCCAAACCCCGCTCGCCGCCCAGCGCGAAAAGCGCTTGTGGGTGTTCTTCCAGTCGCCGAAGCGTTCCGGCAAATCACGCCACGGAGCGCCTGAACGAAACTTCCAGATCACCGCCTCGACAAACAGACGATTGCCAAGCGCGCTGCTGCGCCCAACCGTGCCGGGACGGCCCGGCAGAAGGCTCTCAATCCGTGCAAACTGGTCGTCGCGCAATCCATAGCGCTTCATCGCAAAGCCTCCTAAAAGAAGGCTCCCTATGAATCACGCTTTCGCTGATTTGCGAATCCTCTAAATGACGACACGCCCTAGTCCGTTGATCCCCTAATGACCGACATGCTGCGGCTGCGCGGGCACGGCAGACAAGCCCCATTAGCTTAACCGTGAACGAGCGGACAGCCACCATCCTTCAGAGGCCTGAATGCCTGTTCGGCCGGAATAGTCGCCAGGGTCTTGAAGTAATCGAAGGGATACTTCGATTCGGCAGGTGATTTCACTTCTTCGAGATACATGTTGCGCATGATCCGCCCGTCCTCTCGGATCCAGCCGTCCTTCGTCATGAAATCATTGATTTTCGTCTTGCGCATCTGACCGGCGACTTTGTCGGCGTCATCAGTGCCGGCTTCCCGAATGGCCTTAAGGTAGTGCGTGACCGCGCTATAAATTCCTGCCTGGAGATACGTCGGTGGCAAGCCGTTGTGGTTTCTCGCCATGAAGCGTTTGGCGAAGGCACGGGATGCGTCGTCTTTGTCCCAATACCAGGCAGCAGTAATGGTCAAGCCTTGCGCAATCTTGAGACCGAGCGAATGTACATCGGTGAGGAAGATAAGCAGCCCCGCGAGCTTCTGGCCGCCGGACACGATGCCGAATTCGGACGCTTGTTTGATTGAATTGATGGTGTCGCCGCCGGCGTTGGCAAGCCCGATGACTTTCGCCTTGGACGCCTGCGCCTGCAGCAGAAACGACGAGAAGTCCTGGGTATTGAGCGGCACACGCACCGAACCGAGCACCTTGCCGCCTGCCGCTTTGACCGCGTTACCGGTATCGCGCTCCAAAGCATGACCGAAGGCATAGTCGGCCGTTATGAAGAACCAGGAATCACCGCCCTGCGTCACCAGGGCGCCGCCGGTGCCGTGTGCAAGTGCATACGTATCGTAGGTCCATTGAAAGCCGTAGGGTGAACAAGCTTTGCCCGTAAGATCAGAAGAAGCCGGACCGGACATCAGAAAGATTCGCTTCTTCTCCCGCGCCACCTCCTGGATTGCCAACGCCACCGACGACGTTGGTACGTCAACGATGGCATCGACGTGATCCGCATCAATCCATTTTCGCGCGATGCCGGCGCCGATGTCGGGCTTGTTCTGGTGATCGCCGGAGACAACCTCGATCGGGGCACCAAGCACCTTGCCGCCAAAGTCCTCAACTGCCATCTGGGCGGCGAGCAGGCCGCCTTTGCCGGAGGCATCAGCGTACAGACTGGACATGTCGTTGAGCACGCCGAGCTTGACGACGCCGTCCGAAACCTGCGCCCAAGCTGCTCCACAGCCGAGTAGTGTCGCGGCAATGGTCAGGCCACATAAACGCTTCATGTGTTCCTCCGTCCGTTTTTTAAAATCTCGCAACGGCGACCCGCCGTTGATCTCCGCAGTCACGGCAACCGAACCGCCTCGGCGCCGCGCCGATCTGGTTTCCCCGCCGGCTCACCGACGCTGAGCGCCCGAATTGACTAAGAAGCAGACTGCAACGAAACTTCCGGGCATTCTATGTAGATATCTCACATTTATTCCCGAGTTTTATATCTACCATACACATTCACTTTAGTCTCCCACCGCTTATCATCGCCGCAAAAATCGAGTGAGGCCGCTCATTCGAATGCGGGAGGATTGCGCTTTTTGATTCCCACTTTCACGAAACCCGAGATCGACGTACACAACCTTCGCGTGCTCATCACAGCGGGCGGTGGTGGGATTGGTCGCGCGCTTGCTGAAAGCTTCGCAGCATCGGGCGCAAAAGTCCATGTAACCGATGTGGCCGAAGCTGCGGTGGCGGCGACAATTGATGCCGTACCCGGGCTATCGGGAACGGTTGGCGATGCCTCCAACGCCGAGGACGTGGATCGAACGTTTGGCGATGTTTCAGCTTCGCTCGGCGGGCTTGACGTACTGATCAACAACGCCGGCATCGCCGGGCCGACGGGCGTGGTGGACACGCTGAACGTCCCCGATGTTGACCGTACCATCGATGTGAATCTCAAATCGCAGTTCTACTTTCTCAACCGCTTCGTGCCGTTTCTGAAAACCTCCAAACGCAATCCGTCGATCATCGCGATGGGCTCGGTCGCGGGGCGATTGGGCTATGGGCAACGCACGCCCTACGCGGCGACCAAATGGGCGATTGTCGGCCTCATCAAGTCGTTGGCCGTCGAGCTTGGGCCCTTGGGCATTCGCGCTAACGCGATCCTCCCCGGAGTCGTGCAAGGCGACCGGATGAACCGCGTCATCGCCGATCGTGCGGCTGCCATGGGCGTCGGATTCGATGACATGCGTGACGACTACCTCCGCAAGATTTCCTTGCGGCGAATGGTCGATGCCAGCGACGTCGCCAACCTGTCTCTATTCCTTGCCTCAAATCTCGCGCGCAACATCAGCGGGCAAGCCATCAGTGTCGACGGCAACGTCGAGTACCTCTAACCGGCCCGCTTGGAGCAGAAATTGTGAAGCTCGGTCGACGCCAGGTCATCGTTACGTGTCCGGTCAGATCATGAGTGCATACGCCATTACCCTGAAGACCGGCGGCGGGCGTCGAAACGCCAGCTTGCTCGAATACGTGGTCATCGGTGTCATTTTGGCGCTCATTCTTCTGTTCTCGATCTTCATCCAGGGATTCGCGACCTTCGGAAATTTGCGGGTCATCGCATCAAATTCCGCCGCTCTGGTCATTCTGAGCTGCGGAATGGGAATGGTCATCATTTCTCGCGGACTGGATCTTTCACTGATCGCAACCATGGTGGCGGGCGCCACAACTTTCGCGATCTCGGCCGACGCGGGTTTTTCCTGGCCGCTCGCATTCGGCCTCGCGCTGCTCTCGGTGGCGGCCATCGGCCTCATCAATGGATGGCTGATTGCCTACGTTGAAATACCGGCCATGCTCGCAACGCTCGCCACGGCGATGGTCGTGACCGGCTTTTTCCGGTTCGGCGTTCTGCGCGGCGAGTATTTGCTACTGTTGCCGAAGACCAATCCCGCGGTGGTGTTCTTTTCCAGCGACCTTCTGCCCGGCTTGGCCGCGCCGGTCGCGCTGATGATCGCTGCCTTGCTGCTAACGCTCGTCCTACTGCGCTATACGACCTTCGGACGCATCACCTACGCGATCGGCGACAGCTTTCAGGCTGCCCGGTTGACGGGTCTTCCGGTCCGAATAGCGACATTGGCGATCTACATCTACGCCGCGGTGATGGCGCTGTTGGCGGGACTGGTGACGTCGGCGTCAAGCGGCACCGTCGACTTCCGGACCGTTACCAACGGCACCCTCCTCTTCGAGGTCATTCTCGTCGTCGTGCTTGGCGGCATCCCGCTACGCGGCGGACGCGGCGGTATGCGAAACATCCTCGTCGGTGCCGCGCTGATTGCCGTGCTGCGCAACGGGATGACGCTCGTCGACCTCACCACGCAGACTCAGGACGTCCTCAAAGGACTTGTTTTGGTCCTTGCGATCGTCACCGACAACTACTTCAACCCCAGAGATACGGAGACCGATACGGTCGGCGATCTCTGATAACAGCGTCGCAACAGAAGGAGGAAAGCATGTTGTGGAAAATGAACAATCATCTGCTTAAAGTCGTAACCGGGTTTACGGTCGGTGCGACGCTCGCACTCGGCATCGGGGGCGCGCAAGCCGACAGCAATATCGCCGGCAAGAAAGTCATCTTCATACCAATCTCGATGGGTATCACCCTGACCGAGGCTTGGGCGAAGCGCATGAAGGAGCATGCGGCGATCTACGGCTACACCGTCGATGTTCGCGATGCGGCCTTCAACACTGGAGCGATGTCGGAGTTGTTCGCCAAGGCCATCAGCGAAAAGCCGGATGTGATCGTTGCGCATAATCCGACCGTTCAGCTGCTCGCCCGTCAGATCAAGCAAGCTGAAGCCCAAGGCATCAAGGTTCTTCAAATAAACCTACAGTCGAACCAGCCCTCAACCGCCTTCGTGGGGGCGAATTGGGAGCGGATCGGACGCGAAATCGCCGAAGACATCGTCAAGGAATGCGGCAAGGGCAGCGGAAAGTCGGGCGAAGTCGCCATCATCCCCGGCCAATTGACCGCTGCCGACAGCGTGATCATGAACGAGGCCGCCTTCAAGGTCTTCGCGGCTCATCCGGAAATCAAGGTGGTCTCAAACCAGGCGTCGAACTGGGAACCGGAGAAGGCGCGTCAGATTACCGCAACGGTCATTCAACAGCACCCGAACTTGTGCGCGATCTTCGGACACTGGGACGTGCATACGATGGGCGCCGGCAAGGCGGTGAAGGATGCCCACATGGAAGACAAGATCATCGTTTATGCGACCGGCGGCGGCGACGACAAGACCTGCCAGGCCGTCGAAGACAAAATCCTCGACCGGGTCTGGAGCTACGATGCCGACGGTCAGGGCCGCGATGCCGCAACGGTGATCGACATCCTGCTGCAGGGCGGTGTTGCCGCGGACCACTCGATGCTGAAAATCGAGTCGCCAATGAAGATCATCAAGGCCGGCCCAACCTTTAGCCCCAACCTCTGTTTTAAGCTGTAATCTGCACAGCCCGGTTGGGCTCATCAAAACGCGTTTCGCGCGCGGGGTCCTTCAGGGCCCCGCGCTTGCGAAGTAGTGGACGTTAGATTTGTCAGGTCAGATCGACTTCGCCCGCCTGCCCCGCCAGCGCGTGCCGCGTTTTGTGCTCTCGCCGCGCCGGATATTGTCCGACGTTCTGTCGAAGGGCTGGGTTGAGGGCGCAATTCCGTTCATCGCCTTCATCGTCATGGTCCTGGGCGTGCTGATCGGCACCAACGGCTATGTCACCGCCGCCAACCTGAGCACCCTCACTCAATACGCTGCCGATGGCGGACTCGTGGTGCTTGCACTTTTGGTCGTCGTCGCCGCCGGCGGCATCGATTTATCGGTGGGCTCCAACTTCGCGATGTCGGCGTTCGCGGCACTGTACGCATTCCATATCCTCGGTCTGCCGGTTCCGGTCGTTCTCGGCTTCGCGCTTGCGTGCGGCGCGCTGATTGGCGCGGTCAACGGTACGCTCGCCGGATTGATCGGCTGCGGTGCGCTGCTGACGACGCTCGCCACCATGATCACGGTCCGTGGACTTTATACGCTGGCGTCGCAGGCGCGGTTGGTCGCCATTTCGACCAGTACCAGGAGTGACGATCTGTGGGACTGGATCGGGTTCGAAAAGCCGTTCGGGATACCCGTCGGCTTCCTCGCTCTCATTGCCGTCGCACTGCTGATCTTCTTCACGTTTCGGCAGTCGCGGTTTGGCTGGCATATTCTTGCGGTCGGCGGCAACAGAAAGGCTGCACGGCATGGCGGCATCAACGTCAAACTGACCGTGTTCTTTGCCTATGTGGTCGCCGGGCTGATCGTCGGCCTCGCGGGATTTCTGTTCGCCGCACGGCAAAACAGCGTCGGCTCCGACACCGCTATTGGCCTCGAGTTCTTTACGTTGACCGCATTAGTCGTGGGCCTCGGTGGCTTCGTGCCCGGACGCGGAGCGGTGGTCTCCGTTCTGATGGGATTCGCGACGATCTACGTTCTGAATAACGTGATGATCAACTCCGGCCTGCGCGGCGATTTCACGCAATTCGTCCTTGGCACGATCATCATCGTGATCCTCGCGATCGACGTGAGGTTCCGCAAGAACCGGCACCGCCTGCTGGCGTCAACCTATCTCGACCCGGTTGCATTGGAAGTAGACGGCGTACGCGGCATGGACGGGCTGATGCCTGATGCCGTGGCCCCTAAGCTGTCAGGTGCCGGGCTGATCGGCTCCGGGAAGATCGATGGACCTGAGGATGTCCTTCTTGATGCCGAGGACAACCTCTATTGCGGCACGCGCGACGGACGCATCATGCGGTTCGCGGCGCCGGATCATACCGAGGTCAGTGTTCTCGCCAAAATCGGAGGGCGTCCGCTCGGCCTCGCGCTCGACGCCGAAGGGCGGATCGTCACCTGCGTCGCCGGCATGGGCCTGGTGCGCGTGACTTTGAAGGGCGAAGCCGAGCTGTTGACGGATCAGACCGAGCGCAGCCTCTTCAGCATCCAGGACGACACGACAATCCGGATGGCTGACGATCTCGATATCACTGCCGACGGAACGATCTATTTCACCGACGCGACCAAGCGCTATGACATCGCGGATTGGGGCCTGGATTTGCTGGAGGGGCGTCCCAACGGCCGGCTGCTGAGCTTCGAGCCGAAGTCTCGCAAGACGCGAACAGTCTGCGACAACCTGATCTTTCCGAATGGAGTTTGCCTCACGCATGACGGCAATCATCTGCTCGTGGCGAGCACGTGGACCTGTTCGGTGCTGATCTTCGATTTGCAGAACCTCGGGGACGGGCCCCGGGTCTTCGTCCGGGGATTGCCCGGCTATCCCGATAACATCAACCGGGCTTCCGACGGCGGTTACTGGATCGCGCTTGCCGGAATGCGAAATCCGGTGATGGACGAGGCGATGACGATGCCGCGGTTGCGCCGCCGGATGGCCAAACGCGTCCCGCCGACAAACTGGTTGTTCGGCAACCTCAATATCGGGGGCGTACTTAAGATCGACGGCGTCGGACAAATCTGCGACGCGCTTTGGGATCGGCCGGACGGACCGCTCTATATGATCACGTCGATGCGCGAACACAAAGGCGCGCTCTACCTCGGTGGCGTCACCAACAACAAAATCGGGCGTCTCGTCCTTGACGGGGCCGACCCGGCGTGGACCGGTCCCGAGAGTTACTGGAAGACAGCGTAAATGATGTTCTTCCAGCGACGGAAACCAGAAACGCCGGCGATGCCTTTGGAAGGCGCTTTGGGCCCCAATGGTCGTCTTGACGACGCCGATGCGTTTCCGGTCGCAAAGCCGGAAGCGATCTGCGTCAATCGCGACGGGCAGCTTTTGGTGTCGTCCGGCTGCGATGTGCTGTTGATCCCGCACTGGGGTAGAGAACCCGAACTCTGGGGAAGTTTTGATGCTCCGGTGTCGGCCCTTGCTGCGAGCGCAGGTGGGCGCATCGCGGTTGGTCTCTCGGGCGGTCGGATCGTCGTTCACAATGCGGCCGGCGAGCCCCTGTCGGGTTGGACATTATCACCCAACCCGTCTGCGGTCGCGGATTGTCTCTTTCTATCCGAGGATGTCCTGGCCGTCGTCGATCACGGCTATGGGCCGGAGGAGCCAATCCTCTCTCTTGCGCCGTGGGACCCGGTAGCGCGCGGACAGGTGATCGGGATCAGCCGAACCGGCGAACTGCAAGTGATCGCAGCCGGACTGCATTGCCCGATGGGCATCGCTCGCGGACCTGATGGCGCGCTCGTCGTGACCGAACTTGAGCAAGCGCGTGTCGTTGACGTGTCGGGCAAGGTGCTGCAGTCAGGATATCCGGCGTATCTATCTCGGATACGCAAGATCGGTGAGGGATACGCGCTTGCCTGCCTGTCGCGGCGCGATCCGCTGATCGAGTTTCTCAAGACAGAGCGCCAATTCGTAGCGAAGATGAAAGCCAATATTGATCCACGGCACTGGATATCGCCGCGCTCAACTCCGGAGTTCAGTCATGATTTCCCTATCGAACTCGGAGCGACGCGGCTGTTCGGAGAGATCAAGCCTTGGGCACCGTCGTTCTCCTACGGTTTGGTGATCGAGACGGACGGCGCCATGACGCCGGTTGGTTCGGCGCATTCCCGTGCGAACGGTATTCGTCATGCGATATCCGACGTGACCGCGTGGAACGAAAGTCTGATCGCCGTGAGCCGCGCCAGCGAGGAGATTTTGAAATTTAGCTCGGCAGGAAACGCCGATGAGCGATAGTCCGATCATTCGCCTCGAAGGCGTCACCAAGCTCTATGGCGGCATAGCTGCGCTTCAGAGTGCCGATTTCGCACTGTTCCCCGGCGAAATTCACGCGCTTATCGGAGAGAACGGCGCCGGCAAGTCCACCCTGTGCAAATTGATCGCGGGTGTCATCACGCCCTCGGACGGGCGCGTCATCATCGACGGACAGACTGCGCATTTGACGGCGCCGAAAGATGCCGCGCGCTACGGCATTTCGATGGTGTACCAGGAGACGAGCCTGGTGCCGCAGTTGACCGTGGCGCAGAACATGGTCCTTGGCCGCGAACGCGCGTTCAATTCGGTCCGCAAAGTGCGAAACGAGGCGCGACAGGTGCTGCAGCGTCTCAACTTCAACGTCGACCCGTCCCAATTGGCGGGCTCGCTGTCGGCCGCCAAACGCCAGATGGTCGAAATCGCCCGAGCCGTGCTCAATGACGCTCGGGTCATTATCCTGGACGAACCGACCGCGGCGCTGACGCCGGAAGAGACGGACCACCTGTTCGAGCTGATGGCGTCGCTGCAGAAGACCGGCGTGGCGATGATCTTTATCTCGCATGCGCTGGAAGAGGCGCTTACGCACGCTGATCGCGTCACCGTTCTGCGCAACGGTCGATTGGTAACAACGGGACAGGCGAACGAGTTTGATCGCGACCGTCTTATACGCCACATGATTGGCGACGACCTCAACATCGAAGCGCCGGCACCTCGCGCAGCGCGCATGGTTCGAACCGCGCTCCCGGTCTTGCGGGTAGCGAATGTTCGCATGGGGAATGTGGTCAACAACATGTCGTTTTCGATATTTCCGGGGGAGATCACCGGGATCGCCGGGCTGATCGGCTCGGGGCGCAGCGAGGTCGCCAAAGTCATCATGGGGCACACCAAACGCAATTTTGGCGGCGGTCAAATATGGCTGGACGGGCGTGAGGTGCGCTATGTGCTGCCAGCGCAGGCGGTGGCGGCCGGAATTGCGTACGTATCCGAGGACCGCAAACTCGACGGCTTCTTCGAAATGATGAGCGTATCGCAGAACATCGGTTTTGGCTGGCTGGCGAAATTCGGGCGTGGCGCTGTTCTTGCGCCGCTCGGCAGGATGCGCGCGGTCGCGCGCGAGTGGGCGGAGCGTCTTTCGATCCGTCGCAGCGGCGATGACCAGTCCGTGCTGTATCTTTCCGGAGGCAATCAGCAGAAGGTCGTCATTGCGAAATCTTTGGCGCAGAAGCCGAAGCTCGTCATCTTCGACGAGCCCACGCGAGGCGTGGATGTGGGCGCCATCGCCGAAATCCGCCAAATCATCCGCGGTTTCGCCGATGGTGGCGCGGGTGTGATGCTGATTTCATCTTATCTGCCCGAGATCCTCGACCTCTCCGACCGCATTCTGGTGGCGAAAAGCGGCACCATCGTTGCAGAATTTGCGCGATCGGAGGCCAGCGCCGAGAAAATCCTGCACGCCGCGATTCATTGATCGGGAAGAAATCAGTTTATGCCTTTGCGTGCACATCGGCTGCATTTCCGAGGTCACGTGTTGTCCAACAGAAGAATGAAACATGACCATACGTTTCGACAGCAGGATTGCGATCGTCACGGGTGCCGGCGGCGGACTTGGTCGCTGCCACGCGCTGGGCCTGGCCTCGCGCGGCGCGAAGGTGGTGGTCAACGACCTCGGCAAGGGCGGCACGGCGCCTGACAGCGCGCGAAAAGTCGTCGACGAAATCCGGGCCGCTGGCGGCATAGCACTGGCTGACGGTTCCGATGTCGTCAACTTCGAACAGGTCACGGCAATGGTCGCGCGCGCCGAGAAGGAATGGGGTCGGATCGACATTCTCGTCAACAATGCCGGAATTCTGCGCGACAAGACGTTCGCCAAAATGGAGATGAGCGACTTTGAGCGCGTCGTGAGCGTGCATCTTAACGGTTCCGCCAATTGCACCAAGGCGGTCTGGAACGGGATGCGCGAGCGCAATTACGGTCGGATCGTCTTCACGTCCTCGGCCTCTGGCATTTACGGCAATTTCGGGCAGGCCAATTACGGCGCCGCAAAAGCTGCGATGCTCGGCTTGATGAACGTCCTGCACCTCGAAGGCTCCAAACACGATATCCGCGTCAATACGCTGGCTCCGACCGCGGCGACCGCCATGACGGCGGGCCTCCTGCCGCCCGACGCAGCGAAAGTGCTAACGCCGGAATCGGTAACGCCTGCGGTGTTGTTCCTCGTCAGCGAAGATGCCCCCTCGCGGGTTATCCTGGGCGCCGGCGCCGGCGTCTTCGCAGTAACGCGGATTGAGGAGACGCCGGGCGTCTATCTCGATGAAGGCGAGCGGTCGCCCGACACGATCGCCGCCCGCTGGAACGAGATCTTCAGTGGCCAGAAGTCTGTTCCGCTCCAAGACGCTTTTGCCCAAACGCGGAAGTTCGCCGAGATGGCAATTGCCGCCGGAGGGAAGTCCTCTTTGGGATCGTCTTAGCTTCGGAGCCGGAGCACCTGCCCGCGCGATATACGATCACGGCGTCGCGGCGATTGAATCGAGGCGCAGCGCAACGTGCAATTCCAGTGCGGCAATTGGATCATCCCAACCGCCCGTGATTTCACGAAGCGTGCCGAGCCTTTGACGCACCGTATTGATATGGACGCCGAGAATTTTGGCGGTACGGGCAATGTTGTACTGAGTGTCCAGGTAGCACAACAAGGTCTTCTTGAGCTCCGTCTTATTATGCCGATCCCGCTCTTCGATCGGCGAGAGGATCTGCTCCAGATATCGCACAATGCGCGAGGCATCCCCTGCCCCGAACAACTTGGCAAAGAGATTGACCTGAGAATATTCGACGAACCGAGTGAGGCGGTTCATTTTGCGCAACACTCGAAGCGCCTGCTCGATTCGGCCATAGTGGGCTGCGGCCTGCGTCAGATCGGAGAACGGATCCGACACGATTCCCCCAATCTCCCATCCCTTCCGACGTCGGAGCAGTGTCTGCAGGAAAGTTTGGACTGATTTCCCGGGACCAGCGGCCAGGTAGGTATCGTCGATGAGATCGACGAGCAAATTCATATTCGCGGCTGATCCACGGATCATCGTCGTTTGCGCGGCGCGATCGAGGCCGGAGATCGCGATGAGGGCCAGCATCACAGGCTCGCCCGTATTGATGTTCAGACGGTCTCGGATTGCTGAGACTGTAGACGTATCAGGCGGATCGACCAGAATGAGGTGACGCAGCAGGGTCGAAGAGGCGATCAACTGCTCCGTCTCACGCTTCTCGCTCCACAGCTTCGCGATTGAAAGCGCAACCGTGCTGCGTTCCAGGTTGCGAATGTCGATTGGATCCAGTTCGCCGCGGTGGCAGATGACGAGGCTTTCGCCGCGTTCGGCGCCACCATGCAACGCCATGACCCGATAGCGCTCGTCCCCGGCATCGCGCATGACGACAGATCGTCCACTGTGGCGCGACTGGGAGATGGCGCTGATGAGCATGGAAGTTTGAATGTTGCCCTCTTTTAGGGCCGCCAACTGTCCGCCAAAAGATGTCGACGTGAACCGCCCTTTGATTGAAAGAGACTCATCATACAAAATAATCGCGCCATCGATCTGGTCGGCCATGCGTTGGATGAAAAGGGGCCATTCGGTGCCCTTGGCCAGCAACGACGTCATTTCGTCGTGAGCCGCGGCTGAAACATCGACCCGATGAATGTGGTCGATCAGCGCGTTTCGATTGCGCTCCGCCTCTGCCAATGCTTCCGACAGCTTTGTAAAGGCGTGTGCATTGCGCATGGCGACGCCGGCGTGGAGGGCGAATGACCCCAATATGGAAATTTCGCGCTCGGAGAGTTTGCGGCGGTAGCGGTCCGCAACAAACAGAACACCCTGCAACTTGTCTTCTGAAAGGATCGGGAAACCCGCCAGGGAAACGATACCTTCAGCTTTGAAAGCGCGATCCAGGGCTTCCGAATGCCGGAACCGTTGGTCATGCAGATAATCCTGCGTGTCGAAGAACGTCTTGGAATTGATCGTGAGGCTTACTGCGCCATAACCGACACGCGTTTTCATCTCCGAGGTAGCCGGGTTGACGTGTCCTTCGGCAGTGACGGTTCGCAAGATACGGTGATCCTCATCAAGCATTGTCAGATATGCCACATTGGCGCCCACAAGACTTCGCGCGCGGCTGACGATCGTCCGCAAGAGATCCTGCAGCGCCAATGTACTGGAGAGATCATGAGTGGTGTCGATGAGAAGACTGAGGCCGCGTTCGCTTACCCCGCGGTCGCGAATGACCTCGGCGATCGTATTCAGATGAAAATACAACCGCTCAATGTCTTGCCCGATCGAAGATGAATGCGACGCATCCCGCACCATCTCGATCATTTCGGCGATTTCCGAATCGTGCGCGCCGAGCACGGCCTTTTCGAGCGCAGCCCCAACAATCGAAACAACATTGCGTGACACGAAACTGCCCTGCATCGTTTAGAAGGGGGCCATCAACGCTCACCGACTTCAAATGAAACCCGCCCATGGAGCCGGCGAAGTGTATCAAGCAGACATAGATATTGCACTTTAATGCATGAAGAGCCCATTTTGGCCTAGCCGGCGGCTTAGAAGAACGGCGGGCTGTTCGCGGCGCTTTACCGGCCGGGATTGCTCTGTGTTCAGCCTATTTTGCGCGGTTCATACGACTGCCGTCCATAATGGCCGCCGCGTATCAGGCCCCAGTCATAAAGGCCGCATTCAACGATGCAGTGGCAAAAGTAGGCTGTCCTGATTGCCGGATATGCGGCAGCGATCGCGTCAGGGCGCGGACAGCTTAACCGCCCACCGCCGCGCGCAGCACATCGGCTTGCCGTCTTTCCAGCGCCATTTGAATGGTCGCGTGCAGCTCGCGCTCCGAAAATGGCTTGATCAGATATCCATAAGGCTGAGTTTTTCGCGCCCGCTCCAGCGTCGCCTCCTCGGAATACGCCGTCAGGTAGATGACCGGTATCTGCAACTCGGGAGGAATGCGCGCGCAGGTCTCGATGCCGTCAATGTCACCTTCAATGTGAATGTCAATCAAAACCAGATCCGGGCGGAGGTTGTTAATTTGCTCGAGCGCCTGCGAGCCGGTGGTCGCTATCGCCGGAACCTGATAACCCAGCAGCGAAAGACGCTGCCGCAAATGCTGGGCAACAATGCGCTCGTCCTCGACGATCAAAACCTTTGCCGGGATCATGACTGGACAATTGCTTTGTGCAGCGGAAACTGAATTGCAAAGCGCGTCGGATCGAAGCGCCGGATGGTCAACTCGCCACCCAGTTGATCGGCGAGCATCGAAACCAGCTGTAATCCAAGCGTCGGTGTTTGCGTTATGTCGAAATCCTCGGGGATGCCTATCCCGTTATCGGCAACGGAGAGGATAACCGCGGCGTCCGTGTGGTAAGCAAGGTCGATCGTGATCTGACCTGCTATGTTGTTTGGAAATCCGTGTTTTAAAGCGTTTGAAATGAGCTCGCTGACGACGAGGCCGCAAGGTATCGCCGCATTAATAGGTAACAGTACGCTGTCCGAATTGATTGATAAGCCGATGCGTTCGGGGTTGACGAGATAAGAAGAGATCAGATTCGGCACCAGCGCGTCGAGGAAACTTCTAAAATCGACGCGGGCAAAATCTTTCGACTTATAAAGCGTCTGATGTATCAAGGCCATCGACCGAATACGGTTCTGGCTCTGTCGCATCATCCCAAGGACCTTCTCGTCATCGATATTGGTCGATTGCAGATCGAGCAGACTGTAGACGATCTGCAGATTGTTTTTGACGCGATGGTGGATTTCGCCGAGCAGAACGTCTTTTTCCCTCAACGCCGACTGGATGCTTTCTTCCTTGTGCTTGCGGTCCGAGATATCGACGATGGCGGAGAGCACCATGGTCCCCTCGTCGGTCTCAATCGGATTCAAACCAATTTCGACCGGAAACTCGCTGCCGTCCTTCCTCAGGGCGTAAAGATCGCGTCCAGCGCCCATCGGACGTGACACCGGTCCGGAGAAAAACCAGTCACGTAAATTAGGATGATTCTGGCGAAATCGCTTCGGCACCAGCATCTCGACATGGTTGCCGAGCATTTCTGTACGGCTGTAACCAAACACGCGCTCGGCTTGAGCATTGACCATTTCAATCAGCCCCCACCGACTGATCATGACCATGGCGTTTGGAGCCGATTCAACGACCTGACGGAAGCGCTCCTCGGACCTCTTTCGCGAGGAAATATCGACGATGGACGAAAGTACCATCGTCCCCTCGTGGGTCTCGATCGGGTTCAGACCGATCTCCACCGGAAATTCGCTGCCGTCCCTCTTCAAGGCGTAAAGGTCGCGTCCCGCACCCATCGGACGCGAAACCGGACCGGAAAAAAACGAATTGCGCAGCCCCGGATGATTACCGCGAAATCGTTCCGGCACCAGCATTTCGACGTGCTTGCCCAGAAAGTCCGCGCGCTCGTAGCCGAACACTCGCTCGGCTTGAGCGTTGACCATTTCGATCAAGCCCTCTCGACTGATCATCACCATGGCGTTTGGCGCCAACTCGACGACCTGGCGGAAGCGTTCTTCGCTCTTCTTGAGAACTTCCTCGAGAGTGGTGGGCTTCCAACTTTTGTTGACAATGCTCATTCGGAACGTCCCGATCCCTTAGAAACGCATCTGAACCGATCCGGTTTTTTGGTCCTCAGATCCTCCAACCAACTTGCTCCGCCGCAGCATTCAGCCAGCGCAGACGTCATCGATACAGACCAACCAAACCGCCCTCAGTCTGGCACCCCAAACCATTTTGGACGATGCGAGTTCGTTCCGCCGAGCGCACCGGATACTGGCACCGCCCAAAGCGCCATTGTAGATACGCCTCTATAGGAAGTGCAATTGCCGCTTGGGGTTATCCCCGACGTCGGCAATCAAAAAGTCTGCCATCGGCGATTTTCGCTACGTCGGGTTTTTCAAGCGCATCGGAGATAGCCGCTTCGCGCGGCTCGATACGTTCGCCTATTCGCCCCTCTGTGCATGCTTGGCGTCGCTCATAGCTATTTCCGCGGTCGGCTAACCGCGCTAAGCCCTTCCGATGAACGAAAAGGAAAAAGTCGCGCTGGGCTCGATTGCCGCCTCGGCCGGGCTGACCGTGGCGAAGGCCATTATCGGTTTGCTCACCGGCTCGCTCGCCATTCTGTCGGAGGCCGGGCATTCACTGATCGATCTTGCCGCGACGGTGCTGACCTATGTCGCTGTGCGGGTCTCCGGAAAGCCGGCCGACGCCGAGCACCAATACGGCCACGGCAAGGTGGAAAGCGTGGCTGCGCTCGCCGAAACCGCTTTTTTGTTTCTGCTCGCAGCGGTCGTGATTTTCGAGGCGGCGCAGCGGCTGTTCGGCGAAAGCGTCCACGCCGTCGAAGCGACCGCGGCCGCTTTCGCCGTCATCGCCGCATCGATCGTCGTCGATTTCTTCCGCGCCCGGACGCTGACCCGCGTCGCCAAGAAGACGTTGAGCCAGGCGCTTGAAGCCGATGCCCTGCATTTCAGCTCCGACATGTGGTCGTCGATCGCGGTGCTGATCGGATTAGGCGGCGTCGCGCTCGGCTATTCGAAGGCCGATGCGGCGGCGGCGCTTGTCGTCGCGATTTTTATCGGCGTCGCCGGCTTGCGGCTCGGCCGGCGCACCATCGACACCTTGACCGACACCGCGCCGGCCGGCGTCAGCGAGCGCGTCGCTGCGATTGCGCGCCGGGTGCCGGGTATCGTTACCGTCGAGCGCGTGCGCGCCCGTCCCGCCGGCCCGGTGCTGTTTGTCGATCTCGCCGTCGGCGTCAACCGCACATTGCCGCTCGACCGGGTCACCGCGATCAAGGAGCGGTTGACGCAGGCGGTCCGCGCTGGCCTTCCGGAGACCGAGATTACGATCACCACCGAGCCGCGCGCGCTTGACGACGAAACCGTGCGCGAACGCGTCATGCTGATTGCGCGCAACCGCGGTCTCGCGGTGCACCACATCGCGGTGCAGGCGTTGGCGGACCGGCTTTCGGTGTCGTTTGATCTTGAGGTCGAAGGCACATTACCGCTGAATACCGCGCACGAGACCGCGAGCCAGCTAGAGGACGCGATCCGCGAAGAGCTTGGTCCGGAGGTCGAAGTCGAAACCCATATCGAACCGCTGCCGGCTGTGGTCCTTGCCGGCCATGACGCTGCTGCCGCCAGGGTCGCGGAAATTGCCGGCGCTCTTGGCGAACTCGCCGCGGAGACTGCCGGTCTCGGCGAAGTGCACGACGTGCGGGTGCGCGAAACCACCGACGGCGAAATCGTCAATTTTCATTGCCAAGTCGACCCCGCCCTGTCGGTCAGCGCGGTGCACGACCTGGTCGATGCCGCGGAGCGGCGGTTGCGCCGGCGCTTTCCCAGCGTCACGCGCGTCATCGGCCATGCCGAGCCAAGGCGATAGCGGACGCTCTAGACGTGCTTCCAGATGTGATCGTGCGCGCTTCCGGCCAGGAGGAGCTGTCCCGCCTTGGCGAGGGCGGTCGTGTATTCGCGATCGGCCAAGAGCTTGACGAAGGCCTCATCGGCTTGGGCGACCGAATCCCATTGGGCGATCCAGGCTACCTCCGTCACCGCCCCGCCAAACGGATTGCCGACAGCCATATCTTTGCCCGTCACCCTCTTGATGATAGTCGCGATTTCCTTGCCCCACGTCAAAGCTTCAAACAGCTTGCCCGGCGCTGCCGTCGCCGTCCTAATAAAGGTAATCATTTGCTCCTCCCCTAGTAGGTAGCGCAGACATTCCATCCCCGGTGCCGGGGCAAGTCAACATGCCGGTTGAGGCGCCGCGTCAACGACCACAGCTGCCTGCCGTTTCGCATCGCGGTTGAGATTATTCGTCACGGAATAAGCACGGCCGCGCCTTCGAAGCGGCCGGCCCGCAAATCGGCCAAAGCGGCGTTCGCCTCGCGCAACGCATAACGCGTCACCTGCATCTTGATGCCGGCGCGCGGCGCGACGGCCAGGAACTCGTAAGCATCGCGTCGCGTGAGATTGGCAACGGAGACGAGCTGACGCTCCTCCCAAAGCAGCCGATACGGGAAGCTCGGTATATCGGACATGTGGATGCCACCGCAGACCACGCGTCCGCCTTTCTTCACCGCGGCGAGCGCGGCCGGAACGAGTTCGCCGGCCGGCGCAAAAATGATGGCCGCATCGAGCTTCTCCGGCGGCATTTCGCTGGAGCCACCGGCCCAGACTGCACGCAGCGAGCGTGCGAAATTTTGCGAGGCCACATCACCGTCACGGGTGAAAGCGTAAACGCGTCGGCTTTGCCATAAGGCGACCTGCGCCAGGATATGCGCGGCGGCACCGAAACCGTAGAGGCCCAGCGTGGTCCCCTCCCCGGCCATCCGGTAGCTGCGCCAGCCGATCAGCCCGGCACAAAGTAGCGGCGCCGCCTCCGCGGCATCGAGTTTCCCCGGCAGCGGAAAAGCAAAACGCGCGTCGGCAATTGTATGGGTGGCGTAGCCGCCGTCGCGCGTATAGCCGGTGAACAGAGGTGAATCGCACAAGTTCTCGCGCCCGGAACGGCAGTAAGGACAAACGCCGCAGGTCGCACCAAGCCACGGCACACCGACGCGCTCGCCCAGCCTAAAGCCGGTCACGCCCGCACCCAGCGCTGCGACGCGGCCGACAATCTCGTGGCCCAGCACGATGGGCAGCTTGGGCTGCGGCAATTCGCCGTCGACGACGTGCAGATCGGTGCGGCACACACCGCACGCTTCAATCGCGAGCAGGATTTCGCCGTTCGCCGGCTGTGGGATCGAGAGCTCCCGCAGCACCAGCGGTGTCTGCGGCCGATCGAGCACCATTGCGTGCATGACTGACATCGAGCGGCACCTTAGCGCACGACGCTCATTACCTGTGCTTTCAATTAGCCCGCAAAACTTCTACATCAAGCCGATCATGCGCACTGAAGAACCGCGTCCCATCCGCCTCAAGGATTACCGTCCACCGGATTGGCTCATCGAAACCGTCGATCTCGATGTGTCGCTCGATCCAACCGCAACGACCGTCCGCGCGAAGCTCAAGCTCAAGCCGAACAGCGGCGGCACGCCGGCGCCGCTGGTGCTGGATGGCGAGGACTTGAAGCTGCGCTCGCTCACGCTCGACGGCAAGCCGCTGCCGAGTGACAGTTTTCTCGCTACGCCCGAGCGGCTGACCATCGCGCAACCGCCGAACCGGCCTTTCGAGCTGACGATCGAGACCAGCGTCGATCCAACGGCGAACACCCAGCTGATGGGCCTCTACCGCGCCGGCTCGACGTATTGCACGCAGTGCGAGGCCGAAGGCTTTCGGCGGATCACTTACTTCCTTGATCGGCCGGACGTGATGGCGGTCTATACGACGCGGATCGAGGGCGACAAAACCGAGACGCCGGTCCTTCTCTCCAACGGCAATCTGATCGCACACGGCGACATGCCCGGCACCAACCGGCATTTCGCCGTTTGGCATGATCCGTTCAAGAAGCCCTGTTATTTGTTCGCACTGGTCGGCGGCAAGTTTGGCTGCATCACCGACAGCTTCACCACGATGTCGGGCCGCAAGGTCGCGCTCCACATTTATGTAGAGCCCGGCAAGGAGGATCGCGCTCACTACGCCATGGACAGCCTTAAGCGCGCGATGCGCTGGGACGAAGAGGCGTTCGGCCGCCAATACGATCTCGATATTTTCATGATTGTCGCGGTCTCCGCCTTCAACATGGGCGCGATGGAGAACAAGGGTCTCAACGTCTTCAACGATAAATACGTGCTCGCGTCGCCCGCGACCGCAACCGACACCGACTACGCCCATATCGAAGCGGTGATCGCGCACGAATATTTCCACAACTGGACCGGCGATCGCATCACCTGCCGCGACTGGTTTCAGCTGTGTCTGAAAGAAGGTCTTACCGTTTTCCGCGACGAGGAATTTTCCGCCGATCAACGCTCGCGGGCGGTGGAGCGCATCAGCGACGTGCGGGCGTTGCGTTCGCATCAGTTCGTTGAGGATGCCGGCCCGCTGGCGCATGCGGTGCGGCCCGAGGTCTATCACGAGATCAACAACTTCTACACGACCACCGTCTACGACAAGGGCGGCGAAGTCGTGCGCATGATCAAGGTGCTGCTCGGGCCGGAACTGTTCCGCAAAGGGATGGACCTCTACTTCGAGCGGCATGACGGCGAAGCCGCCACGGTCGAGCAATTCGTGCAGTGCTTCGCCGACGTGAGCCACCGCGATTTTACGCAATTCATGCGCTGGTACACCCAGGCCGGCACACCGGAAGTCGTGGTCGCGGCGCATTACGATGCGCGCAGCAAAACTTACCGGCTCGACATCTCCCAGGCGACGCCGCCCACGCCGGGTCAGCCGGACAAAACGCCGATGGTCATTCCGTTAGCGGTCGGGTTGGTCGGGAAGGACGGCGGCGACCTGCCGCTCACGCTCGACGGCCGTCCGCTCGATCACGGCGTGATCGAGGTAACCAAGCCGAGCCAAACTTTCGTGTTCACCGGGGTCGCCGAGCGGCCGATCCCGTCGCTCAATCGTGGCTTTTCCGCGCCGATCAAGCTTTCGCTGCCGGTCGAACCGGGCGAGCTCCGTTTCCTTGCCGCGCAGGATTCCGATTCTTTTAATCGCTGGCAGGCGGTGCAGACACTGGCGATGTCGCTGTTGACCGCCAACGTCGCGGCGCTCCGGCAAAACGCGACCCCGCGCACTGACGACGGCTTGACCGCCGCGCTCGGCGCGAACCTCGCCGACCAAAATCTCGAACCCGCCTTCATCGCGCTGACGCTCAACCCACCGAGCGAGAGCGACATCGCGCGTGAGATCGGCCGCGATGTCGATCCTGGCGCCATCTTTGCCGCGCGCCGGCACTTGCGCGCCGCAATCGGTGAACAGCTCGGCGCACCTCTCGCCGATGCCTATCAGCGTATGATCGTTGCCGGTCCGTACTCGCCGGATGCGGCGAGCGCCGGCAAGCGGGCGCTTAAGAACGTCTGCCTCGATCTTCTGGCGGCGACGCAGCAGGACGAGTCGATCGAACGCGCGTTTACGCAATATCGCAACGCGGACAACATGACCGATCGCATGGCCGCGCTGGAGACACTTGCGCAGCACGATCGGCCCGAGCGCACCGAAGCGATCGCGGATTTCTACGCCCGCTATTCCGACGATCCGTTGATCATCGACAAATGGCTGGCGCTGCAGGCGGCGATCGCCGAGCCGGCGACGCTCGACCGCGTGCGCGCGCTGACCGTGCACCCGGCCTTTTCCATGGCCAATCCTAATCGTGTGCGCTCGCTGATCGGATCTTTTGCGCAGGTCAATCACACCCAGTTCAACCGCGCCGACGGCGCCGGCTATGACTTCGTCGCCGACATCGTGCTGACGCTCGATCCCAAGAACCCGCAAGTCGCTGCGCGCCTGATGGGCGCGTTCCGCTCCTGGCGCGCGCTCGAACCGCTGCGCCGCGAGCGCGCCGAAGCCACGCTGCGCCGCGTCGACGCGGCGGCGGCGTTGTCACGCGATGTTCACGATATTGTCGCGCGCACACTGGCTGAGACGTGAGCCCCGCTGCGCTAAATTATTTCAATCCCCACACCTAGGTAGTTTATCTTAGAAGACATCAGCGTATGCTTCTTGATCATATCCTATTTGCATCGGCTGCCGTGCCGGACGGAGGCGATCAATGGGGGCGAAGCTGCGCGACTGGTATATCGTTGTCATTGCTGCGTGCCTGATTAGCGGAGGCTTTTTCTTCGCCTCACACCAGCCCTCTCCATCGGCTGCCGCTGCGGCAGCTCAGGAGGGCAAATCAGCCAAGTCTGAAACCGCTGTTCAGACTCCGCGGCAGGCGCCTCTGCCTCCCACCCGAACCGGCGAGCCATCGCGGTCTGCTGCAGCGCCCGTTACCGCCGCGAGCGTTCAACCATCCGCGCCCGAAACTGCTGTTCCTCCATCTCACGACCACGCGATGGATCACACTATGGCCGTCGCTGCGGCGCAAACCAGCGCACCTGCGGCAGCGCCTGCGACGCCGATAGCCGGCGGCGATGCCGCCGCCGGCCGACTTGTGTTCCGGAAATGCCAGGCCTGCCACTCAATGGAACCGGGCAAGACGATACTCGGACCATCGCTTGCCGGGGTCATGGGCCGCAAGGCCGGATCCGACCCAAACTACAATTATTCGCCGGCGATGAAGCAGGCGAACATTGTTTGGGATGCGAAGACGCTGGACGTCTATCTGAGCGATCCGCAGAAGGTTGTTCCCGGAAACAAAATGCCCTTCCCGGGTCTCAAGACCGAGCATGATCGCGCCGATGTCATCGCCTACTTCACCGCTCCGGCAACAGCCGCTCAAAAGACGGCCACCCAACAACAGGCGCCCGCAGCAACAAAACAAACGCCTCCGGCGTCGGCGAACCAGGGATCGCAAGGCGCACCCGGCGCGGACGTCGGATATTCGTCAGACGCCAAATACACTTTGCGATCCGGTATTGCGGATGGGCGAATGGTCTATCTCGGCGTCGGCGGTGCCATCGATGGCAAGGTCAATCCGGTGCTGACCGCCGCGGAGGGACAGGTGGTCGAGCTTACGTTGATCAACGGCGAAGGCGCGGAACACGACATTGTCTTTCCCGATCAAAACAGCAAGTCGCCGCGTGTCACCGGAAAAGGCGCAAGCACGACCATCGCCTTCCGCGCGGAAAAATCCGGCGACTTCATTTATTTTTGTAGTGTCCCCGGACACCGGCTGGCGGGCATGCAGGGGCAATTCATCGTCACCGCCCGGCCGGCGCCGCAGACCCTCGTCGAGGCTGATATTTCGCGCGAACCGACTGACCTGCCGCCGCCGATCGACAAGCGTGAACCGCGGACCGTCCGCGTCGACCTCTTCAGCGTGGAGGTCGAGGGACGGTTGGCGGAAGGGACCACCTTCGGCTACTGGACCTTTAACGGCAAGGTTCCCGGACCCTTCATCCGCATCCGGGTCGGCGACACCGTCGACATTCACTTGAAGAACTCCGCCGACAGCGCGATGATTCATTCGGTCGATTTTCACGCGGTCACCGGACCGGGCGGCGGCGCTGCTGCGCTCCAAGTCGATCCTGGTCATGAAAAGTCGATGACGTGGAAAGCGCTGGTGCCCGGTCTTTTCGTCTATCATTGCGCAACGCCGATGGTTTCCGAGCACATCGCCAACGGCATGTACGGTCTCATCCTGGTCGAGCCGGAAAACGGCCTGCCGCAAGTCGATCACGAATTCTACGTGATGCAGGGCGAAATCTATACGGACGTACCCTATGGCCAACGCGGCAGCGCGGAGTTTAGCGTTGAGAAGCTGCTGAACGAACATCCCGAATATTTCGTCTTCAACGGATCGGTCGGCGCGTTGACGAAACTGCATCCGCTGCGGGCGAAAGTCGGCGACACGGTGCGGATCTTCTTCGGCGTCGGCGGTCCGAATTTCACGTCATCGTTCCATGTGATCGGCGAAATATTCGACAAGGTTTACGCGTTTGGCGGGCTGGAATCGCCGCCACTCGAAGGCATTCAAACCGTAAGCGTCGCGCCCGGCGGCGCGGTCATCACTGAGTTCAAGACCAAGGTGCCGGGCAATTACACAATTGTCGATCATGCACTGGCGAGAATGGAGCGCGGACTGGTCGGCATTTTGAGCGTTGAAGGCCCGCCGAATCCTGAAATCTATAACGGTCAGGTAATGTCCGGGATGGGACACTAGCTATCCTGATAGAGAATGACCCGAAAACCGGTCACCGGTTTTCACAAGGTCATGCGACCAACAAACAAGCCAAACCATGACCCGATTTAATCGAATTGGATCATGGTCCAGAGGTTCGCGATGAACCCGCCGGCCGCACTTCAACGTCGCCTTGAATATGCCGGTCCGGCGATTTTCTCGTACGGTTTCCGACCCTTTTTTCTGGGCGGAGCGGCGTGGGCCGCATTGAGCGTTGCACTTTGGTTGCCGCAATATTTCGGCGAGTTGTCGTTGCCGACTGCCTTTAATCCGGTCGATTGGCACATCCACGAGATGATCTACGGCTATGTCGCGGCGACCGTTACGGGTTTTCTGCTCACCGCAATTCCCAACTGGACCGGCCGGCTGCCGGTCAATGGCTATCCGCTGGCCGGGCTCTTCGCGCTGTGGTTGGCCGGCCGCGTGGCCGTTGCCGGCTCGGCCATTTGGGGTCAATGGATCGCGGCCGCAATCGACGTGGCGTTCCTCGTGATATTCGCGGCAATCGCGCTGCGCGAAATCATTGCCGGCAACAATTGGCGCAATCTCCGTGTCCTCGTCATGCTCGGCGTGCTGATTGCCGGCAATATCGTTTTCCACGCGGAGGAAATCCTTCACGGCAGCGCCGACTATGGCGTTCGTATCGGCATTGCAGCGTTGATCGGGCTGATCATGCTGGTGGGGGGACGCATCGTCCCGAGTTTCACCAACAATTGGCTGACGCGAAATAATCCTGGCCGGCTTCCGATCGCATTTTCAAGATACGACGCGGTAACGCTTGGCAGCCTGAAGCACGCCCGCGATCATCAACATGACGCCGCAGGCGGCGGATTGGGGCAACGCAATCCACGACGCAAGCGCCAGCGCTATCCGTCACCTGCGCTGGGCCGGAGATCGCACTTTCGCCGATCGTCTCGTTCTGGTCCTTCACGTTGCTTATGCCTTCGTGCCGCTTGGCTTCATGCTCTCGGGCGCAGCAATTCTATGGCCCGTTTACTGGCCGATCAGTGCCGGCGTTCACGCCTGGACCACCGGTGCAGTTGGCCTGATGACACTCGCAGTGATGACACGCGCGAGTCTTGGCCACACTGGACAGCGGCTCGTCGCGTCCCTGCCGACGCAGTTCATCTACTTGTGCGCTCTGGTCGCAGCGCTTGCGCGCATCATCGCGGCGTTCGAGCCGTCAAGCGCCCTACTCTACGCCGCCGGGCTAGCTTGGTTCCTGGCGTTCGGCGGTTTTACCGTATTTTTCGGCCCGCTGCTGATGGGGCGGCCACCGGTGTGGTCCGATCGGGCCTGAACAACACCCGCGAAAAACAGCTGACACCAGCATTTGCTGCGATTGTGCAATGATCTCGCAATGCCGACATTAGCGTTGTGCCGCGCGGGCGAGCCGACATGCCAACATGACTGACAACCAGCCCAGCACCAAGACCCGGAAAAGGGTCAAAGCGCTCCTGTTGAGCGATCGCATCGATACGTCGAACCTAGAGCACGACGGTGTCGTGTCGACCGCACCGCTGACCTACAAGTTTGGCGCCGAGGGCTTCGTGACCTTGTTTCGCTATGGCGTCGCGGTGGTCATGGGGCTCACGGTAGCGGAGGAGGACGAGGTCTTGCGCGGCCTGCAACGGCGTTTGATCCGCCCGGTCAAGCCCGCCGAGGAAGAAACTGTGCTGATCGAGATGGCCCCCGACAAGGACGATCTAATTCCTCCCGGTGGCCCGATCACGCTGAAGACAATGACGCCCGACCACTTGATCGTCATCGCCGATGCGTTGTCGAAAAGCGTGGTGCTGGCGCGCGACGAGCGCGAAGTAACCGCGGTGTTCGAGCTGGTTGAGCCGTTTGCCCGGCAGCTTGCGGAGCACGGCCGCGTCGTCGCCGGCCGCCGCACCATCCTTAAACACGTCGGCAATGCCCTGCTGGTTCAGCATCGCGTTTCCGGCCGCGTTGCAGTCGCGGAAAAGCCCGACGTCGTTTGGGATCGGCCTGATCTCGACCGGCTCTATGCCCGACTGGAGGATGAATACGAGCTGAAAGAGCGCGCCGAGGCGCTGGCGCGCAAGCTTGCGGTCATTGCCGAAACCGCGGAAGTCCTCACCGACATCATCGACACCAAGCGGTCGATGCGGCTGGAAATCATCATTGTCGTCCTGATCGCGGTCGAGCTCCTCGTTGCCGGTTATCAGGCGCTGACGCTGCATTGATCGAGCGCTTGGACCGACGCAACGCGGGTATCGCGCACGACCCTGTCCGTATTGCGCTCTACACGATTGCACCGCTAGCCTGATGTTCCATCTCATCTCCAGGGACAGAGGACGCCATGGCTTTCACGACGCTGGTCTACAAAACCGACGGTCCCATCGCGACGATTACGCTCAACCGGCCCAATGAGCTCAACACCATCGTTCCGCCAATGCCGGAGGAGTTTGAGCAGGCCATCAATCTCGCGGTCAAAGATACATCAGTCAAAGTCATCATTCTGCGCGGCGCCGGACGCTCGTTCTGCGCCGGCTATGATTTTGGCGATGGATTTCACCTCTGGGACGAGCACATCACGACCAACGGGGCGTGGGACGCCGGCAAGGATTTTGCCTGGTCGACAGCGCAGGCGTTGGCGCCAACGCAAAAATTCATGAGCATGTGGCGTGCGCCCAAGCCGGTCATCGCCCAGGTTCACGGCTGGTGCGTCGGCGGCGGCAGCGATACCGCGTTGTGTGCCGACATTATCATTGCCAGCGAGGACGCTCGGATTGGGACTCCTTACGCGCGCATGTGGGGATGCTATCTGAGCGGAATGTGGCTCTATCGGCTCGGATTGACCAAGGCCAAGGAATATTCGCTGACCGGCAAGCCGCTTTCCGGCCGCGAGGCCGCCGATGTCGGCCTCATCAACCGCGCCGTGCCGTTCGCGCAGCTCGAGGCGACCGTGCTGCAGATGGCGCGGCAGCTCGCTTCGATTCCGCTGTCGCAACTGGCGGCGATGAAACTTGTCGTCAATCAGGCCTATGAGAATATGGGGCTCAACAGCACGCAAATCCTCGGGCCGATCCTGGACGGATTGATGCGCAACACGCCGGACGCCGTCGATTTCATCCGCCTGGCTGAAAAAGAAGGCGTGCGTGCCGCCATTGCCGCACGCGATGGGCCTTTCGGCGATTACAGCCAAGCCGGTCCCGACGAGCGGCCCAATCCCGATCACTTCATTCATATCTGAATGATGTGAGAATGCCGTGCGTCAAAAAACGTGGGATAGTGTTCAAAAGAATATTGACTCCAGAACTCTCGACAAATCAGCGCGCATCAATTCTTATCGAAGTGATTCGGAAAGAGATGCGGCACATCCTTCCGATCGCGGTGCAGGGGACCGTCCGAACGGAGGCTGGCAATGGCGCGCGCCGAAACGGCGAGTGCGTCTTTACGACCCGATTCAATTCAGGGGCTGGCAAAATCAATTGCCAAACCCGCGTATCGACGGCTTCTCAGCGCCGAGCCGCTGCTGCGGCGCGCCGTGCCGGTTCTCATCATCGCCTTCCTACTCACGATCTGTGTCGGCGCAGCCGTTCAGGTACTCGAGCAGCGCCGCCAAGCCACCCTTGAAGCGCGACAGGCGATCGAGGCGCTGGCCGACAATCTCGCGCTCGAGCTTGATCATCCGGCAAGAGACGTACGGGCAAATTCCGGGCGCACGTCGGCAGCGATCGAGCACGCGCTACCGGTCTGGGCGGCAAGCGGTAACCGGGAGATCCTGCTCGCCGACTCCGATGGCAGGATCATCGCCACCGTGCCGAGTGATCCGCAGCAGGTCGGACGGGCCCTCATCGACTTGCTGGGGCCGTCACAACCACTGACCACATTCGGGGCCGCCGCAGGAACGCTCGAGATCACGTTGCCTGATGGAGCACCCGCTTTCGCCACGGTGCGATCGCTGCAAAACCCGCTTGGCGTCGTCGCCGTGGTCGAGACGGCAACCAGCGCACTCGCCGGCTGGCGTTCGAGCACCGCGCTGACCATTACGCTATCGGCAACGACCGGCTTCGTGGTGCTCATCCTCGGCTTCGCTTTTCATTGGCAAGCCAGCCGCGCGCGCGAAGCCGACCTGATCCACGACACCGTGCGTGGCCGCATCGACACCGCACTGAACCGCGGCCGCTGCGGCCTGTGGGACTGGGATCTCGCCCGCGGCCGCGTGTTCTGGTCGCACTCGATGTTCGACATCCTCGGCCTACCGGCAAAGGACGATCTGCTCACCTTCGGTGAGCTCATCACGCTGGTGCACGACGGCGACATCGACCTCTACGAGCTTGCCCGGCAGCTCGCCGACGGCGAGGTTTCCTCGATCGATCATGCTTTCCGCATGCGCCATGCCGACGGGCGCTGGTTATGGCTGCGGGTGCGCTGTGAGCTGGCGCGCCAGGAAGGCGAAGCCGGTCTTCACGTGATCGGAATTGCCGTCGACGTCTCGGAACAGAAAAACCTGGTCGAGAAGACGACGGCGGCGGATTTGCGGTTGCGCGACGCCATCGAAACCATACCGGAAGCCTTCGTCCTCTGGGACGCCGACAATCGGCTGGTGCTGTGCAATTCGTATTTCCAGGACCTTCATCGGCTCCCGGACTCGGCAGTCGCGGCCGGCACGCCCTACGAGACAGTGGTCGCCGCCGGCAAGAAAGCGATCATTCGGACCACCATCGCCAACGAAGACAATGAAGCGCAGGGCGCGCGCACGTTCGAGGCGCAGCTCAACGACGGCCGCTGGATGCACATCAGCGAGCGCCGCACCAAGGATGGCGGCTACGTCTGTGTCGGCACTGACATTACCAAGATCAAACAGCATGAGCACAAGCTCATGGAAGGCGAGAAACGGCGCATCGCCACCATCAACGATCTGCGCCAATCGCAGCAGGCGCTGGAGCGCCAGACCGACGAACTCGCCGACCTGGCGAAAAAATATGCCGAGGAAAAGACTCGAGCCGAAGAGGCCAATCAAACCAAGTCGAAATTCCTGGCCAATATGAGCCATGAGCTGCGCACGCCGCTCAATGCCATCATCGGCTTCTCCGAGATCATGGAAGCGGCGATGTTCGGGCCGCTTGGGGTCGACAAATATTGTGAGTATTCCCGCGACATTCGCGAAAGCGGCGAGTACCTGCTCGACGTGATCAATGACATTCTCGACATGTCGAAGATCGAGGCCGGCGGCATCCACCTTTGTCCCGAAACCGTAGAACTCGATCGCATCATGGCCAACTCGCTCCGTGTCGTCTCGGGGCGCGCCAATGAAAAGCGTTTGACGCTTCGTTCCGACGTTGCGGCAGGCATGCAGCTCAAGGCCGATCGCCGCGCCCTCAAGCAGATTGCGCTCAACCTTCTTTCCAACGCGGTGAAATTCACGCCCGACGGCGGCGCGGTGACTGTGCGCGGGCGGACGCGCCGCGGCGGCGTGACCATTGCCATCGAGGACAACGGCATCGGCATCCCGAAGGATGCGCTGCACAAGCTGGGCCGGCCGTTCGAACAGGTGGAAAGTCAGTTGACCAAACGGCACCAGGGATCCGGGCTGGGTCTTGCGATCGCCAAGTCGCTCGCCGAACTGCACGGCGGCCGAATGCGAATCCGCTCGGTGCTCGGTGCCGGCACGGTAGTGGTGGTGCGCTTGCCGCAGGCGGCCCGCGCGGAGCTTGCCCCTGACATGCAGGCGGATGCCACTAGAATCCCGCTGCCAAAATCCGCGTAAAGCTTTCGCGAACCTGGCGCTGGGTTTCCGCGACATAAGAGTTTAGCGCCGCGAAATCCGGCAGGTCGGCCGCGCGCGCGAGTAAGCCGAGCACGCCGGCGCTCGCCGTCTTGGGATCGAACGAGCCAGGCAGACAGAGCCGGAGAATCTGCGTCAGGTCATGAAACAGCCGAACCGCCGGGCGGAGCACCGCCGCGTCTTCCGCCTTAAGCACACCGGCACGCGCGGCTTTCTCCAGCATGCGCGCCGTCGAGGTATCGAGGATTTCCGGCACATCGGCGGCGTAAATGAGCTGCAGATATTGGGCAATGAACTCGATATCCACCAGCGCGCCGGTGGCATATTTGAGATCCCAAGGATCCGCATCGCCCTTTTCCTTGGCGATCGCCGCTCGCATCTCGACGACATCGGCGGCGATTAATGGCGCATCGCGCGTGCGGCAGAGCACGTCGTAAATCGCGGCTTCAACCTGCGCAGCGAACGCCGGCGAGGCAGAGACGACACGAGCCCGGGTCAGCGCCATGTGCTCCCAGGTCCAGGCCTCACGCTCCTGGTAGCTGATAAAGCCGCCGATCTGCGTCGCCAGCGGACCGGACCGGCCGGAAGGGCGCAGCCGCATGTCGACGTGGTAGAGCACGCCATAATTGGTCTGCACCGTGAGCGCGCTGATCAGCCGCTGTGTCAGGCGGGCAAAATATTGCGCGCCGTAAAGCGGACGCTTGCCGTCCGAAGTCGGATGCTCGGCGTCGAAATCGTAGATCACGATAAGATCGAGGTCAGAACTCGCGGTCATCTCGCGCGCGCCAAGCCGGCCGAGCGCAACGATAGCGGTCTCCTGGCCGCGGATCCGGCCGTGGGCCGCGACGAAATCGTGTTCCACGCGAGCGTGCAGCGCACGAATGAGCACGTCGGCGAGGTCGGCGAACACCTCACCCGCCTGCTCGGCCGCCACCGATCCTGACAGGATGCGCGCACCAATCAAAAACATCTGCTCCTGCCCAAACAGACGAATGGCATCGAGCATATCTTCATAGCTGCGGGTCTCACCCAGCGCGCGCATGATCCCGAGTTCAAGGTGCTTCGTCTCCGGCAACGCGGCAAAGGAATTCGGCTCGATCAGCGGATCGATAACATGCGGATGTTGAGCCAGAATGTCGGCAAGCCGCGGCGCGGTGCCGAGCAGAAGCGCGATGAAGCGGACGAGATCCGGATTTTGCCGCAGCAGCGACAGGAAGCGGCCCCCGCCGCGCAAGCCGGCGAGAAAATGATCGAAAGTGGCAAGGGCCGCATCCGGGTTTTCCGCAAGTGCGAACTGATCGATGATGACCGGCACAAGCTCGGCCAGATTCTTCCGCGCTTGCTCGCCGCGCAAGGCGCGATAAGCCGCCGCGTGCCAGCGCCGCACAGCGGCCATCGCCTCGCGGGGGTGCCGAAAGCCAATCTCGACGAGGCGATCAAGCGTCTCACCTTCGTCCTCAAGCGTCCTGAACGAGAGGTTCTGCTGTTGCGCGAGCAGGGCCGGCGCACTTTCGAACAATCTGACATAGTGTTTTTCGACCGTGCGCAGCTGTGCCAACAGGGCAGTGGCGAAATTGTCACGGCTGGCGAAGCCAAGAAATCGGGCGAAGGCTTCGAGCCCAGCTCGATCAGCCGGCAGTGTGTGGGTTTGCTCGTCGGCCATCATTTGCAGCCGATGCTCGACGCGTCGGAGAAAATCATAAGCGGTCGTCAGCTCGTCGCGTGTCTCGGCGTCGATCCAGCCGCCGGCGGCGAGCGCGTCCAGCGTCGCCACCGTCTCACGGCCGCGCAGCGCAACGTGGCGCCCGCCGGCGATGAGTTGCTGCGTCTGCACGAAAAATTCAATCTCGCGAATGCCGCCGCGGCCGAGCTTGACGTTATGGCCCTCGACCGCGATCTCGCCGTGCCCGCGATAGGCGTGGATCTGTTGCTTCATCGCGTGCACGTCGGCGACCGCCGCGTAGTCGAGATATTTGCGCCAGACGAACGGCGACAGCTCGCGGAGAAACCCGTCGCCGGCCTCGCGGTCGCCGGCGCAGGGCCGCGCTTTGATCAGCGCGGCACGCTCCCAGTTCTGTCCCCGGCTTTCGTAATAATTGAGGGCCGCCTCGGTTGAGATCGCAACTTGCGTGGAAGATGGATCGGGGCGGAGCCGCAGGTCGACGCGAAATACGTAGCCGTCCACTGTGCGCTCCTGCAAAAGCTTCACCAGCTCGCGCGTAAGCCGCGCGTAGAAGGGTCCAGCTTCAACGCCGGGCGTTAGCGCCGATGCGGCGGGATCGAAAAAGATCATGAGGTCGATGTCGCTGGAAAAATTCAGCTCGTAGCCACCCATTTTTCCCATCGCCACGACGATGTAGCCGGAACCGCGCTCCGGGTGTCGCCGATCGCGCAGGATAAGCTTGCCGCCGCGCCGCGCCTCGCGGAGCAGATAACGGATAGCCGCGCCGAGCGCGGTCTCGGCGACATCGGTGAGCGCCGCAGTCACTCTCGCAAGCGGCCACGCGCCACCGATGTCGGCGAGCGCGATGAGAAGAGCTGCTCCAGCCTTCATTTGGCGGAGGCTTCGCATCACCGCAGCGGAATTGCGGGCCGCCGCAGTGTCGGTCCGCGCTTTCGCCAGAAGCCTGGCGAGTTCATCTTCGGGATCGAGGGTGAGGAAGCTGACCAAACGCTCCGGATCGGCACGGACAAGATCCCAAAGATATGGGGCCTCTGCGGCGACGCCTGCAAGCAAGGCCGCCAGTGGCTGATGGTCTTTGAGCAACGCCTTGAAGGCTTTGCCCGCCGCCGTTCGCGCCAGGCTCTCGAGCCATACGGCTAGCCGCGCGCGCCCGTCCGCCGAGGAGAAAGGCAGTCCCCGTCTTGCCTTGCCACCGCGAGGCAAGCCTTCAAGTCGCTCGATCAACGCCGCCTGGTCGGGTTTCTTGATCTGGCGCTTGGCGGGGGTGGACCGCGCCATCACGCCCCTGCAGGCCCGGCCCGCGGCAAAGCGATGATGCTCTTCAACCCGGGATGATTGTCTTCAAACGTGAGCTCGCCGCCATGCAGCCTCGCGACTGCGGACGCAAGGCTCAAACCCAGGCCGGAGCCCGGCTCCGACCGGCTCTGCTCCAGCCGCACAAAGCGCTCGACCACGCGACCGCGGTCGGCTTCAGGAATACCCGGGCCGTGATCGGATACCGTCAGCATGATGCGCTCGCCCTCGGCGCCGGCCCCGACGACGATCTCTGCGACAGCGCCATTGGCCTTACTCGTCGCCGGCCCGGCATATTTGATGGCGTTGTCGACAAGATTTGCCAGCGCCTGGCTTACCAGTTCACGATTACCGCGCACCGGTGCAGTGAGCGGCGCCTCAACCTTGAGCGCGAGTCCCTTTTCGTCGGCGAGCGGTTCGTACAACTCGCCGACGTCGCGCACGATTTCGGCCGCGTCGAAATCGGCCATGTTATCCCGCGCATGCCCGGCTTCGGCGCGGGCGATCATCAACAACGCGTCGAAGGTGCGGATCAGTTCATCCGATTCGGCGATTGTGGATTCCAGCGTCGCACGGTAATCGGATTCACGGTTGGTAACGCGCAGCGCCTGCTCACAGCGATTGCGCAACCGCGTCAGCGGCGTCTTCAGATCGTGAGCGATATTGTCAGAAACTTCCTTCAGCCCGCGCATCAGCGCTTCGATGCGCTCGAGCATGGCGTTGAGGTTCTCGGCGAGACGGTCGAGTTCGTCACCGGTGCCGGCCACCGGCAACCGGCCACTGAGGTCGCCTGCCATAATGGTATGCGCGGTTTCGGTCATGGCATCGACCCGGTTGAGCACCCGGCGGCTGACAAAAAATCCGCCGGCAATGCCGAGCACGACGACAAGCGCGAATGACCAGCGTCCGGCATTGCCGATAATGGCGTAGATACGTTCGCGCTCTTCAAGATCGCGACCGACCAGGATGCGAAAGCCACTCGGCAGTTCGACGACCTGAACCAGCGCGCGATGCACTGTGTCGTCGGACGGCCCGACCCGGCGGTAAGAGAGCTCGAACCATCCGGGATGGTCGAGAACGCCCGGTTCTATCGAGCCTACATTACCCGCAAGCTCCTCACCGGCCGGCGTCGTCACCATCAGAAGGTTCGAGCTCGGCCGGCGCGCCCGCTGATCGATAATGGTCACCAACCGTCTGATCCCGCCCTGCTCGTACTGGTCGCGCAGGACATTGACTTCGAGATTGACCCGGCTGGTGATCTGCTCGGTGATGAGCCGCCGCGTGTTCAGCGCGAAATAGCCGAGCAGCGACACCGCGAATAAAATGAAGATCAACAGATAAGCGAGCGTCAGTTGAAACGCGGTCGTGCGGAGCAGCTTGCCGAGCGCAGCCACGGATCAAAATCTCCTAACGCGTGAGGTACCGAAGAGCGAATGCGCCGTTGCGTCGTCCGCCATTATTCCGGTCTCCCCTTGCGCCGCCGCGTTCGTTGGACCGGCGACTTTCAGTCGAAGATGAAATATGCTTTTGCAGTTGACAATCAGTTAGGCGCACAGTCCTCTTTGTCTGAATCCTTTGCCAGAACAGCTGCCCAAACGCTAATGAAAAACCTGAAAGGTTCGCAGCGGAAGCAATCACGAGCTTGCACCGATTGAGCTTGCTTTGAACTTTACTGTCGTCGTTTCCATGCGTTAAGGACGGAAAAATGGGACCGCTTGCAGGGTTTCGTATTGTTGAGTTCGCCGGGATCGGCCCCGGACCGATGGCGGCGATGCTGTTTGCCGACCTTGGCGCCCGTGTCATTCGCATCGATCGCATTTCCGCAAGCGACCTCGGCATTGCCGTTCCGACACGCTTCGAATTGCTGACACGCTCGCGACCTTCGGTGGCCGTCAATTTGAAACATCCTGACGGCATCGCGCTCGCCATCGATCTTGCGGCAGAGGCCGATGGCCTGATCGAAGGCTTCCGCCCCGGCACGATGGAGCGGCTTGGCCTTGGCCCCGACGTTCTCCTGGCGCGCAATCCGCGCCTTGTTTACGGGCGCATGACCGGTTGGGGACAGACCGGGCCTCTCGCGCAAGCTGCTGGCCACGATCTCAATTACCTCGCTCTGGCCGGAGGGCTGCATGCCATCGGGCGCGCCGGATCGAAGCCGACGCCGCCGCTCAATTTGGTCGCGGATTTCGGTGGCGGCGCGCTTTATCTCGCTTTCGGCATGGCCTGCGCCATGCTCGAAGCCCAGCGCTCCGGCAAGGGTCAGATTGTCGATGCGGCGATGACCGAGGGGGCGGCGTCACTGATGACACTGTTTTACGGCCTGTACGCGGCGGGACGTCATAGCCTTGAGCGAGGAACCAACCTGCTCGATTCCGGATCGGCGATCTACGATGTCTACGAATGCGCCGATGGGCGGTTCATTTCGATCGCCGCGATTGAGCCGAAGTTCCGCAAGGTTTTGTTCGATCTCCTCGGCGTGGCTTTCACCACCGAAGACGGCCCGGAGTTACGCACTACGCTGGAAAAACTTTTCAAGACCCGCAGTCGCGACGAATGGTGCACGCTGCTGGAAGGAACGGACGCTTGTTTTGCGCCGGTCCTCTCCATGGCGGAAGCGCCGCAGCATCCGCACAACGTTGCCCGCGGCTCTTTTGTCGACGTCGACGGCGTGGTGCAACCGGCCGCCGCGCCACGCTTTTCTCGAACGCCAGCCGCCCGGCCGACGCCGCCGGAAGAAGCCGGCACCGACACGCGTACCGTGCTGCGCGGTTGGGATATTCCGAGGGAAAAGATCGAGGCGCTGCTGGCAAGCGGCGTCTTGGCTCAGGCGGACGGCGAGCAAGTGCCTGCAGCTTGATCGCCGCGTCACTGCAGCGAGCCGGCTTGCCCCGACCCGGAAGGTTCTACTTCGCCTCGTCACGAACCATGTAGCCCGCCCCGCGCACCGTATGCAGAAGCGGCTGGGCAAATCCTTTGTCGATCTTGGAACGCAGCCGCGAAATGTGCACGTCGATGACGTTGGTCTGCGGATCAAAATGGTAATCCCAGACGTTTTCCAAAAGCATGGTGCGGGTGACGACCTGGCCGGCATGCCGCATCAGATATTCGAGCAGGCGGAATTCGCGTGGCTGCAGCTGCAAGTCCTGCCCGGAGCGTTTCACCTCGTGGGAAAGCCGGTTAAGCTCGAGATCCCCGACGCGATAGATAGTCTCTTCACCGCGATTGCCGCGACGGCGCGCCAGCGCCTCGATGCGCGCCAGCAATTCCGAGAACGCGTAAGGCTTGGCGAGATAGTCGTCACCGCCGGTGCGCAAACCTTTCACCCGGTCATCGACCTGGCCGAGCGCTGAAAGGATCAGCACGGGCGTCTCCACCGCCTTGCTGCGCAAGGCGCCGATGACGGATAGCCCATCCATTTTCGGCAGCATGCGATCAATGATCATCACGTCGTACTGGCCGTCGAGCGCCAGCGCGAGGCCCTCCTCGCCGTCAATTGCCCGGTCGGCGACATGGCCAACTTCGCGGAAGGCCTTGACGAGATAGTCGGCGGCTTCGCGGTCGTCCTCGATGATGAGAAGGCGCATGCTTGCCGCAGTGCTCAGGAGACTGACCGGCGGTCTGGAGGGACTGCCGATCGCCGGATCAAACTGGGTCATCATATTGCCTCACGCAGTTCTCCCGGCAATAGCGCCGCCGCTCCAAATCCGGGTCTGAATCGACCGGTATAATGAGTGGGTGGCGAGCTTTGGACCCGCCACCCCCTCGACCCGCTACACCCGGCGGGGGCGACGAACGCCGGGAAGCAGCGGTGGTGGGGCGGCGGGGACGGACCTTGCGGCCCGTCCCCCGGGTACGACCGCCAGCGGGGGCGACGGATGCCAGCGGATCGCCCCATTACCGTCAGGCGTTGCTGAGCGGCAGCGCGACGAAGCGCGTGCCCTCGTGCGACTTCACCCGAAACAACAACGCGTGCTTGCCCTCTTTGTGTGCTTCGGCGACCTGTTTGCGGACGTCGGATGGCTTCGCAACCGACTTGCCGCCAACGTCAAGGATCACGTCGCCGACCTGGAGGCCGTGATCGGCGGCAACCCCGTTTGGATCGACCGCGGTGACGACGACGCCGTTACCTTCCGATCCAGAAACCTGATCGCTGGGAGCCAGCGTCAGCCCAAGCTTCGGCATGGCGTTGTCGGACTCTTGGTGGTCGTTGTCATGGTTGGCGGCCTGATGCTCACTTGGCAGCGTGCCGAGCGTAAGGCTCACGGTCTTCTCCTGCCCCTGGCGGATCAGGTCGAGCTTGACCGAGGCGCCTGGCGCCATGGTTCCGATCTTGCGGGCGAGTTCGCGGGCGTCGGCGATAGATTTGCCGTCGACGGCAGCAATAACGTCACCGCTTTCGATTCCGGCCTTGGCCGCGGGGCTGTCGGGCTGCGGTTCGGACACCAGAGCGCCAGCGGCTTTCTTCAAACCGAGGCTGTCAGCGAGATCGGGAGTCACCGTCTGGATCTGGACGCCGATCCAGCCTCGGGTGACGCTGCCCTTGTCGCGCAACTGCGCGATTACGGTCCTGACCGTGTCGGCCGGGATATCGAAGGCGATCCCGACAGAGCCGCCCGACGGCGAGAAGATCGCCGTGTTGACGCCGATGACATTGCCGTCGACGTCAAAGGTCGGACCGCCGGAATTGCCCTTGTTGACCGGGGCGTCGATCTGGATGAAGTCGTCATATGGACCAGCACCGATATCGCGGCCGCGAGCGGAAACGATGCCCGCAGTCACGGTGCCACCAAGCCCGAACGGATTGCCGACTGCGAGTACCCAATCGCCGATCCGCGGTGCATTGTCGGCCAGCTTCACGTACGGGAAATCTTTGCCGTCGACTTTGATCAGCGCGAGGTCTGTGCGCGGGTCGGTGCCGATGACTTTGGCAGTGTGCACCTTGCCGTCGTCGGTTGTGACCTGAACATTCTCGGCCTTCTGCACGACGTGATTGTTGGTCACCGCGTAACCATCCGCGGTAATGAAAAAGCCCGAGCCCTGACCGGTTACGAACTGGTGATGGCTCTCTCCGTTATTATTCGGCATGCCGAAGCGCCGGAAGAAACGGTCAAACGGCGAGCCGGGCGGGAAAGGAACTTCGTCTCCGCTAAGGCCGGGAGTTACGTCCTCTTCCACCTTGACGCGCACCGAAATCACCGCCGGTTTAACCTTGGCGACGATGTCGGCGAAGCCGACCGGATGCTGCGGCAGTTGCTGCGCCTGCTGCGACAGGTTTTGCGCATGCGCCGGGGCCGCGAAGAACCCGGCGTGAGGCGCGAGATTTGGCGCCACGAACAATGCCGCTGCGCCGAGACCGGCGACGGTGGTCGCCAAGAGCCCAAAACGCCGCGCAGACAAGATGCGGCTTTGGCGTTGTGTAGTGCCGTTCATTTAGTGTCTCTCCAACTGGGTTGTCCGTCTCGCAACGGTTCCCCCAACCCCAAAGGTAACGCGCAATGTGAGGAGGCCCGCCTTACGGGGTGCTGGCTGGCCGATTAAAAGTTCGTAATGTGGAAAGGAACTTGGCCGCCTGCCGCCAACGCCACGATTGCAAGAGTGGCGGAAGATTGACGCGGCTCTAGCCTTCCCGCCGCAACAGCTCGGACAACCGGGCTTCTTCAGCCGCCGTGAGATTGGCCGTCTCCGCCACCGATGGCTTGCGGTGTCGCCGGATCACAACCACAATCGCCACGACCCCAATCAATAAAACGGCCGGCGGAACGCCCCAAAGGGCTGCATTGTGCCAGGCAAAGCGCGGCCGCAGCAGCACAAATTCGCCGTAGCGGGCGACGAGAAAATCGAGGATTTGCGTATCGCTGTCGCCGGCCTTCAGCCGGTCGCGTACCAGCACACGCAAATCATGCGCGAGGGGCGCTTCGGAATCGTCGATCGACTGATTCTGACACACCATGCAGCGCAATTCCTTCGACAGGGTCCGCGCGCGGGCTTCGAGTGTCGGGTCCGGCAGCATCTCGCTGGGCTCGACCGCCCACAGCGGCAACACCGCCGACAACAACAAAAAGAGACTGGCAAATAGCCGCAGCAACGACCCGGCCGTGCTCGAGGTCTTCACGACATTCACTCCGCCGCTTGCAAGGCCACCTGGGCCTTCGAGGGCCTTGGAGCGCCTACACGCAAACGCCGATCGGAAAGCGACAGGGCGCCGCCAGCAAACATGATCAGAGCGCCAAGCCAGATCATCAGTACCTGCGGCTTGAAGTAGAGACGCACCGGAACAGTGCCATCGGGATTAGGATCGCCGAGCGAAAGGTAAAGCTGGCTTACGCCGCGCCGCATTAACGCCGCCTCGGTTGTCGCCATGTTGCGGGCGGGGAAGGTGCGCCTACTCGGCTCCATGATGCCGAGTAAATCGCCGTTGGTTCGGCGTACAATGAAGCGGCCGACGAGGTCGCGGTAGTTCGGCCCGGGGCGGTTAGTCAAGCCCTCAAACGTAAGCCGATAATGCGCAATGTCGACTGTTTGGCCGGGTTTGAGTGCGGCGATGCGCTCGCTGCCCCACGCGGTCACGGCGACGATCCCCATGAGCGTGACCCCGATGCCAAAATGAGCCATCGCGGTGCCCCATGCGGACCGCGGCAGGCCTACCGCGCGACGCAATGCCGCCCTGAGCGGTATCCGAAGCACCATGGTGCGCTCGCCGATATCAAGGAGCGCACCGGCCATGATGAAAATCGAAAGCCCAACGCCGAATGGCGCCAGCACCGGACCGCCGCGTTCAAGCGCATAACTGGCCGCGATGGCGACCGCGGCAAGCATCGCCGCCGCGAGCAAGCGCTGCGCAGCGCCCAGAAGGTCGCCGCGTTTCCATCCAAGCAGTGGCCCGAACGGCATGGCCAGCAAGAGCGGCACGAACAGCGGGCCGAATGTCGCGTTAAAGAACGGCGGCCCGACCGAAATCTTTTCGCCCGTCAACGCCTCAAGCGCGAGCGGATAGAGCGTGCCGACGAAAACGGTCGCGCATGCCGCCGTCAGGAACAGATTGTTGAACACCAGCGCGCCTTCCCGCGAGATCGGCGCGAACAGCCCGCCCTGTTTGAGGAGTGGCGCGCGCCACGCGTACAGCGAAAGCGCACCACCGATGAATATGACCAGGATGCCGAGGATAAAAATCCCGCGCGTCGGGTCAGTGGCAAACGCGTGAACCGACGTGAGTACGCCCGACCGCACCAGAAAAGTACCGATCAAAGACAGCGAGAAGGCAACGATGGCCAGCAGGATGGTCCAGACTTTGAGGGCGCCCCGCTTCTCCATCACCACGGCCGAATGGAGCAATGCGGTGCCGGCCAGCCACGGCATCAGCGAGGCATTCTCGACCGGATCCCAGAACCAGAAGCCGCCCCAGCCGAGCTCGTAATAGGCCCAGTAGGATCCTCCAGCGATGCCGAGCGTCAAACACATCCACGCGCCCAGCACCCAGGGCCGTACCCAGCGCGCCCAGGCGGGGTCGATGCGGCCTTCGAGCAAAGCCGCAATCGCAAATGAGAACGAGATCGAGAACCCGACGTAACCGAGGTAGAGGAGCGGCGGATGAAACGCGAGGCCGGGGTCTTGCAGCACCGGATTGAGATCGCGGCCCTCAAGTGGCGCGTCGACAATGCGCAGAAACGGATTCGAGGTGGCGAGAATGAACAAATGAAACGCAGCCGCGATCCAGGCCTGCACTGCCAGCGCATTGGCTTTGAGCGCGATCGGTAAATTTCTGCCAAAGACGGCGACCAGCGCGCCGAACAGGGTGAGGATGAAGACCCACAGCATCATGGAGCCTTCGTGGTTTCCCCAGACGCTGGTCAGCCGATACATCAACGGCATCGTCGAGTTCGAATTCTCGTAGACGTTGAGCACCGAGAAGTCGGACGTGACGTAGCAGACGGCGAGCGCACCAAAGGCCAAAGCGACGAAAGCAAACTGCGCGACCGCCGTGGGAGCCGCCATGCTCATTAGAACCGGATCGTTGCTGCGCGCGCCGACGATCGGCATCGAACCCTGGATCAGGGCCAAGCCCAACGCCAGCATCAATGCATAGTGGCCAAGCTCGGCGATCACTTCGCTTTTCCTCTGAGCGGAATTGCCGCCCGCTGGCCGTAGTCGTCCTTCCAGTGCCCACTCTTCTTCAAAGCGTCGGCGACTTCCTTGGGCATGTAGGTCTCGTCATGTTTTGCGAGAACCGTGTCGGCGTTGAAAACACCCGAGCCGTCGAGCGTACCCTCAGCCACCACCCCCTGCCCTTCGCGGAACAGATCGGGGAGCACACCCTGATAGGCGACCACCATATCGTGGTTTCCGTCGGTCACGTCGAAACGAACTTTCAGGTCATCGCTGCGTACCAAGCTTCCGGACTTGACCAATCCGCCAAGCCTAATGCGGGTGCCGGGACCAATATGTTTCTCCGCGACGTCGCTTGGCGAATTGAAGAAGACGATGGAATCGCGGAACGCGTTGAGCATAAGCGCAACGGAAATGGCCAGAACGCCAAGGCTGCCGCCGATCAGAACCAGGCGTCGCTGCTTACGGGTCATGATTGCCGCTGTTCTGGCACGACGTCCGCCTGTCAGCCTTCGATACCGAGGCCTTTGACGAGTTCGTCGATCCGCTTGATCTCGTCGGGATGATCGGAAAGCGCACGCCTGGCGTCGCTGGCCGTGTCTCTTGCCTTATCGCGATCGCCGAGCACTGCATAGGCGCGAACGAGTTGCAGCCAGCCTTCGACATCGGTGCCATTGTCGTGCAGCCGGCCGGCGAGACGCGCGACCATGCCGCGGATCATGGAGCGGCGCGCGTCGTCAGTCATGTCAGCCGCGGCCGCCACATCCTCCACGCTTGGTCCCGGTGTTGAAATCTGCTCGGCGCCGGCGCGAGAGAGCGCTTCGCTCACGAATTTGATCCACGGTGCCCCGGCCGGAGCGTCGGCAAGCAGCGAGCGCCAGATTGTTATAGCCTGGGCCGCGCTACCATCCTGCTCGGCGGCGAGACCGAGAAAGTAGCGAGCCTTCATTTCGTGAGGATCGCGCGCAACAGCGCTCTCGAATGCCGCTTTGGCATCGGCGGTGACCACCCCGTCGGCGGCAGCGGTGATCGCTTCGCCGAGGTCGGCTTGACGTGTAGGGCTCTCGCCATTGAGCGCCAGCGATTTTTTTCGTGCCACAACCGCGTCGTCGAAGCGACCGAGCCGCATATAGACCGGCGCGATCACCTCCCATCCGGAGCCATCGTTGGGGTTGCTCGCGAGATGAGCCTCGACCTTGCTGACAAGGCTACCGATCGACTCGCGGCCTTGTCCGGTATCAACGCGAGCGAAGGCGGGCTCCCACGGGATGCTGGGCGAGCCAAGCGCGATGTACAGGCTCGGCGGACCGAGCGGCAAAATGATCAATGTCGCAATCACCGCCGCGCGCCGGTGCCGCAGCATCGGCGGGGAAGGCGTCAAGGGGGCGCTCGGCGGCTGGGTGTCGGCAGCCGCAAGCAGCCGACGCGACACCTCGAGCCGGGCAGTTTCCGCTTCCGCTTCGCCTATCAGGCCGGCTTCCCGGTCGCGATCGATTTCTTGCAGTTGATCCTTGTAGACGACAAGGTCGCTGCCGCCGCCGGGCTTGCTCGGCTTTCGCCCGAGCGGCCACACCACGGCGAAGATCGCCGCAGCCGTCATCAACGCGAATATGCACCACAGAATCATGGTCATCATTCATCCGCGGAACCGGGGGAAAGCCGCAGCAAGGGGCGGCACACCGTCAGGCCGCACGGTAACATCATCACGGCATCATTGCGGCGGCAATGGGAGCATGGGCGCGGCAATTGCGCGCTGTGGCGCGATAGCTTGCCCATCGTTGCAAATATGGTTGCACACTGACTACGCGCGGGCCGCTTTACGCTCTACGGTGGCCGCCTGAATTGCGATTTCGGCCGCCTTGGCCAAGAGCCCGGCGTAGTCCGCTCCAAACACGATGCGGCAGAATCGAATCGCTGCATCGATTTGCGATTGCCGGAATGGCCGATCAGCATCGCCAGCGTGACGCATGCCGTCGAGCAGTACCTTGGTGCCGGTTTCCAGGTAGTGTTGCAATTCGTTGAAGCTGCGCATGGTTGCTTCACTGACCGCAAGTTCGCTCGCATAGTTTCGGCAAGCAGCTACAAACTCGACCAGCATCTCGGTGTCGCTGACGTCGATGGCGTCAAGCAGAGAGCCAGCCGCGATCTCCTTGACCGGTCGCGGTCGAAGCAGCCGACGCACATGGCCGGGCGCCGACTCGATTTCGGCTCGCAGCAAATTCGAGACCTCGGTGCGGATGTGGACCAGCTGACGGCTCCACGGCGAGTTGACGGAAAGGTCCATTTCCGTCCGCACCCCACGCACCGCGTCGTGGATCGCCTTGAGCAGCGCAGTGATCGGGCGATGCGCCTTGTGCTCAACCCGCAGTTCCCTCACCCGGGCCTCGATCTCGCTGAGAACGATCGTGACGGCAGCCGCCCAGGGCGTTTCGGCGATGCGGGCGGTATCGTCGGTCTCGGCGGCGAGTGTCGCGATACGGACAAGTTGCCACGGTGCAGCAAGCCGGCCCATCACCAGAACCAGACCGCAAAGCAAGAGGTCGGCATTGCTCGTCGCGACCGCTCCGGGGATCTTCTTTGACGCCGGGATATCGGCCCACGCCATGATGACATCGACGTGTTCGCGCTCGAGCATGCGGATTTGGCTCGGCAGCCGCCGCGTCAATTCGGCCAGCGCGTCACGATTGGCGAGGACGGCAGCGACCGTTGCAAGATCGTCGAGCGCGCGCGGCGTACCGACCTGCACCGCGAGGCGCCGGCGCGTCTTGTCGTCACCCGTTACCGCCGTGACGGTTTCTCTGATGCGCATGATGGCGCGGTCATGCAGCGCGCGCGTCAGCTGGTCGGCCTTGACTCGATCATCATTGTACAAGGCGCGATTGATGTCTTCGCTCAGCGCCTTGGCCTCGGCTGGCATCAGGTCGCGGCCCAACCAAGCCCAGATCGACTCGAGCGATACGCGCGCGATACGACCGCTGCGCTTGTGATCGGCGGCGTCCTCAATGAGGAACGGCTCAAGCGGCGCGAAGAACAGACGTTCGGCGTCGCCGATGCGGTCAACCGGCTGCCCAGCCGCGCGGATCGCGTGGCGTAATTCCTGCAGGATAACGCTGGTACCGGCGGCTTCTTCCCCGCGCAGCACGGCGCGCTCAAGCTCGGCGACCAGCATACCCTGCGCCTCTGGCGTGAGGTTCCGGAGATAGTCGCGCAATCGTTCGACGGCTGGCCCGTCGCTCGTCATGGGCACACCAGTTCTGAGCGCACCGTTGTTGGACGCGCCACTTCGCCCGATGGGTGCAGCACACTTTTTAGTCAACTCGCGCTTAAGAAGGCGTTACGCAAAACATCGGAAATTCCGGGGCCATATGGCCGATTTTGTGGCTCGGCACGGCTTAGCCTCCGATGCGGCCTGTTGGGGTAAACAGCTGGCTAACCCACAATCGCCCAGGTTCCATTAGGATTGCGGCAAGCGGTCCCTCGCTCGGTCTGCGGCCTTCCGTCGATATAGACCGTGCTCGTGTATTGCCGGCACGGAACACCGTTGAGCTGGTACGCAGGACCCGGGACGACATTGCCGTATCGGCCGGAATCCGGGTTGCGCCAGGCCACCGGCGCACCTGAAGGGCCGACTTCAAGGGCCCACATTTCCGCCGCGTAGGCGCGCTGCCGGTCCTCGTCGTCGAGAGCGGCGCCAATGCGATTGCCAAAGAGACCGCCGAGCGCAGCGCCGATCAGCGTTCCAGCGACACGATTGCCAGCGGCGCCGCCGACCGCATTGCCGATCAGGCCGCCTGCTGCAGCGCCGGCAACCGTGCCACCGATCTCTCGCTGCCCGGTATCTGATGAGCATGCCGCAACGCTCAGGCCGATCAGCGCCAATGCTACGAATCTGATCGCCGGCATCCCACCCTCAAGCGCATGTCCCGGCAGGATAACACCGGCCGGTTACCACAGCGTCATGGGCGCGGAGATTGGGGCAGAACTCAGTCGCGCGGAGCTGCACTCTTGACATCAAGGCATCAAGTTAATTAAGTCTTGATGTATGCGGACAACATTGACGATCGAAGACGACGTGGCCGTTCAGCTCGATCGCGTGCAGCGTGAGCGCAAGCAGAGTTTGAAGGACATTGTCAACGACGCCCTCCGTCGAGGATTGCGTGAGATGCAGGCGCGCCCGAAACGGCGGACGCCGTTTCGTACAACGAGCCACGACATGGGACCGTTTCTTGTTAACATCGACAACGTTGCCGAGGCGATCACCCATGCCGAAGGCGAAGACGCCAAGTGATTCTGCTCGACGTCAACATTCTTCTGTATGCAATGAATACCACAGCAAGCGAGCACGCCGCCGCTCGCGAATGGCTCGACCGGCAGCTCTCCGATATTCACCGTGTCGGCCTACCGTGGGCGACTTTGCTCGCGTTTCTGCGACTATCGACCAATCCGAGAGTAGTGACGCGGCCGCTCACCATGAGTTACGCGTGGGAGAAGGTCCTGCAGTGGCTTGACTGCGACCCGGTATGGATACCCTCGCCGACTGAAAGGCATGCAGGAGTGCTCGCTGAGTTGCTCCCGCAGCCGGGCGTTTATGGCAATCTCGTCCCCGATGCGCACCTTGCCGCGCTCGCAATCGAACATGGCCTGACGCTCTGTTCGACTGACGGCGATTTTGCCCGTTTTCGGGGGCTCAATTGGGTCAACCCGCTGGCGCGATAGTTTCTATCCGCCCGGGAGCGCAAGATCGGCGCGCAACCCGCCGATCGGAGCGGTGCCGAGCGTCAGTGCGCCGTCGTAGAGGCCGGCGAGTTCGACAACGATAGAGAGGCCGAGCCCGGAGCCCGGCTTGGTTTCGTCCATGCGTTGCCCGCGCCGTGCCACCCGCTCGCGGTCGGCGGGTGAAAGTCCCGGCCCGTCGTCGTCAACAATGACCCGCACCTTTGACTTGCCATCCCGCGCCGGACCTTCCTGCGCGACTTCGATGGCGACCCGCGACTGCGCCCATTTGCAGGCGTTGTCCACCAGATTGCCGATCATTTCTTCGAGGTCTTGTTGCTCACCGCGAAAGCGCGCGTGAGCCGGCACATCGACGGCAATGGCGATGTCGCGCTCGCGATGGAGCTTCTCCATCGTGCGCGCGAGAGCCGTGACGACCGGTGGCACGTCAATCAGCGTGCCAACCACATTGGAACGCGTCGCGAGCCGCGCGCGCTCCAGCTGCCGAGCGACCTGGTCGCGCATAATCTCGGCCTGTTGGAGAACTTTTTGCGCCAGCGGGTCGCTGCCACGCGCCGCCGCCTCATTGACGATGACTGACAGCGGGGTCTTGAGCGCGTGCGCGAGATTGCCGACATGGGTACGCGCGCGCTCCACGATTTCACGATTGGCCTCAATCAGCGCGTTGGTCTCGCGCGCGAGCGGAGCGATCTCGACCGGAAATTCGCCCTCCAGGCGCTCGGCATGTCCGGACCGGATCGCGGCAAGACTCGCGGAAATACGTTTCAGCGGCGCAAGGCCAAAGCGCACCTGCAGGACTGTGGTTATGAGCAGCGCGACGGCGAGCCCGGCAAAGATCGTGCCGATGATGCGGTCGAAGCTCAGCATCTCGTCCTCGATCTCCGAAGCATTTCCCGCGACCGCTATCAGGTAACGCCCGTCGCTGCCGAGATCGATGGTGCGTTCGACCAAGCGCAGCTGCACATCCTCAGGACCCGGCGCATAACCTTTCAGGTATCCACCGGACGCAGCGGCATTATCTTTGGTCGCATGCAGACGCGGCAGGTTGGAATCCCACAACGACCGTGAGGAATGCACTTCAGGCTTCGATGTATCGAGCCGCGTCACCTGCCAGTACCAGCCCGACAGTGGCAACTCGAACAGCGGCTCACCGATCGATTGCGGGAACTTCTCGCTGCCCTCCTCGGGCGAGGCGACGTCAGCGACCAGCGTGCGCACATAGACGTCGAGGCGAAGATCGAAACCGCGCTCGACGGCGTTGCGATAAAGTGTGGACAAGGCGATCCCGGTGACGATCAGCACGACAACCGTCAGTCCGGTCGCCCATAGGAATAGGCGAAACGCGAGCGAGTTAACGCGCATCGGGCGGGGTGAGCAGATAACCGAGGCCGCGCACCGTCTGAATCACGTCAACGCCCAGTTTCTTGCGGATGCGGCCGACGAAGACTTCGATGGTGTTGGAATCGCGGTCGAAGTCCTGATCGTAAAGGTGCTCTACCAGTTCAGTGCGTGACACCACGCGGCCGCTGTGATGCATGAGGTAGGACAGAAGGCGATACTCATGCGAGGTCAGCTTTACCGGATTGCCGTCGACGGCAACCCTCCCGGTGCGGGTGTCGAGCCGCACCGACCCGCAGGTGAACTCGCTTTTGGCGTGCCCGGCTGAGCGGCGCAATAGCGCGCGCACCCGCGCCAGCACCTCTTCGACGTGAAAAGGCTTGGCCACATAATCGTCGGCTCCGGCATCGAAGCCTTGCACCTTATCGCTCCAGCGATCGCGTGCGGTCAGGATCAGCACCGGCATGGCGCGGCCGGCGCGCCGCCAGGATTCCAGCACTGAAATGCCGTCCATCTTTGGCAAGCCGATGTCGAGGATGACCGCGTCGTAGGGTTCGCTCTCGCCGAGGTAATGGCCCTCCTCGCCGTCGTAAGCCCGGTCGACAACATAGCCGGCGTCGGTCAGCGCGGTCGCCAGCTGCCGATTGAGATCGGGATCGTCCTCAACAACAAGAAGGCGCAAAAAATGCTCCGTTCAGCGCTTGCCGATGATCGCGCCTTTTACAGCGTCTACAGCCACTTCGGTCACTTTGCCATCGAAGGCGAGGAGTGTCAGCAAGTAGGTCAGGCCCTCGGGACGGCGGCAGAGGCGGGCACGCACCAGAATACCAGGGACGGTGATGTGGACTGAGCGGATGACCGCGACAAGCCGGAGCACCGCGCCGCTCTCGATCAGCGCGCGGCGCTCTCTCGGATTGAGACACCCGCGCGGTGTCTCGATCCCGGAGGAAATCGGACGAAGCCCCTCCTGCGCCTGCGCCGAAGCATGCACAACGGCGCCGGCCAACAATACTGCAATGAACACGCGTGCGAGGGCACCCATCCGCGCCTCCCGGGGCGACAATGCTTGTCACTCCAGCGGTAAGTCCAGGGTCAAACGCCCTGTTCCACCTTCCCGGCCATGCTCTAGGCAACCTGCCGTGAATAAGACCTGAACGGCCAATCTGGCGGCGTCTGAGCTATCGGCACACTGGCGTTAGAAGCTGGCCTTAGAAGCCGCCCTGAAGCATCCGGCTACTCCACCGCGAGGTCCGCTCGCCGGAGTGGCCCATGGAGTGGACGCTCCTCAACTACAGCAAGAGAAGCGAGCGCGACAGCAAGGAAGATCGCGGCAGCCGCGAACACCCAGCGAAACGTCGGAGCGAAATCCGCTTGGCCCGGCAGCGTCGTTAGCGTGACACCACCATGGCTGCCGGCACTGCCGAACACGATGGCTCCAAACGCGGCGACGATGATCGCCCCGCCCAGCAGACGGAAAAAATTCAACGTACCGGTCGCAATCCCCATCTGGTACGGCTTGACTGCATTCTGCATGATAATGGTGCTGGTCGGATACATCGGTCCCAACGCGGCGCCCAAGACCACCAGCAATAACGCAAAGCCGGCGAGCGGCAGGGTGGCCGGTTTGATGGCGAGGAAGCCAAGCACCGCGATGGCGACGATGAGGCCGACCATCGGCACGCGCATGTAGTGGGTCAGGCGAACAAGCAGCCGGCCACTCGCTAACGAGCCGAGCGTGGTACCGCCCATAAATCCAATCAGCGCAAGTCCGGAAATGCTGGCCGATGTGCCGAGCACTAACTCACAATAGAGCGGAGTGAAGATTGTCACCCCGATGATGGTGCCGATGCTGAAAAACGCCGCGCCCGTAATTGCGCTGGTGACTCTATCGCGCAATATCGCGAGCGGAATAAGCGGCTCACGCGCGGTGAGAAGCCGGCCGGCGAACAATATCCACAGCACAGCGGAGGTCACGATCAAGCTCACGATCTGCCACGACGTCCACCGGTAACGCACACCGCCCCAATCGAGTGCCAGCAGCAGTGCAATCGCCGCGGCGACCATCAGCATCGCGCCCGGGATGTCGAGCTGGTGCGGTCGATCGTGGCGGGGCAATTGGCGCAACGCGCGTCCGGTCATCACCAAAGCGATCGCGCCGAGCGGCACATTGATCCAAAAAATGAAAGACCAGTGCAAGTGATCGGTCAGCAATCCGCCAAGCACAGGGCCGAGAATGCTCGCACTCAGAAACACAACGGCAGTGTAACTCTGCACCATCGGGCGCTCGCGCGGCGAGAGCATGTCGGCGATGATGGTCTGCGCAATAGGCAGGATGCCGCCGCCGCCGAGCCCTTGCAAAGCGCGTCCCAGAACCAGCACCCAAATCGTCGGCGCCATCGCGCAAGCGATCGAGCCGACAATGAAAATGCCGATCGTCAGCAGCATGATCGTGCGCCGGCCATGGATATCGGAAAGTTTTCCGAACAACGGCGTCGCCGCCGTCGCGGCAAGAAGATACGCCGTCACCACCCACGAAAGATCGTCGAGGTCAGCGAGGCTGTGGCCGATCGCCGGTAACGCGGGCGCGACGATAGTTTGCTCAAGCGCAGACAGAAACATCGCCAGCATGATGCCGACGAGAATGGTGCGGATGGCGGCATGATCGAGCGGCGGCAAAACGCTGGTATCTTGCGTTCCCCGAGCAAACGCCGCGGAAGCACCGGACGGGTGCGCGCCAGCCTCACGGGCGCGATCGATCGCCGGAGCGTCCCCGGCGAGGTCGGGGGCGATGCTGCGGGCGTCGTCAGGGCTGATATCGCGAGGCAGATTCCCGGTCATGTCGCGCGTGTCGCTATCGGGTAAGTCCGTCCTAGGTCAGCGCCACAAGCATCTTCGCCGCAGCCCTTGCCTGCTCGGCCATCACTTGGCTTGCACGACAGGCGAATGCAACAGCTTTGGCCGCAGAGCTGGGCTGTCCTTTCGTTTTAGTCCGCCTTGCGAAATCGCGTCGTGCTGTACTTGTTATTCCTTAGTCACGGCCGACTTCTTCCGTCGCGCTCCTTTCGGCAGCGTCAACGGCCAGCTGACGATGTAGTCTTCCAGCATATCGTCGGAGACGTGAGTCTCACTGGCGCTAACCCGGCCGCGCACGGAGACGCCCGCGGCATGGACGGTCTCCGGGTCCCCCGAAACCAGCGGATGCCACCAGTAGAGATCCTTGCCTTCCGCGAGCAGCACATAGGCGCATGACGGCGGCAGCCAGGTTATGGTTTTCAAACTCTGCGGCGTCAGTTGCACGCAGTCGTCCACCTTTTCCAGCCGATGTGCGTAGTCGTGGCAACGGCAGGTTTTGCTATCGAGAAGACGGCAGGAAACGTCGGTGTAAAAGGTGCGGTCGGTCCCCTCCTCTTCAAGTTTGTTAAGGCAGCAGCGGCCACAGCCATCGCAGAGGCTTTCCCATTCTGAATCTGTCATTTCATCCAATGACTTACGATGCCAAAATGGAGCTTCCCCGGAACCTTGATCGGTCATTGTCGCTATCCAGCCTGGCGCGGAAACCCTGTCGCCCGAGGCGATTATGGTCTCTGCCGGTTTGCCGCAACGGTCTTACGCCCAATTTGCCCCCAATTTCCATTCACACTGTCCCGCTAGCGTCATTGGCCGCTGGCGCTGGCTCGGCTAAATCCTGACCGGCTGGACGCACCACGGGGTTGACCCCCGTCCCGGGAGTGCTTGAAGAGTGACCAATTGGTTTCCCGATCAGCGCGACGACTGGCGGATCAAGCTCAAGCGGCTGCTGCTTGATCTCGACGCGCGGATCGATTTTGCCGTGTATCAAAGCGGCAAATGGGCAAGAGAGCTGTACGAGCGCTTCACCGCGATCATGGATCGGTTCCATGTCGCCGGCTGGCGCCGCTGGCTCATCATTGAGCCGTTGTCGGAAGCGGCGACGTGGGGCACCTTTGGTCTCCTGCTGCTGCTGACGCTGGCCATCCCCTCGTTCCGCGAGACGTCGGACGAAGATTGGCTTAAGAAATCCGAACTCGCCGTCACTTTCCTCGACCGCTACGGCAACGAGATCGGCAGCCGCGGCATCAAGCACAACGATTCGGTGCCGCTCGAAGAGATGCCCGACCATCTGATCAAGGCAGTGCTCGCCACCGAGGATCGCCGCTTTTACGAGCACTACGGTATCGACTTCTACGGCACGCTCCGCGCGCTGATGACCAATGCCCGGGCCGGCGGCGTGGTGCAGGGTGGATCCACCATCACCCAGCAGCTCGCCAAGAACCTGTTCCTGTCGAACGAACGCACCATCGAGCGCAAGATCAACGAAGCGTTTCTGGCCAGCTGGCTCGAGACGCACCTCTCCAAGAAAGAGATTCTGAAGTTGTACCTCGACCGCGCCTACCTCGGCGGCGGCACCTTCGGCGTCAACGGCGCGGCCCAGTACTATTTCGGCAAGTCGGTGCGTGATGTGACGTTGCCGGAAGCGGCGATGCTCGCCGGCCTGTTCAAAGCGCCGAGCAAATACTCTCCACTCGCCAATCTGCCGGCGGCGCGGGCCCGCGCCAACGTCGTGCTCGACAACCTGGTCGACACCGGCTTCATGACCGCGGGTCAGGTCTACGGCGCACGCCGCAATCCCGCTACACCCGTCGATCGCCGCGAGGATTACGCGCCGAACTACTACCTCGACTGGGCTTTCGACGAGATGCGCAAGCTCGTCGATACGTTCCCGAAATCCGTCAACGAAAGCTTCTTCGTCGTGCGCACAGCGCTCGATCCCAACGTGCAGCGCTACGCCGATCGCGAGGCGGAATCGCTGTTACGCCAATACGGCCACGATTACGGCGCCAGCCAGACCGCGCTGGTCATCGCCGATCTCGACGGCGGCGTGCGAGCCATGGTCGGCGGCCGCGACTACGGGGCGAGCCAGTTCAATCGCGCGGTCGACGCACTGCGACAACCGGGCTCGTCCTTTAAGCCCTATGTCTACGCGACCGCATTGGCGAACGGCTTTACACCGACCACGATCGTCGTCAACTCACCGGTGTGCATCGGCAATTGGTGTCCGCACAATTATTCGGGCGGCTATTCGGGCTCGATGACGCTGACGCAGGCCATCACCAACTCGGTCAACATCATACCGGTCAAGCTGTCGATCGCGCTCGGCGACGGCAATCCCAAGCTCGGCCGCGCCAAGATCATTCAGACCGCGCGCAACTGCGGCATCTATACGCCGTTACCCGATACGCCGTCGCTGCCGATCGGCGCCGATGCGGTCAACGTACTTGAGCACGCCGTCGCCTACGCAACCTTTCCCAATCTCGGCAAAGCGGTTACGCCGCACGCTGCACTTGAAGTGCGAAGCGGAACCGGTGAGGTCATCTGGCGTTTCGACCGCGATGGCAAGCGGCCGCAGCAGGTGATATCGCCGCAGGTCGCGCTGGAAATGATCGGGATGATGAACTCGGTGGTCGAAAAGGGCACTGGCAAGCGGGCGCAACTCGCAGACACCAGAGCCGGGGGCAAGACCGGCACCACCAACGGCTACCGTGATGCATGGTTCGTCGGGTATACGGGAAATTTCACCGGGGCGGTGTGGATGGGCAACGACGATTACACGCCGACCAAACGCATGACCGGCGGCACACTCCCCGCGCTGCTCTGGCACAACGTCATGACCTACGCACACCAGGGCATCGAATTGCGGCCATTGCCCGGCCTGCCGCCCATGCCGCCGCATGCGCCAAGCGTCGCCGACGCCGCGCTCTTCAAGGAGAGCCCGCCGCCGCAACAGATCCTGCTCACTCGGAAAGCGAAGGAAGCGCTGGTTCGCATCGAGCACTCATTGGACGATGCCAGCCACGCGCTTTCAGTTGAAGGGGCCTCAGGTGGAACACTCGGCGCCCTCGATGGCGACGAAACTCGCGGCGGTACCGTTGCGGCCGCGAGCAACCTGAAGCCTCCGGGACTCTCGCGCGGCAGCGGGCCATAAGTTCGCGCAAACGGCACCATTAGATCGAGTCGAACGTGCGCCTGTTTTTCGGTTCCTGTATCACACTGTTGCTCGCGGCCGTCATCGGGCTCAGCGCAACCTGGCTGACGGTCACGCGCGGCGTCGCTTTCGGTTCGCTTAAGATTGGCGCGTGGACGGCGTGGCCGCGAAGCGGGTCGGTTGACATCGATCCATACGCCCACGCGATCATCGCGCGCAGCGGCGAACTTCCAATTGGCTCGGGCGACGGCGTCGCCTTCTACGCAGGCACCGACGATGCTGGAAATCCGTTCGATGGCCGCTGCACGTTCGTGCTCAGCGGCATGACTCCCGCGGCCCGTTATTGGACACTGACACTTTACGACCCGGAGGGAAGGCTGGTGGCCAACACGATTGACCGCCATGGCTTCACCAGCGCGGAGCTGTTGCGTGACGTCGGCGGCCGCTTCGCGATCAATGTCGGACCACGTGCACGGCCGGGAAATTGGCTGCCAAGCGGCGGGATCGAACATTTCGTTCTGGTGCTCCGCCTGTACGATACGCCTATCGGCGTCGCCTCGCTGACGTCGCGGGAGGGGCCGATGCCGGCGATCGTGCGAAAGGCGTGCTCATGATCCGGCTGTCGTTTTGGATCGTCGTTGCGCTGCTGCTGGGCGGCATTGTGCACCTTTCCACCGTTCTGGCGATGCCGCAGGCGGCGACGCAAGATGCCTATTCGCGGCTCGCGCGGCTGGCGCCAGTCAATAGCCTGGTCCCGTTGGCTCCGCCGAGTGCGCAGGACGCCATTATGCCGTTCATGGATCCGGCCTTCGCAGTCGCGGTGTGCCGCTACGATCTTGCCTCAGGCACGCTGAAATTCAATGCACCAGTGAGCCAAGCCTATACGTCGGTGACGTTCTACACGCGCAAGAGCGTCGCCTATTACGCGATCAACGACCGCGCAGCCGGCCGGCGCTCGATCGAACTCGATCTGATGACGCCGGAGCAGCATGCCGAATTGCCGGAAGAGGCAGACGTGACTGCCGCCGACCGTTTGATTATCGAATCGCCGACGACGACCGGGCTAATCGTGCTGCGGGCACTGGCGCCGGAGCCGGGATTAATGGCGATGGCGCGCCGTGCGCTCGCTGATGCCCGCTGCCGCGCAGTGCCATTGGAGCAGTAGACAGCCAGACGCTCTACTTGACGATCGGCGGCGGCTTTGCCGCAACGCTGCGAGGCGGAGCAAAACGCGGGTCAGGCACCAATGCGTTGGCCGCGAGTTGCTGCTGCAGCAGGGCAAGTGCGACGTCTGCCTGAGCGGCAACGTTCTCCGGCTCCGCGACGACCAAGTGATCAAGCGCAAAACGGTAGCCGGCGCAGCGTTGCGCCAGCGAATGCTGCACCCACGCAATGGTGAAAGTGTTCTCGCCGATACGCGCCAACGCGCTGAACCGGTCCGGCGGAGCAATATCCGGGAGATAGTCCAAGCTCTCGCGCCGCCGCCGGTCCAGCTCGACAATGCGGCGTGCGATATCGAAGAACGGAGGAATGCGGACTGCATCGTTGCGGATGTCATCAATCAGCCGGTTGTAGCGCCCGGCGGTCGAACGATAAGCGGCGCCCTGCAAAGCCCGGTAATAGGCGGTCGGGTCGACCACCCACAGTGAGTTGCGGAATTCGCGCTTGATGCCGTATTCGTGGAGGATCACGTCCCAACGCAGCCGGTCATAGGGCGGCACGATCAGCGGATACGCCAAATCACGCAGCCTGCGCTCGTCTTCGGTCAGATTGTCGAGCGAGACCGGAGCGCCGGCGCGTGCTGCGGCCTCATGGCCCACCCAGTCGTGAATGTTGTCCGACACGAAAGCGCGGTCGAGACGGCCGAAATCGCCCATGCTGGTGCAGCCAGCGAGAGCCGGGAGCAAAACGAGGATGAACGGTAGCTTTGTTTCGCGACGGCGACCTGCTCGCGGCGACATTGATGGGTCCCGCGTTAGCGGCGCCTCACGCGTCGGCGACCGCCATTGTCTGCCGGCGGATGAGTGCGCGGTTCGGCGTCATCGGCACGCGGCTCGTCATATCTCTCGATGCGAACGACCGGAAGGATAATGACGGTCGCGGATTCGTCGGCCATGTCCGCGCGGCCGAATCTCACAATCCGCCCCTCGTCGGGGAACTTGACAATGGTACCCATATTGACGGCTCAGCCGTAGTCCGCTCCCTGCCCGGACAGCGGACCCCCTGCCTCGATGCACCCGCATCGGTTTCGCCGCAACTAAGCCGCATGCAGGGTTAACGCTCCGCTAACGGCGACAATTTAGGTTTACGAGACGGTTCGGTGGACGCGATCCCGCATCGCGCTGCGGTCCGCTGTGTTGAGTGAGTAACCGACAATGCAAACGCAGTATCTTTTCGGTCTGGATGGGCTCACCGCGCTGGGCGCCCGCACCGGAGCCGATATGCGGCCGACCCTGCTGCGCGTGCTCACCGACCTTTACGTCCACCGCCTTGGCCACACGCCCGAAGAAGAGCGGCATTACACCGTGCTCGCGCTGCGGCTGCTCGAAGCCGTAGATGTGCCGACGCGTGTCACTGTCGCCCGGCGGTTTGCCGGCTATCTCTCGCCACCGCTGCGCGTGTTGCAATGGTTGGCGCGCGATCTACCGGAAGTCCGCGCACAGTTGCGTGCGCATCCCCTGCTGCAACCCTCCACCCCGGTCGTGAAGACCCCACCTCAAGCCGCGAGGATGGCAACTCCCGAATATGCCGTCCCCGACGCCGCAACGACGGTTGGGGCGATGGCTCCGCTGGATTCAAGTACCGCCGCAGAACTTACCGAGTTGTTCTTTGCGGCCACCGCGATCGAGCGGCGCCTCATTCTGCTCAACCTCAACATCGTCGCTCCAGTTTCCGCTGGCAGCATCCGTGTGACGCGCGATCCGTCGGCCAACCAGCGGCTCGAGGCTGCGGCGCTTGGCAGCAACCGGGAGGGCTTCGCACAAGATCTGGCGCGTGCGCTGCAAATTCCGCGCGAGCAAGCAAGACGCATCGTGCGTGATGATCTAGGCGAACCGGTCGTCGTCGCGGCGAAAGCGCTCAGCATGCCGCGCCAAGTGCTCTACCGGGTGCTGATGTTCGTCAATCCAACGGTTGGCCATTCCGTTGAGCGCGTCCATGCGCTCGCCGCGCTCAACGACGAGATGGCGCAGGCTGCCGCTGAAGGCATGGTCGCCATCTGGCAAGCGCTCGGACTACGGGATCGCGCCCTAAACAAGCAACAGCCGCTCACCTGGGACGACGAAACACGGCGGCGCGCGCCGCCAGCCGCCGCCGCTACGCAACGCGTTCCGATGACGCAACGAACCAGCGGCCGGCGGAATGCTTCATAGCGGCTGCCGCTAACCGGCAACGATGTCGAGGAAATTGCGACCCTCGCGGTCCTCGACCTCGACGATCCAGGCATCAGGATCGAATTTCAGCTGCCGCGCGAGATAAGCCTCAACGTCCGCGTCCGGCGCCGACTGGGTCGCAAGGCTCGGGGTAAATGCGCGCGCTGTTTCGGCGCTGGCGTCGAAGGCGCTTTGCGGCGCCGGCCCGAATAGATCCGAGGTTCCGTTGAGTTTGGAGATGCGAACGAAAACTGCGCCGGCTTCCTCCGCCCCGCGCCGCCGTACCACCGCGAAGACCCCTTCGACGTGACAGCGCCGCAGATACGCGGCAACCCACAGCGCGGTTTTCAGGCGCATTTCCACCATCCGGGAAGGCCCGAGGGCCCGGCCTCGAATCCATAACCACAAACCACGGAGTTTGCGACATTCCGCCGTCGACGTGACGGCTATTCGATCGGATGACCGGTCATGGCGCCGAGTTCAGTGGAGAGCCGATCCGAAAGCCTTCCAGTCACTGGCAATTTATGGTCGCTCTCGAATTTCCTAATCGCCGCGCTGGTCGGCTCGTCGAGAATACCGGACGGCCTGATCTGACCGTAGCCGAATTCCGAGAGAACGCGCTGCACCGCGACGACCCGTGACGGCGGTGGAATGGAGGAGCTGATCAACTCGGCGATCGGATCGTTGCGATGTGCCAAAATGGGCTGTGGAGTCGTCCGCGCGCCCACCGTCGGATGCGCCGAAGTAAATTCGGCAGACCTGGACCCTGCCAAGACCAGGGGGGTGAGGCGGTTTGCCATGGTCTGAGGTCGTGAAGTCGGATTTGCGACAAACGGCGCTAAGTGTCCGTGCGACTGCAGAAAAAGCGCGTTGACGACAATGATCAGGCTGGCTGCGCTGGCGCCAAGTATTGCCATTAAATCGACCGGGCGGCGCGCGGCCTTTGCCAAAAGCCACCCTACAATAGACACAACAGCGCCAAGCGCGCGCGGTGCGCCAACGGAAGCTCGCACTCGTTTGTTGCGGCGCTCAGGCACTTTTCTTCACCTGAATGTTGGGGGCGACCGACACGGCGTCACCCGTCGCCATTGAGTTTGCTGATTGAGGGAACGCGCTATTCTTCAGTGACACCGGCAAGTGCCGCGTGATGTCGGTTGGTCCTGGACGGGAAGCCGGCTTTGCTCGATGTGCACGCTCGCAGTCAAGCGGCAGGCGCACGCTGACGCGCGTGCCTTCGCCGATCCGGCTCTGAATCGTAACCTCGCCGCCGTGCAATCGCACCAAACCTTTGACGATCGAGAAGCCGAGGCCGGTTCCGCCGTGACGACGGTCATAGGAAGCACGCGCCTGGAAATAGGGCTCGCCCACGCGCGCCAGGTCTTCGTCGCTGATGCCGACGCCATTGTCTTCGACCACAAAGACGATGTTCCCCGCCTCGGCGCGCCCGCCAATTGTCACGCGGCCGCCGCGATCAGTGAAGCGGATTGCGTTCGAAAGCAGGTTCAGAAGGATTTGATTAAGGGCGCGCTTGTCGGCGACGATTTCCGGAAGTTCGCTCGCAGGCGCTCTTTCAAGAACAACGCCCGCCTCGTTTGCATGCAATGCCAGAAGGTCGCAGCAAACGGCGATGACTTGCGCCGGCGAAAACGGCTCCGGAGTAATCTCGAAATTGTCGGTCTCGATTTTTGACATATCGAGGATACCGTTGATGACGGCGAGCAGATGCTGCCCGGAATCATTGATGAGGCCGGCGTATTCCTCGCGGCGCCGTGTATCGAGCCGCAGTGCGTCTTCTTTCATCAACATATCGGAGAATCCGATGATCGCGTTGAGTGGCGTGCGCAGCTCGTGGCTCATCGTCGCGAGAAACCGGCTCTTCGCAGCGTTGCCGCGTTCGGCCTCGGCCCGCGCGTCTTCGAGCGCCTGCTCCTGCCACTTACGCTCCGTCACATCGCGAAGCACGGCAACGACCTCGCGGCGGCTGCCGGCCTCGACCGCAGCCTGCTCCAGCGCCCGGCATCGCATCTCGATCCACACGAACTGCGCAGCGGGACGATTGCCGGCATCAGAAGCTTCACACCGCACCCGGAATTCAGCGGAACGGCTCTCGCCCAAGGCTGCGGTATCGCCGAGCGCGCGCAGATAAGCTGGACGGTCGGCGACGTGGACGCGGCCGAACAGACCTTGCCCATGCAACTCGGCAACGCCGCAGCCGAATAAAGACTGCGCGACGGGCGACACAAACAGAACGCCGCCGTCACGGCCATGCCGCGTGATCACGTCGGTCATGTTGCGCGCCAGCAGCCGGTACCTGTCCTCCTCGGCGTACAATAGCCAGAAACTCGTGCGCGACAGCGCCTCGGCGCCGAGCGCGAGCCCCGCCGCGTAGAGGGCGGCCGAAACAATACCGAGCGCGGCAAGCTCCACATGAGCGCGCGCCACGGGCACAGGCAGCAGGTCGAGCACACTGACAACGACCAGGAGACCGGCGGCGGCAAGCGCAAAGGTCGAGGCAATAGCGACGACACGTCGCGACGCCGAGAGCGAGGCTTCAAGCGGAACGACAACGAGCCAGATGGCGGCAAACGAGGCGATGCCGCCGGTCGACATCGCCACCACTGTCACCAGGCCGGTCAACGCCAGTGCCGACAATTCGTGAGCGCTCTCGTAGCGTCCGGTGCGGGAAAGAAAATAAGCGATGAGAATCGGTGCGACGAGCCAGCCAAATACCATCAACTCGATGGCCGTCGGCGCGCCGCGGACCATCAGGTAGACCGGAAACGAAGCCAGCGCGACGACGCTGCCGAGCAGTCGCGGTGCGATGAAGGCGCGATGGCGCGCCGCCGTCAACGCATCGTGCTGCGCCGACGGGTGCACGAGCGAGGTAATATAATCTCGTACCGGCGCGAAGAGGCCCACGTTCCCGATCGCACGCTCGGCTTTGCCGACGCGCTCCCCTTTTTCTATGCCGCGATCGTGTCAGACGGCGCTTAAGCGAACCCTAAATCACCGCGCAGACGCCGGAGCGAAGCATCGCCTATGCGCCGCATGCGTCAGCGGACGCGCGGGATTCCCCCATCATGGTGAACGGGTGGTTGCGGTAAGAATTTGGGTGCAGTTCGCGGACTTATCCGATGCGCACAGAACGCCCGGCGAAAGGAACGCATTTTGCCCGCGCCATAAACGCTACGAGGCACCGGCGCCGCCGTTCGCTCAAATTTTAGGTAAATAATATTATTTCGATTTGCGCGAAAATTTGAGGCGTATTCTGTTCGATTATGGACAAAAACGTCTCAGTACCACCAACGTGGCCTTCAAGGCTGCCTGCTAGGTTGCGCCCACGTGCGGCAATACTGTCCGCCGGGGATGTGGGTGTTATGTTTTTCCTGTTGCGAATGACGTTTTGGCTCGGCGTCGTGCTGGTGCTGTTGCCGACCGGCGCCGCGCAGCGAAGCCCATCGGCCAGCGAGCTCAATGCATCAGAGGCGATCTCCGCAGCCTCAGCGACCGTCGGTGACATGCGCGGATTCTGCACCCGCCAGCCCGAAGCCTGCACGGTGGGGTCTCAGGTCGCAACGACAATCGGCTACAAAGCCCAGGCCGGCGCAAAGATGCTTTACGATGTATTGAGCGAGGCGTTGGCGCCGCGCGAGACCGGCTCAGTGTCGAGCCCGCCATCCCGACGCGTCGCCGGCACCAAGGCAATGCCGGAGAGAATTCCGGTCGAGCGGACCTCGCAGAGCACGCTCACTCCAGCCGATCTCGCGCCGTCCTGGCGCGGGCCGCCACCGCGCAAAGACGTCAAGCACCCCGCATAATCGGCACTCCGGTCAATCGCCGCGACCCGGAACTGCCTCGTACGAGGCAGTTCCAAGCATCGACCTCGTCAACCAGGCGCCCTATATAAGAGCCGACGAGGAACCCCCGCAGCGATGGCTGATATCGAAGAGATCATCGACAATTTCTCGACCCTTGACGTTTGGGACGACCGTTATCGCTACCTGATCGAACTTGGCCGGGAACTGCCGCCGCTGGCGCCGGGAGCGCGCAGCGACGCCAACAAAGTATCGGGATGCGCGAGCCAGGTATGGCTCGACACCATCGTGCAGCCGAGCGGCGCCAGTGGACCGGTGCTGGCCTTTGCCGGCGATAGCGACGCTCACATCGTGCGCGGACTCATTGCAATACTGTTCGCCATATTTTCCAACAAGCCCGCGAAAGACATCCTTTCGACCGATGCGCTTTCATTGTTCGAACAGATGGGACTACGCGAGCACCTCACACCGCAGCGGTCAAACGGCTTCCGCTCGATGGTTGAGCGCATCCGATCCGACGCCCGCGCCGCACTCACCACCGCCGCGGTGTGAACTTGCTGTCACCGGCGCGAAAGGCCGTTCGCGCGATGAGGGGACTGTGGCGACGCCGCCGGTCGTGTTGTAAGGTTCCTGTCGCCAGCGATCATCATTCGCCCGGCGCCGGGAATTTCAACGATGGCTGTTAGCTCTGCCGGCGTCATCGGGACTTTCAACAATCAAAAATTCCGTAGCGGATTGACCGACGTTTTCGCCGGGGTGATTTGCAGCACCCTGTCTATCGCTTATTGTCTATCGTACGCGGCACTGATCTTCACCGGCCCCATCGCCCATCTGCTGGCTTATGGGGTTGCGGTGACATTCCTGTCCGCAGCCATCGGCGGAACCGTCGTTGCGCTCCGCAGCTCGCTGCCTTTCGCCATCGCGGGCCCTGACAGCTCGATTTCCGTCGTCATCGCCGCCATGGTCGCAACCGTGGTCCAGCGCATCATCGCCCATGGCGGAAGCGCCCACCTTCTCGAGCCGACGATTATCGTCATGTCGCTGGCGACGGCGTTCACCGGGCTCGTGCTGTGCATCCTTGGGTTCACGCATGCCGGGCGCGCAATTCGGTTCGTGCCCTTTCCGGTTATCGGCGGTTTCCTCGGCGCTACCGGGTGGCTGATGGTCATGGGTGCGATGCAGGTCGTGACCGATCAGCGGCCGGCGCTGACCAATTTTGGCGCCTTTGTCAGCACAGCGGTTATCGGCAAGCTTGCTGCCGGGCTCGTCGTGGCGGTGATCCTGCATCTCCTGCTGCGTCGCTCGAAGAGCCCTTTCGTCTTGCCCGGCGTACTGCTGGCGGCGTTTGCCGCCACATACCTCGTCCTGTTTTTGACAGGCGGATCGCTCAGCGAGGCGCAGGCCGGTGGCTGGATGTTTCGACCGCAGCCTGTAGCCACGCTCACACTGCCGTGGAAAAGCCACGCGCTTGAAAGCTTCTCCTGGACGTTGCTCCCTTCACTCGCCGGCGATTTCCTCGCCATCGTTTTCGTTACGACCAGCACCTTGCTGCTCAACACTACCGGAATCGAAATTGCGACCAGAACCGAGGCCAATATCGAGCGCGACCTCAAGGTGCTCGGGCTCGCGAATTTGCTGACCGCGGGACTCGGCGGATTCGTCAGTTGTACCTCCCTGAGCCGCTCCATCCTTGTCCGGACGGCCGGCGCAACCAGCCGATTATCGGGCCTGACGGTCGCTGCGATCTCGGCCGCGATCCTGATCGCTGATCCGTCTTTCCTTGGCTATGTGCCAAAATACATCCTCGGCGGATTGTTGATCTTCCTTGGCTCCGGGCTCGTCTATCAATGGCTCATCCAATCGTCGCGGCAATTGCTGCCGATCGAATGGGTCTCGCTGCTTGCTATCGCGCTTCTCATCATCAATTGGGGTTTTGTCGCCGGTGTCCTGATCGGCATCGTGATCGGTTGCGCCACGTTTGCGGTGAGCGCCAGCCGCGTCAGTGCGATCAAGTTCAATTTTGACGGTTCCGAATATCGCTCCTCGCTCGATCGCGGACCGGGCGAGCTGGCGCTTCTGGCCGATCACGGGCGGCAGATCCAGGGGATGGCACTACAGAGCTATCTGTTCTTTGGCTCTGCGAACCGCCTCTACCAGCATGTTAAAACGCTGCTGGCCCGGCAGCCGGAATGCAAATTCCTGCTGTTCGATTTCCGCAATGTCACCGGTATCGATTCATCGGCGACGCAGAGTTTCGCGCAGATCAAGCAGGCGGCGACCGAGGCCGGCGCCCGGATCGTGTTGGTGGGCCTTACGCCGGAACTGGAGCGACCGTTCCGTTCAGCCAAGTTCATTTCCGATGACATCATAGTCGCCGCTGATCTGGACCGGGCGCTGGAGGCGTGCGAGCAGTCGATCATCGAGGCGCACCGTGGCGATGCCGGCGATGCTCGGTCATTGCGGGCCTGGCTAACTGAAGCGCTCGGGAATGCCCAACTCGCTGACAACCTGGCGCAGTATTGCCGGCGCCTCGAACTTCGGGCGGGCGACACTATCGCGCGCCAAGGCGATCCGGCCGCCTCGATGCACTTCATCCTGGAGGGCCGCGTCGGGATCATTGTTGAGTTGCCCGGCGCGCGCACCACGCGCGTGCGAAGTCTGGGGCCGCACACGACGGTCGGCGAAATGGGCTTACTGACGCGCGCTCCGCGCAGCGCGACAATTCAAGCTGAAAGCCCGAGCATCCTTTACGAACTCGACGCAGATGCATTCGAGCGCATCAAGCGCGAGAACCCGCCCTTGAGCCAAGCGCTGCTGGCTTACGTCGTTGCGGTGATGTCGGAACGCCTCAGCTTTGCCAACCGGGTGATAGGAGTGCTGCAGCGTTGACGTTCTTTATTGCGCCGGTCAAAGCGACGAAAAGGTCAACCGCGGTCCCGGCGCCGGCGGCGCTGCTGGCCGAGCCCCATCTGTTTGGCGAGGCGAGAGCGAGCCTCCGCATAGTTCGGTGCCACCATCGGATAATCGGGAGCCAATCCCCATTTTTCCCGGTACTGTTCCGGTGTCATGTCGTATTGCGTGCGCAGGTGGCGCTTGAGCGACTTGAACTTCTTACCGTCCTCAAGGCAAACAATGTATTCAGGCGTAATCGAGCGCTTGACCGGAACGGCCGGCTTAAGCGGCTCCATTGGGGCCGCCACCTGTCCGCTCGAGACGCGGAACAAGGCCGCGTACACTTGGCTGATCAGAGCTGGGATGTCCGCGGTGGCGACCGTATTGTTGCTCACATAGGCCGACACAATATTCGCTGTCAGTTGAATGTAACTCGTCTCCCCCGAATTTTCAGCCATGCCGGGACTATTCTCATCTGAAGTGGCCGCCCCCCGACGTACCACATGCGCCCAAAGGCGCGGTACTTAAGAACAGTTCTATAGAGGATAATACTTGCCGACGTAGAATAATCAACTGCGGGCAACCGACTAAACTAGGATATACAAGAAACGCCCCTAACCGCATGCAGTCTTTCAAAAAGCTGCGTTCGCCTGTAATCGCATAACTATTACCAACAATTGTTGCAGCTCGCGTCCTGCCGTGAGGCTTTTCGAGAGGCTTGGCAGGTCTCCGGGGCAGCCGCGCAAGTCTGCGCGCTTTGCGATAGCTGACTGAACGACTACGCGGCGCCCTCAATATGATCGCGCAGGGCCGCGATCGAGCCAAACCGCATTGTGCCTTGCGGCAGCTGAGCTTCGATCGATCCGTCCGCATAGAGCGTATAGGCCATGCCTTCGACCACGCCGGATTTCAGGATTGAGATAGGCGCTGCCGCGACCGGCTCTACGTGCACTGGCGGCGCGGCCGGAGGCGCCTCGCCAACAGCCGCCGCCACTTGCGGGGTCGCGATCAATGGCTGAGTCGGCGGCTGCGCCGGTAGCTCCGCAATTTGGACGGATGTTACTTGGATGCCGCCTCGTGACGTCGCCGGCCAAAACGCATTGAAGACTGCACCTTTTGCCACCTCTGGCGCGGAGGCCTGGCGAGCCTTTCCAACGACGCGCGGCGCCGGGCGCATTGGTCTAATACCATTCCCGCCTCGACCCATTACCGCAACTTCCCTGACCTCAGGGATTTCTTCATCCGCGTGAAGAGGCGTCTGTAGCATCAACGATATGCCTCCTTCTCCGACCACCGGCGCGCGTTCCACGCGCGGCGCAGCCGAGGATGTTGCCGGTGGCATCGCAAACGCCGCAACCTCGGCCGGCGCCGGCAGTGGGTTTGTAGCAGGAGGCAGTGGTGGCGGATTGGCGCCCGCCGCCAGCTTCGGCGGCAACAGCGGACGCACGGGAGGAGCCGCAGGCTTTGCAGCCGATGATTCAAGCGCCTCGTTCGGCACAGCGACACGCGGAGCCGGCCGAACAGTAAGTGCGCGTTCGATGCGCTTCAGTTGGCGTACCGTAAGGCCCATACCCACGAGAATAAGCCCACCCACGGCAGCAATGGTGCCTGGGGTAACAACTTCGGTGCTGAAAACACCCTCGGGAAGAATGACGCCCGCTGCGGCGAGAACCAAACCAGCTGCCGCGACTGCCGCCCCCAAAACCAGCAAAAACAGTGCCATAACTGTATCCCGCGCCCGTACGACCCGACACCCATTATATTTTGGCGGTCGTCCGACGAGCGCGCAAGGATAAATACGAGCGAGGTTAGCGACGAGACCGGAAGGCGCCTCGCGGCGGCGCTTTGTCCATCCAACACCGTTGCCGAAACCGGTCCGTTGGGCCTATCTAGACGAAACCTTGTCCCGCCAAGGCGGTTTTATCGAACGTGCCCCCCACCCGGTTCCGATTTCACATTGAGGAGTAGAACCAATGGCATTCACCCTACCCGAGCTGCCTTATGCCTATGACGCGCTGACCCCACACATGTCCCGCGAGACGCTCGAATATCACCACGACAAACACCACCAAGCCTATGTTACCAATGGCAATAATCTCGCCAAAGGCACCGAGTGGGAGAACAAGCCCGTCGAGGAAGTGGTGAAAGGAACGTTCGGCAAAAACCCGGGCCTCTTCAACAACGCGGGCCAGCACTACAACCATATCCACTTCTGGAAATGGATGAAAAAGGGCGGTGGCGGCGATAAGTTGCCGGGTAAACTGGAGAAGCAGATCACGACCGACATCGGGCCTATCGCCAAGATGAAAGAGGATTTCGTCCAGGCCGGAATTACCCAATTCGGTTCCGGTTGGTGCTGGCTCGCGGTGAAGGACGGCAAGATTACGATCACGAAGACGGCGAATGGCGAGAGCCCGCTGGTGCACGGCGCCGCACCAATTCTCGGCTGCGACGTCTGGGAGCACTCCTACTACATCGATTATCGCAACCGGCGTCCGGACTATCTCAAGGCGTTTGTTGATCACCTGATCAATTGGGACCACGTGGCCGAGATGTATGAAGCGGCAATGAAATAGCGACCCGCCGCAGCCACTGGCGCATATGAAGAGCGGGGCCATTCGGTCCCGCTTTTTTGCAGGCGAGGCGGCGACACTGCCTGGTCGCAGGCGTCACACCGTCGCGTGGGCGAAATCCCAGTACAGCTCGCGGGCCCGCCGGTAAACCGGGCCAGGCTGCAGGTTACGTTCATCCACCCGGCTGATCGGCGACACCTTGGTATAATTGCCCGTGGAAAACACTTCGTCCGCCCACTGAAAGTCAGAATAACGCAACGTGGTCTCGACTACCGTGGTGCCGGCCTCGCGCAGCAGCGCGATGACCCGCGCCCGCGTGATGCCGGCGAGGAAGGTGCCGTTGAAAACCGGCGTGAAGGCAACGCCGTCCTTGACCATGAAGATATTGGCGGTGGCGAGTTCGGCGACATTGCCGAGCATGTCGCACATCAGGCAATTGTCGAAGCCGCGCCCGCGCGCCTCAGTCATGGCGCGGGCGTTGTTCGGATAAAGGCAGCCGGCTTTAGCATCGACCGGAGCGGATTCACGGGTCGGGCGGCGGTACGGCGACAACGTGATGGCGGTCCCTGTGGGCTTCGGCAGCGGGGCGATATAAAGCGTCAGGCACCAGCGTGTGGTTTCGGGGTCCGGGCGAACTGCGCCGGAAGCCGCGTCTTCCGGCCAATACATCGGCCGAATGTAAAGCTCGGCGTCGCGATCGAACCGTTTTAGTCCCTCGCGCACAAGGCCGAGCCAGGTGCCGACGTCAACGAGCGGCTTTAGCCCCATGGTCTTGGCGGACTCGTTGACACGTGCACAGTGCAGATCGAGATCCGGAGTTGTGCCCTCGAACGCGCGCGCACCGTCGAACACCGATGTGCAAAGCCAGGCCGCATGGGTGCGCACGCCCATGATCGGCAGGTTGCCTTCGTGCCAAGCATCCTCGAAAAATGTCAGCGTCTTCGACCAGGTAACGGGCCGGCTCATCGAATCATCCTTCCGAGAGGCCCATTGTCCCACGGGCGCCGCCTTTGTCACACCATGACTGATGCAAGGAGACAAGATCATGAAGACCCACGTATTCGATGCCTACGGCACCCTATTCGACGTCCATGCCGCCATCGCGCGCCACCGCGCCGCGGCGGGTCCCGAGGCGGAGCGGTGCTCGGAAATCTGGCGAACCAAGCAGCTCGAATACACGTGGACTTTGACGCTCGCGGGCCGTTACGTTGATTTCTGGGCGCTGACCGAACGGGCGCTGGATTATGCGCTTGCCCGCGTGCCGTCGGTCGATCGCTCGCTGCGGCCGCAATTGCTGGACGCTTATCTCAAGCTCGACGCTTTTGCCGGCGCCGCCGCAACCCTTGCCGGTCTCAAAGAACGCGGCAGTCGCCTCGCCATCCTCTCCAACGGCTCGCCGCCCATGCTTACGGCCGCGGTCGATGCCGCAGGAATGGGCGAACTCTTTGACGCCGTGCTGTCGGTCGACAGCGTACGTGCTTATAAGCCCCGGCCCGAGGTTTATGCACTTGTTACGGACCGGTTCGGCATCAAGCCGGAGCAAGCTATATTCGTCTCTTCCAACCGGTGGGACGTTATGGGCGCGTCCTCGTTCGGTTTTGGCGCGGTGTGGCTCAACCGCGCCGGCATGCCGAACGAATATCAGGATTTCGCGCCACTGCGCGAAGTCTCGGAACTCGCCGCGTTGGCGAAGCTGGACGATTGAAGCTGGCTCAGCCGCTAATGCACTGACGGTTCACGCCGCGTCGTCGTGCGAGTTGAGACTCTCAGGGCTCTTAAGCGCAGTCACGATCTGCTGCTTGGTCAATCGCGTGCCGTCGTCGCCGTCGATCAACAGAGCGACCCGGCCGCTATTGTTGACGTGACGCGCCCAACTCATCGCTTCATCCAGACCGCTGAATTCCTTGAAAAGGTGGCGATCCTTCTCCAGCGGAGAGATGGACTGCGAGCCGCGCGGCCCGGAATAAACGCGATAGGTCATCTTGGACCTCCTCTTGGAAGGCAACTTCTCCAGCATCCGGATATATCGGCTCGAAATGTGCCGCTCCCGAGCCCGCACGCCGCGGCGCGTTGACGCGTGCGGACGGCTACTTTGGTGGTGCAAAAAGCTGATCGCCATAGGGCAGCGAGGATGGGCGCTGCACGACAATAAAGGCATGATCGAGCGTGTGATGGCAGCTATTGCAGCCGTCAGTCAGTCTGTCGAAGGCGCCCATAAACGCGTCACGGTCCTTGGCATCGATGGCTTTCTCGATAGCGGCAATCGGAGCGCCTACGGCCTTCTCAACCGTGCCACCGCCAAGCTGCTGGTTCACATCGTCAAAGCCATCCTTCAGTTGATCGATCTCGTAGTCGGCGAGCGGCCAGTTGCCGCCGCGGCCGGCAAACCACAGTTTGATGTGGCGCATTTGCTGCCGCGCCATGATCTCACCAATCTCGGGGGCGGGCGGTTCAGCCACGGCCTGCGAGCCAGTGGCTTGCTGTGCGGTCGCCTCGGGCGCGCTCTCTCCGATCACCAAGAAGAGGGCAAAGGCGGCGAATGCAAGCTTCATGAAACGGCTCCTTCAGGGGCAAGCCGAGCCAGCGCCGGCGCGCGAAGGTCGTCGCAAACGCCGTCGCAAGTTTAGCGCACCGGCGTCAGCGATTCATTACACAGCTTGGGATAAGCAACCCGGCAAGCCTGGTATAACGCCGGGCAAGCCTTTGCCGCCGCCAATGCGGCCTCGATGGTCTTGAGCCGATCGCCGGCGGCGCGCGATTGCCCTTCATAGATCAGCACAGCGTCGGCGCGCTCGACGCCACGATTGGTCATCAAGAAATGCTCGGCCCCGTCGAAGAAAGTCGTCGTCGTCTTGATCGCATCGGTGAGCTTTTTGCTGAACTCGGCGTTGATCGTGGGGTCAGGTTTGACCACGCGCGCGCGTACAGCGATGTCGGTATAAAACACATTCAGCTTGAAATAGATGCCGCCGCACTGCGCCAACGCAAGCCAATACGGTCGTCCGTTGAAGGCGCCCGCCGCTGTCACCACGCCGTCGCGCGCATCGACCGGCACAGCGGGGATTGCGGGCTCTGGGGCGTGTCGCTGCGGCCGCTTTTGCCGCGTGGTTTGCGCCTGCACGGCACTTGCAGCGAAGACGAGCGCAAGCGTCAATAAAACCGCCTTGGCTATTGTGGCCGGCATGGCGCCGGCATGCCGGAGCTTGGTGCCGGAGCTCAAAACCGCTCGACCCAAGGACGCAGCTCGATCTCCCAAGCCCAGGCACTGCGTTGCTGCCGCAGCAAATCGAGATAGGTTTGCGCAATCGCATCGGGGCTAAGCATACTGTCGGGCTTGTCCGGCGGCTCGGCGCGGCTTGCGCTGCGGATGCCGCCGTCGATCACGATGTGGGCGATGTGAAGGCCTCGGGGCGACAACTCCCGCGCCATGCTCTGCGCTAGCCCGCGCAAGGCAAACTTGCCCATGGCGAAAGGCGCCGATTGCGCGTAGCCCTTGACGCTTGCCGACGCGCCGGTGAACAGGATCGCTCCGTGACTAGCCGGCAGCATGCGCTTGGCCGCCTCCTGCGCTACCAGGAAGCCGGCGAAGGCGCTGACGATAAGCGTCTTCTCGACCTCGGCCGGATCGAGTTCGACGAACGGACCGCGCGTCCGGTAGCTTGCATTGTAGACGACGACATCCGGCGCGCCGAACGCGCCTTCGACATCGGCGAAGAGTTTTGCGACTTCGGCGGGCTTGGTCGCATCGCAGGCAAAGGCTTTACCGCCGATCTCCTTCGCAAGCGCCGCGAGATCGTTGGCGCGACGGGCTGCCAACGCCACCTTCATGCCCGCTTTCGTGAAAGTCCGCGCCACCGAGGCGGAAAGCCCGCCGCCAACCCCGACAATGAGCGCCCTTCGATATGCTAACTCGGCCATGCGGCTCTCCATTTTCCGGCCCAAAGTACCGGGCGCGGATATGAGCGGCCAATCCGCGCCCGCGTCAAGCAGGTGCAAATGTGCTTGGCGCGTCTCTCAATCAACGACGGCGATCGCATTTATCTCGACAAGACATCGCGGATCAGTGGCAAGCCGCACCACCTGCACGGTCGTTGTCGTCGGCTTGGCGTCGCGAAAGTATTCGGCCCAGACGCGATTGAGCGCGTCCTGATCGGTGAGATCGGTTACAAAGCGGTCGGCGGTTACCACATCGGCGAAAGTCGCGCCCACGGCCTCTAGCCCACGCTTGAGATTCTCCAGCGCTGCGCGCGCCTGGCCCGCCATGTCGTCCGGCATGGCATCGAACTCCTCCGGGCGATGCGGATGATGATGATAGACTGGAGCGGCGGTGACACCGGCAAGATACACGGTCGTACCGCCGCGCACCTTGATCGCCGGCGCATAGGGCATCCATAGATCCGGAGCGTCCGGCCAATGAACGTGCTCGATGGTTTTAGGCATAACGTGACCTCGCATTATCGAATACCGGCCAAAAGACACCGCTTACATACGCGCGGAAGGCAGCAGCAGACCGGACGTAGAAAATAACACCGCTTGTAACGCATAACGTTCTGCGTTACAATTGCCTATGATCGCCAGTGTTCGCGATCCCGAGACGGCGACGGTCTGGTCGGGTCGGCGCAGCCGGCGGCTGCCAGGCGATATTCAGACCGCGGCATTGCGGAAGCTTCGCCTCCTCAATAATGCCAGGCGCCTCGACGATTTGCGCGTACCACCCGGCAATCGGCCCGAAGCGCTGAAAGGAATTCGCATGGGGCAACATTCGATCCGCATCAACGACCAATGGCGGATTTGCTTCATCTGGAAGGACAGCCATGCGTATGAAGTCGAGATCGTCGACTACCACTGACCTCCTCCCCAATCCTCATCCCGGTGTGATTTTGTTGGAGGAATTCTTGAGGCCAATGTCGTTGTCGCAGACCGCGCTTGCACGCGCGATCGGCGTGCCGCCGCGACGGATCAACGAGATCGTACTGGGCAAGCGCGCCATTACCGCCGATACCGATCTGCGCCTGGCACGGTACTTCGGCATGTCGGAAGGATTTTTTATCGGGCTGCAAACCGACTACGAGCTGATGGAGCGCAAGCGCGCTCTTGGCGACAAGCTCAAGGCAATTCGGCCAAGGGCAGCGTGATTTGTAGCGGGAGCTGTGTTGCGCCAAATGGATGTGGGTGCTCACATTCTAAACACGCCGAACTTGGTTTCCGGGATCGGGGCGTTGAGTGCAGCAGAAAAACACAGTGCCAGGACACGACGCGTTTCGGCGGGCGTGATGATGCCGTCGTCCCACAGCCGCGCGGTGGCGTAATAGGGATCGCTTTCCATATCGAACTGGTCGCGGATCGGCTTTTTGAATTTCTCTTCCTCGTCCGCCGGCCAGGTCTTTCCCGCCGCCTCAAGGTTGTCGCGCCGCACCGTCGCGAGCACACTTGCGGCTTGTTCGGAGCCCATCAGCGACACCCGCGCGTTTGGCCAGGTGAACAGGAAGCGCGGGCCGTAGGCGCGGCCGCACATGCCGTAATTACCGGCGCCATAGGAGCCGCCGATCACCAGCGTGATCTTTGGCACCTGCGCGCAGGCGACCGCGGTCACCATCTTGGCGCCGTCTTTGGCGATGCCGCCGGCCTCGTAGTCGCGTCCAACCATGAAGCCGACGATATTTTGCAGAAACAACAGCGGCACGCGGCGCTGGCAGCAAAGCTCGATGAAGTGCGCGGCCTTGCGCGCGCTTTCGGAGAACAAAATGCCATTGTTGCCCAAAATACCGACCGGAATGCCATGGATGTGCGCAAAGCCGGTGACTAGCGTGGTGCCGTAGAGCGCCTTGAACTCGTCGAATTCGGAGCCATCGACGAGGCGCGCGATCACCTCGCGCACGTCATATTGCTTCTTGAGGTCGGCCGAAACGATGCCATCAAGCTCGCCTGAGTCGTATTTCGGTTCGGCCGGCCTGGCCAGCACGATGTCGTTCGGCTTCCGGGTATTAAGGTTGCCGACGATGCGCCGGCACTGCGCCAGCGCGTGGCGGTCGTTCTCGGCATAGTAGTCGGCAACGCCGGATTTTCGCGCGTGCACATCGGCGCCGCCTAAGTCTTCAGCCGAGACCACCTCGCCGGTCGCCGCTTTGACCAGCGGCGGTCCGCCGAGGAAAATAGTGCCCTGATTGCGCACGATGATGGTCTCGTCAGACATCGCCGGCACGTAGGCGCCCCCCGCGGTGCACGAGCCCATGACCACAGCAATCTGGGCGATGCCCGCAGCCGACAAAGTCGCCTGATTGTAGAAGATGCGCCCAAAATGCTCGCGATCGGGAAACACCTCCGGCCATTGCGGCAGATTGGCGCCGCCGGAATCGACCAGATAGATACAAGGCAGCGCGTTCTCGCGCGCGACTTCCTGGGCGCGGAGGTGCTTCTTGACCGTTATCGGATAATAGGTGCCGCCTTTGATCGTCGAATCGTTGCAGACGATGACGCATTCGCGGTCGGCGATGCGGCCGACGCCGGTGATGATGCCGGCTGCATGAATGGCATCTTCGTACATGCCGTTGGCGGCGAGCGGCGACAGTTCGAGGAATGGCGAACCTGCATCGATAAGCGTCATCACCCGTTCGCGCGGCAGAAGCTTGCCACGCGACAGGTGACGTTCACGCGAGCGCTGTGGCCCGCCCTCGGCAGCTTGAGCGCGGCGCTCCTGTAATTGCGCGACCAGCGCGCGCATCGCCGCCTGATTGGCTTCGAATTCAGGCGACGCAGTATCGACATTGGTTGCGATAGCGGCCACGAATCCTCTCCCCGGGGCGGATTTCACTATGCCGCGATGGCGAGTGCAACGCGCCAGCGTGGCGTGCCGCGAGATTTTTCCGGCTTGGCTGAGGACTAAACCGGGCGCTGGGGGCCGCTTTCGGCCCTATGCGCGCACTTCCTGGCGCTGGAAAGTCACATAGCCGATGACGAACAGCAGAATGGCGCTCGCTATCATGCCGACTGTCTGCGGCCAGGCGATCAACATACTCTCGGTGAGCGGCAGCGGTGCACCAAGCACGGCACCCTGAAGCTGGCTCAGGTAGATCGGCCCCAATGAGCGCGTGGTTGGGTCAAGGAGCGCCACAACGGTCTCGGCAAATAAAGTCGACGGCGATAGCCGCGCTAAAATCTGCTCCATTTGCGCGGTCGCGGGCGTCGGCAATCCCAACGCGAGATAACGCGGGTCGGGCGGCGCGATAATTTGCGCCACGGCCCCGGCAAGCACCGGCCAGATGAAGGTGATGAAAAGCCATATCCCGAGCGTGACAAGAGCGGCCGTCGCGGCCGACCGGAACACAATCGAGAACAGGAGCGCCAGCGCCAGCCAGACGCCGGCATAGATGATCGTCACCAAAAGGAAGAGAAAGCTGCGAGCGATCTCCTCAGAACCGGGCGGGATTCCAATCAGCAGCAAGCCCAGCCCGATGACCAGAAGCCACAGCGTGATCAGGCTGATGGCAAGCGTAATCAGGCCGGCGAGAAACTTCCCGAACAGCAGCGCATCCCGATAGATCGGCTGGGAGAGGATGCGCGACAGGGTGCGGCGGTTGTACTCGGCGTTGACGGCGTCGAAGCCAAGCCCAATCGCCATCAGCGGTACGAGGAAGGAGATAAAGGATACAAACGAGGGCAGCGGCTCACGTGAAGTCGTGAACAGCCGCAGGAACAGGAACGGATCCTCTGCGGTCGTTTCCTTAATCTGCTGGATCGCGCCATAGAGCGCAGCCAGTGCGACCAGCACGATGAGCCATTCGAGCACCCGCATGCGCACGCTGGTGAGGTGGTCGGAGAGCTCCTTGAGCATGACCACGCCAAGGCCCGAAAAGGCAGAGCCCTCACGCTGCATCGCGCTCTCCTTCCCTCATCGACATTTCGGCGTCGGGTCTGCTCTCGAAATAGCGGGTGTAGATAGCCTCGAGGCTCGGCTCCTGAACGCCGAGATACTTGAGACGGCCTTGCATGGCGACGACTTCGGCGGCGGCTTCCGGTCGCACGTCGCGGTCGGCATGCAGGCGCATCTTGCCGATGCCGGTCCGCTCGACGCCGCTGACGCCCGGAATGAGCGCAAGCCGTTCGGGCAGGCCCGCACCATCGGCTTCGATGTCGACCACATAACCGCCGCCGAGGATCTCGCGGCCAAGATCTGGCACCGAACCCATCAGCGCGATACGGCCGCCGGAGAACAGCGCAACGCGATCGCACACGCTCTGCACGCGTTCGAGCAGATGCGAGGAGAGCAGCACCGAAACGCCCTCCCCTTTGAAGCCGCGGATGATGGCGAGCAGTTCCGCGGTCGCGTGTGGGTCGAGCCCTGTCGTCGGCTCGTCGAGAATGGCGATCTGCGCGCCTTTCATGAGGATTTCAGCAAGGCCGAGGCGCTGGCGCATGCCGCGGGAGTAGGTGCTGACGCGTTTGTCGGCAGCTTCGGCGAGGCCGACCCGCTCGAGCGCGTCGGCTATGCGTTTCTCGCGCTCGTCTTTTCTGAAACCGATCAGGCGGGCAGTGTAACGCAGATTGTCGGCAGCGGTCAGCTGATCATAGAAGCCGACCGAATCGGGCAGATAACCAACCCGGCGCTTGACCGAAAGCGGCTCGCGCGCCGGATTGAATCCGAGCACGCGCACCTCGCCCCCGGAAATATCGGTCAACCCGAGCAGCATCAGGATCGTGGTCGTCTTGCCGGCACCGTTCGGTCCGAGCAGCCCGAAAATCTCCCCGCGCCCGACGGTGAAGGAGATGTGATCGACGGCAACCGCTTGGCCGTAGGTCTTGGTAAGACCCTTGGCTTCGATAACGATGTCCGCGCTCATCGCCGGCCGAACCTTGCGACTGCTCCGACCATGACGAGCAGCGCGATGCCGATGATGCCGACGCCTGCGATGCCCCACATCGTCGAGGTCGTCACCGTGACGCGAAAGGTAGTGGATGCCGACTCGCCGCGGGCCGACGCGCGGATGGTCGTCACATAGTCGCCGGCGATGGCTTTCTCGGTCGGCGTGATCAGAGCCTGCACTTCCTTGTTCTGATTCGGTGCGATGTGATCGACGCTTTTTGGATCGAACGTGATCTTCCATCCGCTCGGCGCCGAACCGCTGAGTTCAACATCGTCCGCAGGCGCGGTGCCGGTGTTGGTGATGACGACCGGCACTGTGGATTCCTTGCCGGCAGAAGCGCGCGTCGACACCAATCCTTCGCGTCCGCTGATGTCGAGTTTGGGCTGGCCGGTGATGTCGAGCGTGAGATCGGCGGTCGCGGTGGCGTCCTCGGCGCCGACCCGCGCCATGATTTTATAGCTGCCGGCGGCGGCCGTATTCGGCGGTCGGACCTTGAGCTTTACGTCCTTGGTCTGGCCCGGGTCGACCGGCACCGCGTTCAGCTCCTGGCTGCCGTAATTCTCGGTGAACGAGGCGTCGAAATTCTGCGGCGCCTGGGCGGACAGACTGACGGTCAGCTTCTTGCCGCTGTCGTTCTTGATGCCGAGCTGATATTCGAAGCTCGACCGCGACGTGCCGCGCAATTCCGGAAGCTGCGGCGTCAGCGTCAGCTTGGCCGGCAGATCTTTGGCAAGCGTGACCGCGATTGGCAGCTCCACGTTCGTTGAACCGCCCGTGGCAGTGACGGTGAGAGTATGCGTGCCGACCGCCGCGTTCTTTGGTACGTCGAGTCGCAGTTCGAGGGAAACGCTGGAATTGGTCGCCGGCATCGCCGCAGCAATCGGCTGGCCGCCGCCCATCAGCGTCGCAGTCCAACCGGAAGGAACGCCGGACACTGACAAAGCCAGCCGCTCCGGTGCCAAATCATAATTATGCAGTTTCAGACTGACCGAGGAGGTCTCACCCGGCCGCAACGTTACGGCAGGATAGTCGCTCATCAGATAAAGGCCCCTGACGTCTTTGGCAGCATCGTCGGCCTTGGCAATCGGTGCGAGCGAGGCGGCGACAGCGGCAAATGCAAGAGCGGCGATAAACTGATATCGCATTGGCGTTGGCTCCCGTTCAGAAAATGGTTAGCGGCATTTCTACGGCGCACTTGCGAGCGCGACGAGCAAGCCGGCATTGTGGGCGCAATAGTGACAAAATCATGCAGACGACAGCCGATTTGGCAAGGCTTGTTTAGAAAAGGCCTGCGGTAGGAAGCCGCAGCTAAAGGTAAATTGCGCGGATGCGTCGCAGGGCAGAAATCAGCGCCGGTCTGTTGGCGTTCCGGCGGATAAACCAGCTTGAAGTATTGCTGGCCCATCCAGGCGGGCCGTTCTGGGCCAAAAAAGACGATGGAGCCTGGACTATCCCGAAGGGCTTGGCCGAGCCTGGTGTTGATCTCCTCAACACCGCCCGGCGCGAGTTTAACGAGGAGACGAACCTTACCGCGGCGGAACGCCTCATGCCGCTTACACCGGTCAAACAAAAAAGCGGCAAGGCAGTGCATGTCTGGGCGTTTGAAGCCGACCTCGATTTGGCGGCTTTCGCCAGCAACACTTTCGAACTTGAGTGGCCGCCGAAATCGGGCCGCAAGCAGAACTTCCCCGAGATCGATCGCGTCGCCTACTTCGCGCTGCCGATCGCGATGGTCAAAATTATTGCTTATCAGCAGCCGCTGCTGCGCGAACTCGAACAGCGTCTCGGTTGAGGCGCGTCACTCGCGCTTGACGGCCGGCCAATCGACCTCGTCGTGCGGCAGCACCCAAGGTTCAAGCCGAGCGGCTTCGCGCCATTCGTGCCAGGCCGGCAACGTCATCAGCGCGCGCATATAGGCTTGCGCAACGGCGCTCACCTCGACCGCATAAGTGTGGAAACGCCAGACCACTGGAGCAAACATGGCGTCGGCGGCCGTAAAGGCGCCGTAGAGAAACGGCCCGCCCGTTCCGAAACGCGAACGGCACTCGCTCCAGATCGCTTCGATCCGCGCCACGTCTCCGGTCGCATCAGTGTCGAGCGCGCGCGGAATCACCGGCCGACGGATATTCATCGGCAGTTGGCGTCGCAGCGCGGCAAATCCGGCGTGCATCTCGGATGCGACCGCGCGCGCATGAGCGCGCGCTGCCGCTGGCTCGGGCCAGAGCGCGGCAGCAGGAAATTTCTCGGCCAAGTATTCAAGAATCGCCAGCGACTCCCAGACGCAGGTGTCGCCGTCGATCAACGTCGGCACCCTGCCCGCTCCGCCCAACGCCATCACCCGCGACTTGAAGTCGGGCGCTTCAAGCGAGATCAGCGTTTCTTCGAACGCAATGCTGGCGACTTTCATCGCCAGCCATGGCCGGAACGACCAGGAAGAGTAATTTTTGTTGCCAATGACCAGGCGCAGCCCCATGACCAATCTGCTCGCTCGTTATCGCGATCAGATCAGCATGGCGCTGGTTCGTGATCAAGAACGCAGGCTCAAACGAGGCCGATCACCACGGCGAGCGACGACGCAAAAACAACCGCCGCGGCAGCAAACAGCGCCGTGAGGGCTGGTTGAATCCATTGGCGCGTCCGGGCTTGGTGGGCCTCCTCCAGCGCTTCGCGTGCGAGCGCGGCAGGCATTTCGGTCACAGCCATGGTGGTCCTTCCCAAAAGGACATCAAACGAAACGCCCGGCACCGCGCGACAAATCAGCAAAAGCGAATCACTTCCGCCCGGCGTGACAGTGGCGGCTGACGACGTACTACCGCGGCGCCCGTAAAAGATCAGTGAATTGGCGAAGCCGTAGCAGTCCTTACGGGCCGGGAAACAGCTCCGCAGTCTTGCCGGCGAGCCGGTAAGCAACAAGGCCGACCCATTCGCGCACGGCGGTATCGGTCCGTTGCAGCCCGTCGCCAACAGAACCGAATGGCCGCAAGGCGTCGATCGGCCCGCGGGTGCGCCAATCGACCGGATAGGGCTCCACCGCGAAGCCGGCCGCCCTGAACGCCGCCATTGAGCGTGGCATGTGATACGCCGACGTCAGCAAAAGCCAGCGCTCGCCCGGCTTCGGGTCGGCAAGCCGCCGCGAGAACACCGCGTTCTCGATGGTGTTGCGTGACCTGTCCTCGGCAAGGATCCGCCGCGGCGCGACACCCAAATCTTCCAGCTGCCGTACAGCAAACGTAGCCTCGGCACCTTCGTTGAATATCAGAGCATTGCTGCCGCCCGAGAACAGGATGCGGGCGTTCGGATAGCGGCGCGCCAATTCGGCGGCGACCGTGATACGCTCCGCTGCTTCGTCAAGCGCGACTGCGCCGCGGGCAGCCGACACATCCGGCGAGATCGAGCCGCCGAGGATAACAATGCCGTCCGGCGGTCCGCGCGTAGCGTTCCAGGGTGGAAACCGCTGCTCCAGCGGCAATATCAGCGCATTACCGAGCGGCGACAGGCCAAAAAGTGCAATCAACACGAGGCTTGTAATGATCAGCCAACTCGCAACCCGAGTGAATCGCGTACACAAAAGAACAAGGCCGACGAGCCCGATCGCAATCATGACGTTCGACGGCAAGGCGAAGAAACCCAAGATTTTGGAGAGGACGAAGAACATCCGACGCTCCGAAAGACTGACGCTGAAGTGTCCGCATTCCAGGAGGGACGTGCAGTATCACGACCGCGATTGGCGCCACGCAGCGTAACGCGCTTTGGCTTCATCATTCGGCGGATAAAGGCCGGGCAGTTTCACGCCGTTCTCGACTTCGCTGAAAACCCAACTTTCGTAAAGTTCGTGCTCCGCCCCTTCGTAAGCGACGAATTCCAGCATCGCCTTGGGAATGACGATCGCGCCGTCGTCGTCGGCGACGATCACGTCGCCAGGGAAGATTGCGCAGCCGCCGCAGCCGATCGGCTGTTGCCAGCCGACAAAGGTCAGCCCGTTTACCGAAGCGGGCGCCGCCGTGCCGGCGCACCAGACCGGCAGCGCACTGGTCAAAACACCGGCGCGGTCGCGCACGACGCCGTCAGTGACCAGGGCCGCAACATTTCGCTTTTTCATCCGCGCGCAAAGAATGTCGCCAAAGATGCCGGCACTGGGAACGCCCATGGCGTCGGCAACCGCAATGGCGCCCGCCGGCATTTCTTCGATCGCGGCGCGGGTCGATATCGGATTGCCCCAGCTTTCCGGGGTCGCAACATCTTCACGCACGGGAATGAAACGCAGCGTGAAAGCTGGTCCGATTACACGCTCGCCTTTCGCGGCGAGCGGCTTTGGCCCGTTCATCCAGCAACGCCTGATGCCCTTTTTGAGCAGCATCGTTGTCATGGTTGCGGTCGTGACCTTGCGCAGGATTTCGAACAGCGCATCGCTCATCGTCCGCCTCGTTCGGTCGCGTTCGATCCCAGCCAGTTTCCGATCCGCTCGACGGCTTCGTGCATATCGCCGCGCGCGCCGGCATAACACAAACGAAGAAAACGCTTGCCCCGCACCGGATCAAAATCGACGCCGGGGGTCGCGGCGACGCCCGCCTCCTCCAGCATGCGCGTCGCGAACGCGAAACTGTCGGTCGAGAACCGCGAGACGTCGGCATAAAGATAGAAGGCGCCGTCGGCAGGCAGAAATGAATCGAGGCCCGCGCGCGGCAATCCCGCAAGCAAAATGCGGCGATTTTCCTCGTAGCCGTGCCGGACCTCTTCAAGCTCGGCGCGTCCCTCGAAAGCGGCTTCGGCGGCGATTTGGGCGAGCGTGGGCACCGAGATCGCAAGGTTCTGTTGCAGCCGCTCGACGGCGCGCACCAGCGATGGCGGCACCACCATCCAGCCGATGCGCCATCCGGTCATGCAGAAGTATTTGGAAAACGAGTTGACGATGATGGTGTCGGGCGAAAAGCGCGCCGCGCATTGGGCGGCAAAGGCATAGTCGAGGCCGTGATAAATTTCGTCGGAGATCACTACAATGCCGGCGGCTTCGGCGGCGCGGATCAGGGCGCCGAGCGCGGATGCAGTCATCATCGTACCGCTTGGATTGGCCGGCGAAGCGATGACCACACCTTTCAGCGGCGTTTTCCGGTGCCGGGCGAGCAAGGCTTCAGCGCTAATCGACCAGCGTGTGGTGTCGTCGGTTTCAATGGCCACAGGCTCGCAGCCGAGCGCGGTGAGGATGTGGCGATAGGGCGGATAACCCGGAAGCGCCACGCCAACACGGTCGCCCGCTTCGAAGGCGGTAAGGAATGCCAGAATGAAGCCGGCCGAAGAGCCGGTGGTGACGACAATGCGATGTGGATCGATGTCGATATCGTGCCATTCGGCATACGCGCGAGCGATGCGCCGGCGCAACGAGAGAATGCCGAGCGTTTCCGTGTAGCCGAGCGGGCCGGAACCAAGCGCCGCCCGCGCCGCCGCGATTGCTGTTGCCGGCGCACCTGCGGCTGGTTGGCCGACTTCCATGTGAAGGACACGGCGGCCTTGTGCCTCGAGACGAGCCGCCGCGGCCATCACGTCCATCACCATGAACGGCGGCACGTCGCTGCGCGCCGACGGACGCAGCAGATGTTTTGCCCTCTCAAGCATCGTTACGCCCTGGCGGGTTGCCGGCCTGGTCAGAACCGCCCCGGTACTGCCGTATTCGCCGGGCTTTGTGGGCTTTGGCCGTGTCTTCGCAACGCGCCGCGCTGCGTCGACCGTAACCGGTTACATCCATAGCTTGGGTCCTGGACGGGCACCCAATATCTTAGTCCCGAATGATTGCTGCCAGACCTCCTAGCAAGATGCGCCCGGCGGGACCAGCCTCTCGCGTCATTGCACTGACCGTAGCAGCCGCGCTTGCGCTCACGAGCCTGCCGGCGCGCGCGCAAACCGGATCCGCGGCCGGCATCCCGATGATTCGCGATGCCGAGATCGAGCAGCTGCTGCGCGAATACTCGCAGCCGATTTTCCGCGCCGCCGGTCTGAGCCAGCAAAATATTCAGATCGTGATCATCAACGACAAATCGTTCAACGCTTTCGTCATGGACGCGCACCGAATCTTCGTGAACTCCGGCGCGCTGATGCAGGCGACTACACCCAATCAACTGATCGGCGTGTTCGCGCACGAGACCGGACATATCGTCGGCGGCCATCTGTCGAAGATGCGACAGGAACTTGCCAACGCGACGACTGCGGCGATCGTCGCCATGCTGCTCGGCGCCGGCGCCATGGTGGCAGCGGCGAAATCGAGCAATTACGGTAACAGCCTCGACCTGGGCAACGCCGGCGCCGCGATCTTCAGCGCGCCGCAATCCTATATACAACACACGCTTCTCGCTTATCAGCGCGCCCAGGAAGACCAGGCCGACCGCACCGGCGTTCGTCTTCTGACCATGACCGGCCAGTCGGCCAAGGGCATGTACGACACCTTCAAGCGTTTCGCCAACGAGATGATGTTCACGGCGGCGTACGTCGATCCCTACGTGCAGAACCACCCGATGCCTGCAGAGCGGATGGCGGCGTTGGAGCAGTTGGTCAAGACGCCATACTGGGACAAAAAAGATCCTCCCGAACTGCAATTCCGCCACGACATGATGCGCGCAAAGCTGTACGGCTTTACCGAGCGGGCTGAGAGCGTCATGCGGCGTTATCCGTCGTCCGACACCAGCATGCCGGCACGTTATGCGCACGCGATCGTCGCCTACCGCTTCGGCGACATGCGCACCGCACTCACCCAGATCGAGGGCCTGATCCAGGCGATGCCCCGCAATCCCTATTTCTACGAGCTCGAGGGCCAGGCCCTGCTGGAGAACGGCCACGCCGCGGAAGCGGTCCCGCCGTTGCGCCGCGCAGTCGAGCTGGCGCCCAATCCCGCTCTGATCCAGATTCTGCTCGCGCAGGCGCTGATCGCGACCAAAAATCCCAAGATGGCGTCGCAGGCGATCCCCCTGCTCAGAGCCGCGCTGGTCAAGGAGCCTGAATCCGGCGATGCCTATGAGCAACTTGCCATGGCGTACGGCCACAATGGCAAGTTTGCCGAAGCCGATCTTGCCTCTGCGCAGGCCGCCTTTGCCCGCGGCGACAGCAAGACGGCGCGCGAACTCGCGGCGCGCGCCAAAACCCGATTTCCCATCGGATCGCCGGGATGGGTAAGAGCTGACGACATTGTGGCTTTCAACAAAGGCAAGAGCCCCCTACTATTCGGTCAATAACCGCAAGGACAAACATAAATGACATCGAGCCCACGGACGGCACTTCTGATCGCAGCAGCACTAGCTGTCGCGTCGCCGGCGGTCGCAACTGCACAGACGTTTTCCGCCGATCAGCGCCAGGAAATCGGCACCATCGTCAAGGAGTACCTCCTGGCACATCCTGAAGTGATGCAGGACGTCATGACGGAGCTGGAAAAGCGCCAGCAGGCGGCAGATGCCGAGAAGCATCGCTCGGCCGTCGCACAGAATAACGCCACGCTTTTCAGTTCGCCGCATCAGGTCGTGCTTGGCAACCCGCACGGCAACGTCACCATGGTCGAGTTCTTCGATTACAATTGCGGCTACTGCAAGCGCGCGCTTCCCGACATGCTCACCCTGCTGAAGACCAATCCCGATCTGAAGTTTGTTCTCAAGGAATTCCCGGTGCTCGGCGAAGGATCGGTTGAAGCGGCCCACGTTGCGGTCGCCGCGCGCATGCAGGACGTCACCGGGAAGAAATACATCGAATTCCACCAGAAGCTCCTGGGCGGGCGCGGTCCGGCCGACAAGGCGCGGGCGCTCGCGGTTGCCAAGGATGTCGGCTTCGACATGGCGCGCATCGAAAAGGACATGGGGAGCGACGAGGTCAAAAAGACGATCGACGAAAGCATGAAGCTCGCCGAAGCGCTGGGCGTCAATGGAACTCCAAGCTACGTGGTCGGCGATGAAGTGGTGGTCGGGGCGGTCGGTCTCGATGCGCTGAAGGAAAAACTCGCCGCTGAGCGCAAATAGCGGTTTGGTTTCTGCCACGTTACGATCCCCGCCCTTTCAAGAAGCCTTGGACCTCCCCTTCCGGTTGCTCACCGGGAGGGGCTAAATCGCTGTCGTCCACATCGCGTCCCTGCCGCTTCCCCTTTGCTGGTGGCTTCCCTATAACCGGCCCGGCAGCGGGCGCCGCCCGCAGCAGTGACCGCCGGGTAAGCTCGCGAAATGCCGAAGACCGTTTATGTCCTGAACGGACCCAATCTCAATCTGCTCGGCACCCGCGAGCCGGAAATCTATGGCCGTGCGACGCTCGCTGACATCGAAAAACTTTGTCGCACGACGGCGGAACGGCACCGGCTCGCGGTAGAATTCCGTCAGTCGAACCATGAAGGCCAAATCATCGACTGGATTCAGGAAGCCAGCAAAGAGAAGGCGGCGGGGCTCGTGATCAATCCCGCGGGCTACAGCCACACCTCTGTTGCGATTCTCGACGCACTCGCCACCCTGGAAGCACCAATTATCGAGGTCCACCTCAGCAATATTCACGCCCGCGAACAGTTCCGCCGCCGCTCCTACGTGTCCCAGGTCGCGCGTGCGGTCTTGTGCGGCTTTGGCGCCGAAGGCTATGCACTCGCGATCTCCGGTCTCGCCGCCATGATTGACGCCAAGGACTGATCGTGGCCCGCAAGCCTGGGACCCTGCAAATGCCGAAGGCGCCGGTACTCAAGACCCCCGCGATCGATCACGACGCGATCCGCGAACTGGCAAAGCTGCTCGACGAAACCGGGCTGACCGAGATCGAGTATCAACAAGACGGCGTATCGATACGCGTCGCGCGTAATCTCGCTATGGCCGGCGAGCGCCCACAAACGCCTACTGCAATTGCCGCCGACACAGTCTTGGCGCCGGTCGCTGCCGCGATCGAGCCGGCGCAACATCCCGGTCTGGTCGCTTCGCCGATGGTGGGGACGGCTTATCTCGGCCCCGCACCCGGCGCTCGGCCATACGTCGACGCCGGGACCCAGGTGAAAGCCGGCGAAACGCTGATGATCATCGAAGCGATGAAGACGATGAATCAAATTCCGGCGCCGCGCTCCGGCACGGTGATCCAAATTTTGATCGAGGACGGCCAGCCGGTCGAGTACGGCGAGCCGTTGATGATCATCGAGTGAAGCGAACAGCGAACGAGCCCGCCAAATCCATTCGCTGTTCCACGTTCGCTATTCGCCCTTAAGGCCGAGATGTTCGACAAGATCCTGATCGCCAACCGAGGGGAAATCGCGCTGCGGGTATTGCGGGCGTGCAAAGAGCTCGGCATTCCGACAGTGGCGGTGCATTCGACGGCGGACGCCGACGCCATGCATGTTCGGCTCGCCGACGAGAGCGTCTGCATTGGCCCGCCCGCCGCCAAGGACAGCTACCTCAATATCCCGGCTTTGCTTGCTGCCTGCGAGATTACCGGCGCTGATGCCGTCCATCCGGGCTATGGCTTTCTCTCGGAGAACGCCCGCTTTGCGGAAATTCTCGCCGAGCACAACGTGCATTTCATCGGCCCGCGCCCCGAGCACATCCGCCTGATGGGCGACAAAATTGCCGCCAAACGCGCCGCCACGGAACTCGGCATTCCCACCGTGCCGGGCTCCGGCGGCGGCATTGGCTCCGATCAGGAGGCGGAACGATTGGCGCGCGAGGTGGGCTTTCCGGTCATACTCAAAGCTGCTGCCGGGGGCGGCGGACGCGGCATGAAGGTCGTCCGCGCGGCAAGCGAAATGGCCTCGGCGCTTGCGATCGCGCGGGCAGAGTCGAAGACGGCGTTCGGCGACGACACCGTTTATCTTGAGAAATATCTCGAGCGGCCGCGACACATCGAGGTCCAGGTTCTTGGCGACGGCAAGGGCCGCGCTATTCATCTCGGCGAACGCGATTGCTCGTTGCAGCGCAGGCATCAGAAAGTTTGGGAGGAAGGCCCCTCACCCGCCCTCAATGCCGCGGCCCGCGATCAGATTTGCGAAACCGTCGCAAGCGCCATGCGCAAGATCAAATATCTCAGCGCCGGAACCGTGGAGTTCCTCTACGAGGACGGCAAGTTCAGTTTCATCGAGATGAACACGCGCATTCAGGTCGAGCATCCGGTGACGGAGATGATCACCGACATCGATCTCGTCGCCGAACAAATCCGCGTCGCGGCCGGCAACGATCTGTCGCTCGCCCAGAGCGATGTAAAATTCCACGGTCACGCTATCGAGTGTCGCATCAATGCAGAAAATCCGGTCTCGTTCCGCGCCTCGCCAGGCAAGATCGTGCACTATCACCCACCCGGTGGACTGGGCGTGCGGATCGATTCCGCCGTCTACCATGGCTACGCCATGCCGCCGTTCTACGATTCGCTGCTCGGAAAACTTATCGTCCACGGTAAGACCCGCGAAGAATGCCTGATGCGCCTCAAGCGGGCGCTGGACGAATTCGTGGTCGACGGGATTGAAACCACGCTGCCGCTGTTTCGCGCCCTGGTGCGGGAAGCGGAGATCATCGACGGCGATTATCACATCCACTGGCTCGAGGAGTTTCTCGCGCGCGGCGCGATCGAGCAGTAACAATTCACGCTGGCAGCAAATCCGCGCTCGCCGCAATAATGTCGGCGAGAACCCGCCCGATCAGGGTGGGGACATAAGGCTTCGGAACAAAAGTGGAGCGCGGCACCCGCACCTGCGGATCAAGAACGTCGATGCGCCCGGAGGTGTAGACGACCGCCAGGTCGGGCAGCAATTCGCGGGCGCGACGCGCCAGTGTAATGCCATCCACCCCGCCCGGCAGATTGACGTCGGTGAACAACACGTCCACCGGCGCTGCGCAAAGGTGGCGGAGCGCATCGGCCGCATTGGTCACCGCGTGCACGGCAAAGCCCTGCTCCCCGAGCAATTCCGCGACCCATTCGCTGATGAGAAACTCATCCTCGACGAGCAGAACACGAATCGGCTCGATCTTGCTGGGTTTCGCCCTCATCGCAGGGCTCCAATGTTCAGGCTTTCGTGGCGTAACGAATCCAACGCAATTGCGTTCAATCTGGCGAAATTTTTATGGAAATCGTAGTTTATAAATGCTTAAGGCGATCGAAGCCTCCCCGAAAGGCCGGGACGTCCGACGCACTTGAAGTAGCCGCCTGCGGTTGGCTAAACGAACCCTATGGCAAGCCGCGAGTCCGCACTCGTCGACATCACGCCGGAAGTGCTCTTGAAGGCGTATGCCTGCGGCATTTTTCCGATGGCGGAGAGCGCCGAGGACCCTGCGCTCTATTGGATCGAACCAGAACGCCGCGGCATCATACCGCTCGACCGGTTCCACGTGTCGAGCCGCCTCGCCCGCACAGTACGATCCAGCCATTTGACCGTCGTGGTCGATCGCGATTTTGATGGCGTGCTCGACGGCTGCTCAGAGCCAATGCCGGGCCGCACCCGCACATGGATCAATGCCCGGATCCGCAACCTCTACCGCAAGCTTTACGAGCGCGGCGACTGCCACACCGTCGAGGTCTATGACGGCGATAAATTGATCGGCGGGCTCTACGGCGTCAGCCTGGGGCGTGCGTTTTTCGGCGAGAGCATGTTTCACCGCGCCCGTGATGCCTCCAAGGTCGCGCTGGTACATCTCGTGGCCAGGCTCAGAGCTGGCCATTACCGCCTGCTCGACACTCAATTCGTCACCGAGCATCTGCGAACGTTCGGCGCCATCGAGGTGTCGCGGCCGACCTACCATAAGCTGCTCGATGCCGCGCTCGTGGGCGAAGGCAATTTCGGTGCGCTGGGGCTTGACCGGCCGGTTTCCGGCAGCGTTGCACTTGCACGGCTTGCGGCAACGTAAGCCGCCGCTTAGCGCGGCTGCACTTGAACAGCGGGCGCGGGCTGTTGGCGCGAAGGCGCACCCTGACGAGTACGGGACGATGCGGGCGGCCGCGCAGGGGCAGGCGTTGGCGGCGCGATTGGTTCGGCGACCTTGATCGGTGAGGCGCAATCGGTCAGCCAAACATCGTAAATGGGATGCTCGACCGCATGGAGGCCCGGACTGGCGGCGAACATCCACCCGGAGAAAATGCGTTTGACCTCGCCCTGAAGGGTGACTTCGTCGACCTGAACAAATGCATCGGTGTTGGTCGCTTCGGTCGGCGGTCGCGTGTAGCAGACCCGCGCAGTCACTTGCAGCGCGCCGAACTGTACCGTTTCGCCAATTGCCGCATCGAAGCTGATGATGCGGCCCGTGATCTTGTCCAACCCGGAAAATACCGCGCGTGAATTCTCGATCTTTTGCGTCGGCATTTCGGTGATCACGGTGTCGTCGGGCGGCGGCGGAGTATCGGGCTGTTGCGGCGGCGGATTGGCTCCCGGCGGCGTAAGGCGCGCACCCCCACCGGGCGGCAGTGGTAGCGGCACGATTGTTTGGTTCGATGAATTGAGCGAGCCCGTTTGCGGCGCGATCGCGCGGTTTGACACCGCAGGCGCCGACGTAGCGCCGGGAGGCGGCGGCAAAGGCTGAGCCTGGATGCCGGATGGCGGAGGTCCCGCAGCAGCAGCCGGCGAGGGCAAAGCTTGAGCGGGATACCGATCCGGCGGCGGCGAGGATTGAGGGGGATACTGCGCAGGCGGCGGCAAAGACTGCGGCGAATACCGCACCGGTGGCGGCTGCGGGGGAAACGACCCATTCGGAACATTGGCCGGCGGACGCGGCGGTGAATCGCCGAAAATCGCTCCCAGCTGTGCCAGCGCCGGTCCCGCAGCGAGCGTTCCGCCGAGCAGGGCTAATAGGACGGCGATACGGTGCATGAAATCCGGGAGCGCGATCAGGTTTGCCGCATCATCGCATTTCGCCCGGTTAACATGCGGAATGCGGCGCGGGAAGGGCGAAGAGTTTAGACGACGTTAACCTAGCTGCCCGGCGTCCACGGCTTGTAATCGCCCGTCGCCTTTGGGCGATGACCCCGCGCCAACGTCGAGCCACTCGGCCGGTAAGCGCCTGGCGTGCCGGTAAGATTTGGCCGGTGCGGTTTCTGCCAGGGGCGCGGCTTAGTTTTGTCCTCGGTGGGTGGTAGATCGACGACGTGGTGCATCCAGCCGTGCCAGTTGGGTGGCACCCTGGAGGCCTCGGCGACCCCGTTATAGATCACCCAGCGCCGCTCAACACCGAGCGTCGGATCGATTTTGCCGGCTTTGGTGCGGTAGTAACGATTGCCGAATTCGTCCTCGCCGACGAATTCGCCGTAAAGGGCGGTCCACAATTGCGTGCCGAAGGTCTGGCTGTTCCACCAGGTAAACAATCGCAGCAGAAAAGTTTTCATCGTCACTATCGCCCGACCGCCGTGCTCCGCTAGCGCACCGCGGGGTGATGCCATTTCACGCCACAACTGTCCAGCGAGCGAGTTGCGGCCGCTGTCCGCTTACCACCATCGCGCCGGAGCGAAGTGACCCGCGGCCTTTTCGATGACGGCACCCAGTGCAAACAATGTTTCTTCCTCGAATGGCCGTCCGATGAGTTGCAGGCCCAGCGGCAGGCCTTGAGCATCGAGACCGCTCGGCACCGACATACCCGGCAGGCCGGCCATGTTCACCGTCACGGTGAATATGTCGTGGAGATACATCTCGATCGGATCGGCACTGCCATGTTCACCGATGGCAAAGGCGCCCGACGGTGTCGTCGGTGTCAGGATGGCGTCGATACCGGCCGCAAAACAGGTTTCGAAGTCGCGCTTGATCAGGCTGCGCACTTTCTGCGCCCGCAGATAATACGCGTCGTAATAACCGGCGGAGAGCACATAGGTGCCGATCATGATGCGCCGCCGCACTTCTTCGCCGAAGCCCGCCGCGCGCGTCTGTTCGTACATTTCAATCACGTCGCGGCCGGGTACGCGCAGTCCGTAGCGCACGCCGTCATAGCGCGCGAGATTGGACGAAGCTTCCGCCGGCGCCACGACGTAGTAGGCGGGCAACGCGTACGCGGTGTGCGGAAGCGAAATGTCGACAATCTCGGCGCCGGCCTCTTTCAACCATTGGACGCCGCGCTGCCAAAGGTCCTCCATTTCGCCCGCCATGCCCGGCACACGATATTCCTTCGGAATGCCGATGCGCATGCCTTTGACCGACGCTCCAACGGCCTTCTCGTAGTCTGGCACCGGCAAATCAGCGCAGGTCGTATCGCGGGAATCATAGCCCGCCATCGAGCGCAACAGGATCGCGCAATCGCGCACGGTACGCGCGAACGGCCCGGCCTGATCGAGCGACGACGCAAACGCCACGATGCCCCAGCGCGAACAACGGCCATAGGTCGGCTTGATCCCGGCAATCCCGCAAAACGCCGCCGGCTGCCGGATCGAGCCGCCGGTATCGGTGCCGGTCGCGCCGACGCAAAGGCTGGCGGCTACTGCCGCCGCCGAACCACCTGAAGAACCGCCAGGCACAAGCTTTGCGTCTGAGCCGCGCCGTCGCCACGGCGACACCACAGGGCCGAAATAGGAAGTCTCGTTTGACGAGCCCATGGCGAACTCGTCGTTGTTGAGTTTGCCGAGCAGCACCGCGCCGTCGCGCCACAGATTGGCCGTGACGTTAGATTCGTAAGTCGGAACGAAGTTTCCCAGCATGTGCGAACACGCCGTGGTGCGCACTCCGGCTGTGCAGAACAAATCCTTGACGCCGAGCGGCAGCCCTTCAAGCGGGCCGGCCTCTCCTTTTGCCAGCCGCGCGTCTGCGGCGCGCGCCATGTCGTGGGCGCGATTCGGCGTTTCCAGCACGAACGCATTGAGCGCGCGCGCTTGCTCGATAGCGGCGAGATGCGCCTCGGCGAGTTCGGTTGCAGTGAAGTCTTTATTTTGCAGCGCGTCGCGGGCCTGCGCCAGCGTCAGCGCGGTGAGATCGGTCATCCAGCCTTCGGATCGTCCCAGGAGAACTCGCTTTGTTCCTCAGGTGCGGCAGCGCTGTCTTGTTTTTTCTCTTCCTGGGCAGGCGTGGACTCGATTGGATCGGCGAGAAATGGCGGCTGCTCGACCAAATACCCCTCGGGGGAGATCAGGCCGCGCTTTTGCAAGTAGGCGAACCAAAGAGCGTCTTGTTCACATGCAATGCACATCATTCCACCACTTTGGGTACGACAAAAAAATGATCTTCCCGGGCCGGCGCATTTGCCAAGACGTCATCGGCAATACCGCCGTCGGTTATTTGGTCATTGCGCATCTTCATTGCCATAGGCATCACCGAAGTCATCGGCTCGACACCAGCGACGTCCGCCTCACCCAGCCGCTCGACAAACGCGAGCATGGCATTGAGTTCACCGCGAAGATGCTCGACCTCATCCTCTGCAACCGCCACGCGCGCGAGGTGCGCAACCCGGCGGACGGTTTCGGCGTCAACAGACATAGCAATAACATAAGCCTTTATCAGGAGGTTCGCGGCACATCGGCTATAGCAGAGGGTCGATATGCCGCCAACTGTCGGCTTGCTGCTTCCTCCGGCCCATATTTGCCCACATTGTGCCGCCAGCAGACCCCGCCTAACTTGAGGCTCTGATGCGCTCTTTCCAGCCTGTTCATGTTGTCGGCGGCGGCCTCGCGGGCTCTGAAGCGGCCTGGCAGCTGGCGCGCCGCGGCGTCTCAGTAGTACTGCACGAAATGCGGCCGCTGCGCCCGACTGCGGTGCACAAAACGGGAGATTTCGCCGAGCTCGTCTGCTCGAATTCATTCCGTTCCGACGACGCCCGAGGCAGCGCCATAGGCGTCCTCCATGAGGAAATGCGCCGGCTGGGCTCATTGGTGATGCGCGAAGCCAATGCGCACATGCTTCCGGCGGGTGGAGCGCTCGCGGTCGACCGGGATCAATTCGCCGCCGCAATCACTGCGGCGCTTGAGGGCGAGCCGCTTATCACGATAAGCCGCGAGGAAATCCTCGAGCTGCCGCCCGAGTGGGACAGCGTGATCGTTGCCACCGGTCCCCTCACCTCGCCCGCACTCGCCGAAACAATCCGTGCATCGACCGGCGAAGCTGCACTTGCGTTCTTCGACGCCATCGCACCGATCGTGCATCGCGAATCGATCGATTTCGGCATTGTCTGGTTCCAATCGCGCTATGACAAAACCGGACCTACCGGATCCGGCGCCGACTACATCAATTGTCCGATGACGCGTGCGGAATACGAAAGTTTCGTCGACGCGCTCCTTGCCGGCGACAAGATCGCGTTCCACGAGTTCGAGACCGCAACGCCCTATTTCGACGGGTGCCTCCCGATCGAGGTTATGGCTGAGCGCGGCAAGGAGACCCTGCGGCACGGACCGATGAAGCCGTTCGGTCTTAGTAACCCGCGCCAGCCCGACGAAAAGCCCTACGCCGTGGTGCAGCTACGCCAGGACAACAAGCTTGGCACGCTGTTCAACATGGTGGGCTTTCAAACCAAGCTGAAGCATGGCGAACAGACACGCATCTTTCGCGCCATTCCAGGCCTCGCCAACGCCGAATTCGCCCGGCTCGGGGGCCTGCATCGCAACACGTTCCTCAATTCGCCCAAACTGCTCGACAAGACGCTGCGGCTGAAGGCAATGCCGCGGATGCGCTTTGCTGGCCAGATCACCGGTTGCGAGGGCTACGTGGAATCGGCGGCCATTGGTCTTCTTGCCGGCCGCTTCGCTGCTGCTGACCGCTTCGGCGAAATTCCAAGCCTGCCGCCACTAACCACGGCGCATGGAGCACTCCTCCGACATATCACCGGAGGTCACATCGAGGCAGCGGATTCCGGCGAGCGTTCGTTTCAGCCGATGAACGTCAATTTCGGCTTGTTCCCACCACTCCGAAGCGGGACCGCGCGCGATGCCAGAAAGCAGGCGTTTTGTTCCCGCGCTCTCGCCGACCTCGAATCATGGATCGGCGCGGCGGTGCCGCACGCCGCCGAGTGATCGTGCTAAAAGCGCGGCATGAATGAGCGTGACGACCAGTCGGTATTGGCAAAAGCGTGGCGCAGCGGCGTCCTTCTCAAGCGCGACATTTTTTCCACTATAGAACGCGGCCATTTCCGTACCGAGGCTGGCGAAGTCGAAGCGGTGCTGCGCCGCCTCGACGAGGTTCCGTGGTGGAGCCGGCCGCTGGCGCATTATTTGTTCCGGCGCGAACGCCGCGCACTTGCGATCGCTGGGCCGCTGGGGATTTGCCCGCCGCTTCTGTTCGTGGGACGTCGCATGCTGGTGCGCGGCTGGATCGATGGCGTGCCGCTTCACATCGCCAAGCCGGACGGTGACGTTGGCTATTTCCGCTCCGCCAAGGCGGCACTGCGGGCGCTCCATCACGCCGGCATCACCCACAACGATCTCGCCAAGGAACAAAATTGGCTCTATGCCGGCGGCCGGGCCTATATCACCGACTTCCAGCTCGCCTCATGTTTCCGCCGCCGCAGCAGGCTCTTCCGCCTTGCGCGTTATGAGGATTTGCGTCATCTGCTCAAGCATAAGCGCCGTTATACGCCCATGGCGCTGACTGCCACCGAGCGGCGGGTGCTTGCACGCAAGACCCTGATCACCCGGGTGTGGATGGCGACCGGCAAGAAAGTCTATTACGCCGTCACCCGCGGCATCGGCGTGACCGACCGCGAGGGCCGCGGCATGCGTTTTATCCGCGAGGCGCCCGAGATCGCCGCGCGTCTGAAAACCCATCCCCAGGTCCGCGACGTCTCGATCGTTGCCTTTCCCGACCGGCGGGCCGGCACCGGCCTCTATGCATTCGTCGAAGGCAGCGCCGGCGAACGCGAGCTCGGCGATTTTCTCGGCCGCGCCAGCCCCGAACGCCTGCAAGTCGTCGAAGCCTTGCCACGCGATGCGCAGGGCGAAGTCCGCAGCGAAATTCTCGAACTCGTGGCGATGAATCAGATCGACCTGATCGGTTCGCTGGTGAAGACCGACGCCGAGCGCGCGATTGTCGGACAAATTGTCTCGGGCCGCCGCAACCTGCGCGACCGCTTCGCGTTCTAATGCCCTCTCCGACAGACTTTCAGCTCCGAGGATTCACTTATCCGGCCAAACTCTGCGAAAGGACCTTCATGAGCGCAGCCGGCGCAGTGATGTTGGGACTGTGGCTGGCGTCAAGTTCATGGAACTGCCAGCCGGGTTTGTCCTTGGCGAGGCTCGCGAACTGGCCGAATGGCTTTTTGTCGGCGTACCGCGTGCAGTGAATAAAAACGCGGGGCACATCAAGTTCAGCCTGCAATCGGAGCGGCTGTTCGAAACATTTAGCCGATTGCGGCATCCTGAACTTCGTAATCCACTCCAAGTCCTCTGCAGACGTATCGGGCGGCGTCGGGTTCGGCGTGACACGCCAACCGTCGCTGCTCTTTACACTGCCGAGCAATCGCTGCCGCTCCGCAGGCGGGACCAAATCGATCAAGGCCTGGCCGTCCTTGGGTACAAAGGCGTCCAGATAAATGAGCCGTGCAACGCGATCGCGCGCCCGGTTGGCCACGCCGGTCGCAACCATGCCACCGTAGCTGTGGCCGATCAGCATGACATCGCGGAGATCTTCGAACTTCAATACGCCAAGCACATCGTCGATGTGAGTTTCGAGGTCGTTTGACGGGCTCGCGAGGTGCGCCCGCTCGCCCAGTCCGGTGTAGGTCGGCGTAAAGAATTGATGTCCGGCCGCGGCCATCAAAGGGCGCACTTTCTTCCACGCCCAAGCCGCCGACCAGCCGCCGTGAGCCAGCACGACAATCGCCACGACCATCCCCCCTTATTGTTCTCGCGCCGACGAGTGCTAATCCGGCGTGTCACAATTTATCGCTTGTAGAACTTTTCGGCGCAAGCACGACGCCTGCGCGTCGCGGGCGTTACTACGATCTGGCCCGGACGGACATTAAGTCGTCAGCTTTGCCGGATTGCGCGCGGCGCGCCAGATCAGCCATTGCCGCCGCCACGCCGGAATTTCAGAAGGCGCGAACGGCTGGCTTCGCTCCAATCGGTCGAGCGAGCGACGCACGAGCGCTAGCGGAAGCAAAGCCGGAATGGCTTGCCGCGGCAGCGTCGCCATCAGGCTGCCAGCGGCGCGTAGCTGGCTGCGCGCAAGGTCGCGCAACGCGGCAAGGGCCGCGTTGAGACCGGCGGAAGAACGGCCGGCAAATAGATCGTGGATGCGGACCTGATTCCGCTCCAGAAGATCCACCGGCACATAAAGCTGGCGTCGCGCCACCTCTTGGGGAAAAGCGCGCAGCAACCCCGTCAGGCCATACGCAATGCCCGCCGGCAGGCAAACAGCCTCGGCGTCGGTGCCGGCGAGAATTTGCGTGGCGCTGGACAATAGGGTCGAAGATGTTCTTCTTGCGTAGTTTTCGAGATCGGCAACACTGGCCATCGGATCGTCGTAAAGATCGAAGCGATGAGCCTCGATCAGCTCAGTCAGCCTCCCAGGTGAAAGCTGATAACGCTCGATGGCCGAAAGCAGCGCCGCAGCGACCGGATTGGCGCTCGCCTCATCTCCGCGCTCGCCAGTGATGACTTCGCTCCACCATTGCAAACGGATTTCGCCAGGAAGCGCTACGTGCGCCACGTCGCGCACGCGTGTCACTTCCGCATTAAAAGCATAGAGCGCGTGCAGTGCACCGCGATGTTGCGCCGGCGCGAACAACGAGGCGATGAAACGGTCCCGGTCGGCCCTGCGGACCAGCTCGGCGCAATAGGCGAACGCATCCTGCATGCGTCCAAGCTTAGCATCGAACAGAGCATGGTCCCGAAAAGTGGTCGCCGGTTTCGGAAAAGATCATGCTCAATTGATTATGTTGCGATCAGACCGGCTCCGACGCGGCGGCTTTCCATCAGCATGACGTTGTAGGTGCGCACGGCGGCGCCGGTGGTCATGGTATCGAGCGAAATCTGTGCATTGCGGAATCGCGCGCGCCACGTTTCCGGCATCGCCCAGGGCGTTGCGCCGGTCCCGAGAATGAAAAAATCCAGCACGCCGGCGCGCTCGAGGACGGGTGCCAACACCTTTTCCGTCAGCGCGTCCGGAGTGGCTATCGGCCAAGCCCAGATACCGTCAGGCAGACAGAGGAGCGAGCCGCGATGCGACAGGCCGGCGAAGCGGAAGCCGCCACCGCCATGGGCGTCGATCAACGCTTGCCGCGGCAGATGGCGGTCGTTCACTAGACCATGATCCAATTCGATCGAATCGGATCATGGTCTGGATTCTTTGTCGGTCGCATGATCCTTTCCGAAAACGGCTTCCACTTTTCGGGATCAGGCTCTAACGGCGCGCCCTCGCCCGCCGCGGCGTCGGCGCCGTGGGCGCGGTCGGCGGTGCGACCGGCGTCTCGGCCTCGGTATCTTCCGGCTCGCCCTTGCGGGCGCGGCCGACGCCGAGATAGATCAGGATCGGCGAGGCGATAAACACCGATGTGTAGGTGCCGACGAGGACGACGCCGAACATCATCGTCGCGGTGAAGCTGCGGATCGCGTGACCGCCAAACAGCAGCAAAGCGAGCAGCGACAGCGACACCGTGAGATGGGTGACGATCGAGCGCGACAGCGTGGCGTTGATCGATGCATTGAGCAGATCGGGCATCGACATCCGCTTGTAGCGCCGAAGCATCTCGCGGATGCGGTCGTAGATCACCACGGTGTCGTTGAGCGAATAACCGAGGATGGTGAGCAATGCCGCAATGCTGGTCAGATCGAAGTCAATCCCGGTCAGCGACATGAATCCGACCGTGAGCACCAGATCGTGCACGTTGGCGATCATGGCGCCGAGCGCGAACTGCCATTCAAACCGGAACCAGAGATAGACCAAGATGGCGGCGATCGCGAGCACTAGCCCGATGGTCCCGTAAGATAAAAGCTCGGTCGAAACACTCGGCCCCACCACTTCGACCCGCCGGTAATTGACCTCATCGCCGAGCGCGTTACGAACCTTCTGCACCGCCTGCTGCTGCGCCGTGTCGCCGCCCGGTTGCTCGGAAATACGGATCAGGACGTCGTTCGGCGCGCCGAACTCCTGCAGCTGGAAATCGCCGAGACCGAGCGATCCAATGGTGCCGCGCATTTTCGCAATATCCGCGGGGCCGGCTTTGGTCTGCACCTCCATCAAGGTGCCACCGACGAAGTCGATGCCGAAATTCAGTCCGTGAATGAAATACAGAAGGATCGCCGCGATCGACAGGATCGCCGATATGGGGAAGCTGATGCGCCGAAAGCGCATAAAGTCGAATTTGGTGTCATCGGGAACGATGCGAAGCAGGCGCACAGGACTTCTTTCGGTTTAGATTTTTGGCTTGAGCATGATCATCATCACGCTCTAGATCGGTACCGTGCGCGGCCGCCACATCCGCACCCAATACGCCATGATCAATCGCGTCAGCGTGAAAGCGGTGAACAGGCTGGTGAGGATGCCGACGCCGAGCGTCACGGCAAAGCCGCGGACCGGACCGGTGCCGATGTAGAACAGCACCGCGGCGGCGATGAATGTGGTGATGTTGGAGTTGAGAATGGTCGCCAGCGCGCGGGAGAAGCCGGCATCGATTGCATTGATTGCGCTACGGCCGGCGCGGACCTCTTCGCGGATGCGCTCGTAGATCAGCACGTTGGAATCCACCGCGATGCCGACCGTGAGCACGATGCCGGCGATGCCGGGCAGCGTCAGAGTCGCGCTGAGCATCGAGAGCACGCCGAAGATCATGGCGACATTGACCGCCACCGCGATATTGGCGAACAGCCCGAACAGGCCGTAGGTCACCAGCATGAAGAAGATGACGAGGGCGGCACCCACATACGCGGCGTGCTCACCCGCATTGATCGAGTCCTGACCAAGGCCAGGCCCGACGGTGCGTTCCTCGATTACGGTCAACGGCGCCGGCAGAGCGCCAGCGCGCAACAGGATCGAGAGATCGTTGGCCTGCTGGACAGTGAAATTGCCGGAAATCTGTCCGGAGCCGCCGAGGATCGGCTCGCGGATCACCGGCGCCGAAATCACCTTGTTGTCGAGCACAATGGCGAATGGCTTGCCGACATTCTCCCGGGTCGCATCGGCAAACTTGCGGGCGCCGGTAGAGTTAAAGCGGAAGCTGACAATCGGCTCGCTGTTGCGCTGGTCGAAGCCGGGCTGGGCATCAACGAGATCGGCGCCCGACACCAGAACGCGTTTTTCGATGAGATATTTCTGGCCACCCTCGCCATCGAGCAGTTCTGAATCGGGAGGCGGACGGTTGGCCGTCGCCTGCTCCGCACTCATCGATTGATCGACCATGCGAAAATCAAGCTTCGCGGTCTTGCCGAGAATCTCTTTCAGGCGGGACGGGTCTTGCAGGCCCGGCACCTGGACGAGAATGCGATCGGCGCCCTCGCGCTGGATCGTGGGCTCAACCAGCCCAAGCTCGTTGACGCGGCGCTCGATGATCTGGATCGACTGGTCGACCGCTTGGCGGATACGCGCGGTAAGCGCCGCATCCGAGGGCGTGAGCGTAATCAGACCGCCATTCTCGGCGATATCGACACTGCGCTGTCCCGAAGAGCCGACAAGGCCCGACAACGGCTGCGAGAGTTCGCGCAGCTTGCCGACCGCATTATCCACGTCGCTCTCACGCGTGATGCGCACCTCCACGCCGTTGCCATGAATTGAGCGTCCGGTGAACGGAATCCGTGCCTGGCGCAGAATCCGCAATACGTCGTCGGCAATGCCCTGCAGCCGTTCCTTGCGTACGGCGCCGGTATCGACTTCGAGCAACAGGCTCGATCCGCCCTGCAGATCAAGACCGAGCACGATGTGGCGCTGCGCCCATGACGGCCATTTGCGCACGGCGCTTTCGGGGAAAAAATTCGGCAGCGCAAACAGGCACACGACAAGAGCCGTGATCAGGATGCCGGCCGCTCGCCACCGCGTGAAAAACAACATCGGTATTGTAACCTTTAGTTACGGCCGCGCCGCGCGGTCAGCTCGCGCTGTCGTCTTTGACTGGCTCGCCCTTGGCGCGCACTTCCGACACCATCGAGCGCATCTGCCGCACCCGGACGCCGTCGGAGATCTCGACCTCGATCTGGTCGTCGTCGACCACTTTGGTGACTTTGCCGACGAGGCCGCCGTTGGTCACCACGGTATCCCCCCTGCGCAGCGCCTTGACCATCGACTGATGCTGCTTCGCCCGCGTCTGCTGTGGGCGCAGGACCAAAAAGTACATGATCACGACAATGAGGATCAGCGGCAGCAGCGAGGTGATCATGCTGCCGCTGTCGCCACCGAGGCCAAACAGCGAGCCTTGCGCATAAGCAGGCGTGATCAGCATAGCTCCTCCGGTCCCGTTGGCACGCGCCCGGCCTTGGGACGAAGGGCCGATTTTGCGCGGGAAATCGGCGCGGAATATAGCCGCCGTTGGCCCAATTGCAATGTTGCGGCCTGCCGTCCGGCAGGCTAGCGAGGGCTCCGAAGCCCCACGCCAGGGATAGGCGCAAACCGGGACCGACATGGCCAAACGTTCACAACACGGGCAAAAAAAGGCGGCGAATAAGCGCACCGGCCGCGGCGCAAAGCTGCAATCGCCCATGGACGGCGATGCCCAAGTCCTGCAAAGGATCGCCGCGGCTTTGGAACGTCTGGCGCCACCCTTGCCGTCCGGACCAGACTTTTCTGCTGCCGAGGCTTTCGTCTGGCAGCCCGAGTGGCGAAAGCTCGGCCCGGTGCACCATGTCAACCGTGTCGAGATGTCCCTTCTGAAGGGCATCGATCGGGTGCGCGATCTTCTTGTCGAGAATACCGAACGTTTTGCGCGCGGCTTGCCGGCGAACAATGCGCTCCTTTGGGGCGCACGCGGCATGGGAAAGTCCTCGCTGGTCAAGGCCGCCCATGCCGCGGTCGGCGCCGCACACGGCGCCGCGGCACTTCGACTCATTGAAATTCATCGCGAGGACATCGAGTCGCTGCCAGAGCTGATGGGTCTTCTCCGCAATGCGCCGCAACGCTTCATCGTGTTCTGCGACGATCTTTCGTTTGAGGCTGAGGACACTTCGTACAAGGCGCTCAAAACGATGCTCGAAGGCGGCATCGAGGGACGGCCGGACAACGTCATCTTCTACGCCACCTCGAACCGCCGCCATCTGATGGCCCGCGACATGGTCGACAACGAGCGCGCGACCGCGATTAATCCCGGCGAGGCGGTGGAGGAGAAGGTCTCGCTATCGGACCGGTTCGGCTTGTGGCTCGGATTTCATCGCTGCAGCCAGGACGAATACCTCGACATGGTCGAGGGCTATGTCAGCCGCTACGGGATTGCACTCGCGGACACCGACTTGCGCCATGAAGCGCTCGAATGGGCGACGACCCGCGGCGCACGCTCCGGCCGCGTGGCTTGGCAATACGTGCAGGACCTGGCGGGACGGCTGGGCGTACCGTTGCGCGGCTAGACCATGATCCAATTCGATGGAATCAGATCATAGTCTGGATTCATTGTCGGTCGCATGGCTTTGTCCGAAAGTCGATTTTCCGCGTTTTCGGGATCATGTTCTGGCGGCGATTACGCGCCGTTGAGATATTGCGCGGGATCGACCGGCGTCGAGCCTTTGCGGATCTCAAAGTGCAATTGCGGTGAGGTGACGGTCCCGGTCTGGCCGGACTTGGCGATCACTTGGCCACGTTTGACGGTGTCGCCCTTCTTGACCAGAATTTCGCTCGCGTGCGCGTAGGCGGTGACAAATCCGTTGCTGTGGCGCACCAGCACCAGATTGCCGTAACCCTTCAGCTCATTGCCCGCATAAGCGACCACACCGTCATCCGCCGCCTTGACCGGCGTGCCCTCAGGCACGGCGAGGTTGATGCCATCGTTTTGCAAGCCGTTCGGCTGCGGTCCAAAGCCGGTGATGACCCGGCCGCGTACCGGCCAGCGGAACGAGTGCAATGCACCTGCAGGCTCCGCAGTCTTGAGCGGGCCTTCCTGGCCCACGGCGCCTTGCGTGACTACGCGCGCACTGTGCGGTGACTCCGCAGTGGCTAGATTTTCACGCACAGGCGCCGGGGCTTCGGCGCGCGGCAAAGGCGGCGCTGCGAGTGTCGCCGACCGGGCATCGGGAATGACGATCCGCGCGCCGATCCGGAGCTGCGTATCCGGCGCAATATTGTTGGCCCTGGCGATCACCAAAACCGGCTTGTGATAGAGCCGCGCAATGCTGTGGAGGGTCTCGCCGGGCGCCACCACATGGACGGCCGCGGTCGGCGCAAGCGCGCTTCGCGGGGGGCCGGGCGGCAAGGCCGAAGGCACCGAGGAGGCGATGCGAGTTTGCGGAACCGTACCGGCGGTCGCTGCACCGCGATGATGTGGAATCACCAGATGCTGCCCTGCATGGACCTGCGACGGTCTGGTGATGCTGTTTGCTTCCATGATAGCGGCCACAGGCACGCCGTGCCGCTTCGCCAGCATTTCCAGCGTCTCGCCGGGCGCAAGGATCACCGCGGTGCCGCCCTCCCAGGTCCAGGCCGGTGGCGGCGGGGTCGGAGGCGCCAGCGAACCGGTAACATCCGAATTGGCCGGCTGGTAGGAGCCCATGCCGCGGCCACCGCCGGAGGTGCCTTCCCCGGAATTGCCGGCAAGATGCGGCAGCGGCTTGCTCTCGATGTGGCCTGCGCTCGGGGGGATCGAGCCCGTCGTTTCACTGCCCGGATCGTTGCCGGTGCCGAAAATATCAGAAAAGCGGTCGGAATTGCTGCTGCAGCTGGCGACGCCCAATCCGATTAACGCGACAACAAGCAGCTGCGGCCCGATGGCCAGCCAACGCGAAGCGGACATGGTTACTCGCTCGCACGCAATATTACCTGTCAGCGAATAGACATCGTTGGGGTAAACAGGCCTTTAAGCATCGGGAGAGAAATCTAATAATGCCGGAAATGTGGTGGAATGGTTACAATTCTCGTGCTTTGCCCCGGAGCAGCGGCACAAACCTGACGGCAATCAGATTTTGCCGTGTCAGTCCGGATGCTGATTTGCCGAGCTTGACGATGTGCTGGGTGCCGTCGCGCGGGCCAAGCGGCAGCACCATCTTGCCGTCCTCGCTAAGCTGATCGACGAGCGCGTCGGGAATCTCTTCAGCGGCAGCGGTAACAATGATGCGGTCGAAAGGCGCCTTGTCCGGCACACCGGCAAATCCGTCTCCGGCGAGAACCGTGACGTTGGCATATCCAAGTGTCTTGAGGCGGTCGCGCGCCGTGTCGGCAAGCGTCCGATAGCGCTCGATGCTCACCACCTCGCGCGCCAGCCGGGAAAGAATGGCCGCCTGGTAGCCCGAGCCGGTGCCCACTTCAAGCACGCGATGCTGCGGCTCGACCTCAAGCTGCTCGGTCATAAAGGCGACCACGTAGGGCTGACTGATGGTCTGCCCACAGGCGATCGGCAGCGCGTGATCGGCGTAAGCGCTGTCGGCGCATTCGGTAGTCACGAAGTGCTCGCGCGGCACTTCATCCATGGCGCGCAGAACCGCCTGGTTGCTGATACCGCGGCGGCGCAGCGTCAGCTGAAATCCCATGCGTTCCACATCGTCCGAGTTGATCGCGGCCACGGTGACCTCGCGGAGGCAACGCTGCCGTGATTTTACCATTATGCTGCAAAAGCTTACATCCCGATGTGGGAGTTCTCCCCTGGAACCGTGGCAGGACTTGCGCATTAGGCAATTTGGCGCGGATATGCAGATCAGCCCCCTTGGGCAGGGTTATTGCGGCGGGCCGGATCGGGCGGGTATTGTTTGAAATATTGTTGGTTGCAACCGAGGACCGGTATTTCGAATGACGTTTGAGAGCAATGTTGCATCCGGTAAACGTATTCTCGTCGTCGAGGACGAGCTTATGATCCGCATGCTGCTGCAGGACATGCTGGCCGATCTTGGCCATACACTCGCCGGTGAAGCCGGCGGCATCGAGGAAGCTTTGAAGCTTGCGAAACAGAGCGAGTTCGACGTCGCGATCCTCGATGTCAACTTAAACGGACAACCGATTTCACCGGTGGTCGAAGTGCTGATCGCGCGCGGGCTGCCTTTCGTGTTCGCGACCGGCTATGGCCAGCGCGGCGTGCCCGAGCCCTACCGGACGACGCCGACACTGCAGAAGCCGTTTCAGGTGAATGCGCTGGCCGAAGCAATCGAGGCGGCGGCGCCGAGCGTTCGCATTTAGCTTTCGTCGAACAACGCAGCAAGCTTGGTCATATAAGGCTCGTCGGTCATATCGAGCTTGAGTGGCGTGACTGCGATGCAGTGCTCATCAAGCGCGGCGAGATCGGTGCCTTCCGGCGCGGCGAGGAAACCGTGCCGTACATAGGTGATCCAGTAATACGGATTGTTGCGGCCATCCTTGCGTTCATCGATCTGCAGCCGCTCCTGACCGCCGCGCCGGCCTTGCGCGGTGACGGCGATGCGCTTGACGCCGTCGGGCGGACAATCGGGAAAATTGACGTTGATCAGCACGTCGCGCGGGATGCCTTCGGCGACCACGCGGCGGATGATGTCCGGGCCGTATTTCAAGGCAGTGTCCCAAAACGGCGGACGGTTGAGCCGCGACGCGTAGGCTTGCGACAACGCAAGCGATGGCACGCCAATCACCGTGCCCTCGACGGCGCCCGCAACAGTGCCGGAATAGATGACGTCTTCGCCGGCATTGCGGCCGCGATTGACGCCGGAGAGGATCAGATCGGGGCCCTTGCCGTTGAGCAGATGGCGCGCGCCCATGATCACGCAATCGGTCGGCGTGCCGCGCACCGCAAAGCGGCGTTCGGCCACCTGACGGAGCCGCAGCGGGTCGTTCAGCGACAGCGAATGCGCCACGCCCGACTGGTCGTATTCGGGCGCGATCACCCAAACATCGTCGGAAATGGCGCGCGCGATCTTCTCGCACACATCGAGCCCTTCCGCGTGGATGCCGTCGTCATTGGTGACCAGGATGCGCATGGTTTTCACACCAATTCCCCTTGCATGTTTGGACGACCGAATCGGCGCAAGCTGTGAGGTGCGTCGGGGCCGGTGGCCACCGGCCCCGACGCGGATGGGTGGGACCGCAATTCCCCCTGGGTGTTTGGCACCGCGGGGGAGCATGGTCCGTCCGTCCTTCGGCTCTTGTCCTCAACAGATGATAGGGAGCACGTCCCGCATGCAAGGCAAGGAAGCGTCCGAACAAGAGACCAAGATCAAGTCTAGCGTGGGAATCGATGTCAGCAAATGTTGGCTCGACGTCCACGTGTTGCCTGCCGACAAATCGTTGCGCGTGGCCAATAGCTGCGCCGGCATTCGTCAGCTCAAGCGTTGGCTGTTGCATTACGATTTGATGCTCGTCGTTATCGAGGCCACGGGCAAATGGCACCGCCACCTGCATCGCAGTCTCGTGGCTTCCGCCATCGCGGTCGCTGTCGTCGATCCCTATCGGGTACGGATGTTCGCCAAAGCACAAGGCGTCCTTGCTAAAACTGACAGGCTCGATGCCCGCGTGCTCGCCTTGTTCGCCGTTATGATGCGGCCGTCGGCACGAATGCCGGCTCCGCAAACCATGGCGGAGCTTGCCGAACTGGTGGTGGCCCGCGCCAGCGCCGTCGAAGCGCAGTCCGCGCTCAAGAACCAGCTCGGCACGGCCGCGAGCAAGTTCCTCAAGCGTCAGCTCGAGCGTCGTATCGTCAGAGCCGGCAAGGATATCGCAGCGCTTGACGGCGAGATCTTCAGGCGCATTCAGGCCGACGACGCCCTGGCCAGGCGTTATGCCATCCTGACCTCGATCCCGAGCTTCGGTTTTGCGGTCGCAGCGACCCTCATTGCCTGTCTCGCCGAGATCGGCAGTATGACCGCCAAGCAGGTCGGCATGCTGGCTGGCCTCGCTCCGATCGCTGATCAATCGGGCGAGCGTGAAGGTACTCGCGTCATCTGGGGCGGACGCCCCGCCGTGCGCCGCGTCCTCTATCTCGCAGCTCTCAGCGCCGCCCGCTTCAATACCGACATGAAGACCTTTTATCAGCGCCTCAGAGCCAGCGGGAAACCACCAAAAGTCGCCCTCGTCGCCATCGCCAGAAAGCTCGCAGTCCTGGCCAACACCCTCATTCATGAAAACCGAACCTGGGAGCTTCGCCCGCCACTACATGCTTGACTCCGAACACAGATGCTCCCCCCTGCGGGGAGGGGTTAGGGGTGGGGATCGAGAGGCTTTGCTTCGGCGAGGACATGCGTCCGCGCGTCCGTCTTCGCAGAAGTCCTTCCTCCCGACCCCCCTCCCCACCCTCCCCCACAAGGGGGGAGGGAGCGGCGCGCCTCTCGCTCAGCATTCTGTTCATTGTTTCTCTATCTTCTTGATGCCGCCCATGTATGGCGCAAGCGCCTCCGGCACCGCAATCGATCCGTCTTCCTGCTGATAGGTTTCCATCACGGCAATGAGTGCACGGCCGACGGCGACGCCGGAGCCGTTGAGCGTATGCACGTGACGCACCTGCCGGCCTTCCTTGGTGCGATAGCGCGCGTTCATACGCCGCGCCTGAAATTCGCCGCAGACCGAGCAGGAAGAAATTTCGCGGTACATATTTTGGCCCGGCAACCATACCTCGATGTCGTAAGTCTTTTGCGACGCAAATCCCATGTCGCCGGCGCACAACGTCATCACACGATAATGCAGTCCGAGCCGGCGCAAAATTTCTTCGGCGCACGAGAGCATTCGTTCATGCTCGTCTTTGCTTTGTTCCGGCGCGGTGATCGAGACGAGCTCGACTTTCGTGAACTGATGCTGCCGGATCATGCCGCGCGTGTCCTTGCCGGCGGCGCCAGCCTCTGCTCGGAAGCACGGCGTGCAGGCGGTCAACCGCATCGGCAATTGCGATTCGTCGAGGATGGATTCGCGAACGAGGTTTGTTAGCGGGACCTCGGCTGTTGGGATGAGCCAGTATCTATTTTTTTGCAGGGCAGATTCGAGAAAATCCCTTGACGCCGTAATGTCATCGGCAGGAACACCCTCGTGGGTAGTTTCCAAAGAGAAGATTTCTTCGAGTTCATTTTTCAGCTGCATTGAGTTCGCGAAGAACTGATCGTCTTCAAACTTTGGAAGCTGCGCCGTTCCGAACATCACGTCGTCGCGAACAAGCAACGGCGGCGACACTTCAACATAGTTATGCGGCTCATTCGTGTGCACATCGAGCATGAACTGGCCGAGCGCACGTTCGAGGCGCGCCAAGGCTCTCTTTAGGACTACGAAACGGGCGCCGGATAATTTGGCAGCGGTCTCAAAATCCATCTGCCCGAGTGCTTCGCCGAGATCGAAGTGTTGCTTAGGTGTGAAGGAATAATCGCGCTTTGACCCGAAATGATGACGCTCGACGTTATCACTTGAGTTTTTGCCACTTGGCACGTCCTTGAGCGGTAGATTCGGTATATTGGCTAGACGCCGATTTAGACGCTCTTCGGCGCTTTTCACTTCTCCCTCCAACATCGGGATTAACCCTTTGAGGTGAGCGACCTCGGACAATAATTTTTCGACGACGGCCGCATCCCCTTTTGCTTTGGCTTGACCGATTTGTCTCGACGCCTCATTCCTTTGTGCCTGCGCTTGCTCCAGCTGCTGAATCTCGTGACGCCGTCGTTCATCGATGGCAATAAGATCCGTCGCGACAGGTGATAATCCACGCCTCGCTAAAGCGGCGTCGAAGGCGTTGGGATCTTGGCGGATGAGGCGGATGTCGTGCATGGATAAAACTCAAGGAAGCGGGAAGAACTTATAGCATCCCAAAATCGTCATGCGCGGGCTTGACCCGCGCATCCATGCTGCCTCATCGCGGCATGGATTGCCGGGTCGAGCCCGGCAATGACGAAAAAGGAAATCACTCCGCTGGCTTCGCCGCGGCGGCTGCCGCTGCAGCGGCGCGATCCGCCGCTGCGCGCTTCTCGACCCAGCGCACGGACCAGATCGAGCCCTCGTAGAGGGCGACCAGCGGCACCGCAAGCGACATCTGGCTGAGCACATCGGGCGGGGTGAGCACGGCGGCGATGACAAAGGCGACGACGATGAAATAGCGGCGCTTCGATTTGAGCTGATCGGAGGTGATGATGCCGACCCTGCCGAGTAGCGTGAGGATCACCGGAAGCTGAAAGGCGATGCCAAACGCAAGAATAAGCTTCATCATCAGCGACAGATAATCTTCGACCTTCGGCAACAGCTCGATCGTCGCCTGGCCGGGACCGCCGATCTGCTGCATGCCGAGCGAGAACCGCGCCAGCATCGGCCAGAGCACGAAATAGACGATCATCGACCCCATCACGAAAAAGATCGGCGTGGCGATAAGGTAAGGCAGGAACGCGTGCCGCTCGTTACGATAAAGGCCGGGCGCAACGAACATGTAGATCTGCGTGGCGACCACCGGAAAGGAGATGAACGCCGCGCCGAAAATGGCCAACTTCAGCTGCACGATGAAATATTCAAGGAGGCCGGTGTAGATGAACTTCGAGTTCTCCGGGCCGGCCACCCAGATGTAAGGCCAGGTCAGCACGTTGTAGATCTGCTTGGCGAAGAAGAAGCAGAGAATGGCCGCAATCGCGAAGGCGGCGAGCGCCTTGATCAGCCGCGAGCGCAGCTCGATCAGGTGATCCATCAGCGGCGCTTTGGTCGCCTCGATCGCCTTCTCTTCCTCCTCCGGCGTCATCCGGCGCGCCTTGTGCCATCCGGTTCGGCGGCGGTCTCGACCGCTTCAGGCGCGACCAGGCTCGTGGCCGCGGCAACGGCGTCGTTCTCGTGTGCAGCGACGCTCGCTTCGAGAGCGGGAGCCTCGATTTCAGACCCCTCGACGGCATCGGGCGCAACCGGGCCGGTGACGGCGGCCACAGCGTCGGTCTCGTGAAGCTCAGCCGCGGCTTCGGCGATCGGGAGAATAGCAGTAGGCTCCGTAACACCATCCGATGCCGTTGACGTCATCAAAGGCTGGTCCAGCGACGCCTGGATATCCTTTCCCGTGGCTTCGAGGTCGGCGCGCACGTCCTTGAGCGGATCGTAGCTCTTGATGTCGTGGGCAATGTCGTCGACCTGCTTTTTCAGGTCGCCCATTTCGGCTTCACGCATCGCTTCCTGGAATTGACCCTGGAAGTCGGCAGCCATGCTGCGTATACGGCGCGTCCACTGCCCCATGGTACGCATCACCGCGGGCAGTTCCTTCGGCCCGATGAAAACCAGCGCGACCACGCCGATCAGCAGGAATTCGGTCCATGAAATGTCGAACATGGAGACTCCGGGCCGGCGAGCGGCCCATTCCGCGTGTCAATCGCCGGCCGGATTTTATCCGCCGGCTGCAGCCGCAAGGCCCGTCAGGACACCTTGGTGCCGGCCTCGGCGCGCGGCTTGACCGCTTCCGCCTGATGGTCGATCGACCTGACCGGGGCATCGGACTTGCCGCCGTCGGCTTCTTCCTCGGCCATGCCCTTCTTGAAGGACTTGATGCCCTTGGCGACATCGCCCATCAGATCGGAAATCTTGCCGCGCCCGCCGAAGAGCAAAAGCCCCACGGCGAGGACGATCATCCAGTGCCAGATGCTCAAAGACCCCATAACATCCTCCGTGCGCGGCATACGCCCGCGCTCGCGTAAGGCTCCGATTTTAACTGGAAACTAAGCGCGAGTGGGGGCAAAAACAAGGATAACAGAAAATGCCGTTAAGCCGCGGGCGCTTCACGCCTAAGTGTCTGCAAAGGCGTCAGTCCTCGGTACGTTCCGGTGGCGGCGCGAGCCCCAAATCGAGATCGCCGGGTTCCAGCGGGTCTTCATCGTCTCGCAGCGCCGGATCGTCGGACGGCACCGGTATGCTAAAGCCCGCCGGCAGCGATTTTTCGACGAGACCGGCGCCTTTCAGTTCATCCAGGCCCGGAAGATCGGTGATCGCGTCGAGCCCAAAATGCGACATGAAGGCCTCGGTGGTGCCGTAGGTCACCGGCCGGCCGGGCGCTTTGCGCCGGCCGCGCAGGCGGATCCAGCCGGTTTCGAGAAGCACGTCGAGTGTTCCTTTCGACGTCGAGACGCCGCGAATATCCTCGATCTCGGCCCGCGTCACCGGCTGGTGATAGGCGACGATCGCGAGCGTTTCTATTGCGGCGCGCGAGAGCTTCTTGGTGACCACGGTCTCGCGCGTGAGCAGCCAGGCAAGATCGCCCGCCGTGCGCAGCGACCATTTGCCGCCGACGCGCACGATGTTCACGCCACGCAGTGCATATTCGTTTTGCAATTGCAAAAGCAGCGCGCGCACGTCAGCGCCGGCCGGCAGCCGCGCCGCCAAAGTCTTCTCGTCGAGCGGCTCGTCCGCGGCAAATAGCAGAGCTTCCAGGATACGCAATTCCTCAGCCCGTTCGTTTATATCCTGATCGCTCACAATCACACGCATCTCCGCCACGTTCGAAATCATCGAAGCCTCCACGTCAAACATTCCCGGAATCAGCAACAGCAGCCCCGTCACCGTCCTGCCGCTTGCGGACGTAAAGCGGAGCAAAAGCGCCGTGCTGATGCATTTCGAGGCGGCCCTCACGCACCAATTCGAGTGTCGCCGCAAAGCTTGAGGCGCGCACGGTCGCGGCCAATGCCGGCTCGACCATGTAGGCGATCAGATATTCGTCGAGCACACACCAGTCGGCCGATTGGCCCATCAGCCGCTCAATCGCTTCGCGGGCTTCGGCGAGCGACCAGACCGTGCGTTTGGGCAGGCGCACAAAGGCCCGCGCCTGCTTCTGCCGCTGCCCCGCATAGGCCGAAAGGAGATCGTAGAGCGTTGCCGTCCATTCCGGCCGCTTGATCTCCGCAATGGGCTCCGGCTGGCCGCGCTGAAAAACCTCGCGGCCAAGCTGCGGCCGGTTGAGCAGCTGTTCCGCCACTTGCCGGATCGCCTCGAGCCGCCGCAGGCGCTGCGCCAGTGCCGTCGCCATGTCCTCGGCGCTGAGACCATCGGGCTCATGCTGTTCGGGCAGCAGCAGTCGCGACTTCAGGTAGGCGAGCCACGCCGCCATCACCAGATAATCGGCGGCGATCTCCAGCCGCAGCTTGCGCGCTTCTTCGATGAACGCGAGGTACTGGTCGGCAAGCGCCAGGATCGAGATTTTGGCGAGATCGACTTTCTGCTGGCGCGCCAGCGTTAAGAGCAGATCGAGCGGCCCTTCGAAGCCCTCGACATCGATCACGAGCGCGGGTTCGTCGGTGGCCCGCTCCGAGAATTCGGTCACGAATTGCGCATCGTCGGCGATCATGCGTACCCCTGCGCCGGCTGCCAGGCGCCGCTCATCAGCTGCAAGAATTCGGCACGGCCGGCGGCAAGATCGATTGGCGCTGCGGGTTTCTTCATCGCCAGCGCTGCCGCAGCCCGGCGCGCGGCCTCCCCGGCAAGCGCGGGCGCTGCGGCCGCAACAGCACGCATTTCCGGCATTTCGCCATTGCAGTGAAGCACGATGTCGCAACCGGCCGCGATCGCTGCGCGGGTGCGCTCGCCGACCGAACCCGATAGCGCTCGCATGGAAATATCGTCGGTCATCAAGAGACCTTTAAAGCCGATGGAATCACGAATCACATCGCGCACTATAATTGCCGAAATCGTAGCCGGCGCGACCGGATCGATCGCTGTAAACACAACATGCGCGGTCATGGCGAGCGGAAGCGCCACCAGCGGACGAAAAGCGGCGAAATCGGTCACTTCAAGCTCGGCGCGGCTGGAACCCACCACCGGCAGCTTTTGATGACTATCAGCGGTGGCGCGGCCATGGCCCGGGATGTGTTTGAGAACCGGCAGTACGCCACCCTCAATCAGCCCCTCCGCAATCGCGTCAGCAATCGCCGCGACTTTGGCCGGCTCGTTGCCGTAAGCGCGGTCCCCCACCACTGGATCGGCGCCGGCGATAGGCACGTCGGCGATCGGCAGGCAATCGACATCGATGCCAAGCGCTGCGAGATCAGCCGCAATCAACCGGGCACCCAAGCGCGCCACGGCCAGGCCCACTTGCCGATCGCGATCGTAAATCGCGCCGTAGGCGGCTCCGGGCGGATAAGCCGGCCAATGCGGCGGACCAAGGCGCTGCACCCGGCCGCCTTCCTGGTCGATCAATGCGGGAGCCGCGCGCCCTAGCGTCATGCGGACATCGTCGATCAGGCTACGCAGCGCCTCGGGGCTCCCGACGTTGCGGCGGAACACAATGAAGCCCCAAGGCTGCGCCTCGCGGAGGAACGCTCGCTCCTCCCCAGTCAACACGGTCCCGGAAATACCGGTGATGAAAGCACGCATCCAGTGTCCCGATTCCGAAGTCGGCGGATGTTTACGGCGTATTCTCATGCGAACTTCGGAATCGAACAGACACCGGCAAATTTATGATTCCAGTGCAGTTTTGGGATTTGAAGTACCTCTGCGAGGTTGCCGCCAGATTGCAGAAACTTCAAATCGACCGCACGAGCGCCGATTAGCTCGCAAGCCGCGATTGGGTCAAGCAGGTGCCGTTAGTTCCGCTGGACCAGGCAGTTGCCGCCGGCTGCTTTGATGCTGCTGCACACACCGGCAGCCTCCGCCATCGAGGCGTAGGGACCGACCATGGCGCGATAATACACCCCCTTCGCGCCGAGATCCGCGCGGCGGATGATCGGCTCGCGCCCACTCAGTTGATTGGGGAACTTCGCGCGTAACTCTTTGAAGCTCGCTTTCGCATCGGCCTCGCTGTGCTGCGAGGTAACCTGCACGGCGTAGCGGCCGCCAGAGGGAGCGCTTGCCGCGACCGTCTCGGCGGGCTCGGCGCTTGCTACAGCAACCGGCGCTGCGGCCGCCGCGCGAGAACGCGAGGGCGCCGACGCGACCGCCTCGCCTTCTGCACCGGGCATGATCGACAACGGTGCGTTCGCGGCGCCACGAGAGGCCGTGGCTGAGGCACTGGCCTTGGTTGACGATGCGGCGGTGCGGGCACCCCGCGGCGCCGGCGCGGCGGGTTCGGCGCCCACGGCGCCAGACTGATCCGCATGGATGAGTACCGTGTGGACTTTTTTCGGCTCGGACGGAGGCGGAGCCTGTGCCTCCGCTGATGCCGGCGGCAGAGCGGCCGCCGTGGGCATCGGCGCAGGTGCCGCTGAGGCCGTGTCAAGCGCTGAAGCTGATGCAGTGCCGAACGATGGCGCCGCCGGAGCAGGCGCCGCTGCAGTCGATGAAGGCGGCATCGGTGCCGCGCCGATCGGGATCGTCGCTACGACGCGGGAGCCGAGTTTGGGCGGCTCCATATTCACCGGCTGCTCCTCGCGCGAGACAAGTTTATCTGGAGTGGCCGGGGTCGCCGCGCTCGATTGCGCCGCATTGTCCGCTTGGGCAGCACTGTTGTTCGGCACGATCTTGTTCGGGCCGAGACTTGCTTTGATGATCGGCGGCAGGCTGGGAAATGCCGCACTGCCGAACATCGCACGATAAGCGAAGGCACCAGCGGTCCCGACAACCACCAGACCGAGCACCGCCATGATGACGACAAGTCCGCCGCGCTGGCGAGGGCGGGGTGGCTCATCGTAATAGTCGCCGTAGTCTTCACCGGCCTCTTGGGCTAGTCCCGATGCTTCAGCATCATATCGCTCGGGACGAGCGGGCGACATGAAAGCCGGCAACTGACGAGGCGGCAAAACCGGTCCGAGCTGCTCCAACTCGGCATCCCCACCAAAGCCATTGAACTTCGCCGCCGAACCGGAAAAATATTGCTCGGCGACCGGAGGCTCCGGCTCGTAATCCTGTTCGCCATGATCCTGTTCACCATGCGCATAAGCCGGATACGAAGCCGGCGGAAGCGGCGGTGGAGCGTAGTGTTCTTCAGCGTGACCTTGCGGCTCGGCGTAGTCTTCGTTGGCCGCCCAATCAAATCCGGGAGTTGCCGCATCGTCCGCCGACCGGCCCGAGTTGCGCTCGGCGTAGGGATCACCCTGACCGATGAGCCTGGCCAATTCAGCAAGGGGATCACTCGCGCTATCGCGCAACGGCTCGGCCCGCGCCCTGCTGTCGCGGTTGCTGTAAGAGCGAAAATTGTTATCAGCCATCGAACTCGCCTCGTTCAGGCGTTCAAACCATCTCGATCAGCTTTTCCCGGCGGCTGCTGCCGCGTCCCAACGGCAACAAAGGGAATTACCGCATTTCGTCGGGCGCTGCGACACCAAGTAACGCAAGCCCCGACGCAAGCACCGTGACCACGCCTCCTATGAGCACCAGACGGGCCAACGTCAGTTCTCGATCATTCTGGATAATGAAGCGTAAATGTGGCGATGCATTGCCCAGCGTCCAAAGAGCATGAAACTCGCTCGCTAAGTCATACAGATAAAAGGCTATTCGATGTGGCTCATGCGCCGCGGCGGCGCCCTCGACAACCCGCGGATAGAGCGCAATTTGCCGCATCAATGCGAGTTCCGCCGGGTCGGCCAGCCGATCGAGATTCGCAGCCTTGAGCAAATTAATCATATCCGCAGGCAAATCGGGAAACGCTTCGCGGGCGTTGCGAAACACCGACTGGCCGCGGGCGTGACCGTACTGGACGTAGAAGACAGGGTTGTCCCGGGACTGCTCTTTCACTTTGGCGAGGTCGAAATCAAGCACTGCGTCATTCTTGCGAAACAGCATCATGAAGCGGACGGCATCACGCCCGACTTCGTCCACGACTTCGCGCAGCGTGACAAACTCCCCTGCCCGCTTCGACATTTTGACCGGTTCGCCAGCCCGCAACAGCTTCACAAGCTGGACGATCTTCACGTCAAGCTCGGCCTTACGGTCGCTGAGCGCGGAGACCGCGGCCTGCATGCGTTTGATGTAGCCGCCATGATCGGCGCCCCAGACGTCGATCAACTTGGCAAAGCCGCGCTCCAGCTTACTGCTGTGGTAGGCAATATCGGAGGCGAAGTAGGTGTAAGAGCCGTCGGATTTCTTCAGCGGACGATCGATGTCGTCGCCGAATGCCGTTGATCGGAACAGCGTCTGTTCGCGATCCTCCCAATCCTCCGGCAGCGCGCCTTTCGGCGGCGGCAGTCGGCCCTCATAGACGTAATCTCGCGCGCGCAGCCAATCGATCGTCGCAGCGACGAGATCAACACTGCCCTCGATCAAAGACCGCTCCGAATAGAACACATCGAAGGCGATATTTAGCGCGGCAAGATCGGTGCGCACCGCCGCCATCATCATTTCGATTGCTGTTTTGCGCACGCCCGGCAGCCAATCGGCTTCGGGTTGTTTCGTCAGCGCGTCGCCATATTGGGCCGCGAGCGCCGCTCCGACCGGCTTGAGATAGTCGCCGGGATAAAGCCCTTCGGGAATGGCGCCAATCTCTTCGCCCAACGCTTCGCGATAACGCAAATACGCCGAGCGAGCGAGCTGATCGACCTGCGAGCCAGCGTCGTTGACGTAATACTCGCGCGTGACCTTGAAGCCCGTGAACGCGAGCAGACTGGCCAGCGCGTCACCAAACACGGCGCCGCGGCAATGGCCGACGTGCATCGGACCGGTCGGATTTGCCGAAACATATTCGACATTGATCGGCTCGGCGGCGCCGATATCACATCTGCCAAATTGCGCGCTAGATTGCACGGCGCTCAAGAGCGTTGCGCGCCAAGCGGACGGCTTGAGCGTGAGGTTGATGAACCCGGGGCCGGCGATCTCGATTTTGGCGACCAAATCATCCGAGCGAAGCCACTCGCTCAATGCTTCGGCAAGCTCACGTGGCCTCTTGTCGGCATCCTTGGCAAGCACCATGGCGACATTGGTCGCCATATCGCCGTGGGCTGCATCACGCGGCGGCTCCATGGTGACCCGCGACAGATCGATGCCGGCCGGCAAAACGCCGGCCGCGATCAAATCGTTGCTCGCGCGGCGAACGCGGTCGAGCATTTCAGCGAAGATGTTTTGCGCGATCATTGAAAGGAGCTGACGCCATGGTGGAGCGCCGCGCGCCTAACGCAATTCCGGGGTCGAGTCAAAAAGCCGCGCGTGTTCGGCGAGCGCGTAGCGATCGGTCATCCCGGCGATGAAATCGGCGATGTGGCGGGCACGGCCGGCCTCGTCCGTGCCGGTGAGCCCTTCCCGCCATTCGGGCGGCAAATCGTCGGGTTGAGTACTGTATCGCGCAAACAGATCGCGGACCACGCGGGCGGCTTCGCCCATGACCCGCTGCACCCGCTCATGACGGTACATGCGAATTTTGAGAAACTCCTTGATGGCGGCTTCGGCTTCCGCGATCGACGCGGAGAATCCCGCGACAACTGAGGGCGCTTGCCGCAGCTCATCGGCCGAGCGCGGCGCCAGAACGGTGAGCCGGCGTCCGGTTTCGGCGGTCACATCCTCGATCAGGATGCCGATCAGCCGGCGGGTGAACTCGTGAACACGGCGCGCGGAATCGAGCTTTGGAAAGATTTGGCGAATGTCGGCAATGATCGTACCGGGCAGCGCCACCGCCGCAATGTCATCGAGGCTAAACAGCTCGGCGCGCAAGCCGTCGTCGATATCGTGGGCATCGTAGGCGATGTCATCGGCGACCGCGGCGATCTGTGCCTCCGCGCCCGGATAGCTCCAGAGTTGGAGGTCCTGCCGCCGATTGTAGTCCGCAATGGTCTTGGGGATGCCCTGCGCGCGATAACGGCCGAGCGGCTTGCCGTTGCGGTCGGTCAGGGGGCCATTGTGTTTGACCAGACCCTCCAAAGTTTCCAAAGTCAGGTTTAATCCATCGAAGGTCGGGTAGCGGCGCTCCAGCGCAGTGACCACACGCAACGTCTGGGCGTTGTGATCGAAGCCGCCGAAAGCGCCGAGACACTCGTCAAGCGCGCGCTCCCCGGCATGTCCAAACGGCGGGTGACCGAGGTCGTGGGCCAGCGCAAGCGTCTCGGCGAGGTCCTCGTCGAGACGAAGCGCACGCGCCAGCGCGCGCGCCACCTGCGCCACCTCGAGCGTGTGCGTCAACCGGGTGCGGTAGTGGTCGCCCTCGTCGAACACGAACACCTGGGTCTTATGCTTAAGCCTTCGGAAGGCCGAACAATGGATGATGCGATCACAATCGCGGCGAAAGGCGCTGCGGCCCTTGCTTGCGGGCTCCGGATGAAGCCGGCCACGGCTCCGTTCCGGATCGCACGCATAGGCCGCGCGAAGCGCTGTGGCATCGATCGCCATTGGTCTGCCCGGCCTCCGGAATTGACCTCGGCCTTCGGCGCACTTAACTATCGGTGTGATGCTGTGGCAATTGGCGCAATCGCCCGGCTGGAGAAGATTATGACTACTAACGTTACCGTAACCGAGCGCGCGGCGCGGAAGATCGGTGAGATTCTCAGGCGGGAGCCCACCGGCACCATGCTGCGCGTCAGCGTCGAGGGCGGCGGCTGCTCGGGCTTCCAGTACAAATTTGACACCGAGCGCGCGAGAGCCGACGACGACGTCGTAATCGAGCGCAGCGGCGCCACGGTGCTGATCGATCCGGTCTCGCTCAATTACATGGCGGGTTCCGAGATCGACTTTGTCGATGACCTGATCGGATCGGCCTTCAAGGTGCAGAATCCGCAGGCGACCGCATCCTGCGGCTGCGGCACAAGCTTCGCGCTTTAGATCCCCGCCAAAATACGGCGCCTGCCGGTGCGCATCGCGACATGGAACGTCAATTCGATCAAGCAGCGCCTTGACGGGGCGCTGGCGTGGCTGGCAGAGCGCCAGCCCGACATCGTGTGCATGCAGGAGACCAAATGTGTCGACGATGCGTTTCCGCGCGAGCCGTTCGAGGCCCTTGGCTATAACCTCGCGGTCCACGGGCAAAAGACCTTCAACGGCGTCGCGCTGCTGTCAAAATTTCCGTTCGACGAGGTGACCATCGGCCTGCCCGGCGATCGTTCCGACGATCACGCACGCTTCATCGAGGCCGTGGTATCGACGGCGAAGGGCGCCATGCGGATCGCAAGCATTTACCTGCCAAATGGCAATCCGCCCGATACCGACAAATATTCGTACAAGATCAGCTGGATGAAGCGGCTCTTTGATTACGCGCGTGAACGGCTGTCCCTGCAGGAGCCGCTGATCCTTGCTGGCGATTACAATGTCATTCCGACGGCCGGCGACGCGCGCAACGCCGAAGCCTGGCGTGGCGACGCGCTGTACCTGCCACGCACGCGTTTGGCGTTTCAGTCGCTCATTAATCTCGGACTGACCGACGCGGTGCGCGCGACCAGCGAAGAGCCGGGACTTTATACGTTCTGGGATTACCAGGCCGGCGCCTGGCAGAAGAACAACGGCATCCGCATCGACCACGTCTTGTTGTCGCCTGAAGCCGCAGACCACATCACCGAACTCGGCATCGACCGCCACGTGCGAAGCTGGGAGAAGCCGTCGGACCATGTGCCGGTGTGGGTCGATTTGGCGATCGAGCGATCACATTAGTCGAAGCGTTCCCGGCCAGTTCCACCGCGCGCGGACTGACTTAACCCTATATTCATTATGAGGGTGGAGAGTGTATCCGCGTCACAAGCTTCGACCCCAGAATGCGATGGCTCCCTCTAAAACGCCGGGAAAACGTGAACCGTGCGGCGGAGCCGCAAGCGTTGCAAACCCCGGCTGAGACGGATCGAACGGCTCCCGCCGACGGCATCCACGAAACTATCGATCTTCTTGAGTCCGACTTGGGCGCAATGATCGGCTTGGTCCATCGCGCCTGTGAGCTGGTCTGCCGCGAAGCCGAAGATTCTGCGGCCGCCACCTTCAGAATTACCCAGAAGACCGACAGCCTCGTCCAGCAATCCGGCACCGCAAGTCGCGATCTCACCCAGTTGGCCGCAGCGATCGAGGAACTGGCGCGCTCCTCTGGCGATATCGGATTTCAGGTGCGCAAGGCCGACGATCTCACTGGCGCGGCGAATGAATCGGCCGAACTGGCGGCACGCGGCGTCGATGGGCTCAAGAATTCGTCGACCCAGATCAGTCACGTCTTGAGCCTGATCTCGGCGGTCGCCCGTCAGACCAATTTGCTGGCTCTTAACGCGACCATCGAAGCTGCCCGCGCGGGCGAAGCCGGCCGAGGCTTTGCCGTTGTCGCAGCTGAAGTAAAGAAGCTCTCGCAAGAGACGCAATCGGCAACGGAAGAGATCGCGCAGAAGATCGATGCACTGCAAAGCGACGCCGCGGCCTGCTTTAAGGCGGTGCAGCAGATCACCGACGTGATCAAGGTGCTGCGGCCGTTGTTCGCGGCGGTGGCGGTCGCGGTGCAGCAGCAGGGCAATGCGACGACAAACGTCGCACGCAGCGCAACCGAAACGCTGCGATTTGCCGGCTCGGTATCGGAAGGTGCTTCAGAAATCCGCGATGCCGCATCAGGCGCAAATGCCCACGGGAAGTCTGTAGAACAACACGGCAAAAGCGTCATCGGACTTGCCGAAAAGCTCAAGACGCGGATGACAATATTCCTGCGCCAAAGCGAGGCCGGGGATCGCAGGCGGCATGACCGCTTGCCCTGCGAAATCAGCGCAGAGCTTCGGACGAACGGCCGCGTCATTCGCGGGCGAACCGCCGACATTTCGGAGGGCGGCGCGCTTATTCGCGTCGATGATCCTCAGTCAATCGTGGCGGGTGTCATTCTGGAGGCGGCGATCGACGGCATCGGCGCGACGCGTGTTCGCGTCGCCAACAGGTCGTCGCTTGGGTTGCATCTTGAATTTGTCGAAATGGGTTCAAGCGCTCGCGCCAGCCTGGAGCGAAAACTCGCTTCAATCCGCGAGGAGAACCGCGAAATCATTTCACGCGCGGTCGACGCCGCAAACGGCATCTCGCGGCGCCTCGAGGGTCTAATTGAAGAGGCAGTGCTAAGCCGCGCCGACCTGTTCGACAACGACTACATTCCAATCGAGGGCACCGATCCGCAGCAGTATCGGACCCGATTTCTTTCAACGTTGGAGGACGTATTGCCGCCCGTACAGGAGCCGTTGCTAGCAGGCGACGCGCGGATGGTATTTTGCGTGGCAGTCGATCGGAACGGCTACTTGCCGGTTCACAATCGCAAATATTCCTTGCCGCAGCGGCCGGGCGAGAAACTCTGGAATACTGCAAACTCACGCAATCGCCGAATCTTTGACGACCGCGCCGGCCTCGCCTCTGGTCGCAATGTGCGTCCCTACCTCATTCAGGTCTATCCGCGCGACATGGGAACCGGCGTCACCGTCATCGTGCGCGAGATTGACGCGCCGATCCGCGTGTTCGGCAAGCACTGGGGCGGCTTCCGCACCGCCTATACGCTTTGAGAGATGACCCGCGCACCGGACCCACGCGCCGGCTCGGCCGCGCCGACTAGTCTCTGCGGCCCCTGAGCCAACCTTCGAGATAGACCAGCGCCATGGCACGCTCATCATCGGTGGCACGGTGAAAGGCGCCGTCATAGAGTGGCTTAACCCACGCTTCATCGGAACTAGCGCAGTCCTTGCTCAAGGTGAGCCACATCAGGCCGCGCGCCGCCTGCCGCGGTACTCTCACACCCTGAAACAGCAGGTCGCCCAGCGCCGCCTCGGCGCGGCAATCACCTTTGGTCGCGGCAAGCAGCAGCCAGCGGGCCGCCTGGTGCGGATTGCTTGGCGTACTGTCGAGATAAAGCCGGCCAAGCTGATACTGCGCGTCGGCATCGCCGAAATACGACGCTGCGTAGCCAAACAACTCGCGGGCGCGCGCCGTATCCTGCATCACCGTCGAGTTGGGAATGCCGGTAAGATAGTAGTGCCCGAGCGCGACGAAGGCATTGGCGACGATCCGCGCCTGCGCGGTGCCCGGTGTCTCGTCAGGATGCGTATCGGCGATACGGCTGAAATAAGCGAACGCTCGCTGGTCGTCCCGGGGGACGCCGTCGCCGGCCGCATACATGCGCCCGACCTTCCATTGTGCCGCGACGTGACCCTGGTCGGCGGCATATTGAAGAGCGGTCAGTGCTTTGGCCTTTTCTCCGCCATCCGGCACCGCGCCGGGGCTGCGCAATCCGTCGCTCGGCGAGAGCAAAGCCGTGTTTGGTGTGGTCGTCCCGTCGAAGGAGAGAGCAGGTCCGGACACAAGTCCGAGTCCAAGCCCGCCAATCGTAGCGACCAGCAGGCCACTTGCAGCGACCCGCGTCATTTTCTCAGATGTCCGCATAGCACGCTTTCTCAACAGCCCCGCCGGGATGAGTAACCGCGCCAGTGCGCGCCGACCCGACCTGCTGGACGTATTTCCACAAATAGCCGGACGTGAATTCTTGATCGCGCGGTTTCCATTCCCGTGCACGCCGGTCAAGCTCGCTTTTGCTCAGCTTGACGTCGAGGATGGCTTTTTCCGCGTCCAGCTCGATGATGTCGCCGTCGCGAATAAGCGCGATCGGACCGCCGACCGCCGCTTCAGGCCCAACGTGACCGACGCAGAAGCCACGCGTGGCGCCGGAGAAACGGCCGTCGGTGATCAGGGCAACTTTGTCGCCCATGCCCTGACCGTAGAGCGCCGCCGTTGTCGACAGCATCTCGCGCATACCGGGGCCGCCCCTGGGTCCTTCGTATCGGATGACCAGCACGTCGCCTTCCTTGTACGTCTTGTTCTTCACTGCCTCGAAACAGGCTTCCTCGCCGTCGAAGCAGCGCGCCGGTCCGGAGAAATGCAAGCGCTGCATCCCGGCAACCTTAACGATGGCGCCATCCGGCGCGAGGTTACCTTTGAGACCGACAACGCCGCCAGTCGGCAGCATCGGCTTGTCGGCCGGATGAACTACATCCTGATCTTTATTCCACTTCACCGATTTGAGGTTCTCAGCAATCGTGCGGCCGGTAACGGTCACGCAGTCGCCATGCAGGAAGCCATGATCGAGCAGCGTCTTCATCAACAACGGCACGCCGCCAGCTTCGAACATGTCTTTGGCGACATAACGGCCGCCCGGTTTCAAATCGGCGATGTAAGGTGTCTTTTTGAAGACTTCGGCGACGTCGAACAGATCGAACGCGATCCCGCACTCATGGGCGATCGCCGGCAGATGCAACGCCGCATTGGTCGAGCCGCCGGTTGCCGCGACGACAGCCGCCGCGTTCTCCAGCGCCTCTCGCGTTACAATATCGCGCGGGCGAATATTCTTGACGATGAGATCCATGATCATCTCACCCGCCAGCATGCAGAACTTGTCGCGGATTTCGTACGGCGCCGGCGCTCCGGCCGAATACGGCAACGCCAGCCCGATGGCTTCTGATACGGTCGCCATGGTGTTGGCGGTAAATTGCGCGCCGCAGGCCCCCGCCGAAGGGCACGCGTTCTGCTCGAGCGTATCGAGATCGGCATCCGACATGGCGCCGACCGAATGTTTGCCGACCGCCTCGTAGACGTCCTGAATGGTAACCGGCCGGCCCTTGAAAGTGCCGGGCAGGATCGAGCCGCCATAGATGAAGATCGACGGCACGTTCAGCCGGCACATGGCCATCATCATGCCGGGTTGCGACTTGTCGCATCCGGCGACGCCAACCACGGCGTCGTAGGAGTGGCCGCGTACCGTCAACTCAATGGAATCGGCAATGACTTCGCGCGACGGCAGCGACGCCTTCATGCCGGCGTGCCCCATCGCAATACCATCAGTCACCGTGATGGTGCAGAACTCGCGCGGCGTACCACCAACCGCGGCAACGCCCCGTTTCACGGCCTGTGCCTGCCGCATCAGCGCGATGTTGCAAGGCGCGGCTTCATTCCAGCAGGTCGCGACGCCGACGAAGGGCTGATGGATCTCTTCTTTGGAAAGACCCATCGCATAGTAGAACGCGCGGTGCGGCGCTCGCTCAGGCCCTTCAGTGGCGTGCCGGCTCGGCAGCCGCAATTTCAAATTGGTCTTGGCATCCATCGAACACTTGCGGGCCTATCCGGCCCCCTCGCCCCCTTCCGACTTCAAGGACGCAAAGCCGTCCTAAAAATCGGAAGCGCCGCAACAACCTGTCCCGCCAGCCCTGACGGACACGCAGCTATCGTGTCGAAAAATCCTATGGCCAAAAAGCGGCGCTTTGGACGCGTGCAGTGCGGCATGGTCAAATGTTCCCTGCCTGTTGCGCTGCGGCCACAGATTTTTGCTAGTGAGCCACCCAAACTTAATTACCGATTTACTATAAGTCACCCGGCCTGCGACGATGCGCCGATGCCACGGCGCCTAACCCAAACATTTTTCAGCCGCAGCGTTCACAAGGTCGCCCCCGATCTGATCGGCGCCACCCTTTTGTTCGACGGCGTTGGCGGACGCATTGTCGAGCTCGAGGCCTACGACCACACCGACCCTGCGGCGCACAGTTTTCGCGGCCCGACCAGCCGCAACGCGGTCATGTTCGGCCCGGCGGGCTATGCCTACGTCTATCGCTCCTATGGCATTCACTGGTGTCTGAATCTCGTCTGTGAGCCCAAGGGGTCGGCCAGCGCCGTGCTGATCCGCGCCATCGAGCCGACCGCCGGGCTGCCGGCCATGCGCCGGCGGCGCGGCGTTAGCGATGACAGGCTGCTCTGCTCCGGGCCTGGCCGTCTTTGCGAGGCGCTGCGCATTACCGGCGCCGATGGCGGGCTGAGGCTCGACAAGCCGCCCTTTGAGCTTTTTGCCAGTTCCGATCCGGTGGAAGTGGTAACCGGCGTGCGGATCGGCATTACCAAGGCGGTCGACCTGCCCTGGCGTTATGGGCTGAAGGGGTCGCGTTTTCTCAGCAAACCTTTTCCACGGGCAAACGACCGGACGCACGTGAGATAACCGGCGATGCCTTGCGGGAACTACGTTTTGTAGTTACACTCAGATGGAATTTGAATGGGATACGGCTAAGGCGTGGGCGAATGTCCACAAGCACGCCGTGAGTTTCGAGGAAGCGGCGTCGGTATTCCGAGGTTTTTGCGTTCGGCGCCCCGACACGCGAGGGAACTACGGCGAAGAGCGCTTCATCGCGCTCGGTCGCGACAGCAACGGCGTCATTCTGAACGTGATCTATACCGTGCGTGGCGACAACATCCGGATCATCTCAGCCTGGAAGGCATCACAGCATGAGCGGCAAGACTACACAAAAGCGCTCCCGGATCGTCCGCTATAGCCTCCCCGAGATTCCGGTGAAGCCGCTCAATCGCAAGCTGATCGAGATGAGCGACGAGGAGGCCGAACGCCGCGCCGCCGTCGATCCGGACGCCGGGATCATTCCGCCCGGCTTTTGGGATAATGCGACGTTATGGGCGCCGGAGGCCAAGCAACAGATTACGCTGCGCCTCGATTCCGATGTCATTCGCTGGTTTAAGGACACCGGCAAAGGCTATCAGTCGCGGATGGGCGCCGTACTTCGCAGTTACGTCGAAGCGAAACGCAAACGCAGCGCATAGTCATTCGAGCCTGAACGCTGGATCGAAGCCGAGTTCGTTGCGCGCCTTGTCGATCTTCACCGCTCCGTCGGACTCGGCGATGTTGTAGATGCCCGGCGATCCGCGGGTGACCGCAAGCAGCGCGGCGTGCGCGGCAGCATCGACGTGCAGCGGCGCTCGCGCGTCGGCGGTGTTCCAGGTGCCGGAGCCGTATAGCCGCCCGTAGCGCAGCACGATGCCGTCGATGCCGCGTGCGTTGAGCACGGCGTCCTCCAGGGCGCGTACGCCGCGTACCGAGATCGCACCGGGCCCATCACCCTCGGCGGAAGCGAGCGGATCGTCCTCGCCATGCGGCTCAGGGCCGTCGGCATACGAAAAGGCGATGCTTTGGGCGATTAGCCGGCGAGCGCCGGCCGCCAGCGCGGCAGCCACGAGATTAGCCGTCCCTTCGATCCGCAGGTGGGAGTTACGCGTCAGCCAGTCGGCGAGGCGCGCCGGATCGATGACTTGCGGCAGATCGGTCAGTTGATGAATGACCACCTCCGGTCGCGTTCGAACAACGGCATCGCGCAAGGCATCCTTATCGAAAACGTTGACAACAACCGGGTCGATGCCGGCGGCCTTGAGATCGTCCGCTTTCCCGGCGGAACGCGTCGTGCCGGTTACGGCGTGGCCGGCCGAAATCAGCAGCGGCGTCAATCGCCGTCCGATCGCGCCGCCTGCTCCAGCAAGAAAAATCTGCACGATGACTGTCAATGATACGCGACGATGAATTCGCAACCGGCTTCGGTCGGAAACGTCCGCGTGATCTTGCCGGTCTTTAGTTCGAACTCAAACACTTCCGCGTCATCGTGGCAGCACAGATAAGCGCGTTCGCCGTCGGGCGCGAAGCCGAAGCCCATCGGACTCTTTTTGGTTGGGAACGATGCGATCCGCTTCAAACCGTCGGCGGCGTAGATCGCGGCGTGCTCGCCCTTGTTGGATGACACCACGACGTAGCGATTATCCGGCGATACCCGCACGCGCCGCATCTGCGGGTTGATTGGATTCACTTCGTCAATCGCAACGGTTTGCTGCACGGCGTGGCTGCGCGCATCGATTGCGTAGAACTCGGGCGCCGTCTGCGCGCAAACATAAAGCGTGGCCCCGTCGGGCGAAATGGCGAGCCCTTCGGTCACCTGCGGCACCTTGATGCGATCGACCACATTGCGGCGCGCAACGTCGACTACGACCACATCGTCAGTCTTGACCGAGACAAACGCCTTGCCGGTTGTGTGGCTGATCGCGACCCAATGCGCGGTGCTGCCAACATCGATCCGCTGTACCTTGTCGGCTGCCGGGTCGATGACAAGCACGGCGTTGCCAAGCTCGCCCGAGCACCAGACCGCGCCCGCCTGATCCATCATGACGCCATGCGGCGCGTAGGTTTCGCCGAGATCGATGATTCGGGTCAGCGATCGCGACGGCAGGTCGATGACGACAATGCGCCGGTCCGGGTTCACGCGTTTAATGAAAATACCGTCGCCGTAGACCGAGCCGTAGGCGGTGCGCCCGTCGGCGGAGAGCGCGAGTTCGTGCGTTGAGCCCGGCATGTCGATGGTCTTCGACAGCGTCAGCGTCTCGGCATCGAGAAAATGCACCTTGTGCGCGGTCTTTGCCGTGACGATGAGGTTCGGGCCGCCGGGACGGTTATTGAGATCGAGCATATGCGGACCTCGCTGTGTCGCAGTGATACTTTACGCCGCGCCTTTGAGCCGCTCCAGCGCTTCGCCGATCTTGGCCTTGCGTGACTGCGCCTCGTCGCGCTTTTCCTTTTCTTCCTCGACCACATCTTCCGGCGCGCGCGCCACGAAATTGGGATTTCCGAGCTTGGCGTCGACACGGGCGATGTCGGCATCGCACTTCGCCATTTCCTTGGCGAGCCGCGCGCGTTCGGCGGCGAGGTCGATTACTCCAGCAAGTGGTAGCTCCACGACCTCGCCGCGCACAACTAGTTGCACCGCACTTTGCTGATGCGCGGGCGCCCTGCTCACGTCTGAAATTTTCGCCATGCGCTTTATAAATTCAGACCAGCGCTCGGCCCGGTCCCAGACGTGATCACCAACCCTGACCATAACAAGTGGCAGCGGCACATTGACGTTCATCTCAGCCCGTACCGAACGGATTGCGGTAATGAGATCGATGACCCAGCCAATCTCGGCCTCGGCCTTCGTGTCGCCGATGCCTTCGAGCGCGGGCCATTCGCTGAGAGCGAGGAGCGATTCGCGCGGTCTCGAAGCTGTGACGGTCCACAATTCTTCGGTGATGAATGGCATGAACGGGTGCAGAAGTTTTAGGATTTCGTCACGCGCCCAAGCCACCATGGCTCCGGTTTCGTCTTTTCCGGAGCCATCAGGACCAGTGAGTAACGGCTTCGCGAGTTCAAGATACCAGTCGCAATAGGTATTCCAAACGAAACGGTACGCAGTGGCCGCTGCATCGTTGAAACGGTACACGACGATCGCTTCGGTAATCTCAGCCGCGGTTTTTGCCGTTTCGTGAGCAATCCAGCGGTTCAGAATTTCTTTTGCCCCACGCGGATCGAAGCCTTCAATCGTGACGCAGCCGTTGATCTCGGCGAAACGCGCTGCGTTCCAGAGCTTGGTCGCGAAATTGCGATAGCCCGCGACGCGTTCCGACGAGAGCTTGATGTCGCGACCTTGCGCCGCCATGGCGGCGAGCGTGAAGCGCAGCGCGTCGGCGCCGTATTCGTCGATCAGTTGCAGCGGATCGATGACGTTGCCTTTTGACTTCGACATCTTGGCGCCTGAGGCGTCGCGCACCAGGGCGTGGATGTAGACGGTGGGGAACGGCACCTCTTTCATAAAGTGCAGCCCCATCATCATCATGCGCGCGACCCAGAAGAAGATGATGTCGAAGCCGGTGACGAGGACGCTGGTCGGATAAAAGCGTTTCAGCTCTGGCGTCTCGTCGGGCCAGCCCAGCGTCGAGAACGGCCACAGCGCGGAGGAGAACCAGGTATCGAGCACATCATCGTCTTGGGCAGACAGCTCATATCGACCGTCCCGCAATCCAGCTGCATAATCCGCTCCATCTAACTCAAAAAGATCGCCGTGATGCGTTCCTATCCGCTCATAGTAGGCGGCAGCAATATCTACCGCTTCCGATTTTGTTTGAGCAACAAATGGCCTCCCGTCCGGACCGTACCACGCGGGAATCTGATGGCCCCACCAAATCTGGCGTGAGATGCACCAAGGCTGGATGTTCTCCATCCAATTAAAGAATGTCGCCTCCCATTGTACGGGTACAAAAACGGTGCGGCGGACGCGGACCGCTTCGATCGCGGGTTGCGCCAGCGTCTTTGCATCGACGTACCACTGGTCAGTGAGGTACGGCTCGATTACTGCGCCAGAACGGTCGCCGTGCGGTACGACGTGGGAATGCGGCTCGATTTTTTCGATGAGTCCTTCTGCCTCCAAACGCTCCACAATCTTTTTTCGCGCCACGAAGCGGTCAAGACCGCGAAATTCTGCTGGTATGAGATTAAAGTCTTCGAGACCCGCGGACAGACTGTCTGTCAAAGATATTTTGGCTCGGAGATTGCGGATATGTTCTGGTACCGGCCACTCGGCTCTTTTGGAGCCCTCAAGATCGTCCTCTGGCGACGACTTCAGTTTAGCTTCCGGCGTAAAAATGTTTATAAGGTCGCTGATTTTTCTATAATTGACTTCGTCTTCAAACCTGCGACGTTCAACATCCGAAACTCTCTCGACGTAACGCTTCCAAACTTCAAAATCATTGAAATCATGGGCGGGAGTGATCTTTACCGCTCCCGTGCCTTTTTCTGGGTCTGAATATTCGTCAGCAATAATTGCAATGGGTCGATTTGCAAGAGGCAATAACACCTCCTTGCCGATGAGAAGCTTGTACCTCTCGTCATTCGGATGCACAGCGACAGCCATGTCGCCCAGCATTGTTTCAGGTCGTGTAGTTGCAACGGTTATGAAGCGACCGTTTTCGCCCTCGACCGGATATTTGATGTACCAGAGCGAGCCTTTGGTCTCGACCTGCACCACTTCAAGATCGGAGATCGCGGTCTTGAGCTTCGGGTCCCAGTTGACCAGCCTTTTGTCCTTGTAGATGAGGCCTGAGCGATAGAGTTCGACAAACACTTTCGCTACCGCGCGCGAAAGGCCTTCGTCCATGGTGAAACGCTCGCGCGACCAGTCGCAGGAGGCGCCGAGCCGTTTAAGCTGGCCGATGATGGCGCCGCCTGACTCGGCCTTCCATTCCCACACCCGCTTGATGAATGCTTCGCGGCCCATTTCGCGGCTGCCGGGCTGCTGGCGTTCCATCAACTGGCGCTCGACCACCGCCTGGGTGGCGATACCGGCATGATCGGTGCCCGGCTGCCAGAGCACGTCCTTGCCGCGCATGCGCTCGAAGCGGCAGAGAATGTCCTGCAGGGTGTTGTTGAGTGCATGCCCCATATGCAGCGAGCCGGTCACATTGGGCGGCGGAATGACGATGCAGTACGGCGTGGCTTTGGCGCGCTCGGGCCGCCCGGCGCGGAAGGCGCCGGCGTCCTCCCAGGCCGCGTAAATGCGGCCTTCGACGGCGGCGGGCTGATAGGTCTTGTCAATCGTCATTGTATTGTTTCCGCCGCGCGGCAGCGCTTAACTGCAACGCGGTCATTCCAGAAAACGGGTATCCGCGGCCGCGGCGGTGGCCTAAGAAACCCGCGCCGCGCGCACTGTCAACGCCGGTGTTCCTGCGCCGCTTTGGCACAACCGCTTGCCCAGCGAGTTAACCCGCGCCGTGCTGTCGCCGCTCAACGCCCCGCCCGCTTCGGCGCAGAAAGTCCCGACGCGCTCGATCCTGCTGCTCGCGGCGGCGGGCTTTGCGGCGCAGGCGCAAGTGCGCGTCACCGATTCGCTGTTGCCGCAAATCGCCACCGACTTTCAGACCACCGTCGGCGTCGCCGCGATCGTGGTGACTGCCTACGCCATCACCCACGGCACCATTCAGTTCGTGGTCGGCCCGGTGGCCGACCGCTTCGGCAAATATCGCACAGTCGCCATCATCAGCGTGCTCGCTACCGTGCTGGTGGCGGCTTGCGGCACCGCCTCGACTTTGCCGCAGCTCGCACTCGCCCGGCTGGCGACCGGCGCAGTCGTCGGCTGGGTGATCCCGGTCTCGATGGCGTACCTCGGCGACGTGACTCCGGCCGATCGCCTGCAGCCGCTGCTGGCGCGATATGCATCAGGCTACATTTTCGGCCAGCTGTTCGGGCAGGCCGCCGGCGGCGTGCTGGGCGACCTGTTCGGCTGGCGCAACGTGTTCTTTGCACTCGCCGGCATGTTCGCGCTGGCGGCCGCGGGCCTCATGGCAGAACTCATCATCAATCCGCAGACCCGCGCATCAGGCAAATCGTTCGACTCCGGAGGTTTCATCGGAAACTACGCGGCGGTCGTATCGAATCCGTTTGCGCGCATCATCATCGCCATCGCGTTTATCGAAGGCGCGTTGGCGTGGGGCGCGTTTGCTTATATCGGCGCAAGCCTGCATTTTCGTTTCGGCCTCAGCTATACGCTCATCGGCATTACGGTCGCGTTCTTCGGCATCGGCGGATTGATCTATGCCGGCCTAGTGCGGCAGTTTGTGAAACGGCTCGGCCAAATCGCTCTTCCGGTCGCCGGCGGACTGATCATAACCGGCGCTTACATTGTGCTTGGGCTTCAGACCGTTTGGTGGCTGGCGCCGATCGCGGTCGCCGCGATCGGGCTCGGCTTCTACATGTTCCACAACACCCTGCAGACCATCGCCACGCAGATGACACCGCAAGCCCGTGGCACCGCGGTCTCGATCTTCTCCTCCGCGCTTTACCTCGGGCAGACGGCGGGCGTCGCGGTGGGTGCGCTCGTTATCGATCGTGCCGGCGCGGTGCCGATATTCCTCGGCACCGCGGCTGCGTTTCCGGTGCTTGCGGTCTGGTTTGCGTACGAATTACACCGCCGGCCGGCGCACTGATCTCGCCGCGGCCGTCCCTCGATGCCCGCGCCAAGCGCGGGCACCTCAGGATTAGGTAGCCGATCGGATCGGACCGTCAGGCCTTGACCAGCGGCACCTTCGGCACCGAGCCGCGGCGTGGCGGCGAGGTGCCACCAGGTCCGCCGCCCGGCGGCTTGCGTCGCGGCGACGACCTTCGCTTCTTGGCTCGGCGCGGCTCGGGCAGCTTTTCCGCCCGCGGCTTGACCGGGCCTTCGGGATACTCAAACCCGAGCTTGGTCTTGCCGTGCTCGTCGGTGGTGACGACGACGCGCACATGGCCGCCCGATTTCAAGCGTCCGAACAGCACTTCGTCGGCGAGCGGCTTCTTGATGTACTCCTGGATCACCCGCGCCATCGGCCGGGCGCCCATCAGTTCGTCATAGCCGTTCGCAATCAGCCATTTCGACAACTCGTCGGTCAGCTCGATGGTCACGTCGCGATCGGCGAGCTGCGCCTCGAGCTGGAGGACGAACTTCTCGACCACCATCGCGATCACCTCTTGGGACAGATGCGCGAAGGTGATGATCGAGTCGAGCCGGTTGCGGAACTCCGGCGCGAACAGCTTGGTAATCGCCTCCATGTCGTCGCCCTCACGCTTGCTGCGCGTGAAGCCGAAGGCGGCCTTGGCCATGTCGGCGGCGCCGGCATTGGTGGTCATGATCAGGATCACATTGCGGAAATCGACCTGCTTGCCGTTATGGTCGGTCAGCTTGCCGTGATCCATGATCTGCAACAGCACGTTGAACAGATCCGGGTGCGCCTTCTCGATTTCGTCAAGCAGCAGCACGCAATGTGGATGCTGGTCGACCCCGTCGGTCAGCAAGCCGCCCTGATCGAAGCCGACATAGCCGGGCGGCGCACCGATCAGCCGCGATATGGTGTGGCGCTCCATGTATTCCGACATGTCGAAGCGGATGATTTCGACGCCGAGTGTGGCGGCAAGCTGCCGAGCGACTTCGGTCTTGCCGACGCCGGTCGGGCCGGAGAACAGATAGCACCCGATCGGCTTTTCGGGTTCGCGCAGGCCGGCGCGGGCAAGCTTAATGGAAGCCGACAGCGCTTCGATGGCCTTGTCCTGACCGTAGACGACGCGCTTGAGCGTTTCCTGCAAATGCCGGAGCACCTCGGCGTCGTCCTTCGACACCGCCTTCGGCGGGATGCGCGCCATCGTGGCGATCGTGGTCTCGATCTCCTTGATGCCGATGGTGCGCTTGCGCCGGCTCTCCGGCAGCAGCATCTGCGCCGCGCCCAACTCGTCGATCACGTCGATGGCCTTGTCGGGCAGCTTGCGGTCGTGGATATAGCGCGCCGACAATTCCACCGCCGCCTTGATCGCTTCGTTGGTGTATCTGAGCTTGTGATAATCCTCGAAATAAGGCTTGAGGCCCTTGAGGATTTCGATCGCGTCCGGGACGGACGGCTCGTTGACGTCGATTTTCTGGAACCGGCGGACCAGCGCCCGGTCTTTTTCGAAGTACTGCCGGTATTCCTTGTAGGTGGTCGAGCCGATGCAGCGCACCGTGCCCGAGGACAGTGCGGGCTTGAGCAGGTTCGAGGCATCCATCGCGCCGCCCGAGGTGGCGCCGGCGCCGATCACGGTGTGGATTTCATCGATGAACAGGATCGCGCCGGGATAGGCCTCAAGCTCCTTGATGACCTGCTTGAGCCGTTCCTCGAAATCGCCACGGTAGCGCGTACCGGCAAGGAGCGTGCCCATATCGAGTGCAAACACGGTCGCGTTGCGCAACACATCGGGCACTTCGCCGTGAACAATGCGCCGCGCCAGTCCTTCGGCAATCGCAGTCTTGCCGACACCGGCGTCGCCGACGAACAGCGGATTATTCTTGGAGCGGCGGCAGAGCACCTGAATCGTGCGGCTGATCTCGGCGTCGCGGCCGATCAGCGGATCGATCTTGCCCTCACGCGCCTTCTTGTTGAGGTTGACGCAATAGGCGTCGAGCGCGTCGCCCTTTTTCTTCGGCTCGTCACCGCTCTTGGCGTCGGTCTCTTCGTCAGAGCCGCGGACCGGCCGCGCCTCGGACATGCCGGGCCGCTTGGCGATGCCGTGGCTGATGTAGTTGACCGCGTCGTAGCGCGTCATGTCCTGCTCCTGCAGGAAGTAAGCGGCGTGACTCTCGCGTTCGGCGAAGATCGCAACGAGGACATTGGCGCCGGTCACTTCCTCGCGGCCGGACGACTGGACGTGGATGACCGCCCGCTGGATGACACGCTGGAAGCCGGCGGTCGGCTTCGAGTCTTCGGCGCCGTCGGTCACGAGATTGTCGAGTTCCAATTCGAGATAAGCGACCAGACTGCGGCGCAGCTTGTCGAGATCGACATTGCACGCCCGCATTACCGCTGCCGCGTCCTGATCTTCGATCAGCGCGAGCAGGAGATGTTCGAGCGTGGCGTATTCGTGATGGCGCTCATTGGCCAGCGCCAGGGCCCGGTGGAGCGACTGTTCAAGACTGCGCGAGAACGTGGGCATTCAGTGTCTCACTTCCTTTGTAGTAGCCGTTTTCCTTTGTAGTAGCCGTTCCCCCGGAATCACTTCTTCTCCATGATGCATTGCAAAGGATGCTGATGTTTGCGTGCAAAGTCCATGACCTGCGTCACTTTGGTCTCGGCGACCTCGTAAGTGAAGACGCCGCATTCGCCGATGCCGTGCTGGTGCACGTGCATCATGATCCGATGCGCCGCTTCCTGGTCTTTATTGAAAAAGCGCTCGAGCACGTGAACCACAAACTCCATCGGCGTGTAGTCATCGTTGAGCAACAGCACGCGATAGAGGTTCGGCCGCTTGGTCTGCGGCTTCGTCTTGGTAATGACCGCCGTGCCCGGACCGCCCTGATCATTTTTGCGCTTGCGGTCATCGTCCGCTGCGCGGGCCGGATAGTGTGTGCTGGCGTTGCCCCTCGGTAGCATTGCTTCGTCTATCGTTTAACCCGTTGCGACGGCAATCCAACGGTCCCCTCCGCGAGGACGTCAAACCTGCCTCCATACAGCCTATCATAAATACGGAATCGCGCGCTTTCCAGATCGGTACGGCAGACACCCCCACAGAAGCGCGTAGCTGGCCTGCACGTTCCGTGTCCGCCAACCACTTGAATGCGAGCCGACACGACGGGTGTCGCCTGCACATTCGGTGCCAACCTGCCGTTCGCTTACTCATCGCGGCGGTGCGACAGGAGACCAATATATGGTCGATCCCGTATGCCGCGCCAACCGCTGCGCGAACGCGATCAGGACTTCGTACTCGATTATAAGCGCGTCAAACCGCGCCGTCAGGCGACAACCCGGCGGCCAATGCGCTTGGACATATTACTTTCCCGGTCGGCCGCATCCGGCAAAGCCTCGCCAAGATGCCGGCGATCACGGAGTCAGCGCTCCGAAGCGTGACTCGGTTTCCGCAAGCGCGGCGCGAGGCCGAACTGAAATCGCCTCGCGCGGCGTTAAGAATGTTACTTCATTCCGGCCTTAGCCATCACGCCTTCGAACGGCTTGTAAGCCTCCTTGGCGAGATCGGCATAAAGCTCACTGAGCTTGGTCGATTGGGCGACGAAATCCTCATACGATGACTTGAGGTACTCGCTCTGCACTTCCATCGCCTTCTCGAGGCTCTTGGCGCCCAGGAGCTTTTCCCACGCAGCCGCGGAGCCCTCGAACGACTTCTTCGAGTAGTCCGCAACCTCAGTCGCGATGGCCTGCGCGTTCTTGCTCCACGTACCAAAAGAAGCCATGGCCATATCCATGCTGTCCTTGCTCATCTTTTGCATCTGATCAGGGTTCATAATGTCCTCCCGGCAGACCGACGCTGCCCGGCGTTAAGGGTTAAAAATCTTGCCCGGCCCTTCCGCCTCAAAAAGGCCTTCCGCGAAGGCAACTCTATAATAGTGCACTGCACAAAAAATACAACTGGGATCAAATGCATTGCACAATTAAGTGGCGGAACCGGTACGCCGGGTCGGGCCCAGTGAGGTTAACGCTTTCGCAATGGCGTTCACCTAGCGTGTGCAAACGCGTCGTCCGCGTGACGGCCGTTCGTTGATTTGGGGAAGTACCTTGCCAGCGAGGGCGTCCGGGACCGAGCCGGCCGCTGACCGCCAAGGAGGGACAGACCCTAAGGAGCCGAACAGGGGTGGCTCCTTCTGGGAGTTTCGTGCGTCAGGGACGGGGTGAGTTGATGAGTGGCGTGCGTTCTGAAGCCTGCGGTTGGCTTCGCTTTTGCGTCTTGGCTCTTGCCGCCATTGCAGCGGCTTTCACCATCACCACCAATCCGGCCGACGCGGGATACCGCCATCGCTACCGCGTGCTGCTCATCCGCGAAGCGGCCAGAACCCATCATCGCGCCGACACCGAAAGCTATTCGCCGCCGTTTGCCTCAATCGTAGTCGACGGCAACAGTGGCGACGTCTTGAATGCGACCAACGCCGACGCCCCTCGGCATCCTGCATCGCTCACCAAGATCATGACGCTCTACCTGCTGTTCGAGCAGCTCGAGGCCGGCAAGATCCGGCTCGACACCCAGCTCAAGGTGTCCGAGCACGCTGCACAGCAGGCGCCAACCAAGCTCGGCTTGAGACCCGGTCAGACCATCGTCGTCGACGATGCGATTAAAGCCGTGGTCACGAAGTCGGCAAATGACGCCGCCGTAACGATCGCCGAGAACCTCGCCGGCGACGAAGCCGAGTTCGCCCGGCTGATGACGCAAAAGGCTCGCGCGCTCGGCATGAGCCGCACGACCTACGTGAACGCCTCCGGCCTGCCGGACGATGACCAGATTACCACCGCGCGCGACCAGGCGCTGCTCGGCCGCGCGATCCAGGAGCGGTTTCCGCACTACTACAAATATTTCTCCACGCCAGAGTTCGTCTATCACGGCCGGGAAATGCGCAATCACAACCATCTGCTCGGCGAAGTTGGCGGCGTCGACGGCATCAAAACCGGCTACACCCGCGCCTCAGGGTTTAACCTCGTCACCTCGGTGCACCGCGACGGTCGCTACATCGTCGCCGTCGTGCTCGGCGGACATTCGGCTTCCGCACGCGACGAGCGCATGCGCGAATTGATTGGCGCCCACATCACAGAGGCCAGCCTGCGCCATATCGCGCCGCCAATCGTGGAAAAGTCCGAACCGCACAGCGAACCGCAGCCTGCACCACTTGCCCGAACGCAAGCCGCGCTTCAGCAGCGAGCGGATACGACGATCACAGGCACCACGACCGCTCAGACGGCGGGGTCCAGCGACCAGATCCAGCCCGTCATGGTCAGGACGATTACCTACCGCACCGTCCCGGCGCAGACAGGTTCGTTCGCGCCGATGCCCGCACTCGCCCCCGTTCCCTCGGTCGCGCCAATCGCCCCACCCTTAGCGCAATCCCCGGCGCCAATCGCGGTCCGCGCGCCGCCGGTCGTTCTGCCGGAGGCAGCACCAAGCAACATTGTTATTACGTCGACCGAGCCAGCCCAGATCATCACCCCCGCCAAAGCGGAACCGGCCAAGACCAGTCTTGCGATCCCCGAGCCGGCTCAGCACCGGTCCCATGGGCGCGGCGATTGGCTGATCCAAGTCGGCGCTTTCGAGGATGAAGGCGAAGCCACGCAGCATTTGAGCGCCGCGCAGGTCAAGGTGCCTGCCATGCTCGCCGCCGCTGACCCGTTCACCGAGCGCGTCCAAAAGGGCGACAAAGCCTATTACCGCGCGCGCTTTGCCGGGTTCGACAGGGCGACGGCGGAGGCCACCTGCAAGCTTCTCAAGCGCAGCGAGATCGCCTGCATGGCGCTGAAGAACTAGGCCACGACCGGAACCAAAATCAGTTTTCGAAAACGCGCTTCAATAAACTTATTCCGGATCAACCGGAACGCCACAGGGACGTCATTCACAGAGGGGTGCCACGCGAAAGTTGTTGCGTAGGGAATTTCAGCGATGGCGGCGAAGCAAGACCTCCTTGGCCTCATTGACGCGGGCGGCGAGGTACGTCGACCCCCCCTGGTCGGGATGCAGTTTCTTCATCAGGAACCGGTGAGCACGCCCAATGTCCTGAGTGGTCGCTCCGGGCTGAAGGCCAAGGATCTGATAAGCCTCCTGTTCCGTCATTTTGCCGCTGGGCGCCGCGCTGGCGCGGTCCCCCGGTGCCGCATTACCCTCCGCGTTTTCACGCCAGCGGGGCTGCCTGCGGTCAAGATACGCCATCAATAGCTGACGGCTGTCGCCGTCGATCTCGCCGAGAAGACCGATCAGGGTCGGAGGGTCGAGCGCGTCGAGCGCGACGCCTTCGTACTTTCCCGCAAGAATGCGTCCGCGCATCGCGCCGCTATCGTGATCAAGGTCCATTTCGAGGAATGCCGAACGCACCCGCGAGACCTGTCCGGTGCTTTTCTGCGTGCGGCGGCCGAAGCCAGCCGGCCATAACGTAATCCAGCCGAGCATTCCGAGCCCAAAGGCACCCACTGTAATCGCCACTCCGATCTCGCCGCGAAACAGCAGGAATACGGCAAAGAGCAACGCAGCGCCGCCGCCCATGCCGCGCACCAGCTTTGCCGCCTGCTTGGGATCGGCCTTGGAGAAGGCGTTGACTGCCCACAACAGCAGGATGAGGACGACAACGCCGAGAATAAGCGGCATGACTACTTCAACTGTTCGAGCAGCTTGGCCGCGCCAGTCGAATGCCGCGCTTGGAGATCGGCAAGGGCTTTCATGCCGCCGGCAGCGTAGGCAGCAGCCGCGCGCAACAGTTCCCCTAGTTCATGTGCGGCACCCGGCGCAAAGCGGCAGTAGGCGCCGCGGGTCAGCCGCGCCAGCTCACGAAAGGCTTGCTCGCACACCGGATCGTAGCCCTCCTGGAACATGAACGCGGGAACGCTGCGCAGGCCAAGTTCGCCGGCCCCGGCGCACAGATCGTCGAGAGATTCTTCCATAGCGTCGCCGACAAACACCAGAGCACCGATCTTGGTCTTTTCATTTTCACGCAGCGCATGGGCAAGAACTTTCGCAATCTGGGTATGACCGCCCCGGCAATCGATGCGCGACATGAGTGCGCCGAGCCGGTCCGGTTCGGCTACCCACGGCGAAGCGCGGCATTCAGCCAGCCCCCGATAATAGACGAGCTGGATGTCGAGGCCGCCTGCGGCAGCAGCTTCGCGGAACATCTCGGCTTGCAGCACACAGGCCTGATCCCAAGTCGGCTGCCTGCTCATGGTCGCGTCGAGGGCGAAAACGAGCCGGCCGCGCGCGCCGGCCTTGGCCGCAGGACCAAGCGCCTTGACCTGACCAAGAAACGCATCGACCTCCGAGCGCGAAGAAACTCCCGGAGCCCGGTCAGGCGTCCTGGGGTGTGCGCTCTCTTGGCTTGACGCCGCGGCGTCGACGGCCCGGTCGTTGCTCATCGGACAGCTCTTCGCAGCAAAGGGGTCGAAAACCTCGCCATAAAGGTGGCCCCCGCGCGCAACCGGCGCAATGGGTTAGTCATGCGCTTGCGGCCCGGTTGTCTCCGAAAAAGCGAAGCCCGAATCGGACGGCTTAAGTTAATCGTTGAGCACGGAGCACGCGACGATGCGCTCCGCGTGTGCTGACACGGCAAAGCATGACGAAACACACCTCACGATTGAAAGAACGCCGGCCGCGGGCGATCCGCACCTTACGAGCGCTCAAAGCCACGCTCGCCGTTTGGCGGGCGCGGCGCGACAAAATTGCGCTGGTGCCGACCATGGGAGCATTGCACGCCGGCCATATCAGTCTGGTGCGGCTGGCGCAGCGGCGCGCGGATCGCGTCATCGTGTCGATCTTCGTCAATCCGTCGCAATTCGCACCGGGCGAGGACCTCAACGCTTATCCGCGGACGTTTGCTGCCGACCTCGCTGCACTCGCTGAGCTGAAGGCCGATCTGGTCTGGGCACCCTCAACGGAAACAATGTATCCGCCCGGCTTCGCCATCCGTGTCGTACCGGAGGGCCCGGCGACGGTCGGCCTCGAGGATGCTTACCGGCCGCACTTTTTTGCTGGCGTCGATACTATTGTCGCCAAGCTGCTCATTCAATGTGAACCCGACATCGCGGTCTTCGGCGAGAAAGACTACCAACAGCTCAAGGTGGTGACGCAGCTGGCGCGCGACCTCGACCTGAAATCGCGCATTATCGGCGCGCCGATCGTCCGCGAGGCCGACGGTCTCGCCTTGTCGTCACGGAACCGCTACCTGTCGCCGGCGGAGCGTGCGGCGGCGCCTGTGCTTTATCAAGTGCTCACAGCCTGCGCTGCACAAATTGCCGCCGGCAAGGCGATCACCGGCGTGCTCGAAAAGGGACGCGCGGCCATCACCGACGCGGGCTTTGTGGTCGACTATCTGGAAGTCCGCGACGCGAAGACACTGGCGCCGGTAACGTCAGCCAAACGAGACCCGATCCGGCTCCTCGTTGCCGCACGCCTCGGCAAGACGCGCCTGATCGACAATGTTGCGGTTTAGCGCCGACGGTTCCGTTCACTTCGCCCCGGGCTTCAGCGGATCTTTCACCGCCTCATAGGTAGCAAACTCGACGTTGTAGAGCTGTCCGTTCACCTTCTCGACCTTGCGGATATAAATGTTCTGCACGATGTCGCGAGTTTGCGGATCGATCGAGATCGGGCCGCGGGGGCTTTCCCAGGCCATGCCCTTCATCGCTCCGAGCAAAGCATCCCCGTCGGTATTGCCGTTGGTCTTCTTGAGCGCTTCGTAAATCAGGTGCATGCCGTCGTAGCCGCCGACCGAGACAAAGTCCGGGCGAAAGCCGCTCGCCTTCTCGAATGCGGCAACATAGGCCTTGTTCAGAGCTGAATCGTGCGCGGCCGAGTACGACCCGGACGTGATCATGCCGAGCATCTGATCGCCCATCGTATTGAGATCGTCGTCGTCGGTCAGGTCGCCCGGTCCGATGACCTTGATGCCCGAGTTCGCCAGGCCGCGCTCAGCGAACTGCTTGGCAAAGATGCCGGCCTGCGTACCCGGGAAATAGATGAATGCGGTGTCCGGATTGATGTCGCGGATGCGCTGTAGGTACGGCGCGAAATCGGGATTGGCGAGCGGGATGCGGATCGATTCGATGATACCGCCGCCGGCCTGGGTAAAGCGCTTCTTGAACGCGGTCTCCGCTTCAATTCCCGGAGCCCATTCATTGACCAGCGTGACGACGCGCTTGCTGCCGTTCTTGAACGCCCATTCTGCGATGATCCACGATTGCTGACCAACCAGGAACCCGGCCCGAACCATGTAGGGCGATTTCGTCACCGTAATCGAGGCGCCGGAGCTTAAGACCAGGGTCGCAATCTTTGCCTCGGTTACGAGCGGAGCGATCGCCAACCCGGCTGGCGTGGTTCCGATGCCGATAAGGCCCACTTTCTCGTTGACGATCATGTCCTGGACAATACGCCGCGCATTGTCTGCTACACCGCCATCGTCGCGGATGGTGAGTTCGAGCTTTCGCCCAGCTACGACGCTGCCGTGTTGCTGCATATAAAGCTTGATCGCAGCCTGCAGCTGTCGCCCTACCGCGTTGAAGCCCACGCCGGTCAGGGGAATGCTGATCCCCATCTTGAGGACTTCGTCGGCGCTGGCGCGGCGGCCAACGAGTGCCGTCGCGGCGGTAGCCGCTGCGCCCTTCAGTATCGTTCTACGCAACATCGCGTTCGCCTCCCCGTGTCATTTACTTGTGCTTGTTGTTCCGCGCCTGCTTTGCCGCAGGCTTCGGCAGCGTAAAAACGTCAGGCCGGTTCGAGATGCGGAATCTCCGGCCGCTCACCCGCGGCCTTCCCGGTAATCGGCGCCCTCGGCAGCCGCGCGGTGCCGCCTTCCACGACGAAATTGTGCGTTAGCGAGTACCAGGGCGCTTTGACGTCGGCCGCCGGTGCCGGCCCGTCGTCGTGACGGACAAAATTGCCCAGCAGATGTCGGGTGACGCCAAACTGCACATCGCTGTCGATGTACTTGTCGTCAGGCGGATAGATTTGCGAAACGAGTGTCTTGTAGCCGGGCTTGTAGGCCAGGAAATGCAGATGCGCCGGGCGCATGTTGTGTCGCCCCTGAGCGCGCAGCAGATCGCCCACCGGGCCATCGACCGGGATTGGATATCCCGCCGGCTTTACACTGCGAAAGCTCATATGACCTTCCGAGTCGGTGAAGAACTTGCCGCGCAGGTTCATGTCCGACTGGACCGGATCCTGGTTCTCGTAGAAGCCCTCGGGCGACGAATGCCAGATATCGACCTCGACCCCCTCGATCGGCTTGCCGCGCCCATCACGATAATAGGCATCGACAAACAGCGCCGGCCCCGGCGTCGGCGAACGCACAATCGAGTCGCCGTTCTTCATCACCGGCGAGTTCATCCGCCAGAATGGCCCGAGCTGGCTGGCGTCGGTTTCAGTCTGACCCTTATCGCCGTTGTTGAGGAGGCAGATGAGGGCAGAGAAGCCCAGCGTTCCGGCCATCAGCACCGCTTCGTTGTGGTTTTCGTTGGTGTGTTTGCCCAGCGCATTGATGTAGGCGGTCGCGGCCTGGAACTCCTGCTCGGTCAACTTCACCTCGCGGGCAAAATCGTGCAGGTGGCGGATAAAAGCGGACATGATCTCGCGAAAGCGCGGATCTGGCGCCCGCGATAATTCGCTGAGCACCGCCTCGGTAACGTCCGCCTGGGTTTCGATAATCATTGTCCACTCCGCATCTGCGTATTTGCCGTTGCCGCGGAGTTTACGTGATCGCTGAAGGTTGCGCCACGCAGGATCGCAGGCTCACATCAGGCCGAGTTCACGCAACTCGCGGCGCATTTTTTCCGGCATGGCAGCGGCGCCGGGCGCGGCCTTGTCGAGATCGCGCGGAGCATCCTTCGCCGCAAGGTAACGCCAGCCCTGGAAGGCGCGAAACGGGCGCAGCGCGACCAACACAACCTTGGGGTCGAGCACCAGACCGCAGCGCCCAATCCCCTCTTTGTCGCGGAACGGCCTTACATCGCGGATGCGCTGGCGGCAGGCGATCTCGCCGCGGATCACCCAATAGAGCGAACCGCCATCGACCAATTCCTCCGCACGCTTGGGCACCATGCGCGTCCGGTGGATATGCTCGGGCTTTTCGCCTCGTTTGCGCTTTTCTTTGAGCCGTTGCTTGATCCAGCCCTCGAGATCGCGGACCGAGTCCGCACCGACGCACAGCTTGATGAGATGAAGGGGCATCAGTCGAGATTATCCCTCCCCGACCCGTTCGATCACTATGATCTTTCCGCCTTCCACAACTTGGACGCCGGCGGCGACTGCAACCTCACGCACAGTTCCGGCGAACGGCGCACGCAATGTGTGTTCCATTTTCATTGCCTCGATCACCGCCAATCGCTGCCCACCGGCAACGGCGTCGCCCAGGCTCACGAACAGTTCCAGCACCCTGCCGTGCATCGGCGCCTTGACGACGCCGTCGCTGCTGCCCGCTTCCGCCGCCGCAACGGAGACATCCTGCAATCGGACGCGCGTCTGGCGGCCGTGACGCACGACGTAGACTTCGTCTCTGGCCGCAAAGGTTCGCGCGTCCGCCGCCGGCGCCGTGCCGTCGATCATGACCTCGATGCCCGCCTTGCCATAGCTGACGCTTGCATTGGCGCTTTCGCCGTCGACAACGACCAGAACCGTCTTCGAGCGGATGCCGCCAAGTTGAAAGGCGTCGCGTGCGGCCCAGGGCGAATTTGCTTCCTTTGCAGATACCGAGCCTTGGTCGGAAACTTCATCTGCAAGCAAGCACGCGACACCGGCCGCGGCCGCGGCATGGTCCGGGCCTTGCGGCACGGCGCCGAGCGCGGCCAAGTTGCGATCGATGAAACCGGTATCGACCTTACCCTCGCGAAACCTGGGCGCCCGGCACAACGCACCAAGAAACGCAACATTACTACGCACGCCGGCGACGAGTGTGTGATCAAGTGCGGCGGACATCCGATCGATCGCGGCATCGCGCGAAGAAGCGTGCGCGATCAGCTTTGCGATCATGGGATCATAGAACGGCGTCACTTCGCCGCCCTGTTCGACACCGGTGTCAACACGGATATCCGCCGGCATTTCCAAACCGACGATCCTGCCGGTTGACGGCAGGAAGCCGTGTTCAGGGTCTTCGGCATAAACGCGTGCTTCGATCGCATGACCGTCGAAGCCGATTTGCATTTGTTCGAGCGGGAGGCGTTCGCCCGCGGCGATCTGAAACTGCCAGGCGACAAGGTCGATGCCCGTTACCGCTTCGGTCACCGGGTGCTCGACCTGAAGCCGCGTGTTCATTTCGATGAACCAGAAGCCGTCGGCACGCAAACCCGCGGTGCTGTCGGCAACAAACTCGACGGTGCCGGCGCCGATATAGCCGACCGCCTTCGCCGCCGCGACCGCGGCCGCCCCCATCTGCGCGCGCAACGGCCCGGTCATTCCCGGCGCGGGCGTTTCCTCAATCACCTTCTGATGGCGGCGCTGCAACGAACAGTCGCGCTCGCCGAGATGAACGACATTGCCATACCGATCGCCGAACACCTGAATCTCGATGTGGCGCGGTGCTGCGATGTATTTTTCAATCAGAACGCGGGTCGAACCAAACGCCGTTGCGGTCTCGCGAACCGCGCCGTCGAGCGCATCATCAAAGGCGGCGTGGCTGTCGACACGGCGCATGCCTCTGCCGCCGCCGCCGGCCGCCGGTTTTATCAGGACTGGATAGCCGATCTTGTCCGCTTGCTCCTTGAGGAACTTCCCGTCTTGCCGCTCGCCGTGATAACCGGGCACGATCGGGACGCCGGCTTTTTCCATCAGTGCCTTGGCGCGATCTTTCAGCCCCATCGCGCGCATGGCTGCCGCCGGGGGTCCTACAAACGCGATCCCGGCTTGCGCGCACGCATCCGCGAAATCGCCGCTTTCGGACAGGAACCCGTAGCCCGGGTGAACGCATTCCGCGCCCGCAAGCTTTGCCACTTCGATCAGCCGGTCGATCGAGAGATAGCTCTCGCGCGATTCCGCGGGGCCGATGAAGTAGGCCTCATCGCAAAGCCTTCGATGCAGCGCGTCGGCGTCCGCTGCCGAATAAACGGCGATCGTCCGCAGCCCAAGCCGTTTGGCGGTGCGCGCTATGCGGCAGGCGATTTCGCCGCGATTGGCAATGAGGACTGAGCTGAACATCACGAAGGATCAGCCGCGGGCGCCCGGCTCACGCTCAATTCATTGCGCCCGCACCGACCCGCCAAAGCTTTCGCTGGGCGAAGGCGGATTGAGTTGAACCGGAGCGTGGACGGATGCCGCAGCCGATCGAGGCGGCGGCGGGACAGGTTCCGGCCACACCGGTTCGGTTGCAGCCGAGCCGGCGAGTGTGGGTTGAGCGACAGCCTGCGCCGGCGGATTGGCGGCTTGCTTGCGCGACCGGCGCGAGGCTGCTGCGGAACCCTGAGGGTTTGGATTGGCCGCGGCGGCGGCCGCCACACCGGGCAATACCGGCCCGGTAGGCTCCGGGTTCATGATGCTAACCGGTGGGATCGAAGCTGCCGACGGGAAATCGATATCGACGAACTTGCGCGGTGCTGACGCATTCGGCTGCACTTGTGAGACCTCAGCGGGCGTTGCATCGGCTGCTTTCGACCAGACCTCCTGATAATGGTCGAGATAGCGATCAAGCGTCTGCGCGCTGAGATTGGAACGGATCCGGCTCGGATCGCGCAGAAGTGCAAGCGCCTTGCAATTCTGGCTCGTACACGCGTCACGGGCCGCCAGCACATGCGCGACAAAACCAAAATGGTCGGCCTCGAGCGAGCGGCGCAACGGCGCCAACGCGTATTCGATGTCCTTACCGCCGCGCTGGGCGTACGCCGTCATGCTCGCAAGCAAAGTAAGCCTCGCGGCAACATAGGAGGACGCCGAGGCGACGCTGACCGGCGAAACAAACAGCGCCTTCTCGCACGCCGCCTCAACAGTGTCGCCCGCCAAAGCATCGAGACAGGCAAGCGACGAGCCGGGAGTTAGCGCTTGCGCACTTAGTTCATCCAGGCGCCGTTCAAGCGCCCGGCGATCGGGATTTAGATCCCCCGATCCGGAATGGTCGATGCAAGCCCACGCGATCGCAGCGCCGAAGATCGCGCTGAGGATGACGAGACCGGCGCGCAAGGGCAGGCTAGGCTGCGACCGAAACAACGCGAGCATACAAAACAAAAACAGCAAAGCCGTCGATCCGGCCGCCACCCATAACCGCAATGCCGATGTTGCGAATTCAGGATCAACGCCGAGCATCAACCCACCCCGGTACGGACCAAACGGTACTTCGCCAACGGAAGTATGCCCCAGAGCCTTCGGCTTCTCCAGCCCCGCACGTTCTCGAGACCTTCAAGCCGTCGAACACCAAGCGCCGCTTCGAAAGAGCCGGCCGATTTCAATGATCGAGTTCGAGCTGGCTTTCTTTGGCCACGCGCTCAAAGGCTTCGCCGGTGTTTTTGATCCGGTACTGGTAATCGTCGCCATCGGACGGCAGCAGCTTGACGACCTTGTACGTGCCACTCGCACCGGGACGACTGATCGGGCTGGAGGTGTACAAGACCGTTTGCCCGACACGGAATCTGTGCGCACGCAACGGCGGCGCCCGCATCGTCACGTCAGCGACGGTAACGGTGGCGAGCTTGACGGTGTTAATAGGCTCTGGGCTGCCGGAAACCTGTCGCGAGACGGTCTTTCGGACAACCGGACTGCGGCTTGCCTTTGCAGGCTTACTCTTCACTGAAGCTTTGTTCATACAAGACACTATATAGGCAAAATGGCGACTTGAGCAAAAAATATGGCGTCACCGAGCGGGCCATGCGATCATCGACCATACTGGAACAAATGATAACTGGCTCAATAACATGCAAGGATATCTTGTGACGCAACTTGCGGTCCGATTTTAGCCTTGTCGCCGCCAGCCGCCGCTTTCATCAGCCTGCCAATAAGTCACCTCAAAACCGGCGGATTTTGCCTCGCTCCAGCGCGCTCGCGCGGCGTCGACCGCATCAGGATCTTCGCCGTCGAATACCAGCACGACGCGGTCATAGGCGTTGGCGTCGTTTGGCATGGCCGCTCCCTCAATGAGAAAGCGGACACCGGCCTGGTTCGGATTGTGATCGTAGAGCGTCAGCAAGATCGGCTGCTCGGCAGCTTCAGCTTCGCGCCAAGTCCCATGAGGAAGGAATGAGTCATCGCGCCAGGTCCACAGATGCGCATCAAGCGCTTCGATGCGTTCTTCCGACGAGCCTTGCACCACCACGCGCCAGCCGCGCTCAAGCGACTTCTGCAGCAGCGCCGGCAGCACCTGCTCAGGCGTCTGGCCTTTGAGCTGATAGAACAGAATTTCAGTCATCGCTTGAATTGGCAAATCTGCCGGTATCAGCGCTCGTAGTAATCCTCGACGAGTCGATTGAGCAGGCGCACGCCCCAACCGGAGCTCCAGCTCTTGTTAATGTCGGTCTGCGGCGAGCCCAGCGCAGTGCCGGCGATGTCGAGATGTGCCCATGGGGTTTTGTTGACGAACCGCTGTAGAAATTGCGCCGCCGTGATCGAACTGCCGTAACGCCCGCCGGTATTCTTCATGTCGGCAAATTTCGAGTCGATCATCTTGTCGTATTCCGGCCCAAGCGGCATGCGCCACACGCGCTCGCCGGTCGCCTCCCCCGCCTTGGTCAGGCGCTCGACGAGCTTATCGTCATTGGAGAACAGACCGGCGTATTCCTGTCCGAGCGCGACGATGATTGCGCCCGTCAGGGTCGCCAGATTGACCATGAACCGCGGTTTGAAGCGCTTGTTGACGTAGTGCAGCACGTCGGCAAGCACGAGGCGGCCCTCGGCGTCGGTATTGATAACTTCGACAGTCTGTCCCGACATCGTTGTCACGATGTCGCCTGGCCGCTGCGCCTTGCCGTCGAGCATGTTCTCCACAAGCCCAATCGCGCCGATGACGTTGACCTTGGCTTTGCGTCTGGCGAGCGCGCGCATCAGACCGACCACGCAGGCGGCTCCCGCCATGTCGCCTTTCATGTCCTCCATGCCTTGCGCCGGTTTGATGGAAAGGCCGCCGCTATCGAAGCAGACGCCCTTGCCGATGAACGCAATCGGATCGGCACCGCGTTTGCCGCCGTTCCAGCGCATCACCACAACCTTGGACTCATGCATCGAGCCTTGGCCGACGCCGAGAAGCGCTCCCATGCCGAGCTTCTTCATCGCCGCCACGTCGAGAACCTCGACGAGGACGCCGAGTTTTCGCAGGTCGCCAGCGCGGCGCGCGAACTCCCCCGGATAAAGAACATTCGCTGGCTCGTTGACGAGGTCGCGCGCCAAGACCACGCCGTCAGCAAGACCAGACGCGGTGGCCCAGGCCTTTTCCGCGGCGGCCGGATTGGCGCAGGCGAAATTGATCTCCACCTTGGCCGGCCGCTCCTCGCCTTCCTTGGGCTTGGTTTTATACCGATCGAACCGGTACGCGCGCAGACGCGCACCGAGTACCAGGCTGGCGATCTGGTCACCCTTCAATGCGCCAGCCGCAAACTCGGTGACAATGGTCGCCTGCGCGGCAGCGCCGGGCACGCCACCGATGGCGACGCCCCCCAGTCTGACCAGGTCGCGATCCTTCAGGTCTCGCTCCTTGCCAATTCCGACCACGACCAGGCGCGGCGCGTTGAGCCCCGTTGGCGCTATGATGTTGAGAGTCGATCCGCTCTTTCCGGTGAAACGATCCACAGCCGCGGCACGGCGCACGTGATCGCTGATCGCTGATAGAATCTTTTGGGTCGCGGGTCCGAATTTGAGGCCCTCCGCGCAGAACACAACCAGAACTCCGCGCGTGCGGTCAAACGATGTAAAGCCGATCTTGAGGTCGGGCATGGTCCGCGTCCCTGTTCGCCGGATGCCGCCCGGCCTTTGACACCGTCATATGAACCGGACGGCGCAAAGGTGCAAAGCGGCTTCTTGTGACTTCGGATGCGGGCAACCGGCTCGCCTGGATAGAATGTATTAACCCTTAGCAACCGTTAGCATCGGACTTTCAATGGGTTTGCCTTGGCGGGGCCATTTTGTGAACGCATGAAATTGCTTGGTTATTTTGGGAACTCGGCTTGCAAGGCGGCAACCGCCTTCGAGGGGGAGCCGAGCGCGGCCGCGGGGCCCGTCAGTGGGGATGTTACGTCCGATGGGGTCGATCGGCCGCTATATGTTTCGCACCACCATGGGTGCGTTCGCGATCACCTGCGTCAGCCTGACCATTGTGATGTGGTTCACGCAGGCAATCCGCGAATTCGACCTGATCACCAGCCAACGGCAAACCGTGTTCGTGTTTGTCGGCATCACCGGACTGCTGATTCCGCTTCTGGTGATGATGATTGCACCGATCTCGCTCGTACTTGCGGTCGCGCACATCCTCAACAAGCTCAGTTCCGATTCCGAAATCATCGTCATGAACGCGGCCGGGGTTTCGCCGTGGCGCTTGCTCAGCCCATTTATTGCCGTTGCGCTGGTCGTCTCGTTCCTGGTCTCGGCCATTGCCGTCTACATTTCGCCGCTCAGCCTGCGCGCGCTGCGCGATTGGGCCACCCAGGTTCGCGCCGATATCCTCACCAACATCGTCCAGCCGGGCCGTTTCACGACGATAGGCGGTAACCTTACTTTCCACATCGCCGATCGGCGGCCCAACGGACTCCTGCTTGGCATCTTCCTCGACGACCGCCGCGATCCCAAGGAGCATGCCACCTATCTCGCCGAGCAGGGCGAGATCGTAAAGAACGATACCGGCTCCTTCCTCGTGCTCGAGAAGGGCAGCGTTCAGCGGCTTGAGGCGGGCCAGACCGACCCGCGCATTGTGACGTTCGACCGCTACGCCTTCGATCTCTCAAAATTTGCCGCCGGCCCTCACACCATCGTCTACAACACCCGAGAAAAATACATCTGGGAGCTGCTCTGGCCAGCGCCTGATGATCCGCTCTATGTGGCGCAGCCGGGGGAATACCGGTCGGAACTCCACGACCGCTTCGCCACCCCGCTCTATCCGCTGGCGTTCGTCATACTCGCCTACACTTTCCTCGGCCCGCCGCAAACGACCCGGCAGAGCCGAGCGCTGGCGGCAATGAGTTTGATTGGTACGGTGTCGCTGTTGCGCCTTGTCGGCTTTCTCAGTGTGATCGTCGGCGTGCACACGCCGAGCGTACTCGCGGTCCAATATATCGCATTAGTCGGCGCGATCATCGCCGGCCTCTGGCAAATATCGCGGGGACAGGCGATCGAACCGATGACCGCGGTTTCAAAGATCGCAACCGTCCTCACCGAACGCTTCGCGCGAGCGACGGCGAGTTGAGGCGCGCGATGCTGACTGGCACGCTTTCACGCTATTTCGGATTTCGCTTTCTCAGAGCCGTCGTCGGCACGTTCTTCGGCGTGGTCGCGCTCGCTGCGATGATCGACTACGTCGAACTGTTGCGCCGCAGCTCGGACTGGCCGCACGCCACGGCCTGGGTCCTTGCCGAGATTTCCCTGTTCCGCGTTCCGCAACTGTCCGAGCGCATCATGCCGTTCGCGGTGCTGGTCGGAGCGATGTCGAGTTATCTAACGCTGTCCCGCCGGCTTGAACTGGTCGTGGCACGGGCAGCGGGCGTTTCCGCCTGGCAGTTTATCGCGCCGGCCATGATCGCTGCGTTCCTGTTCGGCGCGATCGCGACCACGCTCTACAATCCGCTCGCTGCCGTGCTGCACGAGCGTTCCAAACGGCTCGAATCCGAGATGATGGGCGAGCTTCCCTCCGCCGCATTGCAGAGCAGCTCTGGCGGTTTTTGGGTACGTCAGAAAGGCCCGGAAGGGGCAGCCATCATCAACGCCAAGTCGAGCCGCGAGCAAGGCTCTCAACTCGGCGGCGTCACCGTGTTTACGTTCGATAATTCCGGCCAATTCCGGGACCGCATCGAGGCCAAGGTCGCTTTTCTGGAGCAGGGTTATTGGCGCTTCGAGGACGCCCACATCTACTCGAGCGGCAATCCCGCCATCGTGCGGGATAATTACCGTATCGGCACCAATTTGACGCTCGCGCAGGTGCGCGAAAGTTTTGCCACACCCGAAACCGTCCCGTTCTGGAAACTGCCCTTCTACATCGACTTGGCGGAACGCGCCGGACTGGGCGCTGCCGGTTATCGGCTGCAGTACCAGCAATTGTTGTCGCGGCCGTTCCTGCTCGCCGCCATGGTCTTGCTCGCCGCTTCGGTCAGCCTGCGCTTCTTTCGTTTCGGCGGTGTGCAAAAGATGGTGCTGGGCGGAATTTCCGCCGGCTTTCTGCTGTTCGTATTGTCAAAGTTTACGGAGGACATGAGCAAATCGGAACTGTTGTCGCCGGTCATGGCGGCATGGATCCCGGTACTGGTCGGCGGTCTTACTGGCTTCGTTGTGCTGTTGCACCAGGAGGACGGTTAGTGGCGAGTTCGTTTCGCCCTCTCGGGCGTGGTGTTCAGCCTGGCGTACGGACGAGCGTAGCGGTTCTCGCTGCCGTGATGGCGCTTGCCATCTGTTCGCTGCTCGTGGCTGCGCCCGTCTCCGCACAAATGAACAATCTGCTGCGTTTCCCCGAGCGGCCGGCACGGCCGAAACCGGCTGCCACACAATCCGATGCGCCGATGCTCGTGCAGTCCAACGAGATCCGATACGACTACACCAACAATACGGTCTCGGCGGTCGGCAACGTCCAGCTGTATTACAACGGCGCGACGGTCGAAGCCGACGAGGTCATCTACGATCAAAAGACCAAGCGCCTGCAGGCCCGTGGCAATGTCAGGCTGACCGAGGCCGACGGCAAGATCACTTACGGGCAGTTCATTGATCTGACCCAGGACTACCGCGATGGTTTTGTCGATTCACTGCGGCTTGAAACCGCTGACGATACACGCTTTGCCGCCACACGCGCCGATCGCGTCAAAGGCAATTACACGGTCATGCAAAACGGCGTCTATACCGCCTGCCAGCCGTGCAAGGACGATCCAAAGAAGCCGCCGCTGTGGCAGGTCGAGGCGGTCCGGATCATCCACGACAACGGCGAGAAGATGCTCTATTTCGAAGACGCCCGCGTCGAGTTTTTTGGCGTGCCGCTGATGTATTTCCCGTTCCTGTCGTCGCCAGATCCGTCGGTCACGCGCAAGAGCGGCTTCCTTTATCCGACCTTCACCTACGGCACCGCCTATGGCGCAGGCGCCGAAGTCGATTATTTCTGGGCGCTGGCACCAAGCTACGACGTGACTGTTGGAGTGACGGCGACCACGAAACAAGGAGAGCTGGTTCAGGGAGTTTGGCGCCAGCGCCTGATGGACGGCTCATACTCGATCAAAGCCGCCGGCATCTTTCAGCAAGACCCGGGCTATTTTGCCAATCGCGACGGTCCTGACAGCCCGACCGCCAATACCTTCCGCGGCGCCGTGCAAACCGCCGGCCAGTTTGCGCTGACCGACAAGTGGGTGTGGGGATGGACCGGACTGCTGATGACGGACAGCCAATTTCTGTACGACTATCAGCTCTCCCAGTTCTTGAGCTCGTTTGATCCGTTCCACACCGGCGTTGCCACCGAGGGTGTTTCTCAGGTCTATCTCACCGGCGCCAGCGACCGCAGCTACTTCGATATCCGCACGGTTTATTACTACGGCTTTTCGGGCCAGGACGTGCAAGCGCAGATACCGATCATCCACCCGGTCCTGGATTATTCCAACGTTGACCCGCAGAATGTGTGGGGCGGCGAGCTGAGCTACAAATTCAATCTGACCAGCCTGACGCGACAGCAGGCGGAATTCGACGCGATCAATCAGAACGCGGCCACCAACAACCTTTGCACGTCAAACAATCCGGCGGTCATGAACTCCTCGAATTGCCTGCTGAGGGGCATCGCCGGAACCTATTCGCGCGCTTCCGGCGAAATAGACTGGCGGCGCACGTTTGTGACCGACAACGGCCAAATGATCACGCCGTTCTTCGGCGTGCGCGGCGACGTTGCGCAGCTCGATATTGAGAACCAGGCCGGCACATCGAACTTCATCAACCCCGGCAGCAGCGAGCTTGCCCGCGCCATGCCCGACGTCGGCGTCGAATATCGCTATCCCTTTATCGACGTGGAGCCATGGGGCACGCAGACGATCGAACCGATCGCGCAGCTGATCTTGCGGCCGAACGAGACCCAAATCGGCAGATGGCCGAACGAAGACGCGCAGAGCGTGGTCTTCAGCGACAGCAATTTGTTCTCGGTCGACAAATTCTCGGGCTGGGACCGCGTCGAAGGCGGCGGCCGCGTCAATGCCGGCTTCCAATATACCGCCCAGGTCAATGGCGCCGGCTCGTTTAATGCCCTGTTCGGCCAGTCCTATCAGATTTACGGCGAGAACTCTTTTGCCGCCGCCGACCTCATCAATACCGGAGCGGAAAGCGGGCTCGACAAGACCATATCGGACTACGTCGCCCGTCTCGCCTACCAGCCGAATCAGGTGTTCTCATTCATCGCGCACGGCCGTTTCTCCTCCGGCGGGTTTGATCCGGGAATCGGCGAAAACGTCGCCGCCTTCACGCCCGAGCGGCTTGAATTCGAAACTCGCGCCAATTTCGACCGCTGGACCTTCCAGTTGATGTACGGCGACTATGCGCCGCAGCCCGAGATCGGCTTCCTGACGCGACGCGAGGAAATTCTCGCCGGCGCCGCGGTCAAGGTCACGCAAAACTGGGTGGTCATGGGCTCCGTCCGGTACGATCTTGCCGTCAGTCAATTCGAGCAGACGCGGTTTGGCGTCGGCTATACTGACGATTGTTTCCTACTGTCACTGAACTACATTACATCGTATATTTATACTGGTACGACGCCGACGCCGAACAATACGTTCATGTTTCAGTTCAGCCTGCGCACGCTTGGCCCGGAAGTGCTGGCGCCGATCGCTACCGCGTTCTAAATTCTCAGATGAGAGACTGCGGTTTCAACGGGGTTGGGGAGATCGAGAAAAGCGGCGCAGCTGATCGCCGAAGGACTAGAAGAGGTCATGCAATTCCCGCTCAGTAGCCATTGTAGAATTGTTGTCGCGGCGGCCGTCGTGGCAGCATCATTGTTCGCTGGTTCGACAGCTCGTGCGCAACAGGTGGTCGTATTCGTCAACGGCCAACCTATTACGAACCTCGATGTCGACCATCGCGCCAAGTTCATTCAGATGAGCACCAAAAAAGTTCCGTCGCGCAAGGAAGCGCTCGACAGTCTTATCGACGAGGCGTTGGAGATCGACGAAGCGAGGCGTTTCAAAATCGATATCCCCGATTCGGACGTAGACAGCTCGTACGCGACTGTAGCGACGCGAATGGGGATCGACACGGCGAAGCTGACGCAATTGCTGGTAGCCGGCGGCGCGAGCGATGATACCTTAAAGCGGCGGCTGCACGCCCAGCTTGCCTGGACCAATCTGGTGCGCGGCCGCTTTAGAGCGAGCCTTGAAATCATAGACAAAGATGTCGAGGCGCGACTCCAGCAAAAGCCGGAAAAAGAAAGAAACGACGTCGGGTACGAGTACATCATGCGGCCCGTGGTATTCATCGTGCCGCGGGGTTCGCCGGAAGCCGCTTATGACAACCGCAAACGTGACGCTGAAGCCCTGCGTGTGCGATTTCAGAACTGCAATGACGGAATCGCTTTCGCGCGTGCGCTCGAAGACGTCGCGGTCCGCGATCAGGTATCGAAATATTCCGCCGACCTCGCCCAGCAATTGCGCGAGATTCTCGACAGCACGGCGGTCGGCCACCTGACCCCGCCGGAGACGACCGCCGAGGGCGTGCAGATGTTTGCGATCTGCGCCAAGCGAGAGACCAAGTCCGATACCCCGGAGATGCGCGAGATCCGCGATCAAATGCTGCAGCAAAAGTTTGGCGCCCAGGCCAAACGCTACCTTGAGAGTTTGCGGCGCTCGGCGATGATCGAATACAAGACGCCGGAAGACAAATAGGCGGCAGAAGCGACACCGTGCAGCCATTGGCTCTGACCATCGGCGAGCCGGCCGGCATCGGCCCCGACCTTACGCTTGTGGTCTGGCATCGACGCGCCGAACTCGACATTCCGCCGTTCTATGTCGTGGCCGACCCCGACTTTCTCGCCCGGCGCGCCCGCCGGTTGGGCCTCGATGTTCCGATTACAATTGTAACGCCGGCGGCAGCCGGGGCGGCCTTCGGGTCGGCGTTGCCGGTCGTTCCGCTCGATGTCCCGGTAAGTGCAGAGCCAAGCCATCCGGACCGATCGAGCGCTCCGGCTGCGGTCGCCTCCATCCGCCGCTCGGTGGCAGATGTCATGGCGGGAGCCGCCGCCGCGATCGTCACCAACCCGGTGGCCAAGAACGTCCTCTACAATTGGGGATTTGCCGAACCCGGTCATACCGAGTTTTTGGCGACGCTGGTGCAGGAAGCGACCGGCAAGACGGTGCGCCCGGTGATGATGCTGTGGTCGCCCGAGCTCGCCGTCGTGCCGGTGACAATCCACCTCCCGCTCCGAGAAATCTTCGCGCAGCTTTCGATCGGCCTTGTGGTCGAGACCGGACGGATTGTGGCGCGCGATCTGGCCGCGCGATTTCGCATCGCGCGCCCGCGTCTTGCGGTCGCCGGGCTCAATCCCCACGCTGGCGAGAATGGCGCGCTCGGCGAAGAAGACCGCACCATCGTTGCGCCGGCGGTCGCCCGGCTGGTGGCCGACGGCATCGACGCGCGTGGCCCGTTGCCGGCCAATTCGCTGTTTCACGCGGCGGCGCGCGCAACCTACGATGTGGCCTTGTGCATGTATCACGACCAGGCGCTGATCCCGATCAAGACACTTGCTTTCGACCATGCCGTCAACGTCACGCTCGGGCTGCCATTCGTGCGGACTTCGCCCGATCACGGCACCGCCTTCGATATCGCCGGCACTGGCACCGCCGATCCAACGAGTTTGGTTTCAGCGCTGCGGCTGGCGGCGCGCCTTGCCATGGCGGGCAGCCAGGCATCCGTTCCCGCCTCGTGACGGTTGCGCCGGACGGCCTGCCGCCGTTGCGCGAAATCATTCGCCGGCACGGTCTCGTCGCCAAAAAATCGCTGGGACAGAATTTCCTGCTCGATCTCAATCTCGCCGGCCGCATCGCGCGCGCAGCGGGCGAGCTTGCAGGCGTGACCGTGCTGGAAATCGGCTCCGGACCGGGCGGCCTCACGCGCGCGCTACTGACGCTCGGAGCTGCTCGCGTGATTGCGGTGGAGCGCGACGCGCGCGCAATCGCGGCTCTTGAGGAAATTGCCGGCCATTACCCCGGCCGGCTCGAGATCATCGCCGCAGACGCGCTCACGTTCGATCCGCGCTCCCATTTCGAACACGGCCCGGTCCGTATCGTCGCCAATTTGCCCTACAACATCGCTACCGCGCTGCTGGTCTCGTGGGTCACGCTTGAACCGTGGCCGCCCTGGTACGAGACGGCCGTACTCATGTTCCAACGCGAGGTCGCCGAACGCATCGTGGCTGCGCCTGGCTCGAAAACCTACGGACGGCTCTCAGTGCTGGCGCAGTGGCGTTGCGAGGCGCGAATTCTTTTCGACGTCAATCCGTCGGCATTCGTCCCGCCGCCGAAGGTCACCTCCTCGCTGGTTCGCCTGGTGCCGCGGACGCAACCGCTTGCCTGCGACCGCAAGCTCCTCGAAACCGTAACCCAGGCCGCATTCGGCCAGCGGCGCAAGATGCTGCGTCAAAGCCTGCGTTCGCTTGATGTCGATGTTCCGGCGCTGCTCTCGGCCGCCGGGCTAAGCCCGACTGCGCGCGCCGAAGATATCCCGATTGCCGGATTTGCGTCGCTGGCGCGGGCCCTCGCCGCACACCGCCGCCTCAGGCATGATGCCGACGCCTGATGCCGCGGGAGGATCCCAATGACTAAAATGCATCGCCAGTCGCTCGTTGCATACGGACAACCGCTCTGCGAGACCATCGTGGACTGCCCCACGCCTCGCGGCAGCGAAGTGCTGGTGCGCATCGAACGTTGCGGCGTATGCCATTCCGACCTGCACCTGCAGGACGGCTATTTCTCGCTGGGTGGTGACAAAAAACTCGACGTGACCGCCGGCCGCACGCTGCCATTCACGCTCGGGCACGAGATCGCCGGAGTCGTCGAAAGCGCAGGCGAAGAGGCCAAGGATGTGGCCATCGGCCATCGCGTGGCGGTTTATCCGTGGATCGGGTGCGGTACCTGTACGGCGTGCGTCGCGGGAGAAGAGAACCTGTGCGCCAATCATCGTCATCTCGGCATCTCGGTCGACGGCGGATTTGCGACGCACGTCCTCGTTCCGCATCCGCGCTACCTCCTCGACTACGCACCGCTGTCGCCGGACTTCGCGGGACCGCTGATGTGCTCCGGTTTGACCGCCTATGCGGCGCTCAAGCGGCATACCAACCGGCCGGAGCGCGGCCCCGTATTGCTCGTCGGGCTTGGGGGCGTCGGCATGATGGGTCTTGCTATTGCGCGCGCGTTGTTTCGAACGCCGCCGATCGTTGCCGATATCGACGCAGACAAACGCCAGGCGGCGTTGGCGGCTGGCGCCGCGCAGGCCTACGATCCGGCCGATCCGGCGGCGCGCAAAGCCGTCATGACCGCGACCGGCGGATTACTGGCCATCTGTGATTTCGTCGGCTCTGACAAATCGCTGCAATTTGCGACCGGATTGTTGGCGCGCGGCGGCAAGGTCGTGGTGACCGGCCTTCTTGGCGGCAATTTTTCGATCGCAGCCGCCATGTTTGGCATCAAGGCGATGACCATCGAAGGCACGCTGACCGGCACGCTTGCCCAGGCGCGCGAGCTTCTCGACCTGGCGCGGGCGGGAAAGATCGCGCCAATTCCTACCCGCGACCGCTCACTCGGCGAAGCCCAGGCGGCCCTCGACGATCTGCGGTCCGGCCACGTCGTCGGCCGCACCGTGTTGTCGGCGTGAGATTTCGGCAGACTTCAGCGGCGTCGATGCAGATGCATCTGATGCGAGCGCAATCTGCGTCACGCGGAAACTGGCGACTTGCCGGACACTCCCTCGCCAGACTGAAGATTGCCGCCGCGGGCGACAAACCACGCCCGAAATAGCACGACAAAGACCGCGCCGATCAGCCCGGCACAAGCGATCACAATCATGATTTTATCGGCCTTCCAGCCGGCGCCTAAAAGCGATCCGGCGATCAACGGACCCACAATCTGGCCGAACCGGCCCATGGCCATGCCCCAACCAACTCCGGTGGAGCGAATAGCCGTCGGGTAAATCAAGGCGGACAGAGCAATCGCTCCAGCGGTCCCGAGACCCATAAAGAGTCCAACCAGTCCGATGAACGTTGCGGCAAGCACGACCGAAGAGGCCCCGTAACCCAAACCGATCGTCGCCGCAGTTCCCAACAGGAACGCCGGAAACAGCACAACCAAAATGCCGAAGCGCTCCATCAACCGCCCCGCGGTCGATTGGCCAATAAACGCGCCTAAGCCGTTGAAGGCGACTACAAAAGCGGTGTTAGCCGGCGAAATGCCGTTGAGCCGCAACAACGCCGGGGTCCACAGCGTCACCACTGTGAGCACGCAGAAGCCCGTGAAAAACGGCACCCACAACAGCAGCGTGCCCAGCGCCCGGCCATCGCTGAATAGATGCCGAATCGGTGCTCCCGGGAGCTTCTTCTCATCAATAACGAAATGGGAGTCCGCTCGGACCAGCGGCGAACGAAAGCGCGCCACTATTTTTCGGATGGCAGCAGTGTCGTTGCGGCGGGTCAGAAGAAACTTGATCAATTCCGGCAGGTAAAAAAACAGCAGCACGGCGACCACGAGCGGCACAACGCCGCCAATATAGAAGATGGCCTGCCATCCCATTTTCGTTAGCAGGTACGAATTCAATAACCCGCCAACCATTCCGCCAAACGGAAATGCCGACCACATCAGGGTTACGATCGCCGCCCGCAGCCGCGCCGGTGCGTATTCCGACGTCAACGCGATGAAACACGGCGTGGCCCCGCCTAGCCCGAGCCCGGCGAGCAACCGGAACACCATCAGCATCGGTACGGAAGCGGCCGTAGCGGTCAGCAGCGTGAAGATACCGATCAACACGGTGGCGATTATCAGGAGTGTCTTGCGCCCCATACGGTCCGCCAGCGGGCCAAACGATGCTGCCCCGATGGTGGCGCCCACCAGCGCCGACGAGAAGATCGGACCAAAGCTGGCAATCTTGATACCGAGCGCGTCGGAGATGAACGGCGCAGCAACTCCGATCGATTGCGTATCGATGCCATCAAACAGATTGACCAGAGCACAGAAGATGATGGTCGCAATCTGAAAACGCGTGACGCGTCCTTCGTCGATAAGCCGAGTAATATTTACTTCATTCGATGACTGTGACATCCGGTTAAAAGTCCCTGTTCGATCCTACAGCTTCGCCTGCAGAGCGCGTACGAAGCCGGAAAGACCGATTTGCCGCTCGCGCTTGAGACGCTCCGCCGCAAGAATGGCCCGCACTTCGACAAACGCTTTATCAATATCGCGGTTGACGATGACATAATCGTATTCCGGCCAGTGACTCATCTCGCCGGCAGCCTTGGCCATACGTGCGCCGATGATGTCACGGCTGTCCTGGGCGCGGCGTTTCAGTCTTCGCTCCAGTTCCTTCGCCGTAGGCGGCAGGATGAATACGCTGACGAGATCGTCGCGGGCTTTCTCGCGGAGCTGTTGGGTACCCTGCCAGTCGATATCGAACAAGACGTCCCGGCCGCCTCGCAATGCCTTCTCGACCGGCCGGCGCGGTGTGCCGTAGCGATGATTGAAAACTTCGGCCCACTCCAGAAGCTTGCCGGTTTTCACCATCGCCTTGAAGCGGGAAAGATCGATGAAATGATAATCGCGGCCGCCGATCTCGCCACGGCGCTTGCGCCGCGTCGTCACCGACACCGACAGATCGACATTGCGATCCGCCTTGAGCAGCATGCGCGCGAGCGTGGTCTTGCCGGCGCCGGAGGGCGAAGACAAAACGAACATCAGGCCGCGACGCGCAATGCTGGTCCGGTTTTTTTGATCGCGAGCCATATCCTATTCTACGTTCTGCACCTGCTCGCGGAACTGCTCCACCGCGGCTTTGAGCTCCAGGCCGATATTGGTCAGTTCGACATCGTTGGCCTTGGCACACAACGTGTTGGCCTCGCGATTAAGCTCCTGAGCGAGAAAATCGAGCCGCCGGCCGATCGGTCCGCCCTGGCTGATCAGAGCCTGCGCCTGCGCCAGATGTGCGGTAAGCCGGTCAAGCTCTTCGCGCACGTCCGCCTTGGTCGCGATCAGAATCGCCTCCTGATGCAGCCGGTCAGGGTCGAACCGATCGGACTGCGCCAGGAGCGCCGCAACCTGTTCGGCAAGCCGCGCCCGTATGGTGTCGGGCCGCCGGCCCGGCGTGACCTCGGCGCGCTGCACGAGCGCAGCAATATCGCCCAGCCGCGCCGCCAGTACGTGGCCAAGCGCCGCGCCCTCGTGGCGGCGCATATCGACAAGTGCAGTTACGGTCTCGGCGAAGCCGGCTATCGCCGCCTTCTCGGCGCTTCGCTTTTCGTCCTCGTTTTCCTCCGCATCGCCGACCTCGATCACACCTTTGAGCGCGAGCAGACCATCGAGCGACGGCGGCGATGCCTCGACGCGCCGCGCAAGCTGCCGCACCGCTGTCAAAACTGCTTCCAAGACCGCGGTATTGATGCGCACGACCGGCACAATGCCGGTACGTTCGACCGTTAAATTCACTTGCAGCGAACCGCGCGCAAGCTTCTCCGCAGCATGGGCGCGCACCGGCACTTCGATCGCGTCCCAACCTGGCGGCAATCGGAGCCGCAGATCGAGGCCTTTGCCGTTGACCGACTTGATTTCCCAGGCCCAGGCATAAGAGCCGCTGACGCCATGGCCGCGAGCGAATCCGGTCATGCTCGACAGCGCCATGGAATGCGTTTCCCCGGGATAAATTGCGAAAATTCGCGCCGAACTTAGCGGCGGGTTTCCGCAGTCACAAGGGCGATGCCGATAAGCTGTGGAGACTTGAAGCATTACCGAACGACGGCCGCGACTGCGGCTAGTGCGCCGGCTGCGTGCTTTGGCCGTGACGGTTCGATGGACGGCGAGATTGCGTCGGTGCAACAGGCGGCGTCGGCTGCGGCGGCGATGATACCGATTGCGCGTCGGCCGGAGCCTGATCCTTCTGATCGCCCTCCATCGAGCGCAGGCGGGCGACGTTCCTTTGATGTTGCTCGTAGGTCTCGGCGAAGGCGTGACCGCCGGTACCGTCGGCAACGAAATAAAGCTCGCGTGTGCGGGCCGGATTGGCAGCAGCCTCGAGTGAGGCCCGCCCCGGATTCGCAATCGGTCCCGGCGGCAATCCCTCGATTTGGTAAGTGTTGTAGGCGGTCGGCTGATCGATCTCGCTCTTCATGATCGGCCGCCCCAGCGTACCCTTGCCGCCGACCAGCCCATAAATGATGGTGGGATCGGATTGCAGCTTCATCTTCTGCCTTAACCGATTGACAAAGACCGCGGCGACGCGCGTGCGCTCCTCGGGTTTCCCAGTTTCCTTCTCGACCAGCGAAGCCAGCACGACAAGCTGATCCGGTGTCTTGATCGGCAGATCGGGAGAATGTCGGTCCCAGATCTCCTTCAACAGACGCTGTTGCGCCTGCTGCATGCGCTGGATCATCTGCTCGCGCGTCACGCCGCGGGTGAAATTGTAGGTATCCGGCAACAGGCTTCCCTCACGCGGGACTTCTTTGATGTTTCCGACCAATACCGGATCATCCAGCAGCCGCGCGACGATCTGCTCGGAAGTCAGGCCTTCCGGGATCGTGAACTGATGCGTCACGACGCGGCCCTCGACGATAGTCGCGACAACATCGCGCACGCTGGCGTGCGCCTTGAATTGATACTCGCCGGCTTTGAGGTCTTCACGCGCCTTGAGCACGAACACCCCGCCGACAAACACCCAGGGCCGATCGATAACCCCTTGGCTGACCAGCACATCGGCGATGTCGTTGATACCGGAGCCGCGCGGAATATTGACGATGCGATTCTCCGGCAGAGGCCCGGGAGCATCAAACCGCTGCTTGCCGATAACGAGCGCCGCGCCGGCCGCAACCGCCAACAGAACAAACACGCTGAGGATGGCATTGCCGACAACGACGAAAGGATGCCGCGCAGTCTTGGAGCGCCGGGTCGGTATTTCCACGGTGTCCGGCTCGAGCGCGGTTCGCGGACTACGCGGCGTAATCTGCCTCGGGGTTTTGGAGCCCATCGAAGTGGTGCCGCCTGCGGTCACTGCGCGTTGGGAAATAGGCGGATACGGATCGCCAGCACCCGGCACGGCTTTCCCTGCCGCTGTCGATGATGGCACGGGTTTGCGCGCAGATTGGCCGTTAGCGCTGGGCTGCCGAGCAACCGGTGCCGCAGCCCCCGTCCGTTGCCCGGTTGGCGAAGCGACGGGCCGTGCCCTGCCAGTCCCGTCAGTCGGCGGCGGCGGCCCGCTCCTGGGAGTTTTGTCGGCACTCGCAGCGACCGGCCGCGACTTCGGTGCCGCGGCGGTGCCAGGCTTGGAAACAGTCGCGCCCGTTTGCGAGCTCGGTGCCTGCGGGCCCTTTGGCGGAGGTGCCGACGTCGGTGTCGGTGCGGCCGGCTTTAAGGTAGCCGGCGCTGCCGGCGGGACTTTTGCACCATTCGCATTGGGCGCAGGCGTAACACGCGGTGGTACGCCAGTGCTGTCGCTGCCTTTTGGCGGTGGAGGTGAATCAAACTCAGTCACCGCCGAATATCCACTTCTGCACTCAGCATGATCAGTAAACGGGTAGGCGGTGCCGAGCGAGTGGACGCACGGCGCTTTTGTAGCGACCACGACGCCCCGACGCTCAATCGCAGGCGAGTGCGGAGCAAATATGGCGGGACGGTCAAGCGCGTCACGCGTTGTTCACCCGGCGAAACACCAGCGAGGCGTTGGTGCCGCCGAACCCGAATGAGTTCGACAGCACGACGTTGACCGACCGCTCGCGTGGTTTATGCGCCACGAGGTCGATGGCGGTCGAGACCGAAGGGTTATCGAGATTGAGCGTCGGCGGCACCACCTGATCGCGAATGGCGAGCAAACAGAAGATCGATTCGACGGTGCCGGCCGCACCGAGCAGATGACCGATCGAAGACTTCGTCGATGACATGCTGATATTGCCGGCGGCATTGCCGACCAGCCGCTCGACGGCTTTCAGCTCGATCTCGTCGCCGATCGGCGTCGAGGTGCCGTGGGCATTGATGTAATCGATTTCCGCCGGCGAAATTTCGGCGCGCTTGATTGCGGCCTTCATGCAGCGTAGCGCGCCGTCACCATCTTCGGCCGGTGCCGTGATGTGGAAGGCATCGCCGGAAAGGCCGTAGCCGATCAGTTCGGCGTAGATGCGGGCGCCGCGCCGCTTGGCATGGTCGTACTCTTCAAGCACCACGGCGCCGGCGCCCTCGCCCATCACGAAGCCATCGCGATCGCGGTCATAGGGTCGCGATGCGCGTTCAGGCGCGTCGTTGAAGCCGGTGGAAAGCGCGCGGCACGCGGCGAACCCGGCTAGCGAAATGCGACTCACTGGCGATTCTGTCCCGCCGGCCACCATCACGTCGGCGTCGCCGAGCGCAATCAGCCTGCCGGCGTCGCCGATGGCGTGAGCGCCGGTCGAGCAAGCGGTGACGACGGAGTGATTGGGGCCTTTCAGCTTGTGCGCGATAGAAACGTAGCCCGAAGCGAGATTGATGATCCGGCCGGGAATGAAAAACGGCGAGACCCGCCGCGGCCCGCGGTCGCGTAACAGCAGCGCTGTCTCCGCGATGCCTTCAATGCCGCCGATACCGGAGCCGATCAGAACGCCGGTCGTGGTCTGATCTTCATAGGTTTGGGGGTGCCAGTCTGCGTCATCGAGCGCCTGCTTTGCGGCGCACATGGCAAACAAAATAAAGTCATCGACCTTCCGCTGTTCCTTGGGCTCCATCCACTGGTCGGGATTGAAGGTGCCCTCCGAACCGTCGCCGCGCGGAATCTGGCCGGCGATCTTGCACGGCAGATCTGCGACCTCGAATTTGCTGACCTGCCGGATTCCGCTCTTGCACGCGAGCAAGCGTCGCCACGTCTCGTCGACCCCGTTGGCGAGCGGCGTCACCATACCCAGACCCGTGACGACGACGCGTCTCATGATCTGCCCTCCCGGCCGACACTTTTGCTGATGCCCTCCCGGTCAGACCCGCCGCCTCGCCACGCATTTGCCCATGGCAGCGCGCAAACCTCGCGCAGACGGGCGCGATTCAACAAACGGCGAAAGATCGTGCGCGGAATCAGCTCTTCGCGTTTTTTTCGAGGAACTTGATGGCGTCGCCCACGGTGAGAATCGTCTCGGCGGCGTCGTCGGGAATCTCGCAACCAAACTCCTCCTCGAAGGCCATGACGAGCTCGACCGTGTCGAGGCTGTCAGCGCCGAGATCGTCGATGAAACTGGCGTTGTCAGTCACCTTGTCGGGCTCGACGCCAAGGTGTTCCACGACGATTTTCTTCACGCGCTCGCCAATATCGCTCATCGTTCCAACCTCTTCTTTCAACGCGGCCCGATCAATTACGTCTCGGCCCCGTCCGAGTGTTCGTAACTCTGTCTTCGTAACTCTCGAGCGACGGCCGCGGATCGAAGGCGATCAGAGGCGGATGTTTACTCCCGCACTCCGGCTTTGCGGTTCCCCCAGCCAAGTCACGGTCCGGTTACCACACTTCAATAGCCTTGACCAGCGCGGCAGTACAGCGTCGTCGCACCCTCTATCATCTTCAAATCATGGCCATTCCACCGTTCACGTGCAGCGTCTGGCCGGTTATATAGCCGGCCTCGCCGGAGGCAAGAAAGGCAACTGCTGCTGCGACTTCCTCAACGGTGCCGGCACGGCTCACCGGTATTCTCGCGAGGATAACCTCGCGCTGTTTGTCATTGAGCTTATCGGTCATCGGGGTGACGATGAAACCCGGCGCGACGCAGTTCGCCGTAACGTTGCGCTTGGCGTATTCCTGCGCGATCGACTTGATCATCCCGGTGATGCCGGCTTTGGCGGCGACGTAATTCGCTTGCCCCGGGTTTCCGGTCGCGCCCACCACCGAGGTGATTGCTACGATGCGGCCGAAGCGGCGGCGCATCATGCCGCGCACCGCGGCGCGCGCCAGGCGGAACGTGGCGGTGAGGTTGACGGCGATCACCTGATTCCAGTCGTCGTCGCGCAGCTGCACGAATAAATTATCTTTGGTCATTCCGGCATTGGCGACGAGGATGTCGAGTTGACCCATTGCTTCCTCGGCCTGCGGGACCAGAGCATCGGTTTCGCCGTGATCGGAAAGATTGCAGGGCAGCACGTGGACGCGTGATCCGAGATCAGCGGCGAGCCGGTCGAGAATTTCACGCCGTGTGCCGGAGATCGCCACCGTGGCGCCTTGCGCATGCAGAACGCGCGCAATGCTGCTGCCGATCGGACCGGTAGCTCCCGTGATCAACGCGGTCTGGCCGGTAAGTTCAAACATCAGAGTCCTCTCGAACGCGTTAGGCTAACCGTGCGCAGCCTTGAACTTGGCAATGTCTTCGGGCGTCCCGATCGAAGAAGCCGCGGCAGTCTCGGCGATGCGCTTAATCAGGCCGGTGAGTACTTTGCCTGCGCCGACTTCATAAAACACATTCACGCCCGCTTGGACCATGAAGAGCACGGATTCGCGCCAACGGACCGTGCCGGTCACCTGCTCTATCAAACTTCGGACGATTGCCGCCGGGTCGCTGATCGGCTGCGCCAGCACGTTGGCGACAAGCGGCACCGTAGGCGGCTTGACGGCGATTGCAGCAAGCGCTTCCGCCATGGCATCCGCCGCAGGTCCCATCAGCGAACAATGAAACGGCGCGGACACCGGCAACATCATCGCCCGCCTCACACCTTGCGCCTTCGCACTTTCGACGGCGCGCTCGACTGCCGATCTCTCGCCCGACAAAACCACCTGGCCGCCGCCGTTGTCGTTCGCGGCCGCACAGACGCCGGTTGCGGCTGCCTCAGCGGCGATGGCCTTGGCTTGATCGAGTTTGACGCCGACAAGGGCGGCCATCGCCCCGACGCCGACCGGCACCGCCTTTTGCATGGCGCGGCCACGAATGCGGAGAAGCCGCGCCGCGTCCGTAATGGTGAGTGACTGCGCAGCAGCAAGCGCGGAATATTCCCCGAGCGAGTGACCGGCAACGAAAGCGGCATCGCGCCCAAGATCGACACCCGCCTCGGCTTCGAGCACGCGCAACACGGCGAGCGAGACGGCCATCAGCGCAGGTTGGGCATTCTCGGTCAGAGTTAACGCCTCAGCCGGCCCATTCCACATCGTCTCGCTGAGCTTTTCGCCGAGCGCCGCATCGACTTCGTCGAACACCAGGCGAGCCGGGGCGAAGGCTTCGGCCAGCCCCTTACCCATGCCGACCGCCTGGCTGCCCTGGCCGGGAAAAACAAAAGCGACCGCCATTGGTTACCTCCCGGGGGCGCGAGAGATACCGCCGTACCGGCCGTGTCAAGGGACGAGTCCAGTAACAAAGCAACAACTGAGTGCCGGTATCCTCGATCGATCGGGCGCATTGCCCAAAGGGATTATTGACGATTTTGCTGGGGATGGACCCGTTTGCACCGGTCACTGACGCTGAACTCGCGCAAGCGCGCGAGGATCCCGCGTTCCGAAACAGGCTTTTGACCCGGAACCTCGAAATCCTGCTCGGCAAACTTCAAAAGCAGCGCCAGACGCCGCACGCCGCGACGGCGTCCGCCGCTCAGATGCGAGAAGGTGTCACGCTTGCGGTGCGGCTTGCCGAGCTGATCCAGACCACCGTGGCCTCACCTCGGGGTTCGTAACAGTCTAGCCTTTATAGTCTTGCCTTTCCTCGCAGGCTGCGTATAAGGCCTGTTTTTCCGCTCGTCCCCGGCCGGGGGCTGAACGGACGGCTGCGCTAGTCGATGGCGCAGTAGGACCAGCCGGTCCGGCGTCCGGTGTTCCCGCCTTCTGAGCATTCGAGCCTTTCCCGAAGGGTTCGAGGGGCTTCGCGCCGAGAGCGAGCGACGACACAAAGGAAAGGGCATCAATGCCGCTCTATGAACACGTCTACCTTGCGCGCCAGGACGCCAGCGCGCAGCAGGTGGAAGAATTGACGGCGCATTTGAAGACTGTGATCGAAGGATTGGGCGGGTCGGTGGCCAAGACTGAATCCTGGGGCGTGAAATCCCTGTCCTATCGGCTGCGCAAAAACCGCAAGGCGCATTTCACTCTGATGAACATCGATGGACCGCCTGCCGCGATCAATGAAATCGAGCGGCTCGAGCGGCTCAACGAGGATGTGTTGCGTTATCTGACGATCCGGGTCGAAGAGCACGAGCAAGAGCCATCCGCCATGATGCGCCGGGCCGAACGTGACCGCGATCGCGATGACCGCCGTGGCGACAGAGGCGACAGAGGCGATCGGGGCGACAGGTTCGACCGCGGGGACAGAGGCGACCGGGGCGACCGGCCTCGGGACCGCGACCGGCGTCCGTCCGAGGGTGCTGAGGATGTTGCAACCGGCGCGGAGGAATAATCATGGCTATGTCGCCGCATTCCGGCGGAGCACGCCGGCCATTCTTCCGCCGCCGCAAGAGCTGCCCGTTCTCGGGGGCGAACGCGCCCAAGATCGACTACAAGGACGTCAAACTGCTGCAGCGGTTTGTATCCGAGCGCGGCAAAATCGTTCCAAGCCGCATCACGGCGGTCTCCGCAAAGAAACAACGCGAGCTCGCCCAGGCGATCAAGCGCGCGCGGTTTCTCGGACTGCTGCCTTACGTGATCCGCTGAGCCGGGAGGTCGGAGATGGAAGTCATCCTGCTCGAACGGGTGCCCAGGCTCGGTCAGATGGGCGACGTGGTACGGGTCAAAGACGGATTTGCCCGCAATTTCCTGTTGCCGCGCGGCAAGGCGCTGCGCTCTACCGAGGAGAACCGCACGCGCTTTTCAACAATGAAAGGCGACCTTGAGGCGCGCTCGCTTACGCTCAAAAGCGAGGCAGGCCAGATTGCTGCAAAGATCGACGGCAAGAGCTTTACGGTTTTGCGGCAAGCTTCGGAATCAGGCCAGCTGTTCGGCTCGGTTTCGCCGCGAGATCTTGTCGGGTTGCTTGCAGCCGGCGGATTTAATGTGAACCGCAGTCAGATCGAACTCAACGCGCCGATCAAGACGATGGGCAAGCATACGGTTCAACTGTCACTGCATCCGGAAATCGAGACCTCGATTTCGATCATTGTCGCGCGCAACAGCGAAGAAGCGGCGCGGATCGAGCGCGGCGAGGACGTCACACGACTGCGCGAAGAGCCGACGGAAGAGGAAGCCGCGGCGCTTGCAGCGGAAGCGTTCTTCGAACCGGAGGCCGCGGAATCGCTGCGGGCTCATGAAGGCGGCGAAGAGACCGAAGCCGCCGAACCGGCCGAGAAGAGCTAGTTTCGGCGCCAAATCTTCTAGTTCGAAATTCTTCTCAGTTCGAAATCAACCGTTCTTAGTCAGGGATGTTGTCGCGCGGCACTGGCGCGCTCTCCCCTGACGCCGCATCTCCCGGCGTCGAAGTTTCCGGTGTTGGTGTCGGCGCGGGACTCACTTCCGCAGGCGGCGGCACTTCTGGCGCGGGCTCTGCCACGACCGCGGCAGGCGGGCGAGCAACCACGGCCGGCTCAATAGGGGATTGGTGGATCTTCGGTTCCCTGTGCCGACCCCGCGTCGCGGTCGTTGGCGGCCGTTCACCCGGCAGGGGTTCGATCTCCGGCTTGACCTCAGGCTTCGCGTCAGACTTGGCTTCGCCGCGGGCGCCCTCCTCAAGTTTGGACGGCCGCGTCTGGTGTCTGCTCGGCTTGGCTTCCTCTTGCGCGGGCGCGCCCCGATCGGCCCGCTCGGCCGGGGGCTTCTGAGCCTTGCCTTGCGCGGCACCCCCGATGGGCTCCGCGCCACGGCCACCCAGCACGTAGGCGGCCAGCGCTGCCGCCTGTGCCCGGCTGGTCGTATAGTGCTCGACTAAAAAGTCCGTAAGCGCCGCGCTATTCTTGCCCTTACCCAAGCCGCGCGGCGCCTTGTGGCATTCGACACAAGCGGCCGCAAAGATTTGCGAGGCCGACTTGCCCTGGTCGAGATTGGTCTGAGCATGCGCCGTTACCGGCGCTAGCAGTGCAACGAGGCCGATCATCGGCGCGAGACGCCAGTTCACCCCTTGAGCTCCTCGAATCTTGGGACTTGACCGATCTTCCTTACCCCAAAACCGGCCGGATGTGCGTGGCGTCGAGCCCCGGTGGAGAGCCTTCACCTTCCATTGCTGGTCAACGAGGATTTTGTTTTAATGACGGCAAGGCCAAAAGCCCGATGACCTGCAGTCAATAAGCCGCAGGCAGCGGATCCAAGGCCAAATATGCGCCGACCGTCCCGTCCGGCCCGGCGCACGTAGCAGTGCGGAGGCGACGTTGGATCGGTTGCTATCGTTCTTTATGCGGCGGTTTATCCGCCAGGGTTCCTTCACTGTCATAACGGCCTCGGGCAAACGATACACATTCGGCGACGGCAGCGGCCCGCCGGTTGCCGTTCGCTTTACCGACGCCGCAGCCCAGCGCTCAGTCCTGCTCGATCCCGAGCTGCGACTGGGCGAGGCTTACATGGACGGGAGATTCGTTGTCGAGCAGGGCTCGATCGCGGATGCGCTCGCGATACTGCTGCGACAGGAACACATCGCCGCGCCGAAATGGGCGCTGCCGACGCGGCTGATGCGCTACCTGCTTCGCCGTGTGCAGCAGTTCAACCCGCGTTCGCGGTCGCGGAGCAATGTGGCCCATCATTACGACCTCGACGGCCGGCTCTACAGCCTCTTCCTCGACGCCGACCAGCAGTACAGCTGCGCCTATTTCGAAAGTGAGGACCAGTCGCTTGACGACGCGCAGCTCGCCAAAAAGCGCCACCTTGCCGCGAAGCTCCTGGTCGATCCGGGCGCCAATGTCCTTGATATCGGCTGTGGCTGGGGCGGCTTAGCGCTCTACCTCGCCGAAGTCGCGGGCGCGCACGCAACCGGCATCACGCTCTCGCGAGAACAATATGCGCGTGCGCAACAAAGAGCGGTCGAGCGCGGCCGCAGCGACGATGCGATTTTCCGTCTGATCGATTATCGCGATGTGACCGGCGGCTTCGACCGTATCGTCTCGGTCGGCATGTTCGAGCACGTCGGCGTCGGCTTTTACGACAGGTACTTTCGCAAGTGCGCGCAACTCCTTGACGACGATGGCGTGTTTCTTCTTCACACCATCGGCCGCAGCAGTCCTCCGAGCGTCACTAACCCGTGGATCGCCAAATATATCTTCCCGGGCGGCTACATCCCAGCGCTCTCGGAAGTGCTCCCGGCTGTCCAGCGCGCGAAACTCATCGTCACCGACGTCGAGATTCTCCAGCTTCACTACGCTGAGACGCTCAAGGCCTGGCGTGAACGTTTCCTCGCGCACCGCGAGGAAGTCGAGCGGGTCTACGATCAGCGGTTCGTGCGGATGTGGGAATTCTATCTGGCTTCCTCAGAAATGGCCTTTCGTGAGAGTGACATGGTGGTATTCCAAATCCAGATCGCGAAGCGAAAGGGCGTCGTGCCGCAGACCCGCGACTACATCGCGCGCGAAGAGACCCGATTGCGCACCGCCGAAGCCGGCTACACGCAGCCGCTGCGCCTGGCCGGGGAGTAGCGCCGGATCGGCACGCTCCGAAAAGGTGAACGTCAAGGGCCATGTGTTTCTGACGGTGTTTCTTAAGTCGTTTGCGGTGGGTAACGGGGAAAGCGGCAATCTGGATTTCCCAACGCGGCGCCGCTCCGTTATCGACGATGCGTTCGTGGGAAGCGCAAACGGTTGTTAATTCCAGCGTGGCACCGTCCGTCGAGTAATCCGCGATGTTGAGTGACCCCAAATTGGCCACAGGTTATTCCGTTGATCGGGACGATGGCAGTATTCGATTCGACCGCACGCAAGCAGGCTCCCGCGGAACCCGCCTTCCGCATGCCGCCGCACAATATCGAGGCCGAGCAGGCCCTGCTCGGCGCGATCCTCGTCAATAACGAGGCGTTCTATCGCGTCTCCGATTTTCTCGAGCCGAAGCATTTCCTCGAGATGATCCATCAGCGCATTTTCGAGCTTGCCGGCGGCCTGATTCGCGCTGGAAAGCTCGCGACTCCGGTGACGCTCAAAACCTTCCTGCCGGGTGACCTCGACATCGCCGGGTTGTCCGTCAATCAGTATCTGGCGCGGCTCGCCGCCGAGGCGACCACCATCATCAATTCAGAGGATTACGGCCGGACGGTCTACGATCTGTCGATACGGCGTGACTTGATCATGATTGGCGAGGATATGGTCAACCTCGCCTACGACGCCCCGGTCGATGCAACCCCGCAGAGCCATATCGAAGACGCCGAACGCAAGCTGTTCGAGCTTGCCGAAACCGGACGTTACGAAAGCGGCTTTCAGCGATTCGCCCAAGCTCTCACGACCGCCGTCGACTTGGCGGCGCACGCTTACCAGCGCGACGGCAGCCTGTCGGGGCTCGCCACCGGATTGACTGATCTCGACGCCCGGATGGGAGGCTTGCAGGCGTCCGATCTCGTTATCCTCGCCGGCCGGCCGGGTATGGGCAAAACGGCGCTTGCTACCAATATTGCCTACAACGTTGCCAAAGCTTGGGCCGGCGAAGTCCGTGCCGACGGCCACATGGCAACTGTCAACGGCGGCATTGTCGGCTTCTTCTCGCTGGAAATGTCCGCCGAACAGTTGGCCACCCGCATCATCGCCGAGCAAACGGGAATTCCGTCGAACAAGATTAGACGCGGCGCGATCGACGAAGCCGACTTCGAAAAGATCAAGGACGTATCCATCGAGCTGCAGAACCTGCCGTTCTACGTCGACGAGACTGGCGGACTCTCAATCGGGCAATTGGCGGCGCGCGCGCGACGGCTCAAACGGCAGCGCGGCCTCGATCTTCTGGTCATCGACTACGTCCAGCTGTTGCAGGGCTCGACGCGCCGGTCGAGCGAAAACCGGGTGCAGGAAATCACCGAAATCACCACGCGGCTCAAAGCGCTTGCCAAGGAGCTGAACGTTCCGATCCTCGCGCTGTCGCAATTGTCACGGCAGGTCGAAGCCCGGGAGGACAAGCGGCCGCAGCTTTCGGATTTGCGTGAGTCAGGCTCGATCGAACAGGACGCCGACGTGGTGCTGTTCGTGTTCCGCGAGGAATACTATCACCAGATGCGCAAACCGACCGAGGCGAATCGGGAAAAGTTCGCCGAATGGCTGGCCGAGGGCGAACGCGTTGACGGTAAGGCGGAGTTGATTATCGGCAAGCAGCGCCACGGCCCGATTGGCACGATAGAGTTGCAGTTCGACGCTGCAGTCACGCGCTTCGCCAATCTCGACACCGCGCACCAGCCGACCTTCTAGGCGGCCCTCGGTCGCACGTCGCGCTCTATCGCCACGCCATTTTCTGTCCGTGCCTTGGTCAGATCGTGCATCGCCTGCAGATTGATCCAGAACTCAGCGCTGGTGCCGAAGAAGCGCGCAAGTCGCAACGCGGTATCCGCCGTCACCGACCGCTCGCCCTTGACGATGGCGCCGATGCGCGTCGCGGGCACGCGCAGGGCGAGCGCGAGCGCGTTGACTGACATTCCGAGCGGCTTGAGGAATTCCTCGTTTAGCATTTCGCCGGGATGGGTGGTCACGCGATTAGGAGTAGCCACCCCTCTAGTGGTAGTCGACAATTTCGACATTGACCGGACCCTCCTTCGTCCACGTGAAACAGATGCGCCATTGATCGTTGATACGCACCGAATGTTGCCCCCGTCGATCTCCCGCAAGCGCTTCGAGCCGATTTGCCGGGGGCGCGCGCAAATCATTGAGGCTCCGCGCTTGATGCAGGATGTCGAGCTTCCGGACCGCTTGTTTCTCGATGCCGCTGAAACGCTTGACGAAAGTGCCCATCCATAGGGACTCGGTGGCACGATCGCGAAACGACCGGATCATCGAACAGGAGGATATATCGCGTTGGGTTGTACGTCAAGCGTATAGCGCCCCGAAGCCCATCCGGCCTCCCGCACTGTGACGCTTTACCGCCGCCCCGGCGCCCGCCATAACGCGGTATGGCACTCGCACAACCGCAGCCTGAATCGGCGAACAGCCTGCTCGACCCCGAGACCGGCTCGACGCTTGCCGTCGATCTCGATGCCGTCGAGGCGAACTGGCGCGCGCTTGCGCGACAGCTTCTCACCGTCGAATGCGGCGCGGTGGTCAAGGCCAATGCCTACGGGCTCGGTCTCGAGCCGGTCACGGCCAAGCTCGCCAACGCCGGTTGCAAAACTTTCTTTGTCGCGGACGTTGCCGAAGCGCGGCGCGCCCGCGCCCGCACCCGCGAAGCAGCGATCTACGTGCTCAATGGCTTTACGTCTGAGGCCGCGAATGCGTTCGCCGAACTGAACGTCCAACCGGTCATCAACAGTACTACCGAGATGGCGGAATGGGACGCCTTTGTTAGGGCCCAAAATTGGCGCGGCGGCGCGGCACTCCATATCGATACCGGCATGAACCGGCTCGGCATCACCGCGGATGAAGCCGCCGCTTTGGCGCCGCGCGCACAGACCGAAAACCATGGCATCACGCTGTTGATGAGCCATCTGGCCTGCGCGGAAATCGCCGACCACCCGCTCACCGCCAGTCAAATCCGGCTGTTTCGCGAGCTGCGCATGCTTTACCACGGCATTCCCGCTTCGCTGGTCAACTCGTCGGGCATCTTCCTCGGCGATTCAGCGCATTTCGACATCGCAAGACCCGGCGCAGCGCTTTTCGGCATCAACCCGACGCCGGGTCGCGCCAATCCCATGCGAAGCGTGGTCGAACTGACCGGCCGCATCCTGCAAGTGCGCAAGGTACCACAGGGCGAGGCCGTCGGTTATGGCGCCGCCTGGAAAGCGCGACGGCCCTCGCGTATCGCCATCGCAGCGCTCGGCTATGGCGACGGCATTCTGCGTTCCGCGAGCGGCGTTGATGGCAAGGCGGGTGGCGCAGCCATCGTGGCTGGCAAACGTTGCCCGATCGTCGGGGTCATTTCCATGGACCTCACCTGCATCGACGTCACTGAAATTGTCGATGCACCGGTCCAACGCGGCGACATCGCAACGTTTATCGGCAAAGATATCGCCGTCGACGAAGTGGCCGCATCCGCCGGCACGATCGCGTACGAGATTCTGACCCGGCTTGGCCCGCGCAGCCATCTCGTCTATCGCGGCGGATAAGGAGCGCTCAGATGGTCGCGCGCGGGCAAAATTTCATCTGCCAGAGCTGCGGGGCTGCCGCAGCGCGCTGGGCTGGCCGCTGCGAAGCCTGCGGCGCGTGGAACACGATCGTCGAAGAAGGGGCTGCGACCACGATACGTTCGGCGCGCAAGGGTCGGCTGTTCGTCGTCGAGCCGCTTAAGGGGCAAACGCACGAAGCGCCGCGGCTTGCCTCCGGCATCGCCGAATTTGACCGCGTTACGGGCGGGGGTCTGGTGCGCGGTTCCGTACTTCTCCTTGGCGGCGATCCGGGCATCGGCAAATCGACCTTGTTGATCGAAGTTGCGGCGGACTACGCGCGCCACGGTCATCGCGCGGTCTACATCTCCGGCGAGGAAGCGGTCGCCCAAGTACGGCTGCGGGCCGAGCGGCTTAGCCTCAGCGACGCCGCGGTCGAACTCGCCGCAGAGACCTCCGTCGAGGACATCGTGGCGACGCTCTCGCAAGAGCGGGCGCCGCAACTCCTCGTCATCGATTCGATTCAGACGATGTGGACCCAAACCGTTGAGGCCGCGCCCGGAACGGTCACACAGGTGCGGGGATCGGCGGCGGAGCTCATCCGGTTTGCCAAACGTAGCGGCACAGCGGTGATCCTGGTTGGCCACGTCACCAAGGACGGACAGATCGCCGGCCCTCGCGTGGTCGAGCATATGGTCGACGCGGTGCTTTCGTTTGAAGGCGAAGGGTCGCAGCAATTCCGGATCCTCCGCGCGCTCAAAAATCGCTTCGGCCCGACCGACGAAATCGGCGTGTTCGAGATGACCGGCAGCGGGCTGCGCGAAGTCGCCAATCCGTCCGAGCTATTTCTCTCCGAACGCGAGCTCGGTAGCGCCGGCACGGCGGTATTCGCCGGAATCGAGGGTACCCGCCCGCTGCTGGTGGAAATCCAGGCGCTGGTCGCGCCGACATCGCTCGGCACGCCGCGGCGCGCTGTCGTCGGCTGGGACCCGAGCCGTCTGTCCATGGTGCTGGCGGTGTTGGAAGCCCATTGCGGCGTTCGCCTGTCGGGGCATGACGTCTATCTCAATGTCGCCGGCGGTTTGCGCATTCAGGAACCGGCGGCCGATCTCGCAGCCGCCGCTGCCCTGGTTTCATCGCTTGCGCATGCGCCGCTCCCTGCCGATGCGGTTTATTTCGGCGAAGTATCGCTATCGGGAGCGGTGCGGCCGGTGGCGCAGACTGCGGCACGGCTCAAGGAAGCGCAGAAGCTCGGCTTCGCACGCGCGACGGTTCCGGAAGCCGCACGCGCTGAAGCGCCGCAGGGCTTTGCGCTCTCCACCATTGGGACGCTGGCGAATCTGGTTGCCGACATTGCGCGGGACGGTGCGCCCGCGCTCAAGCGCGTCGGTCGGCAGGACGGCTAATCCGAAACCACAATCTGCTCCGGTATTTTGGCCTGCTTGCTCATGATTAAGATGAGACTGTTGACCGCATCAGAAGGCGGATGACTGTGACACCCGGCCCGGCTATACACGCGGCGGACTCAGGCGTTCGAGGCCCCTGCGCACGCCGCCGATCTGGCGGCAAGCGAGCGGATTAGCAAACTATGCCGATTACGCTTCTGGATATCGGGCTGATCGTCATCATGCTCGTCTCGGCCCTGCTCGCCATGGTGCGCGGCTTTATGCGCGAGATTCTTTCGATCATCGCCTGGATACTAGCCGCCGGTGCAACGCTTTACGCCTATTCGAAGCTCCTGCCGCTCGCCAAGCAGTATTTCAACAACGACATCGTGGCGACCGTTGCGGTCATCGCTGGAGTATTCCTGATCACGCTGCTGGTGGTCTCGATTCTCACCGTCAGGGTCTCGGACATGGTGCTCGACAGCCGAGTAGGCGCGCTCGATCGCACCCTCGGCTTCCTGTTCGGCCTTGGACGCGGGCTTATTATCGTCGTGGTCGCCTATATGTTCTTTGACTGGTTGGTACCCGACCGCAGCAAGCCGGAGTGGGTCCTGCACGCCAAATCCAGGGTAGTGCTGAGCAGCACCGGAGAATGGCTCAAGGACCAATTGCCGGAGAATGCCGAAGCCACCATCTTAAAGCGGTTCAAGAAGCCGCGGCCGGAAGAGACTGATACGCCGGACAATACGCCTGGCCAGCACAGTGACGTCGACACTCCCGGCGGCGGCCGCGTCGGTTACGATCGTTCGAGCCGCGCCGCTATGCAGCAATTGCTTGGAACCAGAGGAACAGTGCATTGAGCACCGAAAGGCCGAATATGACCGAACCCGGCCTGCTCGATCTCGACGAGGACCGCCTCCGGGAAGAATGCGGCGTTTTCGGCATCTTCGGCCACCCCGATGCCGCTGCCATCACCGCGCTCGGCCTGCACGCTTTGCAGCACCGTGGCCAGGAAGCCGCCGGCATCGTTTCGTTCGATGGCAAGCGCTTCCATTCCGAGCGCCGCCTTGGACTTGTGGGCGACGCCTTTTCCGGACGTGAGGTGATCGATCGCCTGCCGGGCAACGCCGCCGTCGGCCATGTCCGCTATTCGACGACCGGTGAGACCATTCTGCGCAATGTGCAGCCGCTGTTCGCTGAGTTGAACGCCGGCGGCTTTGCCATTGGCCACAATGGCAATCTCACCAACGGCCTGACGTTGCGCCGGCAGCTGGTGCGCGAAGGCGCCATGATGCAGTCGACGACGGATACTGAGGTGATCCTCCATTTGGTCGCGCGCTCGCACCGCAACCGGTTCATCGATCGCTTCATCGAGGGGCTGCGCCTGCTCGAAGGCTCCTATGCCTTCGTCGGCCTTACCAACAAGAAACTGGTCGGCGCCCGCGATCCGCTCGGCATCCGGCCCTTGGTGCTCGGCAAACTGGACGGCTGCCCGATCCTCGCTTCCGAGACCTGTGCGCTCGACATCATCGGTGCGCAATATGTGCGCGACGTGGAGAACGGCGAAGTGCTGGTCTTCGACGAAGACGGCGCGCATTCGCACAAGCCGTTCCCGGCAATGGCGCCGCGTCCTTGCATCTTTGAATACATCTATTTCTCGCGGCCGGACTCGATCATCGGCGGCCGCAGCGTCTACGACGTGCGCAAGACCTGCGGCGCGGAACTCGCCCGCGAGGCGCCCGCCCCCGCCGATGTCGTGATTCCGGTTCCCGATTCCGGCGTGCCTGCGGCAATCGGGTACGCCCAAGCATCCGGCATTCCCTATGAGCTCGGCATCATCCGCAATCATTATATTGGCCGCACCTTCATCGAGCCGACCCAGCAGATCCGTGCGCTGGGCGTCCGCCTCAAGCACAGCGCGAACCGCGCCGTAGTGAGCGGCAAGCGCATTGTGCTGATCGACGACTCGATCGTGCGCGGCACGACGTCGGTGAAGATCGTCCAGATGATGCGCGATGCCGGCGCACGCGAAGTGCACTTTCGCATCGCCTCGCCGCCGATCACGCATCCCGACTATTACGGCATCGACACGCCGGAGCAGGACAAGCTGCTGGCCGCCACTCACGACCTCGAAGGCATGCGGCAATTCATCGGCGCCAATTCGCTCGCTTTCCTCTCGGTCGAGGGCATTTACCGCGCCATGGGTGAGAAAGGGCGCGATCCGGTGCGTCCGCAATTCACCGATCATTGCTTCACCGGCGAATACCCGACGCCGCTGACCGACCGCACCGCCCAGGACGCTCCGCCCCGTCAGCTCTCGCTACTCGCCGAAGCTGAGCTGAGCTGAGCTGAGCTGAGCTGAGCTGAGCTGAGCTGAGCTGAGCTGAGCTGAGCTGAGCTGAGCTGAGCTGAGCTGAGCTGAGCTGAGCCAGAGTACCGCTAGCTGAGCTTAAACTCGGCGACTTCAATCTCGCCGGCAGGTGAGAGCTTTCCAAATACTCGAGTTGGGATCGTGAGCGAGTGTGTGCCGGTGCGCCCGGATCGTAATGTTCTGGGAACACTCACGAGCAGGTTCGCCCGCCCATCGAACTCACCCTTTTCTGAAACCTGGAACGATCGAGGATCAGCATCAATTGCAAAAAGTTTCACACCAGGATGATGCTTGGAAAGTACATTCCACGTTGGACTTTTTGCGACAGCAAAGGACCGCACACAAGAAGCGATAGCGTTGGTATCTACGACAGCGGGCTTCACTTCCAATTTCTCCGCGTGTCCCGGCTCAGCGCCCCCTCTTTTGCTCGTCTCCTTATTGGCGCTAACCGGCTGCTCTTTGGTACCTGCTACTGTAGACGCAAGCTGCTCGACTTGCTTTTCAACATTTGCCAAACGTGCGCCAAGGGCAAAAAGTTCCGCCCCTCCAACGAGTTGCGGCGGCAAAGAAGCCTCCGCCACCTCAATCAATTGTGCCAGCGGTGTGCCTAAGAAAGTGTTTACGGGCGTGACGGGATAGAAAGGATCGCGCTCGCTCCAACCAAGCAGCTCTTCCTGATATGAGTGTCCAAACGTGGTAGCCAAATCCGACCACCGACCGTGTGTGAAAACGAACAATCCGACGAGCGGAGCATCCATAAATTCGTAACCCTTACGCGAAGCCCGAAGGCGCGCAGCACTGGCCATCGCCGCAGCTGCTTCTTGCAAATTTATGCCAAGCCCCGAGGGTTCGCTAACGGGCCGCCGCGCGAAACGCGCAACTCTTGGATTGTCTGACCGGGGTTCATCGGCCGCCATAAGTTCTCTCCATTACACTCGATTGCCGTATTCCCACTGGAGCGTCTTCGAGAGACTATCAAGATCACTCATGAGTCTCGACGAATTGAACCCTAGCAAGTGCAACGCGTGTCGAAATTCGCGCTTACTGGTGGCCGGAATATCAAATGTTTCATACATAATCCCCGCACCACCTGGTTGCCAGGCGGAAGTGGGATCCGGATGCACCGAAAACAGGCCTTGTTGCGCCGTGATTCTTGCTGCGAGCGCCGGTACCTGTGTAAAAGTCGGAGAGTCAGTGACTGAAAACGGGTCGGTGATCGCGCCGCGATGGGCGAGCCGGATCATGTGAATCCGTCCATTCGTTGCGTTTGCTTCATTCGCAACCGCGAACCACGCTGCCGTCAGAGGATTCGTTGTCCAGTCCATCAGCCGCGTCGGCAAACCATGATGTTGTGCGACAGCTAGCCAGTCCATCAGCGTAAACCCGACACCATCTTCGTAGCGTGGAGCCTCGCGGCGAAAATTATCGAACAGTGTGCGTTCGTCAGCCGGCCTATAACCAGCCGGACCGCACACGTCCGGTCGTCCGACCTTAGGACGCAATTCCCAGCCCCTATCACCCTCACCCCGGAATATCCAAGAACCATCGGCGCGACCCGAAACGTCCTCAACGAAATCCAACCATATTGGATCAAGAGGCATTGTCAGCGAGCGAGGAACTAACGAGGAATCTAGACCGGGTAACAGTTAAATTGAATTTCTCGAGCCTATGCAACCCTTGTGTGCATTCATTGCGGCGGCGACGGCCCGAGGCACATTTGGCTTCGTTCCCGCATTGCGAGGATGGATAGAATGCCGCTACCGCTTGCTGACCGGATCGCGCTCGTCACCGGCGCCTCGCGCGGCATCGGTTACGCGACCGCGCTGGCGCTCGGGCGCGCCGGGGCGCATGTGGTTGCGCTGGCGCGCACCGTCGGCGGCCTCGAAGAACTCGACGATGCGATCCGGGCCGCTGGCAGTTCGGCGACGCTGACGCCGCTCGACATCCGCGACTACGGCGGGCTTTATAATCTCGCTGCCGCCCTCAACGAGCGCCACGGGCGGCTCGACGTACTGATCGGCAACGCGGCGATGGGCGGTGTGCCCTCGCCGCTCGATCACATCGAGCCGAAAGCCTGGGACGAGATGATGGCGGTGAACGTTACCGCCAACTGGCATCTGATTCGCGCCATGGACCCGTTGCTGAAACGCTCCGACGCCGGCCGCGCCGTGTTCATCACCTCCGGCATCGCCACGATCGCCCGCGCCTACTGGGCGCCGTATTCGGTTTCCAAAGCGGCACTGGATGCGCTGGCGCGAACCTACGCCGATGAAACAAGCTCGACGGCGGTGCGCGTCAATTTGTTCAATCCCGGCCCGACCCGCACCCGCATGCGCGCTTTGGCCATGCCGGGAGAGGACCCGATGAGTTTGCCCACGCCGGAACAGATTGCGGAAAAAATTCTCGATCTTTGCCTGCCCGGCTTTTCTGAAACCGGCAAGCTTTACGATTTCAGCGCCGGAAAGCTCTTGGACTTCATGCAGCCTGCCTGAAGTATCAGACTCGCTTGCGCGTCACCAACCAGCCTGTGACGGCGGCGAAAAACAGCAGCAATGCCGCCAGCATGAACGGCGCGCCGCTCAAATGCCATTCGCGGCCGCCGGCAATGGCGGCCGCGAAAATCTGTGTGAACACCACCGGTCCAAACAGATTGGCGATGCCGCTGATACTGGCATTGGCGCCCTGCAGCTGTCCTTGTTCGTCGGCGCCGACAAACCGGCTCATCAGCGCAAGACAAGCCGGGCTCTCCAGTCCCCACAGCGCCATTAGCGGAATGCCGACCCAGAATTCCACGCCAGTGCGGGCGACCGCAAAAACCGTGAAACCGAGAACGCCAAACACGAGACCCAACAGCAAGGCAGCCCGTTCGCCGATCCGCTTCGTAACCGCGCCGACCACACCGCCCTGCACGATGATCGAGGACGCCCCGACGCCGGCAAGCGTTAAGCCAACGGTGCTTTCGTCCCAGCTATAGCGATACAGCATGTACAAAACGCCGATGCTGGGGAGAACGGCGTGCGCGAGATTGCCGAGAAAGCTGACGAAGGCGAGCCCGGACAATTCCGCGTGAGAGCGCAGCAGCACGAGAGCGCCGAGAGGATTAGCCCGCCGCCAACGGAACACGGCGCGGCGTTCGCGCGACAGCGATTCCGGCAGCACCGCAAATCCGTAGCAGGCGTTGGCGAGACTTAAACCGGCGGCAATCCAGAACGGCAAGCGCGGCGAGATGCTGCCAGCAAGGCCGCCGAGCGCAGGGCCAAGCACGAATCCGGCGCCGAAAGCCGCACCAAGCAGACCAAAGCGCGCGGCGCGTTTGTCGGGCGGGGTGACATCGGCCACGTAAGCGTAGGCGGTTGCGATGCTTGCCGCGGTGATGCCGGAAATCACCCGCCCGACGAACAGCCATCCAAGCGTCGGCGCCAGCGCCATCAGCACATAATCGAGCCCGACGCCAAAGTTGGAGATGATGATCAGCGGCCGGCGGCCGAACGTGTCGGACAGAGCGCCTTGGAACGGCGAGAACAGAAATTGCATCAGCGCCCATGCGGTACCGAAAATACCGAAAACCCGCGCCGCCACTTCGGTATCGCCGCCAACAAAATCGACCACGAGCTTCGGCAACACCGGAATGACAATGCCGATCGCAAGCATGTCCAGGAGGACGGTGGCGAAAATAAAGATGAAGGCCGCCTCACGCCGCAGCACGCCGAGTTTTGGTTTCGGCTTCGCTGCCGGCGTCTCCATCAGCGGCGCTTTCGGCCCGCGTAGGGATTGGCCTTGGCGCGCAATGTGAGCCGAATCGGCGTGCCCGGCAGCGCGAACGCCTCGCGCAAGCCGTTGACCAGATAACGGCGATAAGTTTCAGGGAGCAATGAGGCGCGCGACGAAAACAATACAAAGGTAGGCGGCCGCGATTTGGGCTGGGTGATGTAATCGAGCCGGACCCGACGGCCGGAAATTGCAGGCGGCGGATGGGCCGAGACTGCGTCACTCAAGAAGCGGTTAAGCGCCGCCGTCGGCACGCGGCGGTTCCAGACCGCATAACTTTCCATCACCGCCGTCATCAGCCGATCGAGCCCCTCGCCGGTCCGCGCCGACAACGGAACAACCTGCACGCCCTTGATCTGCGGCAGCACGCGATCGGCGATGTCGCGCAGCCGCGACCGGACGCCGGGCTGCCGCTCGACCAGATCAACTTTGTTGATGCCGATGACGACGGCACGCCCTTCGCGCTCGACGAGATCGGCGATCCGGGTGTCCTGCTCTTCAAACGGCGCCTCGGCGTCAACGAGAACGATGACCACTTCGGCGAACCGGATCGCGTTGAGCGTATCGGCAGTCGACAGCTTTTCGAGCTTCTCCGAGACGCGCGAGCGGCGGCGCAGCCCCGCCGTATCGTGGATGCGCAGCGTTCGCCCCTGCCAGTCAAGATCGACAGCGATCGCGTCGCGCGTAATGCCGGCTTCGGGTCCAGTCAGCAGCCGCTCCTCGCCGAGCAGCCGGTTGATCAGGGTTGATTTACCGGTGTTGGGACGGCCGACCACGGCGATCCGGATCGGCTTCTCGGCGGCGACCGCGGGTGTTGCGGCTTCTGCATTTTCGTCTTCGGCGGTCGCTTCGGGCAGCGCGGCGCGAAGCGCGTCGTACAGCCCCGCCAATCCTTCACCATGTTCGGCGCTGATCGCGACCGGATCGCCGAGGCCGAGCGCATAGGCTTCGAGAACGCCGGCCTCGGCGGCGCGCCCCTCGCTCTTGTTGGCAACAACGATCGCTGGCTTGCCGGATCTGCGGACCAGGTCAGCGAAAGCGCGGTCGGCCGGAGTTGCGCCAGCGCGGGCATCGACGAGAAAGAACACCGCATCGGCTTGCGCCAAGGCGGCGGCCGTCTGCGCCTGAATCTTTGCAGAAAGGCTTTCACCATCGCGGTCGGGTTGTTCGAGCCCCGCGGTGTCGATGACCTTGAAGGATAGATCGCCGAGCTTCCCCTCACCTTCCCGGCGATCGCGCGTCACTCCCGGTCGGTCGTCAACCAGCGCACGACGCGCGCCGACGAGGCGATTGAACAGGGTCGATTTGCCGACGTTGGGCCGACCGACAATGGCGATGGTGAAGGACATGACGCGATCTGACTGCAGGGGTGAACAAACACACGGGGGTGAACAAACACACGCGGCAGTTCCGCGCGTACGCGGCTGTCTATCCCGGCGCGATTACCGTGAATAGGTGCCAAGGGATTCGGCGAGGCCGGTTACGCCGGCAGCACCGTCTATTGGCTTTGCCCAGTTCGCGGCGGAGCCGGCGACGCTGGCTGCCCAGGCTGGGCGGTCAGTTGCCCGGGCGCCGGCCAATTGGTCGGAGCGGGCGCATTTGCGGTCGGGTTTGGCCACGCCGGCGGAGCGGCTTGCGCCGCAGACGGCGTCGGAACCCGATCCCAGGCCGGATCATGCGCCGCAGACGGCGCCGGAGCCCTATCCCAAGCCGAGTCATGCGGAGCGGAAGCCGAAGGCTGTGCGGGCGCAGCCGCACGCGCGATCGCCGGTTTCGGCTTGTGCTTCGGTTTTGGCTTTTCCGGAGCTGCCGCCGCTACGGGTTTAGGCGCAGGAGGCGCGGCATCGGCGCTGTCTGCTGCCTGCTGCTCCGGTGGCGGCTGATACCCTTTCACCAAATCCGGCGGCACGCCCGTTTCCGCGCCCGGCACACCGTTCGGGAACAGCGGTTCGCGGTCGCCCGCCAGTTTCTTCTTGGTGCTAAACACATCGGACGAAAGCATTTCGGTCGGATCGAACTGACCACCCGGCGTGCAGGCGCCGAGCACGAGGCCTAGCGCGAGCGCCGAGCTGATCCAAACCAGCGAGGAAAATCTTCGCGTCGGCATTCCGCTCGGCCCTGCTTAACTCTTGCCGCTCGCGGCAATGAGTTCGCCTAACACCTCAGCGCGGCTGCGCGCGGCCGCCGGTGTCTGCGGGTCACCCGTGATCAACTCAGTCCATCGTCGCGCAGCGGTCATGTCGCCCTGCTTCCACGCGGACAGCGCCAGCAATTCACGCGCGCTGTGCCGGAACACCCGCTCGGGTCCGGTCAACGGTTCAAGTCGCGTTCGCAATTCGGCATAGGACGAGCCGTCCACAAGCAGAAAACCTGAGCGAAGCGCGGCCAAATCCTGCATGACTGCGCCAACGTTCTTGTCGGCGGCGATCTCGTCATAGGCTTTGACCGCAGCTTTGCGGTCGGTCGGGCCGAGTTCGGCGGCCTCGCGCAAACGCGCCAGCACACGATAGCCGGCAGTGCCGTCAGCACCGAGCTTGGCGAACGCTGCTTCCGCCTCCTGGCGCTTGCCGGATTCCGCCAGCGTCACGGCTTGCTCAAACGCCGCACCGGCCTCAGCCGCCCTTTTGTTTTGCCACCACTGGTAGCCGCGCCAGCCACCAACCGCCACGATCACGAGAATGCAGGCGGCGACGAAGTAGGTGCCGTAGCGCTCCCACAGCTTTTTGAGCTGTTCGCGGCGTACCTCCTCGTCGACCTCGTGGAAAATATCCGACACGGACTTGCCCCAGCACCAGCCAATTCGAAGAAGCCACCTACCTCCGCGAAGCGCAAGGAAGCCGGGGCCACGAACCGTGCACGACAAAGTTAAGGAATTCCGGGCGGTTAGGCTCGGATAACCGCCTGCGAGCTAGAATAAGCATGTGGCGCCAGCAAGGCAAAGTCTGGCGCGCCGCTGCGGCGATTGTGCAACCCTTGACGTCGACGCCGAGGCGTCGCGGCGCAACAATCCGCCAGCTTTTGCCGGCGATTAATCTTTTTTCTTTCGCATCGCGTAGACGTGGTCGGAACCGGGAAAACTGCGAGCCCGGACCTCTTCGGCATAGCTCTTCACTGCGCGCTCGATCGAGGGCCCGAGTTCGCCGAAGCGTTTGACAAACTTCGGCACCCGGGGAGAAAGACCGAGCATGTCCTCAAGCACGAGGATCTGGCCGTCGCAGGCGACGCTTGCGCCGATGCCGATCGTCGGTATTGCGACATCGCTGTTGATGCGGCGGGCAAGCGGCTCGGCGATCGCTTCGAGCACGACGGCAAAAGCGCCGGCGTCCGCCACCGCCCGCGCGTCCGCTTCGATCGGCGCCCAATCGCTCTCGTCGCGGCCCTGCGCCCGAAACGAGCCGATGGTGTTGATCGCCTGCGGCGTCAGGCCGACATGACCCATCACTGGCACGCCACGCTCGACCAGAAAAGAGATGGTTTCCGCCATGCGGCGGCCACCCTCGAGCTTGACGGCGCCGCAGCCGGTTTCCTTCAGCACCCGGGCCGCGGAAGCGAAAGCCTGCTCTTTCGAGGCCTCGTACGAGCCAAACGGCAAGTCGACGATCACCAACGCCCGCTTTGAGCCGCGCATCACCGCGTGGCCTTGCAGGATCATCATATCGAGCGTGACCGGCACGGTGGTTTCGAGGCCGTGCATGACCATGCCGAGCGAATCGCCGACCAGAATGACGTCGCAGTAGCCGTCGAGGATGCGCGCGGTGTGCGCATGATAGGACGTCAAACAAACAATCGGCTCGCCGCCCTTGCGCGCGCGAATGTCAGGCGCGGTGAACCGCCGTATCGCCTCGTGCACTGACACGCGTCAGTGTCCCAGCGCCGGCGTTCCGAAGGCCGGCAGACCGATGACCAGGGGATGGAACACGAAGCCGAGCGCGAGATAGAGAATGGTGCCCACGACAATCGCGATGATGTCGTTTCGCCGGCCGCCGGTTGGAATGGGCGGGGCCCCAGCGTCAGTCCGGCGCTTTAGCGTGATCCGGTCGTAAACTGCCCAGACCAGCACCCCACCGAAAAGAATGATGCCGCCGACGTCGCCGTTCGCGCACAGATGCGCGAAGGCCCAGAGTTTGACGCCCACCAGCATCGGATGCTTGAGCACGCGCTTGATATCGCCTGGAATGTATGCCGCGACGACCGCGATACTCGCCGGCCACATCAGCGCGACCACGATCTGGCGCGTCCATGCCGGCGGGTACCACAGCGGGATCAAGCCTTCGGCGCGGTAGCGCGCAAAGCCATAGCCGATCAGGACAAGGCCAACGATCGAGACCAGCGCGAACAGGCCGAGATAAGGTCCGCGGCCGATCCGCTTGATCAGTGCCTCTCGTTCGCCGCGCATGGAGACAAACACATGCGCGCCCAGAAACACGATCAGCCCGATGATTTCGACGGTGAGGCCCATGGTCCACGTACAGTTCGGAGCCGAGGGCTTGGAAGTGCGTCGAAATCGCCGCCCCGGTGGCGTCAGGGCGCGATCATGGCCAGCGCGCCCTGCTTGTCAATGATGGTATCGATAGCCCCTGAAACACCCCCCGGACGGTCAGCGCCGGTCTGGCGCGCTCGTGCAGCCCGCGGCAAAGTAGAACAGTGATCGAGCCCGAGAAAACGAATAGCAAGGCTCAATGAAACGCATCGCCGCTGCACTTATCGCGCTCATGCTCGCCGGTCCGGCTTTGGCGCAGGATTGGCCGAGCAAAAGCGTCAGGATCATTGTGCCGTTCGCGGCCGGAGCAACGCCCGATCTCGTCGCCCGTCTCGTCGCCGATGCGCTGCATCAGAAGCTCGGCCAGACTTTCATCGTTGAGAACCGACCGGGTGCGAGCGGCAACATCGGCACCGACGCGGTGGCCAAAGCCGCGCCCGACGGCTCGACCATCGGCGTCAGCATCGGCGGCCCGCTGGCGATCAACACGCTGCTGTTTGGCAAGCTTCCTTATGATCCGAACAAGGACCTCACGCTGATCACGATGCTGGTCACGCAACCGAGCGTACTGGCAATCAACAGTGACCTCGGCGTCGGCAGCGTGGCGCAACTGGTCGACCTGCTCAGACGCAACCCCGGCAAGTACAATTTCGGCTCGATCGGCACCGGATCGCTCTCGCAACTCGCGATGGAAGCGATCGCGATCAAAAGCGGTACGCAGCTGGTGCACGTGCCTTACACCTCGTCGCCGCAAACCATGACCGCGCTCATTCGCAATGAAGTTCAAATGGCTTGCCTGCCGGCAATTTCGGTCGTGCCACAGGTCAGCACCGGGGCGGTGAAAATCCTCGCCGTGTCGACGGCGAAGCGCTCCGCTTTATTGCCCAACGTTCCGACACTGAAGGAATCCGGCATCGATGTTGAAGCCGACGCCTGGATGGGGCTGATCGGTCCGGCCGGTCTGTCGCCGGCCATAGTCGAGCGCATCAATCAGCTGGTCCGCGATGCCATCACCTCACCGGCGATCCGCGGGAAACTCGCCACGCAATTGATGGAGCCGATCCCGGATACGCCGGCCGAGTTCCGCGCCCGGATCAATGCCGATCTCGCCCGCTGGAAACCGGTGATTGAGGCGGCGCATATCCGGATCAACTAGCGGATTTCCGACCGCTCACAACACTTCAGCGCGTCACGGACCGCCGAAGCGGAAATTTATGCCGGCTTTGACTTCCTGAATGTTGAGATTGGCGTTCGAGCTGTACAGCGGAGTCATCGGGGTCGTGAAATTCAAAGCTTGCGACCCGAAGTTCAGATAGTCGTATTCGATCTTCGCCGACCAGTTCCTGGTGATGCCGTATTCGAGTCCGGCGCCGGCGGTCCAGCCGGTGCGCATGAACGTGGTGTTCGCGCTGTTGGCAAAGGTGTCGGTGAAGCTGCTCGCGTCTTGCGCAAACGCCACACCGCCTTTTCCGTAAATCAGAAAGCGATCGAAGGCGGCGCCGATACGGCCGGTGACGGTCGACGTCCAGTTCACGCCGGTATTGATCGAGTCTCCGAGCGAATCGGTGCCGCTGCCTTTGAGGTTCGTCCAGCTGAAATCGCCCTCGACACCAAGCACCAGCATGTTGAGCTGATAACTGGCGCCGAACTGGGCGCCGCCAAGAAATCCCGTGCTGCTGAACGTATTGCTCGCTCCGGTAAACGGGTCGCTCCAGGACGAATTGCCGAAGTCGCCGCCGGCGTGCGCACCGATATAGAAGCCGGTCCAATTGTAGATCGCCGCGGGCGCGTAAGCGACCGGCGCCGTCGGAACCGGCGCCGGCGCCAGATCTGCGGCAGCCGCCGAGCAGACAGACATAGCGGCGGCTGCAGCGGCGCCGGCAACGCCGCCCACGAAGGCACGTATTATCATGAAGAACTCCACCCTTCCCCGAACGTGCTTTCGCCCCGCGCGACCCGACGGAACCCGACGCTCCGCCGTGCCGAGCGCAAAGAGCCATGCATATTCGGAAAAACGATGGTGTCACCGTGGCCGGAAAACGACGCCGATTTTGTTGTTAATAAATCCGCAATCTGAAATTTGCATGACGGAGAATGAATAGAACGACCGCAACTCATTCGATGGTATCGCAGCAATACCGTGTGCGGCTACGGCGATCGGTGGCGGGCGTTCAAACCTTGTCATTTGTTTTCAGACGTGATGGAACTCGTGCGCCTTCCGACACCGGCAAAACGTGGACGGCGCGGCTGAGACTTGAAAATTCGGGGTGAGCTATGGCGGGACGTTTGAAAGAGAAGGTTTGCATCATCACCGGGACCGGGAGCGGCATGGGGCGCGCCGCCGCGCTGTTGTTTTGCGCCGAAGGCGCGAAAGTTGTCGGTTGCGACATCAACCCCGACAGCGCCGAAGCGACGCTGCGTGATGCGCTGAAGGCAGGCGGGCAAATGGTTTCGCTGCAACCGGCCGACCTGACCAAGCAGGACCAATGCGACGCACTGGTGGCGCTCGCGCTCAAGACCTATGGCGGCATCGATGTCGTCTACAACAATGCGGCGACCGCCTATTTCGGTTGGATGGATCAATTCACGTTCGAGGAATTCGCCCGCACTATCGAGCAAGAACTGCTGATCGTGTTCCGCTTCTGCAAGACCGTCTGGCCGCATCTGATCGCGCGCGGCGGCGGCTCGATTATCAATGTCGCCTCGACCTCGGCGAAGGTCGCGTACAAAGCGTTGCCCGGTATCGCGCACACCGCCGCCAAAGGCGGCGTTCTCGCCATGACGCGCCAATTGGCCATGGAAGGCGGCAAACACAACATCCGCGCCAACACGATTTCGCCGGGCCTGATCGCGACCGGCGCGACACGCGAGCAATTAAAGAATCCGGACTTCCTGAACCCGATGATGGAGAAATTGATGCTCGGCCGCGTCGGCAAGCCGGAAGAAGTGGCGCCAGCCGCGGTGTACCTCGCCTCAGATGAAAGCTCGTTCGTTACCGGCGCCGACATTGCCGTCGATGGCGGCACGACGGCGTGGTAACGCATATCGATCTCATCAATCTGATCAATCACAACTGAAATGAAGGGAGAGTAGAATGCCCAGCACTTTGGCCCAAGGCGCCTATCAACTCGGTATCGTCGTGCCCGATATTCATAAGGGAATGGATTTCTTCAAAGGCAAGCTCGGCGTTCCGGAGTTCCTGTATATCGAGAAGCCGGAGTTGCAAGACGAAACCTACATGGGCAAGCCGGCGCCGTTGCGCTTGCAGCTCGCGTTCGGCTGGTGCGGCGAAATGCAGGTTGAGCTCATTCAGCCCATCGCCGGCGTCAGCACCTATTCAAAGTTCCTCGACCACAATCCACAAGGCGGCGTCCATCATTACGGCATCGAAATCGCCAACTACGCCCAGGGCGTGAAGGAAATGGAAGCCGCCGGCTTTTCGCTCGTCCAAGGCGGCCGCCACAATGAAACGCGGTTTGCTTATTTCGACACCACGGGCGTTATCGGCACGCTGACCGAACTGGTCTATCTGCAGCCCGAAGAGCGGGCTTTCATGCACGGGCTGAAGCACACGAAGTGAAGTGAGTAGACCGTCGCGGTTCTTTTGCGTTGCCTAGATGGCCTCGGCGTATCGCTCTGGCGAAAATCCAACCAGCAATTTGCCGCCGCCCAGTTCGAGCACCGGACGCTTGATCATGGACGGCTGCGCGAGCATCAGCGCTAAAGCTTTCTTGGCGTCGAGGCCGTTTTTGTCTTTGTCAGGCAGCTTGCGGAAAGTCGTGCCGGCGCGATTGAGCAGGATTTCCCAGCCGACTTTCTTGCTCCACCCTTCCAGCCGCTCGCGCTCGATGCCCGCGGCTTTGTAGTCGTGAAATGAATAGGCGACGCCGCGCTTGTCGAGCCAGGCGCGCGCCTTCTTCATCGTGTCGCAGTTCTTGATGCCGTAGATGGTGATGGACTTTGCCATGCGAGTGCTCCGCCGAGCGCGGTGTAGCACAAAATGGCAAAGGGGCCGCCGTCGATTGCCTAACTTATGCACTTGCCTAGCGGGGCGGCGTTTGTTTCCCTTTGTTACCCTTGGCAACCGACAAATCCGCAAGGACGAGCCATGACGCCTCCTGCCAACGCTGCCTACGGTCTTGCTGAGCTCAAGAAGGAACAAACCCTCGGCGGCATCGGTGAAACGAAAGCCCGCGATGTGCCGCGCATCGACATGAGCGGGTTCGACAAGCGTAGGCCCGAGATCGCCGAGCAACTCTGGAACGCCTCGACCGAGATCGGCTTTTTCCAGCTCGTCAATCACGGCATTCCGCAAGAGCAGATCGACGAAGCGTTTGCAATGACGGAGCGCTTCTTCGCGCTGCCTCACGACACCAAAGCCCACTACCCCCTCGGCAACGGCACCAATGCCGGCTGGGAATACAAAAGCCAGGTGCGGCCTTCAACCGGCACCGCCGACCCAAAAGAATCCTACCAGATCACCCTGCCCCGGATGTCCGGACTGTGGCCGACGGGAGACGAGCTAGCGGGCTTCAAAGCGGCGATGCTCGCGTTCGAGCGCGCCAACTGGGCGCTGGCCATGAAGGTCTTGTCCTGTTTCGCGTTGAAGCTCGGCTTTGCGCCCGACTTCTTCACCGCGTGTCACGATCCACAATCGCCCGAGTATCAGTGCACCCTGCGGCTTCTGCACTATCTGCCGATGGTCAACGCCAAGCCTGCGGATTTCACCGGCTGGCGCGCCGGAGCGCATACCGATTTCGACTGCCTGACGTTGCTGCATCAGCGCACCGGCCAAAGCGGGCTGCAGCTTTGTCCGGGAAAGGAATCTGCGGAGCTGGCCTGGACCGACGTTGAGCCGCTCCCCGGCGTCATCACGTGCAATATCGGCGACATGCTGATGCGCTGGAGCGACGACAAACTTCTGTCAACGCTGCACCGCGTGCGCATGCCACGGAGCAACGAATATCTGGGCCCACGTTACTCCATTCCGTTTTTCTGTCAGGCCAACAAGGACGCTCTGATTCAGGGTCCCGGCAAAAGCTATGCACCGATTACGGCGCATGACTATCTGCAGCAACGGATCGCAGCGAACTACGCCAAATAGCCGGGGCGCGCTACTTGGGCTGAATGATCGCGCGTGCGATTTGTTCGGCGAGCTCAGTCGCCGATGGCCAGTCCAATGTGGGTTTATTGATACGAAGCGAGATCACGCCATGGATGCCGGACCACAACAGAAGCGCCAGCCGTTCCGGATCGTTGGAGACACGCGCCTTGTCGGACACCGGTTTAATCTGCCGTATCAATTCAATAGATCGCACGAGAAGCGGGCGGCCAAAATCGGCGATCCGACGATCGTTAAGCCGCAACACGACACGACCTTCAAACAGGACCTTATAATGTCCGGGATGCTTCAGCCCGAACTCGACTGACGCAATGGAACGGGCAAGGAGGCGTGCCCAAGCGCCCCCGCCGTTGCTCGCGGCCTCCTCCTCTGCTGCAGCCCGAACGGCCACCTGCTCGCGAAACAGCTTTTCGAGCACCGCCAGCAACAAGACGTTGCGATCGTCGAAGTGGATATAGACCGACGGCGCGGCGATTTTCGCTTCCTTCGCGACCGCGCGCAGCGAGAACGGGTCTTCCGGGCCGATGGCCGATAGCACTCTGATCGCGGCTGAAATGATCTCATCGCGCAGACGTTCACCTTCTCCGCGGGCGTTGCGAGCCCTGGGAATTTCACTCTTGCGAACCGTCTTTGCTCTCATTTCTCCAGCATTCCCGTGGCGATCGGGCCAAGCTTAGCGCAAGGGTTGACATCCGTAACCTTACATATGTAAGATTACGGTTATTAGCTGAATAAAATGCTCTATATCCGGAGGTATCCATGTCCCGATCCACCAATCTTGGCACAGAGTCTTGGCGGTGTGTTCACGCCCAGCGGTACCGGTCTTGCGCTCAATCGCATCGGTTATGGCGCAATGCAGCTCACCGGCCCGATGGCTTTCGGCGAGCCCAAGAATCGTGAAGCGGCTGTTGCAGTGCTCCGCGAAGCCGTGCGGCTCGGCATCAATCACATCGATACCAGCGACTATTACGGCCCTCACGTCGCCAATCGGATCATTCGCGAAGCCATTCACCCCTATCCCAAAGACCTTGTGATCGTCACCAAGATCGGCGCCAAGCGCGGTCCCGATAAATCCTGGCCCACCGCGCTTTCCCGCGAAGAACTCGCCAGCGCCGTCGAGGACAATCTGCGCAATCTCGGACTGGAAGCGCTCGAGATCGTCAATCTTCGCGTCGGGGGGCACCTCGGGCCCGACGAGACTTCTATCGCAGAACCACTTCAGGCCCTGGTCGATCTCCAGTCCAAGGGACTGGTTCGCCATATTGGTCTCAGCAACATCTCGTCACGGCAATTCGCGGAGGCTCAGGGGATCGCCAAGATCGTCTGTGTGCAGAACCACTACAATCTGGCGCACCGACAAGACGATCAGTTTATCGAAACGCTGGCGGCTCGGGGGATCGCTTACGTGCCGTTCTTTCCGTTGGGCGGCTTCCGTCCCCTGCAATCATTGCTTCTGGATGAAGCGGCGGCCGCATTGGGAGCGACGACACGCCAAGTCGCCTTGGCCTGGCTTCTGCGGCGTTCAGCCAACATCCTGATCATTGCCGGAACGTCGTCCGTCGAGCATCTGCATGACAATCTCAAGGCCGCAAACCTGGTTTTGCCGCCCGACATTATCGCGAAGCTCGATCGGATTTCTGCGTCTGCTACGAAGGAAAAAGCAGCGGAATCCCGGCGGTGACCGATTCATTCAATAGTGTCAGAAGCCGAGAAGCCCAGTCAAAATGCGCGCCAACCTTTCTGATCGTTGACCCCACTCACGGACGCACCCGTTATCGCCCAAGGAGCATTGCCGCTCTGGAGGCGACCAACCGCGCGATCAATCGCAGCGGATAACCCGGGTAGTTTGGCGCGTCGCCAGGAAGTTCGGCGTCACCGGGACGGAATTTCGTGCAGATCCGCATCTCCACGGGCGGCAGATCGCCGTGGAAGCGCGCGCGATATACCGACACCCAATGCGGCCCTTTGTCGAAATTGACGAACATCGCCGAATTGCAACAGGTCGCGACAACTCGGTTGGTGGCAGACGTTTCCTTAAGTTTGTAACTCTTGAGGAGTGTGTCGCCCTGTGTGCAGCGAAACCGGTCTTTGCGGAACAGAAGGTATGGCGTGCCGCCACCCGGTTCGAGAATGGCGGCCGCGTTGGGCAACGCCTCGATCCGTCGCGCGCCCTCCTGACAGTCGTCGCAATAGCAAACGGCGGTCACAATGGGATCACCAGTCGCTTCAACCGCGACCCGACCGCACACACAAGATGCCGCAAAGCGTGGTGTCGCTGTCATCGGCCATCTGCGGCGGATGCCGTCACTCCCACTCGATTGTTCGGAGTGATGGTAAGGCGTTGAATTCCAGAAAAAATTTTTCCGCGCACGGCACAGCACCGTCTCCCCGATCCGTCAGAAATTTGCGCTCTTAAATCCTAAGGAGAATTTCGCCGATTTAAAATTTCCTCGGTTTCAGCGACTATCGACATCGATTGGTCAATTCTTTCCCTTCTCGGGCATACTGGCATACGGCGCACCTTATAGAAAAAGACCGTCAGTGCGGCGCTCCAATCCGAGAAATGTCGACCATGTAGCACCATCTAGGGCGCGTACTCACAAATCGTCGGTCGTTTCCGCTTTGTCCCGACGCCCACGACCTTTGTGCAACCCCAGCAATTGACGAGGGCCAAAAGCGACCGTCGCACACCGTCATATGAACTGGAAGGAGACGCCGCTTTACAAACGGCATCCCCTTCCCGCCAAAATGTCACTTATGCTGCCTTCGACCGACTCCCCTGAACCGCTGCGGCGGCCTTGCGAATGACTTCGATGACAACGTCAGGCTGGGAAAGCATGATGACGTGGCTGCTGTTGGTCTCGACCGTGGTCGCGTTCATGCGCTTCGCTAGAAAGCGCTGAAGATCGGGATGCACGGTTTGGTCCTTTTGAGCGAGGATGTACCAGCTCGGCTTCGACTTCCAGGCAACCTCGTCGAGCTTCTGCTGCTCAAGCAGGTCGGCAGCGGGCGGGTAGTGGGTCGCCCAGGCCAGCTTCTGCTCCTGCTCGGAAAGGTCTCCCGCGAAGTACTTGATGCCTTCCGGCTTAATCCAGACACGTCCGCCTGCGATCTCGATCTGGGAGAAGATTTCGGTGGGGTATTTGTTCAGTTGGCTCTGCACGGTCTCTTGAACATCGGGGACGACGGCGGCGATGTAAACCAATCCGGCGACGCGCTCGTCGGTTCCGGCACCTGTGATGGTGGCTCCGCCGTACGAGTGACCGACGAGTATGGCTGGGCTGTTGACCCGACCCAGCGTGCGTTTCACGGTGGCCACGTCATCCGCATAGTTGTTGAGCCCGTATTGGACGGCGATCACCTCATGGCCATCGGCCTGCAGCGTGGGGATCACCTTGCTGAAGCACGAGCCGTCAGCCCAAAGTCCGTGGCAGAAGACGATGGCCGGTTTCTTTGACATAATACACCTCCAAAAGATGGTTGCCCTGCCGAATACCTGGCTGATGGCCTCGCTCGTCCGCTGGCAACAGCGTCAGGACCCAGGGTCGAGTTCTAAAATCCACATTCGATGGACCGCCGTATTTGCCGATCTTGCGGAATGATCGGCCATTCTTGCTCAGACGGCGTCGGCAGAGTGCGTCAATGACGCTGCAGCGTGCGAAACTGGCCCGGAGTGAGACCCGTGTGCTTGCGAAAGATGCGCGTGAAGTTGCCCTGCGATCCGAACCCGGTCGCCAGTGCGATCTCAGCCAACGACAACCGGCCGTCTGCGAGCTTGGCTTTCGCGTCTTGAATGCGGCGCTCGATGACATATCGGTGCGGCGAGAGGCCTGTGGCCGTGCGGAAGAGCCGCGAAAAATGAAATTGGCTGAGACAGGCTTCCGCGGCCAATTCACTCAGATTGATCTCCTGCGCGAAACGGGACTCGACGAGGTCGATCACGCACTTAAGCTTTCGATCGGGAAGGCTCGGTTGGAGCGTCGCCCGGCGCCAGCCGACATTCGAGTACTTGGAAACGAGATGCGCCGCGAGCATAGAACACGCGCCTTCGACGAACAGACGATCCGTCGGCTCGGGCGGACGAGAGATCATTTCGTGAAAAGCGGCCGCAACCTCCTTCAGGAGCGGGTCGGACATCCCTGCGGCATGGGCCAACTCCACGCGCGCCGGATCGAGATCGTAGTCGGCCAGCGCGCTTAAATCCGTCAGCGAAGGCGCGAGGAAAATATGAAGGGATTCGATCGGGGAGACGATCTCGACCTTGGTCTCTTCCAAACCCGCAGGCTGGACGCTCGCCATCCCCGGGTGGATCATCGCGCGCTGAATGGCACCTCCGGCGATCCAACGCACAGGTGTGCGACCGACGAGAGTGATATTTATGGTCGTTGCGGTGCAGGTGACAGGCCGCAGGGTGTCGGGCCTCAAAAGACGATGCTCGACCCGCAAATCCGGCCATTCCAGTGGGCTGTGAAGCTGGGTGCTTCCCTCGTACCTGTGACTGTGAACGAGAAACGTCATCCTTGCGAACCTTTCGTTCGCCGATCAGTGAGATTGGGCTAGCCCTTCCGGGCGTTGGCAGCCCCGCTCAGCATGATCAAGGATCTCGCCCGCAAATGCGTTGCATTGTCAGTCATCCTATTCGATTTGGAAAAGCAGGACAACCTGACATACCCATCGAGCCACGATTGCCGTTCGATGACGGGAACCATCTTTGTAAAAGCGGGGGTAAACGGGGGCGCAGTCACCTGTAGAAAAACACCGTCAAAGGCGCCGTCATCCCTGACGGTACTTTCTGAACCGCGTCTCGCGATTTCGATCAAACCGTCGGAAGAACCGTCAACTGTGTCGGCTTGGTCCGTCCGCTGCCAATGTCAATTCGCGCTAAATCAATGACCTGGAGAAACAACGCCACGGAGAGACGATGGAGCGCGAATGATCAATGAGCTATCCCGTAACCAACTATTTTTCCTGCGCTATTTCCCTCCAGAACCTCCAGGGTATCCCACCCTCACTCCCACTCAATCGTCCCAGGCGGCTTCGAGGTTACATCGTAGACGACGCGATTGACGCCTTGGACTTCGTTGACGATGCGGGTTGCCACCGTGCCGAGGAAATTCATGTCGAACGGATAGAAGTCGGCGGTCATGCCGTCGGTAGAGGTGACGGCGCGCAGGCCGACGACGAAATCGTAGGTGCGGAAATCGCCCATGACGCCAACGGTTCGCACCGGCAACAGCACCGCGAACGCCTGCCAGATGTTGTCGTAAAGTCCGCAGCGGCGGATCTCTTCGATGAAGATCTCGTCGGCAAAGCGCAGAATATCGAGCTTCTCGCGGGTGATCGGCCCGGGACAGCGGATCGCAAGCCCGGGGCCGGGAAACGGATGGCGGCCGACAAACGCGTCGGGCAAGTCAAGCTCGCGGCCGAGCGCGCGGACTTCGTCCTTGAACAATTCGCGCAACGGCTCGACCAGCCGCATGTTCATGCGTTCCGGCAAGCCGCCGACATTGTGATGCGACTTGATCGTCACCGACGGACCGCCGGTAAACGACACGCTCTCGATCACATCCGGATAAAGCGTGCCTTGGGCGAGGAACTCGGCCGATCCTTTTCCATCATTTGCGAGCTTCTTCGCCTCGGCCTCGAAGACGTCGATGAACAATTTGCCGATGGTCTTGCGCTTGACTTCCGGGTCATCGACGCCGTCCAGAGCTTTCAGAAAGTCCTCGGCGGCATCGACGTGCACGAGCGGAATGTTGTAGTGACCGCGAAACAGCGCGACCACCTTTTCGCCTTCGGCGAGCCGCAACAGCCCGTGATCGACGAACACGCAGGTGAGCTGATCGCCGATCGCCTCGTGAATAAGCACCGCAGCGACTGCGGAATCGACTCCGCCTGAGAGCCCACAGATCACCCTGCCCTTGCCGACCTGCCGGCGGATTTTTTCGATCGCCTCATCCTTGAAGGCGCGCATGGTCCAGTCGCCGGTGCAGCCGGCAATGTTGCGCACGAAGTTGCGCAGGATCGCAGCACCGTGCGGGGTGTGCACCACTTCAAGATGGAACTGGGTAGCGTAGAACTTTCGTTTCTCGTCGCCGATCATCGCAATCGGCGCGTTGGCCGAGGTGCCGATCGCAGCAAAACCGTCCGGCAGAATGGTGACGCGGTCGCCGTGGCTCATCCACACCGGATAGCGCTCGCCGACCTGCCAGACACCGTCGGTGAGCGGCGACGGCTTGGTCAGTTCAAGTTCGGCACGGCCGAATTCGCGATGGTGACCGGCCTCGACTTTGCCGCCGAGCTGGTGCGCCATGGCCTGCTCGCCATAGCAGATGCCGAGGACCGGCACGCCCGCCTGATAAATCGCCATCGGCGCCAGCGGTGCATCCTGGTTGAGCACGGAGGCTGGGCCGCCCGAGAGGATGATGCCTTTCGGCTTCATGTCCCGCAGCGCCGCTTCGGCTTTCTGGAACGGCACAATTTCGCAATAGACCTTTTCCTCGCGCACCCTGCGCGCAATCAGTTGCGTCACCTGCGAACCGAAATCGACGATCAGAATCTTGTCGTGCGACGCCGTCGCGGGCTTTGGAGGCGCCGCATCGACGGGTCTGGTTTGGGCAACAGAGGTCATGCAGAACGCCGCAGCAGGCTGACAAAAAACCCGTCGGTGTCGGTCCGGCGCGGCGTCATCAGCAATCCTGCATCCGAGGTAAGCGCCGCACGGGTAAAAAGATAGGCGCGCTCGCCCAGCACCTGCGCCATGTCAGCGGGCTTTTCCACGGAAAAATCCGCGTTTCGTCCGATGAAAGCGCGCACCTGATCGTCGTTCTCGTCCGCCAAGACCGAACAGGTGACGTAGGCGATGCGGCCGCCCGGTTTCACGAGCCCCGCGGCGCGATCGAGCAACGCTTCCTGCTGGGTCAGGCGCTGCGACAGCGCACCGGGTCGTACCCGCCACTTGGCGTCCGGATTGCGCCGCCAGGCGCCGGTTCCGGTACACGGCGCATCGATCAGCGCGAGATCGATGCGGCCAGCAAGGTCGGCGAGGATGTCGGCCTCGCCGCGCGGCGTGCGCACCTGGATGTTATGTGCGCCGGCGCGCGCAAGACGTTCATGGATCGGCGCAAGCTGCCGCTTGTCGATGTCGGTTGCGTAGATCTGGCCGCGGTTCTCCATGGCAGCCGCCAACGCCAGGGTCTTGCCGCCGGCGCCGGCTGCGAGGTCCACAATTTGCTCGCCGGGCTTGGCGCCGGCAAACAGCGCGGCGAGCTGAGAACCCTCGTCCTGGATTTCAATCGCACCTTTGAGAAATGCGGGCTCGGCATGAATCGCCGGGCTTCTGGCGTCCGCCGAAAGCCGAATGCGCAAGCCGAGCGGCGACCACCGCGTCGGCTGGGCGTTGAGATGGGCGAGCTTGGGCAAAGTTTCGTCACGCTCGGCTTTGAGCATATTGACCCGTAAATCGAGCGGCGCCCGGCTTGCGAGCGCAGCGCCTTCCTCGGCCCGCTCGTCGCCGAACACGCGTGCAAAATGCGGATCGAGCCATTCCGGGTAATCGCCCAGAACGTAGGCCGGCGCATCAGCGAGCGCGCCGCCCGCGAGCGCGCCGCGCTCGGCTTGCGTCAATAGCTCGGGCGCAAAGCGCGCCCCGGTGCAGAGTGCCGAAATTTGCTCGAGATCGAGACCGCGCTCGCGATGCAACATGCCGATGAGCACGGCGCGCGGACTGTTGTCATTCATGAGCCACGCCGACGACGACCGGCGGCGCAACGCATCGTAGACAAGGCCGGCGATCGCGGCGCGGTCAGACGACCCGGCGAACCGATGCGCGAGCCCCCAATCCTTGAGCGCATCGGCAGCAGGACGCCGCCGGGTTTCAAGCTCGGCAATCACTTCGATCGCAGCCGAAAGACGTGCGGCAGGCGTCATGCGGATGCCCCGCTACCGGCAGGACTCATTTCATCGCCTGCTCCACCGCCGCTTTTCGCCGCGCGGCGTGGGTGTCATGTCGGCGTATGTAAGTCCGAATTTCACGGGCGGCGTCGCGCAATTGTCCGCCACGAAAGCCTGTGGGCACGTGACCCTTGTCGATCGCACTGAGCATGCGACGCAGCAAATCGTCATCGTGCTCGTCGCGGTAAGGCTTGGTATCGAGATCGTCAGGAACCCGGGTCAGGCGCTCGTCGCCGATGCGCTTGACGTTTTTTTGCATGAAGCGATCGTAGTCGCGCCAGGTCACGCCGGCCGCGCGCACCGCCGCCTGCTCGGCGCGCGTTGCGATCTGATGGGCGTGAAGATAATGCAGCCCGAGTTGGTCGATCAGCGTCTTCTCCACCTCCTCATGCAGAATGAGAAAGCGGTCGGTCTCGATCGCGCGGCCGCGAAACTTGAACGAGCGCGGCATATGGCGGTCGATGTAGATCGTCTTGCCGTCCTGGCTGTAGCCTGCGAGGTAAGGGATATCGTGCTTTCGGTCGAATTTCTTCACCCGCCGGACGATGGCATCGAGCGCACGGTCGAGCATGAGATTGGAGACGTACCATTCTGGGAGCTTCAGTTTCTTATGCGGCGCGGTGGGATGGCAAAAGTCTACCGGCATGGCGTCACAGCCTGCCGCCGCTGAGGACCTCGACGATATAGATCACCCAGGCGACCATGAGCGCCACCGCTCCGACCGAATAAAAGGCGCCGCGCAACCGCACCTTGTTGCTGGTCACGTGCACATAGGCCTGAAGCAACCGGCAGATCACAAAAATCCAGGCCAGGACGACAAACGCATATCCTGCCTGCCGGGTGACCCATTCGAGGATGGTGAGGACGTAGAACAGAATCGGCAATTCGAACTGATTTGAAAATGAATAAGCCGCCTGCATAGCCGGCTTGGGCCAGTTCGGTTCGCGGAGCGCAATGTCCGCCGGTTTAACGGCCCCCGACCGATAAGCCGCGCTGCGCAGCGCGCCCATGCGGAGCATCAGCGCGAAGGTGAGCACCACCTCAACGAACAGCGGCAGCAGAACGGCTTGGAGTGACATCGGCGCGGGCCCCCCGGGATCAATTGTGAAAACGTCTTATCACTGCGCCGACGGACCGGCCAACGCACCGTGTCACCTGACTGTCACAGCTTGACGCTGATCGCCGTTTCGCCGTCCTCATCGACCAGTGCGCTGCGCCACGATTTGCCTTCGAACAGCGCCTTGGACACTGCCTCGGCGGTCCCGCCATGATTCAGATTGGCAGTAATCAGGGTGCCGCCGGTCCGCAACAGCTTGCGCAGAGCGGTGTGCAGCGCGGGCACCGGCGTGTGGCCGTCAAAGAAAGCGAGATCGTAACCGGCATCGAGCGTCGGCAGCACGGAAGCGAAATCACCTTCGTGGACGGTAATGCGATGATCCAGCAGAGCGGCTGCGATATGGTCGCGGGCGAGCGCAATGTGGTCAGGATCGCGCTCGACGGTATCGACCGTCGAGTTTGGCGCGCCGTGAGCAAACGATAACGCCGTGTAACCGAGCGCCGTGCCCAATTCCAGAATACGCCGCGCCTGGACCGCCGCTGCGAGCGCGCTGAGCAGTGGTCCATTGTCGTAAGGATGAGCACCACAGCCATGCCGTGCACGATGCTGCTCGGTAGCCTTGCGGACGTGCGCGAACGGATCGGCGGGCCGCTTCATGACTGCGATCACTCGCGGCTCGGATAATTTGGGCTCTCGCGCGTGATCGTGACATCGTGAACGTGGCTCTCGCGCAGACCCGCACCGGAGATGCGCAGGAATTCTGCCTTCTCGTGAAGTTCGTCGAGGTTCTTGGCACCGACATAGCCCATAGCCGCGCGCAGCCCGCCGACGAGCTGGTGAAGCACATTGGCGACGGGGCCCTTGTACGGCACCTGACCTTCCACGCCCTCGGGCACGAGCTTGAGCGTATCCTTGATTTCCTGCTGGAAGTAACGGTCCGCCGAGCCGCGCGCCATCGCCCCGACCGAACCCATGCCGCGATAGGTCTTGTAGGAGCGGCCCTGAAACAGAAAAACCTCGCCCGGCGTCTCGTCGGTGCCGGCAAGGAGCGAGCCAACCATGGCGCAATCGGCGCCCGCCGCCATCGCCTTGGCGAGATCGCCGGAATATTTGATGCCGCCGTCGGCGATGACCGGCGTATCGGTCCGTTGCGCCGCCTCGACCGCATCGGTGATCGCGGTAAGCTGCGGCACGCCAACGCCGGCGATGACCCGCGTGGTGCAGATCGACCCCGGGCCGATCCCGACCTTGATCGAATCGGCGCCGGCATCGATCAGTGCCTTGGCGCCTTCAGCGGTGGCGATATTGCCGGCAACGACCTGCACCGCGTTCGACAATCGCTTGATCCGCGTCACGGTGTCGAGCACGCGCCTTGAATGCCCGTGCGCCGTGTCGACGACGACGAGATCGACGCCGGCGTCGATCAGGGCTTCGCTGCGGGCGTAGCCGGCTTCGCCGACACTGGTGGCGGCGGCGACCCGCAGCCTGCCCTGCTCGTCCTTGCAAGCGTTGGGATTGGCGACGGCTTTCTCAATGTCCTTCACCGTGACCAGGCCGACGCACCTATAGTCGCCATCGACCACCAGAAGCTTTTCGATCCGATGCTGATGCAAAAGCCGTTTTGCTTCGTCCTGGCCGACACTCTCGCTCACCGTGATGAGCCCATCCTTGGTCATCAGCTCGGACACTTTCTGCCGCCGGTCGGTGGCAAAGCGCACGTCGCGATTGGTAAGAATGCCGACCAGCTTGCCGGCATGGCCGTTGCCGCCACCCTCCACCACCGGGATGCCGGAAATGTGATTTTCCTGCATCAGCGCCAAGGCGTCGGCGAGCGTTGCGTCGGGATGGATGGTGACCGGATTGACCACCATGCCCAATTCGAACTTCTTGACCTGTCGGACCTGCGCCGCCTGCACCGCCGGATCAAGATTGCGATGAATGACACCGATGCCGCCCGCCTGCGCCATGGCAATCGCCATGTGCGCCTCGGTCACGGTATCCATGGCCGAAGCGATAATCGGGATGTTGAGCGAAATTCCCCGCGTAATGCGGGAGCGGATATCCACCTCCGAAGGCAGCACATCCGACAGGCCCGGCTTGATCAGCACATCGTCGAAGGTCAAACCTTCACGTGGAGCGTTTTGTGAACCATTTTTCGGCATTGCCAACTCACTCATGCCCGCACGCTTGCGGCGGGCTTGTTGGGGCGGGCACGTCGAAAGAGCCAATCGGTGGATGAAATTTCGCGCGGCCGGGCTAAATGCCCGCCCGCTTACTCATCGAACTCGACGGCCCGCTTTTGGGTTGGCGCCGGGACCTAGCACGTCCGCGCCCAGATTGATAGATGGTGCTCGCTGGCTTTGCCGGCCAGTGCACAGCAGAGTACATTGACCGCAGCCGAGACGGAGCGATGCGAATCAAACTAAGCTTTTCTGCCTGCCGCGCCCGTCCCGCCTCATTCATGGCGATCGTCTTCGCCGTGCCCCTTGTCGTCGCGCTGTCCGCTCACGCACAGGACCAAGGTGCTGAGCGCCGCTGCACCGGCCAGACGCGCACCTCCAACGAGGAGCGGATCGCTTCCTGCACGGCGCTGATCAATTCCGGCCGCTTTCAGTCGCCGAATCTCGCCATCCTTCGCCACAACCGGGGCATGGCGATGCGGGCCAAAGGCGACCTCGCCGGCGCGCTGAACGATTTCACCGAGGCGATCAAGCTCAATCCCGACTATGAGCGGGCCTATGCGGATCGTGGCGGCGTGCACTTTAGCCAGCACGATTTGGACGGCGCCATCGAAGATCTCGACGCAGCGATCAAGCTTGATGCGACCGACGCCGGCGCGTTCATGATGCGCGGCAATGTTTTCGACGAGAAAGCGGATTTCGACCGCGCCATCGCCGACTATAATGAAGCGATCCGGCTTTCGCCGAACTACGCCGCCGCCTACTTCAATCGCGGTCTCGCCTATCGCCGCAAGGGCGATTTCGATCATGCGATCGCCGATTATGATCAGGCCATCAAGCTCGATCCCAAAAACGCGCCGGTGTTGAACAATCGCGGTATCGTCTGGTTCGAAAAGGGCGACTTCGACCACGCCATTGCCGACTACAATCAGGCGGTGCGGCTCGACGCCAATTTCGCCGCCGCCTACAACAATCGCGGCGATGCCTGGCGCGCCAAGGGCGATCTGGTGCACGCGCTGACCGATTTCGATCGTGCGATCCAGCTGTCACCGCAATTCGCGCTCGCCTATGACAATCGCGGCCTCGTCTATTACCAGAAGCGGGATTATCAGCACGCCATAGCTGATTTCGACGCCGCGATACGGTTCGATCCGGCCAATGCCGACGCCTTCGGCAACCGCGGCAACGCGCGTGACGACAAAGGCGATCGCAAAGCCGCCATCGCCGACTACAACGAAGCCATCCGCCTCGATCCCAAAAACGCGCGCGTCTACTACGACCGCGGCCTCGCATTCCGCCGCGACGGCGACCTCGACCGTGCCATCGCCGATTTGAGCCAGGCGATCCAGCTCAACCCGCAACACGCCGGGGCTTACAACGAGCGCGGCTATGCGTTTTATCAGCGGCACGATTTCGATCGCGCCGTCGCCGACTACGATCAGGCCATCAAGCTCAATCCGAAATTCGCCGTCGCTTACAACAATCGCGGCAACGCGCTTGACGACAAGGGCGATCCCGGCCGCGCCATCGCCGATTACACCGAGGCGTTGCGGGTCGATCCGAACTACGCGGTGGCGCTCTACAATCGCGCCATCGCGTGGCGGCGCAAGGGCGATCTGGATCGCGCCATCGCCGATTACGATCAGGCCATCAGGCTTAATCCGACGGCTGCAGCCTACAACAACAGGGGTAGTGCCTTCCTGGCCAAGGGCGAGAGTGATCGCGCCATTGCCGATCTGGACCAGGCCATCAAGCTCGATCCGCACTCGGCCGACGCCTACATCAACCGTGGCAATGCCAAACGCGAGAAGCTCAATCTCGCCGAAGCCGTCGCCGACTACACCCGCGCCGTCGAGCTTTCGCCGAACGCGGCGCTTGCGTTCTACAATCGCGCCTGGGCGCACTACCTGGCCGGCGACAATGTCCCGGCGTTGGCAGATGCCGATCGCGCGGTTGCGCTCAATTCGCACTCGGCCAGCAGCTTTTCCACGCGCGGCTTGATTCGCGAGCGGCTCGCCGATACCGCCGGCGCCATCGCCGACTTCCGCAAAGCGCTCGAGATCGATCCCTCTTTCCAGCAGCCAACTGAAGGCCTGCAACGGCTCAAAGCCACCTCTCCAGCAAGCCGCTGATCCTTGAGCACGCCGTCGAGCTCGTACGACCGGGTCGTGCCGCTGATCGTCGCGGTAGCGTTGTTCATGGAGAACATGGACTCCACGGTGATCGCGACGTCACTGCCGGCGATTGCGCGGGCGCTCGGCACCAACCCGCTGGCGCTGAAGCTCGCGGTCACCTCCTATCTGCTGGCGCTTGCCATCTGCATCCCGGCGAGCGGCTGGACCGCCGACCGCTTTGGCGCGCGCAACGTCTTTCGCCTCGCCATCGGGGTGTTCGTACTCGGCTCGATCGGCTGCGCGCTGTCGCGTTCGCTCGATGAACTCGTGCTGGCACGAATCGTTCAGGGTATGGGCGGAGCGATGATGACGCCGGTCGGTCGGCTGATCGTCGTGCGCAGCATCGACAAGCGGCTGCTGGTCAATGCCATGTCATTGGTGACCATACCAGCCCTCGTCGGTCCGATCTGCGGGCCACCGTTGGGCGGCTTCATCACGACCTACGCATCATGGCATTGGATCTTCATTATCAATGTGCCGATCGGGCTCATCGGGATGGTGATGGCGACGCGCTTCATTCCTGACCTGCCCGGCGAACGGCCGCAGCCTTTCGACTTCATTGGCTTCATCCTTTCGGCGCTCGGCATCGGCGGGTTGGCATTCGGACTTTCGGTCTTGGGGCTCGAGTTCTTGCCGGTCTGGATCGTTGCGGCGCTCCTTGGCGGCGGCGCTGCGGCAACGATCGCGTACATCTTCTATGCCGGGCACACAACGGCGCCGATCCTTGATCTCAGCCTGTTCAGATTTCCGACGTTTCGCGCCAGCATCTTTGGCGGCTTCATGTTCCGCATCGGCATCGGCGCGCTACCGTTCCTGCTGCCGCTGCTGTTGCAGATCGGTTTTAATCTGTCGCCGTTTCAGTCCGGCCTCATCACCTTTACCGGCGCGGTCGGCTCCATGTTCATGAAGGCCGCGGTCGCCAGCGTGCTCAGACGCATCGGCTACCGTCCGGTCCTGGTCTACAACAGTCTCCTCAGCGCAGTTTTTCTCGCGGCCTGCGCCAGCTTCGTGCCCGGCATGCCGTTCGCCGCGATGATCGCCATTCTGCTCGCCGGCGGATTTTTCCGTTCGCTGCAATTCACGGCGATCAACACCATCGCCTATGCCGAGATCGAGCCGCGCTTGATAAGTCGTGCCACCACGCTCGTCGCCATGGGCCAGCAATTGGCGCTTTCAACCGGAGTTGCCGTCGGCGCACTGGTCGTCGAGCTTATGTTGCAGCTCAAGCACGGCAGCGCGATGAACGCCTATGACTTTCCGCCGGCCTTTCTCGCTGTCGGCGTCCTTACCGCAGCCGCAGGGCTGGTCTTTGCCCGGCTCGCGCCCGATGCCGGCGCCGAACTCGCCGGACGCGAGGTGATCGCTCAGGCTGCGCCTGACACGGCGCGCTGATCGATAGAATCGCTGGATGCTTTCATCTTGCCGAAATCGGCGGTACACGATCTTCGCCCCCGCGAAAACCGCGAGCAACCAGATAAAGTTCAGCCGAATCGGTGCGGCTGGCCGGCGGCTTGACGTGCTTGACACTGGCAAAGTCGCGTTTGAGTTCAGAGAGGAGGTCGCTTTCAGTCCCGCCTTGCAAGACTTTGCAGAGAAAGTTTCCGCCACCAGCCAATACTTCGCGTGCGAAATGTGCCGCCGCTTCCGCCAGCGCCATAATACGCAGATGATCGGTCTTGCGATGGCCGGTGGCATTGGCCGCCATGTCGGAAAGCACCACATCGGCCTTGCCACCAAGCTCCGCTCGCAGTCGCGCCGGTGCCGTTTCGTCAAGAAAATCGAGCCTGATGAACGCGACGCCGGGGATCGGCTTCATCTCCAGAATATCGAGCGCGACCACGCGCCCGCTCGCGCCGACACGCCGCGCCGCGATTTCGCTCCAGCCGCCCGGCGCGGCCCCGAGGTCGACGACGCGCGCGCCCGATTTGAGCAAATGATATTTGTCATCGATCTCGGCGAGCTTGTAGGCCGCGCGAGAGCGAAATCCCTCGCGCTTGGCGCGCACGACATAGGGATCTTTGAGCTGGCGCTCCAGCCACGCGCGTGAGGACAGCGTACGGCGCTTTTCGTCCTTGAGCCGCGCCATGATCCGTCAGGCTTCGCCCCACGCGCCGTCGGCACGCATCATCTCGACCAGCATGCCCTCGCGCAGACCGCGATCGGCGACGCGCAGCCGCGGACAGGGAAACGAGCGGCGAATGGCATCGAGGATCGCGCAGCCGGCAAGCACCAAGTCGGCACGCTCGACGCCGATGCAAGGATTGGCGGCGCGCTCGTCGAAACTCATCGCTATCAGTTCACCAACGACGCGCGACACCTCACCGTCGGTCAGCCAATAGCCGTCGACCCTTCGCCGGTCATAGCGTTTCAGCTTCAGCGATACTCCGGCGATCGTCGTGACCGTTCCCGAGGTGCCGAGCATGTGGAAGCCGTCGAGATCGCCACGATGATCGGCCGCGAATTTTTCAACTGATGCGGCGACATCATCGACCATGGCGTCGTAGATTTCGCGCGGCACCACGGTGCCGCCGTAACGCTCGGCAAGAGTGACGACACCGACCGGCAGCGACGCCCAGCCGATGATGTCAGGCTGCGGCGGCCCGCGGCGAGCGCCGTTAGGCCTGCCAAGGCGCACGAGCTCGGACGAACCGCCACCAATGTCGAACAGGATGACGCCTGCCGCGGCCGGATCGAACAGCTCCGTGCAGCCGGCCGCCGCCAGCCTTGCCTCGGTCGCCGAATCGACGATCTCCAGCTCAAGGCCGGCTTCCGCAGCAACACGGGCGCGGAACGCTTCGCCGTTCTCGGCGGCGCGGCACGCCTCGGTAGCAATCAACCGCGCACGCTTGACGTTGCGCGCGCGCATCTTGTCGCGACAGACCAGCAACGCCGCGACGGCGCGCTCGATCGCCGCCTCGCTGATGCGGCGCGAAGCCGCCACGCCTTCGCCGAGACGGATGATGCGCGAAAACGCATCGATGACACGAAACCCGTCCGCGGTCGGCCGGGCGATGAGCAGGCGGCAATTGTTAGTGCCGAGATCAAGCGCCGCGTAAGTGGCCCCGGACTGTTCGTTTACGAACTCTTGAGCATCGTCCCGCCATTGGCCGTCGCGCCGAATGCCGTACGGCGTTCGACGCGGCCAGCGCGGCCGCCGCCGCGGCGCTCCACGGCCATCGAGGCCGCCGTTCGGCGGGGCCTCTTCCTTCATCCAATACCTTCCTGCCGCGCCGGAACTCTGGGCTCGACGGCTGCGGGCTTGGTTCATGTTCAAATCCCGGCGAATGTATCAGTCAGGGGCAGCAGGGCCAACACCGTGCCGTTCCTGCCTATGAGCCATGCCGGGTGCCCGGCTTGTCGCAGTGCAGCAACTCCACTATGTCACGCAATATGACTCGTGAGCGGATTGACCAGCCATGAATTTGCATCAACCCGCCGCCCGGCCGGCGGACCAATTAGCGGCGGACAGTTTGGCGGTCGAGAAATTCGCCATCGGCCAGTCGGTGCCGCGCAGCGAAGATCCGATGCTGCTGCGGGGCCAAGGACGCTACACCGACGACGTCAGCCTTCCCGGCCAAGCCTACGCGGTCATGGTCCGGAGCCGCAACGCCCACGGGATCATTCGCGCCATCAAGCTCGACGCGGCGCGGAAAATGCCGGGCGTGCTGGCGGTCTATACTGCCTCCGATCTGGAAGCCTACGGTCCGCTGAAATGCGTCGTGCCGCTCAAGAACCGTGACGGCACGCCGATGAAGAAACCGTGGCGCGGTGCACTGGCGAAAGACAAAGTTCGCTACGTCGGCGATCCCGTCGCCTGTGTCATCGCCGAAACTGTAAACGCCGCTAAGGACGCAGCCGAGGCGGTCGAGATCGAAATCGAGGCCTTACCCGCGCTGACCTCCACAGCCGACGCCGTTCGCAACGGCGCTCCGCTACTTTACGACGACGTGCCCGCGAACATTCCGCTCGACTATCACTACGGCGATACAGCCGCGGTCGATGCCGCCTTTGCCAAGGCCGCGCACGTTACCCGGATGGATCTGGTGAACAGCCGTGTGGTCGTCAACGCGATGGAGCCGCGCGCGGCGGTCGCGGCCTTCGACGGCAACCGTTTTACATTATATGTGTGCTCGCAGGGCGTCACCGGAATGCGCGCCAACATCGCCGAGGCGCTGGGCGTGGACGGCAAAGCAGTGCGCATTCTGACCGGCCAGGTCGGCGGCTCATTCGGTATGAAGGGCGGCGTGTTCCCTGAGTACATCTGTATACTGCACGGGACGCGGGCTCTTGGCCGGCCGGTAAAGTGGACCGACGAGCGCTCGGGAAGCTTTTTTTCCGACCACCACGGCCGCGACCACGGCGTCACCGCCGAACTCGCACTGACGGAAGACGGCGCCTTCCTGGCCATACGCATCAAATGCTTTGCCGACATGGGCGCGTTTCTCTCGCCGATGGGGCCGTTCCCCGGCACGGTCAACATCGTGAAAAACGTGCAGAGCATGTACCGGACGCCGTTGATCGAAGTGTCGGCGAAATGCGTTTTCACCAACACCTCGCAGACCGGCCCGTATCGCGGCGCCGGCCGGCCCGAGGGCAATTACTTTATGGAGCGCATGATCGATACGGCCGCGTCCGAGATGGGCATCGATCGTATGACGCTGCGCCGGCGCAATCAGATCCGGCCGCAAGAGCTGCCCTATAAGACCGCGTCCGACGTGACGTACGACAGCGGTGAGTTCGCTGCGCTGACCAAGCAAGCATTCGAACTCGCCGACGGCAAAGGTTTTGCCGGTCGCAAACGCGAAAGCCGCAAACGCGGCAAGCTGCGCGGCCTCGGTGTCGGTAATTTTCTGGAAGTCACGGCTCCGCCGTCGAAGGAGCTGGCCGAGATTGCTTTCAATGCCGACGGCACGGTCACGCTGACGACCGGCACGCTCGATTTCGGCATGGGCCATGCCACGCCGTTTGCGCAAGTGTTGAGCGAGAAGCTTGGCGTTCCGTTTGAGAAGATCAAGCTTGTACAGGGCGACAGCGATCTGCTGGTTATGGGTGGCGGCAGCGGCGGCTCGAAGTCACTAATACACAGCGGCACCGCGATCGTGGAAGCCTCAGCCAAGATCATCGAGAAAGGCAAAGAGGCCGCGAGCCACGTTCTTGAAGCCGCGCCCTCGGATATCGAATTCAACCACGGCCGCTTCGTGATCGCCGGCACCGACCGCTCGATTTCGGTGATGGAGCTGGCGCAGACATTGCGCAGTGGCGGAGACAAGCTGCCGCCGGATGCCCCGCAATCGCTCGATGTCACCCACATCAGCGACGGACCAAGCGCTCCAACCTTTCCCAACGGCTGTCATATCGCCGAAGTCGAGGTCGATCCCGATACCGGTGTCGTCGAGGTCGTCGAATACGCCTGCGTCAACGATTTCGGCAATGTCGTCAATCCGCTGGTGGTCGCCGGCCAGCTGCACGGCGGCGTGGTGCAGGGCATCGGCCAGGCGCTCATGGAGATGACGGTTTACGATAGCGACGGACAATTGCTCACCGGCTCGTTCATGGACTACGCCATGCCGCGCGCAACCGACGTACCCGCATTCGTACTGGCCGAGCATCCGGTGCCGGCAAAGACCAACCCACTTGGCGTCAAAGGTTGCGGCGAAGCCGGCTGCGCCGGCTCGCTGACTTCGGTGATGAACGCGGTGATCAACGCACTTGCCGACCGCGGCATCCGTCATATCGACATGCCGCTGACGCCGTTCCGCATTTGGCAGGCGCTGCAAAAGGCGAACGGGGCCGGCGCAGAGCACTCAAAGCGATGACGCAAGCCATTTCAGTTCCGGTGGGGCGCGCCGGCGAAATGCGCGTCGTTGTGCCAATCTGCGCGGCGCACTTCGTCAGCCATTATTACATGATGATACTGGCGCCGCTGTTCGCGTTTGTGCGCGTGGACTATGGCGTCAGCTATACCGATCTCGGGCTGGCGCTGACCGCGTTCAACCTGGTTTCGGCCGTGTTGCAGACGCCGGCCGGTTTTCTTGTCGACCGGATTGGCGCGCGCGCCGTGTTGATGGTCGGCGTTGCGGTCGGCGCCACCGCCTTCGCGATCGCCGGCCTCGTCAATTCGTTCGTCGTTTTTGTCGCCATGTTCGCCGTCGCCGGTCTCGGTAATACCGCGTACCATCCGGCCGATTATTCACTGTTGTCGGATCACGGAACGCCGGCGCGCATCAGCCAGATTTTCTCGTATCACACCTTTGCCGGCATTCTCGGCGGCGCGGTCGCACCGGCTACGCTTCTGGTGATGCACAGCTACTTCGGCTGGCGCGGCGCCTTCGTCGGCGCCGCCATCCTGGGCTTCGCGGTCCTTGCGCTCCTGATCGCCGAGCGCTCGGCAATGCCTCCCGATCGATTGGAGCAAAAGCACCGATCTCAGCGACCAGCCGGGAATAGTGTGGATGCGTCTAAAGGCGATGACCATGGCTGGCGGCTCCTGCTATCGGCGCCAATCCTGCTCAATCTTTGTTTCTTTATTCTGCTCTCGCTGATGGGCGGGTTGTATAGTTTCTTTGTGGTCGCGCTCGCTGCCCTCTACGAGACGCCGGCGACAATTGCCAATGTGGCGCTGACTGCTCTTCTGCTGATGAACGCGCTCGGTGTGCTGGTCGGCGGCGTGCTGGCGTCCCGAACCAACCGTCATGCCATCGTGGCTGCTGTCGGCCTGGGTGTCGCCGGTCTTGGTACCGGGCTCGTGGCCGTGGTCGGGTTTTCCTCCCCCGCGCTCCTTGTGCTGGCGTCGGTTGCCGGCCTGTTTGTCGGCATTGCGAGCCCCTCGCGCGACATGCTGGTGCGTGCGGTGACGCCGCACGGGGCGTATGGACGGGTGTTCGGTTTTGTGTCGTCCGGCTACAACATCGGCGCCATGATTGCCCCGACCGTCTACGGAATGCTGATGGATCACAGCCAACCGCGCGGGGTCTTTCTGTTCTCGGCCATTTGCAGCATTGTCTGCATTGGCACAGTGGTGTTCGGATTTTCCGGCCGCGAGCAGCGCTCGGCCGCAGCCTAAGTTGCAGCGTCATTCCCCGGTAGAGGCCTCCGACCGGCTCGGAGGGCCGCTCGGCTGTGTAAGCACGGCCAAATTCCCGCACGCGCAAAACATTGGGGAATAGTTCGATGTTGCCGCGCGTCGCAAGGCGGCACGAAAAGCTTTGTCGATTTGTCGCAACTGGTCAGCAGAGAATCGCTAGGAGGCCTTCGCTGACGGCCGGATTGAGGAGCCATTTCTCACCATCCAAAACCGGAGCGTCCTTTGCGCGGTGGCTTTTGACAATGCGATAAAATTCGTTTTGCACTCGGCAAGGTCCTCGTCTGAGACGGAATGATGAGTAAACCTATTCTCCAGGATTGCGCTGACTGTTCCCCATTTGAGTTCCGCCGCCTTGCAAGCGATTAGCAATCCATCTGCTTTGGGGCTTCTCATCAACGGCTTGATGATCTCGATTGGGGCGTTGCACAGCAACGACAAGGCGACAACCATCTCTTCGTATTTGCCTTCGCTGGCAAAGTCGCAAAGAGCGGCCTCATCCAATTGTCCGCTTTTTTGCATTGCCAGTACAAATTGGTGCGCTTTCTCGAAGTCACGCGGCGCAGTCGCTTCCTGGGTGACCTGATTGGAAATCGAGGCAAGAACCTGCTTTATCGCATCATGCGTTTCCGGCTTTGCCTGCGAAAGCAGGCGGGACCGTACCGCTTCCGTTGCCTTCAACAGCAGCTCCCGCAGCAGCCGCAACGGCAGGTCCAGCCTGATGCCGACTTTCTCCGCCATGCCTGGGTCGGTTTCTGCGGCCTTTACCAGAGTTTCAAATCCCGTCTCGGAAAAGCGCGCACCGGAATTTGTCGCCAATCGATTGGCAACGTCCCGATTGCCACGCGTCAACAAGACGTCGGTGACCGTTTCATCGATCTGGCGGCGTCCGGAAATGGCCAGCAGATGGCCTTGGCCTTTCGTCTGGGCAACTTCAATGAGATCGTCGGCAGTCAGACGCGGCGATCCTGCCAGTACAGGTCCCGCGACGGTTATTTCATCATTCCGCGCGAGCTGTCGGACGACATCGATGGGGGCATTTTCAATCGGCGCCAGTCGCGAGCTGAGCTCCGCAAGGGCCTTGGTCTCGATTCGCCGAATGAGCGCTCCCAGAACGTCGTCGAACACGCCGACCTGCGCGTCGTTCAATCGATCAGCCTCGCCGAGAAATAAGTCGGTGATCCGTCTCAGTGTTTCAACGCGTTTTTCCGCCGAGCCGCTGTGAACGGCCTCTTCCAATTCAGCGATTAACGGGTTGCAGCCAGCGGTCATGATATCCGGACGTAATGATGAGCCATATTGCGATGCGATAAGATTACGCGGCCCGTCTTATGCAACTGCTAATCGTTAAATAGAGATCGCTCCAATTCCGCGCATGGATATCAAATTATGAATGCGCACCGTTCATGCCACCATCGCAAAAGCCGGGGCGGACCCTGCCCATTCCCTTCGGCCGGGCAATTGAGCGTCGTCGCGGTCTGCTCGCGCAAAGCGGCCGTGGCGCGTAGATCGACTTAGCGTCCCGAAAATGACTTGCTGATCGTATCGAGCCGGTGAACCGTGGCGACGGGCACCGGCAGGCCGTGAGCATCAAGAACAACCTCATTCTCGCAACTAGAGCTGCTAGTAATGCGGCCGGTATCATTGTCGAACTTCGCACGCTCGCAACGTATTTCACCGCTCTGCACCACGATGGTGCCCGTGTGCGTCGCTTCAGAATTGGCTGCTGGAATTTCTTCGTTTGAAGAAGCTGCGGAAAACCACGACGCTGCAAAATCTGCATTCGTCGCCAGCAAAATCATCGCCGCGAACATGCAAAAAAATCCAATGACGACATACCAGCGTTTTCGCCGGGCCTGAGTGCGGCGACGTATCGCTTTCGCACTCCGCGCTTGACCGGGATGAGTTCGCTCTTTGGTCATGGATTGCCTTTACGCCTGACGGCTCTCAGCACATGATTCTGAACATCGCCCGGGCCATCCCGGATCGAAAATCCTAGGCCTCAGGTCGGGATGGCGGCGGTTTGGCCATTGCGGCGAATACTGACTCGATCTTGGATTTAAGCGTGTGCGCGTCGAACGGCTTGACAATGTAATTGTTGACCCCGGCCCGCTTCGCCGCGATCACGTTCTCGGTCTTAGACTCGGCTGTCACCATGATGAATGGCGTGTGCTTCAGACCCGGATCGCCGCGCACCTCGCAAAGAAAGTCAAAGCCGGTCATCGACTGCATGTTCCAATCAGAAATCACCAGGCCGTACCGCTTGGCGCGCATCTTGTTGAGCGCGGCGGCGCCGTCGGTCGCATCGTCGATGTCGGCGAATCCGAGTTGCTGCAACAGATTGCGGATGATGCGAATCATGGTGCCTTGGTCGTCGACTACGAGCACGGATGCTGAGGTGTGGAGAGCCATGGTTCCGGTGCCGGCGGGCATAAGGGCACAAACCGACGTGTGTCGGTTTGCCAAATCGCTTCAGGATGGCCGTCCCCGTCCATCCCGCCTTAGACGGGCAACAATGTTGCCATCCGGGATTGAAAATCCGGTTAACAGAAATTTCATCGACGACGCCGGTGCTGTGGACCGAAAAGCCAGATCGTTTTTGGCCAGATTTGCCGCGGTGCTTCCAGGCCGGGAGAGCGGAAGGTAAGGCAGTCGCAGTTTTTCGGACACTCAAAAGGTGCTCATTTTGGCCGGTCTCACCGAAACGAGGCTGAGCACTCCTCATTGGGGGATGAAACGCGGGCTCAGCTCGGGACGCCGACGCTCAGGTACCCGGATCGGCGCTTAAGGCTGCGTGACGACATTCTCGCCATCTGCAGCCGAGCTTGGAAAATCGCATTAAATCCCTTAAATGTCGCCGCACCACTACGAAGTTGCGCATGGGGCCCGGCAGGCGCTAACGATTTTTGTGAAACGGCAGAAGTTTCGACGGGTCAAGGCTTTTGGGGAATAGTTCAACGGTAGAACAGCGGACTCTGACTCCGTTAATCTAGGTTCGAATCCTAGTTCCCCAGCCATTGATGTTAAATGGCTTTTCCTGATGCTGCATTAGACAGGACGGTCCCGTTGGGAGCGTAGTTGGGAGAAATTTGCTCTACTTACGGTCCACCTCGACGGCGCGTGGCCGGACCATGCAACGGTGCATCGAGGCCATCAACGCATCGGTTGAGATCGCGCAGCAGCCGCTGGAGACATTCTGCGGCACGCCGCGATCAGGGGCACCTGCGAAACGTCACGATCGGCGGCTTCTGCCACACTTTCTGCGTTAGGCTGCCATCTAAACCAGTCGCCATCCAAGACAAAACCAAGTTGCACAGCGTTTGCGTCATACAACAACCGCATACCTTTCCTTATCCGCCGCAGCGTGTTCTCTCGCGCGCTCGCGGTAAGCTCTGGGTTAAGTTGCGGGCCGCGATAGGAGTAGAGTGACTCTGCTTTCGCTACCCTCAGCTCTCGGAGCCCTTCTTGGCGAACAAATGTCCGGCATGATTCAATGAGCATCTTTGGCCAATCTCGAAGCTCTTTCGGAGCGTCAGTCCCGGCGATGCCCTGGATCTGTGCAATGTAGAGGATATCTTTGATCAGAAAAAGTGACATGCAGAGAGCCTCCCGTCTCCTTCCTCGTCGGACTCTGAAGACGGAAACCGCTATAGGAGCGTCCCAATGCATGGATCGACTTGAGAGAAGCTTAGCGCGCCACGGTCGGCCGAGCTGAATCTCATTGCCAGGTCGAAATCGGAATTTTATTTCTACTCCTGCCACCCACGGATGCTCAAAGGAATTTTCAATAATCGGGCGAAGTCTCGCAATCGTCGTCGAACGCCTTCTCGCCAGAAAATATCGAACTGTGAAGTTCAACCGTCGACGAAATATCGCCCTTAGGGATCGGTCGACATCCAATCTTTGCTGAACAGAGACAAGCTGGTTCACAATTTCCGCCGCTTTGCCATCTTCGCTTTGTACTTGGCCGTTGGCCAAGGGGCGATAGGCTCACTCTTACCTTGTCGGGATCTCATGCGGCGGACCGTCCCTGCGCCAGCTATAGATCTCTTCCCCACGATTATCGGCTATTCTGAAACCATTGGCGTCCTGTGCCCGACGCAATAGCAGCTGCCCCTTCGCCTTTACTGCGCTGGGGTTCATTGCCTTTGATGCAAATCGGCGCAGCACCTTGCGGGTGCCATCGTCATCATGCCGAACAATTTCGATGGTGTATTTCATCGTTGCGGTTTAGGCCCGTCTTGCGCCTAACGCACGTTCAAGACCTTGGAGACGATGCTGCAGCCGCATTTCGTCTAAAATTCGAAGTGTTTTCTGAGCATCCGAGTCCTTGCCGATCCAGCGCAGTTTGCGCAGGCGCTTGAGCGCCTGGTCCAATGCCAACTGGTCCGCCGGCACTTTGGGAACGCGAGTTTTAATGCCATTTGCTCCCATAAACGCACTCCTCAAGTTCTTTGACACTCCGCTCAAAATCTCGACCACGTTTCGGACGCCGCCTTCGACTAAACTCCTGATCAAGCGCAGCATGGGGCCGTAGAATGGCTGCCATTTTGATCACCCTTCTAGGGTAGTGGAACGACATTTGCGCGCAATTCGGGATGCATGACTAGGTGACTGCACCTAGGTAGGTTCCCCCAGGTGTGGCGTGGCGACCGAGGTGATTTTAGCGTGAAACAAGGCAAATATAGCCATGCTCAAAAGAGCGCAGGCGATGCGGTTGCGAACAGCGGCCTTCCCGGTGATCGTCAACGCCAACAAGGCTATTGTCGGGTTGTCCTACCTAGCTGGGTATGTTGCGCTCGATCGGGTCAGTTTCATCGAACCATACACGCCTTCCGGCATCACGCCGTGGAATCCTAACACCGGCTTAAGCTTCGTCCTGGTCCTGGTGTTTGGTCAGCGAATGATTCCGCTTCTGTTCGTTGCGCCGTTCCTGGCCGATCTCATAAATGGACATATCCTTCAGCCTTGGACGGCCGAGGTTCTATCTGCTGTGCTAATCGGCGGATTTTATTCGGCCGGTTTGATATTTTTGGAACGATCCAAACTCGGCTTTGATCCCACACTGTCATCAATGCGAGACCTTGTGACCTTGATGCTCGTAGCGGCGGTAAGCGCGGCGTTCGTGGCATCGAGCTATGTGGGCCTGACAATCACAACGCAACTGCTGACCGTCAAAGACTTTATGCCGGCGACGCTGCGCTATTGGATCGGGGACTTGATAGGTATCTTGGTGCTCACTCCATTCGCACTGTTCACCTTGACGCGTAGGCGCGTCCTGGATGTCTCTACCGAGACCATACTTCAGTACTCTGCCGTTATCGGGGCTCTGGTGCTTGTATTTGGCATTGCCGAAGAACGAGAATTCCAGCTGTTCTATGTTCTTTTCTTGCCGATCGTATGGATGGCGGTGCGTAGTGGAACTGAAGGCGTTAGCGCTGGTATCCTGATCACTCAACTCGGCGTGATCCTGGGTGCGAAGTTCTTCCTTGAAGAACGCGAAGAGCTGATCGCTTATCAGGCCCTGATGCTCGTCTTGGCCGTGACCGGGCTGATCGCAGGAGAACTGGTTACGGAGCGACGCCGTACAGAGTCCCAATTGTGGTTGCAACAGGAAGCATTGGCGCGTCTGGCGCGGCTCGGCAGCATCGGTGAGCTTGCTGCCGCGGTGGCGCATGAGGTCAACCAACCTTTGATGGCAGCCGGCACCTACACCCGCCTGGTGGCCGAAACGATAAGCTCAGGGAACGCCGACGCCGCGGAAGTTGCGGCGACTGCGATGAAAGCGGTGGCGCAGGTTGATCGCGCCGCTGAAGTGATCCGGCGTCTGCGCGCGTTGGTGCGACTCGATCGCAGCAATCGCGCATCATTCGGTTTCGAACGAATCGTCAAGGAGACGATTGAACTGTGCCGGCCTGACCTCGAACGGGCCAGCGTGACGGCGCGATTCAGCTTGGCCGACGAGCTTCCTCCTGTGATGGTAGATATGCTGCAAATTGAGCAGGTTTTAATCAACCTGATTCGCAATTCAATTGAGGCCATCGCTGAAAATGCAATCCCCCATGGCTCCATCTTGATCGAGGCAAAACGGGCTGACAAGGAATTCGTAGAGATCCGGTTGATAAACTCCGGTCCGGGTTTCCTGCGCGAGCAGATCGAAAACGGATTTCTTCCTCTTTCTTCCAGCAAAGCTGACGGTCTCGGCATCGGACTGCCACTTTGCAGATCAATCGTGGAAGCTCATGGTGGCCGACTGTGGTTGGACGCAAATTCGTACGGGGCATCGGTCCGCTTTACGTTGCCTGTAGCAAAGAAGTCCGAGCATGGCTGATGCAGTTCACCTCGCGTTGATAGACGATGATGAGGCGGTGCTCGACGCGCTGCGGTATTATCTGGCCCGTAAGGACGTCAGCACCTCCTGCTTCAAGAGTGCGAGGGATTTCCTGGCAGTTCTCGATCGCGGGGAACGATTTGATTGCGTTGTTTCCGATGTCCGTATGCCGGCAATGTCGGGACTTGATCTGGTGCAGCACCTTAACGATTGCTCGCATATGTTGCCGATCATCCTAATCACCGGACATGGTGACGTTGACATGGCTGTTACTGCCATCAAAAATGGTGCTTTTGATTTTATTGAGAAGCCGTTTGACGAAGCTCGCTTGCTCTCCTGCATACGTCGTGCGGTGGAAAAGGGACGGAAGAGCGAGAGTACTGCCGCCGAGTTGGAGGAACTGCGATCCCGGTTCAACGCACTTTCAGAACGCCAGCGCCAGGTCATGGAGCTCGCAGTTGCCGGGCTTTCAAGTAAGGAGATCGGCCTCCAACTCAACATCAGCCCTAAAACCGTGGAGAATCATCGGGCCTGGATGATGGAGCGCGTTGGCGCCCGCAACATCGCCGATTTGATCCGCATGGCGATGAAGATCCAGGCGCATAATGAACGCTTGATGTGACCCTTCGAGCAATTGAGCGTGAACTACTCCTTTAACGACATCGCTTCAAATCCGTTGCTGGCATGGAAAAGAAAATAGATGCGATACCGTGCGATCCCAATCTCACCCAACGTAGTGTGGAACCGTCGATCGCGATATACAAAGACAGCTGGAACCAGACTTTGAATTTTTGTCGGCATCCATTGAAACCTTGAGGCATCACTCGAGGCAGTCGAGCGTGCGGCAGGACGGCCGATACTTCTTGATCCAACAATAAACGGGATCCTCGTTAGAGCGAGGCCAAATTACGGACGCCGCCGAAGTCGCTCCGCAGGGGTTTGAGCGCAGCAGTTTCCTTTACGCGGTCGCTCAAACAGCTTCGAAAGCTTGATCCCGAGCGTATGCGCAAGCCGCCAATCCATTGCGGACGGCGGAGCGAGCCGCGTCAGTGCGGATGGTGCTCCTTACAGTACGTCTCGGCTTGCGAATCTGCATAACCCAATGTTCGACCGTTACGCATGCATTGTGCGTATGTTGTCGCGCGCTTGATCGGAACATTTTGTCCCTGAGCGTTGGGAAATAGAACATACCCGGGCGGCAGTTTCTGACCGCCTTTCGGGACCTTGTTCCCAGATGCGTCGGCGCAGGCTCCGGACATGCGAAAACGTTGCCCACTCGGGCAGTCGTCCGCGTGCGCATTCGTTGAACCTAAAAGCAGACCTCCGCTCAAGAGCACGAGCGCGACGGTGATCTTGTTCATGGATAGGCCACACCCCCAGATTAGCTGGCACAAGCGAACATACCGGAGCAGACACGCTTTATAAAGAGTTGATCGCGAACCGCGGACTTTAGAGTCTGATCCAGTTATATTGAAGCGTATCCTGCATTCCTGAAGTAGTTTGCGCATTCCTGTGGAGTGAAGGCGCCGAGCAGCGTGCCGATGCGCTTCCAGGTGGTTTCGACTGTTCGCTCGGCTGCCTTGCGCAGCAGCGTCTTGAGCTTGGCGAAGACCTGTTCGATCGGATTGAGATCGGGGCTGTAGGGCGGCAGGAAGAAGAGCCGAGCGCCGGTGGCGCGAATGGCGCTGCGCACGGCCTTTCCGTTGTGGCTGCCAAGATTGTCGATGATGACGATGTCGCCGACTTTGAGGGTCGGAACAAGAATCTGTTCGACATAGGCCAGGAAGCTTTCGCCGTTGATCGGCCCATCGATCACGCAGGGGGCTTCGATCCGGTCGTGACGCAAGGCCGCCAGGAAGGTCAGCGTTCGCCAATGGCCTTGAGGCACCTTGGCAATGAGCTTGTGTCCGCGCGGCGCCCAGCCGCACAGCCGCGTCATGTTGGTCTTGGCCCAGGTCTCGTCGATGAAGATCAGCCGTGCCGGATCAAGCCGGCCTTGATACGCTTTCCAGCGTCGCCGCCTTCGTGCGACGTCGGGGCGGTCTTGCTCGGTGGCGAACAGAGTTTTTTTTGAAGCTGATGCCGGCATCGTGGATGATACGCCAGACCGAGCCGTAACTCGTGACAACACCGCGCTCGCCAAGCTCCACCACCAGTGTCCGCAGGGTCAAATCCGGCACCGTGGCAAGGCGTTGCAAAAGCCAGTCGCGCTCACCCGCCAGCGAGCGGGCTTGATTGCCGCCCATTCGCCTCGCCGCTGCACTGCCGGTCGCGCGGAACCGTTGCGACCACTTCACCACGCTCGCCACGCTCACCTTGTAGGTGCCAGCAACCTTGCGGCAGCTCTCGCCAGCCAAAACCATCGCAACAACGCGTTCGCGAAGATCAAGCGAATAGGGTCGTGCCATCCATGCTGGCCTCCACTCCAGCCAGCATCTTGAATCAGACCCGCTTCGATTTGGGAATCCCAAATCGATTCCGTCCCAATGAATCAAACTCTAGCTGGGCCGTTTCGCCACCAGATCGATCTCGACCAGAGCATCGTAGGCAAGGCCGGTAACGCCGACGCAGGTGCGAGCCGGGAGCCGGCCTTCCGCAAAATAGCTGCGGTAGGTCTCGTTCATCGCCGCATAGTCATCCTTGAAGCGTGTCAAGTAGATGCGCGACATGATCACGTGCTCAAAACCCAATCCCAGCCCTGCCAGCACGATCTTCAGGTTCGCCATCACGGCATGGGTCTGCGCGACAATTCCGGCAGGTAGAACTCCGGGGTTGCCCGGACTGTCGGGCATCTGCCCGGTGATGAAAACAAGGCCGTCGGTTTCGACGGCGTGACTGAACGGTGCGACCGGCTTCGGACCACCGGCGATCATATGGAACTGCACGGACCGTCCTTCTAAGCCTCGCCTTCGGGCGCATGATCGAACAGGCGTTTGCTCACGATCGCGTGGACGCCCCAGTTGCCATCGACGACCTGCGTGACGCCGAAATCGACCGCTGCGGACATGAGCGCTATGGCCTCGTCTTCACTGAGGCCTTTCGTCGTCATCAGGAAGCGGCGCATTTTGCGGAACGCATCTTTCATCGCGAGATCGAGCGATGATTTGGCGTAGACCTCGCTTTGGCCCTTGGCGCCGAATTCGGCCAAATAGTTGGGGTGGCTGAATCCCATCAGCACCCAGTCCGTCTCGGTCTCGATCAGAGGATAGGTCAGGTCGGCAAACGGCTGGCTGGCGAAATCCGCCTTCTTGTGCAACGTCACGCGAAATGTCCCGGTCATCGAACACTCGATCGCCGTGCCGCTCAGCTCACCGTCACCCTGCACAGCGTGCGGGTCGCCGACCGACAGCAACGCGCCGGGCACCGAGACCGGCAGGTAAACCGTTGACCCCTTGCCAAGCCTCCAGTTGTCGAGATTGCCGCCGAAGTATGCCGGCGGTATGGAATCGATCAGCTCGGCTTCCTTGGGCGCCACCGCGATCACGCCGAAGTGCGGCCGCAGTGGAATGCGGATACCGTCGAGAATAGCGTGACGACGACGCACCGAATCCGGATCAACCCGCACGCCGGGATAGTCGTAGGTCTTGTGAACCACCCCAAATGGATCGGTCTGCGGCTGCCAGCGGTAGGAATAAAGAGCGCGCGCGTGCGGCTCCTGCCCCGTCATGATTTCGAAGATCGTCACCGCCTCGCGCGGCTTCGGTTCGGCGAGCAGTTCGCCGTAATGATAGCCCCACCACGCAGCCACGCTGCTGCCGAACACCCGGCCTTTGAATTTTGGATTCCGCGATGCGCGCGGTTCGATGTCGATGATATGGACCTCGAGAACATCGCCCGGCTGCGCATCCTTGATGGCGATCGGGCCGCTGCAGATATGGACGCCGAAGCCCTCGCCTGCCCCACGACCAAAGATCGATGCATCGATCGGACCGGCGCCGCGGCGGTTGACACTTTTTGACTGTGACGACCATTGGAAGACGCTTTCGGCGCCGGGATCGCCGCTAATCATAAGGTCGGGATCGTCGGAAGCGTGCTGGGTCAACGTCTCAATCGTGACCGTGTCGCCGGACGAAATCTCGATCAGAGGTTTCAGCGACCTGCTGAAATAGCCCCAATGCACATGCGCTGCCTCGACCGGCAGATGGTGATGTCCGGACGCCAGACGCGCGGCGCCGGCGGCGGGCTCAAGCTTGTCGATCTTCGCCGAAAGACCGATGGCCTGTTTGTGAGTGCGAAGTCGCGCCACTGCATCCTGCGGCCATCCGCGCTGGCCATGCGACGTCGCCAACGTATGGAGGCGCTCGGCTTCCTGCTGACGGTAGGCACGCGGTGACATCCCGAAACGATCACGGAACGCCCGGCTGAAGTGAGCGGCATCGTTGAAGCCATGACGGAAGGCGATCTCCGACACCGAGTGATGAGCTTCGGCGGGATTTGCAAGATCGACGGACGTTCGCAGCAGGCGCCGCTCGCGGATGTAGTGAGTGAAATTGTCGCCGGCGCCCTCGAACAGCCGTTGCAGGTAGCGCTCGGAAATCCCCTCGCTCTGGGCGACCCGCGCGGGAGTTAGATCCGGATCGTCAAGCTGGCGTTCGATGGTTTGGCAGATGCGATTGAGCAGCGCGGTACGTGTCGCGGCAGTGGTGTCCTCGGCCTGATGCGCCAGCGTCAGCACGAGCTCAGCGACGGTTTGAGCGATCGCCGCCCATTCGGTTTCGGTGAGCGTCTCGAACGAGTCAGAGGTGGCCTCTAGCAGGCGTGCAACGACCTGCGCCAGCCCCTTCGGCGGCAACACCCGTGCGCTGCCGAATTCTGACGCACCAATCTTGCGGCCACCAAACGCGCCCGCCGCAACCGATAGCACCAGCGCGCGCATGTCACGTTGAAAGGTAATCATCCAGTCTTCTGCGCGCGGCAGCACCGCCACGTGCTCGACGGGGACGATGTGATGGGTACCCGCCGAGCGAAGTACCATGCCGTCCTCCAGCGGGACGACGATCAGCGGAAGATCGGCGGACCGCTTGATCGCCGAGAGGGTTTGCGATCCGGCGGACAGGCGGGCGAGCACAACCCCGGCAGACTGACGGTGCAGCGCCGTGGCATGACCGTAATGAGTGGAGGACGAGGCCGGACGGAGGCCAACGACGCCCAGAACGTCCGCCCAAGCGCCCGGACGATCAACCTCCGCGTAGGACTCGCTGGTAAACGGTCGAATGCTCATGCGTCGGCCTCTCGCCGAGACCCACGAAGCAACCGCCGTGCCAGCCGACTTCAGCCGCGATCCATGATCGCGGATCGCCAAGCCATTGAAAATGTTGAGTTACATGCCCTCACATCGGAACATGTCCTTGCGGATGGAGCCGTGAACGCCCCAATTGGCATCGACCACCTGGGTAACGCCGAAATCTGCGGCGACCGACATCAGCGAGATCGCCTCGTCCTCGCTCAGGCCGTGGACCGTCATGAGAAACCGGCGCAGCTTCCGGAACGCATCGCGCATGGCCCGGTCTAGACTGGCATGATTGCCGACCTCGGTTTGAGCATTGGGGCCTAGCTCGGCCAGATAGTTCGGGAACGTGAAGCCATAGAACGACCAAGCCTGGTCGGTCTCCAGCATCGGATGCGTCAGTCCCTCGAGTGCCGTACCGCCGAGATCGTTCCGCTTGTGCAGGTGGAACTCGAAGTCGCCAGTGAGCGATGTTTCGATCGCTGTGCCGCCCAGCTCGCTGTCGCCTTGTGCCGCATGCGGATCGCCGACGGAGAACAAGGCGCCCGGCACCGCCACCGGATAATACATTCGCGCGCCCTTGCCGATCCGCCAGTCGTCAATATTGCCTCCGGTGTAGTTCGGCGGGACCGAGCTGACAAAATCCGACTCCGACGGCGCAAGCCCCATGGTGCCAAAGTGCAGCCGGGCCGGCACCTTGACGCCCTTAAGAATGGCATCGCGCTTGCGGATCGTGCCGTGATTGACCCGCACACCCGGATAATCGATCGTTGAGTGAACAATCCCGTCGGGATCGGTCTGAGGCGTCCAAACATAATTGTACACCGCCTTTGCGTAAGGCTCACCGGTGGTGTTGAGTTCGAAGATCGTGATGACCTCGCGCGGCTTCGGCTCCTCGATCAAGTCGTGATACTGAAAGCCCCAGTTGGCCGCGGCGTTCGAGCCGAAACATTTCCCCGCATAACAGGCGCTGCAACTCGGCCGTGGCCGCAAATCGAGGATGCGGACCTCCAGAATGTCGCCCGGCTCGGCGTCCTCGATCGCCACCGGCCCGGTCAGGAGATGCACCCCGACGCCCTCACCGGAGCCGCGCACGAAGGGGCCCTCCGTCGCGCCCGCGCCGCGACGAACAATCGCTTTGTGTTCGCGCGTCCAATGAAAGACGCTCTCCGCACCTGGATCATCGGCAATCATGCGCTCGTAATCGTCGTTGGCGTGATGCGTCAACGTTTCGATGGTGGCGCGGTCACCCGACTTCAGCGTCAGCGCCGGCGCGACCTTCTTGCTGAAGTAGCCCCAGTGCACCGTCTTCGGCGACACCGGCAACGTGTAGTGCTTCGCACTGGGAGCAGCCTTATCCGACGCCGAAAACATAGACGGTAGGTTCACGCGCGGGCCTCCAGAGGTTTGTGGTCGGCTTCCACGACGCTGAGGAAGCGCTGGGTTATGGGATTGCGTGGACGGGTCAGCACGTCATGCGCCGGACCTTCTTCAATGATCGACCCGCCGGTGAGGAATGCGACACGGTCAGCGACTTCATCGGCGAACCGCAGTTGATGTGTCGAAATGATCATGGTGAGACCGTCCTCAATGGCCAGCTTCCGGATCACCTCGAGCACCTCACCGACCAGTTCCGGGTCGAGCGCGGAGGTCGGCTCATCGAGCAGCAGAACGGTCGGGTTTGGCGCCAGAGCGCGTGCGATGGCGACGCGCTGTTGCTGCCCGCCCGACATATGCCGCGGTAGCGCATCGACGCGATGGCTGAGGCCCACGCGATCGAGCAAATCGCGCGCACGCTTGTCAGCGTCGGCCTTTGCAACGCCGTGCACCCACCGCAGCGGACCTGCCACGTTTTCGCGCGCCGTCAGATGGCCGAACAAATTGAACTGCTGAAACACCATGCCGACGCCGAATTCGGCGCGCTGCCGGGCGATACCGCTCGGGGTCAACACCACGCCGTTCTGGCCGAAGCCAAGGCGGCGACCGCCGATCCGGACTTCGCCGGAATCCCAGCTTTCCAGATGATTGATGCAGCGGAGCAGCGTGCTCTTTCCTGCTCCGCTCGGCCCCATCAGCGCGACGACTTCGCCGACGCGGACCGTCAGATCGAGCCCGTTAAGCACTTGCTGATTGCCATACCGCTTGTGGAGATCGATGACCCCGACCGCAATGTTGTTGCGCGCGATCTGAACAGCGCGCTTGACATGATCGAGCGCGACGACCGGTTTCAGCGCGTTCGACATTTCGCTTGGCGCCTTGTCCTTTAACACTTCGTCGGCTGCCGCTTTTTGTGCCAGCGCAATTTCGGCGACGAGGTCGACGCGCCGCCACGGCAACAGACGCGCCAGCCGCTCCTGCGGCGACGGTCGGTCAAGATCGAGCAGCACCTCAGCGACGAGCTGGATGACGGCTATCGCGCCGGTCAGCACCAAATAAATCAATCCTGCCGCGAAGAAGATCGAGAAGAAATCGAATGTCGACGACGCCAGCTGCGTGCTGCGCAAGGTCAGTTCTTGAACGGCGATAACCGACGCGAGCGACGAGTTCTTCAGTGCGCTGACGGATTCGTTGCCGAATGCCGGGATCATGGTGCGGATCGCCTGCGGGGCGATGATCCGGCGCATCAGAACGCCCGGAGTCATGCCGAGCGCCTGCCCGGCAAGGATCTGTCCCCGATCCACTCCGATGACGCCGGCGCGCAACATCTCGGCAATGAACGGAGCCTCATTGGCGGCAAGAGCCAGTCCCGCGGCAGCCACCGCACTCAGCGTAATGCCGATATGCGGCAAGGCGTCATAGGCGAACACCATCTGCAGGATCAGCGGTGTGCCGCGGAAGATTACCGCGTAGGCGCGCGCGACAGCGGCCAGCAGCCGGAAGCGGCTGAGCTGCATGCTGGTCAACGCAAGGCCCATCAGCAGCCCGCCGATCAGCCCGAGGCATGTCACTTCAAGCGTAAGTTCAATGCCTTCGAGCAGATACGGCAGGCTGAGATAGTGGAAGAAAAGCGACATTAATCGACGGTCAGGATGTCGGGTTCTTTGAAGTTATTGACGTCGAGCTGCCACTTCTTGAGCAGAGCCATGTGGGTTCCCGACTTTTGCAACTCGATCAGCGCGGCCATCACCGCGGCGCGGAAGGCCGGCTTGTTTTTCGGAACGGCGATGCCGACCGAGTACGGGATCGTCACCGCGATCGCCTTTTCCAGCTTGTCCGGATAGGCCTTGACCGCCTGATCGACGGTGTTGACGTCGTTGACATAGGTGTCAGCGCGGCCGGCGAGGATCGCCTGAATACAGTTGGCGTTGTTGTCGTAGAGTTGCAGTGTCGGTTCCGGCTTGCCCTCGGCTTTGCATTTTGGGGCCAGGTCCTGAACCAGCGGCACTTCGACAAAGCCGGTGTTTTCGGCCGCCGCATCGCCGCACATCGACGTGTTGATGCCGGTGATCTTCTTCGGATTGCCCTTCGCGACCAGAACGCCGTCGAACACTTTGGAGTAGGTGATGAAATCGGCGGCCTTGGCGCGCTCCTTGGTAGCATAGATGTCCGAGATGACAATGTCGGCTTGACCGGCCGCCAGCGTCGTCAGCAACGCGGCAAAAACGACCGGCTTGTAGGTCAGCTTGAACCCGAGGCAATCGCCGATCGCTTCGCCAAGATCGATGTCGAAGCCCACATACTTGCTCGGATCCTTTGGGTCGAGCGCCTCGTAACCCGGCGTATGCGGGTTGATGGCGTTGACCAGGGTCTTGCCCTTCAGGTCCGGATATTTGGCCTGCAGCGCGGCGCAGCCGGCGGGCGTCGCCGCCCGGGCGTGACCGGAAAGAGTGATGACGGTCGCGGCACAAGCCACCGCAATCGCCAATTTCCGCCAGCCAAAATAGTGAATTATCCTCAGAACATTGTTTGACATCGCCCAACCTCCTGTGTGGCGAATGAAAGCAACGGCTTTGCGCACCATGCTTTCATTCCATGACGAGAACTCTAGGATTGGTCGAGGCCGGGATGCTTGCCTGTGGGCGCACTATTCGTTGCCATGCCGACACTGGTTTTTATGCAGATGTCGCGTGTTTTTTAGGCACTAGAGCAACCCAGACATCGCGGCAGGTCGAATGGTTACGGCCTACTCGGGGCAAGTTGTTGCGGCAAAGCTAGGGAGCGGCTGCCGCGAACTCCGCCCAAGTTGATACAAAAGTGCGGGATTTCTAAAGGCGACCCGAGGGAAAGAGTCCACACGGATCCGAGCGTACCAACCGCATCTACGTGCTAGTCGCGACCGAAGGGTACGAAGACCGACGGCGTCCGCATACAGGAAGTCTTTGACAAATCTGTCCATTTCTATATAGCCAAGCTCTGGCTTGTTCCGGCGAGCTGCCTGCCAAACGGCGACCTACCGAAGTCTCCGCTTTTACAATTGGCAGCTTGGGTGCCCATCGGCGCGCGATCTCAGATATCGACGCTGGGTTCTATTCGCGGCTGCTGTCGGCACGCGAATTCTTTCTTGTCCGTGCGGCAGTTGTTTCGGCACCTGACCTTCGGACCGTTCAACCGCTCGATCGAAGAGGAAAATACCACGTGCAAGTTCTCGTCCGTGACAACAACGTCGACCAGGCTCTCAAGGTGCTGAAGAAGAAGATGCAGCGCGAGGGCGTCTTCCGCGAGATGAAGCTCCGCGGCCATTACGAAAAGCCCTCCGAGAGAAAGGTCCGGGAGAAGGCGGAAGCGATCCGCCGCGCTCGCAAGCTCGCCCGCAAAAAGCTGCAACGCGAGGGGTTGCTGCCGATGAAGCCTCGCCCAGCTCCCGGGGCTCCTGGAAGAGGCGCGCCGCCTCGCGCGCCCCGGTTTTGATTCTGCAACAGCTGTCACCGGCATCTAGTTGGTGGCCGATGCTCGTCGTTTGCTGAACTCGCGAGACCAGGCAGGCCTCGCGTTGTCGGCCCCGAGTGATTATTTGATGGTATCACCACATAAGGAGATTCGAATGGCACCACGCCAAATGAAAATGCCTGCGAAGACAGAATCCGAACCTGAAGAGCATTTCTCACAGCGTAAGCGGCCAGAACTAGGCCGGTACCTTCTCCAGGTAGATCGCCAGACCAAGGGCTCATATCAGACAGCCGAGACCGCCAAATTGGCAGGGCTCGCGATCAAGAAAGACTATCCGATACTTCACGTATCAGTGTATGATAGCGTTGAGTGTGCAAGCACCGTGCTCGGACCTCCCGCAGCACCCTGAGCACGTTGAGCACACATGTTGCTCCGTGTTTGCCCTACGCCCGGCGAGGCCGCTGACCGTTAATTGACGAGCGCAGGACGGACGCAGATCATCAGATCTCAGTGAGAGGCGGTGAGTCGCTGGCACGCCCGGAGAAGCTCGTCGGGTTGATAAGGTTTATTGAAGAACAAGCTGTTTGGAACAGCGCGCGCTCGGTCATTGGCGTTGCTTGACGTATAGATGACCGGCATATCCTGCGGCAGGATGCAAGTATAGCAGCCATCCCTTAGCCTTGAAACGAACACCCCGATGGGCTATATTGATGTCGTGGCCTTATTGGCTGCTACGAGCCGCGTGTTCCGACACCGTTAATATCGACACCGTAAAACGGCCTCTGGCTCGCCCTTTTTCATGGTTCATTGACAGCCCAGATCGCGCGGGGTGTCTCGTTTCACCCGCGACGCTGGTCCTGCGCATCATGCAGCGGCCGCGACGGCGCACACAAAAGAAAGTCTTAATCTTTGACCTCATTTCCCGAATTCGGACTTAACGACGCACTCACGCGTAGCCTCGCGGAAGAAAAATACCTCACTCCAACCCCGATCCAAGTGCAGATGATACCGCCCGTCATGGCGGGCCGCGATGTAATCGGAATCGCCCAGACCGGAACCGGAAAGACTGCCGCGTTCGCGCTGCCAATCCTGCATCATCTCGCTGCGCATACGCGTCCGCTGATGCGTAAGAGCTGTCGGGTGCTCGTGCTTGCTCCAACGCGCGAATTGTCCGGGCAAATCCTCGACAGTTTTCGCGTTTACGGCCGGCACCTGCAGATCAAGTCGGCACTGGCGATCGGTGGTGTGGCAATGGGCGGCCAAGTCCGCGCCCTCCTCAACGGCGTGGACGTTCTGGTCGCCACACCTGGCCGGCTCATGGATTTGGTCAAGAGCAACGCGCTACGCCTCGACGCTGTCGAATGTCTCGTGCTCGATGAGGCTGACCGCATGCTCGACATGGGATTTATCCACGACATCCGTAAAATCGTCGCGAAGCTGCCGGTGGATCGCCAAACACTGATGCTGTCGGCGACCATGCCCAACGCCATCGCCGAACTCGCCGCCCACATGCTCCGCGATCCGGTCCGGGTTGCGGTTGCGCCGGTGGCGTCTACCGCCGAACGAATCGAGCAGCGTCTCATCCGTGTCGATCGCGGTGCGAAGTCCGCTGTGCTCGTCGACGTGTTGCGACGCGAGCCGATAGACCGGGCCCTGATTTTCACCCGGACCAAGCATGGCGCCGACAAGGTGGTGCGCGGCCTGGTCAAGGCCGGCATCGCCGCCGACGCCATCCACGGCAATAAATCGCAGAACCAGCGCGAGCGCGTGCTTGCCGCGTTTCGCAAAGGCGCGACCAGGATTCTCGTCGCCACCGATATCGCGGCGCGCGGCATTGATGTGGACGGCATCAGTCACGTCATCAATTTCGATCTGCCGAACGTACCGGAAACCTACGTGCATCGCATCGGCCGGACCGCGCGTGCCGGTGCCGAGGGCATCGCCATCTCGCTGTGCGACGGCGAAGAGGTGGCCTTCGTTCGCGATATCGAAAAGCTGATCCGTATGTCGATTCCGTCGAGCGACCGACGCGTGCCGGGACGGCAGTCTGAGCCGCCGCACGCCAGGAACGGGAGCGTCGGGTCTCCGTCCGGTGCGCCAGGGAAGCGGCGGCAACAGCGGCGCAACGGCGGCGCGGCGCGCGAGCCGCGCCATCACGACCATGCGCCGGAGACTGCAAACGGGATCGCATCCGTTCGCTTTTTGCATCATCAAGCCCCGTCGCGCCGCGATTTTGCTCGCCACGAGCCGCGGCGGACCGCACCTGTAAAGGGGTCATGACGTGGCCAAGGAAGAACTCCTGCAATTCGAAGGCCTTGTCACCGAGATCTTGCCCGACGCGCGCTACCGCGTTGAGCTCGACAATGGCCACGCGCTCGTTGCCTACACGGCCGGACGAATGAAAAAGAACCGGATCAAGACGCTGGCCGGGGACCGGGTGACAGTCGAAGTTTCGCCCTACGATCTGGAAAAAGGACGGCTGATTTTCCGTCACAAGGACGAACGAGCCTCCGCGGCCAGTCGTCCGCCGCAACGCAATCAGTTCCGCCGACGGTGACCTGCCATGCCCCTGCACACACCGAAACCGGCAACGATGCAGGGGCAAAGATAGGCGGGAACCATGCGAATCTTCATTTTCAAATCCGAGAAAAGTCCTCGATTGCGCGCGTTTGGCGGCGATCTGGCCGGCTCCCAACTACCGAGCCAGTTCAGGCCGTGGCGCGCGGTCGGCGCCATCGCTCCGGATCGCGAGCCGCCGTACAATCTGTCGCGCGATTTGATCGAAACGGCGATCAAGGATTCTGGCTATCAGTTGTGGCGCATGAGCAAAAAGACCGCGGTCGGCGAGTGAGAAAGTCGGCGGCGGACGAAAACGGCGCGGCGCACCCGGTATCGCGGCCCGTCCAGTAGAGGGAGTATCGGCGATGACAGACGGCATCCATAAGTTCAAAGTCGGTCAAACTGTCGATCTGATCCCTTCGACGTTCCGGTCGGCGGCCAGGGGGACTTACCAAATCGTAAGCCTGCGGCCGGCAGAAGGCGGCAATACCCATTACCGGATCAAGAGCAAGAGCGAGGCTCACGAGCGTGTCGTTTCGGAAAGCGACCTTGTGCTTTCGGCGAAGCTGACATTCGATCTGGATTGAGAGCCGCGAGGCGAGGTGGCGATGTTCAAAATTCTTGAACTCAAAAACGCGGTTTCGGCGCTGGCGACGGAGGTCGGCGCCGGCTATGCCACCCGCGAGGAAGCCCTGGCTGCGGTGAAAAAGTACCTGAAAACGTTCAACGTATCCGGACACAATCGCGAAGGAAATTATTGGTGGGTGCGGGATCCGGAAGGTCTGAGAAAATGCTGGATATCGGCTGACTAAACGCCGCGGTGCACTGATGATCAATTTCCCAAATGAAAGCCGCTTTTTCGATCCAACACGCCGTGCCGTCCGGTTCTGGGGGCATGATAGCGCGATGGAATGGTCGTTCTTTGTAACCGAAGATGCGCTCAAGCGGCTGCAGCCGAATGTGCAGCGCGACGAAGCGGGCCTACTCGGCGCGTTCGATGCCCATCGAGCCTCAATCTACGCGGCGGCGACGAAGGTGTACAAGCGGGATCGCAAGGGGTCCTACGAACTGGCGGCGACGGATTTTTGAGATCGCATCGCCGCCAGCCGGCATCAGTCAGATGGCGGCCGGATTGCGCTTGTCGAAAATACCGAGATGTTTTTGAGCCTCAACGGGCATATCGGGCACGCAGATGATGCGGCCCATAAAAGTCGCCCACGGCTTCTCGGCAAGCGGCTGAAGTTGTGCAAAATTCCAGAACTGTTTTTCGCTCATCTCGATTTCGCTGACCTCGTGGTCGAGCACCCAAGTTCGAAGCATCGTGAGACGGCTTCGTTCGGGATCAGTGAACATCGTGTCCGGCAAAATCTTTCTCATTAAAGCTTGTCCCTTCGCTCCCAGGAGCGGCCTGCTGAAGCGGTCGATTGACAGCTGTCTGCCGCCGCCTGGTTGGGCGGAAATCCGTGATTTGGTGTGCGCACGAATGGCGATGAAGCGTCGCTCGCTTCATCACGGCTGGACCGACTATTGTTCAGCCGCCTTGATGATGACCACCATTCGTAACGTTTGTCTTAGGATCACCGCCCGAAGCGCAGATCTGGGCTGCTAGGAGAATTTCTTGCCACCAGCGGCTTTCCCCGCAGGCCGCGCCGACGAAAACGACGAGACCACCGGAGCGGCTTTGGTCTTGTTCTTCTCTGCTTTCGGCTTCTTCTTCTCGCGATTGCTTCGCATTTGACCCTTTGCCATCTCGTCCTCGCTCCTGTTGGTGGATCTACACCGGTCGCTGTTGAATCGAAACTGCGCCAGCTTTCTCCAGAAAGTGTCTTAAGGCAACGACGGACTTTGCGCGACCGGTACTCCCCGGCGTTCCCGTGCCTATGCCGATCGCCGAATCATTGAGGTTGAGCTGACGGCGTATAGGTGCTTGGCGGACGCGGCGCATTCTGCACGCGCGGCGAAGAGTCCGTTGAATCCTTGAACAAGTCCATGAGCGATTGTTTGGGATAGGGGTAACCGGAAGTCGCGTTATCGCCCGGACGCGGAGGCGGGGCCGGCGGAGCGGTGCTGGCGGCGACAGGCGCGCTGTAGGCCGGCTGGTTGGCGGGGGATGGCTGATCCGAGGGCGTGTATGCGCTGGGCGGCCGCGGTACATTCTGTGCCGGCGGCGCGGTGTCCGTTCCGTCCCTGAACACATCCACCAGCGATTGTTTGGGATAGGGATAAGCCGAAGTGCCCGCCTCGTCGGCGGGCGGCGCGGAAGGAGCCGCAACGGCGGCGTTGGGCGGCGGGGGCACGGCGGCTGTCTGGGCGGCAGAGGAAGACGAGGAGGAAAACGACGAGCATCCCGCCAGTGCCGGCAGGAGCGTAAAGGATGTCACGATAAAGAAGACGGCTGTGAGAGCGTGTCGCGTCTGGCTTCCACGAGCGCAGGCCCGGCTACCCGATACGTGACCGCGCAAGCCCTGCGTCCCCATGCGATACTTATAGCAATCGCATCGTGTCGATCACAAGGCCGCGCGTGCGCTCCGGCGCATGGCTTCATGGGCTGTAAGTCCCTTGGCACGCGACGAAAACGCGCTCAGCCTCATTCTGCGATTCCCGGCCACCATCGTTTGCTATAATAGGAGTTTAAGAGTGCTCCAACGCGCTCCAACGATTGCGTCAGAGACCGCGAGGCGGCGATGAGCGTCATTGATAGTACCGGATTTCCAACTCTTGCCGCGCCGCGTCGGTCGGAAGGCGCGACCAGCATGCGGCAATCGCTCCGCGAAATGCGCGATAATGCGCTGGCCGCTCATCCGCCGGAGAACTTTGCCGCCGACATTATCACACAGCGTATTTTGTGGCGGCGCATGTTCGTCATCAACGAACCGGGCGCAATAAAGTACGTCCTTCTTGATAACGCCGCGAATTACACCAAATCGGAAGTCGCCCGCCGCCTGCTGGAGCCGGGGCTTGGCCGCGGCCTGTTGACCAGCGAAGGCGAGACCTGGCGGCGCCATCGCCGCATCATGGCGCCCTCGTTCGATCCTCGCAGCGTCGTCGGCTACGCGCCAATCATGACCAGCGTGACCGAAGAATTGCTGGCGCAATGGGACGCGCTATCGGAGCCGCGCGAATTGGACGTCGCGGCGGCGATGATGCATGTGACTTTGCACATCATCTCGCGCTCGATGTTCTCCTCTGATTCGGATGAGATCGTCGATGTCGTCGAGGGCGGCGTCAGCCAGTATCAATCTCTGGTCCGGCCAAGCGTGCTCGACCTTTTGCACTTTCCGCAATGGCTTGCGCGCCTGCTTTCACCGATCCCCACGGATGGTATTTTCGACGAGTTCGACCGCAAGGTCGATCGCCTCCTGACCGAGCGGGGCCGTCGGCCCGACGCCGAGCCGAAAGATCTCCTGGCCCGCTTGCTTGCCGCCCGCGACAGCGAGACCGGCGGCGGCATGACCGGGAAAGAGGTTCGCGACCAGGTGGTCACCATCTTCATGGCCGGCCACGAGACCACCTCGCTGGCGCTGACCTGGACCTGGTATCTGCTCTCGCAGCACCCGACGGTGGAAGCAAAGCTTTACGACGAACTACGCGAGGTGCTCGGCGGCCGCACGCCGGATTACGCCGACGTCGCCAACCTGCGTTACACGCGGATGGTGATCGAGGAATCGATGCGCCTCTATCCGCCGGCTCACACCACCGGACGTCAGCCGATCGCGCCCGACGAGATCCTTGGTCATCGCATTCCGGCCGGCTCCGAGGTCCTGATCATGCCATGGCTGCTGCATCGCAAGCCGCAGCTGTGGGAAAATCCGGATCGCTTCGATCCCGAGCGGTTCCTGCCCGAGCGCGTCGCCGAGCGTCCGCGCTTTGCCTACATTCCGTTCGGCGCCGGATCGCGCATTTGCATCGGCGCGGCCTTCGCCATGACCGAAGCGATCCTCATCCTCGCCACCATCGCGCAACGCTATCGGCTGCATCTCAAACCGGGTCATCCGGTCGAGCCGCAAGGCCTGATCACGCTGCGGCCCCGTCACGGCCTGCAGATGACATTGGAGCGGCGGTAGATTAAGCGCGAGCGCGCGCCCTTGCCTCCAAGGCGCCTACTCATAAACGCGCAGTCGCTGACCGGCTCGTCATCCGCGCGGGTCTTTTTGCCCTTTGGCACCGAGCATCGCTTTTAGCCGGTGCCGTCGACTTCTGGAATTGGGCGTAAAACGGACCTAACGGGACATCGCATTTCGGAAGCGTTGACCCAACTAGAATGGCGATTAGAGAAGCGGACATGAGCGGTACAGGAGAGCCACAAACTGTCCAGCTCCCGAGGTGCCGTCATTAAACCACAACCGATTCACCATCATTTGCCCAAAGTCCGACGGGTAAATCGAATGACTTGGTAGCCTTGCGGGCTCACATTATCAGCACGAGCGCGTTCGCCGGCGCAGTCGCATCGATAAAAGCCGATCTGCCTTGCGAAATTCACTTGAGTTGCGAGGAGAAAGAGCATGCCGACGACGTTACCCTCTCGGAGTCCGGCCCCCACCAAGATCACCTTCGATAGCCACGACAACGTCTGCGATTGGGCCATCAACCACGACCTGACCATGGTCATTGCGTTTGGTGCGATTGGTTTATTGATCGCGATCAATGTGATTCTTTGCAATCCAGATTTCGGAGCTCTGATTGAGTCTTACAATCAGTTCTGAGTCCTAAGCTCTTCGGATGCGCGTTCCGTGCGGTCGATTTCCGCGTTGGCGCGAAACAGCTAACACGGAATGTCCGCAGTCTGGTCGCCAAAGGGGAAAGCGGACCACAAAGCGCCGAATCCACCAATGCATCCGAATGTCTGCGATTGGGCGGAAGGACAGACATCGCGGAACGAACGGCGCCATGTCGCTTTTTGACGATGGCCTCGGCCGCGAGATCGTGCCCCCGCGGCTACTATTCAACCGATATAGGCAGGGGGCTCTCGTCGCAGGCGAAAGAAGGCCATGACAAGAAAACCGAAGCCGTCGACATCGCAAAAGTGATCGACAAGCTCAATATCCAAAAGGCCGATCTGGTAACGCATGACATCGGCGACATGGTCGGCTACGCGCATGCGGCGCAGTATCCCAACCGTTTACCCAAGTGGGTAGTCATCGCTGCGCCACTTCCTGGTATCGGGCCGTGGGACGAGATCATAAAAAGCCCGTTGTTGTGGCACTTCAATTTTCGAGTGCCTCATGTCGACCGACTGTAAAGGCGGCAAACTCAAACGCGCCAAAATACACGCGTTTGATCCGGCCCCGCGCCTCATCACTTGCTGGCGCGGCCCTCCATGCCGGCTTTCAGAAGCTCGTTCTTGCTGGGAATGACCATTTCGAACAACGAGTCGACGCTCGTGTAATCGTAATAACCCATCTTGGCGATCGGCCGGACTTTCAGGATATCGACCCGGCCCTCCGGGGTAATCATGTCGTCCGAGATATGAACGCCGATCACACTGCCGATGACCACATCGACGGTTCCGATGGTCCCGTTGCCGGGCAACCGGATGGTCTGGTAGTGGCGGCACTCGAAGTGTACTGGAGATTCCGCAACCATCGACGGCTTCACGTAGCGCGCGGGCGCTTTATGCAGGCCGGCTTCCGCGAACTCGTCGACGCCGGGTGGAAATTCTTCCGCCGAAATGTTTACAGCTTCCCGCAATTCATATGTCGCCATGTTCCAGACGAACTCGCCGGTCTGCTCGACGTTGACGCAGGTGTCCTTGCGCCTTCCTTCGGAAGTTTGATTGCACGAGAACATGACATAGGGCGGATCGAAGGTAAGACTTTGAAACTGGCTGAAGGGTGCGAGGTTATGCACGCCGTCCGTGCTTAAAGTTGAAATCCAGCCCACCGGTCGAGGCACGACACAGGCCTTGTAAGGGCTGTATTTGAGGCCGTGTGGAGTCTTGCCAGGTTCATAAAACACGCGTTCCTCCGCCTTGTTTTTGATCGCCAGCCTGCTTGCCTGCGCGGTTCACACGATAGCGCATCGCTGGCACGAGGCTAACCGACGTGCCTATCCTATCTTTACAGCCAAGACCGATCGACCTAATTTTGCTTCGACGTGCATCCAGTGCACATCCCATGCAAGAGATTGAGTCGGATGGCCCCCGTTCGCTTTTCCCGCTACGGCGTGGTCCGCGGGCTTGCTCGCGGCCTGAATGTCCTTCGCGCTCTGAACGAGCGGCCCGCCGGAGGCTGGGGCCACAAGGAGCTGGCTGACTACCTCAAAATCCATCGCACCACACTCAAGCGTATCCTGGAAACATTGCGCGAACTCGAATATGTGGCGATGGATGCCAACTCCGGACGATACTGTCTCGCTCCGTCGGTCCGCAGCCTGGCCTCGGGCTTCCGTGAGGATAATGCGCTCGTTGTTGCCGCGCAGGAGATCATGCCCGAATTGATTGAGAAATTGGTCTGGCCGGTGTTCCTGAGCACGCCGGAAAAGCACGCAATGGTTTCACGACTCGAAAATCATCATCTCAGCCCTTTGGCGTTTCATCGCACGACACTGGGTCATTGCTTTCCATTTCACGTCAGTGCCACCGGACGCGCCTACATAGCCGCATGCGCCCCGGAGCAGCGGCGCGAACTTCTGCGCAGCAATTGTTCGCCCAAAATGCGCACAAAAACATATGTCAACTTGCTGGAGCGCCGGATTGCCGCGCAAGTGCTGGACGGGTTCGGCGTTAACGACAATGGCTGGGGAGCGTTTGCAAATTTCAGCGCCATTGCGTTGCCATTGTACATCGAGCGGCGTGTGGTCGGATGCCTGACGATGGGCTTTCCCTGCCGTGCGATGAGCAGCCGGCAAGCTGTCGATCAATTCGGCGACAGGATACGATCCGAGGCGGAAAGGATCGGGGCCGCCGCCGGTAGTGTGGCCGCAAAAAAGGCGCTGTCGGCCAACGATTTATCTGCGAAGGCGGCCGCAACAGGACCAACTGCGATGCCGGTTGCAAAAATGGCAGGGCATTAGGGCCCGGCCATATGGCCCTTGGGTAGTTTCCTCGATACCGATCAGTAGCGGTAGTGGTCGCTCTTGAACGGGCCCTGCTGCCGGACAAATGTTCGCCAAACGTAATGTGGACCATGTCCGCTTTGGCGGGGGTAAAGCGGACTCTTCTGCCAAATGATCGTGAGCGTTAGTGATCGAAAATTACGACTCGCATGACCCCAAAAATTCCCGAATTTTATTGCAGCGCGATATGGCGCTAATGTGAAGGGTTTCGGATGCCGGCCGCTCACGGACAGTGCCATGCATAGCGGTGGCCGGCGTCCGAAAGCCTCCAAGGAAAGAAACCGCGGGAATGGATACGAGAGGCGGTGCGGCGCGCTCTATGGCGATTTGACCGCCGCGGCCGGTGCGCCAGAGGGGAGCGGCTGCGCCCAAGCCTGGTGATCGTCGGTGTTGATGTGCCTGATCTGGTCGCTTTGGTGGTCCACGGTGAGATCCGACGATGACGATTGGGGCTCGATCTGAGATCCGACACCTGCATTGGGGCGAGCATCATGGTGGCCGGTCGAGGACCAGCGACATGGAAGAGCGGCTTTGCTGCGTTGTGATTTGGTGATCGTGCTCATGATGTGTCGATGCTGATCGTGACGATTGGGGCTGTCGGCCGATATCGTGGGGTGGAGCCGCGTTCGAAGGTCTCGATGATGATCATGCGGCCGCCGCAGCACGGACATGGATGCGCGAGAGTTGGCGGCTCGGTGGTGTCGGCACCGGCTGCATCATCTGGCTTTGTCTTGGCCTTTGGCGCGGCGAGCAGATCGCGGGCTTTTGCGATGTTCTCGGCACGGGAACCGTTGGCGAACAGGCCGTAGCTACGGATGCGGTGGAAGCCGCGTGGCAGCACGTGGACGAGGAAGCGGCGGATGAACTCGGTTGTGGCGAGCGTCATGACCTTGTTCCGCTCGCGGCCTTCGACGCGATAGTCTTTGTATTTGAACGCGACGCCAGCGCCGTCGAACGCGATCAGCCGGCTGTTGGAGATGGCGATGCGGTGGGTATAGCGCGACAGATAAGCGAGCACCGCCTCGGGTCCGCCGAAAGGCCGCTTGGTGTAGAGATACCACTCAACCTTACGCAACGGCGCCAGATACGTAGCGAATGCTTTGCGCTGGGCGAGCGCGACATGCTGGCCAAAGAATCTCAGGCGACCGGCGTGGTGGGCGGCGATGAGCTTCTCCAGAAACAATCGCCGGAACAGCCGCGAGAGCACCGGCACCGGCAGAAGGTAGCTCGGCCGGCACGAGACCCACCGCTCACCGTCGAGCGATATTCCGCCGCCCGGCACGATCATGTGCACGTGCGGGTGATGCGTCATGGCCGAGCCCCAGGTGTGCAACACAGTGGTGATACCGATGCGGGCACCCAGATACTTGGGGTCGGCCGCAATCGTGATCAGCGTCTCGGCGGATGCCTTGAACAGCAGGTCGTAGATCACGGCCTTGTTCTGATAGGCGATGTCGGCGATCTTGGCCGGCAGCGTGAACACCACATGGAAGTACGGCACGGGCAACAGCTCGGCCTCGCGCTCGGCGAGCCACTGCCGTGCGGCCGCGCCCTGGCACTTTGGGCAGTGCCGGTTGCGGCAGGAGTTGTATGCGATGATCGTGTGCGCGCAGCCCTCGCAACGCGCAACGTGGCCGCCGAGAGCCGCCGTGCGGCAGCTCTCAATGGCTGACATGACCTTCATTTGGCCGAGGCTCACGTGACCGGCGTTGAGCTTCCGCCAAGCCGGTCCGTGGTCGCGGAAGATATCCGCGACCTCAAGCGATGGACGCGGCACGCAAGCCGCGCGTTACGTTGGCGGCTCGTTCTTCCTGGGCTTGCGGGTGAGGCGCTCCAGCGGACTTATCACCTCGCGGATCGTCTTGGTGGCGACGCGCGTGTAGAGCGCCGTGGTCTCGAGCTTGGCATGTCCGAGCAGAACCTGGATCACCCGGATATCGATGTTCTGTTCCAGAAGATGGGTGGCGAAGCTGTGCCGCAGCGTGTGCGGAGAGACGCGCTTGCCGATTTTCGCCAGGTCGGCTGCGGTATGACAGGCCCGGTTGAGCTGGCGCGTCGTCATGGGATTGACCGGGTTCTGTCCGGGGAACAGCCAAGCCTTTGGCCGCGCCACGCGCCACCAGTCGCGCAGAAGCTCGAGCAGCAGCGGGGAGAGCATCGCGTGGCGATCCCTGCGGCCCTTGCCCTGCTCGACCCGCAGCATCATGCGCTTGCTGTCGATGTCGGACACCTTCAGCGCGACGACCTCGGATACCCGCAGGCCCGCACCATAGGCGGCGCTGAGCGCGGCCTTGTACTTGATGCCGGGGGCGGCCGCCAGAAGCTGCGCAACCTCCTCGGGGCTCAACACCAGCGGCAGCTTGCGCGGCTCGTGCACAAACGTCAGGTGTCGCGCCGCATCGGCCCGATCGAGCGTTACGCCGAAGAAGAACCGCAGCGCCGAGACCGTCGAGTTGATGGTCGGCGCGCCGACGCGGTCCTCGGTCAGGTGCAGCTGAAACAGACGCAGGTCCTCATGAGAAGCTGTGTCAGGGGATTGCCCGAGAAAGCCGGCGAGGTTCCGAACCACACGGATGTAATCGCTTTGGGTCTTCGGCGCGAAATTGCGAACCGTCATGTCTTCGATCATGCGCCGGCGCAACGGGCTGATGCTCGCATCGGTCATGGGATACTCCTGTCTGAACCGAGGTTGTGAACCCCACGATCTTCAGACAGGACGATCCCGTCCCGTTACCGCGTTTACGTCAGCCCAAGGTACCTGCTCGCGCGCAGCGCGCTACCGCGAGAGCGGTTTTGTTCATTGGCACTTAAGAGACAACTGCGATGTCCGCTCTCATGTCGGCTTTTCCGGGACTAAGCAGACGTTCCAAGCTTACGAGTACACGGCCTAACTAATAAACATCGGCCTGATAGCGGCCGTTTGTTTTCAGCTCGGCGACGAACCTCGCCGCGTCTGCCGGCGAGCGCCGGCCGTGCTCGGCAGCGATGTCGGTGATCGCGGTCTCGACATCTTTGGCCATGCGGAGCGCGTCGCCGCAGACATAGACGTGCGCGCCGTCGCTGAGCCACGACCACAGATCACGCCCGACTTCGCGCATGCGATGCTGTACGTAGATCTTCTCGTTGCCGTCGCGCGACCAGGCCAGCGTGAGCCGGGTTAAGAGGCCCGCGGTGCGCATCGCCACCAGCTCCTCTTCATAGAAGAAATCATAGTCGCTGCGCTGATGGCCGAAGAACAGCCAGTTTCGGCCCGGCGCTTTGATCGCCTGGCGCTCGTGCAGGAAGGCGCGGAACGGCGCGATTCCGGTGCCGGGCCCGATCATGATGATCGGCTTTGCCGGGTCGTCAGGCAGCGCAAAATGCTGCGCCTTCTGCACGTAGACCCTGATCTTGTCGCCGGGAGCAATCCGGCCGCCAAGGAAGGTTGAGCAGACGCCGAGCCGGGTGCGCTTGTCGATTTCGTAGCGCACCGCATCGACGGTCAGCGAAACCCGGCCGGGGTCGGACTTGAGCGACGAGGAGATCGAATAGACGCGCGGCTGCAGCGGATCGAGCGCCTCGATGAAGGCTTCGGGGTCGGGCCTGATGCTAGGAAATTTGTGCAGGGCGGCGAGCACGTCGAGCGTCGCGGCATCGCCGTCGGGATCTTCGCCGGCGGCAAGCCGCTTGGCCTTTTGCTTGCGTTCGCCGCCGGTGAGATACGAAATCAGCTCGAACAGCATATCGGGCGCCGGCGACAGCGCGACACCGTCGGTGATCACTCCGCGCAAGCTGCGGTCGCCGATCGGAAAGTCCGCCGGCGCGTCAAGCGCGGCGAGCACCGCTGTTACCAGATGATGATCGTTGGCGGGAAAAATGCCGAATAAATCGCCGACCACGTAATCGAGATCGGTGCCGGCGAGATCAATGTCGATGTGCCAAGTCTCTTTCTCGGAGCCCGGTTTGTTGAGGCGGCGGCGGGACAGGAAGGTGGCGTAGACCGGATTGTCGCGAGACCGTCCCGGTGGAGTGGCGAGCGCCGACACCAGTTGGGCTGGCGCCGGCTCCGCCATAATGGCCGGCGCGCCATCAAGCTCCTGACAGAGTTGCTTGAGCATGCGGGAGGTTTCCTTGCCTCCCGGCACGCAGAGATTCAACCGCTTCTCGGCTTTGCCGAACAGCGCGTCGGCGTAGTCTTTGCAATTGTAGCCGCACTGACCGCAATCTTGCTGCGCCATGGCCGCCATCAGCCGCCGCGGCAGGGCCCTGCCCTCCGCAAGCTTCATGCGATCCGGCAAGACGATGACGGGATCGTGCCAGGGAACGCCGTCATCTTCGGGTTCTGCCACCGGCGGCTGCGCGGCGCCGTCGATCAGTCCGCCGAGCAACTTCGCGGCGTCGATGGTCGAGAGCGGCGTGACGCTCTCGTGCAAGTCAAACAACCCGGCGAACAGCCCGTTGAGCCAGGTTCGCTGCTCCGGCGTGAAAGGCGCCGATTCAGGAATGAATGACGGGATCGGCGGCCGCGGCGTCATGCTCATTCGGCGGCCACGAGCTCGGACATGGCTTTCAGCGCGTCGATCTCATGGCGGCGCGCGAACGCGAGGAACGTCTCCTCGGGCGAGGCGCGGTGCGCCAGATAAGCTTTGAGAATTCGCTCGATGGTGCGCGGCGCGTCTTCGGCGACGACGTCGCGATAAATTTCGCGCCCGAGCGCGGCGTTCGGCCCAAAGCCGCCACCGACCAGAATGTGATAGCCCTCGACCGGGTCGGCCTCCTCGTCCGCCTGGACCTTGCAGGCGAGAAGCCCGATCTCGGATACGAAATGCTGCGCGCACGAGTGATGGCAACCCGTCAAATGAATGTTGACCGGCGTGTCGAGCGTAACGCGGGTCTCGCACCAGCGCGCAATTTCCTCGGCATGGCGTTTGGTGTCGGACGCTGCAAATTTGCAGCCGGTATTGCCGGTGCAGGCGACGAGCCCGGCGCGGATCGGGTTGGTTTCAATCGCTAAGCCGAGCGCTTCGATCCGTGCCTTCGCCGTGGCCACCTTTTCGGTCGGCACCCCGGAGATCAGCAGGTTCTGCCAGACCGTGAGCCGCAGATCGCCGTCGCCGAGTTGGTGCGCGATTTCGGCAAGGCCGCGCATCTGCGCCACCGACAGATAGCCGACCGGCACGACGATGCCGATCCAGTTCAGCCCGTGCTGCTTCTGTGGGTGAACACCGAGATGCGCGGTGCGATCAAACACCGGACGCGGCGCAACGGCGCCGGGCACCGCACGGTCGAATTTGCGGCCAAGCTTCTCTTCCAGCAAAGCGACGAATTTCTCGATGCCCATGGCGTCGAGCACATATTTCAGCCGCGCCTTGGTGCGGTCGGCGCGGTTGCCGTGCTCGACGAACAAACGCACCACCGCGTCCGCCACCTTGCAGGCGTCGTTCGGCTGCACCAGCACGCCGGTATCGCGGGCGAAATCGTGATGCCCGGTGATGCCGCCGAGGCCGAGCTTGAACCAGATTCCGGGCGCGAGCCCAAAGCCGTCATTCACCTGCACCGCCTGAAACGCGATGTCGTTGGTGTCCTCGAGCACCGCAATGGTGCCGGCGCCGTCGAAGGCAACATTGAACTTGCGCGGCAGCCCGTACAGCGAGCGGTCGTTGAGAATGTGAAAGTGCCATTCGCGCGCGAACGGCCGGGTGTCGATCAGCTCCTGCGGATCGATGCCCGCTGTCGGCGTGCCGGTGACATTGCGGATGTTGTCGGCGCCGGAGCCGCGCGAGCACAGGCCCAAATCCTGCACCGCCTCGATCACAGCGACCGCATCGTGCGCTTTGACTTCGCGGATCTGAATGTTGGCGCGCGTTGTGACGTGGGCGTAGCCGCCACCGTAACGCTCGGCGAGATCGGCGAGGCCGGCGAATTGCACGGCATTGAGGATCCCGTTCGGGATCCGCAGCCGGCACATATAGGAATTCTGGTTCGGCGCGGCATAAAACAGGCCGAAAAAGCGCCAGCGGAAATTGTCCGGCGGCTTCGGATATTCGCCCTTGGCGGCGTGGTCCTTCAGCCGCTCATAAGTGTCGAACGGATGCTGCTCGCGCTTGAATTTTTCCGGATCGGAAAGCTTGCCGCCGGACGCGAGCAGCCGGCTCTGCGCTTTCAGACCGGCCGCATCCGGCCCAACGGGCTCGGCCGCCGCCGGCGCCGCCCCGCCGCCGGCAGCGCCGGCGACGCTCTTTGCCGCCTTGGCAATTTGCACACCGGCGACGAACCCTTCGAGGTAGCGTTTCTGTTCGGGGTTGAAATCGCCGGTCTGCTCCGCGGCCGCCTGCTTGAGGTCGGTCTCGCTCATTCGGCCGGTACCCGCGTCGGCGCGGCGAGTGGCGCCGGCGCCGCAGTGCGGGGCTTGTGGGTGATGTAGAGCGCGAGCCCGGTGAATACGAAGCCGCCGACGAGATTGCCAAGCGTGACCGGGATCTGATTCCACAGCCACCATTGCGCGATGGTGATCTTGGCGCCCATCATCATTCCGGTCGGAATGATGAACATGTTGACGACCGAGTGCTCGAAGCCCTGGGCGAAAAAGATAAAGATCGGCATGTAGGCGCATGCGATCTTGCCGATGGTCGAGGACGTGGTCATCGCCGCGACGATAGCGAGGCAGACCATCCAGTTGCACAGGATCGCCTTGACGAAGACGGTGATCATCCCGGCATAGCCCAGCGCCTCGTAGCCGGTGGTCTTGGCCTGGGCGATGGCGATGATTCTGGCGGCGACACCGGCTGGCGCGGTAGCGCCGAAATTAGTGAGCACGATCGCCAGCAGTCCGCCGTAGACCACACTTCCGATCAGATTGCCGAGAAAGACCCAGCCCCAATTGGCGAGGATCGCTTTGCCGTCGGTGTCATTCTCGATCCACGGGAGCGGCACCAAACCGAAGCTGCCGGTGACGAGATCAAGACCAAGGAGCACGATGAGGATCAATCCGACGGGAAAGATCAGCGCGCCGACCAAGGGCTGACCGGTCTGCACCGCGCCGGTGATGGCAAGGCTGGTTGCTGCCGCAAGGATGCTGCCGGCAAGGCCGCCGCGGATGACGAGATCGACCGGGGATAAGGCGAGCTTGGTGCGCCCGGCATTGACCATGGCGGACGCGACATCGGCAGGCTTCACGTAATCCATGTCTCGGCTCCAATAGCTTTAAGGCCGCCGAAACGCCCTTAAACGAGCCACCGGCCGGCCAACGCTTCCCACATGCTGCGAGGAGCAGCAAACCGCGTGCCAGCCGTTATCACTTTGAATTAGTTTGGAGATTTTGGTTCCCGCCGACGCTAGTGCCACGCCCGGCGGCGGCAGGAGTCAAAATTTTGTGCACCGCGCGCCTTAGTCCGAGGCGGGCTTTGCACAATAACAGCCACCTGCACAAAAAGTCGGACGGCTGCGGAAAAACCCCTAAATGCGAAAAAAACTCAGGACTAGCCAAAAGCTTCTTAGTCGCTAATTCTGCGCTGGAACTGAAACACGTATGGGTTCGACAGAGCTTTGATAGTCTTTGCTGAGCCTATTAATCTGGCTCCGTAATTCGCCGACAGAGGAAGCAATTACTCCGTTAAATGTAACCGTGGCTGATGTTGGGCTAACGGTCCAAACAATACTACTCATGGGAAACGTAATCTGTCCGTATTGAAATGCCAGGGAAACAACAACCTGCGGATTGCCATCATCGGAAGTGATCTTTTCTACACGTCCAACAAGTGCCGTGTTTGGATCAAAAATTTCCGTGCCGATATAACGATCCCAAGCATGAATGTCGAATGTAGCAGGAGCAGGCGCACGTGCTATTGCTGCCAGTGACCCAATTACTGGCGGATTAGCCGCGACGACCGGATCTGCGGGGCGAGATATAGCTGGCAGCAATGCTGGTGGTATCGGTTTCGATAACGGCGGCGGTGGCGCTAATTTTATCTGCTTTGGTGCGCTTGGTGACGGCAGTCCCGGCCACACGTGAACGTAAAAGGCGCGTCCCGCGGTAAAAACTGCCATGCAGCTAAATGCGGCGAGCAGATATATTCCCAGCCGGATTCCAACCCATCTCAACACGCCAGCGGCAAAGGAGTTCTCTTGGGTAGAAGCGTTGAGTGAGATCATGTTCATGTCATCACCATAATAGCTGTTTTATGACTTCCCATATTCCCAAGATGACCAGAACTAAGAGTATCCCACCTTCACCTGCATCAAAAATCCATCTAACCGGACAAATATCAAAAAACTTTGGGTCGGAAGCATGAAAAATCAAAGTAAATGCTTGCTCGCTTGCCCAAATTGCGCCCATTGCCACCACGCCGACGGCTATATGGGCGACAAGCAGGCCAGTAGCCTTTAATAGACGCTCGATAACTCTGAAGAATGGTTCGGAGCGCGGCGGCATCAACTAACTTAGTATCACAATTACTTTACTGGTGCGACTCAAAGTTGCGCTCGTCGAGTACCACAATGACGTCAAACCGCATAGCGAGATGGCAAGCCTAATAACCCTTCGCGCACACTAGAACATAGCACGAACATTACCAATTAGACAAACTACAGCAGCACATACATGCGAATGAATTGCTCGATGAATTGAGCGAAAGCATAAAGGGTGAAACTGATCCGCTCATCAAGATCATCAATGGTCGCGGCGGGACGGCGACGCTAGCCCCCAAAGGCGCGGGGCCCAAGCGATGGAACCGTGCAGGTTCGCCGCGGGAGCCTCGTTCAATCCTCGTGACGGTGGACGTCGTGGACGACGACGCCTGAGCCTGGCGCCGGCATGGTCATCCATTCCTGCCGCTTGAGCGTCCGGCGGGTGTCTTCGTAACCGCTCTGCCAATGCTCGCGCATCGAGGTGCCGGAAAACTCGTAGTCCTTGGCGTGACCCTCATAGGCCTTCTGCTGATAGATGATCTGGAGGATCGTGATCTCCGGCAAATCCGCGAGCTCGTCGAGGCGCCGCCGGTCTTCGTCGCTCAGCTCGCCTTGCGGCACTTTCGCCAGCGCCTTTGCCAACATCATCTTCAGGTTTTGGATGCGCCGGTAGACGTCGGTCGTGTAACGGGTTCGCGACGAATACATAATGTCCTTGTGGCGCGCCAAGACCTCCTGAATGTCGCGCGGCAGCACCCCGCGCGCGCTAAACAGGTCAACCTGAAACACCAAGGTGTTGAGTTTGTCGTCCTGATCGAGCAGGTGCTGAAGCGGCGTGTTGGAGACAATGCCGCCGTCCCAGAAATGATCGGTTCCGATCTTGACCATCGGCAGCGCCGGCGGCAGCGCGCCGCTCGCCATAATGTGCTCGGGCTCGATCTCTTCCTGCGCGTTGTCGAAATAGACGAAATTGCCGGTCAGCACGTTGACGGCGCCGACCGAAAATCGGGTGACGCGATCGTTGATCAGCGAGAAATCCACCAGCTCAGTGAGCGTATTGCGCAGCGGCTCGGTGTCGTAATAGCTGGTCGCGGTGGTGGCACCCGTGAGGCTCATCCAGGGATTGGGAAAGCGCGGCTTGAAGAAGCCCGGTTGCCCGGCAACGCTGGTCACAAGGCAGCTATGGGCGTTGCGGGCTTTTCGGAAAATGTCGCCATCCGGCGTGAACGGCCAGATTTTTCGTTCGGTGATCATGTCCCAAAACGAATGCAATTGGCGCAGGCGGTGCTTTGGCGGATTGCCGGCAATGATCGCGGAATTGATCGCGCCGATCGAGACGCCCGACACCCAATCGGGCTCGACGCCCGCTTCATGCATCGCCTGATAAACGCCGGCCTGGTAGGCGCCGAGCGCGCCGCCGCCCTGGAGCACAAGCGCGATGCGATCACACCGCTCCGGACGCCAGGCCTCGGATGGTTGCGTGTAGCGCGACGGACGATTTTTGAGGCGGGTGGGAAGGTCGTGCATGGCAGGCCACTCAAAGCCCCGATCAATAAAGAAGCATAGTGTTGCGAACGCCGATGACCGTCAGATGACAAACTTGAAATTTGAACGAATGTCACACGACTGTCGGCATTGTTCTTGCAATGTGCACTTGGGCGCGGTTTTGGATTTTTTGTTGCTGAGGGGGACCGAATGCAGACGGGCAAAGCCGCCGTTGTTGCCGGTTCGACCAGTGTGATTGGACCAGGAATTGCCAGCGTGCCTGCCAGGTCGGGCGCCAATATCGGGCGCACTGGATTTGGCGCTGCGGATGAAGTCGACAGGATCGTCAGCGATCTGAAGCGGCAGCATTGATCGGACCAATCAATGCGCAGAGAAGACATTCTGAAGCTGCCGTCGATGCCGGCCGCCGGGCCGAGCTATCCGGCCGGGCCCTATCGCTTCATCCATCGCGAGTTCATGGTCATCACCTACGAGACCGATCCGGATGTCGTGCGCGACCATTTGCCGGAACCGCTCGAGCCGATCGATCGGCCGGTGGTGCATTACGAGTGGATCAAGATGCCTGATAGTTCGGGTTTCGGCGATTACACCGAATCCGGAATGGTGCTGCCCTGCCGCTATCAGGGCGAAGAAGCCAACTTCGTGGTGCAGATGTATCTCGATGACGATCCGCCGATTTCCGCCGGGCGCGAGATCTGGGGTTTCCCGAAAAAGTACGCCCACCCAAAGCTCGAAATCGTCAAGGACACCCTGACCGGGACGCTGGAATATGCCGGGCAGCTCGTTGCCATGGGCACCATGGGCTACAAACACGAAAGCATGGCGGGCAACGGCGAGCGCACCACCGCGATCCTGTCCAAGACGCAAGTCAACCTTAAACTCATTCCCGGCGTCGAGGGTCACGCGGAAATTTGCCAGCTCGTCGCCTACAATCTGACCGACATCACCGTGCGAGGCTCGTGGCTGGGACCGGGCCGGCTGCATCTGGTGCCGCATGTGAATGCGCCGGTCGCCGATTTTCCGGTACGCAAGATCGTCGGCGCGCATCACTTTGAGGCCGACGTGACGCTGCCTTACGGGCGCGTACTGTATGACTACAACAAAGTCCAGGCATGATCCGGAACCGCAGAAGCCTGATTTTCCGAAGGATCACGCGCCTCTAGCTCCCGTCACACAGCCGTAACGCTAGGGGTCTTTAGCTTCCGAAAACCGGCGGCCACTTTTCGGGATCATGCTCTGAAGCACCATCATCGCGCGGCGCCGATCCACGATCGCACCACCTTTGCGACCGCCGACCACGCTCGATTTTTAGCCTCGACCAGCGGAGGATTGCCGAGTTCGGTCGTAGTCGCCGCGGTCCGCCCGCAACCTTCCACCAGGACGGAGAACTTGATCTCGCCGTCGGTGAAATATCTGTCGCCCTCACCGTTGCGGCCGTTGAGCGTCGGAGCTACGCCACTGACTTCGTAAGTGCTCTCGACAACCTTCGCCACCTCCAAATCAGCCATGAGCAAATCGCGTTCGGCGTCGATATCGGGCGCGATGTGATGGGTGATCTGTCCGTTGTCGTGGCTAAAGCCGATCCCGTGGTCGAAGGTCACGGCGCCGAGCCAGACCGGCCGGTCCTCCTCGCCGCTCTCGAGCACCTGCCAAAATCTGACGTGGTGACGCCGGTCGGCGCTTCGGCCCACCGGCTTTTCAAAAGCCAGGTCTTGCCGCCTGCCCTCATAAAATAAACGGCTCACCGGCGCATCGCGATATGGCCGGTCCAAAAGCACGCTGCCGGCAATTGCGATGCTTGAGCGGAGCGTAATCGGATCGGCCGGTTACCACGCCGCAGCCTTCATGGCGCAGAGCACGTCCGTCTTCGATCCGACCAGCCCGACATTGATCGGATCGCCCGGAATGCCATCGCGCGTGTGCGTCACCATCACGACCGTCGCGAGCTTCTTCTGGTGCTCGTAATGCCGCCAGGTCGACGGCAACAAGATGTAGGCCAACAGCAGATAAAGGGTGACAAAGACCGTCGCGGCGACGAGCGCAAACTTGGTTTCCGGGCGCATGGACCGAAGCATCGAAGATACCTTTATGAGGTATCTGCCGAATGCCGGCCGCTCTTTCAACCGGCGTGGCGGACGTCGGGGCGTCCATCAAGGCGACGCGCTAAGGAAAGTGCGACAGCGCGCGCGTCAGCGCCCATTTTACAGTGGCTTCCAAAATCCAGCCAAAAACCACGACGCCGGCGAGGCCGATCGAGGCCCATGCCGCAAGCTTGGACCTTGAAATTTCCAGCGCCGCGACGGCGGGCCGCAACACCTCGACCGCCGCGGCGTGCTGATCGATCTTTTGTGTGAGCGCCGCAATCGCGGCGCGGCTTTCGGCGTACCAGCGATCGCGGGTTTCGCGGTCCTCATCGGCGCGGCGGCGCAAATCACGCACGCTTGTTTCGATCGCACCGATCACGCGACTGATGTCATCAAGCTTGCCGGGCATGGCGTCCACTCATTGTTCAAGCGTTGATTTAAGAAAGCACCGCCAGATCGCTGATCAAATCGGCGTAGGAAAAGCCCTCGGGCGATTTCTGGTTGACCAGGCATTCCCGCGACACATAGGCGATGGCCTCGTCGCAATATTGTTGGAGGAACTTTTCGGTCATCACCTGCAGCATCCCCCAGCTGATGACATGAAGGCCTGCTGCCCGCCGGCCGACCAGCGGCACGTAGTGGCCGCCGTCAATCGGCGCGCCGGCGACGACGTCCCAGGTTTGCCCGCGTTTGCTTTGTGCCAGCGCCGTAACCGGCAATTGCAGGCCGATACCGGCGGCACCAAACAGATACGTTGCCTGATACAGATGTTCGAGGTTGCCCGGCTCCAGCGCCAGATACGCGGCAATCCGGTGCCGGTTGCCGTGCGCATCGATGATGCCGGTGACACGGCGATACTCCGCCGCCTGCTGCACGTCGGTGCCTTGGTCGGTATCGGGTTTCGCCGAATCAAAGCCGGTCGCCGCCGCGTAGTCGCCAAGCACATCGCCGTCGGTGAACAAGACGACATCGCCGGCTTCGCGCGCCAGCAACATCGTCTCGTGTGCCGCACCGGCCCAAACGCAATCGCCGTAGCGATCATTGGCGAACATTCCCCACGCGTGCGGACCGATTGCGGCATCGTGCCCAAAAGCGGCCGGCAGCGGCGGCAGCCCGGCTGCATTGGTGTAGCTCGCGAGCTTAAGCCGCACCGCACCGGGCCGCGCCGGCTTCTTGCCAAGCTTGAACGTCATGGACGTCCGTTCGGGCGCGCGTACGGCACGACGACGCCGTTGAGTACGACGAATGCCGGGGTCGCCTTACGCCTTGCGCCGAGCCTGCCGTAGGGAACGACTACGCCATTGATCTCGACCGCGTTTGGCGTGACCGGCGTCGCTTTCAGTTTGGCGCTGACCGGCACGGCGTTGACCGTTGCGCAGAACGCCTGCGCGATCGCTGCCGCGGTCGTGCCAAACGGGAACGTGGCGATCAGGGCGGTAATCGCGGTCAAGTCGGCGGCGACGCTGCAAACACCCTTGATGTCGTTCACCACCGTCTGTCCGGTCGGCGTCAAGGTGATGGTGCCGTTGGGTGAAATGCTGGCACAGCCGCCGACGGTGAAGAACGATGCCAAAGCGGCGCCGAGCATGAGCTTGCGCATGCGGTAGTCTCCTTTTGATTGGGAAAGCTGGAGTGAAGGGCGCGGCGCTAGGACTGGCCGCCGATGACTTTTCCGGTTTTGTTGGTGACGACGCTCCACGCCGCCGCAGCGATCGCCACTGCGGCGGAGATCACTGCATCGGCCGATCCGGCAGGGATCACGTTTTTGGCCACCAGCCAGGTGACGAGCGGCGGAACGACAGCGCGAACGATGCCGCCGAGCTGATCCTGATTCATGATTGGGGTTCCTTTGTTGGCGGTACGTTGGTCTGCGCCGCGGCGTCCAGTGCGACCTGGCAAAACTTCCGCACGTCGCTGTCCGGGATCATGCTGGCGTAAAAAGCCCGCTTGCTGGTCGATCCAGGCGCGCGCGGCCTTGAACGCAGCGTCAAGCTGCGCTGGCGTCGTCATCGGGTTCTCCATTTGGGTTCAGGCGTGAACGCGTGCGGCCTGAATGTGCATGGCGTCGATCGAGGCAGGCGACCAATCGCCACCCCAGATCCATCCCTCTTCCTTGAATTTCACCACCAGCAGGCTGTCGTCCTGGAAGAGGTGCCGTTGCGCGTGTTGCTGATTATCGGCCGCATCCCAGTCGATCGCGGCGGCAAATGCGTGCATGGACAACGCGGAAGCACTGCCGCGAATATTACGGAGATTGTAACTTCCGTCGTACACGTCGTAGCGAAGCTTTTTGATCGCATCGACGCTTTTGCCGGCCGCTTCCCATATCGTGATGAGCACGCGGGACAGGCTCGCCGCGCACTTCTTGTTGATGAGGATGTGCGAGATGGCGACTTGGCCCATATGTAGCGGCCACGGACATGGCACGTCGATCGTATTGCTCTGCAGCCAGCTGGCCGCTCGGGGATCGCCATAGAACGACAAACACTCACTCTGTAACGGCCAGATATTTGTCATGCGCCAGCTCCTGGGAGGAAACATCTGATCTGGGTGTTGCCGTCGGCGTCCTGATAGGGCCACACCACTGCCGGGCCGAACCGGTTGGGCTCGGTCACGACTGCCGCATCGGGCACGTCGATCCACTTTCCATCGACGCGGACGCGATAACCGGTGCCGTCGGTGTCCCAATCGACATCCTCGATGCTGAAACCATCGGCAAACGAACAACAAAGACCCTTGCTGCTCGCCAGATGATCGAACCAGGCGTGCAGCGCCGGGTTCATGGCGGCGTACCGGCCGTCATCGCGCGCCCACGAAGGCATCGCGAGAGCGCACACCAAAACGCTCGCGGCGAGCGCCGCGACGCTCTTTCCGCCCATGGACACTCTCCGTGTTTGGTTGGCAGTTGGGCCGAATAATGTCCTAAGGCGGACGCGCGGCTGCCGGTCAGTTGTCGCGCCTAAGAAGCGCCGGATCAAAGTTCCGCGCTGGCCTGGATGTACGAATTGGCGCTGCCGGCATCGCGCAACAGGCCGCTCGCGGCGGTCGCTCCGCTGATCGTCAGAGCGATCTGCGCTGTCTGCGCCGTGACCAGACTTGCGCTAATGGCGGAGCCGGTGATGGCGGAGCCGCCGGCGGGACGGACCTGAAACGTGTTGGCGGCCGAGAAACTGAAACTCGGCGCCGTCCGCATGCCGCTGGAGTAGAACAGCCCGAACAGTGCACTGGTCGCGGTGTCGACAAACCCGCTGGCAAAGAGCGAATTGGCAGCGGTCGATGCCCATGCGATGAAATAGCGGTGGCAGAGCGCGAGCTCCGTCGCAACCGGCCGCAGCTCCGGCGGCGGCGGATTGGCGTTAAGTCCGGTCGCAACGCCGGGCGTGACGCGGATATCGCACTCGGTGATCTGAATGCTTTTGGTGTTGGCGCCGAAATTGTTGCCGAAGTCGAATGCGATTTCGAGGCCGTTGAAGGAATTGGCGTTCGCCACGAACGTGTAACTGACCTGCGTCCAGGCGCCGTTGGCGCAGGGCTGGAGGCTGACGGCATTCACATCCGTCGTTGGGCTTGTCCAATTGTCCTGCGAGCCGGCATGCTTGACGGTCAACAGGGGCGTAATCGAGCCGCCGGTATTATTGTAGATCTGCGCCTGCACGGTGACGGTCTGGCTGCAAAACGCCGCCGCGATCAGGCTCTCGACGCGCTGTTTAGCGATCAGGTCGGCGACGGACGTTGCGCCGGTCACCTGCAAGCTGCCTTTGGTGAGCAGACGACCGCCGGCCTGTGCCGCCGTCACACTGGCGCCGGTCGGCAGCACGATCCAGCCGTCGGCCACGTAGGCGCCGGCGGTGGTGACGGTGACCGAGCCGGTCCCGCGCTGCCAGACATCCATCGTGCCGTTGCGAAACTTGTTGACCATGCCGCCTGGCCCGCCGAGCGTGATGGTCGAACCCGACGCGGTGACGACGTCGCCGTCATTGGCGGCGATCGTGATCGTCCCGGTGAGCCCGTTCACCGACGGCACCACCTCCGACAGCTTGGCCACCGGCCAGCCACCCGACGTCGCGCCATCCTGCACGACCACGCGATTGTTGGTGGTGTCGATCACCATCTCGCCTTGCGCGCCGGTAAAGCCGGCGATTTGCGAGGCTGTCCCGCGGCGATACTGGACCTGAACGGCAGTGGTCATGTGTGAAGCCCTTATGCGGCGCCAAGATCGACATCGAGTTCGACGGCAAGCGTGAGCGGCGCGCCGAAATCGTCTTCGACACCCGGCGCTGTCGTGACCGATCCCATGTCCATCGGCGTTGAGGTCATCCAGGAGCGCGCCGCCGGATGATCGATGGCGGTGCCGGCCGGTGTGTAGGTGTAGGCGGTGCACGTTGCGATATTCTGCAAGCCGCCACCGAACACATTGAAGCTTTGCAGCTTGATGTAGATTTCGCGGCCGACATATTGTGCCGGCAGATCGTATTTGAAGATCGCGCTGCCGTTGAGAAACGCGAATTGGGCTCCGGTCGAATGCGGAGCGATCGCCGTGCCGAACAGACCGCGATAAAGATAGGTCAGCGAATAGTGATGCGCGGCCGTCAGCGTCGCCGTCGCATACGACACCAGTTCCAAATCGACGATGCACAGCGTATTGGCGAGTTGCGCGTCGAGATCGCTTGCGGTTGCCAACGCGACACCGCTCTCAGCGATATTGGCGGCGAGCGTATCTGCAACATCGGGATTGGTCCCGCTATAGGAGGCAAGCGATGCGGTCAGCACGCCTTGCGCTGTCGGACCGGCGATAGCGCCGATCTGGCTATACGACGTGCCGTTGCTGGACAGCCAAACATTGCAGCCGCCCCAATTCGGATCGGCGACGCCGCCCGAACCCCCAGAGGCGGCGATCCACACCTGGGCGATTGCACCAACCAGCGCCGACGGCGGCTCAAAGATGATCGGCGTGTTGACCGGATCGGCCACAGCGGCGCGATTGATCGGATTGTTGCTGGCCGATTGCGTCGCGTAGCGCGTCGCCGTCGCCACCCCCAGCGGGAATTCCTCAGCGGTCACGCTCAGAAAGCCGTTCTCATCCTCCTCGATCTCCGTGATGCGAACCGCCGCCCGCGACAAGCCGAGCACGGTGTCGGTCACCGTGAGCAGATCCATCGGATCGAGCAGGCAACACTCCCATGACAGCCGGAATTTGTAGGTGTTGCGGATGTAGACCGCCCGCTGCAGCATGAGCTGGCCGGAGATCAGCCCGACATTGGTGTCGCAGATTTCGTGCGCGGTGACGGTGGGCGCGATCCGCATGCCGTAGAGCTCGACCGCGTTCTGGTCGCGCAACTCCACGCTGGTGAGATTGTAGGCATTGTCGCGATCGGCGACTTCGAGGCGCCAGACGTTGTAGGCCTCATAAGGATCCGAGCGCGAGACCTGGAGCGGATCTTCGTTGTTCTCGAATTTGAAATCGTCGTCGGTGAGATCGTAGACCGGCGTGAGGTTCGGCGAAAACGACACCGCAATCGCATACGTGAAAGTGATCTCAACGTTGGCGCCCTCGTCGCCGTCAGCAAACAAGTAGGTGCCGCCAGGCGACATTCCGTAGGTACCGGCTGCCGTCGGCCATGACGTTCCGATATAGCTCAGCGGCGCGCCGGTGTTGGAATAGGTCACGCCGCCGTCGGATACAAAGTAAGCGGAATTGCAGACCGTGATCCCGGCCGGATTGCTGCCGCCGGAGGCAACCTCGCCGATCTCCCGCTGCTGGGTAACGGTAACGTTCGTCCCCGCGGTCGTCGCCGCGTCTCCGTAGGGAATGAGCTTCAGAAGTCCGCCGGACCAGACCGCAGCGGCGTTGGTCAGTTGCAGCCAGCGGGCCAGGATGCTCGATGCCTGCTCCTGATTGGTCAGCGCCGGGCTCAAGCCAAAGCCGACGGCCTTGCAGTAAGTCTGGAACGAATGATCGCCACCGGAGCCGAACAGCGTGGTCGCGTCGATCGATGCCGAAGGAAAGCCGACGCCGTATTGGGCATTGGTCAGGAAATCGCTCACGACTTCGGCGGGATCCGCGTCGAGGCCGTTGATCCCGCTGCCGAAGAAGGCGCCCTGGATCTCGAAATTATGGTTGTCGAGCGTTGCGCTGTCGCCGAGGCTGTAATCCGACGCGCACACGTAACAGGTGCCCTGGTAGGCGAGCGCCTCCGACGGATAGGCGGTTGCGAGGTAGCTCCAAGCGCTTTGGGGCGTCGTACCGGTAAACAACGACATGGCCTGCAGCCGGTTCCGCAGACACCGAGTTAGGTGTTTTGATGGAACCGGAGGTAAGTCATGGAGAGGCGGAAGTTTACACGCGAGTTCAAGCTTGAGGCTGTGCGGCTGATCAAAGAGCGGGGCGTCTCGTATGCCCAGGCCTCGGCCGATCTGAGTGTGCATCAGTCTCAGTTGCGCAGTTGGGTGAAAGCGCTCGCGGGTGATCCGCGGCATGCGTTTCCCGGCCAAGGTCAGATGAAGCCGGAGCAGCTGGAGATCGCGCAGCTTAAGCGCGAGGTGATCCGGCTGAAGGCCGAACGAGACATCCTAAAAAAAGCCGCGGCCTACTTTGCGAAGGAATCGATGTGAAGTTCGGTTTTATTGCGAAGCACCGGGGGATCTGGCCGGCGGAATGGTTGTGCGGGGCGCTCGGTGTCTCGCGGGGTGGGTTCTATGCCTGGCTGACACGACCGCGCAGTCGGCGCAGCCGGAGCGATGAAGAGTTGAGCGCGAAGGTTCGTGCCAGCTTCCTTGCGAGCGACCGAACCTACGGCGCCAGGCGGGTCTGGCACGACATGCTGGCGGAAGGAATATCGTGTGGATTGCATCGGATCGAGCGACTGATGCGGCTACAGGCTCTCAGAGCACGTCCGCGACGGCGCCGCCTGCCGCCCGATCTGGGTGAGCGGCCGATCGCCGCCGTCGCTGCCAACGTGCTCAACCGCAGCTTCGACGCGCCCGCTCCCAACCGCAAATGGATTGCCGACTTCACGTATGTGTGGACGGCAGAAGGCTGGCTCTATGTGGCTGCCGTCGTCGATCTGTTCTCACGCCGCGTGGTCGGCTGGTCGATGAGCACAGCGATGACGGCGCAGTTCGTCACTGACGCGCTGGTGATGGCAATCTGGCGACGAGGCAAACCTGATGCGCTGTTGCATCACTCCGATCGTGGCAGCCAGTACACCAGCGAACAGTTCCAGAAGCTGTTGGCCGACCACGGCGTCGTCTGCTCGATGAGCCGTTCGGGCAATGTCTGGGACAATGCTGCGATGGAGAGCTTCTTCTCCTCACTGAAGACCGAGCGCACAGCGCGCAAAACTTATCGGACACGCGACGAAGCCAAGGCTGACGTGTTCGATTACATTGAATGCTTCTATAATCCGAAACGCCGGCACTCGACGATCGGATATCTGAGTCCCGCAGAGTTCGAAATGAAAGCGGGATTAGCTTAAGCGGGTGTCAACCGAACCGGCTACAGGCCAACAATCCGAGTTCACTCAGGCTGTAGACCGACTGGTTCTTCCAAATCTGGTTGATCGCAGTGATGGGCCCTTCGCAAATGGCCATGATCACCGCGGCGCTGTACGTGGTCTCCGAGCTGCCGCTGCCAAAGAGGCCGCCCTTCCCGCCCCCCTTGCCGCTGCCTTGAGCGATCTGAAAGTCGTTGTACCAGACCACGTTCGGCGCGAGCTTTGATTCACCCCACACGATCGGAACCGGCAGCGTGTTGACCGCGGTCTGGATTTGCAGGCCGGTATAATCCGGCGTCGTGGTCTGCGTGCCACCAAACAGGCCGCTCATTGCGTTTCTGCCCGCGCGGCGCCGCTCGCGGTGCCCTCGCACCGCGTGCGGGGAGAGGGAGAAGTAGACTTCGCCCAGTAGCTGAAGAACCGCGGGGCGCGCCTGGCATCAGACAGCACGCTGCTGTGCCCGATCTCCTCCTCAAGAACCATGCGGGCCGGGTGGAACGCATGCACGATGGCAACCGGCAGCCGCCTGGCGACGATGCCGCCGTGCGAATAGCTGCGGCCATAACGCAGCACCATCACGTCGCCGGGTTGCGGGTCGGCAACTTCGCTGCCGCGGTCGAAGATGAAGCCGAGATAGCGCTCGTCGCCACGATGCAAATGCCAATCGATCGGATAAGGCCGCGGATCGAACGGCGGACACAGGCCGGCATCGACGAACACCCGCACCAGAAGCATGCCACAATCGACGCCGACGCCCTTGATGTCGGCGCAGTTGTGATAGGGCGTGCCAATCCACGACCGCGCCGCCGCGACAATCGCGGCGCGCTGCCCGCTCTCGATGTCGTCCATTTTTATCTCGCGCTCGCGCCGCCCGCCAACCCGCGAGCGCGAGAAAGGGAGGAGCGTTTTCAGATTGCCATCTGCGGCGGCGGCACATAGGGAAAGCCGCGAAAGTTCGTCAGATTGTTGAATTTGGTATTGCAGGTGCCGGGCGTGTGGTCGCAGCCAAAATAGACCGTAAAGCCGTCGCCGACGGACGGCACGCTCTCCAGCGGATAGAGCAGCGTCAGCGACGTGCCGGCGGCAACCGAGCCCACGGTCGCGGTCGCGCCGGAATTGACGCCGGAAGTGAAGGTGATCGTTCCCTGCTGGAAGTTCAGGCTGGCACTGGTCCAATTGATTACGGACGCGGTGGATCCGGAACCGACCGTGCCGCTGCTGCCGAAGGCGTTTTGCACCAATGTGCAGCCGGAATCGTAGAGCGTGTGCAGGCAGGTCGGCTGATAGACGTTGCGCGGCATATCGATGTCGAGCAGCACGAGATCGGAATTGACCGTGAGCTTGGCGCTGGTCCGCCCGATCTCGTCGACGACGCCAAGCCGCCCTTTGAACAAAGTCACGGAGCCGATCGCGGTGCCGCCGATCACATCGGAAAAGAACACCCGGTCGCGATCGATTTCGCAGCCGTCGAAGGAGTCGTCGCGCAGCGCCTGCAAGAACGGCGCGCCGCCGGTAATCGTGTCGGTGGACCGCGCCGAAACCGTAATTTGTTGTTGATCGACCTCGAGGCCAACCGACGCCTTGTATTTAAGGCCATCAACCAGGATTGAATTGGCGAGGTAAGTGTTGCCGTTGTAGGTGAAGGTCACGTCGACGTCGGTGTAGCAAAGGATAGCCCCGGATAGCATCGTGAACGTGAAGATGTCCGCCATGATCAGCGGCACGTCGGGATTCGAGCGTGCGTTGTTCAGATAGGTTCTGAGTGCGGATGATGCCGGTTTCATTTTTCACCTCGCGCTCGCGCCGCCCGCCAACCCGCGAGCGCGAGGAAAAGCGTATTCATCGCTTCAGCTGCCCAGCCAGCTCTTGACGCTGCGAAATTTCATGCTGTCGAGCTTCCACAGGTTCGACATGAATTCCTCAAAGTCCATCTGATCGTCGAGGAAACGGCAGTTGAAGGCGTAAGAGAAATCGGCCGAGACCGTGACGCCGCTGGGCGGTGCCGTGGTGAACGTCAGCGTGTTCGGTGTGGTCAGACTGTAAGTGCTGCCGGATTGCGCGACAGCGTTGAGATAAACGTTGGCAATACTGGTCACCCAGCCGACCGGCTCGAGAAAGCCGCCAAGCGCGCGCATCATCGTAAACGCCGTGGTTGAACCGGTCCCGGTCGCAAAGGCCTGGCCGGTGACGGTGTTGTCGTCCGGGTCGGTATAAAGGAAGGTGCCGAATTGGCCCTGCAGCTGCAGAAAAAAGCCCATCAGGCTTTGCAGGCTCGACGAGCCGAGGCCGGCGAAGGCCGCAGTCGAATTTGACGCCAGCCCATTATACACCGCCTCAAACTCATAGAGCGGATATTCCATCAGCGCGAGGCGGACTTCGCGACCGGAAGCGTGCGAGGCCCCCCGCGTGGAAAATCCCGGCTTCTTGTGCCGCGACCAGGACAGCCCCGCGAGGCTCGGCAGCGAGGGCGGCGTCGTCATGAGCGCACCGTGCGCAACTTCAATGACTGCAGCGCATAAAGCTCGGACATGAACTCCTCCGCATCAGCGCTGTCGCCGTCGAAGCGGCAGACGAAGTACCAGTCGAAATCGGCGGCAACGCCTACGGCCGCAGGTGGTGCGGTTGCGAATGTGACTGAAGGCGCGAGCTCCGTCTGGTTCACGGTGTAATCGCCGCTCGGCTGCGCGACACCGTTGAGATAGATGGCCGAGACCGTGCCGACGTTGGCCGGAGTCAGCGTGTAGCCACCGAGCGTCACGGCAAACGGGAACGTCGCCGTCGCGCCGTCTCCGGCGCCAAGCGCCTGTGCAGCCACGGGTGAAAGCGTCGGCGGCGTAAAATAAAACGGCGCGTCCTCGCCCAGGGATTGTTCGAAGAAGCCGATGATCTCCTGCAGCTCGGTGTTCGGGGATGCCATGCGCAGGAGGTCGTAGTTCAATTCAATTGACCAGAGCGGCACGATATATTTTGCCGCACGAACTTCACGGCCGGAGGTGTGCAGCGCCGATCCGGTCGAAAACAGCGGCGAGTAAGTCACCGACCAGCCAAGCGTCGGCACGGCCGGAAAAGTCGAATACGGGCCCGGCGCCAGCGGGACATCCGGCACTGGAACGGGCACGAAAGGGCCTTTGCCGGCGAGCCAGTTGCCGGCCGGCCAGTTGCCGGCATCGCCCCAGGCACTGGTCATCTGCGGGAATGTCGGAAACGGCCGTGCATCCCAGTTCCAGACCGACATGAACGCGGTCTGGATCATCGACACGCCGCCAACGATTTCATTATTGCCGTCAGTCACCCAATATTCGTGGACCGCCTGCAGCGCGAGCAAATACAGCAGATCATCCCGCCGCGGCCAGTAATTGCCGGCGACGCTTGCGCTCGGGTCCCAGATCGACCAGAACGGCGTGTCACTTTCAGTCGAGTTAGGATCGTAGAAGACATTCGGCTGATTGGTGCCTTTGTCGCACGCCGGAAAGCCGTACTCCGCGAAAATGATCGTCTTCGAGTTCGGTACCCATTCCGTATACGGCCCTTGCGGTACCCAGGCGCCGCTTGAGTTGGCATAGATCGCCTGATGCTGGTTGTTCCACCACCAGCGCAGCTGTTTGTTGGCAAGGAGCTGCTGATTGGCCGAATAGGCATTGCGCGATTGCGAAAGCCTGTCGCCCTCCGGCAGCGAAACACGGAGATCCGTGCCGTTCGGATCGAACCCGATGCCGAGATTGTTGCTGTCGTTATAGAACCAGTTGAAATACTGACCGCCTTCGATGTTGGCCTTCAGGTACGGAATGCTCCAGACACTCGGCTGCCCGGTCATGCCCAGGCCGTCGAAGGTTCCCGAAGTTGGCGGCCACGCGCCGCCCGGCGCCGGCACAAGCCAGTTCTGCGCATCGAGACCGCCGTCTCCCGTCGTCCAATCCGACAGCGGCAGGTAATTGTCGAACGAGACCAGGTCGATGTTGTTGTGCGCGTAAAGCTGGTCGAGATGCGGCCACTGGCCGTTTTCTCCTGGATGCTGATAGCCCATCCAGACCGACCAATCGGCCGAATACGCGATCAAATTGTGGAGGTTTGTCGGGTCTTCGTCAGCGAAGCGGCATCGAACACGCTGCGAACGTCATCGGCGAGTTGCATCAAACCCGCGACAAAGGGGTAATCCCAGGTGACCTTGCCGTCGCCGCCGGTGGTGCCGGCTTTGGTCCACGCCGGACCGCGAATGGTTTCGATGCCGCGAAGCTCCGAGCCGAGTAGAAACAGATCGACACCGCCCGCGACCACGCACAGATTAGCGTAGTGCAGGATCATTCGCCGGAAGGTGAAATCCGTCGGCGACCCCGCATAGGCAACGGTCAGATTGACGCTGTCCTGGGTGAAGTCCGAAGTCGCCGCCGTGCCGAGGAAATTGTTGACCGCCGCGGTCGCTGCGCTTGAGATATCGCCGCCGATATAGGTGATACGACCGCGCCATGGCTCGCCTGACGCTGTCATCAGAATAAACGGATAGAACACGACCCGCAGTCCGCGCGATTTCAGATCGCGGATGCAGCGGACGATCGACTGGTCGGACGGTGTACCGCCGTAGATGAAGGCGTCACCGATCTGCGGGATTGTGATCAGCCCCGCCGAAGATTGCGTCAGGCCAGAACAGCGCCAAACGTCGGAGCCGCCGGCTGCTTGCTGGAAGCTTCCGTTAATGTAAGTCGTAGACGGGTAGATTTGACACGCCGTGATATCGGTCGAATTGCCGAACCATGCGATCACCAAAGAGACCGTCGTGCAGCCGGGATATTCCGCCTGCAGATTGTCGATCGCGATGGTGTAGTCAGTGGTCGAGCCGCCTCCCGCCGTCGGACCGCCATTGGCGTAGCGATTGATCGACGCCAGGCTTGATTCGGTGACGCGCTGGCCGAGATAGGCAATCGTGTCGTAGGTGAACTCGCCGGTCGATGGCAAGAGATTGACGCCCTGGATGTAGCCCATGCTCGATCATTGATGGCCAATCATGGATGAATTGCTCGCAACCCGAGATGAGCGCCGCGCCGTACCGCGTCATTGATCGCCCGCATCAGCTGCTTCTGATTGTTGTTGAAGAAGCGATTGACGCTCTGTGAATCGAGCGCCGACACATTGATGCTCACGGGAGCATGGATTTGCGGCGCGGCTCCAGCGCCGGTAAACGGCCCGGAACCGCGCGCCGCCGGAATGATGGTCTCGCCAGGGTGGATCAGTGCCAGGCCGCCGCGCACCACATAGTCGGTCCCGACATCGAACACTGCCGCGGCGGATACCGACGCCTGCGCCGCCGCCGCGGGTCCGGCAGCGGCCGGCCCCATCGTCGGCGCCAGAAATGCGAACACCCCGGCGAACGTTTGCGCCGCGTCCGTCATGATCGCCTGCAGCGCCTGCGCGGCGTTGGCTAAAATTCCGGCGCCTGCGGCGCCCTGCTCGGCTGCCGCCCGGGCTGCAGCTCCGCTCGTGGTCGCGGTGGTTTGCGCCAGTTCCGCGGCAAGCCACTTCACCATCATCGTCTCGCACATTTCGATGAACTTGATGATGATATCGCCGAGGATGTTCTTGAAGGCTTGCGACCAGCTGGTGGTGCCGGCCAGGAGTCCGCGAAGTTGCGAATTGAAGGCGTTCTCGATCGTGCCGAGCGATGCCGTCCAGATCTGCTGTTGCTGCGCGATCGCCTGCTCGTCGAGCTTGATCATGTCAATACGATGCTTTTCTTCGAGCGCGGCGATCTGGTTGATGACGTTCAATCGCTGCCGGACGCTGAGATCGCCGAGGGCCGCTTCCTGCTGCAGCAGGTTCAATTCCGCTTCGTATTCTTTTTGCGTCTCGGCCTCGAGCATGGCGAACTTCTGATTCTGCGTGATCTGAAACTGGCTCGCTTCCGCGCCGAGAACGATCTTCTGTTCCGCAAGTCCCTGGCGCAGGAGCTTGATCTCAGCGCCGATCTCGCGCACCTGCAGCGCACTGCGCGCGGCCTCGGTGCCAAGTTCGCCAAAGTCCTTGACGACCTGCGACAGCATGTCCGCCGGCAGCGCGCCGCCGAATGCCGCGCCCAATCGGCCGAGGCTGCCATCGAGGCCCCGCACTGGCGCCGTCAGCCCGTTCAGCGCATCGCGGACTTGTGCGATGCCATCGATCGCGTCGTCGGTCGACGCGGTGAAGCTGATTTCAACTTTATTATCGTCGGCCATTGGCGAACCTGTCACTCACCTGATCGTGCCGTTCGGGAACAGGGCGATGAGCTCGTGATAATTCCTCGATGCGCGCGCTCGCGGCTTGTGGCCGAGGGCGGCGGCGGCCATGCGGCGGAGCGGCGGAAAATCCGCCCAGGCGCGATGCAAATCCTCGAGGAAGGCGATATCGACCTGATCAAGGACCTGGTCGCGCGTCCAGTGCAGTTCGATCACGAGGTCGGCGACGAGCGCGCGCCAGTCGACGGAGTTGAAGCGCTCGCCGCCGCCATTTCCCCCGCCCCCGCAGCGCCCCCCGGCGCCACGGCTTCTCCAGCCTCCACCCGACGGCCACCGGCCTGCTCGATCACCACCGGCAAGGCGGCGACCAGTTCGGCGATGGTGATCGGCAAGTCGAGAAATTCATCGCGCGTCAGGCGTGGGTGTGCTCGCCGCAGTCCGTGCCACAACACTTCCGCCAGCGGCGCGAGCCGCTCGCCGGAAAGACTATCGACGCCGATCGCGGAGAGCTTTGGTACGAAATCGGCGATGGCGAGGATCTGCCGAAGCGACAGCGGCGCAACGGTCCATTCCAGGCCGCCAAGACGGACGGTCCTGGCGCCGGAGAGATCGAGATGCTCGGCGCGTTCAAAGCTCACGCATGTCTCCTTTCCGGCGAAGCCCCTCCTCGCCGGGTTTTGGGCTTAAGAGAATTTCAACAGAATGGGCGAATAAGCGACAGAAGTGTTGAACCAATTGAATTTACGTAATAAATACATTTCCAACAGTTTGGCTCGTAAATCAACGTAACTGTTGAAATGATTGAATTTCAAGAGCTTAACGGAGATCAACGGCGCGAAGCCGTCAACACGCAACAGCGATTTGCAGCGTTGCGGGACGCTGAAGAACGGGCAAAAGGCTACCGCGGCTCGATGGTCTGGACGCGAAAAAACGGGCGCGACTACCTGGTCCGGAGCCAATACGGCAAGTCAGGGGTTCGCCGACAGACTTCTCTCGGTCTGCGTTCCAAGAAGACTGAGGCAATTAAACTCGAATACGAACGCGGCCGGTCAGAGACGCAAAACCGCGTTAAAAACTTGAACGACGTGGCAACTCGGCAGGCCGCGATCAACCGCGCCATCGGATTGGGCCGTGTCCCGCTTATCGCCGCGCGAATTATTCGTGCTCTTGATCATGCAGCACTGATCGGCTCCGGCATCCGCGTGCTCGGTACAAATGCCATCTATGCCTACGAGGCCGTCGCAGGTGTTCGCATCGATCCCGGGCTCACGACAACAGAAGATATCGATCTGCTGCTTGATGCTCGCCACGGGCTGGCTTTCGTGGCAGACGAAAGTGTGTCGCACCCCTCATTGCTACGTTTTCTGCAGAAGATCGACCGCAGCTTCAAACGATCGGCACAGACATTCAGGGCGGTGAACAGCGAAGGATATCTCGTTGATCTGATCAAGCCGCTCAGCAATCCGCCCTGGAAAGACAAAAACCGCGGGGCAGCCGTAGATGCCGACGACCTTTTGGCGGCCGAGATCGAAGGTTTAACTTGGCACGAAAACGCCCCACCGTTCGAAGCGGTCGCAATTGATGAAAAAGGCGAACCGTGCCGCATTGTGGCAACCGACCCGCGCGTGTGGGCAGCACACAAGCTTTGGCTTTCCAAACGTCAAGACCGTGAGCCGCTCAAGCGGCGGCGCGACGAAGCGCAAGCCAAAACCGTGGGCCGCCTCGTCGCGGAATACATGCCTCATCTGCCCTATGCAGCGGAGCAACTGCGAATGCTTCCGAAGACGGTCTTCGAAGAGGCTGTATCCCTTTTCAGCCCATGACGCGTAGAACTTCGGTCCTTATTCCGCTATTCGCTCATGCTGATGGTGCCGATGTTGTTCGAAGAATCCGCGATCGCCTGGAAATCGAATTCCGCGACGGTGAATTTCTGATTGGAGAACGGCAGCGACAATTTCGATGAAACGCAGGCGTTGAGCTTCACCAGCAGATCCTTGCTTGCGCCGAAGTAGTTGAAAGTCTCCTTCAACGAGATTTCGAACATCGGCAGTGGGCCGGCGAGCTGATTGGCTACCGTGATCTTGTTCCCCGAGCTGACCGCGTAGCTGTAGTAGATCAGCACCGCAGCGCTGTTGTCGGCGGAATTAAAGGTATAGACGCCGCTCGCCACGCTGTATTGCCCTTGCGCCGGCGAGGACGCTACCGGCGAAAGCTGCACGCCCGTTGCGGCGTAAAAAACCCCGTAGTCCTCCACAAAGGCGGAGCTGTTGGCGACCGTGACCGATCCCGAAGCGACCGTGTCGGTCTCGCCGGTGGTCATTTCCAGCATGCTGTTGGCGGTGAGCGTCTGGCCGAGGAACAGATTGTTGATCTGCGTTGCCTGCAGCCGGGCGAATTTCGCTTTGCCGGTGATCTTGAACTCACCGCCGCCGGCCGCGACCGCCATGTTGTACTGGCCAAGCAAGGTTTCGATCTTGCGGTCGAAATCAAGCGAGACGTCCTGCAATGTGCCGAGGAGGCACGGCGGCGTGCCGGTAATATCGGTGCGTTTGCCGATGAGCGTACCACTGCCGAAGGCGAATTGAGTCATGGGTTGACTGCTCCTGCGCGAGGATCTGGTGGAAAGAGCGAATGGCGAATGGCGAATAGCGAGTGGCGAATGGGGCTTGGCGAATGGGACTTGGCGAATGGGAATGGGGCGATCGCCCTTCCCTACTGGCCGTTCGCCACTTCGCTATTCGCTGTTCTGTCAGGGAACCAAAATCTGGAACGGGATCGCAGCGACCGCCTTACCGTCGATATCGCCGGTATCGACGAACACCGGACCGAGCGGGTAGCAATGCGCGACCAGCCCGCCGAGGCTCTGCTTGTTGCCGGCGATTGCGTCCGCGCCGCCCGGCGCCACCGCCGCATCGACGGCGTCGAGGAGCGCGTTCATGGCGGTATCCGGCACATCCTCCGGGTCCATGCCGGCCGACATATAGATAAAGACATGCGCATTGATGGTGAGCGTCGGCAAACCCTCATTCTGCCGGCCCCGCACCTCGCCGGTCTTGAGCATGGTCAAAAACGGCATCTGCGTCTCGTTAACCTGGTCCCAATGCACAAACCGCCGGCTGGTCGCCGTGAAATCTGCCGCGCTCGCGATGAGGTCAAAGAAGGCGACGGATATCTGTTCGCGCGTGATGGCAGGCATGTAGTTCCCCATCTTAAGTCGGCGTTCAGAGATACAGCGGCGCCCGGCCGCACCGCCCCCAGCGCCGCCTCCCTCAGCTCCTCCCGGATCGCATCCGCCATCTCGGCGAGCGACGACCGCAGGTAGGAGCGCTCTGGCATGGTCATAGCTGGCAGATTGACGCGTGCGGCAACACCTGTTTGCCGTCGATCGCGAGAGCGAGCGCCGGGTCTGTCGTCAAATCCTGATCCGCTTGGGGTCATCCGGAAAGGCGCAATATTCACCTTTCCCCCAATAATCCAAGGTTCGCGAGGCATTCAAGAATTCGGGAAATGTGTGCGCCGCAGCCACCGTCTCCAGCGTCGCGAGCGCGCGTTCCGTCACAACAGGAAGGCAATAGCTTGCGGCCCTTTGCCGGACCGTAATCAGCGGATGCTTAAGCAACGGCACGAGCGCGCGAAGTTCGCCGCGCCGGTTAAGCTCCTTCGCGGCAGCATAGATGTCACCAGAGACCTTGTTATGCGCTTTCATGCTTGGTCCGCCGCCCTCAGCGTCGGTAAGAAAACGAGTTGCCCCATAGCACCGCTCAGACGCGTCTACAAAATGATCTACGACTTGGCTTATGATCATTGTCCGGAAGTCGGGTTCTGGCGAGCGTTTCAGTATTCGATTGCGCCAGGCCAATACTTCCTGGGTGGTGAGACCATAGCGAAGCCCCGAAAGGGCGGCCTCCGCCCATTCTCCGTCGATCGCATGAAGCTGCGTGCCGGCCCACCCACGAACATCGGGACTTTCATTCGCGAAAAGCTGCGCGCGCGCCTGCCCTGCAGGTCTTCTCGTTCGAAGTTCCGCGCCGATAGCGTGCAACGCACTTACGCCTCGGTCGTAGTCAACGCTGCCAAACGGCACCTTGAGATGCTCAGGAGCAAAAATGCTGCCAATTCGGTCGGCCTCATCAATGAAATGCCGGATCAATTCGTCGGTACTCAAGTGCGCATAATCCGCTGGACTCATCTGAGCACCCCACATTCACGTAGAATCTCCAACCCTTCTTCACGTTGCTGGCCAAAATTCAATTTGTTGATGACTTCTCTTCATTTTGACCGACGATATGGTGTTCCCCGTAGCCGACGTTGTCATCAGTAGGGTCTTGCTGTAGTTCTTCGAGGGTCTTAGGCGCCTGCAGCGCCGCCTTTAATTGCGCGGTGAGACGATCTTCACCCTGATTGAGCTCCGCTGGACTGTAAGCCTGCAAGAATGCGACGATCCCATCGACGACGGGTAAGCCCAACAGCAAAAAGCGACCTGTTTTCGCAAAAATCTCTACCGCCTCTGCGGCAGCCTTTCGTGCTGCGGTGTTAACGTGCGGCAGCGGCCAGCTGGCCCGAGGTTTGACGCTTGGCACGGAAGTCGGTTTCGGCTTAGGCGCGAACTGGCCCGGGTTCGGCTTTGTGCCGGTCCGCGGATGCTTCGCCGGGTCCCATTCTTTGAGCAAGTCGCTACGGAAAAGCTCCGAAGCGCGACGCGCAATCTCATCGAAAGACCCGTCCCGCTTCGCCAGGGGCGGCGGGTCGGGCAATTGCATTTGCACGGTCGCGATGATCGCCATCGCGAGATCGCCGCGATTGAGCGCGGTCGCGATCAGCGCCAATGCGCCGGCCCTTGTCGAGATATCGACCGGAAGCCGATAGCAAGTGGACAGTTCGTTGTTGAGGTCAATGATCGATCGAACGACCCAGGTATTCACTGGACCTGAGCGTGTCAGCAGCGGCACATTGCCGACAAAAGCGCCCGGCGGACCACAAGAACGCCGCCACTAACTTGATCGGCCGAGAGAGAAAAGGCACGCAATCCGGGCAGAGCAAGCATTGTAGTCTGGCTCCGTGACTACGGGAACATAACAAGAACTTCAAGTCAAGCTGACTATTTTTCCCCTTGGGCTATGTCGGATGCGTAAATCCTCACCGCATCGCCTGCACCACCGCCTCGCTCAACTCCTCCCGGATCACATCCGCCATCTCGGCGAGCGACGATCGCATGTACGAGCGCTCCGGCATGGTTACCACCGGCAGGTTGACGCGTGCGGCAAACACTTGTTTGCCATCGATCGCGAAGCTGAGCGCCTTGGCCTTGTCCGGCACGATTTGATGCGGCGGGATGGTGCCGCCGAATTCTTGGATCGCGGCGTATTTCAGATCGCCTGAGGCGGCGATACTGACCGCAATGTCCGCCGACGAATCCTCGATGGTGGCAACGATCGAACCGGCAAGCGCCCCGGTGCGCGGATTGAGCGCGGCGCCGGCAAGCTTCTGCTGAACCTTCGCTTCGAGCTCGGCGGCGAGCGCGTTCGCCTTGTCGGACAGCGCGACGCTGATGCGCTCCGGCATCGCCGCGAGCGCGGCCGAAGCGCTATCGCGTAACGAGAGGGCGATCATCCCGGCAACTCCAGTTTGCATCTAGGCCGCGGTGAGCCATATAATAATGAGTGAGAGGCAAAGTGCGCCGATGGCCGCGACGCCCAGGATGGCGGCGGCGTAGGCGGCAGGTGGCGATCGGGCGGCACCCATCATCCGTGCCGCCAGCAAAAAGACGCAACCCCAGAACAGTGTCGTGAGCAGCATCAGCAATCGCATCTGAAATTCTCGTCTGAAACTCTTGTCTGAAATTCTCGTTCGAGGATCAGAGACATCAGGATCGCAGACATGGTTGAGACACCGGCGATAGCGCGGCGCCCGCAGCAAAAGCGGCTTGCGGTATTTCTGGACGGCACCTGGAACGCGGTCGGCGACGACACCAATGTGTGGCGGCTTAAGTCGCTATGCGCGCCGGCCGGCACCGACGGCATGCCCCAGCTCGCCTATTACGAAAAAGGCGTGCGCGGCCTGCTCGGCGGCGTGTTCGGGCAAGGCGTCGACGAGATCATTACCGACGCCTACCAATGGCTGATCGATCATTACGAGCCGGGCGACGAGATTTTCATCTTCGGCTTCAGCCGCGGCGCCTATACGGCGCGGAGCCTCGCCGGGTTCATCGCCAAGTGCGGCCTTCTAAAGGCTGGCGGCGCTCTCGGCGTCAAGCAACTTTACAACAGATACCGCCGCGCCAAAGTGAAAACGATCTGGCAGCTGCTGGAGGCGCAACAAAAGGTCACGGCCGACTGCCTCGAAGAGTGGTTGATGCTCAAATATTCCATGGCCATCCATATCAAGTTTGTCGGTGTATGGGACACGGTCGGCGACCTCGGCATACCCTGGCTCAGTTTCGAGGGCTTCCGCTGGTCGGTGTATTTCTCGTCGACCGAGCTGAGTGCGCCGATCGAACATGGATTCCACGCACTGGCCGTCGACGAGCACCGACGAGCTTTTTCGCCCACGCTGTGGACGGTCGAAAACTCGAGCACACCCGACACCGAGGCGCCGCGGCCGCTGTCGAGTGTCGAGCAACGCTGGTTTGTCGGCGCGCACGCCAATGTCGGCGGCGGCAACGAAAGCGACATCCTGCCGCAAATTCCGCTGCGCTGGATCATGAAGAAAGCGTCGCTGCACGGGCTCACCTTCCGCAACGACGTTGACCTCGACGGCGACGAGGTCATGGCGAAGGTGACCAACTCGTACGGAGAATTTTTGTATGGCGTTTATCGCCTGACCAGTCCGCCGTATTATCGGCCGATCGGCGAGCCGCCTAAGCCAGCCGGGCACAGCACCGACAGCAATGTCAACGAAACCATCGACGCGTCGGTGTTTGCTCGCTGGAACGCAAACCCGAGTTACCGGCCGCGGAATCTGGCGGCGTGGGCGAGCCGTCATCAGGTGGACATTTCGCGCTTGACCAATTCCGTCCTGGCCAACACGCCGGATGTCGCCTCGCCTGACTAGGGCGTTGCCGCTTAACCACCGCCGCCTCTCTAAATCCCGACCACGCTGCGGTACGGATCCAGCGAGGCGCGCACGAAATCGGGCATATCCTTCAGGCTATAGGCCGACGTCATCTGGCCCTGCACGGTCTGCGCGCTCTGGCCGATGCGGGTGCGATAGCGGTAGCGCTCGGCCACCCACTCGATGCAGGCGTTATTGATCGCGGCCGGAATGAACCCGTAGGAGATCAGCACGGCGGCGCCGGCGTCGGCCGCGGCGAAGGTGTAGACACCGCTTGCGACATTATACTCTCCAGCGCTTGGGGTGCCCGTGACCGCCACCAGCGCCGCGTCATTACTATACGTGACGCCTGCGTCGCCCGCCCACGGCCCGAACGGCACCGCCACCGTCACAGTGTAAGGACCCGGCGCCGCCGGCACGCCGGCGCTTTCGCCCTCCACCGCATAGCCGGCGTTATAGCCGACCACGATATTCTGCCGGCCGCGGCGAAACGTGATGTGAAACAAATCGAGCGCCTGCGGCCGCCCCGGCGGCAGGCCGTCCCAGGTTTCGAGCAGATAGCCCTTGGTGAACGGGGCTCCGGCCGCCGGCGTTACCGCCGCCGGCACGGCAAGATTGTCGATCGCAAGCGAGGTCAGCTGCAGTGCCGGATAATGCCGCAGAAACATCCGCACTTTGCCGTTGCCGTCGAGACGCTCGGCGACCGGCCGCGGCACCAGCGACGGCCGCCCGAGATACGCCGTGATCGCGCCGCTGACGTCAGTGATCAGGCGCGCAATCAGCGTATCGTCGGACGAGCCGATACCGCTCGAGCCCGATAGCCAGGCTTTCACGTCGGCAAGCACAGCGAGATCGGACGCGGCCATCTTTCAGTTCTCCGCTCAGGCTTTGCGCGCTGCGGGCTTGCTCCGGCGCGCGGGCGGGAGCTTCACTTGCGAGGCCGCGTCAGCTTCGACTTCGATGAAGCCGAAGCACTCGATCAGCAACGCACCGATCTCCGGCTCGACCTCGTACACGCCGTCACGCGTTTCAACCGTGATGCCGGCAACGCACGGGTCGCCGACACCTTGCGGCGCTTTCAGCTGCATTGTTTCCTCGTTGTGTAGTTGGTCATTGCCGGACGTGATCCAGCAATCCATTCACAATATGCTATTCGGGAACGAAAACCCCGCGATCGAGCATCGTCAAACACATACCGGCGCCGCCAGCCTGTGGATAGCGACGCGAGGCAGCAATAGCCTCAATTACGCGTCGGGCCTCGTCCGGCGCAACAGCCAGCGACAATCGCGCCGCCTGCAAGCGAACCTGCGGGTCGGGATGATCGAAGAGCGCACATAAGGCCCGCCTTTGATCACCAGGCCGGCTCCTTAGTTCGTTCCTAACTGCTGCCATCTCGTCAAACAGACGATTGAACTTTGCAATTTCGTCTTCGAACAACGCTTTGTTTTGTTCGATGCAAATGGCAGTAAAGCGTTCGATCAGTTCGGCCACGCTTAAATCGGAAAGATTGATTGACTTCATAGCTAGAGGAGAGCTCGCTCAAACCAGCTGCGCCCGCTCATTTCTACCTGGGCACAAATGAACCGTCATCGAGGCCTCGAAGTAGCATGCCAGCGTCGCCTGCCTGCGGCTGCTGACGAGAACGAGCAATGCTTTCCAACACATCGCGGGCCGGTTGCGGGTATACGGCCAGCGTGCTGACCGCCGCTTTAAGCCGGACCTGCGCATCGGGATGTTGATAGAGCGCCAGAAGCGCTTTTCGCTGATCGCCCGGTCGACCCTTCAGTTCGTTTCTCACAACTTCCATATGACCATAAAGCTTATTGAATTCCGCGATCTCGTCGTTAAATAAGGCCTTGTCCTGAGCGAGCGCAATGGAAGTGAATAGCTCAACTAGTCCAGATACTGCCATGTCTTTAGCGTCGTCAGCCCTCATGGCGCCATAGCTCCGAATTCGATCAAGACCTCTGTGCCGACGCGCATTCGCTCATCCCAACTTTTGCCTCTGAGGTAGTCCCTCGGCGAGAATCCTCCAAATTTGTCATTTCGAGTCGCAAACCAAGCGCTGATCTGCCAATGAGTCAGCGTCGGAATGAGGACCAGGTTCTCCGGCGCGTCGATCAGGCCCCTGGAAAATCCGTCCTGCTCAGCGGGTGTCTGCTCGACGATGTGATGAATATTATATCCCGGTTGCCCACCTAATGCAGCAGCCTGCTGCAGCTCCTCCAACGTCTTCGGCAGATCGAGATAAGAATAAACATAAGGAAGGAAACCGGTGAGCCAATCGGCCGCCTCCAAGGCAAGAATGAAATCGCCGGCTGGTTCGCTGGCAAGTGCCAACCCGGCGAGGAAATATGCGGCCGCTTTCAGGAAAGTAGTGATCGCCTGCCTCGACGCCGGCTGTTCGGCCGGAACCTCTGGCGGTTCTCTAATTTGCGGACTTTGGTTCGGGCCAGAACCGGGTGGAACGTTGGCGGCGTATTGAGCTCCCGGTATCCAATCGTTGTCGGGCGTTGCGTCGGAAGCAACCTGCGACGCACTCGAAGCCTCGTTCCCACCCTCCCTCGTCCATTGCCCGCCATCGTGATTGCCGGCAGGTATGCGCGGCTGGTTCGGATTGAAGCCAGCCTTGGAAAGCTCTCTGCAAGCTTCACGAACTGCTTCCGCGAGCAGCTCGCAATCGCGGCGTATCGCAGCAAATTCATTTCGCCGTCGAAGTCGTTTCTCCTCCTCGCCTTGAACCGTGAGCACATGGATAGCTTTCGCGATCTCTAACCGCGCCGACCAGGTTTGCGGCACGGCTGTCAGAATTCGCGATCGCAGGTGAGTCATTCATTCTCGATCCGAACAGCTCGTCATTGCCGGACTTGATCCGGCATACGGCGCACGAGGTGTCATGGATGCGCGGGTCAAGCCCGCGCATAACGAGGTCAGGAGGTCACGCGACCGCAACAGGTCCGGCGCGTTACCCCGCGGCAATATTCGAGATCACCGCCATGGACGGCGGGAAGTAGTGCTGCAGCACTTCGTCGGCGTAGACGCCGCTTTCATAGCGGCGGGCGCGCGGCGGCCACTCGATCTGATAGTAATCCTGCCGGGTGCGGACCTGAATGACGTTGCCGATGTTCGAAAGCGGGTAAGGCAAGGTGCGCGACGTCATCAGCACCGTGCCGGCCGGCATGTTGGGATGCACGCGGATGTCGAGCGTCTTCGGGCCGGCCATCGAGAACTTGTTGAGGTAGGTGCGCACCATGATTCCGCCGCCGAGCGCGCCCTGCTCGCTCTCGAACACAAAGCGCTGGGCGGCGTTGCTGCCGCCGGCGAGAATTTTCGCCGACAGATTGTTGGCGACCTGCGACGACACCCACATCGTGTCGGGGGACAGCCGGTAAGTGTCCCAGCGGTCCTTCAGCGCCGCGTCGATCTCGACAACGCCGCCGGCGCCGTCGCCGGTGAGCGTCGAGCCGGTGCCGGCGGTGCCGGTCGGAAGATAAGCGACGTAGGCGTTCGAGCCCGACTTGAATGCCTGGTAGAGCAGGCCGTCGAAGACGAGCGCATTGGTCGAGTTGTCGCTCGAGCCGAGCGAAGCGGCGGTCTGCGCGCCCGCGGCATTTGCGGTGATCACCAGCGAATTGATGGTGGTGATGGCGCCGAGAACTTCCGAGCCGGCCGCGCCCCAGAACCAGGCGTAGCCGAGTGCGCCGGTCACCGGCGCCACGGTCGCGGCGATCGAGCCGGTTGTTCCGGACGAGATCGAAGCGGTGGCGTTCGCCGACTTGCCTGCGGTGCCGCCGCCGAACGTGTCAGACGAGCCGTCGGCATTGCTGCGCGTGATCGCGCCCTGGATGCCGCCGCTGACGCTGCCGTTAACGACAGCGTCGAGCGCGAGCGCCACGCAGATGACGCTGTAGGGGCTCGCGGAAGCGGTGAGGCTACCCCCGCTGGTTGACGGTGCGAGCGAGGGCGTCGGCGTGGTGCCGAGCGCCACCGAAGTGTTGCCGCCGAGGATGAGAATCTCTTCGCCCAGCATGCAAGCTTCGAGGCCGACCTTGGCGCCGATCGCTTTGACGTCGTCAAAGCCCATGCCGGCGTATTGCGCTTCGAAGTCGACCGAGGTTTCAATGCCGATGCCCTTGTAGGCGGCGGTGTAATCCTGGGTCGACACCGCCTGCACGCCGCCGCGATTGCCGCCGGAGACGCCGATGCGCAGCCCTGTGGTGTTGATGCCGGTCACCGCGCGCCAGTTGGCCTGAATGCCGCCCTTGCCGGACACCCGCGGGATTTCGTTGCGCAGCGGCGTCAGCAGCGGATAGAGGAACTTCGCGCCGAGCTCGAGATCGTAATAGGTCAGCCCCGACGTCGCCGAAGTCGATTTAGAAAAAGTGCTGCTCTTGCCGAGCGGATCGCCGGGCAGCGGATTGGCGTGCGCTCTCTCGATTTCCTGAAGGAAGCCGCCGGCGCTGGCGAGCGCGGCATTATAGTCCTGCACGGTGCGCGGCATGGTGGATTTGGCAAGCACGTGTTGGAGATTGGGCTGATACATTGCGTTGATCCCGTCTGGTTGGATGGTGGATATTTCGGCGGCGCGCCCGCTCATTCCCGCGAAGGCGGGAATCCAGCAGCGGAATGCAAACGACTGGGTCCCCGCGTTCGCGGGGACGAGCGGAGCTGATAACGAAGCGGCGTTATTCCTGGCGCGCCCGGAAGCCGGGTATGGCGCGCATCGGATTGGACTGCGCCTTGCGAATGGCGAGCTCCGCGAGCGCTTCCAGCGCGCCGGGCCGATCGAGCAGCTGATCGGACGCGGCGAACTGCGAGTTTTCGCTCTTCTCGGCAACGCGCACCGAAGTCGAGCCGAGCGGCAACGGCTGGTCCTCGATTTTCCGCACCCGCGCCGACATTTCGTCGAGGCGCGTTGTCACGGCGTGGAGTGCCTTGGCCAACGGACGTTCGACACGGCGCTGCAACACCTTGGCGAGCTTCTCCGTATCGTCGTCGGCATTGTCGTCGGAATCGTCATCGTCCCCAGTCTCCCCGGCTTGCGGCGAAAACTGCGGATCAGCATCAACGTGCGCGCCGGGGATGCCGACGCCGGGGCAACAGCCGGGATCAAGTTCGGCCAGGAGATCGTGGATCTTTCTGATGCGCTCTTTATCGGCCCTGGAATGCCGCGCGCCGACTTTGCCCAGCGGCGCTCGCTCGCTCGAAACGCCGGCTTTGAACTTGCGCAGTTCGGTGGAGCCGTCCGCCTTGATCACGGCAAAGGTCGCTTCCGGCAGACATGGATGATCGACCAGTGAAACTTCCAACGGCTCGGCTGTGTAGCGCATCAAAGAAGGCCGGTCCGGATCCGGCCAGCGCTTGAGGTAGCGGCCGCCCTGGGAGAAGCCGGTGTAAACCCCCTCCTCCACCTTCTGCCATTCGGCGTCGTCGACCACCTTGCCGCAGATCTCAACCTGCTTGGCTTCGTCGTTGAAGGCGATCTCCACGAGCTTGCCGGCCGCGACATGGCCGTGCATAGCGCGCAGATTGCCGAGGCTCTTGCCGTCGGTGGCGCTGGCGAACTTTTGCGACCACAGCTGATAAAGCGGCTTGGTCGAGGCGTAATCGCAGACCTCACCGGACACGTCCGGCTTCTCCGCGGTGACCACGCCATAAACCAGGCGCTGCGCCGCATCGATCTTGGTGATCGGCACAAAGATCTTCATATCATCCATCGCGCACTCCTCCTTCAAGTTTTCGCGGCGTATGTGTGGGCGGCGCCGGGGCGCGAATGCGCCGTGGCTTTCAAATCGATCGTTGTGTGAAGACACAATAGCCGGCGCGGCGGCGGCTCGACTTAGTAAAGCTTCTTATCGTCACCGATCAGCAAATCGCGTATGTTAGCTGGCAACGGAATTCCGATCTCGGCGTCGCCCCGACGCAACTTGAGTGGTCGAGAGGCAATGAGCATGCCGCCGCCCCCCTTTGACCGCGTCGCTTTCGGCGTGGCAGTGGCGCGGTTCATCAGCTTCACCGCCCATTGCGGCGGCCATAGAGCGCGATCGCTTCGACCAGAAGCGATCGATGCTCGTCCTTCTAGTGAAGCATGATCTTATCGGAAAACTGGCTTCCACTTTTCCGGATCATGCTCGAAAGGCGAAGCAGATGATGCGCGCCAGCCACTCGTCGAAATCGTCCTTGTGCTGCGGCTCCTTGGTCTGCACCACCTTGGCCGCGGCGTCGCCGGGCACAAATTTGGCGCGGCGGCGTTTGGCGTGATCGCCGGCGAATTCGGTGTCCCAGTACTCCTGGAATTGTTTGATCTGTTCCGGCATCGAGTTGGTCGGCACGCCGATCAGCGCATCAGGGAAGCGAGCCTTCAGTGTAGTAGTCGAGCTGCCAGAGCTGGCGGCGCAGCGCGATGTTGGCTGTCATCAGCACCTGCTGTATCGGCGAATAGCCGTAGACCTTATGCGCACACACGTTGCGCGGCCGGTAGCGTCAGTAACGACCTGAGCTTCGTCAACTCCAAGCACTTCACGCAGTCAATCGTATTTCGTTCCCTTTCGGGCTCCCTCGTACTCGATATCCTGAAACTCCTTTGGAAAGTATAGCCGCTGTAGCCCGTCGATTATTTCGTTTGGCCGTATATAAAGACCCATATTTGGCCAATCGGCATAATGCCCACGCACTGTAACTGTCGTTACGATTTGCCACCCTGGAAATGCCTTAATGACTTCATGCAGCTTATCGATGATATTCGGCGCCAACATCGCCAGATTTCCGACAAAGACAACGATTTCCGGAGAACCGAGGTAGTCCCCGTGCACCGTGTACTCACCATCCCGAGTTAAAGAATCGGGCCTGCCGAAATGCTCCAACAATGCTTCGACGCGGTCGCGTAGTGCGTCGAACGTTGCGACTCGGCCGCTGCTCCAATCCGGTGTCTCCATCATCGGCATGTCAGTGCTCATCATTGACTCAACGGATTGCGTAACAAATATCGCTGGCGCTGTTCAAATACCTTAAGGTTGAATTCAAGTATCCGTGGATCGTTCGAGCGGAAGATTTCCGCAAGGAACTCTCGCGCTTGATCTGGCGTCATTTGATCTGATGTAATCTCATTTTGAGCCAGAAATTTTGCGAATGCCTCCCGGACCGCGTCATTGTAACTTCGGTGCTCCGCGCTCCATCAGTTCACAGTACCATCGTCAAGCGGTCCAGAACTAGCCCCATCGAAGACGTCCCTTGTTTCAGGTGATAATGGTTCCTTGCTAAACAGTGACCTCGGTACATAGTGGTGGCCTCCTTCCGGCGGAGGCTCGCTACCGACACTGGTAACCTCCGCAAGGCGAGTTTGCGTTTGTTGTGCCTGAGCTTCGAGATCGGCGATTTCTCCCTCGATAATACCGCGAAAACCAGGAGTGGGCTTCCAGCTCGGATCGACCGCTTGTACTTGAGAGAGCAAATCCCGCAAGCGAGCGTCGGCAATCGTCCATCTTGCCTGCTGCGCTGGTGTTCCTTCGCCGGGTTCTCCTGGAATCCGATTTTCACCCTCGCCCTCTTCTAGGCCGCCAGCGTATCGCACCCCTGGTAGCCAAGTAGCGCCAGGCGCTGCATCGGAAATAACGCGGGAGTCGGTGGCTGGTGCGGCGTGCGGTTGAGCGTTGTCCTGGATGACATTTGCCCTCTCGGCGGACAACTCCGCCAAAATACTAGCTGCGCCGATTTGTCCATCTTTCGTCCACTCTCCAGCGCCGGATTGGCCGGCAGGCACGCGTGGCTGGTCGGGGTCGAAGTGTTTGGTGAACCGCTTTGCGATGACTTGGGCGTTTTGACCGCGCGCACTGACGCTTCCGTTCGCCCCCTCGATCGGCACATAGCCGGTCGGCGTGAGAACCATCGGGCGGTCGGCGGCGGCGTTGGCGTACGGATCAAGGCCGAGATGCTCGCGCATCTCGTTGAGCGTGACGGCGCCGAGTTTTACGCGGCCCTCGAGCTTGGTCTCCAAATCGGCCGGGTCGGCGTCCTCGTCGAGCCAGTGCAGTTCGAGGTCGGGCGAGGAAAACTCCTCGGCGATGATCTCATCGACCAGGTCCTTCACCCACTCCTTGGTCGGCTCGAGGCCCTCCTCCTCGCTCTGCGCCGACTGGTTATCGGCGGTGGCGCGGTTCATCAGCTTCACAGCCCATTGCGGCGGCACTGAAAAGGCAAAGCAGATGATGCGCGCGAGCCACTCGTCGAAATCGTCCTTGTGCTGCGGCTCCTTGGTCTGCACTACCTTGGCCGCGGTATCGCCGGGTACGAATTTGGCGCGGCGGCGCTTGGCGAGGTCGCCTGAGAATTCGGTGTCCCAGTAGTCCTGGAATTGTTTGATCTGCTCCGGGGTCCAGTTGGTCGGCACGCCGATCAGCGCGTCCGGGATCGAACCTTCGGTGTAATAGTCGAGCTGCCACAGCTGGCGGCGCAGCGCGATGTTGACCGTCATCAGCACCTGCTGCACCGGCGAATAGCCGTAGACCTTATGCGCACGCACATTGCGCGGCCGATAGATGATGTCGCGCGCCGAATAATTGACGGCAGGCATGCCCTTGAGCACCTGCTGATAGGCCGGCGGATAGACCATGCCCCCACCCTCCCCTCCCCCGCTTGCGGGGGAGGATAGGAGGGGGTCGCGATAAGGCAGCGGCGTGCGGCCCCAATCGTCGATCACCCGCTTGATGGTGGCGCCATCGAGCTGATGCAGCGCGAACAATTGTCCGCTGCGGGTGCGCTGACAGAACAACGTCGCGGCGTCGATGACAAACATGTCCTCAAGGAGCGCCCGCAGCCAGGTTTTCCAGCGCGTCACGCCGTCGGGCTTATGGAAGAAGTGCTCAACCGCGATAACGCGGGCCTGCGTGTCGGCGTCAAGTGTCAGGCCAGAGCGCTTGAGCTTTCCCGCCCGAGGCCGGATGCGCCAGCGCTGGCGCTCCATCTGGTCCTTGCGGGTCTCGATGACGAGACGAAGCAAATCGTAAGCGTCGGCGAAGGCGCGCAGTTCGTGGAAGCCGATCGGCTCGTAGGCGCGCGGCCGGGTGGCGATGTTGTAGCCGGGCGGAAAATCGAAACGGCGGCCGGCGATGTCCGGCGGCGCGATCGGGTTGAGTGGATTAAGTGGGCCGAACCAGTCCGCGCCGGTGCCGCGTGCAATGCCGATGCTCGATGTCGTCTTGCCGACGCCATAGGAAACCTGGATCTGGTACGGCGACGGCGGCAACGTCGGCTGGCCGACACCTTTGACCTGCTCGCTCATCAAAATCCTGCGTTAGTTGATCGACAACCGATGCGTCGCGCTGCGACAAAGGTGGGTCGGGATCCCCGAAGCACGACCTCACAAGGGATCCCGACCCGAAAGACCCACGCTTCCTTCACCGCGTCCCCGCTGTGCCGGAGGCAACAGTCCGCCGGGGTGGGGCGGCGGGCTGCACGGAGCATCACAGCGGGACGAGAAAGGAGCGTGGGTCAGGCCCGCAAAAAGCGGGCCACGGCATGCGCGCGCGCAATGGTGCGCCGCATAGGCGTGTGTCGAGACTAAGTTCTTAGATGTCTTCCGCGACGTCGCCACCGCAACGCGAGCGACCGCGTTGCACTTTCTTACGGGCCGGTGCCGGCGACGATGGATGGCAAAATGCTGGCCGGTATCTGAAACGAAGGCCACACCATGATCCGGGCGACCGAACCGTCAAATTGGTGGTTGGCGTTCGCGCCCCACCCGAAGTCGACGCGCGAAGCGGCGAAGGTGCCGACGCCGGCATAGGTCTGTACTCCTGACGGCTCGCCGCTCCAGTCCGCGCTCTGCGCGCCGGGATCGATGGCATAGATCGCCTTACCGAACGCTCCCGCACTCCAAATACCCGTGACGTTTGGTACGTTTTCCGCGGTCGTCGCGATCGTCATCCCGACCCCGACCTGGCCGCTGCCGGACCCGCGGTCGAGATCCCATCGGCTGTTATTGTCGCCCTCATCGATCTGCAGCGGAGTCTGCGTCGTGCCGTAGCTGACCGGATCGTTCGGCGTACCTGACGCGTAAGCCGTGAAAGCCGGACCGAACGGTAATGGATTGATCAGCGTGCCGACATCGGCCGGACGGCTGACCGCCCCATTGCTGGTAACGATCGGCGATGACGGCGCAGAGCGCGGCTCCACCTGCGGCCAACCTATCGTGATGTTGCAGTTGACCGCGCCGGCATTGAAGTACGCGTTGACATACGGCAGCGAGAGCGTCGTGTTGCTGCCGCTCACGGGACCGCTCTGACTGAACCGTGCGATCGCGCTCGCCAGACTGGACTGAAGATTGCCGCTGGCGATATTGCCGCTGACGTTGTAGGTCGCCAGCAAGTAGAACTGGTTTAGCGACGCGCATCCGCTCGCGCCGAGCCACGCGCTGATCGTGTACTGCTGTCCACTGGAGACGGCGACCGTGGTCGCGCTCGGCCCCATGTAGACATAGGTCGAGGCGCCACCGGAACCGACGGTGCCAGCGATATTGAAGGTGACAGTCTGAACGCCGCCAATGCTCCGGACCGATGTGACACTGACGCTCACGCCCGACGACGGCGTGTTCGTCCATCCCGTCGGCATCGTTCCCGGAGTTCCGGCGGCTGCGCCCGATCCGCTGCTGTTCGGGACGTAATTCTCGCTTGCAACCTCGCTCAGACAGCCGAGATTGTTCTCGCGCAGCGCGCCGCCGCCGACGCCTGATACGCTCGCCGGTGCCGCGCTCCAATTTCCGGAATTGTCGACAGCGTAGGCGACGAGTGCGCGCCCCATGTTAATGAAATTTGCCGGGTCGCCCCAGAGACCGTTCTGATAGGCCTGCCGCGTCGCACAGTTGATGTCCGCGGACGGCAGCGGCAGGCCGGCGATTGCGACGCCGTTGACGTTGCCGACGAACGGCGGCGGCTGCAGCAGCGAGAGCGGTGTACCCGGCTGCCATGCCAGCGCTGACGGCGTAGCGGCAGGGAGCGCGAGAACAGCGATGACGATTGCGCGCAACATCATCAGTTCACGCCCACACTGTGCAGATTGATGTTGAGGACTTCGCCGCTCGCCGGCACGTAGGCATTCGTCACCTCGACCATGCCGTAGAGCGTCGTCGAGCCGGAGGCGCAGCGCACCGGCAAGTTGGCGGCCAATGACATGCCGCTGTTTGCCGCGCCGGACGCCTGCTGGCTCCCAAGCGTGAACGCGATGCCGTTAAACGATCCGGTCTGATTGCCGAAGTCCGCCGACGCGATCTGAAAGGTGGCGTTATCGGCGATGACCGTGCCCGGCGTCGCGTTGAAGATGTAGAGCACTCCGGCAAGTTTCACCGAAGGGTTATTGCTCGACCAGATGTCGATGCCGGATATCACGATCTCGCCGCCATTGGCGCGGCAGGCGTTGGCGAATGTAAAGGCAGATGAGCACGAGCTGGTCGCATGACACCAGCCGGTGTTCGCCGTGTAGGTCGTGGTGTTGGCCGGCCGGGTGACGCTCGAAGTCGGCAGAGTCGATGGCGCATAGGATGATATTTGCGATGGATTGGCGCATTGGCCGCTCGACACCGGCACCGCCTGGCCGGCGGTATTGAGGCATTTTTCGACGACAGAGGGAATCACGACTTTCGAGTTTTTGGAGTCCGGATATGTTTCCTGCGCGAGCGCACTTGGCGAAGCCGCCAGAACAAGAAATGTGATCGCCACGATTGGGAAACTCTTCATCGTATTTCCTCTCGCACTTGCTGATTGACCGGGCGCTGTGCGCAAAACGACTGCCCGGCCGGTCTCAAGCCGGACGTTATGACGATTCTGCGGCAGCCGCATCTCGGGCCTCGAGACGCTCGAAGCCATGAGCGAGCAGCGGTCTCGCATCATCGTCCGTAACTTCGACTACGCCTGCGGCATCGACGAGATAAGACCGCCCCGACGACCCGTGGACGGTTGAAACGCCATCAGGCGCCCGCAACTTGACCGTCTTCGCCGGAATCGTCGTGACTGACCGGCGATCTGCTTTGGTCGCCGCCGCTTCCTGACGATAGTATTCGAAGACTCCCCAGCCCTCGGCTTGTCCCAACATCAGATCCGTCAGCGCCCAGACCAGCGCGTCAGCGCGGTCGGGGCTGCCTTCACCGCGATAGCCTTGCGTGGTGAACGCACACAACTGATCTTCCAGCACTGCAAATCGCCCGACGTGATGCACGATGCCGCGTTCATACAGCGCCGAGACCGGCTCGGCGCGCTGGGCCTTTCCGCGCGACGCCGAAATGACACGCACCGGCGCATGAGGATCGGCGGCGCGGATGACGAAGCGCACCATTTCGCCGCCGAAGTTTTCCTCGGCGATGATCTGATCCGCCCGAAACTCATGATAGGCCCGCACGGCGACGCGCCCCCACACGGCCGGCGCATCGCGCAGCGAGCGATCCGCCAGGACATAGGCATGACCATCGTCGCCTCTTGCCGCAACAACGATACCGATTTCGTCGGCACCTTCATCGTCACGGCTGGCGGCGCCGGAAGGATCAACCGCCACGACGATGTGCAAGCAGCGCCCCGGCGCAAACTCAGTCACCCGCCCGCGAGCAATGGCCTCGTAGCTGAACAAAGCGCCGTCGAGATTATCGATATAGATGCCTTCGAAAAACCGCTTGCGGTGGCGCTCGGGCAAATTCTCCAGGCTTTTGAGATACGCCTCGGTGAGATTGGCGGCGTTATCACCCGGATTGAGGAACATCCTGGCGTAATCCTCCGGGTTGGCGAGCGGCTGCCGCGACATCGGATCGCGCTTCTCGCCGAACAGTAAATTGGTCCAGTGGCCCTTGTTGGTCGGATTGAGGTCGTAATAGGCGGCCTGGCTCAGGCCCTCGACCACCTGCGCCAGACGGGTCAGCGCGACCAGCACGGACGAATACGGAATCTGCGAACATTCGTTGAGAAAGATCGTGGCGTATTCTTTTCCCAGTATTTTCTCGACGCGGTCGTGGTCATCGAGGCCGGCGATCCAGATCTCCGATCCATTCCCCAGCGAAAAATACCCCTCAGTGCGATGCCGCGTCAGTGGCTCGTTCGGAAAGCTCACGCGAAAGACTTTCGGCAGCGTATCGAGCGCGATCGCTCCTCGCGCCGCGTTGGCATGCAGCCGCAAGATGGCGTGGCGCGAATTGTCGAACTGCAACGCCCGATCGGCGATTTCATGCACCAGAAGGGTGGTCTTGCCGGAACGCGAGCCGCCGACGAGGAGCGTATGCCGCTGCGAGCGAATGAGCTTTCTTGCCTGCTCCTGCCTGGCCGTGAGCTTTAATCGTGACGCGGACGGTACGACCGATGAACCGTCCTGATCTGCCATTCGTGTCCGAAGTTCTTGAAATCGGGCTTTGTGAGTGTCGCCATCTTAAAAATCCAAGCTACGGACGGATCGGAGTGGATACGAACGAAACTTCGCGTCAGGCCAGCTTGATATTGACCGCCCGCAGGCCGCGGGTCGTTTTTTCAACGTCGAAGCTGACCGCCTGCCCCTCGTACAGCAGCTTGACGTCGATCGGCAGTTCGGTGCGATGGACGAACACGTCGCCGGTGCCGTCGTCGCGGGTAAAAAAGCCATAGCCCTTGGTCTCGTTGAAAAACTTAACCTTGCCCGTGACGCCCACGTGCTTACCTCGCGATCCATGTCAGGAAAGAGCCAAGCGAAGCCCACCTCGTCCCCTCATGCGAAACAACGGCAGCGCGTCGTCACCTAACGACGCGATGATCCGGTTTCATTTAAGGGCGGTGGAAGCGGCGGGCGCAGTTTTGCAAGGCCCGCATGCGCGTGAGGAAATGCCGCGAAAAACTCGCCCTGTCAAATGCGCCAGATGAAATGGTTGAGCCTTCTGCGCTGCATCGTATTGAGATATCAAACAAAACTTTTTTTTCACGAGCACGATCTGAAAAACTGTCCAGGATCGCCATGCGGCTTGCACTCGTATTGATTCTCAACTGAACCGCAGCGCAGCCGCGAGCTGACGCACCAGATTTGCTTTGTATTCGTTGAGCCATTTCACGTAGGGCAGCGCAGTTTCGCCGCGCGCCGTGGTTTCTGTCCGATAAATTCGATACGAGCGATTGACGGATTTCAGCTCGCCCGTGCGTTGGAGCTGTTCGATTTCCTCATCCACCCGCGCAATCATTGCCATTGCCGCGGCTAAAGTCTCATCGTCCGTATAAAGCGTCACGCCGTATTGTTTTGCGGCCGCGGCAATAGCCGCACCAGCGCGCTGTGCTGAAGAGGATGAAGCGGTCGTGGCGGGTACTGGAGCGATGTGCTTTGATTCGTTGCGGCGCAGTCGCGCAGTCGCGGCAGCGACGACGCGCGCGGCATCGGTGGAGCGCCGGCACCACCATCGGGTCTCGATCTGCTCGCCCGCGCTCAGAGCGCAATCGCTGGCATTTCCGAAGGTAGCGATCCGAGCTCCGGTCGCATCACAGATGATCGCGATGGCAGCGAGTCCCAGGCCGTCACGGTAGGCCGCAATCAGCGCCGCGCAGGCTTTTGATTCGCGATTGTCGACGGACGTTGCTGAGTCTTTGCTTGTGTTCACCGGACCGGCACGCGGCGGCGAAGGAGCTCCTGGGCAATGATTCGCAGCCCCTGCAGCTTGCGCGCATTGAAGGCGCGGCGGGTGATCTTCATCCCCTTCAAACGCTCATCAACGTCGGTGTCGAAAGCGGCCCACAGTGAGCCGAGATTGACGGCCCGCGCGATGTGATGAAATTCGGCGCCACCGAGGTAAGCCGTCGGCCAGTGCAGAGCCTCCTCCATGCGGGCGATTTCAGCCGGCGACGGCGGGATGCGGACACGATTTCTCAAACGCGCCATCCGTTCAAGTTCGTGCGTCTCGATCTGGGCGTTGAGATCGCCCCGGTCGTAAACGTAAAACGGCATGGAATTAACGTAGCCGCGCGGGCGGGTGGCAACCGGCAATCGCGCGAGCGTGCGAAATGCCTCTTCCATCCGGTCCATGACATGAACGACCGACCAGCGGTCCGGTGCGGGCGCGGGCGCGCCAGCAACCATGGCGCGGAGTGCCCGATCGCGCCCAGAATGCCCGCGCGGTCTCCGCGTATTTCGGCGCGCGCTGCCGCCGAAGCGCGTTCGGCGAGCGGCCGCGCGTTATCGCGAGGCTCGACCGGATCGGCTGCCTTCGTTCTTTTGCGCAAGCTCAAAGCGCTCTCGGCGTCAGGAGCAAGGACCGAAGATCAACGCGAATTGGCGCAGATGATGGCCGCCGTGCGCCGCCCGCACTCATAGCGCCGCCGGCGGCAGGACTTGCGAATCCCGGATAGGCCCGGCGCATGTGGCGCGCGCAATACGGGATGCCCTTTTCCAGATCGGCCTCCAGCGCACCGCAAAAAAAGAAGCGCTCCGATCCGGGACGGCCATGTGGCCAGCGGCAGGTGTTATTGGATAGCTCAAACAAGGTCTTTCGCTGTACAGCCCTCGGCGGCGCAGCCTGCGCCCGCCTGTTGCGGGCGCCGCTGCGCCGGCGTCGGGCAGGCGTAACAGCAGGCTGATTTGCCGGAGCGTTGTGTTGGCGCTGCGCCGAAACCGCAGCATCATCGATGTGCAGACGGAGCCGAAAAACCTTTCCCAGCACGGCCGATCGCGAGATTCCGCCGAGCCGATCCGCGATGACAACGGCAGTCGCGCCATCGCTCCACAACTTGCGCAACAACGCGATGCTCTCGGCCGTCCATTGTCTGCCTCGCATTAATCAGCTCCATGCAGCCGCAAGCGCATTCACGCGCGCGGCGCGTATCCGGGAGTGTTTTGAAGGTCTCGCCCACGGCCGAACGTGGCCGTTTAAAAGTCTAGAGACAAAGTCACCGTTCGTGAGGTATATTCACCCTTACAGTGACAGTCAAGTCACTATTTTAGACGCTAGGCGACGTGAACCGAATTGGTGACAATTCATTGATGGCACGACGGATTCGAACGGTACCGCCGAAGAGCGGTCTCTATCACGCACGCGAAGCGCGCCGCATGTCGCGCTCTGAGCTGGTGCGCCTGTCGGGCGTTTCCAAGCAGCAATTGTCGCGGCTCGAGAACGGCCATATCAGGCTGCGCCTTGACCACCTAAAGCCGTTCGCCGGCCCGCTCGGCTATACGGTGGAGCAAATTTTGCTCTGGGGCCGCTATCCCGGCACCGCCGGCAGCCATATCGAATCAAGCGACGTGTTGCGTGAAGAGTTGGCGCATGACGAGCCGCTGGGCCCGGCGCTCGGCCAGGTGCCGGAACTCGACACCCGCGCCGGCCTTGGCGGCGGTGGCCTTCCCGCCCGCGAGCTGCGCAAGGACGGCCGCCACGCCGACCCGCTAAAGAGCGAAGGATGGCTGTTTCCCTCAAGTTTCGTGCGCGAGCAATTGCACACCACGCCGAGCCGGCTCCTCGTCATCGACACCACCGGCGACAGCATGGCCCCGACCATCATCTCCGGCGAACGCGTGATCGTGGACGCCAGCCACCAGACGCCGACGCCGGACGGGCTTTACGCCATCCGCGATACTTTCAACTGCATCGTCATCAAGCGCCTGCAAGTACTGCGATCCTCGCGGCCGCCGCGGGTCAAGATCATTTCCGACAATCCCAACCATCCGAGCGAAGAGACCTCGCTCGGCGAGCTCGAAGTCGTCGGCAAGGTGCTCTGCTGTCTCAAGTTGTGTTGAGCTAAGCGCCCTCCCCGTTCCCGATCAAAACCGCCCCGAGAGCCGGGCGGCGCTCGCGTCGCCGGCCGGCGCCTGATTCGTGCCGGTCGGCGCTATTGAGCGTCGCGTCTCCGATATTGCAACTCGGGCTTGACAATCGTCTCGTTTTCGGCAACATTGCCCGAACTCCCGTTCTCGCGAAAAAGGGCTACCGATGGCTCCCACGCCGCGCAGCGAGCGCGATGTTCAGCGCATGCGCCGTGCTGCCGAAAGAGCGGACGGCGAGCGAATACCGGCGATGGCCGTTGCGCTCGCGCAAATCGGCACGGCTTTCGACGACGCCGCCACCATCAACGCGTTCAAGATGAGAATCGATCGGCTGATCCGGCTCGGACCCGATCATCCAGTGGTACGCGCCCGATTTGGCGCACGGGCGGCCATGGTGTCTGGCCGAAATCTTGATGGCGCGATCATCGCCGTGGAATGCTGGTGGCGCGACGAGCGCAAAGCATTCCAGATCGCCAGCGCCTTCGGTCGCGCCAGCCGGCTCTCGCTTGAAATCTTAAGCGAGCTCCGCCTCGTTCTCAGGCTTCTGCGCTTCAAGCGCATGGACGCTGAGTACGCGGCGATCATCGCGGCCTTGTGCGATAGACCGATGGCCGAGGCTGCGGAATGATCGAACGGCGCTTGAAGTCAAACGAACCGGGCGCGGGCTCACGATGTCCCGGTATCGACCACCCGGATATGAAGTTCGCGCAATTGCTTGGCCGTGGCCTCGGACGGCGCGCCCATCAGCAAATCCTCGGCGCGCTGATTCATCGGGAACAGCACCACTTCGCGCAGGTTCTCTTCGCCGCACAGCAGCATCACAATACGGTCGATGCCGGGCGCAATTCCGCCATGCGGCGGCGCGCCGAGCGACAGCGCATGCAGCATGCCGCCGAATTTTTGCTCCAGCACGCTTTCGTCATAGCCGGCGATGGCAAACGCCTTCTTCATCACATCGGGGCGATGATTGCGGATGGCGCCGGAGGAAAGCTCGGTCCCGTTGCAGACGATGTCGTACTGGATCGCCTTGAGGCCGAGTATTTTGTCGCGGTCATTCCCATCGAGCGCGAGAAACTCCTCTGCGGGCAAATTCGGCATCGAAAACGGATTGTGGGAGAAGTCGATTCTCTTCTCTTCTTCGTTCCATTCGTACATCGGAAAATCGACGATCCAGCACAATTCGAAGCGATCTTTGTCGATCGCGCCAAGATCTTCGGCAATTTTCGTCCGCGCCGCGCCGGCAAATTTGAAAAAAGTCTGCGGCTCGCCGGCGACGAAGAAAACCGCATCACCGGCAGTCAACCCGAGCCACGCACGAATCGCTTCCGTCCTGTCGGGGCCCACGTTGTTGGCGACGGGTCCCTTCCCAAAGACAAGTTTTCCTGTCGGATTGAACTGCTTCCGAAGTTCTTTCTTCAGCTCCTCGGGACTCAGCTGATTGTCGGACTGGATCATTCTGTCAGACGGGACATCCTCAAAGATAATATAACCCAGCCCCGGTTGACCTTCGCCTTGAGCCCACGAATTCATCCGGTCGCAGAATGCGCGCGAACCGCCGCGCGGCGCCGGGACAGCCCACACCGCCGATTTGGCGCTGGTCTCAAGGATGCGAGCAAACACTTTGAACCCGGAGCCACGAAAAATCTCGGAGACGTCCTGCATCTCGATCGGATTCCGCAGATCTGGCTTGTCGGTGCCGTATTTCCGTATCGCCTCACCGCATGGAATGCGCGGAAATTCCTTAGTCACCGGCTTGCCGGCGGAAAATTCCTCGAACACGCCGCGAATGACCGGCTCGACTGCGGCGAACACGTCGTCCTGGGTGACGAAGCTCATTTCCAGATCGAGCTGATAGAATTCGCCCGGCGAACGGTCGGCGCGCGCGTCCTCGTCGCGAAAGCACGGCGCGATCTGGAAGTAGCGGTCAAAGCCCGAGATCATGATCAGCTGTTTGAACTGCTGCGGCGCTTGCGGCAACGCATAGAATTTTCCCGGATGCAGCCGCGACGGCACCAGATAATCGCGCGCGCCTTCCGGCGAAGATGCGGTCAGTATCGGTGTCTGGAATTCGAAGAAGCCCTGCTCTTTCATCCGCCGCCGCAGCAAATCAATGACCGCGCCGCGCGTCATGATGTTCTGGTGCAGGTGCTCGCGCCGCAGATCGAGGAAGCGATAGCGGAGCCTGATGTCCTCGGGGTAATCGTGCTCGCCGAACACCGGCATCGGCAACTCGGTGGCCCGCCCCAAAACCTCAATCTCGCGGATGTAAACTTCGACCGCACCGGTCGGCAGATCGGGGTTGTCGGTGCCGTCGGGACGCCGCCGCACTTCGCCGTCGACGCGCACCACCCACTCCGAGCGGAGCGTCTCGGCCACCTTGAAAGCCGGACTGTCGGGATCGGCCACAACCTGGGTGAGGCCGTAATGGTCGCGCAGATCGATGAACAACACGCCACCGTGGTCGCGGATGCGATGGCACCAGCCCGACAGACGGACTTCGGCTCCGATATCGCTGTCGCGAAGATCGCCGCATTTATGGGTGCGATAGCGGTGCATTGTCGCTTGCATCGTCTTTTGATTGCTGCTGGCCGGAACGCGGAAAGCGCACGCAAGGACGCCTTTGTCAAGGCGCGCAGCAAGTTCCTCGTTGCCGGGGCACTTCCGGCGACGCATGCTCCTAGCGCGCACAAGAATGAGGTACGGATGCCTAAAGCACGACGTAAAAAGATGACCACCGGCGCGCGCCAGATGACCACCGCCGACGCGGCCGTTGCCAGCCTTTTGGCCCACGGGCTCGACACGATCTACGCGCTGCCCGGCGTCCACAACGATGACTTTTTCGACGCGCTGGCGAGGAACGCAGACAAAATCCGCACCGTTCACACCCGCCACGAACAGGGCGCGGCCTACATGGCGCTTGGCGCCACGTTGGCGACCGCCAAGCCGCAAGCCTATTGCGTCGTTCCCGGACCGGGCCTCCTGAACTCCGCGGCAGGGCTACTCTCGGCCTACGGCATGAATGCGCCGGTGCTGGCGCTGTTCGGCCAAATTCCGCAGAACGCCATCGGCCGGGGCTTCGCCTACCTCCACGAAATTCGCGACCAGGCCGGGATCATTGCGCGGCTGGTCGACTGGTCGGCGCGCATCAAAGCCCCGCGCGAAGCCCCGCGCCTGATCGCCAAGGCGATGCAGTCGATGTTCACGGGCCGGCCCGGCCCGGCGGCGCTTGAATGCGCCATCGACGTGTGGGGGCGCTCGGGTCCGGTGCCGCTACAAGCTCCGCTGCCCATACCTAACGCTCGCATTGACGACGACGCCATCAAGGCTGCCGCAAAACGTCTCGGCGCCGCCGCAAGACCGCTGATCGTGGCGGGCGGCGGCGCGCAGGACGCTTCAGCCGAAATCACGCAGCTCGCGCACATGCTGCAAGCGCCGGTGCTTTCCTATCGGCGCGGGCGCGGCGTCCTCGACGATCGCGATCCGCTTTCCGTGAACCTGCCGCTCGGCCACGAACTTTGGGCGGAGGCGGACGTCGTGCTCGCCGTCGGCACCCACCTGCACATGCCTTTGCTGCAATGGGGCATTGACCGCGATCTGGCGATCGTGCGCGTCGACGCCGATCCGGACGAACCCGCGCGCGTGGCAAAGCCCAAGGTCGCGCTGGTCGGCCAGGCGGCGCCGATCTTGCGCCGGCTGCTCGACGTGCTCCCGGCGCACAACGCGCGGCGGCCCTCGCGCACTGACGAAATGCGCGAACGCCATGGCCGCGTCCGCAAGCGTATGGCCAGGCTCGAACCGCAACTCTCGTATCTGGCGGCCATTCGCGCCGAACTGCCAGAGGACGGACTGTTCATCGACGAGGTGACCCAGGTCGGGTTTGTCTCTCGTCTGGCGTTTCCAGTGCACCGGCCGCGCACCTACATCTCGCCGGGTTATCAGGACAATCTCGGCTACGGCTTTGCCACGGCGCTCGGCGCCCAGGACGCTCGGCGCGACCTGCCGGTGCTCTCGATCAGCGGCGATGGCGGCTTTCTGTTCACGGCAAGCGAGATGGCGACCGCCGTGCGTCACCGCATTCCGCTGGTGACGATCGTGTTCAACGACGGCGCCTTCGGCAACGTCCGCCGCATTCAGCAAGAACGCTACGGCAATCGCCTGATCGCCTCCGACCTGACCGATCCCGACTTTGTCGCCTTCGCCGAAAGCTTCGGCGCAGCAGCCATGCGTGTAAAGAGCCCCGACGAATTGCGGCAGGCGCTGCGGCGCGCCTTCGCCCGCCGCGATGGTCCGACACTGATCGAAGTGCCGGTCGGGATCATGCCAAGCCCGTGGGAGTTCATCATGATGGGACGGGTTCGCGGCGGTTAAGCCCGCGTACGGCGTGGACTGAAACGCTCCCGACCGCTATCACATCCGCAATGAATCAAATCACCACAACATCCGAACTTGCCGCCGTGTGCCGGCGGATGGCGGCCCATCCCTTCGTCACCGTCGATACCGAGTTTCTGCGCGAGACCACGTATTATCCGCTGTTGTGCGTGGCGCAGATGGCGTCACCTGAGGAAGCCGTGGTCGTCGACGCGCTGGCGCCTGATATCGATCTGGCGCCGTTCTTCGCCCTGATGGCGGACGAAAAGGTCATGAAAGTCTTTCATGCCGCCCGCCAGGACATTGAAATCGTCTGGCACCGCGCCAAGCTCATTCCTCATCCCATCTTCGACACGCAAGTCGCGGCCATGGTGCTGGGCTATGGCGATTCTATCTCCTACGACCAGCTGGTGCAGCGCATCACCGGCGACACGCTCGACAAATCGCACCGCTTTACCGACTGGACGCGCCGGCCGCTGTCGGAAGCGCAGCTCTCCTACGCGATCTCCGACGTGACGCATCTGCGCGAGGTCTACGCCGCACTGGTGGAGGATCTCGGACGGCGCGGCCGGGTCGACTGGGTGCAGGAGGAGATGGAAGTCCTGACGTCGCCCGACACCTACCGGATGGACCCCGAGAACGCCTGGCAGCGGCTGAAGACACGCGTGCGCAAGCCGAAGGAGCTCGCCGTTCTCATCGAGGTTGCAGCCTGGCGTGAACGCGAAGCGCAAGCGCGCGATGTGCCGCGCTCGCGGGTGATCAAAGACGAGGTGCTTGCCGACATCGCCGTGCATGCGCCGACCACCGTCGACAAGCTCAAGAACCTGCGATCGCTGCCCAAGGGCTTCGAGCGTTCGCGCTGGGGCGAAGCCATCGTCGCCGCGGTGGAGCGTGGACTGGCGAGCGACATGAAAAACTTGCCACGCCCGGCGCGCCTGCCGCCGACGGCCAACGGTACCGCCGTTGTCGAGTTGTTGAAGGTGCTGCTGCGCATGATCTCGGAGCATCACCACGTCGCCGCCAAGGTCATCGCCACGGTCGACGACCTCGAGCGCATTGCCGCCGACGACGGAGCCGACGTGCCCGCACTTACCGGCTGGCGTCGTGAATTGTTCGGCGAAAAGGCGCTGGCACTCAAGCACGGCAACCTTGCGCTTGCCATCGAACGCGGCAAGGTCGCCACGGTCGAGCGCCACTGACTTTTTTTTTGCAGATAAACCGACGACCTAGCTGGTGCCGAATTTCTTCGTACCGGCCCACAGCGAGTACAGGTAGCCGAGCAGCAGGACCGCGTAGGTGACGACGAGCACCCAGCCGCCCGGGTTCATGATGTGGGTCAGCGTCGCCCAGGCGGACACGATGAGTCCGAGGATGTAGCCGACCGTGCCGCCGATCAAGAGCCCGCGCAACGCGATCCAGTCGTGAGAATACCTGACGAACCAGTTGATCAGTCCGAACTCGATCACTGTCAGGCCCAACAACCTGAAGCCCAGCGCCGCGCCGGGAGTGGACTCAATGCCGTAAGTGGTGAGAACCGCGTTCGGAGCCAAAAGCAGCCCGATACCGTTCAGAACCGAAATCACGGCGATAACCACGAAGAAGCGCTTGAGATTTTCCATGTCGTCCCCCCTTTTGCCCTCACCGCCAGCGCTGTTCGCGGCGCAATTCCTTGCGTGACGGCATTCAATAGCACGGCTGGCGCGTTGGCAACGTCAGGGGCGGACGGCCTACCCCATCAGCAAGACCGGCTCGCGCCCAATCAGACGCGCGAGCGAGCGTAACCGGCTCAACACGCGTTCGCCGGCAAGGGCCGCGAATTCACCGGGAAGATGCAGCGCCAGCCGCTGCCGCTCCACCGCGAGCGGCGTCTGCGGCAGCACGCCGGGCATCGCCGCGGACACAACGTAGGCCAGCCGCAGCGCTGCGCCCAGAACGCGCGCCCGGTCGAGCATGCGCGTCGAGGCGAGTTCGCGCAGCCGCGGCGACAGCTCGTCGTCCGTCACCAGGCCGACGTGACGGTAGAACACCGCGAGCGCGAGATACGCCCGCCCCGGATGGTCGATCCCGGTAAAGCTGCCATGGGCGATGATATTGAGCGACTGCTCGCCGCGGTAATCGGGATGCGCCCGCCAGCCGATGTCGGCCAAGAGGCACGCGGCGTGGCGAAGCCGCCGTTCCTCCCCGGTCTCATCGAGGCTCGATGAGGCGATGAAACGGTCGGTCCAACCGATCAACTCTTCACCATGAAGGGGCGAGCGCGAGCGCAACAGGTTCAGTCCGCGCGCCGCTTCGATGAGCGCGTCCTTCTCCTTGTCTTTTTGCTTGAGCAGTGAGTAGAGCAGGCCCTCGCGCACGCCAAGCGCGGAAAACACCACCTGGCTGGGCTTGCCGGTGCGGAGCACGTATTCGAGAACCAGCGCCGCATAAGCGAGCAGCGGCCGGCGCGCGTTGTTCACCACTTCGATGTTGGACAGCGTCTCGACATCGACCCGATGCACCAGGCGGGCGAATTCGAGCGCGTCATCGGCCGCGATGGCATAGCCATGCATGACATGGAGTGGATATCCGGTCTGCCACATGTGCAGCCGCGCCAGCGCCCGCCAGGTGCCGCCCACAGCGTAGAAGGTGCGACCCTCATTGCCCTTGAGCACCGGCAGCGTGCTCAGCGTCTTCTTGACGAATTTTTCCGCCTTCTTCAGCGACTTCGCCGAAATGTCAGCCAAAGCCAGGCCGCCGAGCGGCCGGGTCAGGCCGCGCCGCACGCGGGTGCCGTGGATATCGACAAGCTCGAGCGAGCCGCCGCCGAGATCGCCAACCACGCCGTCCGCCTGATGCACTCCGGAGATCACGCCGAGCGCGGTCAATTCCGCCTCGCGCGAGCCCGACAGGATGTCGATCTCGGTCCGAATGATCCGCTCGGCAAACTTGATAAAAGCGTGGCCGTTCTTGGCATCGCGGCAGGCGGCAGTCGCGATTGCCAAAACTTTCTTCACGCCCATCGTGGTGCAAAGCGCGCGGTAGCGCTTGAGCGCAGCCAACGCCTGTTCGACGGCGTCGGCGGCCAGAAGGCCGGTCGACTGCACCTCGCGTCCGAGCCCGCACAATGCCTTTTCGTTGAACAGCGCGGTCGGGCTACGCGTGAGCGCCTCATAGACCACGAGCCGCACTGAATTCGAGCCGATGTCGATGACGGCAAGCGGCGGACCGTGGTCGAGGCGTCCGGGTGCGTCGATCTTGGCGCGGATCATTTTTTGAAATCAGCGTACGGCAAGCGGAAGAGCGCTCGCGCTTCCGCTTACATCCGCTCCGCGCGAGGCGGCAGTCGGGGGATCGAATCCTTGGGTGACTTTCCGCGCCCCGAAAGGCTCGGATTGGTCATGAAGTAAGTGTGGGCATTGAAGGTCTCCTCACCGGGCGCGGGCTTGATGCGGGAGGAGGAGCCGTCGGCGAGAAGCTGCCAGCTTTGCTCGTTGTCCTTGAAGTTGGCCACCATGATCTGATCGAGCACTTGCTCGTGCACAGTGGGATTGAGGATGGGGCAGAGAACCTCGACCCGGCGGTCGAGGTTGCGCGGCATCATATCGGCTGACGAGATATAAACCGCCGCCTTGGCATGCGGCAGAGCGTGACCGGAGCCGAAGCAGTAAATGCGGCCGTGCTCGAGGAAACGGCCCACAATCGACTTGACGCGGATGTTTTCGGACAGGCCTGGAACGCCCGGCCGCAGACAACAGATGCCGCGCACCACCAGTTCAATCGCCACGCCGGCGCTCGACGCGGCATAAAGCGCGTCGATGATGTCGGGATCGACCAGCGAGTTCATTTTCATCCAGATGCCGGCGGGACGGCCGGCCTTGGCATTCGTGATCTCTGCGTAGATGTGTTCGTGGATGCGCTTGCGGAGCGTCAGCGGCGACACCGCCATGCGCTCGAGGCCGGCCGGTTCCGCATAGCCGGTCACGTAATTGAACACCCGCGCGACGTCGTGGGCGATCACCGGATCGGCGGTAAAGAACGACAGGTCGGTATAGAGGCGCGCGGTCACCGGATGATAATTGCCGGTGCCGACATGCACGTAGGAGGCAAGCGCTGCGCCCTCACGGCGGACCACCAGCGAGAGCTTGGCGTGGGTCTTCAGTTCGATGAAGCCATAGACGACCTGCACGCCGGCGCGTTCGAGATCGCGCGCCCAGCGGATGTTGGCCTCCTCGTCGAAGCGCGCCTTGAGTTCGACCACCGCAGTGACCGATTTGCCGGCTTCGGCGGCCTCCGCGAGCGTCTGCACGATCGGAGAATCCGCAGAGGTGCGGTAGAGTGTTTGTTTGATCGCGACGACATCCGGATCGCGCGTCGCCTGATGCAGGAAATCCACCACCACATCGAATAACTCGTAAGGATGGTGGACGATGAGATCCTTCTGCCGGATGGCGGCAAAGCAATCGCCGCCGTGGTCGCGGATGCGGTCGGGATAGCGCGGCGTGTAGGGCACGAATTCGAGATCCGGCCGGTCCAGCTTCGCGAGCTGCGCCATCTCGTTCAACGCCAGCACACCGTCGACTTTGAACACGCCGCCATCGGCGGCGCCAAGCGCGCGCTGTACGAAGTGCTGCAACTCGGCCGGCATGTTTGCCTCGATGTCGAGCCTGATCACCAATCCGCGGCGACGGCGCTTGAGCGCTGTCTCGAACAGACGCACCAGGTCTTCGGCCTCTTCAAGGATTTCCAGTTCGGAGTCGCGGATAACACGGAACGCGCCCACTCCCTTCACCGCATAGCCGGGAAACAGCTTGCCGATAAAAAGACTGGTCGCGCCTTCGACCGAGATCAGCCGGACTTCTCCGCCTTCGCCCGCCTGCGGCAGCCGCACGAATCTCTCGATGCGGTTCGGCATGCGGATGAGCGCGTTCATCGCCTTGCCATCCTTGGAGCGCGCCAGCTGCAAGGCCATGGAGAAGCCAAGATTGGGAATGAACGGGAACGGATGCGCCGGATCGACCGCAAGCGGCGTCAGCAACGGGAAAATGTGCGAGAGGAAATAATCTTCAAGCCAGGATTTCTCAGCCTTGCCGACGTCGGGACCATCGACCAGCACAATGCCGGCTTCCGCAAGCGCGGTGCGCAGTTCGCGCCATTGTGCCTGCTGATCCTCGACCAGCAGCTCGACAGCTTCGGCGATCCGTATCAGCTGTTCTGCCGGCGTCAGTCCCTCGGGGCTTTGGGTACCGATGCCCGCGCGCACCTGCGCCCGGAGGCCGGCGACGCGGACCATGAAGAATTCATCGAGGTTGTTCGCCGAGATCGAGAGAAACTTCAGCCGCTCCAAAAGTGGATGTCCGCGGTTGGCGGATTCTTCGAGGACACGCCGGTTGAAATTGAGCCAGGACAGTTCGCGATTGATGAAGCGCTCCGGGCTCCCCGCGAGTTCCGACGCCGGGTGCTTTTCCGCCGGCTCAGCCAGGCGGACGGGCGTGTCCAGGCGGTGGGCTGGGCCGGATTCGAGTGCGACAGCAGTCGCTTGGCCGCGATCGACCATAGCCGCTCCTTGTTCGAGCTTCACCCTCGCTGCCCTCAGTGACGATTCGATGACGACGTGCAGTGAGTAAGGCGGGGCGGTGTTGCGCCGTCAAGCCTCCGCGGCTCGGCGTGAACGATCATAGCTGCCCGCGACGCGCGGCAAAAACCTTAAGGATTAACAATCCCTTAACGCAAAACGGCCGGCGAAACCGCCGGCCGTTTCGTCATCCCACTCGGCAAACCGAGCGCTTTATTCCGCCGCTCGGCCGAGATCAGGCAAGGTCGAAGCGATCAGCGTTCATCACCTTGGTCCAAGCAGCTACGAAGTCTTTCACAAACTTCCCCTTCGAGTCCGCGCATGCATAGACTTCGGCAAAAGCGCGCAGCTGCGAGTGCGAACCGAAGATCAGATCGACCCGCGTGCCGGTCCACTTGAGTTCGTTGGTCTTGCGGTCGCGCCCTTCGAACACGCCGTCGGACCCGGCAGCCGCCTGCCATTGCGTGTGCATGTCGAGCAGGTTGACGAAGAAGTCATTGGTCAGCGTCTGCGGCTGCTTGGTGAAGACGCCGTGCTTGGACTGCGCGGCATTCGCGCCGAGGACGCGCAGGCCGCCGACGAGAACGGTCATCTCCGGCCCCGTCAGCGCCAGCAATTGCGCCCGGTCCACCATCGCCTCTTCTGGGTACATGAATTGCCGCTTGCCGCTGATATAGTTACGGAAAGCATCGGCACGCGGCTCGAGTGGAGCAAAGGACTCAACGTCGGTCTGCTCCTGGGAAGCGTCCGTTCGCCCCGGCGTGAAGGGGACATTCACGTCGATCCCGGCGTCTTTGGCGGCCTTTTCCACCGCGGCGTTGCCGGCGAGAACGATCAGGTCGGCAAGCGAGACCTTCTTGCCACCGGCGGCCGAGGCGTTGAACTCCTTCTGGATCGCTTCGAGCTTCGCAAGCACCGCCGCGAGCTGTTTCGGCTGATTGACTTCCCAGTCCTTCTGGGGGCTCAGCCGAATGCGCGCGCCGTTGGCTCCACCGCGCTTGTCGGAGCGGCGGAACGTCGACGCCGACGCCCAGGCGGCCGAGACCAACTGCGACACCGACAGGTCGGACGCGAGGATCTTCGCTTTCAGCGCGGCGGCATCCTTGTCGTCGATCAGCGGATGGTTCGCCGCGGGGATCGGATCCTGCCAAATCAAAATCTCCTTCGGCACCAGCGGGCCGAGGTAACGATGGATCGGCCCCATGTCGCGGTGCGTGAGCTTGAACCATGCGCGGGCGAATGCGTCCGCCAACTGGTCCGGATGCTCGTAGAAGCGCCTTGAGATCTTTTCGTAGGCCGGGTCGAACCGCAGCGCGAGGTCCGTCGTCAGCATGGTGGGTACATGCTTCTTTGACTTGTCGAAGGCGTCCGGGACCGTGGCTTCCGCCCCTTTCGCCTTCCATTGCTTCGCGCCGGCTGGGCTCTTGGTCAGTTCCCATTCGTATTTGAACAGATTGTCGAAGAAGTGATTGCTCCACTTGGTCGGTGTTTGCGACCAGGTGACTTCGGGGCCGCCGGTGATGGCGTCGGCTCCGGTGCCCGAACCGTGCCCGCTCTTCCAGCCGAGGCCTTGATCCTCAATAGCGGCGCCTTCCGGCTCTGGACCTAGCAGCGACGGATCGCCCGCGCCGTGAGTTTTGCCGAAGGTATGGCCGCCGGCAATCAGCGCGACGGTCTCCTCGTCATTCATCGCCATACGGAAGAACGTCTCGCGGATGTCCTTGGCCGACGCGACCGGGTCCGGATTGCCGTTCGGTCCTTCCGGGTTCACATAGATCAGGCCCATTTGCACGGCACCGAGCGGCTCCGCAAGCTGGCGTTCGCCGCTGTAGCGTTCGTCACCCAGCCACGTCCCCTCGGGACCCCAATAGAGTTCTTCGGGCTCCCAGACATCCTTGCGGCCGCCGGCAAAACCGAACGTTTTGAAGCCCATCGAGTTGAGCGCGACGTTACCGGCGAGGATCATCAGGTCGCCCCAGGAGAGTTTCCGGCCATATTTCTGCTTGATCGGCCACAGCAACCGGCGCGCCTTGTCGAGGTTGGCATTGTCCGGCCAAGAGTTGAGCGGCGCGAAGCGCTGCTGGCCGGCTCCGGCGCCGCCGCGGCCGTCGGTGATGCGATACGTGCCCGCGCTGTGCCACGCCATGCGGATGAACAATCCACCATAGTGGCCAAAGTCGGCGGGCCACCAAGGCTGCGAATCCGTCATCAAGGCGTGCAGGTCCTTGATCACGGCGTTGAGGTCGAGACTCTTGAACTCCTTGGCGTAGTCGAACGCCTCACCCATCGGGTCGGATAAGGAAGAGTTCCGGTGCAGGACCGCAAGATTCAGCTGGTCCGGCCACCAGTCGCGGTTGGTAAAGCTCGTGTGCATGACCGGGCATTTGCCCGCGCGATCGTCTGTCTTTGCGTCCATGTCTCTCTCCGAGCATGTTTTAGATTGGGGGGCTGGAGCTGAATCTAAGCCACCCGAACGATTACGTCTAATCGTATTGCTAGCGACGTTTGATAAGAATAACTTATCGAAATGATCACCCTGCGGCAGCTCCGCTACCTAACGGCACTGGCACATCACCGCCATTTCGGCCGCGCTGCAGCCGATTGCGCAGTGACCCAGCCGGCCCTGTCCATGCAGGTGCGGGAACTCGAGCGGGAAATCGGCGCTGAGCTGGTAGAGCGGCGTGCCAGCGAAATCGCGCTGACCGAGACGGGTCTCGAAATAGCGCGCCGTGCCGAGCACATCCTCGCTGCGACCCACGACCTTGTCGACTTCGCCCGCCATCGCGGCGTACTCACCGGCAGGCTTAGCCTCGGCATTATTCCGACGCTGGCGCCCTACGTATTGCCGCGTGCATTGCCACGACTGCAGGCCACATATCCGCAGCTTCGTCTGGAGGTGCGCGAAACTCAGACTAAAACCTTGCTCGACGAGCTTGCGGCCGGCGATCTCGACACTGTGATGCTGGCTATGCCGGCGGACGGCGCCGACATCGAAACACAGCCGCTGTTCGACGATGCCTTTCTGTTGGCCGTACCGGCGGCCGATCCGCTGCCGGCGAACCGGCGTGTCGCCGTTGAGGACGTGGACCAGCGGCGGCTTATTCTCCTCGAGGAAGGACACTGCCTGCGCGATCAAGCGCTGGCGTTCTGTGCCGCCTCGAGCGGCGACTTACCCGCCAGTCTCGGCGCCACTTCGCTCGCAACCGTCATGCAGATGGTGGCAAATGGCTACGGCGTGACGCTGTTGCCGGAAGTTGCGGCAAGCGTCGAAGTTCGCGACGACCGCATCAAGCTGTTGCGCTTTGCCGGGCGCGAGCCGGCGCGAACAATCGGACTCGCGTGGCGGCGGACCTCACCGCGGCGGCGCGATTTCGTAGCTCTCGGCGAAATTATTGTCGAAACGTTGGGTGTCTCAGCGAAGAAAACTGCTGTCGCGAAATATTTCGGCCGCGAGCGCGCGCGTAGCCGGGCGGCGCAATCGTAACGCTTCGTTGTCGAGCGCGATGACCGCCGCACGTGCGGCGGCAAACGAGCGCTCGATATGGGTTGACAGATACCCGACCACAGCCTCGTCGAGCTTGAGCTGGCGATCGGTGGCAAGCTTGACCATGACCGCGCGCAGCATCGCATCGTCTGGCGCTGCCAGCGTTGCGACCGGCAATGCCCGCAGCCGCGAGACCAGGTCGGGAACCGCAACCGGCCAGGTCGCCGGCGTGGTGCGCGCGGTGAACAGAAGGTAGGCATTCTCCTCACGCGCAAGATTGATGAGGTGAAACAGCGCGCGCTCGTCGGCCGCAATTGCGGCGTCTTCCACGACCAGCGCGCCCGTTGCCAGTGCAGTCGGGATTTCGGCGGTGGCGAGAGCATGGCCAGAAATGACGCGAGCGCCCGCCGCCGACGCCCAGATCATCGCCAGATGAGTTTTGCCGGATCCCTCGGGGCCAACCAAGGCCACAGCGTTCCCCGGCCAATCCGGCCAGCAGTCGATCAGCCGGAGCGCGCTCTCATTGCCAGGCCCGGAAAGAAAATCCTCGCGCGCGTAGCTTTCGGCGTGATCAAGCACCAGCGCTAGCTGCCGCGGAGGAAAGCTCATGACGCGTTAGGTGGTGGGTTTCCGGTATAGAGCGGGCTCGCCCGGTAACGCGCCACGGCAAATCGCGTCAATACGCCGGCAGCGGCTGCGATGGGTACAGCGAGGAGCAGTCCGACAAAACCGAACAAATAGCCGAAAGTCAGAAGCGCGAAGATGAGCCAAACCGGGTGCAAGCCGGCGCTTTGACCCACGAGCTTTGGCGACAGGACATTGCCCTCGAGAAACTGGCCGAAAAGCACGACGCCGACCACAACGGCAATCCGCTTCCAGTCCGGGAAAAACTCCGCGCAGGCTACGCCCGTCGAAACCACAAGAGCCGTCAGCGAACCGACGTATGGAACGAAAGTCAGTAAGCCGGACACGGCGCCGATCAGCAACGCAAAGCTCAATCCGACCATCGTCAGGCCGAATGCATAGTAGCAACCGAGGATGACGCACACGATGAACTGACCGTGCAGATAACCAGAGATCGCCGCATTAATCTGGCGCGCCAGCCCACGCACCGTCTCGCGCTGCTTAACCGGGATCAACCCATCGAGCGAGTTTACGACCCGGTTCCAATCGCTCAGCAGATAAAAAGCCACCACCGGGGTGATGACGAGCAATGACAGCACCGAGAGTAGCGCTTCGCCTTTGGTGAGCAACGAGGGAAGCGCTTCCGTCATATAGCCGGCGAACTTGTTCAGCAGGACGCCGAAGGACCAGTCGCTGCCGGGAGCATTGCCGAAAATTTCGTGAAGCCACGGGCGGCTAGGGTCGCTGACGAGTGTTTGCAGGCGTTGTACGTAGCCCGGCAGGTGCTCAATAAAGGCCGAGAACTGGCCGGCGAGCACCGGCACCACGACAACGAACAGGCCTACGAACACCAGCACGAAACCGCCGAGAATGAGCAAAGCGGCGACGAGCCGGCTGACGCCGCGCTTGGCAAGCCGGTTCGCCAGAGGATCGAGCAGGTAAGCCAGCGCCGCCCCGACCACGAACGGCAGCAGAATATGATGCAATAGCCAAAGCAGGCCGACGAAGACCAAAAACGCGGCTGCCCAGAACGCAATGTGTCGCTCGATCCGCATGACGCCTCACGCCCGCGATCAGTGTCCAGTGCCGAACGAATTCATGTGGCGAAGCCACTCGGCGAGATAGAAGGCGATCGAGAGCAACGTCAATACCGCGACCAACCCGGCAACCACAGTCACGATCAGTTTGGCATCAAAGCCAAACCCGTGCTCGGCCAGCACCAACGTCGCGAGCAAGATTTGCGCTACCGTGTTGGCTTTAGAGACCGGCAGCGGCCTGATCGGCATCGGCTTGCCTACCAGCCAGGACAGCATGAAACCGGAGATGATCATGATGTCGCGTGACACGACGAGGATCACCAGCGGGATAGCCAATGCGCCTGCGATGCCAAGCGCTACATAGATCGAGACAATCAGCGCCTTATCGGCCAGCGGGTCGAGATAAGCACCAAGCTCGCTCGCCATATGGAAGCGCTTGGCAAGGAAGCCGTCGACGGCATCGCTGATCCCGGCTACGAGAAACAGCGCAAACGCCGCCAGCATCTCGTCCGACGTGATCGCCCAGACCACGATCGGCACGAGGATAATACGCGCCAGACTAATAAGGTTCGGAATACTCAAAAACGCGGGCCCCGGCTGCCGGCGCGCCGAAACCGGAAGCTTCGGTCTCGATGCATCGTCCTGCACCAGTACTATATAACTGAGCCGCGTGCTTGCGCACCCGCCGATTCCGACGTAGGAGGCGCCGAGTAAGCCTCCCCCGCCCGCGGGAAGGCTAATCTGCCGATTGGTGGGTCCGTGAAAGAGGCGCGCTACGCGGCCGCCGGCGTCGATATCGATGCCGGCAACCGCATGGTGGAACTGATCAAGCCGCTGGTGCGCGGAACCGCACGAGCCGGCGCAGAAGCCGAGATCGGCGGCTTCGGCGGCCTGTTCGATCTCAAGGCAGCCGGCTTCTCCGATCCGATTCTTGTCGCCGCAACCGACGGCGTCGGCACCAAGGTCAAGATCGCGGTCGAGACAGCGCGTCACGATACCATCGGCATCGATCTCGTCGCGATGTCGGTCAACGACCTCGTGGTGCAAGGGGCCGAGCCGCTGTTCTTCCTCGACTACTTCGCCTGCAGCAAACTCGATCCCGCGGTCGGAGCGATGGTGGTCAAAGGCATTGCCGCCGGATGCAGCGAAGCGCGCTGCGCGCTGATCGGCGGTGAGACAGCGGAAATGCCCGGCATGTATCAGACCGGCGACTACGACCTTGCCGGTTTCGCCGTGGGCGCGGTGGGCCGCCAGGATTTGCTGCCGCGCAACCATATCGCGCCCGGCGACGTGGTAATCGGACTTGCATCGTCCGGCGTGCACGCCAACGGATTTTCTTTGGTACGGCGCATCGTCGCTGCTACTGGGTTGAGTTGGGACGCACCAGCTCCGTTCGATCCGGCGCGAAGTTTGGGCGAAGCGCTGCTGACGCCGACCCGGCTCTACGTGCGATCATGCCTCGCCGCAATCCGCAAAACCAAGGCGGTCAAAGCGCTAGTTCACATCACCGGCGGCGGATTTGTGGACAACATTCCCCGCGTGTTGCCGAAGGGGCTTTCGGTGGCCGTCGAGCTCGACCGGGTGCCGGTGCTTCCGGTCTTCAAATGGCTCGCAGCGACAGGCGATGTCAGCGAGCAGGAGATGCTGCGCACCTTCAATTGCGGCGTCGGCATGATCGCGGTACTGGATCCGGGCACCGCCGCTGCGGCGAGCGAGCAGCTCGCCGCTCACGGCGAGACCGTCGTGCAATTGGGCGAGGTGGTCACCGGCAAAGACGAGCCGCGCGTTGAATTCAGTGGAAGCCTCGACCTGTCCTGGTAGACGTATGAGCAAGAAGCGCGTCGCCGTGCTGATTTCCGGCCGCGGATCGAACATGACGGCGTTGATCGAGGCGGCCAAGGCCGACGACTATCCGGCCGAAATCGCCCTCGTCGTCTCCAACCAGCCCGAGGCATCGGGCTTAGCCCGCGCCCGCCAGGAAGGCATCACGACCGCAGTCGTCGATCACCAGGAGTTTGGTGAAGACCGCGAAGGGTTTGAGCACGCCCTCAATGAAGCGCTCCACGAGCATCGGATCGATTTTGTTTGCCTCGCCGGCTTCATGCGGCTGTTGTCGCCGTGGTTTGTGCAGCGCTGGAGCGGCAAGATGCTCAACATCCATCCGGCGCTACTGCCGCAATTCAAAGGGCTGCACACGCACCGCCGCGCCCTGCAAGCCGGCGTCAATCGGCACGGCGCTACCGTTCATTTCGTCGTGACGGAAATGGACGCAGGACCGATCGTCGAGCAGGAATTGCTTGCGGTGCGGGAAGGCGATACCGAAGAAACGCTTGCCGCGCGGGTGCTTGAGATCGAGCACCGGATTTACCCGCGCGCGTTGCGGGCGCTGGCCGAAGGCCGTGCGACCATTGCGTCCTCAGGAGAGGACCGGAAACCACACTGAAGCAAAAAGCCCCAGCACAACACCGGGGGCCACAAGCGTTGCCGGTCCCGCTACGCGACCTTGAGATTTTCTGCGGAAGTCCTGCCGCGATTGGTCACCAGTTCATACTCAACCTCCTGGCCTTCGTTGAGCGAACGCATACCCGCACGCTCGACGGCGGAGATGTGCACGAACACGTCCTTGTCGCCAGATGAAGGCTTGATGAACCCGTAGCCCTTGGTCGGGTTGAACCATTTGACGGTGCCCTTCTGCATCGTCTGTCTCCTGATCAATGCGTATGCCAGCGCCGACACGGAACACCGCCGCACGCCGCGTGCAGGCTGCGCTTCGCGCCACAAGCCAGATTTTGGGGGAAAGTCCGAAACGATCGCGTCGCCAAGACATCGCCAAGAGACATCGCTAAGAGACATTGCCAAGACACATCATCGACCGGATGGCCCAAATCCGATTGCCATCGAAAAAAAACCGAAAAATGCGGCGCAAGCATGGCTGCCATCAGCCGCTTAGCGGTGTGAATTTCGCGTCGCGAAGCGAAGCCGCTCCGCCAACGGCAAAATATTATTTTCTTGAATAACGAGGCGTTGCTACGGAAGCAGAAAAAACGCAATCGCCATGATGACGTAAGCGGCCAACAATTGCAGACCTTCGAGCCAATTCGTTTCGCCGTCCTGGACGACAAAATTGACGATGACGACAGCGAGCACCGTCGCGACCAGTTCGAGGGTGGTGAAGACGAGATTCATCGGCTGCCCCAACAACGCGCCGAGCAAGACCAGGACCGGCGCGACCAGCAACACGATCTGTGTCGCCGACCCGATGCATATCTGAAGCGCGACATCCATCCGGTTTTTGCGCGCGATAAGGACTGCGGAGGCATGCTCCCCGGCGTTGCCGATGACAGCTATGACGATCACGCCGATGAAGAGCTGCGTCCAGCCCAGACGTTCGGCCAGGGGCTCAATCGTCTTGACGAGAATGTCGCTCACCCACCCGACCGCCAGCGTCGCAGCCAAGAGCGTAACGGCGGCGCGCGTGGTACCCCAGCGCGATTCAAATCTGCCGGCTGCTTCCAGATAGAGATGTTTGTGGGTGTGCAACGAGAAAAACAGGTTCGCGCCATACATGCAAATCAGCACCAGCGAAACCAGCACGCTTAAACCTTCGACGGCAACTGGCTCGCTCGCGCTCTGAAAGAAAATCGCCGGCACGATGAGCGCGATCGTCGCCAGGAACAGCGTCGCGCTTTGCGCCAGAATGCCAGTCTTGTTGAAGCTTTGCTTTTCGCGCCGCCGTCCGCCCCAGAACATCGCGAGGCCCAGAACCAACAACAGATTACCGATGATGGAGCCGGTGATGGACGCCTTGACCAGGTCGACCAGTCCGGCCCGAAGCGCCAAGATACCGATGATGAGCTCCGGCGCGTTGCCGAAGCTGGCGCTGAGCAGTCCCCCGACAACGGGACTGGTCCTGGTCGCCAGATCTTCTGTGGACCTGCCGATAAATCTTGCCAGTGGCACGATGGCAAGCGCCGAGAGGAAAAACACAACGACCGGCGACACTCCCGCCAGCGCAGCGCCTATGGCGAGCGGGACGAAAGCCAGAAGCGCGATGAACAGATAGTCCATTGCGTGCGGAACATCACCCGTCCGGCCTCAACGCCGAACGGGGCCTCTTCAGTCGGGAGCGGCCGCGAGGCCGCGCTCGCTTCAGCCGACGATCTCTTTACCGGCGAAGAACTGCGCGATTTCCTTTTGCGCGGTATCGGCGGCATCCGAGCCGTGCACCGAATTCTCGCTGATCGACTTGGCAAACTCTTTGCGAATGGTTCCAGGCGCAGCCTTGGCGGGATCGGTGGCGCCCATCAGGTCGCGATAGGCCGCGATCGCGTTCTCGCCTTCAAGAACCTGGACCACCACCGGCCCCGAAATCATAAAGTCGACGAGCTCGCCAAAGAACGGCCGCTGACGGTGGACGGCGTAGAATTGCTCTGCTTGCGCGCGGCTTATCATCACGCGCTTCTGCGCGATGATGCGCAGTCCCGACTTCTCGATCGTCGCATTGATCGCGCCGGTCAGGTTGCGGGCCGTTGCATCGGGTTTGAGGATCGAAAAAGTACGCTCGATGGCCATCAAATTGTCCTTGGAAAATCGCGCTGCGACGTGGAAGTGCGCGGCTTATATCCGTCGCTTATCGTTCCGGCAAGCGGTCGCGCGAGCGCTGAATCATAATCGGCGCAGAAAGTCGATCATGGCGGCGTTGACCTCGGATGCGCGCTCTTGCTGCGTCCAGTGACCGCAACCGGGCAGCATGATCGTGCCACGCAAATGCGCCACAGTGTGTCGAAGGCCCGCGATCACCTGATGCATGCCGCGAAACGCGACCACGAGGTCACGATCGCCGGCCATGTACAGCGCGGGGATGGCAATCTTTGCGCCGGCGAACGACGCCATCAGCTCCCAATTTCGGTCGATGTTGCGGTACCAGTCAAGGCCGCCGCGAAACCCGGTGCGCTTGAATTCGCCGGCGTAGAAATCCACGTCCGCTTCGCCGAGCCACGCCGGCAACGTCGCCGGACTGGGCATACCGGCGAGAAACCCGCTGTCGCGGCGAACCATGCCGACATGGCCGCCAGCCCCGTCGCTACTCCGCGGCACGTCGCCTGAAGCTGCAAACAGAAGCTTGACGATCGTTTGCCGGACATCACGCTCCAGTTCCGCCTCCGCGACTCCCGGCTCCTGGAAGTAGAGCTGGTAGAACATCGCATCGTCGTGACGCGGCATCACCGTGGTGGGCTTGATCGGCCGCCGCGGCCAGAATGGAACGCTCAGCCCGACGACGCCGCGAAAGCGGTCGGGCCGAAGCAACGCCGCGTGCCAGGCGACCGGCGCTCCCCAATCGTGCCCGGCAATCACCGCCTGCTCGGCGCCGTGCGCGTCGAGCAGTCCCACCATGTCGCCGACGAGGTGGAGCAAGGTGTATTGGTCGATGGCTTCGGGCCGGTCGGATAGACCGTAGCCGCGCATGTCTGGTGCAACGACGTGGAAACCGGCTGCCGCAAGCGCGGCAAGCTGATGGCGCCAAGAGTACCAGGATTCAGGAAAGCCGTGACACAAGACAACAAGCGGGCCCTCGCCCTGCTCGGCGATGTGCAAACGAATGCCGTTGGTTTCGACGCTACGTTGTATGATCGCGCCAGTCGTCATTCAGAAACGATAGCACGAGATCCGGCGACGGCGCGTAGATACCGGACCACGCGTCAGGCCGTCGAATGTCTTCGAAGCTTTGGTCCGCGCCGGCTATGTCTTGTCGCCAGGCTTTGGCAGCCCTTTGGTCTTATCCGGTTTCTTTTTGGCCATTTTCTTCTTCGCGCGCTCGGGCGGTGGTGCCGCCGGCATTGTCACGCGATCCATTTCAGTGAGCCGGCCGCCGGCAAACCGATAGACACCGGGCCTTGGGCCGTTTTGGAAAGTCAGCGCCGCCTCCCGACCGCCACCGGGACTCCTGCCGATGTTGACGGCGGTCGGCTGGCCCAGCCGCGCGACAATATCGCATTCGCTCATGCCGATAGCGATGCCACCGCCAATGAGCGCCCCTGCATCGGCGACGCCGGAACCAGGCGCGTCCGGCCCTGCCCCAACCGGTGGCGGCTGTGCCGGCGTGACGTACCTTGGGCAAGCCCCGTTGGCTTGCACAAGATCGTTTGCCGTAATCGGATGATCCCTTTTGGCCTCGTCGAACTGCTTATAAGTGTAGCCGAGGTTGGGCCCATACAGGTTAAGGGGCTTTGCGAACCAGGCGCCGCTGGAGTCGAACTCGGTGCAACCGCAAAGCGCCGCCGCCAGCACCAGCGGCAACGCGCGGAGCCCCAATCCACCAGCGAGCTTTGCAATCACCAACACCGGGGCAGCCCCTCCGCGCGACCAGGCATCATCGCAGAATGCGCCAGTTTGTGGTGTGATCGTGGCGTCAGCCCCCGGCGCACGCTATTCCCTCCGCCACATTGCAGTTTATAGACTGAATCGGGTAAAGGTAAGAAAGCGATGAGAGGTCAGGCTTTTGAGCTCCTTGGATAGTCCCGTCGGGCGGTCTCGCAATGTGATCGCCGTCACGGACTCCTCGCCGGCCCGGCATGACACTGCCCGCTGGGCCTGACCGCCTCACCAGCGATCTCACAACCTGCCCGGGGAGCATCGATGCGATTGCAATTCGTCGGTTGCGGCGACGCCTTCGGCTCCGGCGGACGATTTAATACCTGCTTCCACCTCACCGGTCGAAACCTTAACGTGTTGATCGATTGCGGCGCAAGCTCGCTCATTTCGATGAACAAGCTTGCGATCAATCGCAACGACGTGAACACCATCTTCCTGACCCACTTCCACGAAGATCATGTTGGCGGCGTGCCATTTTATCTTTTGGAGGCGAACTACGTCCTCAAACGCGATCAGCCGCTCACGATCGCCGGGCCGCCCAGCCTCAAGTCGCGCTTTGCCAGCATCATGGAGGCGGGATTTCCCGGGACGAAGGACTTGGATCTGCGGTTTCCGCTGCAGCTTACGGAGCTGGAAATCGGCAAGCACAACGACGTCGGCGGGCTGCGCGTAACGCCGTTTCATGTCGTGCATGACGACCGCGCCGGACCTTGTCTCGGATTTCGCTTCGAGGCCGAAGGCAAGGTGATCGCTTTTTCCGGCGACACGGAATGGACCAATTCGTTGATCGATATCGGTTACCAGGCAGACCTGTTCATCTGCGAGGCCTACACCCGCGACAAGCCGATCGCGACCCACATGGCGCTGTCGTTGCTCGAGCGTCATCTCGAGGAGATTCGCCCCAAACGTCTGATCCTCAGCCATATGAGCGAGGACATGCTGGCGCGCCGCGCCGAGTTGCCGTACGAAACCGCCGAGGATGGATTGATCGTCGAGGTCTGACGCTAGCGACCAAGCGCGGCCGCGATCGCGTCGAGCGCCGCGTCAGCCTTCGAGCCGTCGGGCCCGCCGGCTTGCGCCATATCAGGACGCCCGCCGCCGCCTTTGCCGCCGAGCGCTTCGGCGCCTTTGCGGACGAGTTCGACGGCATTGAAACGCGGGACGAGGTCGTTGGTCACGCCGACGACAATGCCGGCCTTGCCGTCGCCGGTAACACCGACAATGGCGACGATGCCGGAGCCGACCGTTTTCTTGCCTTCATCGGCAAGACTCCGCAGGTCCTTCAAATCAATACCCTCCACCGCGCGGGCCATGAGTTTTACGTCGCCAACGGTGCGGAGCCCGTCAGCTCCGTCAGCCTTGGCGCCACCGCCCATCGCGAGCTTTTTCTTCGCGTCCGACAGCTCGCGCTCGACGCGTTTGCGTTCGTCGAGCAGGACGGCCAACCGTGCCGGCACCTCGTCGATCGGAACGCGCAATTCGGACGCCGCAGTCCTGGCTAGCTGCATGACGTGGTTGGCGTGCCTGCGGGCGGCGTTGCCGGTGATCGCTTCGATACGGCGGACGCCGGCGGCAACGCCGCTTTCACCCACCACTGAGATGACGCCGATGTCGCCGGTGCGGCGGACGTGCGCGCCGCCGCACAATTCGACCGACCAGCCCATGGTGTTGCCGCCACCCTCTCCCATGGCGACCACGCGCACCTCATCGCCGTATTTTTCACCGAACAGCGCGCGGGCGCCGGAGGCTCCCGCGTCGTCGACCGCCATAATCCGCGTCGTGACCGGCGAATTCTGCAACACAATGTCGTTGGCGATGTCCTCGACCTTTTCCAGCTCCACCGGACTGATCGGTTTCGGATGAGAAAAATCGAAGCGCAGGCGGTCGGGCGCGACCAACGAACCCTTCTGCGCCACGTGATCGCCAAGCACCTGGCGCAGCGCCTCGTGCAGAAGATGTGTGGCGGAGTGATTTTGCCGAATCGCCCTGCGCCGCGCATGATCGACCTTGAGATCGACCTCAGCACCTACTTGGAGCGTGCCAGACTCAACGACACCGAAGTGCACGAATAAGTCGCCGGCCATTTTCTGCGTATCGAGGACTTTGAAATGGGCGTGTTGCCCGACCATTATCCCTGTATCGCCAACTTGCCCGCCTGATTCAGCATAGAAAGGAGTTTGGTTGAGAATTACGGCTCCGTGGTCGCCAAGCACCAGTTCTTTAACTTCCTGATTGTCGCGTACAAGGGCCCTGACGATTCCGGCGGCTATCTCGGTTTCGTATCCAAGAAAATCGGTCGGCCCAATCTTCTCACGCAAGCCAAACCATATAGCGCTCGTTGCGGCTTCGCCCGAACCAGCCCAGGATGCCCGCGCTTTCTGGCGCTGGCGTTCCATTGCTTGGTTAAAGCCTGCAACATCTACGTCAATATCACGCGCCCGAAGCGCGTCCTGTGTGAGATCTAACGGGAAACCATACGTGTCATAGAGCGTAAACGCGAAATCGCCAGGCAGAATCCGCGACTTGGGATCGAGAATCCGCATTCCCTCGATCTGAGAAGCGGCCTCCTCCAACATCGCGAGCCCGCGCTCCAGCGTTTTGCGGAAGCGGATTTCCTCAAGCTTCACCGTCTCGGTGATCAGCCCGTCGGCGCGATGCAATTCTGGATAGGCTTGCCCCATCTCGCGAATAAGCGTCGGCACAAGCCGCCACATCAGCGGGTCCTTGGCGCCAAGCAGTTCGGCGTGGCGCATTGCGCGCCGCATGATGCGGCGAAGCACATAGCCGCGGCCCTCGTTCGACGGCAGCACGCCATCGGCAACCAGAAACGAACTGGCGCGCAGATGGTCGGCGATGACGCGGTGCGAGGCTTTGTGCTCGCCGTCGGGATCGACGCCGGTCAGATCGGCAATCGCCTCGATGAGCGCACCAAACAAATCGATCTTGTAATTGTCGTGGGTGCCTTGGAGCACCGCGGCCATGCGCTCGAGACCCATGCCGGTATCGATCGACGGCCGAGGCAGGTCGACGCGCTCGCCGCCCTTCGTGAGCTGCTCGTATTGCATAAACACGAGGTTCCAGATTTCGACGAAACGGTCGCCTTCGGCGTCGGCGCTGCCGGGCGGCCCGCCCGGTATGTGCGGGCCGTGATCGTAGAAAATCTCCGAGCACGGACCGCACGGCCCGGTGTCGCCCATGGCCCAGAAATTGTCCGAACCAGCGATGCGGCCGATCCTGCTGTCGGGCAGGCCGGCAATCTTCTTCCACAGCCTGAAGGCTTCGTCGTCGTCGATATAGACCGTGACCAGCAGGCGGTCCGCCGGTACGCCGAACTCCTTGGTCACCAGATTCCAGGCAAGCTCGATGGCGCGCTCCTTGAAATAATCGCCGAACGAGAAATTGCCGAGCATCTCGAAAAAGGTGTGATGCCGCGCGGTGTAGCCGACATTGTCGAGATCGTTATGTTTGCCGCCGGCGCGCACGCACTTCTGCGCGCTGGTCGCACGCGCGTAAGAGCGTTTCTCTAGGCCGGTGAAAACATTCTTGAACTGCACCATGCCGGCGTTGGTGAACATCAGCGTCGGGTCGTTGCGCGGCACCAGCGGAGAACTCGGCACGACCTCGTGCCCCTCGCGCGCAAAGAAGCCGAGGAAGTTCGACCTGATTTCGTTGACGCCACTCATTGCGGTCACTCTCTAGCCGGGCGGGTGTTTCCTGTCCACAAAACGCGCGATCAAACGCCCAATTGCGGCCGGGCGATAAAGCATATAAGCGCTCTTGCGGATGCGTATCAGCGCGGCGAGCTTGCCATGAGCGACGGAAGTGTCTCCCTGCCCCGCACCTTTGCCGAGCGACTGCGGGCAGGCCGCTTTGTTATGACCGCTGAGGTCGCCCCGCCGGTGTCCTGCGACGCCCAGGACCTGCTGCGCAAGGCGACGCCGCTGCGCGGGCTCGCCGACGCGGTCAACATCACCGACGGCGCCGGCGCGCGCGCGCATATGAGCGCGCTGGCCGCGGCAAACATCCTCGTGGGCGCCGGCATCGAGCCGATCCTGCAAATTACCTGCCGGGACAAAAACCGCATCGCGCTGCAGAGCGAACTCATGGGTGCGGCGGCGCTCGGTATCCGTAACGTCATGGTGCTCACCGGCGACGACCCCAAGGCCGGCGATCAGCCGGACACCAAGCCCGTGTTCGACATCGATTCAAAAACGCTGCTGGAGACCGCGCGCCGGCTTCGCGACGACGGCAAGCTGCCGACCGGCCGCGAAGTCACCGGCAAGGCCCCGTTCTTCCTGGGCGCCGCCGACCTGCCGATCGATCCACCCGCTGGTTGGCAGCCAACGTCGTTGCGCGGGAAAGTCGCAGCCGGCGCCCAGTTCGCGCAGACCCAGTTCTGCATGGATGCAGCGCTGGTGCGCCGTTATGTCGGCGCGCTGGCGCAGGCCGGTCTCACGCGACAGCTCGCCATCCTGATCGGCATCAATCCGCTGCGCTCGGCGAAATCGGCGCAATGGATGAAAAGCCACCTGCACGGCACCATCATCCCGGATGCATTCATCGCGCGCATGGAAAAAGCCGCGAACCCGGTTCGTGAGGGAACGCGCATTTGCATGGAGCTGATCGACGAGCTTGCCACCATCCCCGGCGTCGCCGGCGTCCACATCATGGCGCCGGGCAACGACGCGGCGATTCCGGAAGTGATCGCCGAAGCCCGCGAACGCGTGCAAAAAGCCGCCAGTTAGCTTGAAGGTTCTTCTACCGTCCGGATATCGACCTCGGATTTCAGCGTCCGATGCACCGGACACTTGTCGGCGATTTCCAAAAGCCGCGCACGCTGTTCGGCGGTCAACTCGCCCTCGAAGGTAATCACGCGATCGATACGGTCGATCTTGCCTTCTTTGGTCTCGCATTCGGCACAATCGCTGGCGTAGATCTTCTCATGCCGAAGCCGGACCTGCGTTCGCTCTAACGGGATCTGCTTGCGGTCGGCGTAAAGCCGCACCGTCATCGACGTGCAGGCGCCGAGCGCAGCGAGCAGGAGATCATAAGGTCCCGGTCCGCTGTCGAGCCCGCCCGCCTTGACCGGTTCATCCGCCAACAGCCGGTGCGCGCCGGTGATGACCTCCTGCTGGAACTGACCCCTGCGCGTTTCGCGGACCATGACGGTGCCGTCTGCGGTATCGTTGGCCGGCCGAGCATCGACTTCCATGTCGAGATAGCGATCGGCCCAGGCGGAAATGACGCTCGCCACATAGGCGGCGTCGCTCGCGCGGCTGATGAGGTGATCGGAACCCGCGAGCGAAATGAAGCTCTTGGGATGCTTCGCGGTCGTAAAGATATGGCTGGCGTTGTCGATACCGACGGTGTCGTCGGTCGGCGAGTGAAAGACCAGCAACGCTTTGTGCAAGCCGGCGACGAGCGGGGCGAGATTCTGCTGGGCAATATCGTCGAGCAGCGTGCGGCGAATGCGGAACGGCCGGCCCTCGAGCGTCACCTCAACCTCGCCCTTGCTGGCAATCTCGGCGGCGCGGTCGCCAAACAGGCCGACGACATGGGCGGGATCGAACGGTGCGCCGATCGTCACCACGGCGCGAGCCTCAGGAATGCGGTGCGCGGCAGCAAGCACCGCGGCACCGCCGAGACTGTGACCGATCAGGATCGCGGGCGCCGTGAGCGATTGCCGCAGATGATCGGCCGCGGCGACCAAGTCGTCGATATTGGACGAGAACGTGGTATTGGCAAACTCGCCTTCGCTGGCGCCGAGTCCGGTGAAATCGAACCGTAGCACGGCAATGCCGTGGAGCTTCAGGCCGTCGGCGATCTGGCGCGCAGCCCTGTTTTGCTTGCCGCAAGTGAAGCAATGCGCGAACAAAGCAATCGCACGGGTCGGACCATCCGGCCGGTCCAGCAGCGCGGCAAGCTTTTCACCCTGGGCATTGGGAAAATCGAATTTTTCAGCCGGCACGGGGCACCTCCTGCGTCGCCAGGGTAAACCAGTTTCGCAGACAGGGTGCGCCGCCATCGCTGGAAAAACAAAGAAGGGCCGCCCGCAAGGGCAGCCCTTCCATTGTCAGGCCGTGGCCCGGTTGCGCGCGGCGATCTCCTGCCGCGCGCTCATGAGCCGGTGACGGATTTAAGTCACCTGGCAGGAGCCTCGGCAGAGGCGAGGATCCAGTTCATGAATGCCGGCGACCGCGGCGATAGACAATGAGACACTGGATCACCTCCTTTCGGTTGTTAACGATGCCCCAATATAGAGCCGCCGCGGAGATTCGGAAGGGCGTTTTGTGTGACGCGTCGCCCCAATTGACAGCATCCGTCTACCTCCCGAGCTCCCGCATCGCCGCATCGAGCCCCTCAAGCGTCAGCGGATACATCCGGCCGCCAAGTAGCTGGCGCATCATCTTGATCGATTCCGTCATCGCCCACTCGCGTTCGGGCACCGGATTGAGCCACACGCAGGACGGATAGGTGGCGATCAGTCGTTGCATCCAGACGGTGCCGGCCTCTTCGTTGTAGTGCTCGACAGAACCCCCCGGCGCTGCGATCTCATAAGGCGACATCGAGGCATCGCCGACGAAGATCGCCTTGTAGTCATGCGGATAGGTGTGCAGCACGTCCCAGGTCGGCGTCGTCTGCGTCCATCGCCTGGCGTTGTCCTTCCACACTTTTTCGTACAAACAATTGTGGAAGTAGAGATGCACCATGTGCTTGAACTCGGTCTTGGCGGCCGAGAACAATTCCTCGGTCGCCTTGATGTGCCAATCCATCGAGCCGCCGATGTCGAAGAACAACAACACCTTGATGGTGTTGTGCCGCTCTGGACGCATCAGGATGTCGAGATAGCCCTTATGCGCGGTGCCCTTGATGGTGCCATCGAGGTCAAGCTCGTCGGGGGCGCCGGTGCGGGCGAATTTGCGCAGCCGTCGTAGCGCGAGCTTGATGTTGCGGGTGCCGAGTTCGACGTCGCCGGCAAGATCCTTGAACTCGCGCTTGTCCCAGACTTTGACGGCGCGGAAGTTGCGGTTGCCGTCCTGGCCGATGCGCACGCCTTCGGGATTGTAGCCGTAGGCGCCGAACGGCGAGGTGCCGGCGGTGCCGATCCACTTCTTGCCGCCCTGGTGGCGGCCCTTTTGCTCTTCGAGCCGCTTGCGCAGCGTTTCCAGCAGTTTGTCGAGGCCGCCCATCGCCTCGATCTGCCGCTTCTCCTCCTCGGTAAGGTGTTTCTCCGTCAGCTTCTTGAGCCAGTCGAGCGGGATTTCGGCCGTGAGCGCGTCCTCGATGAAATCGAGGCCTTTGAACACGTGGCCGAAAACGCGGTCGAAGCGGTCAAGATTGCGCTCGTCCTTCACCAGTGCTGCGCGCGAGAGGTAATAGAAGTGCTCGATCCGCCGACCGGCGAGGTCCCTCTCCATTGCCTCCATCAGCGTAAGGTATTCGCGCAGCGTCACTGGAACGCCGGCGCCTTTAAGCTCATGGAAGAAGGCCGCAAACATCGCCGCATCCTAGTCTGGAACTCATCAATCCGACTATCCCAGTTTGCGCTCTTTTTGCGATCAAGAGGCTAAACAACTGATTCTAAATGGTATTTGCCGACCATTGAAAAGCGGAGATATATCTTGTGTTATATCTTTATATGATCTATCTAACGATACATCGTAACAAGGAGACAAAATATGCACGGACATCACGAATCTCGCAGTGAAAGACATTGCGGCGGGCGCCATCGCGGTGGTCGCGATCGCGGCCGCGGCTATAGCGGACGGTCAGGCTATGGCGGATCGGACAGTATGGGGCCGGACGATATCCGCGCCGGCCGTATGCTGGCCCAAGGCGATCTGCGGCTGATCGCTCTTGCTTTCATCGCCGAGGCGCCACGCCACGGCTACGAAATCATCAAGCTGGTCGAGGAAAAAACCGCGGACTGGTACAGCCCAAGCCCCGGCACGGTCTACCCGACGCTGACCTATCTCGAGGAAGCGGGCTACGTCACGGTGGCGGCGGAAGGCAGCAAAAGGCTTTACACCATCACCGACGAAGGCCGCGCTTACCTCGATGCTAATCGCCCAATCGCCGACATCGTGCTCGCCCGCCTCAACGCGGTTGGCGAACGCACGAACCGGATGCGGCGTGCCGCCGAAGACGAGCGTGACCGCCGCCGCGCAATGCCGCCGCTGGTCGAAGCGGCGCTTACGCATTTGCGCGACATGGTCGGCAAGCGGCTAGAGAGCGACGCCGAAACTGAGGCAAGCCTCGTCGAAGTCCTGGTCGCCGCCGCAGCGGATTTGCAGCGCAAATGAGAAGAGCGATTACACCGGCACGCGCACGGTAGCCCGCAGTCCGCCGAGCGGTGCGTCACCGAGCGCGATGTCGCCGCCGTGCGAGCGGGCAATGTCGCGGGCGATCGCCAAGCCGAGTCCGGTGCCGCCTTCATCCTGATTGCGCGCATCGTCGAGCCGCAGGAACGGTTTGAACACGTCCTCGCGCAGCGACGCCGGGATGCCGGGCCCGTCATCGTCCACCGTCACCGTAAGCCAGCGATGGTCGCGATGGCCGGCAATCGCCACGGTCGAGGCGAAGCGTCCGGCATTGGAAACGAGATTGGCGAGACAGCGTTTGAACGCCGCCGGCCGCACGCTGACTTCCGACCGGCCGTGGAATGAGGCGGTCGCGCGATGGCCGTGGCGCTCAGCATCGAGCTTGAGCTCTTCCAGCATGGCTGCGATATCGGTCGGACAAGATTGTTCGCCGGTATCGCCGCGCGCGAAGGCTAGATACGCTTCGAGCATACCCGCCATTTCATCGACGTCTTTCTTGATCGCTTCGACCTCGGGGCTGTCGCCGAGCAAAGCGAGTTCGAGCTTGAACCGCGTCAGGATGGTGCGCAGATCGTGCGACACACCCGCGAGCATCGTCGTGCGCTGTTCGATGGCGCGTTCGATGCGCATTTTCATTTCCAGAAACGCAGCCGCGGCGCGGCGGACTTCTCGCGCGCCGCGCGGACGGAAATTCGGCGCCTCGCGGCCCTTGCCGAAAGCCTCGGCGGCGTCGGCGAGCCGCAGGATCGGCCGAATCTGGTTGCGCAGGAACAGAATGGCAATGCCGAGCACAATCAGCGAGGTCGCGACCATCCACGCCAGAAATATCCATGAATTGGCATCGTAGACGTCGGCACGGCGCGCAAATACCCGCATGATCGTATCGTCGAGTTTGATGCGGATTTCGACGATCGAAGACCGCCCGACGGTGTCGATCCAGAACGGCAGCCCGAGTTTGCGGATCTCGTCGGACAGCGCGGCGTCAAGCTGCGAAAAGAACGGCTTCGGCCCCGGCGGCGGCAATTGCGTTTCCGGGAGGAAATCGACGACGAGGCCCAATCGATCCTGCGCGATGCGCCGGAGTTGCGCGCGGTCGGCGCCCTGCGGATAGGTTTTGTAAACGTCGATCAGCGTCGCGATCTCGCGGGTGACCGCGGAAGACAGGTAGTAGTTGACCAGATTCCACTGCCGCTCAACGAACATGAAGGCGACCAACGCCTGCACCACCACCATGGGTACGATGATGATCAGCAGCGCGCGGGCATAAAGCCCTTTCGGCATCCCGAGTTTGAGCCACTGGGTGAAACGATCCCACGGGCCGGTGATCGGCGTCGCCATTACGCCGGCCGTGGAGGCGGCAACGTTCGCCGCGGCCAGAAGATGACTTGCCGCGCTGCGTAAGCGTCCGGCGCCGCCGTCAAGGCTCGTCATCGAACTGCTCATGGCGCCACGACGAGGCGGTAGCCGGCGCCGCGGACAGTTTGGACGAACAGCGGGCTCGCAGGATCGTCTTCGATCTTGCGGCGCAACCGGTTGACCTGCACATCGACGGTGCGTTCGCTGACGCTGTCGCCATTGCCGGCCAGCGCCTGCCGCAGCACGGTCTCGCCAACGCTCGCCGACAATACCCGGAGCATTTCGCGCTCGCGGTCGGTGAGGCGGATTATCTCTTCGCTGCGGCGCAACTCACCGCGGGCGAGATGAAATACAAACGGTCCGAACCGCACCAATTCCGGCGCCACTACACTCGGCGGCCGGACACGCCGAAGGATGCTGGCGACGCGCAGCGACAGCTCGCGAGGCTCGAATGGTTTGGCGACATAGTCATCGGCGCCGATTTCGAGGCCCTTGATGCGGCTTTCTTTCTCGTCCCGCGCGGTGAGCATCAGGATCGGCACCGCCGATCCGGCGCGGATCGCACTTGCCAGATCAAAACCATTCTCACCCGGCATCATGACGTCGAGGATGAGGAGATCGAAGTTAAGACCCTCGAGCTTGGCTCTTGCTTCACGCGCCAATTCCGCGGTGGTGACGCGATAGCCCTCCCCGACCAGGAACCGCGACAACAGGACGCGGATGCGGCGATCGTCGTCGACGACAAGCAAATGCGGCGCGTCATCGGCCGGATTCGCGGCAAGCGCGGTCATGAGACCCCGTCTCGCCCGTTCTGCTGCGCGCGGTCAGCGTTGCCGATCAGATGCAGGACGCGTTCGCGTTCTTCGGTGTCGATCATGCCGGCGAGAAACCGCCGTGCCGTCTCGCGGGCACCTGGCCCGAGTTCATCAAGTACGCGTCCGATGCGCTCGGTCTGCAAGCCCGCAAGCTTCATCGCCAGTGCAGCACCGGTGGAGCTTACGTAAAGCAGGCGCTGGCGGCGATCGTCGGGGCCGGCCTTTTGCACGACGTAGCCCTCATCGATCAACTGCTTGAGCACGCGTCCGAGCGATTGTTTGGTGATCTTGAGGACGTCGAGCAGTTCGGCAACCTTCATACCTGGATTGCGATTGACGAAGTGGAGGACGCGGTGGTGCGCGCGCCCGAAGCTGAGCGGCTCGAGAACCTGATCAGGATCGCCGACGAAATCGCGGTAGGCAAAGAACAAAAGCTCGATCAGGTCCCAGTACGGTTCTCGCGTTTCCACCGCAGGATCGGCAGGTTCGGCGTTTGACCGCGGTTTGCTCGGCGCGGTGAGACTGATGTCAGCCATTATGTCAGGGATGCCATTGATGTCCGGATGCCACAGATGTCATTATGTCAGCCATATTGACATATTTCGGTTTGATTGTTACCCCCAAAAGCGCAATGTGATGCAACATTGTGCCGGGGTCGGCCAAAGCGCGAGGTTGCGTGCCCGCAAAAGCGCGCTCTCTTTAGGCAAATGCGAGCATACTGGGAGTCCGCTCCCGACGCAAAAGGCCGAGCGCAAAGGCCCGTGGCGCGCGGTAGAATGATGCGCGGCAGAATTCCGGCAGGGAACGGGCCTTCCATGCCAAGGGAGGCAAGGTCATGGCAGTGCCCTTCGACCAACGTCCTGACCTGATCTGGTTTGACGGCAAGCTTATTCCCACCGCCGATTGCAAGATCAGCGTGCTGACCCACGGTCTGCATTACGCCAGCACCGTGTTCGAGGGCGAACGCGCCTATGGCGGCGAAATCTTCAAGGGCACCGAACACTCCGAGCGGCTCAAGCGCTCGGCGCAAATAATGGATTTCGAAATTCCCTACAGCGTTGCCGAGATCGATGCGGCCAAACGCGTCGTGCTGGAAAGAAACAATCAGGCCGAGGCCTATGTGCGGGCGATTGCCTGGCGCGGCTCCGAGCAGCTCGGCGTCTCGGCGCAAAACAACAAAATTCACCTCGCCATCGCCAGTTGGGAATGGCCGAGCTATTTCGACCCGGCGCAGCGGCTTAAAGGCATCAGGCTTGACCTCGCCGAGTATCGGCGTCCCGATCCGAGGACAGCCCCGGTTTTGGCCAAGGCGGCCGGCCTCTATGCGATCTGCACCATCTCCAAACATCGCGCCGAGCGGCGCGGCTTCGCCGATGCGATGATGCTCGATTGGCTGGGCCGGGTCGCCGAATGCACCGGCGCTAATATCTTCTTCATCAAGGACGGCAAGATCCATACCCCGATCGCCGATTGCTTCCTCGCCGGCATCACCCGGGCGACCGCGATCGCGCTGGGGCGCCGGCACAACATCGAGATCATCGAACGCCGGATCATGCCGGAAGAGCTCGCGGATTTCTCCGAGTGCTTCATCACCGGGACGGCCGCCGAAGTGACCGCGGTGTCGCAAATTGCCGACTGGAGCTTCACACCCGGCCGCATCACCCAGCAATTGATGGCGGACTACACCGCCGAGGTGCAACCGAAGGGCAAGGCCGCGGCGGCGTAGGCAGCGCGTCCGCGGCAACTGTTGCAACCGGGCGTGCTCGCTGATAGCCAGATCGAACGCTGTTCGGCCGGGCCTGAAGGCGTTAGGTTGCTGCAATGAATGAGAGCGTCCGCCCGAAAATCCTCGCCTCCGCCTGTCCGCACGATTGTCCTTCGACCTGCGCGCTCGAAGTCGAGGTCTTCGACAAGCACACCATTGGGCGCGTCCGCGGCGCCGAGGACAATGCCTATACGGCCGGTGTCATTTGCGCCAAGGTCGCACGCTACGCCGAGCGCGTTCATCATCCCGACCGCCTCAAGCATCCGTTGCGCCGCACCGGCGCCAAAGGCAGCGGGCAATTTGCTCCAATCTCATGGGACGACGCGCTCGATCTGGTCGCCGAACAATTTCTGCGCGCCGAACAGACCCACGGCTCGGAAACAGTCTGGCCTTACCTCTATGCCGGCACCATGGGTTTCGTTATGCGCGACGGCATCCACCGGCTGCGGCACGCCAAAAAATATTCCGGCTTCTTCTCGACCATTTGCGTCAATCCGGCATGGACCGGCTTCATCGCCGGAACCGGCAAGCTCGCCGGCACCGATCCGCGCGAAATGGCGAAATCCGATCTGGTGGTGATCTGGGGCACCAATGCGGTGAACACCCAGGTCAACGTGATGACGCACGCGACACGCGCCCGCAAGGAGCGCGGCGCCAAGATCGTTGCTGTCGACGTGTACATGAACGGCACCATGCGGCAGGCCGATTTGCCGGTGCTGATCCGGCCCGGTACCGACGGCGCGCTGGCCTGCGCGGTGATGCATTGCCTGTTTCGCGACAACAAGGCCGACTGGGACTATCTCGACCGCTACACCGATGCACCGCGAGAGCTCGCCGAGCACTTGCGCACCCGTGATCCGGAATGGGCGTCGCGGATCACCGGGGCGCCGGTCGAGACGATCGAAGCCTTCGCGCGCCTCGTCGGTGAGAACAAACGCTCCTACTTCCGCCTCGGCTACGGATTTTCGCGTTCGCGTAACGGCGCGATCAACATGCACGCGGCAAGCTGCATCGCTGCGGTCATCGGCGCGTGGCGTTACGAAGGCGGCGGCGCGTTTCACAACAACGGCGCGATCTTCCATCTCGATGTTAGTTTGATCGAGGGCACCGACCTGCGCGACGCCTCGATCCGCATGCTCGACCAATCGCGCATCGGCGCCATCCTCACCGGCGACGACGACGCGTTGTGCGGCGGACCGCCGGTCACCGCGATGCTGATCCAGAACACCAACCCGGTTTCGGTCGCCCCCGATCAGGAGACGGTGAAGCGCGGTTTTGCCCGCGACGATCTGTTCACGTGCGTGCACGAGCAGTTCATGACCGACACCGCCAAGATGGCGGACATCGTTCTGCCCGCCACGATGTTCGTCGAGCACGATGACTTCTACACTGCCGGCGGCAGCCAATACATTCTGCTTGGACCGAAGCTGATCGAACCGCCCGGCGAATGCCGGTCTAACCACGAGGTGATTTGCGGCTTGGCCAAACGCCTGGGCGCCGAGCATCCGGGCTTCGGCATGGCGCCGCGCGAATTGATCGATGCAACGCTGCAAAAATCCGGCTGGGGGACGCTCGCGGAGCTGGAAGCCAACCGCTGGATCGATTGCCAGCCGGATTTCGCCACCACGCACTATCTCAACGGCTTCGCCTATCCGGACGGCAAGTTCCGCTTCAAGCCGGATTGGCCGGCCGTGCCGCTCAATCGCTGGCACCGCAAGCACGCACCGCCGTCAATTCCAAAGTTGCCCGACCATTGGGAAGTCATCGAGGAGGCGGAGGCCGAACATCCGTTCCGTCTCGCGACCTCGCCGGCGCGCGGCTTCCTCAATTCGACCTTTACCGAGACGCGCACCTCGCTCGCGCGCGAGCGCCGACCGGAGGTCATGATCCATCCCGAGGACGCTGCCCCGCTTGCCGTCGCCGACGGCGAGGAGGTCGTGCTCGGCAATCGCCGCGGCAAAGTACGCCTGCACGCACGGCTGTTCGACGGCGTGCGGCGCGGCGTGCTGATCGCGGAATCGCTCTGGCCCAATTCCGCTTACGCGGACGGGCGCGGCATCAACACACTGACCGGCGCCGACCCCGTCGCCCCATTCGGCGGCGCGGCCTTCCACGACAACAAGGTGTGGCTCAGAAAACCGGCGAACTGACCATCCCAGGTCGACGGCGTCGGCAAGTTCGTCAAATCGCTCAACGTGCTGAGCTGGGAGGAAGCCTGCAAACTCAATCCGAAGCTCAAAGCCGAGGCGGCGCAGATCGCCGCGGAATAACGGGGCGTTAGCCGCGGCGAACTTTCTTTTTTCGGCGCGTCGTTCGCGAAGCCTGGGCAGCCCTCGCGAGCCGCGCCTTGCGCCGGCGCCGGGCTACTTTTGCACGGCATAGAGCACACCGGCAGCCGCCGTTGCTCAGGAAATATTCCAGATATTCCTTGCCGTAACTGTAGGTGATTTCTTCGCCCGGCTCGATCTCGCGCAACGCGACGATGACGATGCCGCCATTGCGGCTCACCGGCTTGGCGTTCGGCTTGCACGAGTGATTGATGTAACGCGCGATGTTCCATCGCGGGGAACCGTCGATGGTCCAGCGCTTGTTCAGCTCGAACATATATCTGGCACCGAGCGCCTCGCGCCGGTCGGCTTCCTTGGTGGTGATGATGCGCCCGCGATAGGTCGCGATATAGGCCGCGCGTTTGATCGGTTTGGTGGCGAACAGGCCAAGTCCAGTCACCGAGCGGCCGAGACGAAAGAACCGTGCAGGCATCGTTTGCGATTAGCGACAAATTCGCCTGATGTCATCCGCGAACCTCAAATAACCGACAGGAAATTACTTTCGCAAGAGATCCGCGACCACCGCCTGGGCGGCGTTGTGTCCCGGCGCGCCAGTCACGCCGCCGCCGGGATGGGCGCCGGACCCGCACAGATAGAGCCCCGGAATTGGCATCCGGTAATCGGCGTATCCGAGCATCGGGCGCGCCGAAAACAGCTGATCGAGAGTAAGCGCGCCGTGGAAGATATCGCCGTTGGGCAATCCGAAAATGCGCTCCAGATCGAATGGCGAGAGGCTCTGCCTGCCGACGACGCTAGCTTTGAAACCCGGCGCGTACTCCTCCACCGTATCGATCATCAGGTCGGCAACGGTTTCGCGGTGCTGATCCCACGATGAGCCGTCGGCAAATCGCGGGGTGACGTGCTGGCAGAACAGGCTTGCCACGTGCCCGCCGCGCGGGGCGAGACTGTCGTCGAGGACCGAAGGAATCAGCATTTCGACAATCGGCCTCCGGCTCCAGCCGTCTTGGAGGCAATCCCGATAGGCCCGGTCCATGTAAGACAGGCTCGGCGCCAGGATGATACCGGCGGTGTGATGGTCGCCGGTTTCGGGTAGCGCGGTGAAAGTCGGCAAGGCGGACAGCGCGACATTCATGCGGAATGTCCCGGAGCCGGCCCGCCACGTCTTCATGCGCTCCGTCATCGCGCGCGGAACTGCCTCAGGCGGAAGTAGCGCCTGAAACAGATGCTGCGGATTGACATTGGCAATGACCGCGCGCGCCCGCACTGACGCGCCATCCGCAAGCACAATGCCACTGGCGCGGCCGCGCTCGACGATAACTTCGCGGACCGCGGAGCCGACATCGATGCGGACGCCATGCGCGCCGGCAGCCTTTGCCATCGCCTGTGTAATCGCGCCCATGCCGCGGATCGCGTGCCCCCACACACCCCGCTTGCCGTTCACTTCACCAAACGTGTGATGCAGGAGCACGTAGCCCGAACCGGGCGTGTAGGGACTAGCCAGATTGCCGACGACGGCGTCGAAGCCGAGCACGGCTTTGATCGGATCGGATTCGAACCAGGCGTCGAGCGTATCGCCCGCCGACTTGCGGAACAGACGCAAGGCAGCTTTCAGGCTGTCCTCCTGCCACAATCGTTTGCCAATCGCAGCGAGCTTGCCAAGTTCGCGCGCCGTGTAACCGAAACGGCTCAGCGTCAGATTGGGCGGCGCCTTGAGTACGAGGCTGCGCAATACGCCCGAGACGCGGCTGATCTCGGCCTGATAGGCCGGATAGCGGGCCGCATCCTTGGTGCTGAATTTTGCGATCTCGCGCTCGGTGCGGCCCTCGCCGGTGAGGAGATAGCCCCCGTCCGGTAACGGCAGAAAGTTCTGCGCGCGCCGCTCGACGATGCGCAGCCCGTGTTCGTGCAACTTGAGGTCATGGATGACCTTCGGCTGCAGCAGGCTCACGGTATAGGCTGCGGTCGAATTGCGGAATCCGGGATGGAATTCCTCGGTCACCGCAGCGCCGCCGACCACGTCCCGCCGCTCGACAACGCGCACCCGCAGCCCGGCCATGCCGAGATAGGCCGCGCAAACAAGCCCGTTGTGACCGGCTCCGATTATGACAGCATCGAGTTCTGGCATGGCGTTGTCAGGAAGGCCGGGTAAACTAGCCGGCACCATATCTCAAGTTTCGGGACAGGCCGTTCAAGGTTCGACGCTCCGCCTGAAAAGACCGTCCGCCGCGCTCGCGTCGATCGCGCAGTCACCCTCAGGGAACAGGACGCGAATGAAACATCCTGCCGGGGCACCCCAGCCGCGCCTCTTGAAAATTCGACCGCCTTGGCCCAAACTCAACGAATAAAGTCATTTCTTATGGAGGAATACATGCCCGAGAGCGCCACCAAGACCGTTGGCATAGACGGCCCGCCCAAATTCGAATCGTTTCACCACGTCAGCATTCCCTGCCGCGATCTTGAGGAAGGCATTCGCTTCTACACCGAAGTGATGGGAGGCAGGGTTCGGGTCAAGGAGCCGTTTTTCGCTTCCGTCCAGGTCGCAGACGCCGCCATCGGCATCGGCGCCGAGGGTTGCTCCTATGTTGAACGCAGTGCCGAGTATCCGCATTTCGCGTTTCACGCCGGCGGTGAGGAAATGCTGCAAATGAAAGAGTGGCTCGAGCGATGCGGCGTCCCCAGCACAATTTTTTGGACGCGCATGGGCGTCGAGGCTCTGATGTTCTTCCGTGATCCTTCCGGCAACCTCATCGAACTTTATTGCGAGAAGGGCTTCAAGGGCGCCCAAGATCTGCCGCGCGGACCTGCGCGCGGGCACGGCCGGACAGTGAATATTGACGAACTCTATTACGACAAGTGGCAGGTACCGACGTCGCGCTGATTATCGCGCACTTTGACATCGTCGCTCCCCGGGCCGGCGACGCCGCGTCCCGGGCTTTTTGTCGAGAACTCGGCCGCCGGCTCCGCGAGACTTCCGTCGCCGGCGAACGCGCCCAAAAGTCACACACAGGTGCCGAGACTGCTGGTCCATTGAACTTGCCGCCAAAACCGTCTAGTCTTGAGTCAAGAAACTTATTTCCATGGGAGGAATTCGCAATGTCCACGCTACCCCGCCGTCGGGCATGGTCCGGCGCATCACCAATCTTTGCTCTTGGCAGCGGCATTGTTTTGCTGCTCGCGCTGGCGGTAATGCCTGTTCGCGCAGCAGATGCTCCAGTGCGCGTCGGCTTTTCGATCGCCCGCACCGGGCCAAACGCCGTCGCCGCACAGGGCAGCGTCGAAGCGAACTACACCTTGTGGTCCGAACAGGTTAACGCCGCCGGCGGTCTGAACGTCAAAGGACAGAAGCGGAAGATCGAGCTGATCGGTTACGACGACCAAAGCGATGTCGAAACCTCAGTGCGCACCTACGAAAAGCTGATGGCGGACGACAAGGTCGATTTGATCCTGCCGCCTTGGGGATCGAACTTCGCCTTTGCCGTCGGACCGCTAGCGAACAAATACGGCTATCCGTTCCTGTCGACCACCGGCAGCCCGAAAAAACTCCTCGATATGAAGATGCCATACTTCTTTGGCGCATCCTGGACGTCGGAGCAGTCAACGCGATCGCTAGTCGATTTGATGGCAGCACAGCACGTCAAAACGGTCGCCATCGGATACATGGACGATCTGTTCGGTCTTGAGCGCTACAACCTCATGCTGCCGATGCTGAAGGAACACGGCATCACCGTAGTCGGAGAAAAAAGCTTTCCGGCGAATACCAAAGATCTTTCGGTCGTGCTCAAGGAGTTCAAGGCCAAGGAGCCGGATGCTCTCGTCGGCCTGACCTACCCCGCTGAGAGCTTTCTGATGACAACCCAGACCAAGGAGATCGGCTTCAACCCGAAGTTTTTTTACGTCGCTATTGGGCCGGCGTTTCCGTTCTTCAAGCAGCGCTTCGGCGACGCGGCTAACGGGATGGTCGGGTTCGGCACCTGGACTCCGAGCGAAGGCCCGATGCAGCAGAACTATCGCGACGCATACATGAAGCGCTTCAACAAGGAGCCCGACCGCGATACCACCGGCTTTGTCTGGTCCAGCTTGCAGGTTTTGCAGGAGGCGGCGGAAAACGCGGGTCTCGATCGCAAGGCGATCCGCGACTACATCGCCTCGCACGAATTTTCCACGATGCTCGGAAAGATATCCTACAAGGACGGCGCGCTTGCACGCGACAGCGGCACGGTCAGCCAATGGCAAAACGGCAACTACGAACTGATCTGGCCGCCTGCGAGTGCGACCAAGCCGCCGCTTTACCCGAAGCCGGAGTGGAAATAATTCGGGTTCCGCGTGATGGTATGATGGCTGGCTGAAGAGCGACCTGCTGCTGTCCGGCAGGTCGTCATCCCTGCAGCGACTCAATAATCGTCTCCGGGCAGAGCAAAGAAGGCGCGGCGCGGCATGGCGGCTCTATTCGCTTCTCCGTCGCTGTTTGCCGACCTCATCGTGAATGGCCTGCTCATCGGCGGCCTCTACGCGATCATCGCGATGGGGCTGAATCTGCAATACGGCATGCTGCGCATCCTGAACATCGCCCACGGTGAGTTCCTGATGATCGGCGCCTTCATTACCTACACGCTTAAGGTCGCGACAGGCGCGAGCCCGTTGTGGTTTCTTCCCGTCTCGGCGGCTGCGATGTTTGTTTTGGGTCTCTTGCTGCACGTCACCATATTTCGCCGGCTGTCGGCGATCTCTCCTAATCTCGATGTCATGGAAGAGAAAAGCCTGATCGTCGGCTTCGGGCTGTTGTTTATTCTGCAGAATGCCGCGGTGCTGATCTGGGGCGCCGACCTGCACGGCTACGATTTCATGACCAGCAGTCTGCAGTTCGGCGGGGTTGTGTTCACCGCCAACCGGCTGCTGGTGCTGGTGCTTGCCGTTCTATTCAGTGCCGGATTGATTCTCGGGCTGCGGTTTACGCTGCTCGGCCGCGCCATCCGCGCCATGGTGCAGGCGCCGCTCGGCGCCATGCTGGTCGGCATCAACACCGGAACGCTGCATGCGCTTTGCTTTGGGCTTGGACTGGCGCTGGCCGGAATTTCAGGCTCGCTGTTGTCGATGATCTATCTCATATCGCCGGACATGGGCACACCGTATCTGATCACCGCACTGATCGTAATTACGCTCGGCGGCCTGGGGAGCCTGACCGGCAGCATGATCGGCGGTGTTCTTCTCGGACTTGTTGAAAGCTTCGGGGTCTATTTCACCGACCCATCGCTGAAGATATTGCTGTCCTATTCGGTGTTCGTGCTGGTTCTGCTGTTTCGTCCAAGAGGCTTGTTCGCACGATGAGAGCAGCGGCCTGGATCATCAGCGCAGCGCTTATCGCCTGTCTCGCGGCGCTGCCGTCGGTCGCATCGACGTTTGTGGTGTCGCTGACGCTGTCGATCGCGATGTATGCCGGCCTAGCGTTGAGCTGGTCGATGTTCAGTGGCGCGACCGGTTACGTGGCGCTGTCGACGTCGGCCTTTTTCGGTCTCGGCGCCTACACCTGCGCCATCCTGTTAGGTTCATGGCCGTGGCCAATTGTCGTCGCGGGCGGGGCAGCGGCGGCGGCGGTGTCGGCGCTGATCCTCGGTCTCTGCGTGCTGCACTTGCGCGGCACCTATTTCGCCATCCTGACTTTCGGCATCAGCGAGTTGCTGAAAAACCTGATCATGTACATCGAGAAATCCGAATTCGGCACAGTCGGGCGGCTGATGATGGGCGCGCCACCGCTATCCGTCATCTATTGGACGGTGTTGGCGTTGGCGGTGCTCGCTGCTGTCATCTACTGGCTGGTCGCGCGCAGCGATTTCGGCGCCGCGTTGCGGGCAATCGGCAGCGACGAGGCGCGCGCGTCGACGCTAGGCCTTAACGTCAGGAATGCAAAGATTGCGGGGTTTTGCCTGAGCGCCTTCATCCCGGGTGCGATCGGCGCCGCGATGTCGGTGCGCTGGACCTATATCGAACCGCAGATCGTGTTCAACCCGTTCATCGTGTTCCAGACCGTGCTGGTTGCGACGATCGGGGGACCGACCCGATTGATCGGGCCGATCCTCGGCGCCGTCGTATTCGGCCTCCTTCAAGAGACGCTGCGGCTGAACTTTGCCAATTACTATCTGATATTCCTCGGGGTGCTGCTGATCCTCTCCGTGCTCTACGTGCCGAACGGCCTTGTCAGCCTCTTCAACTCCAACTGGGCACGCCCGTTCAAACGCGCCAGCAGCAAGCATGCCTGAGATTCTCGTCGAACTGCGCGACCTGACGATCCGCTTTGGCGGCATTTCGGCGCTGTCGCACGTGACATTTCGAGCCGGGCCATCTGAGTTCGTGGGCATCATCGGTCCGAATGGCGCCGGCAAGACCACGCTTTTTAACGTCATGAGCGGGATCGCACCGCCGAGTGCCGGCGCCATCAGCTTTGAGAGCATCGACCTGACCAGACGGCCTGCGCACGTCTTCAATCGGCTCGGTATCGCGCGTACGTTTCAAACGGCACGGGTTTTCCGCAATCTGTCCGTCCGCGAAAACGTGCAATTCGGCCTGCGTTTTCCGTGGCGCCGGGGCGGTCGCGCGGCAGACGCGCGAGCCGACACGGACAGCCTGCTCGAGCGTCTTGGACTTATCGATCAGGCGCGAGCGCTGGCTGGCAGCCTGCCCCCAACGCGGCAACGGCTCCTCGAGATTGCGATGGCGCTCGCAACCAATCCGCGCCTCCTCTTGCTCGATGAGGTTGCTGCCGGGCTCACGCAAAGCGAGGCGGAAGATGTGGCGTCCCTGATCCAATCCATCCGGCGGGAACGGCATATCACGGTTATCTGGATCGAACACAATGTCGTCACCCTGATGCGTGCCGTGGACCGTGTGATGGTGTTGCATCACGGTGAAGTGCTCGCCGACGGGTTGCCCAATGAGGTCGCGCAAGATCGCGCCGTGATCGACGCCTATCTCGGCGAGACGGCGGAGTAGAGCGTTGCTGAAAGTCTCGGGGCTCAGTGCCGGTTATGACGGTCTGACGGTCGTCCACGGGGTTAACCTCTCGGTCGAGCCCGGCTCGCTGACGGTTCTCGTTGGCGCCAACGGCGCCGGCAAGACGACGCTCCTAAAGGCAATCGCCGGTGTTATCGCCAACGGCGGCGCCGTCGAATTCGATAGCGAAGACATCACCGGCGCCGCGGTGTCGGCTCGCGTGGCTAAGGGTCTCGCGTTGGTGCCGGAAGGGCGGCATCTGTTCCCGGACATGACGGTCGAGGAAAATATTGAGCTTGGCGGCTTCCTGGTTGCCCGCCGCGAACGGCGCCGCGGCATCGACAAGGTCATGCAGCTGTTTCCGCGGCTTGCCGAGCGCCGGCGGCAACTTGCCGGCACCATGAGCGGCGGCGAGCAGCAAATGCTGGCCATCGGCCGAGCGCTGGTGAGCCAGCCAAGAACTCCTGATGCTCGACGAGCCTTCGCTCGGCCTCGCTCCGAAGATCGTTGCGGAATTGTTCAAGATCGTCCGCGATATCAACGCCTCGGGAACTTCCGTCCTGCTGGTCGAGCAGAACGTCCGCCAGGCGATGCGGATCGCCACTTATAGCTATGTACTGGAGCGGGGCTCGATCGCCGCGGAAGGCACCGGGCAGCGCCTGTTGCAGTCGGACATCATCCGGCAGTCCTATTTGGGCACGATTTAAACAGGTGCCGTTGATAATTAGAAATGACTTTACTATTGAGAAATTTAACCTTGCGTCTTAGACTTTTCACCATCAACGGGAGCAAAAAATAATGCAGCTGTCACCGACGCTGGCCGGGAATATCTTTCAGATCGGCTATGTTGTTCCCGAAATTCACGCGGCTGTCCGTTTCTTCAAGGAAAAAATGGGTGTGCCACACTTCTTGGTCAAGGAAGACATCCAGGGCCAGGAGCAGACCTATCGCGGCAAGCCCGGCGATTTCCGTCACAGCATTGCCTTCGGCTATGCCGGGGACGTGCAGATCGAACTGATTCAGACGCTCTCCGGTGCCAGTACGTATTCCGAATTTCTCGAACAAAATCCGAACGGCGGCGTCCATCACCTCGGCATCCTGTCGGACGACTACAATGCCGGCGTCGCCGACATGACCGGCCGCGGCTTCAAGCTCGTGCAGAGCGGGCGCAATGGCGAAACGCGCTTTGCGTATTTCGACGTCGATCATCCGATCGGAACGCTGATGGAGATCGTTTGCCTGGCGCCTGCGATTAAGGCGGCGTTCGAGCGGCTCAAGCGCGGGGAAGCCTGAACCCCGTCGCGCTTTGCGCGGCGATCCTGCGTTCACGCGGTCGAATTGCGGCCCAGTTGATGGCTCAAGTCCGCGGCGGCGGCACGCAAGGCACGGCGCGCAACGCTCTGCGGGCGCGTATCCATCACGCCGTCCATACCCGCCAGGTTGATCGTAGCGATGATATCGCCGGTAATGTCGAACACCGGTGCGCTCATGCCGATAACGCCCGGATGCATCAACCCGACTGCAACTGCCATGCCTTCCTTCTGAACTTTGGCCAAAAGCTTGTCGACATCGGCCATCGTGCGCAAGCCGGATCGTGCCGCAGCGCCCTTGCGGTCGGCCAACTCGCGATCGATCATGGTCTTGGTCTTGCGACGGTCAAGATGGGCGGCGAAGACCCGACCGGTCGACGACGTCAGGAGCGGCGTCACGGTGCCGAGCTGAACCAACAAAGAAACCGGCTGAAGATTGAGTGCCTTGCGCACAACAGTCGGCCCTTGCGAGCCCCAGACCGACAACGCCGCGGTGGTGTCGAGCCGATCGCGCAGGGTGTCCAGCGTTTCCTGGGCAATCTCCACCACGTCGATATTGCGCATCGCGGCAAAGCCCAGCTCGGCGGCAAAGCGGCCCAGCATATACCGGCCGGAAACGCCGTCCTGTCTGACCAGACCGATGCGAATGAAGCTGGCAAGATATTTGTGCGCCTTGCTCAAACTCATCCGCGAATGCTTGGCGAGGCTGGTGAGCGTCATCGGACCGGACGTTTCGGCAAGCGCTCGCAGCAACGCGGCGCTCACTTCAACCGACTGAATGCCTACGCTTTTTGTCGGGCTCGACCGCATCGGGAATCTCCTTCCCGAATAGGTATCGAACTCCCCGCATTGTGCCAACGTCGGACCACGGGCATAGCGACAAATCGTTCGGCGTCCGAGCTACTTCGCGGCTTCGCGCCGTGCCGGCGGTGGCGCCCAGCGCTCCGCCGCAGTGTCGTCGGCGGTCTTCGCCTCGACCCACGCCGTGCCGGTCGGCGCCTCGACCTGCTTCCAGAACGGGGCGCGCGTTTTCAGGTAGTCCATGAGGAACGAAGCCGCCGCAAACGCCGCCTCGCGATGGCTCGACGCCGTCGCCACCAGCACGATGACCTCGCCCGGCTCGATACGCCCGTAACGATGGACGACAGTTACACCGAGCAACGGCCAGCGCGCGCGCGCTTCTTCGATGTGGCGGGCGATCTCCGCCTCTGCCATGCCGGGATAATGTTCGAGCGTCAGCGCCGCAATCGGCGCGCCGTTCTCATCGGCCCGACAGATCCCGGTGAAGGTCACGACTGCACCGATATCGGTCCGCCCACGCGTCATCGCCGCGGTTTCGGCGGCGACGTCGAAGGCTTCGCGCTGCAGGCGGATGGTCGTGGTCATTGACGCGACGGTCTACCCGCCCGTCATGGGCGGGAAAAATGCAATCTCACCAGCGCCCGCGATCGCCGCGTCGGAGCGGACGTGGCGGTGATCGATAGCCGCGCGGATCACTTTGGCATTTTCGAACGCGTAGGCATATTGCTCATCGCGCCGGCTGAGCCAGGCCATCAGCTCACCGACCGTCGTGACACCTGCCGGCGGATCGATCTGTTCGTCCGTCTTACCCACGCGCTCGCGCACCCAGGCGAAATAAACCAGCTTCACGCATCCTCCCGGCTCAGGTGATGCAGCCCCGCCTGCAGATAATCCCACCCGGTGTAGATGGTCAGCAGCGCCGAGAGCCACAACAGAACCACGCCGATCGAAGTGATCGCGGACCAGACCGCATCGCCGGCATCGCCCGCGATCAGAAAACCGACCGCAACCAACTGCAGCGTCGTCTTCCACTTCGCAAGCCGCGTCACCGGCACGCTGACGCGCAACTCGGCGAGATATTCGCGCAGTCCCGAGACCAGAATTTCGCGACAAAGGATGACGATTGCCGCGAACAGCGACCAGCCGTGAATAGTGTCCTCGGCTGCAAGCATGAGCAGGCAGGACGATACCAGAAGCTTATCGGCGATCGGATCGAGCATGCGGCCAAGCGAGGATTGCTGATCCCAAATGCGGGCAAGATAGCCGTCGAGGAAATCGCTGATGGCGGCGGCAACAAAGAATGCCAGTGCAATCCACCGCAGCCAGAGCGCGCCGTCGAGGATGCTTTGCCAGAACATGCAGCCGACGACGATCGGTATGGCAACGATGCGGCCATAGGTCAGTACGTTGGGAAGCGCCAGCGGACGCCTTGGCAGCCGGCTTGTCGTCGTGGTTGTCGAATTCATGGTTACACCTTACCGCTGCTTCGGCACTGCCGACAGGGCCCTTCCCTGCATGCCAGCTTCACGGCGTGCACACCGAGACCCGCCCGCCGCTCATTTGGCTGTCCGGTCACGCCGCCCCCTCATGGAAAAACTCATAGATGCGCCGTGCGGTTTCCGCACTGATACCATCGACCTGCATCAAGTCCGTGACCGCGGCGCGCTCGATCGCTTTCAGCGTGCCAAAGTGATGCAGCAAAGCACGCTTTCGCGTCGGCCCGATACCTGCGATTTCCTGCAGGCCGGCTTCGCGCAGATCGCGCATCCGGCGCGCCCGGTGCGAGCCGATCGCAAAACGATGCGCTTCATCACGCAGCCGCTCGACAAAATAAAGCACCGGATCGCGCGGCGGCAGCTTGAACGAGTCGCGCCCCGGGAGAAAGAAGGTCTCGCGGCCGGCGTCGCGATCCGGTCCCTTGGCGATGGCGACGAGCGGAACATCGACGCCAAATTGGGCCAGCACCTCCCGCGCTGCGCTCAACTGCCCCTGCCCGCCGTCGATCAGCACGAGATCCGGCCAGGGTGATTCCAGATCGTCGGCCGAAGGATGAGACTCAAGGATCTCGATTTCTTCCTGCGGAAGAGCGGGCTCGGAAGTCTCAGCACCTGCGAGCGCTGCAAGCTCTGCCAGCACCGCCGGGCGAGGCGCCTCGGCGATCAGCCGCTTGAAGCGGCGCCCGAGAACCTCACGCATCATGCCGAAATCATCGCCGGGAGTAAGCTCGGCCGAGCGGATATTGAACTTGCGATACTCCTTTTTACGGAATCCCTCCGGGCCGGCAACAATCATGGCGCCGACTGCATTGGAGCCCTGGATGTGACTGTTGTCGTAGACCTCGATCCGCCGCGGCACGCGCGGCAGGCCGAACGTCTCGGTGAGCTGGCGCAGCAGCTTTTCCTGCGTCGACGTCTCGGCAAGCTTGCGGCCCAGCGCCTCCCGCGCGTTGGCGAGTGCGTGCTCGATCAGATCTTTTCTCTCGCCGCGCTGCGGCACTGCGACGTCCACCTTATGACCGCTCTTGGTGCTGAGCGCTTCCGCCAGTAGTTCGTGATCGTCGATGTCGTGCGAGATCAGGATCAGCCGCGGGCACGGTTTGTCGTCATAGAACTGGGCGAGGAATGCGCCAAGGATTTCGCCGGGCAAGATCGAGCGGTCGGCTTTGGGAAAGTAGGCGCGATTGCCCCAGTTCTGTCCGGTGCGGAAAAAAAACACTTCGACGCAGGCAAAACCGCCCTGCTGATGGAGCGCAAAGACATCGGCTTCCTCGACCCCGCGCGGGTTGACGCCCTGATGCGCCTGGATGGCTGACAGCGCAGCCAGACGGTCGCGGTAGACGGCGGCACGCTCGAAATCGAGCGCGGCTGACGCCTTTTCCATCTCATCGGCAAGTTCGTCCTTCACCGCCTTGCTGCGGCCGGACAGAAATGCATTGGCTTCGCCCACCAGCACCGCGTACTCGTTGAAATCGATCTCGTTGGTGCATGGCCCGGAGCAGCGCTTGATCTGATGCAGCAGGCACGGACGGGTGCGGCTCTCGAAGAACGGATCGGTGCACGAGCGCAGCAGAAACGCGCGCTGCAGCGCATTGATGGTGCGATTGACCGCCCAGACCGAGGCGAACGGCCCGTAGTAGTGAGCGGGCCGCGTCCGCGCGCCGCGGTGCTTGAGGATTTGCGGAGCCCAGTGATCGGACGTGATCATGATATAGGGAAACGACTTGTCGTCGCGCAGCAGCACATTAAAGCGCGGCCGCAGCCGCTTGATCAGGTTGGCTTCAAGCAGCAGCGCCTCGGTCTCGGTGCGGGTAACGACAAATTCGAGCGCGCGGGTCGCCGCGATCATGCGCTCGATGCGGGTGTCGAGGCCGGCCGGACGCCCATAGGCGCGAACGCGGTTGCGGACGTTTTTTGCTTTGCCGACATAGAGGACGTCGCCACGCCCATCGATCATGCGGTAGACGCCTGGCCGGGCCGGCGCGAGTTTGGCGTAACGGAGGATGGCGCCGCGGCCGGCGGCGAGCGAATTTTCCGCTGCCTGCCCGCTTTCGTTCGCCAAATCGAGGTCCTCTGATTGAGGGAGAGACGCCTCTTCGTCCTCCGCGACGCTCTCGATTTCCAGCTCGATGTCTTTTTTCGGAACACTCATTCTCGTGGATGCTCGTATCCCAACACGCGGCCGATAGGCGCTAGCGTTGCTTCGGCCATTATGGCCTTGGATCAGGAAGTTTGCGTTCGCGGTGGCGGCTGCCGTTCGCTGATCCGCCACGCGGCAAACGTAGGGTTTGCAGCGGTCTACAGCCAGCGGCCAGAGCAAACAACCGCCCGGATATTGCCGCGCGAAAAACCCTCAACGCGCTGTGAAGCGAGTTTCCTTCTACTGTTTCCGTTCAAAAATTAGAAGTAATTTAACCATGATTACAGGCGATGTTAAAACATAATTACCTATAATATTGACAATGCGCAGTCTAATCTCGCCACAAAATGGTCTATATGAAGAAACTCGGTGTGTCTTTTCTACACTAGACGCAATACTCGCCGCGAATACTATCCGTGGACCTACGTGCGATGGAGATCCACAGATGAAGCGTTTGCTTGTTACGGGCATAGCCCTGATCGCGCTGACCGGTGCAGCGATGGCAGCCGATCTGCCTCCCGGTCCGGGGCCGTATTACAAAGCGCCGGTATATGCCCTTCCGCCTTTTACCTGGACCGGACTCTATATCGGTGTGAACGGCGGCGGTGGCTTCGGAAATTCGGCGTGGGACACGACGAGTTCCTTCAGCATGACCGGCGGCCTGGTCGGCGGCACGATCGGCTACAATTATCAGTTCGGTAGGGCGGTTCTCGGCGCCGAAGGCGACATTGACTGGAGCGGCATCAAAGGGACGACCACGACCGGCGCTTGCCCCGCCGGCTGCACGACCAGTGATTCATGGCTTTCGACCGTGCGGGCGCGTCTTGGTTATGCGGCGGACCGCTTCATGCCTTATGTCACCGGCGGTGGCGCCTTCGGTAACATCAATGCTGCTACGCCGGGCTTAGCCGGCGGCACGTCAACGAACGTCGGCTGGACCCTCGGAGCCGGCCTCGAATTCGCGATTGCGGGCCATTGGTCGGCGAAAGCGGAATACCTCTACGTCGATCTCGGCAAATTCAATTGCGGAGCCGGGTGCGGCGCGCCGACCGACAACGTGTCGTTCACGACCAGCGTGGTTCGCGCTGGCGTCAACTACCGGTTCTGATCGCACGGATAGCCGCCAACCAAGGCGGCACATGGCAAAACCCGGGGGAAAGTCCCCGGGTTTTTGTCGCGTGCGCGGCTCAATTGTCGTTCCGATGCGACCTTACGTTTTAAGCGTGGTCGCGCCGAACGCCGGCACACGGGCAGCAAAGCTATCGAGCCAAGTGACGAGCCGCGGATGATCGGCGCGCCAATCGCCGCCGAAACGCAAATCGCGGTAACCCAGCGCACAGGCGAGCGCAATCTGCCCGACATTGGGAAGTGCCAGAGCCGGATCAAACGGCGGCGGCGCGACCTCAAGTGCGGCGAGCGCGCGCGTCACTTTGCCGGCCTGGTGTTCCAGCCATTTCGGTTCGTGACGTTCGGCCGCGCGCCAGCGACCCTCATAAACTGTCAGGATCGACGCATCGATCAGGCCATCGCAAAGCGCCTGCAATCTCAACGCGGCGAAACGTTGCCTGGATTCGCGCGGAATGATCTTGCCGCCGCCAGCACGGTCGTCGAGGTATTCAAGGATCACGCGCGAGTCGTAGTACGCGGTTCCGTCTTCGCCGATCAGTACCGGAATCTTGCCGAGCGGATTTTGCTCGCGAACCGGATCGCGCGTGTCCATGGTGTCGGTGGGCTCGAGCTTGACGTCGTTGAAGCCGAGCACCGACAGTGCGATCTGCACCTTGCGGCCGAACGGAGAAGGCGCGGCAGAACGCAGGATCATCATGATGGCTTCACTTGGTTGATGGTCGGAATTGTAGCGTAGGAAAAACAATGTGGAAAAGACAATAGCTATTCTGGCGGCCGCAAGCCGCGCGCAGTCAGCGGCGCGGTCGCGCGCGCCGCTGACTGCCGTCGTCGTACTCAGTGAAGCATGATCCTAGGGGAAAACCGGGTTTCCACTTTTGCGGATCGTGCGACTAGCCGGTCACCACCAGATTAACCGCTTTGGGGCCTTTGCCCTTCTTGTCAGGTTCGACATCGAAACTGATGCGCTGCCCCTCGATCAGCGACTTCAGCCCCGCGCGTTCCACCGCGGTGATGTGAACGAACACGTCGCGTCCGCCGTCATCAGGCTTGATGAAACCGTAGCCACGCTCGCCATTAAAAAATTTGACCGTACCGGCCATTGCCATCGAGCAACTCCTTCCCCGTGGTTGCTTCGCCGCCGGCCCCCACGGCGCGACGGCTTGGCTGGACATCCACACAGGCAAGGCTTCGGCCGCGTACGGCCTCAGTTACTCCGCCGGCCCCCACAGGAGGCGGAACGTCAAAGCCAGCAACCGTTCAATTAGGCCACATTTTTTGCGTGTGGAAAAGTGGGCGCTGACCATTGACTAACATCCGGGGCCCACCCGGTTAGCGGCCTGATAAAACCTCAGGGGCCAGCCGATCGATCCTGCTGGCTGCCGCCGGAGACAGCACCCGAGCGAGCGCCGGCATAAAACTCCGCAAATCCGCTTGCAGCGTGAACGGCGGGTTGACGATGATCAGCCCTGAGCCGATGAGGCCAGCGTCGGCGCGCGGCGGGCCGAGCGTCAATTCGCAACGCAGGATGTCCGCCACCCCAAGGCGTTGCAGCCTGCGTGCCAACGCGTCCGGTGCGCTACGCTCCTTGATCGGATACCACATCATGTAGATGCCGGTCGGCCATTTGCGATGCGCAGCAGCGAATGCGCTCGACAGGCACTCGAAATCGCCGGCCTCCTCAAAAGGCGGATCGATCAGGACAAGGCCGCGACGCTCCTTTGGCGGCACATACGCGCCGAGCGCCGTCCAGCCGTCGATCGTCACCGCTTTGGCCCGGCGGTCGCCTTCGAGCACGTGCGACAACGATGCGGCTGATTTTGGCTCAAGCTCACAAGCGATCAGGCGGTCTTGGGATCGCAACAGGCTGGTCACGACCAGCGGGGAGCCCGGATAGATCCGCAACTTGCCGCCCGGATTGAGTGCCGCTACGGCATCAAGGTAGGGCGCCAGCAGAGCGTCCACTGATTCCGACCACCTCACATTCCAGAGCCGCGCGATCCCACTGTGCCATTCGCCGCTGCGGCTCGAATCCGGGCCCAAAAGGTCATAGCGGCCAGCCCCTGCGTGGGTGTCGATCACGCGGAAGGCGGCAGGCTTTGCGCGTAAATAAATCAGGACGCGCGCCAAGATGGCATGCTTGTGCACGTCGGCGAAATTGCCGGCGTGGAAGGCATGGCGATAATTCATCAGCCCCCGCGGAGCGGCGGCATCTGCACTTGGTCCCTGCGGCAACTGCGCCGCGCGATCTCCGGGCAATCGCGGAATTGCAATTCCCTGGAGAGGCAGATCCTGACCTCGGTCAATCGCCTTTTGTCACAGCCGATCGCCATACCGTTTGTCGAGAGCCCGGGATTGGCCGACTTGAAAGCTTCCTCGACCGCTGCCGGCGTGACGCTGAGCTGTTCCTGCGGGTTGATATATTCGGGCGGGATCTTCACCACCGCACGTGCCTTGCGCACGGTCTCGAAGTAACCGCGCGCTTCAAGCCCTGAACAGGTCCCGTGCTTATCCCACTCGTTGAAAATCAGATGCGGGGCCGGCATCAGATCGAGCATCGACGACACGATGCCGCGCTCGAGCCGCGGCGCCGGCACTTGGCAATATTCGGGAAAGCCGCGGTCGTATTGCGGCCACAGGCCGTGAACCACGAACGAGTAGGGCCGCGCGCCACACTGTGAGGCCGGAGCACGTCCACCTTTCCGTTCGGCTGCGGCAGCACAGAAAGACGGCGACCACGACAGCGAGAGAACGTAGAAGTCGAACTGCCCGGCCTGGTTCTGCCGTGCATCCTGAGCCGGCGCTCGCTGCAGCGCGGCGGCCATAACAATAATCGCAACCAACGCGGCGCCAACAAAGGACCTAACCATGACACCACCCCGCACAACCGACGTTTACACGCATTCAAACATAGACGGCCGCTTAGAACAAATCAAGAACATATCTCTTGCAAGTCGGCGCGCCAAGACTGCTCCAACCGCTCAAGAGTAATTTCGAGTTCTGAGGGGGTTCGTCCAAACATCGCCTGACTTTCTTGCTCTTTGCCGCTATGCTATTCGCTACGGTCTAATGGGTCGATTTCGGCTGACGCGCCAAAATCAGGAGGGGATGAGCCCATGAGATTACTGATCGCAGGCTTGGTCATGGCGCTTTTGACGGCGAGCGCGCAGGCGCAACTTTCACCTCAAGCCTCACAAATGCAGGGCGCTTCGTCCATCGGTCAGGCGGCGGGGCGAGCGACCGAACAAGACGCTTCCGGCGGGCAAAAGGTCAAGGCCAGCGAGAAGGCCTATAATGCCGTACTCAAGAATTTGCCGGACAAGCAATACGATCCGTGGCGCGGCGTCCGCTGATCAAGCTTGATCGTGAGGACGCTCAGGGCCGCGCGGCACGGCAGGCCGGCCCGTACGCCCAGTTGCGATCGAGCCCGACGACGCAGAAATTGACGCCGAAATCCATCCCGACCATGCCGGTATCCTCGCCGATCGAATAATAGATCGGGTGCCTCGCTCCGTCGCTGGTTAGCGCCGTGCCGCTGCAGAACCGCCGCGGAATGGATTGCGCCGCCCAGGCCAGCACGGCGGTTTCGCGGATGTTTTCAATACCGACCACCTTAAGCTGCGAATTCCAGAACCTTCTCTCCTTGTCGAGAAAATTACCCATGATGCGGTCGAGCGCCGGGCGAGAATCGCACGCCGGCATGTCGCGAAAATATTCCGGACCGGGCAGCCAAAAGTTCTTCTCGAACCAGTTCGCCGCCTGTGGCCGCGACAGCGAAATGAGGCAGAGCGTTAGCCCTAGCGCTAAAGACGCGATCCGAACTGACATGGAACCTCCAGCGCTTGCCGCGCGCAGCACCCAGTAACCGTGCCGCGCTGACGTTTGCCGGTCAAGAGTGACCGACACTGAAAATGGTAGAATGCCGGGCCAACGCTAATGCTACGCCGCGTCTGAATCTCGACAGCACACACAGGGAAAGTGTTTGAATCTGGTTTTGATCACAGCGCATTTCGAGGTCACGGTGCACGAGGAATCCACCGGCATTATGCTAATGTTCGCACGGTGTTGTGTCTGATTCGTCAGACGCGTGTGTAAGTGTCCAACCAGAATCTGTCGATTTGTGCAGCCTTGCCTTTCTGTCTGCGCCATCCCGCGAGCGGGTCGGCGAACGGACGGCGGGGAAGTGGTTGTGATTTGCATTGGCGAGGCGAGAGCCTTGGGGCTCCGGACGAGAGGGCGGCAGGCCCTTGAGGGTAGGTGGACATGGGCGAGGTGCACCAGCTCCTGACGTCTGAAGCAGCGTTCGGTCTTTTGGCGGCGGGCCGGCTGATGAACACGATTTTTCCGCCCTGGGTCCAGGACCTAGCCTTGCTGGTGGAGAATGTGGAGGTCGTTCGCCCCTCCGGGGCTTTGCCCGACTGGCAACCGGGAGCCGTGCTACGCCTGCCGTTCGCCAAAAAGATTTGCGCCGACGGCGAGGCAGTGTGCAGCCAGGCGCTGATGGCGCTCGCGGACAGCGCCATGGTGATCGCTTGTTCGGCCGCCTGGAATGGCTATCGGCCGATGAGCACAATTGATCAGACCACGCATTTCCTTCGGCCCGTGACGTTTGACGTTGTCGCCGACGCCCGCGTGGTGCGCATCGGCCGCAATACCAGCTTCGGCCGCGTCATGCTGTTGGGAGCTTCCGACAAGCGTCCGGTCGGCATGGTCGCCAGCGCCTATTCGATGCTGTGAGATCGCTGGGCGACACTTTCCAATATTGCTCCTGGCATCTAAGATTGTCGTCCGTCGTGCGGAGGCTTGGGCAATGCTTAGAAATACCTTGATCGCTGTCGCGCTGAGCGCGGTGTTGAGCGCCTGTACCGGCGGCGTCGCGCTGGCCGGATTGTCCGGGCCAGGGCCATGGTTCGAATTTCCGTGGCCGTACGGCAATGACACCGGCGGCATCATTCCCTACAAGCCGCACATCAAGCGTGTCGAGTATCGCGACATGGCCGCGAGCTATTGCGCCCACTGGGGCCGCCTCTCCCATGTGACCAGCGTGCACCCTAGATACGGCGACTACATCACCTTCGTTTGCATGGATCGCCGGGGCGTCATTCACTAGATCCCGGTTACTCAGCGCCAGTCGCCGATCAGAGCTTGAACGAGCGCCAGCGCCGCTACGGCGGCGGTATCGGCGCGAAGAATGCGTGGCCCAAGCGAAACGCGGACCACGTTTCGCAACTTGAGCAACATGGCTCGTTCCTCTTCGGCAAATCCGCCTTCCGGTCCGATCAGCACCGCCAGCGGCGAGCGCGGCACTCCAGTAAGCGCTGCGACCGGGCTCATCATCTCCGCATCTTCATCGCAAAATATCAGGCGGCGCGCCGGGTCCCATTCGGCGAGGAGACGAGGAAGCGGCATCGGCGCCTCGACCGACGGCAGCGAAAGAATGCCGCATTGTTCGGCGGCCTCGATCGCGTTAGCAGCCATCCGTTCAGCGTTGACGCGCGTGACCTGACCATGGCGGGTGAGCACGGGCTGCAGTCGCGAAACGCCCATTTCCACGGCTTTCTGCACCATGTAGTCGAGCCGCGCCGCCTTGAGCGGGGCAAACAGGTAGTGCAAGTCCGCCGGCATGGTTTGGGCGCGGGCCTTGGCACCGACGACCAGAGTGGCTGCCCGCCGCTCCGAAGCAAGGGTTGCGCTCCACTCGCCGTCGCTGCCGTTGAAGACAAGAACGCGGTCCCCGGATTTCAGGCGCAGCACCGTACCGAGATAGTGCGCCTGAGCGCGCTCAAGGGCGATGTGAGCACCCTCCCCGAGCTGCGCCTTGACGTACAAACGCGGACTGCGAAAGTCGTATCCGGCCATGAGAAACATGAATAATATGCACGGCACTGGCACACCAGCGGGCGTTGCTGGTGTTGGGAGCCCCAGCGTCGCAGTAGCCGGCTTCGCGAAGGCTTTGCCGCCTTGTCGCCGAAATCAACGAGCCTTTAACCACAAGGACTCAAAGTGTGAGTCACCGGGAACGGGAAAGGACCAAAAATGAAGGGGAGGCTTGCGGCGCTGGCCCTGCTTGCCCTCGCTACGGGATCCCACTGTGCGCTGGCGCAGGCCCCCCCGCCGCAGTGCAACGCCTTCGGCGGCCTGAAGGACGATGCGGAAAAAAAGGCCATCGCGGTGCGCACGGCGCTCGAGCACGAGTCCGAGCGCAAGGAGATCTGCACGCTCGTGCAACGCTTCGCCTCGGCGGAAGAGACGGTCATCAAGTTCCTCGAACGCAACAAAACCTGGTGCGGCATTCCGGACCTCGCGATCGCGAACGCCAAAACCAGTCACGAACGCACGTTGAAATTCCGCACCGCTGCCTGCACGGAGGCGCCCGCAGCGAAACCCCGGCCGCCGTCGCTGAGTGACGCTATCGGCACTCCATCGGTCGACACCCAGAACAACACCAAGACCGGTCGCGGTACGCTGGACTCGCTCAACGGTAATCCGCTGGCGAAATGAGCCCAACGACCGGTTCGGTTGCCGACGCGACCGGCAATTGGGTCGATACACGCGCACCGGTTTGGTCACGCCCTTACCTGCGGCTTGCACGGTTGGATCGTCCGATCGGTTCATGGCTTCTGCTGTTGCCCTGCTGGTGGTCGTCAGCCCTCGCTGCGGTTGCCGCCCACGAAGCTGCGCCGAGCCTCGTCCATATCGGGCTATTCCTCATCGGCGCGTTCGCGATGCGGGGCGCCGGCTGCACCTGGAACGACATCGTCGATCGTGACCTCGACCGTAGCGTCGAGCGGACGCGCTCGCGGCCAATTCCGTCGGGGCAAGTCAGTGTTTTTCAGGCCGCAATCTTTTTGGTTCTGCAGGCGCTGATTGGCTTTGTGGTGCTTATCTCATTCAACACGTTCACCATCGCGCTCGGCATCGCCTCGCTCGCGATCGTGGCGGTCTATCCGTTCATGAAGCGGATCACCTATTGGCCGCAGATTGTACTGGGCCTGGCGTTTTCTTGGGGTGCACTGATGGGGTGGGCGGCGGCCTTCGGCCGGTTGGACGCGCCCGCGCTCCTGCTCTATGCCGGCTCGATCGCCTGGGTGATCGGCTATGACACGATTTACGCCCATCAGGATCGCGACGACGATGCGCTCATCGGTATCAAATCGACGGCGCTGCTGTTTGGCGAGCGCACCAAACTGATGCTCGGCCTGTTCTACGGGGCTTCGGTTATTCTCCTTGGTGCGGCCGGCTTTGCGGCCGGCGCCGGACTCGTCTTCGCTTTGGGCCTGGTCGCGTTCGCCGCGCACTTGACCTGGCAGATCGTGCGTCTCGACATCGCCGATCCCGACCGCTGCCTCGCCTTGTTCAAGTCAGACCGCGATGCCGGCCTGATCTTGTTTGCAGGGTTATTGCTTGACGCGGCGTTGCGCCGGTTTGTTTGATCGTTTGCGGAGCCGATCGCTATTGGGCAGTAAGCCCGCCATCCACGGCGAGCGCCTGTCCGACAACGAAAGACGCGTCGTCGGAGGCCAGGAACAACACCGCGCGCCCGATCTCTTCGGGCTCGGCTATTCGCCCGATCGGATGCCGCGAGAGGATGAACTCTTCGACCTTCGGATCCTGAAACCAATCCGCAAGGATGCGCGTGCGCGTAGCACCCGGGCAGACAGCGTTGATGCGGATTCCCTGGCCGATATAGTCGAGCGCGGCGGTCCGGGTGAGCCCGACGACGCCGTGCTTGCTCGCCGCATATGCGCCAATGCCGCGCTCGCCAACCAGGCCCGCGACCGAAGCAGTATTGACGATGGCGCCACCGCCAGCAGCCAGCATGGCGGGGATTTCGTATTTCATCGACAGGAAGATGCCCTTTAGATTGACGTCGATGAGACGGCTAAAGGCGACCTCCTCCTCATCCGCGACGGCAAAGCCGCTCGCGCCGACGCCGGCATTGTTGAACGCAACATTCAGCTTCCCGTAAGTCGCGACAGCGCGTTCGACCATAGCGCGGCAATCGCTCTCGCGGCTGACGTCCGCGGCTACCGCGAATGCGTCGCCGCCAGCCTCCTTGATCAGAGCAACGGTCTTCTCCGCGTCCGCCTCATTTTGATCCACCACCACCACGCGCGCGCCCTCGGCGGCGAACAGCTGCGCCGTTGCCCGGCCGATGCCGGAACCGGCACCGGTCGCCAGCACGCAACGATCAGCAAAACGACCGGCCATATGCGCTTCCTCAATCAGTTCGCCAGATAAGCACTGTGCAGAATATCGGGATTTTGCCGCAGCGCCTCAGGCGCTCCGGAAAAGCGAATGCGGCCACGTTCCATAACGCAGACATGGTGCGCGAGCCGCAGCGCGATATGGGTGAATTGTTCGATCAGCAGCACCCCGATGCCCTGTTCAGCGAGCTGCGCAACCACCGGCACCACCCGCGCTACGACCACGGGCGCAAGCCCGAAAGACAATTCGTCGGCGAGCAGATAACGTGGGCGATCGACAATAACCTGCGCCAGTACCAGCATTTGCTGCTGACCGCCCGAAAGCGATCCCGCCCGCGATGCGAGCTTGGCACGCAACTCGGGAAACGTTTCCAGCGCCGCCTCGATGCCGCCGTCGCGCTTGCCGCGTTCCAGATGATAGCCCGCCACGCTCAAGTTCTCGGCCACCGTCAAATCCGTGAGCACGTGATGACCCTCCGGCACGGCGGCGACGCCCTTGCGGCGCACTTTCTCCGGTCGCAGTCCCGTTATCGATTCTCCGTCGACGGACACCACGCCGGAATGCGTCGGCAGCGCGCCCGCAGCAGCCAAGACCAGACTGCTCTTGCCGGCGCCATTGGCTCCGAGAAGCGCGGTGATGCGCCCCGGCGCGATTTCGAGATCGACGCCGTGAATAACCTCGCGGCCGCCCCGCACCACGCGCAGCCGGGAGATGGATAAGCCTTCGTTCATGCAGCCTCGCCGAGATAGGCGATACGGACTGCCGGGTCTTTGAGGACCTCCTCGGTCGGGCCGTACGCGATTTTGACGCCGAAATCGAGCACCAGCGTCGCGGAACAGGTGTGCGAAATCAGATCAACGTCGTGATCGACCAAAAGGACTTGGGCGCTACAGTAATCCGGGATGCCAACAATAACGCGGCGAAGATGATCGGCCTCGGTCTCGTTTAATCCCGCGCCCGGCTCATCCATCATGATGAGTTGCGGCGATCCGACGATACCGCGGGCAATCTCCACCATCCGGCGATCGTTGGCGGAAAGCTCGCCGCCCAATCGATGCGGCCGGTCATGGAGACCGACATAGGCGAGTGTCGCGCCAATGATTTCGTCGCGACTACGCTGCCCATGCGGCACGTGATCCAAGATGGCCGCGACATTGTCCCAGACCGAGAGATTGAGGACCACTTGCTCGGTTTGGAAAGTACGCCGGATGCCGAATGCGGAGCGCCGGAACGCGGCGATGTTCAAAATGTCGACGCCATCGACTTTGACCGTTCCCTTAGCCGGCCGCACGAAGCCGCTGAGAACGTTGAGAAGCGTGGTTTTGCCGGCGCCGTTGGGGCCGATCAATCCGGTGACCGGCGCGTCAAGCGTCGCCGTCAGATTACTGACCGCGCTGACGCCGCCGAACGTGACCGCCAGGCCGTTGATCTCGATCACGCCAGTCTCCTTACCCAAAAGCGCGTGGCCTTCGTTCTGATCAGACGGGAAAGGTCCACCAATTGGCCTGAAACGCCCTGCGGCGCGGTGATCAAGGCATGCAGCAACCCGGCGCCGAATATCATGGTTGCGACATTGCCGTTGATTCCCCAATCGTTGAGCAGAGCCGGGAAAGCGCGCAACAACAGTCCGGCGACGATGGGGCCGGCCCAATGGCCGGCACCGCCGATGACCGTCAGGGCAAACAGCAAGACCGATTCGCTCGCCGGAAACGCTCCTTGCTCCATCTGCCCAACCGAGCCGCAGAGCAACGCACCGGCGACGCCGGCGAGAAAGCCGGCCAGGGTGAATGCCCACACCTTGTAGCGGACGATGTTGACGCCGGCCGCCAAGGCGCAAACTTCGCTGCGGCGGATCATCGCCCAGGCCCGCCCGGCGCGCGAGCGCTTATGCCACAGCACGATGAGGTAGCCGGTCACCAGGAATGCGATGCAGTAACGGAAATAACTCGCGTCGCTCTGCGCCAGCGATGGCCGTCCCATATAGGAGCGCTGGCCGCTGACCACTTTTCCGATGATGCCGGGGCCTCCATCCGGAAATTCGATCGCGCTGATCGCTACCTGGAAGCCGCCGGCGATCATCAACGTCGTGAGCGCCAAATAGAGGCCGCGCATGCGCAGCGCCGGCAAGCCGAAAACCAATCCAAAAATCGCGGCGCTGACGCCGCCGGCCAGTATCGACAGTTCGAATGGAAGATGGGTTGCATGATAAAGGCGCAAGGCAAACCAGCCGCCGACGCCGACCAAGGCGAATTGGCACAACGACACCATGCCGAGCTGAGCGTAGATGACGCCGACACAGAGGCTCGCGAGCGCGAGAATGACCACCGATGTGAGCGTCTTCAGCCAATAAGCCGACGCAATCTCTGGAATCAACAGAGCGACGATGACTGCGCCCGCGATCCCCATGCCGATGCGCAGGACTAAATCGCGCCGGCCATTTGCGGCGGATGCGCCGTAAACATTCTGATCGGTTTCACCGAGCCCGGAGGCGGTACTGAACAATATCTGGCCGCGCCGCTGCAGCCACAAAAGCGCGGCGATGGCGAAAATAAATGGCGCCAAACCACGCACCGTCCCGACATATGGGAATGGCGTACCAATCGCCTCGGCGATACCAATCAAAAGTCCACCGATAACGGTTGCGTACAACGAGCGCATACGGCCGGCGATAGCGGCCGCGACGGCCGGAATCACCAGGAAGGTGAGGATCAGCGCTTGCAACCTCACCATATTGGCGAGCAGGATGCCGCTCACCCCGGCGATGGCTCCCGACATCACCCACGCCCAGGCATCGATCTGCAAAACTGGGACGCCGAGCAATGCGCCAATCTCGCGATTGTTAGCTAACGCGCGCATGGCTAGACCGAGTTTGCTGCGCTTAAAAAAAACAACGATGCCGCCGGTGATGGCGAGCGACAAGCCCATCGCGATCAATCTGGTATAGGTGACGCGAACCCCTAGCACGCGAAAGCCGAGCGCGTCGGTCGGCAGCCGCAAGGCGCGCGGCCACTCGCCCCACATCAATTCCATGAAGCCGAGAATGATCAGCGCGAAGCCGAGCGTAGCCACCGCACGGACGATCGGATCGCTATAGGCGAGCCGCGGAGCGACGAGCCAGCCATATGCGAGCGAGACGCTCGTTGCCGCAATGATCCCTGCGATCCACCCCACCCATGCCGGTCCGCCGGAATCGGCGATGTTCCATGCGATCAGGGCGGACAAGGCGCCGACGGCGCCTTGCGCCAGATTGACCACGCCCGAGGACTGGAAAAGAATGACGAGGCCAACACCCGAGAGGACGTAAACCGCTCCGGTGCTGAGCCCCGAGATCAGAAACGGCCCGAGATCGGGCACGATTCAGTCGGCGATGTGGGTGGCAGCTTCCATTTTGCGAATGTTCGCGAGATCGGGATCGTCGATCTGGAAGCAGGACGCCTTGGTCACGAACTTGCCGTTCTTGATGACCGCGACCGAACCGGCATGGTTGGCGTTATGCTCGACGCCCTCGCCAAAGTACCAGGGTCCGCACATGATATCGGACCTAAAGCCTTTCATGGTCTTCAGGGCCTTGCTGACGCTGGCGCGGTTGATGTTCTTCGGGTCCATCTTCAGCATCAAATCGACGATGGCGCGGGCCGCAACATAACCGGCTTGCGAAAAAGTGTCCCGCTGATCGCTCGGATGACCGTACGTGTCCAGGATCGCGTGCCAGTTCTTTGAATCGGGCGCATCCTTGTCGAGCGGCTCAAGCTCGAGTTCAACGAATGCCCTGCCGCTCCAATAGGGCCCGATCGCCTTCGGGAACGCCTCGTTATAGACCGACGTAGGCGCGGCGAAATGAATCTTCTCCGCAAGGTCCTGCTGCTCGGCAGCGGCAAAGATTGGCGTCGCCCCTTCACGCGGCAGACTGACCTCGATGAGATCGGGCTTCAAGGAAACCGCTTGCAGCACGATCGAGGTCGCGTCGGGAGTGGCGGGATCGATGAGGATATTGTGAAACTGGATGCCTTTGTCGGCGACCCAGGCCTTGATGCCGTCGCACGAGAAATCGCCCACGCCCGGGATATTCGGCGAGATGCAGACGATATTTTTGATGCCGAAGGTTTTGACCATGTACATGACCGCGCCCAGATTGCTCAGTCGCGGGCCTTCGTTGGTGGGTGCGATATTCTTGACGTGGAAGCAGTCGCGCGGCACGCCGACGCCCGCAACTACGAGTACGCCTTCAGTCTCGTAGAGATGCTCGTTCACCGCGCACTCGACGAAGCTGGAGTTGCCGACCATCGCGACAACCTTCTTGTCCTTGACCAGCTTGGCGGCGACCTGCGCCGCCTGCTCCGGTTTCCAGCCGTCGTCCTCGATCGAATAGGCGATCGGCCGACCATTGATGCCGCCATTCTTATTGACGCATTTGAAGTAGGCGTCGGCCGCTTGCGCCGGCGAACTGAAATCGGCCGGCCCGGTTTTGCCGACCACAGCGCCGAGCTGGATCGGCTCGCCGGTGGCGGCTTTGCCATTGTTCATTCCGCATTTCGGCGCTCCCGCCGAGGCCGGCGCCATCGCCAGCACAGATGCAAGCCCGGCGGCGGCCAAAGCCAGCAACACCGTAATTGTCCGTTGCATTGAAACTCCCCTCCCTTTTGTGCGCGCGTTTTTCACGCCAGCGCGATTTACGCGTACTACGTGCGTGCCACGTGATCAACTTTATCACCGACTTTCATCAGCGCGAAGCACCGAATGCAGCGTTGTCGTTTAAACGACAAACAAATACGGACGTCAGCATCACCTCCAAAGAAAAGAAATCACGTGATCCGGTCGATGCTCGGAAAGTACCAGCCGGCACGGAAATATACCGGCGGCTGCCAAATGTGGGGGCAGTTGTTCGATTTGCGAACGTCAACAAAACCGGAAGCGCCAAAATCACTCCGCTGATGCTGAAGCGTGAACGACCGCTTTGAGCATCCCGGTCCGCTCGTGGCAATTCAGATATTCGAAGAATTGGTCCGCCGCGGGGGCTACGGTCACTTCGTGATAGAGGCGGAGCTTCGCGGCTGGTCCCAACGCCGAAAGGTACTTCATTGCCGCGCCGAAAATGCTGACGTGGGTCGGATGCGACTCGGCCCAGCGCTCGAGCGCAGCGAGACTCGTCCACCAGCTCATGCCGTAGCTCTTTTCGGTCGGACGCCCGCTCTGATCGAGAACCGTCATGTAACGGTTGGCGAAGCATCCAATCGCCAGGCCGTCGTCGCGCAAGAATTCCATGCCGGCGCGCAGAACCGGTTCCACATCGTCGAGATACATCCGGCGCTCGGCGGCGTCGGTATCGCCCCAATCCTGACCCGAGCGGATCAGGCAGATATTCTCGTGCGGCTTCACCCGCGCCCGGGCGCCATCGCGAACGAGACCCGGCATACCGCCAGGCGCCATCGCGTCGGTCTGCGAAGCCGGAATACGGTCGCGCATGCCGCCCCAATAGGCGTGCTCCATGATTTCGCCGCTCATGCCGTCCGCAAGCGTCGCCACGCCTTCAGGCCGGCCCAGCGACGAAAACAATGTCTCGTAATTATCGACCGACGGGCTCAGCACTTCGACGAAGGTCCCGAGCCCCGCGCGCCCACGGCTGGCGCCAGTCCATCCCTCGCGCACCGCCGGAAACCACGCGTCGAAAACGGTCCGCTCGTCCCAATAGGCGACGGAAATACTGTTGGAAAAACCGGCTTCGTCCACGTACGCGGCGCGGTCCCAATGTTTGGGACCGTTGATAGCGTTGAATGCTTCCGTGATCTCAGCGAGCGCCTCGCTTACAGCGGGCGGCGCTGTGCCTGCGTACTGGACTCCGAAATACGCCATCACCACCTGCGCGACCGCAGGACGATGGCGCGCGACGAAGGACGGATAAGGCGGTTTGTAGTCGTCCGGTACGCGCCGATGGCGGGTTCGCGTCACCTGAAGATGTGCCGGGATCGCGGATTCCATCGCCGGCTTACTCTGCCGCTGCCTGAGTAGGCGCGAAAGCGGCGACGTTCGGCGATTTGAGCGCGGGCTTACCACCACCGCCCGCTTCCGCTTCCTGGTCCACCGGAAGCGCCAGCATCTCCACCCGGTTCCCGGGACGATTATTGAACAACAGACGCGTCACGTCCGGCCGGGCGTAGTGTCCGGCCGGATCGGCAGCTGCTTTCGCCACCGAGATCATGCCGAGGTCGATATCAGCGTAAAGGAGGCCCTCCTGGTCGGGCGGCAGCGGCTTGGCGAGCGGCGCGCCGTCTGGACCGTAGATCACGGCGAAGCCGCCGCCGACGTGCAGGAACTGATGCTTCTCGGGCGAGTCACACAATTCGTCGATCATCGCCTGGGAAACGGTCGCGCATGGCGCGATCACAAAGCACGAGCCTTCGACCGCGTAGATCTTGCTCGCGGCGTTGTTGACCTCGGCGCCTAGCGCATGTGCAAACGGGTCGTAGAGCGAAAAGCTCGGCCACGCCGCGATATGAACTTGCTCGTTCTGGGCGTACATCGCGTACTTCGACAGCGGCTGCAGGTGCTCCCAGCAGCACAGTGCACCGACCCGCCCGATCTCAAGTTCGTGGACCGCAAGGTGCGAGCCGTCACCTTCGCCGAACACCGTCCGCTCGGCGTGCGTGGGCTTGAGCTTGCGTCGTGTCGCGACCGTCTCGCCGTCGGGGCCGATGATCCATTGGGCGATGTAAAGACTTCCGCCGTCACGTTCCGAGAGTCCAAGCGCAACGAACATTTTGTTGCGTTTGGCAGCCGCACGCAGCCGGTCGGCTTCCGGGGTGCCATACTGCAGCGAATTGTCGAAATAGCGCGAGACGAACCCGCGCATGATCGCCCAGGCTGGAGCACCGAGCCAGATCCACCACGGATATCCGGGGATAAACGTCTCGGGAAACGCGATCAGGCGGGCACCGGCGGCACCGGCTTCATCGATCAGACCAATCGCCTTTTCGACCGACGCATCGAGGTCAAGAAAAGCCGGGGCCGCCTGAACGGCGGCCACTTTAAATTTCGGATGTACTGTCGCCATGTTCCGCTCCTTGGGACGGCTGACCAGGCGCGTATGGCGCACCATGGCCAGTGGCGTAGACTACGGCGCCGCCCATCAACGCTCTTGGCTGGGCGCGCAATAAAAATGGGCTGGTGGCGCAGTCGCAACGACAGGTGTTTCGCGGCGCCGGGACGGCGTGTTAGGTTGCGCCGCCGGGCTGCTCGCAGGAACGGGTGCGGTCCATGAAAACCGTCCTGACAACGACCGAGGTCCTTGAGCGCAAGCGCGCGCAATACTGGCAAGACGCGGTCTGCGACACGTTCGTCGAACTGGACTGCGAAGTCCGCTCCAACCGGCCGTTTTTCGGCGAGCTCGCGACCACGCAGTGCGACGGCTTGCATTTCTCCAACGTCCGGTCCGAGGGGCAGATCGTCAAGCGCACGCGCACGCGGATCCGGCGCGCACGCGAAGAGGTCATGCTGATCAGCTTGCAGGTGAGCGGCGTGGGTTTGGTTGCGCAGGACGGCCGCGAAGCAAGGCTCGAGCCTGGAGACTTTGCCTGTTACGACAGCACGCGGCCTTACACGCTGCGCTTCAACGCCGAGTTCGAGCAGCTTGTCCTGCATATGCCGCGCGACGCCATGGTCAGGCGGATCGGCCGAACTGAAACTTGGACGTCGCGGCGGGTCGAGGCCGCAAGCCCGGTCGGTTCGCTGGTGCTGCCGTTCGTTCGCCGAACCGCCGCAATTGTGTCGGACGTGGCGCCGGCGACCGCGAGCCGGCTGTCGGAAACCTGTCTGTCACTGCTAACGGCCGCTCTCGGTGAGCAGCTTGGCGGCAGGATCGCGGGTCAGACCTCGGCGAGGACGGCGCTGACTTTCCGCGCCAAGGCGGTCATCGAAAGCCATCTGCACGATCACGCCCTCAACACCGAGAAGGTCGCGGCGCTGCTCTGTATTTCACCGCGTTATCTGCAGGATCTGTTCCACACCGAGCAAACAACAGTGAGCGATTGGATCTGGCAGCGGCGGCTCGAGAAGAGCCGGCGGGATTTGACCGATCCGCTGCGGGCCTCCGACAGCATCGCGCAAATCGCACTCGCCTGCGGCTTCGCAGACTTCGGCCACTTTAGCCGGCGCTACAAAGAAGCCTTTGGCGTGCCGCCACGCGAATATCGCGCGGCGCTGCGAAGCGGCTCGTTGCGGACGAGCGGCGAGGAGACGTCGTAGCCGAGCCGCGACAGCAGGCGCTCGTGCAATAAAAATACCGAACGGCTTTCACGCATCTCGCGCAATGATGCTATCGTTTCGCAAGAAACGGACAAGCGTGGGAGGTGAAAAGTGAAAGTAGCCAAACTGTTCGACGTCAGCGGCCGGGCGACCATCGTGACCGGCGCGGCGAGCGGCATCGGTCTCGCCTATGCGGAGGCCATGGCGGACAACGGCGCCCGGGTGACGCTGTTCGATCGGGATGCGCCGTCGCTTGATGCGGCGGTGCGCCGGCTCGCGCAACGGGGCGGTGATGTGCGCGGCCAGGTTCTCGATGTCACCGATCGGCCGGCGCTACGGGCCGCCGTCGACGCGGCGGCCAGCCATTACGGCAAGCTCGACGTTGCCTTCGCCAATGTCGGCATCGATTTACCACCGGGCTTTCTCGGCATGACCGGCGAGCGCGTCCCCGACGGCGCATTCGAAAATGTTTCGGACGAACGCTGGGACCAGGTGATGGCAACGAACCTCACCTCGATCTACTCAACAATCAAGGCCAGCATCCCGCATATGAAGAAAAACGCCAACGGCGGGCGCATCATCGTCACCACATCGGTCGCCGCCATTCGCGGCGAGGCGATCGTCGGCATGCCCTACATGCCGGCCAAGGCCGGGGCTGCGCATCTCGTCCGCCAGGCGGCGCTTGAACTCGCCAAGTACAACATCCTCGTCAACGCCATCGCGCCCGGGCCTTTCGTTACCAACATCGCCGGAGGACATATGCGGGATCCGACGACGGTCGCAGCTTTCGCGCGCTTCGTGCCGCTGCACCGCATCGCCTCTACCGATGAAATCCAGGGCCTGGCGCTGTTCCTTGCTTCGCCCGCAGCAAGCTATGTCACTGGATCGCAAATGGTCATCGACGGCGGCGTGTTGCTCGGCATGGCCGATTAGACTACTTGCCGATCAAACGACGCGACCACGGCGTGAGAGAAAATGATAACTGAATAGGCGGGACTGCCTTAAACGACTGGCAATGAATGCGACAGATCAATTCATAGCCGCGTCACGGCCTTTTCCGAGAAATACACGTTGGCTCGTTTGCTGCAGTTGGAGACTGTGATCGTGCCCGACATATTGACGCAAACGCGATCCGAGCGCCTCGCCGGCAAGGCCGCCGCGACGTACGACGTAACCGGCTGAGACAGCGCCAATTACGCCGCTTAGCCTTGCCGCCCGGGCATGGAAGCTCGTGGGCTGGGCCACAGCGAAAACCCGACAGAGGAGAGTCACGTCATGGTGAGCCAAGCTGGCGACGTCGGCGCTATCCCGAAGGGCATGGCGCGTTACGTGCAGAATCTCGGCGACGAACCGCTGCTCTATCTGGAAATGTTCCGCAGCCCTCGCTTCATGGACGTCTCGCTGAATCAGTGGATGGCGCTGACGCCCCCGGAATTGGTGCAGGCTCACCTGAACCTCGACCAGCGGACGATGGCTGCCCTCCGGAAAGACAAGCTCATTATCGTGAAGTAGCGCCTCGAGCAAGTGCGTTGCAGCACTCATAACGATGAGCGCGCGGCGAGGCCCTGTTTGATGCAGATCACTTGCATCGAAGACTCTTCAGCAAATGGTGCAGCGCACTCCTACCGCCTTGTTTTTGCAAGTCCAGGGATCAAACTGCGGTAGTCTGCGCCGAATGAGTTGGCGCACAAAATCACCGCGGTGGCCGAGCACACGGTGCAAACAAGTAAAGGCGCTCTTCGCCGGACTAAGTGGAACATGTCATACGAACAACAAAAATCGTCCGAACAACAAAAGTCGTCAGTAGTCGAAACAAAACCGAGAACTTCCAAGGAGATTATCACGCGCGTCCGCAAGCTCCGCTGGGCGGGAATGGATGAGGAAGCCGAGCGGCTCTTGGAGGAGTTAGAGCCGCGATCTGCCGAGGACATGGCAGGAGAAGGCGTGCTGCCGACCCGTCTTGAAACCGATTAGGCTGGCACCAGCTAAGCGACGCGACAATCCCCGCCGACGCGCACACGGCCGGTTCATCAAACTTCTCTACGCGTTCACGTGAGTTTGAAGGAAGGTGCCGGCGCTTTGGATCGCGTCGCGCCCTTCGCTGAGCATGAAGCCGAACAGATGCCAGACATGCGGCATGTTCGGCCAGATTTCGAGCCGGGTCGAAACATCGGCGGCGCCGGCGCGCGCCGCGAGCCGCGTCGCGTCATCAAGCAGGATTTCGGCTGAGCCCACCTGAACGAGCAGCGGCGCCAACCCGGAAAGATTGGCGTTGAGCGGCGCGAGCTGTCCGCCGCGCCCATCACCCGCGGTGGCGCCGCGATACGAGCGGCCGGCGTGCAGCAGTTCGTCCCTGGTCAGTGCCAGATCAGACGCCGCCTTCGTCTTCATCGACGCACCGGAACATTCAAGGTCGAGCCATGGCGAGATTGAAAGGCCCGCAGCCGGCAACGGCAGGCCGGAATCGCGGACCGCCATCATCACCGTGACGACGAGACCACCGCCCGCCGAGTCGCCGGCGAACACAACGGACTTCGCCGAGACGCCGCGATCGAGCAGCGATTTGTAGGCCGCAACGGCATCGTCGACGGCTGCCGGGAACGGATGCTCCGGCGCCAACCGATAGTCGATCGCAAGCGCCCGCGCCTTGGTGGCGCGGCCGAGTTCGCCGACCAAAGACCGATAACCGTTGGCCGAGCCCGCGACATAACCGCCGCCGTGGAGATAAAGCAGCACGCGATCCTGCCGCACCTCCGGCGCGTCGATCCAGAGGCCCGGCACACCGCCGGCGCTCGCGGCTTCGATCTTAAGGTTGGGACTTACCGGCACATTCGCCAACAGGGCTTCGAAATCGGCGCGCGCCTGTGCCGGCGGCGCAGCCAAATCCGGACCGCCCTCGCCCATAATACTGATGAGGGCTGCCAATTCTTGAGCGCTCATGATTGCGTTCTCCTCTGCGCCGTGAGGTGCAAGTGTAGCTGGCCCGCACCAGTTCGGACAATCAATCGGATCGGCGCCGAAGGCCAACGACGGCGATCGCGGCTCCAAGCGTAAGCTGTGCAATGCTCACCATATGTAGCGCAAAGTTCCGGTGCCCGCGTAGGTCTGCGAGCCGGGCGCGAACTCGCCATCGAACTTGGCGAGAAAGGTAAGCCGCGGCGTGATGAAAAGCTCCGCGCCGGCCGAGGTCAGCGCCGCATTCTCCGGCATAGGCGCGCCGTAAACGATGAAGTTTGTTCCCGGCAGCGCTTCGAACGCGGCGTTTACCGAAGGGTCGCTCACCCAATCGTGCGCCCAGGCAAGCCGCGCCCGCAACAGCAGCGGCATGCCGGCGATCACTTCCGGATTGTCGAAGCGCGCGCCGAGTTCGCTGCGCACATCGGTCGTGTTCATCGATGCATCAGAGAGCCCAAGGCCGTCGCCGCCGAGATCACTTTCGCTGAAGCCCGGCGTATGAAAATCTTGCGCCCGCAACGCCGCATAGGGTGTCACCCCAAGTGTTGGCAGCACAGCGTAACGATAGCCGCCTTCGACGCGCGCACCGTAGCTCTGTGCATCGAAGCTCGCGGTCAACGCATCACCCGACGCTGCGCGGTTCGTCGTCATCCAATGATTGGCGAACGCGAGCGCGCCGGCGAGGTAAGCAGGACCTGAGCGCGTCATGCCATAGATGCCGGCCTGGAACGCGTCGCTCCTGCCGGTACCGCCCGACGCAATGCCCCAATTGGTGCCGCCGCCGCCAAGCGCGAAACCGAAGATCGTGTCCGGCGCGTAGTGATAATCCATGCCGGCGGCAAACCCGTAGGTTTGGGCATTGATGTTGCTCGAACCTGTTGCTGCATTGCCATTGGTCCAGTTGCCGCCGCCATAACTTGCGCCCCATGCGGTCCAGCGCTGATCGAACACGACCGGCGGCGCCTTGAGCACGCCCGCGTAGGCGAGCGCAACGTCCGGCGGCAGGCTCGCCGCTTCGTCCGGTGCAAAGGCCATCGCTTTACCGCCGATGCCGCCGCCGCTGCCGAGCCTGCCATCGACGAACGGATCAAGCATTACGTTGAGGAACTCGTCCGTCAACTGAAACGCGGCCAGCTCACCGTCGACTGTGATTTCACCGTTCACCTGCGTCAATGCGCTAAGGTAAGACGGAACCGACAGCGTGCCGAGATTTTGCAAGCCTGATGGAAGCGCCGTTCCAGATAGAATCTTGCTGTTGATCGTGTTGATGACGTTCTGCTGGTTCTGGCCCGCGCCGGGGGGCGTCGCCAAATCAACAGCCGATGGCCCGTAGGACAGATAGACGTCATGGGCATCGTAGCTCAGCGTCGGCGTGGTGGTGAGTCGCACCACGCCATTGAAGCCGACAGCAGGATTGAATGCGCCGGTCAGGCGGTCCCCCGAACTGAGGATTGCGAACTTTGACGCGTCGTAGAAGGCGCCAAGATTGGGCGCCGGGCCGAGCGTCACCGTGCCGCCGTTGATCGCGGCTGTGCCGGTAACGGTCGTCAGGGCATGCTGCGATGGTGTGAGGCCGATGCCGTAGAAGCTGCCGGCATTGAAGACCAGATTGCCGCTGATCTTAAGCATGCCGGTCCGGTTTGCTGGGTTACCGGGCGCCAGCGTCCCACCGGCGGTGATCGTCGTTGTGGTTGGATCAACGACCCCGGTCCCGCTGAGCGTGCCGCCGGCGTTCACGGCCACATTGCTGGTCGCCGCGATCGAGCCGTCGACCTCGAGGGTAGCCAAAGTGCCCGCAATGTTCGCGCCGATAGTGGTGGGACCGGTATAAGTGTTGGTGCCTGAGAGCACCTCGTGGCCTCCGGCTACGCCCAACCCGCCAGTCCCGGAGATCCTGCCGGCGAATGTCCCGTTCGCTACAGTCAACGTTAGCGTCTGGCCTCCAAGCGAAACGAGGCCGGTGGCATCTCCTGAAAGCGACTTGATCGCTGTTCCCGCGGTCGTTTCGGAAATGTCGAACGTGCCGCCCGCCCCGACGCTGATACCGCTCGAGTTCGCGATAATACCCGGACCCGCGAGCGCCAGCAGGCCGCCGTTGATCGAGGTTGCGCCAGTGTAGGTGTTGGCTCCGCTCAGCGTCGCCGTGCCGCCGGGCGTAATCGAGACACCCCCTGTTCCAGATATGATCCCGGCGAGCCCCAAAGGCACCGAGTTTGATCCGACAACAAGCGGCGCCGTACCGGTCGTTACAATGTTTGTATCTGTTACGAAGTTGGGCGTGTAGGCGACTGCCTGCCCGCTCAGATTAAACAGCACCGAATTTTGCAGAAAGAAACCGATACCGATTGTGTTGAGGTTCGAACCATTACCGACCGAAACCGAGTAAGGTGCCGAATACGGGAAAGCCCCTTTTTTGAATGCCGTGATGTTGAGCGGCAAAGCCCTGCTCGTCGTACCGGAAATCGTCAGTGTTGCACCCTGATTGAGGGTGTACGAATGAGCGACGGTTTCAATATGTAAGTTGTAATACGGAGTGCCGCTGTCCAGCAGCGTGGAGCCTGTCCACGATACGGTGTGTTGACCGGCGCCTGCCGTCGAGAAGTTCATATTAATGCCAAACTCCGTGGAGCCCGTCGCATTGGAGTTTGGGAAGGGTCTGGTCGGCGTGTCCCACGCAATCGCGTTCATGGGTTTGAACTGCGCCAGCAGCGCAGGCGTCAACCCGAGCATGACGCACGGGCTGCATGACGTCACGGTCTGACCGATCTGCGTACCGTTCGCATACGCGCCGGGATTTACGCTCGTCCCGGTCTGCAAACCGGCCAAGGGCTGACCGTTAGCCGCCACCACGTATCCGGAGGTGGTCCCAGGTATTACAGCTTGGCCAAGTACGCTGCCGTAGGCCGCCTTGCTTGTGTTCGGTGTGACACCGGGAATTCCCGGGTCGTGCCCTTTGGCGGTATCCGCGAAATCGCCAGCCCCGAAAATTCCGTAGAGCCCGCCGAAAACTCCCGGTATGCCCTCTGTCGGGCCGGCCATTGGTCCACTCCTGCCGTGGCCGGAACGATTATAGATCGCATTCATGATAAAGGCTGACGGCGTGCCCGAGGGAGTAATGGCGTTCAAGGTGACGCCAGTCGGAGAATTCGCGGGCACCGACGAGGTCGGATAGAACGTGAGCGACGGCACTCCCACGAAATTGCCGGTGTAGGTGTAGCCGGACCCGTAGGAATAGTTCACGCCGGTCGGCAAACCATTCGGAAACAGCGCGGTCGACGCCGACATATATGATGGAACGCTGCCAAACGCCGTCGGGGAGTAGAATGCGTTGAAAGGCGCCGATCCCGTATCGAACAAATACGGCCTTGGATTGCCTCCGCCGATACCGATGTTGATCGTCAGACGAACCCCGCCAGAGCTTTGAACCAGCTGCAGGGGAATATCAGTCGACTGCGCCGTCGCGTCCCGCACGCCGGCGGCACTCGTCAAAAGTCCGAGCAATGCAAACTTCGCCCAGTAGCCGCAGCCCACGGCGCTCCCCTCTGGGTTTCTATTCAATTAGCGTCAGGGTCGGGTTCGGCTTGATACTTAGTGCGTGGTGCTAATATGACGCTACGGCTTCGCGCGTAAACGAGGGCGTCACGTTTATCCACGCCAATGGCGGCAGCGGGTCGACGCGTCTTTTTGGTGATCGTCTTGCCGGGACCGGACCTGCACGCCCGTGCTTCACACCCGCGCGATCACCGCCACCGGACCGCCTCCTGGCGGTCCTTGATGCTCGGCCCCGCCGGAAACGTAGACCGCGCCGGTACCGGATAATCCGCCGATCAAGCCGCCGACCGCGGCGCGGGCATGACGCGTCGAGCCGACATCGGAGTCATCGAGCATGGTGTGGCGGAAGCCGCGGACGCTGCCGTCGGGCGAAGCTTCCGCCTTGGCAAAAATATTCACCAGCCGATCCTGCATATGCTTGTCCGTCAGGCCGAGCCCGACGCTCTTGAGCGCTTCAATCACCGCGGAAAGATCGATCGCGTCGCGCATCAACGCATGACCGATCACGAACGGACTCGTCGCCGCGCGGGAATTGCCCATGACGATCACGACGTTGTGCATCAGCTCGATGCCGGCGGAAGCAGAGGCGACCGACGAATACAGCTCCCAGTTCTTCAGAACTTCGGCTTCTTCAAATTCCTCGATTTCGCCGAGCGCCCGCGCCACGCCGAGCGCCGAAGCACCGCGCGAATAGCCCATCGAAGTGTAAGCGCTGGTGGTCACCGTCTTGTGTCCGCGATGCAACGCCGCCTCGACGCGTTCGGAGGTCAGCAACGGACATTTGACCTGGACGAAGTGTACGTCACGTACGTCGTCGATGCTGGCATCTTTCATCGCGTCGTGGACGGATCTCACCGTCTCGTCGATCTGAACCTTTCGTCCGATCTCCTCCGGCAAGAAGTCGCGGGTGTGGGCGATGCCGATGCTGAAGCGCTTGTCGCCCTTACCGCCGTTTGGCGCGTCGGTCACAGTGCGCGTGAACACGGTCAAATGCGGCGAGAGCACTCCCTCAGTACCTCCAGACATGACAAACGCGATCCTGTTTTCGACCGCGCGCGGGGTGAGTTCCAGATGCGGCGACAGCGCTGCACACAACGCCACCATGGCGTATTCACGAGTGAAATCGTTCACCCCGCCATTGCCTTCGGTCTTGCCAAGCACGGCGAGGATCGACGCGGGCGCAATCTTTCCCGCCTCGATCAAACGCATGAGGCCCGAAACGTCGCCCGGACCTTTGGTCGGAATGCGCACCACATCGACTGAGATCACACGACTGTTCATTCTGTTTCACCGCTCGACCAAAGATCAGTCTGTGCTCGGTCCAACCGATCGCGTAAGAACATCGCTATACCGGCAAAAGCTGCGGCAAAGATAGCCGAAAACAGGGCCGCGGTTTCGAGATGCGCCAAGGAATAATGATCAGATAGCCGAGGCCCTGCGTGGCGCCGACAAACTCGCCGACGATGGCGCCGACCACGGCGAGCGAAGACGAAATCTTCAGCGCCGAGAACGGACAAGGCAGAGACCGCGACTGCGTGACCTCTGGCTCGTTATTTCGAGGAACGAGGCAGGTCGCACTCAATCCCGCGCAATGATCTCGCGCTCGCCGCGATGCTGGGTCGGCGTTGCTGACGGCACCCCGGCGCGGCGCCGCAACAGGATCAAAGGGCGGCGACGTGCGATCGCGCTACGGCGGCGGCGGCGCCAGGTCGGCGCTTCGATGCGCACCGCGCCGAGCCGCGCAAACGGCTCGCGCACGCAGCCGTCGGGCTCAACGATGAGGAGCGGCAGACCAAGCACGCGGCCCCAACACTGCCATTCGGCCACGATGTCGTCACCTGTGCTCGACGAAAACAGCGGCAGCGACAGCGCGGGGTCGCCGTGCTCGAGCACGACGGCGATTGAGGTCGGCGGCCCGGTTACTGCGCCGGCCAGCCGGATGGCTACGCCGCGAAATGCCGCCACCGGCAAATTCAGCGCCATGCGCATGCCGCGCACCGAGCGCCGTACCACGACGCGTTCGCGATGCAGATCGATGACACGCCGGCGCCCGTCGGCCGCTTCATCTGCGGCTTCGAAGCGCACGGGCAAAGAGAAGGGGTCGAGCCGCAACGCGCGGCTCGACCAGGCGGCAAACCTGCCGGCTTCCATGTGACGCCCCGAAAACTCGGCTCCCGCCGGGCTGTTGCCGCCCGGTCGCCGCCACATTGCCACGGCGCGGTCGTCATCGGCTTAAGAACCCTGGTTAATCGCACGTATCGCACCGGCCAAAGACCTCCCATGATTGACGAGCGGTTGCCGCGGCGCCTGCAATTCGCCGTTTCAGCACCGCACGACGAGCCGCGGCGCGGGTTGAATAGCCCGGTGGTGGCCCACATCTCCGCCTTGTGTTCCCCGGTCACCACGCATAAACCAACCGTGCTAGTTCCATGACTTCACTCCTCGACCAATCCGACCTCACCGATCTTGCTGAACGTCTCGTGAGCGCCGCCCGGCGCGCAGGGGCCGATCAGGCCGACGCCATTGCGGTTCGCTCGGTATCGCTGTCGGTTGACGTGCGCGACGGCGACGTCGAGGAATCGCAGCGCTCCGAGGGCGACGACCTCGGGCTGCGCGTCATTGTCGGCCACAAGCAAGCGGTGGTTTCGACCAACGATCTCAAGGGCGACGGGTTCGACGTGCTGGCCGAGCGAGCGGTCGCGATGGCGCGCGCCGCGCCCGATGACCGCTTCGCCGGACTAGCCGATCAATCGCTGCTGGCGACCAGGTTGCCGGACCTCGACCTCCTCGATCCGGAAATGCCGGACGTCGAACTGCTCGAAGCCCGCGCCCGCGAAGCGGAAGCGGCCGGGCTCGCCGTCGCCGGCGTGACCAAGTCGGGCGGCTCCTCGGCGTCGGCCGGGATCGGCGGCCTGGTCCTGGTGACAAGCCACGGCTTCCACGGCGCCACGATCGGGTCGCGCCACGGCGTCGCCATGACCGCGATTGCCGGCGAAGGCACCGGCATGGAGCGCGACTACGATTTTTCCTCGACGCTGCACGCCTCGGATCTGGAATCCGCCAAGGCGATCGGACGCCACGCCGGCGAGCGTGCGGTCAAGCGTCTCAACCCGCGCAAGGTCGCCACTCGCCGGGTGCCGGTCGTGTTCAATTCCAGGATTTCCGGTTCGCTGGTCGGCCATCTGGCCAGCGCCGCGAACGGCAGCTCCGTTGCACGCAAGACCAGTTTTCTGCGGGAGAAGCTCGGCGCCAAGCTTTTTGCTTCCGGCATTGACATCATCGATGATCCGCTGCGGCCTCGCGGGTTGCGGTCGCGGCCGTTCGACGCCGAGGGCATCGCCGGCCGCAGCCGCAAGCTGGTGGAAGACGGCGTGCTCAAAACCTGGCTGCTCGACAGCGCGACGGCGCGCGAACTGGATCTGCAAACCACCGGCCACGCGCAACGCGGCGTGTCTTCGACGCCCTCACCCGGCGCCAGCAATCTGCATCTCGCACCCGGAGAAAAAAGCCCGGACGAATTGATCGCCGACATCGAAGACGGATTCTACATCACCGACATGATTGGAATGGGCGTCAATCTGGTGACCGGCGACTATAGCCGCGGCGCGTCGGGCTTCTGGATCGAGAACGGCGAATGCACCTATGCGGTGAGCGAAGTCACCATTGCTGGACACCTGTTCGAGATATTCGCCAGCATGACGCCGGCGAACGATCTGGTTTTTCGCTACGGCACCAACGCGCCGACAGTGCGCGTTGAAGGCATGACCGTTGCCGGCCAGTGAGGCCGTAGACCTTAGGGAAATTGCCGCGCGGCTTGCCGCGTGCGTGCGCGAAGCGGGCCTGCTGGCCCGGTCGATGTTCGGAACGCCGGTCAAGAACTGGACCAAGGGCAAGTCTTCGCCGGTCAGCGAGGCCGACATCGCCGTCGATCGATTGTTGCATGAACGGCTGACCGGTGAGGGATCGGACTTCGGCTGGCTGTCGGAAGAAAGCCTCGACGATCCAGCCCGGCTCGCCTCGCGCTACGTTTGGATCGTCGATCCGATCGACGGTACCCGTGCTTATCTGGCGAGCCTGCCGGATTGGGCGGTATCAGCGGCGCTCGTTGAGAATGGCCGGCCGATCCTCGGGTGCCTTTACGCGCCGGTCACGGACGAGTTCTTCATGGCGACCGTCGGCAAAGGCGCCACGCGCAACAATGCCCCGATCGCCGCTACGCGCGGCACGTCACTCGCGCACGCGCGCGTCGCCGGTCCAAAGAGTTTTCTTGAACGGCTCGCCAAGTCGGCGCCGCCCTTCACCGTCGTGCAACGCACACGCTCGCTCGCGCTCCGCCTCGCCCGCGTGGCGCAGGGCGAATACGACGTTGCCATTGCCGGCGTCGACAGTCACGACTGGGACCTTGCGGCGGCTGATCTTTTGGTGCACGAAGCTGGCGGGGTGCTAACCGCCATCGGGGGCGGAACCGTCATTTATAATCGCCCGGTGTTGCGGCACGGGATGCTGGTGGCGGCCGGTCGGGACAGGCATGCGGCGCTTGTCGAACTTTTTAGGGATGAACACCTGGCGTCTTCATAAATCGCGAATCGCGCGGATCGATAACCATGCCGGACATCCCCAAACCGCCTTCCAAGCAATTGCTGCACCTCGTTTTCGGCGGCGAGATGAACGACGTGGCGAGCACGGAATTCAAAAATCTCGACAAGCTCGACATTGTCGGCGTCTATCCGAATTATGCCACCGCTTATGCGGCGTGGAAGGCAAAAGCGCAGGGCACGGTCGACAATGCCCAGATGCGCTACTTCATCGTCCATCTCCACCGGCTGCTCGATCCGGGAAGCGAAGCGTCGTAGCATTGGGAGGACGGATGTTGGGACAGCGCCTCGGCTGGTCACAATGTGATCGGCCGGACCGGACAGGCATTGCGCTTGCCGGCCGCCCCGACGCCGGGGTCTGAGCGTGCGCGTCCGCTTGCCGCTAGCGTTGCAACTCTATCGCCTTGTGTCCATCGCGGCGGCACCGGCGGTCGCGTCGCGGTTGTTGGCTTGGCGCGTCAAGCGCGGCAAGGAAAATCCGGCGCGGCTGTCCGAGCGCTACGGTGTGACTAAGCTGCCGCGTCCGGATGGCCCTTTGATCTGGCTGCACGGCGCCAGCGTCGGCGAGATGCTCGCGGTGATTCCGCTGATCCAGCGCATCCGCGCCATGAACTTCGCCGTGCTCGTTACCTCGGGCACCGTTACGTCAGCCGCACTCGCCGAGCAACGCCTGCCGCCGGGCGCGGTGCACCAGTTCATTCCGCTCGACGTGCCGCGATTTGTCGGCCGATTTCTCGATCACTGGCAGCCCGATCTGGCGCTGTTTGTTGAATCCGACCTGTGGCCCAATCTGATCCTGACCTGCGCTGAGCGCGCCATCCCGATGATCCTGGTCAACGGCCGCGTATCGGAGCGCTCCTTCAACCGCTGGCGCCGCGTACCGGGCGTGATCGGGGCGCTGCTCGGCCGTTTCGATCTGTGTTTGACCCAATCCGGCGCCGACACGCAGCGTTACGCCCAACTCGGCGCGCCCCGCATCAGCAGCAGCGGCAATCTCAAGCTTGATGTCCCCGCGCCGCCGGCCGATCAAACAATGTTGCGGAAACTCAAATCGATCATCGGCACGCGCCCCGTCATCGCCGCTGCATCCACTCATGCCGGCGAAGAAGCCGCCATTATCGCCGCGCATCAACGGCTGCGCGTCAAAAGTCCGTCGTTGCTGACGGTGATCGCGCCGCGACATCCGGACCGCGGTTCCGGGATTGTCGAGAGCGCAAAAGCGGCCGGCCTCGCGGTGGCGGTTCGCTCGCGCGGCGATCTGCCGAACGCCGATATCGACATCTTCGTCGCCGACACGCTCGGTGAACTCGGTCTGATCTATCGGCTGGCGCCGATCGTGTTCATGGGCGGGTCGCTCGCCAGCCACGGCGGCCAGAATCCGATCGAGGCCATCCGCCTGGGCGCCGCGGTTGTTCATGGTCCGAACGTCTGGAACTTCGACGAGATTTACGCCACACTCGACGCCGCCCACGGAGCCGAGCGCATTGCCGATGAGGAAGCGCTGACGGCGTGCCTTGCCGACTGGCTCGCGCATCCTGCGACGCGAAAGGCGGTGGCCGATGCAGCGCTGGTCACGGTCGGGAAACTCGGTGGTGCACTGGAACGGACGCTTGCCGCGCTCGAGCCCTATCTCATGCAGCTTCAGCTCGAGCAGCGGGCCTCTTAAGCCTGGCTGATTTGAAAGCCATGTGGCGCCAGCTTTTTTTAGGATCTTGCTGGGATGCGTGAGCCGGCGTTTTGGTGGCGGCCGGGGGCCGGGGCGTTGCTCCGTCCGCTCGGCGCCGTCTATGGTGCCGTCGCCGCGCGGCGCCTGCAGTCACCGGGACAAAGTGTCGGCGTTCCGGTCATTTGCCTCGGCAACCTGACGGTCGGCGGGTCAGGCAAGACGCCGGCAGCACTCGCAGTCGGACGGCTCCTTCTTGCCGCGCATCAGCAGCCGTTTTTTTTAACGCGCGGCTATGGCGGGCAACTGGCCGGGCCAGTGCGCGTCGATGCAGCAACCCATTCAGCCGCCGCTGTCGGCGATGAGCCACTTCTTCTCGCGCGGCTTGCGCCGACCATTGTCGCGCGCGACCGCCTGGAGGGGGCGAAAGCCGCGCGGCAGGAGGGCGCGACTGTCATTGTGATGGACGACGGGTTTCAGAATCCTGCGCTAAGGAAAGAGCTTTCGATCCTGCTGGTCGATAGCCGCCGCGGCATCGGCAACGGGCGCATCATTCCAGCGGGTCCGTTGCGGGCGCCACTGGACTTGCAGATTGCGCGCGCGCAGGCAATTGTCGTCGTTGGCTCCGATGCCCCGCCGCCCGCAGTGATGGAGTGCGCATCCCATCACAATTCTGTCCTGTTTCACGGTCGCCTCAACCCGGACGGCGACACGCTTGCAGCGCTCCGCGGACGCGAGGTGTTCGCCTTCGCCGGCATCGCCGACCCGGAAAAGTTTTTTACGACCCTTACCGAAGGCGGCGTTGTGATCGCTAGACACGCAAGCTTTCCGGATCACCACCGCTACTCGGCTGCGGAGGCGCAGTCGCTGATAGCGCGCGCCGACACCGAAAACCTCATGCTGGTCACCACCGAGAAAGATCTTGCGCGACTAACCGGCGACGCACACCTCACTCAGCTTGCGGCTCGCGCAAGCGCGTTACCTGTGCGGCTCACGGTCGAGGAAGCTGACGCGTTCGGCGACATGATCCTCAAAGCGGTCAAGCGTCGGTCAATTGCTTGAGGGCTTACGTCAAAATGTCTTCTGTTAAATCCGCCAGCTCCAGCGTTCTTTTCAGCCATCGACCTTTCCTGTTCTACTTTTTAGCGCGCGGATTCTCGGAGTTCGCCCAGCAGATCGCCGCAGTGGCAGTAGGCTGGCAGGTTTACGCCCTAACCAGCAGCGCCTTCGACCTTGGCTTGGTGGGCCTCGTGCAGTTTATTCCCACCGCGCTCCTGGTTTTTTTAGCGGGGCACATTGCCGATCGCTATGACCGCAAACGCGTGGTGCAAATCTGTCAACTTGCTGTAGCGGTGGTGGCGACATTTCTGGCCTGGGGTAGCTTCGCCGGATGGCTCAACGTGCCGGAAATTTTCGCCGCGGTGGTGCTGTTCGGCACCGCAACGGCCTTTGAAAGCCCCGCGGCCGCGTCGCTGCTACCGGCCGTAGTGCCGGAGGGAATGCTGCAGAAGGGCACGGCGCTCTACACCGGGGCGTTTCAGATAGCGATGATCAGCGGGCCGGCATTGGGCGGGCTCGCTTACGTGGTGACGCCCGCCGCGCCGTACACGCTGCTGGCGTTATTTTCGTTGCTAGCCGCCATTCTGAATGGGGCGATCAGACCGGACCGACCGGTGACCCCGAAAGAACCGCCGACGCCTGCCGCCTTGTTTGCGGGTGTCGGCTTTGTGCGTCGCAATCCAGCGATATTGGGCACCATATCGCTCGACCTGTTCACCGTGCTGCTGGGTGGCGTGACTGCCCTGCTCCCGATCTATGCGCGCGACATCCTGCACACCGGGCCGTGGGGATTAGGCGTCCTGCGCGGCGCACCAGCCGTTGGCGCATTGCTGATGGCCGTGGTGCTGGCCCGCTACACCATCAACCACCGGCTTGGGATGCGGATGTTCCAAGCGGTTATCGTCTTTGGCTTGGCGACAGTGGCGTTTGCGCTTTCCCATTCGATCTGGATTTCGATCCTGGCGCTGGTCGTTCTGGGTGCGGCCGACACGGTGAGCATGGTGATTCGCATTTCGCTTGTGCAATCGGCTACTCCGGATGGGATGCGCGGCCGCGTGAGCGCGGTAAATTTCTTGTTCGTCAATGCGTCCTACCAACTCGGCGAGTTCGAAAGCGGCATAACCGCTGCCTTGCTTGGTGCGGTCCCGGCGGCCGTGCTGGGCGGGCTTGGAACAATCGCCGTGGCGCTGTTATGGATGAAATTATTTCCAGCGCTGCGCCACGTGGAACGGCTGGGATAAAATGCCGGGCTCGGAACTACGAGCCGTGCGAATAAGCGGTGCTGTGTCGTTGCAGCACCGCCTCAGGCGTCGCGTAGGCTTCCTGTAAATCGACGCTCCAATATCTGAGCTCCTCAAGGGGAATAACAGCACCGGTCACGGCGCAGCGGACGAACGCTCCGGGACGCACGACCCGAAAATCGCCGTCCAGATATTTGACCTCGGCCTCGCCGGGCGTGGGGGATGAACGATCGGTGCGATTAAGCAAATGGGCCTCCGCCGGACGGCCTATCTGCGGCCGGCACAAGCGCAACATAATCATTCCGCCCGCGGCGCGAAACCCACCCGGTTTTCACATGCCGGCGAGCCCTACCCGCCTGAGAGCACGCAATTCGGTTCACGTTGCTTGGCTGAACACACTCATCTAGCTGAAGAGATTGCCCTGGCCCGGATCATCGTCGCGACGTCTTCGCCGCCGCGGCGGTTCGGGACGCGGTGCGGCGGCCGTCTGCACGACTTCGGCGCGGGCCCCGACGCGGCCGTCGGAAAATTCGACGTCCATCTGCATGCCTGTTGAAACTGCCGCAGCGGTGCGCAGCGGCCGGCCGGCGCGATCGCGCACCAGCGCAAACCCCCGCGCCAAAACGCCGCGATACGAGAACGCCGCAAGTAATTGAGCATCGCGTTCGCACCGTGCCCAGCGCGCATCGAGGAGATTGTCCATGGCGCGTCCGGCGCGCTTGGCCAGCGCGCCAACGCGCTCGCCCTCACGCGCGATGCGCATGCGATGCGCCGTGACATTCGCCGCAACACTCGCCCGCAGGCGCAGCGCAGTGCCGGCATAGCGGTCGCGGCGACGCTCGACTTGCATGCGTAGCAGATGCACGCTCAGGCGCCCGCCGATACGAGAGAAGCTCACGCGATGGATGTGCGCGTTGGCGCGCAGCGCGTGCACCAAGCCGGCGGCGGCATGATCGAGACGTTGGCGCGGAACCGCCAATACCTCATCGGCATCCGGCAGCGCGCGCGCGGCCGACCGCACCGCGTTGCGCCGGCCTTCCTGATTGCGCAGCCACGCCGTCAGCGCGCGGCGTTCCAGATTCTCGATGTCGACGATAAGCTCCGCCCGGACCGGCACGGCCATTTCGGCGGCCGCGGTCGGCGTCGGCGCCCGGCGGTCGGCCGCGAAGTCGATCAGCGTCACGTCGGTCTCATGGCCCACCGCGGAGATCAGCGGAATGAAGCTTGCCGCCGCCGCGCGCACGACGATTTCTTCGTTGAATGACCACAAATCTTCCAGCGAACCGCCACCGCGCGCGACAATGATCAGATCAGGCCGCGGCGTTGACCCTCGTTCCGACAGCGCATTGAATCCGGCAATGGCGGCGGCGACCTCGGCAGCCGAGCCATCACCCTGCACTTTCACCGGCCAGACCAGCACCCGGCGCGGGAAGCGGTCGGCGAGCCGATGTAGAATGTCGCGAATGACCGCGCCGCTCGGCGAGGTGATGACACCAATCACCGCCGGCAAATACGGCAACAGCTGCTTGCGCGCTTCGTCGAACAATCCCTCCGCGGTCAGCCGCCGCTTGCGCTCTTCGAGCAGCGCCATCAGCGCACCGAGGCCGGCGGGCTCCAGCGTCTCGACCACGATCTGGTATTGCGAGCGGCCAGGATAGGTAGTGAGCCGTCCGGTAATCACCACCTCGAGACCGGCTTCAAGCTTGAGCTTGATCCGCGCCGCGGTGGTGCGCCAGATCACACCGGCGATGGAGGCGCGATCGTCCTTGAGATCGAAGTAAACGTGGCCGTTGCCGTGATAGCTGACTTTGCCAAGTTCGCCGCGCACCCGCACGTAGCCGTAGGAATCCTCGATCGTGCGCTTGAGCGCCGCCGAAAGCTCGGAGACCGTCAGTTCCGGCAGATTGAGTCGTGGTTCGTTCATTGCGGCTGTTAGTGCTGCGCGATGCCGGTGGGGTCAAGACCCGCGGATGCCGGGGTTAAAGACGCGGGGTTAGAGGCCCTCGAATGTTCCCTTGGACAACGTCCGGCGTGATCTTGCGCCGATGCGCTCCCATGCTACAGGGGCTGCGGCAACTTTTCTTCGGACCATGAATATTCTGCTCCTCGGCTCCGGCGGACGCGAGCACGCGCTGGCTTGGAAGATGGCGGCAAGCCCGCTCACCGACCGTCTGTTTTGCGCACCTGGCAATGCCGGAATCGCGCACGAGGCCGAATGCATCGCGCTTGATATTGCCGACCACGCGGCTGTGATCAGGTTTTGTCGCAACAACGGCATTGGCCTTGTCGTTGTCGGACCGGAAACGCCGCTCTGCGCCGGTATCGTCGACGATCTGGAAGCGGCCGGTATCAAAGCCTTCGGGCCAAGCCGCGCTGCCGCGCAACTCGAAGGCTCAAAAGGCTTCACCAAAGATCTGTGCCGCGCCAACCACATTCCGACGGCGGCGTATGAGCGGTTCCGCGACGCCGCAGCGGCCAAGGCCTATGCGCGCGACCGCGGCGCACCCATTGTCGTCAAGGCCGACGGACTTGCAGCCGGCAAAGGTGTGATCGTCGCGGAGAATTTGCCGGAAGCGGAGGCCGCAATTGGCATGATTCTCGGCGGGGGCCTTGGCCAGGCTGGCGCCGAACTTGTCATTGAGGAGTTTCTTGACGGCGAAGAGGCCTCGTTCTTCACGCTCTGCGATGGCACGACCGCGCTCCCGCTGGCGTCAGCGCAGGATCACAAGCGCGCCTTCGACGGTGACAAGGGACCAAATACCGGCGGCATGGGCGCTTATTCGCCGGCGCCGATCATCGATGAAGCGATGAGCGCCTGCGTCATAGACGAAATCGTGCTGCCGACCTTGCGCGCCATGCAAGCCATGGGCACGCCCTACAAGGGCGTGCTCTACGCCGGTTTGATGCTGACTGCCGATGGGCCAAAACTCATCGAATACAACGTGCGCTTCGGCGATCCAGAAACGCAGGTGCTGATGCCGCGTCTGATGTCGGACCTCGTGCCCGCTTTGCTCGCAAGCCGCGACGGGACACTCAAATCATTCGATCTACGCTGGTATCCCGACGCTGCGCTCACCGTGGTGATGGCGGCACGCGGTTATCCGGGCTCCTATGAGAGAGGTTCGGTCATCGAGGGCTTGGACGATGCCGCTGCCGTCGAAGGGGTGGAAATTTTCCATGCCGGCACGAAGGCGGAAGGTGGCCGCATTCTCGCTAACGGCGGACGCGTGCTCAATGTCTCGGCGCTCGGCAAGAATGTGGGCGAGGCGCGCACGCGGGCCTATGAGGCGATCTCCCGGATTCAGTGGCCGGAGGGGTTCTATCGCCACGATATCGGCTGGCGCGCGGTCGAGCGGGAAAGCCGCTGACGGGATTATTTCCAATCTAAGTAGCAATTTCGCGCAACTGTTTATATACTCTGAACACCAGTTTATATACCGGTGATATTATGGGCGTGATCATCAAGAACCCGGCCACCGAGGCGAAAATTCGCAAGCTCGCTGCGCGAACGGGCGAAAGTCTCACCGATGCTGTCGACCAAGCCGTCGGAGAGCGTCTGGAGCGATTAGGGCCGGCAAAGCGGAAGGGGCGAGTGAATCGCAAAAGGCTCGCTGAGTTACTCGCCTATTTTGACTCGCTTCCCAAGATAAACGAGCATCTGACCAACGAGGAGATCATTGGGTACGACGAGGGCGGGCTCCCGACGTGATCGTCATTGACACGTCCGTCGTTGTTGCAATCGCAAGGCGTGAAGATGAAGAGCCGATCTTCACTGAAATACTTGATCAGAGCTCTGCCGCAATCATGTCGGCTGTCTCGTACGTGGAAACTTACATGGTAATCACCGCGCGAAGATCGAGGGCAGAATTGAAGACTCTGGAATCGGTGATTGCTGCACTGGGTATTGAGATTGTCGACGTCACGTTCGATCAAGCCGGTCAGGCTATTCGTGCCTTCATGGCATATGGCAAAGGTCGGCATCCAGCAGGACTGAATCTTGCCGACTGTTTTGCGTACGCTCTAGCGAAGACCCGCGGCGCGCCTCTGCTCTTTAAAGGCGACGACTTTATCAAAACCGACATCGCGGCGGCGTGGCGGCCATAAGAGCGTCGGTCGATCCCGACGGGGACGACCGCGCCGACGGGAGGAAATATATGAATGTCAGCGGCCGTCAGACTGCGTTCTCCGGCACCAAAGAGGTCGCCGAACGGCTGCGCTTCGACATCGGCCCGCTTGAAACCTATCTAAGTGAGCACCTGAAAGGGTTCGCCGGGCCCGTCGCGCTGTCTCAGTTCAAAGGCGGCCAGTCCAATCCGACGTATCTCATCGAGACGCCGCAACGACGTTATGTGCTGCGGCGTAAGCCGCCGGGCAAGCTGCTGCCGTCGGCTCACGCGGTTGATCGCGAATTCCGTGTCATCAGCGCGCTTCATCGCCAGGGCTTCCCAGTCGCCGAGCCGATCCTTTATTGCGCCGACGAAAACGTGATCGGCACGGCGTTCTTCGTCATGTCGCATGTCGAGGGCCGGGTGTTTTGGGAACCGGATATGCCCTCGTCCAATCCGGCCGAACGTGCGCAGGTCTATGACGCAATGAACGCGACGATCGCCCGGCTGCACAGTTTCGATCCGGCGGCGATCGGGCTTTCCGATTATGGCCGCGGCGAAAACTATGTGGCCCGCCAGATTGAGCGCTGGTCGAAACAATACCGTGCCTCGGAGACCGGAAAGGTCGAAGACATGGAGCGGCTGATGGCCTGGTTGCCGGCCCACTTGCCGCCGCCGCAGCCGCCGCGCCTCGTGCACGGCGATTACCGCCTCGACAACATGATCTTGGCGCCGGGCGCGCCCAGGGTCGCAGCGGTGCTCGACTGGGAGCTGTCGACGCTAGGCGACCCGCTTGCGGATTTCTCCTATCACCTGATGCAATGGCATATGCCGCAGGCGGAAGCGGGCACCGGCTCGCTGATCGGATTGGACCTTGCCGCACTCGGCATTCCATCGCTCGCAGACTACGTCGACGCCTACGTAAAACGTACCGGCCTCGATCCGCGGCCTTATCTGCCGGTCTATTCCGCCTACAATTTCTTTCGGCTCGCGGCGATCCTGCAGGGCATCGTCGGCCGGGTTCGCGACGGCACCGCGACCGGCGCGTTTGCGGCGGCCAAGACCGACCTTGTCGGACCGCTGGCTGCCAAAGGCTGGGAATTTGCCCGCCAGGCTGGGGCTTGAAACGGCAACGCGAATGAAAACCTTCGCGCTGGCACTCGGCGGCGGCGGCGCGCGCGGGCTCGCGCATATCGCGGTGATCGAAGCGCTCGACGACATGGGCGTGAAACCCGTGGCGATTGCCGGCACCTCGATCGGCGCACTGATCGGTGCCGCGTATGCGGCCGGCATGCACGGCAAGGACATCCGGCATCATGTCATCCGCTTCGCTCATGACCGCAGCGAAACCACCCGCCGCCTGATCGCATCGCGCGCCGGCACGCTCGCCGATTTGTTTGCCGGCGCATTCGGCCAAGCCACCCAGATCGACGCCGAGAAATTCTGCGCGCAATTTTTGCCAGAAGCCGTCCCGGCCGATTTTTCCGAATTGAAGATTCCACTCGCGGTGACGGCGACCGATCTGCACCGCCGCCAGGAGGTGCCGCTGATAGCCGGACCGCTGCGCCCGGCACTCGCCGCCTCCATCGCCATTCCAGGGCTGTTGCGGCCGGTCGCCATCGATAGCCGCATCCTCATCGACGGCGGCACCACCAATCCGCTGCCGTTCGATCGACTGCGCGGCAGCGCCGACCGCATCGTCGCCATTGACGTATTGACCGTTCCACCGGCAGAGCGCGGTGATATCCCCGGCGCCTGGGAAAGCGTGATCGTCACCCTCAACATCATGGGCAGCGCCATCATTGCCGGGAAGCTTGCCCAGGGCGCGCCAGATCTCGTGATCCGGCCGAACGTCGCGATCTTTCGCACCCTCGATTTTTATCAGGCGACCGCAATCCTGCGGGCCTCCGAAGCGGTGAAAGCGGAAGTGAAAGACCGGCTCGCCGCGCTGTTGCGCGACTAAGCTAGCGCCGTTGCTGGAAAAAGCTTTTCAGCAGGACCGACGTCTCGGCTTCTGCGAGCCCGCCATAGACCTCGGGCCGATGATGGCAGGTGGGTGAAGCGAAAAATTTCACGCCGTTATCCACCGCGCCGCCTTTCGGGTCAGCGGCCCCGTAATAGAGGCGGCGAATCCGCGCGAACGCGACCGCGCCCGCACACATCGTGCAGGGCTCGAGCGTGACATAGAGGTCGCAATCGGTCAGGCGCTCCGAGCCGAGCGCAACGGATGCCACGCGAATGGCGACGATCTCGGCGTGCGCGGTTGGGTCGTGATCCATAATAGTGCGATTGCCGGCGCGCGCGATGACCGCGCTGTCGCGGACGATGACGCAGCCGACCGGGACTTCGCCACGCTCGCCGGCGACACGGGCTTCCTCCAGCGCCATCTCCATAAACGATGCCATCGGCGATTGCCTGTTTGATCACGGGGCGTTATTGCCGGACCGACTATGGACGACAAGGGCAAAAGCGACCAAGCGGGCGAACGCATCGCCAAGGTGATCGCGCGCGCCGGGCTCACCTCGCGCCGTGAGGCCGAGGAATGGATCGCTGCCGGGCGCGTTGCGGTCAATGGCGACGTCATCCATTCCCCCGCGCTTAATGTCACCGAACGCGATCGCGTCGTGGTCGACGGCGAGCCGCTGCCGACCCGCGAGCGGACGCGGCTCTTTCTTTATCACAAACCGCGCGGGCTCCTGACTTCGCATACCGACCCGCGAGGCCGGCCGACCATTTTCGAGCATCTGCCCAAGCATCTGCCGCGACTGATCAGTGTCGGCCGGCTCGACTTCAACACCGAGGGCCTCATTCTGCTCACCAACGACGGCGCGCTGGCGCGCGTGCTGGAATTGCCGGCGACCGCTTGGCAACGCTCTTATCGCGTGCGCGCGCATGGATCCATGACACAAGCCAGACTCAACGAACTGCGTACCGGCGTGACCATCGACGGCATCCATTACGGCGTCATCGAAGCGGCGGTCGAACGCGTGCAGGGCTCCAATGTGTGGCTCACGTTCGCCATCCGCGAAGGCAAAAATCGCGAAGTGCGCAACGTGCTCAGGCATCTGGGCTTAGAGGTTGCGCGGCTGATCCGTGTCTCGTTTGGGCCGTTTCAGCTTGGCGAACTCGCCGAGGGCGCGGTCGAAGAGGTATCCACACGCATGTTGCGGGAACAACTCGGCGAACGGGTGGTCGCGGCTTCGAGCGCGGATTTTTCCAGCCCTGTCGCGGCCCCTGCCTCGGTATCGCCCAAACGCAACAAAAAGGAAGAAGCGCGCGACGACGTGCGGCAAAAAGCGGCCCCCAGCAAATCGAGCTCCCACTCCTGGCGCGCGCAAGAACCGGAACGGCCGGCGAAAAAGCTGCGGCGAAAATTCCACGGCGGGCGCCGCGATAAGGTCGAACCGCGCGAGAAGGCCGCCGCACCTGGGCGCGCCGAAGTTCTCAGCGACCGCAAGGGCCGCCCCGTTCGCGTTGAGCGCTTCGGCAAGCCGCGGCCTGTGGAACAACTCGCCGAGGCGGCGACCAAGCGGGACCATCGCCGCCGCCGCTCCCCCGATCGTAGTTCCGGCGCCCGGCCGCATCGGCCGCGCACCCGCTGATGCGCGTCGTCGGCGGACGCTTCCGCGGCCGCACGCTGGCCGCCCCGAAATCATCGGACATTCGGCCGACCGCCGACCGTTTGCGCGAATCGGTCTTCAATATCCTCGTTCACAGCTATGGCGACCCGATTACAAGCGCACGCGTACTTGATCTCTTCGCCGGCACCGGCGCGCTCGGCATTGAAGCACTGTCACGCGGCGCCGCCTTCGCGCTGTTCGTCGACGAAAGCGCGGAGGCTCGCGCGCTACTGCGCGAGAACGCCACCGCGCTCGGTCTCGGCGGTACGTCGCGGATTTTTCGCCGCGACGCCACCAAGCTCGGCCCAGCGCATCCGGTCGAGCCGTTCTCGCTGGCGTTTGTTGATCCGCCGTACGGACGCGGACTGGCCGAAAAGGCGCTCGCTTCCGCACGCGCAGGTTCCTGGTTTGCGCCGGGCGCGCTGATTGTCGTTGAAGAGGCGAAGAAAGCGCAGTTCGCCGCACCTGAAAGTTTCACCGAGCTCAACCGGCGCGATTACGACGATACCGAGTTCATCTTCCTGCGATTGTCGTAGCTCACCGCCGCCCGAACAGCCGCTCGATATCGGTGAGCTTTAATTCCACATAAGTCGGACGGCCGTGATTGCATTGACCGGAGTTCGGCGTAACTTCCATCTCGCGCAGGAGCGCATTCATTTCCTGGGCTTTTAATCTTCGTCCCGCGCGAACCGAACCGTGGCACGCCATGGTCGCGGCGACATGCATGAGGCGGCGCTCCAACGGCAAGGTTTCATCCCATTCGCCGATGTGCTCGACGAGATCACGCAGCAGGCCGCCGCCGTCGATCTCGCCAAGAAGCGACGGTGTCTCCCGCAGAGCTACCGCGCCAGGGCCGAACAACTCGATGACCAAGCCGTATTGCGCAAGCTCTTGGGTGTGGGTGAGCAGTCGGTCGACGTCCGCCTCATCGAGTTCGACGACATCGGGGATGAGCAGGATTTGCCGCGCCACGCCGGTCCTGGCCATCGCAGCCTTCAGTTTCTCATAAACAATACGCTCATGAGCGGCGTGTTGATCGACGATGACGAGACCGTCGCGCGTTTGCGCCACGATGTAGGTGTCGTGCACTTGCGCGCGCGCCGCCCCTAGCGGGTGTTCCAGCGCGTCGGCTAAACCAGTTGCAGCTTCGACGCCCAAGTACGGGTCGAGGCCGGTGCCGAGATCGGCCTCCGGCGTGCCGACTTCGAATACGGCTTGCGCCGCTTCGGCAAAGCCGCCGCCGCGAGGCCCAGCCCACAACGGGCGCGAGCTTTCCCGCCGCGGACGAAATGCTGCGATTGTGGCGGTGCCGCCCGTGGTCGCGGCACGGGTGCCGTCGCGCGTGAGCGCTGCTTTCAGCGCGTGCACGATCAGGGCGCGCACCAGACCGGCATTGCGGAAGCGCACTTCCGCCTTCGCGGGATGTACATTGACATCGACCTCGCGCGCCGGAACCTCGACAAACAACGCGACCAGCGGATGGCGATCGCGCGGCAGATAATCCGCGTAAGCCGCGCGCACGGCACCAACGAGAAGCTTGTCGCGCACCGGCCGGCCGTTGACGAACAGATATTGGCCAAGCGCATTGGCGCGACTGAGCGTCGGCAGAGCGGCAAAGCCTTCGACCACGACGCCCTCGCGCTCGGCCGCGATCTCGACGGCATTGGCGCGAAAATCTGCGCCGAGGACGTCGCCAAGCCGCGTCAGGCGGCCGGTCGGCCCGGGAAGCGCCGCAGCAAAGGTGATAGGCGATCGCTCCTCGCCGGCGATCGTGAAGGCGACATCCGGCCGGCTCATGGCGAGCCGGCGCACCACGTCGCGCACGGCCTCGGCCTCGGTGCGATCGAGCTTGAGGAATTTCAACCGCGCCGGCGTTGCGTAAAACAGATCGCGCACCTCGACACGCGTCCCCTCCCCGAGCGCCGCCGGCTTCAGCTCCGATTTTAGGCCGGCATCGACTTCGACCGACCAGCCGTGCGGCTCGGAGCGGTGACGTGAGGTGATCGAAAGCCGTGCCACCGCGCCGATCGAGGGCAGAGCTTCACCGCGGAAGCCGAGCGTACTGATCGACACAAGATCATCGTCGGCGAGTTTCGACGTGGCGTGGCGCTCGACCGAGAGCGAGAGATCGGCGCGTGTCATACCCTGGCCGTCGTCAGTGACCGTGATGAGCCGCCGGCCACCGCCGTCGGTCAGCACATCCATCCGGCTGGCGCCGGCATCGAGCGCGTTTTCGACCAGCTCCTTCACGACGCTCGCCGGACGCTCAACCACTTCGCCGGCGGCGATGCGGTTGACGACGGCCTCGGAAAGCTGGCGGACGGGCATCGGCGACTCGCTCTCAGGAAACCGAGTCTAACTTGAGCGCAAAGCGAATGGCGAGCAACGAATGGCTACCAACCAATCGCTGCCCGCCACAGCCTCATACCACGGCGCCTGAAAGATCCGCCGCCCTAGGTCGCCCAGCCATGATGCACATCGAAGATGCGCGCGGCTTCGGAAACGTGGGGCAACTCGAGAACACCGGGCTCGACCAGCGCGACCCTGGTATCTTCGTAGCCCGCCTGCCAGTGCTCCTGCATTGCCTGGCGGGAGAACTCGAACATCTTGCCAGCGGTCTCGAATTTGTTCGCCTGGTACTTCAGTTGCACAATGGTCGCCACTTTCACCCGCGCCTGCTCGGAAAGAAACTGCACCTCGGGGTCGTTCTGGCATTGCTCGGGGAGCTGGTCCAAAAACCGCCGCAGCGCGTGGCGGAATTTCTGCATCTTCTTGTACTGCTCCAACGAAACATTGATACGGCTCGCACTATGGATTTCCATGGCCCGCAGATTGGCTGACGGGATATCCAGCGGCGCTTCTCCGCTCGCATCCCAAAGATCGACCTGGAAAACCAGCGCGGTGTGACCGCCGCGGTTGTCGATCACGAACTGCATGGGCGAGTTCGAGACCACACCGCCGTCCCAATAATATTCGCCGTCGATTTCAGTCGGCGGGAAGCTTGGCGGCAACGACGAGCTGGCCAGGATATGCTCGGCCGTAATCTTGCACTCGCGATTGTCGAAGTAGGCCGACGCGCCGGTGCGCACATTGGTGGCGAGAGCGGTGAACCGCATTGGTTCTGGCTGGTCGTTGATGCGGTCAAAATCCACCAGACGCGCCAGCGTGTCCTTGAGCGGCGAGATGTCGTAGTAGCTGACGGCCTCAGGACTTTCGGCCGTGGAATTTACCGGTGGAAAGGGGCGCGGCGAAAAGAAACCCGGCGCGCCATGCACCATGGTGGCAAAGGCGCTGATCTTGTTGGTCCAGAATCGCGCGTGACCATTGCCGTTCCAGGGCAATTCGGTAAACCATGGCATGTTGGGTATCCGCAGCGGCGGCTTGGTGACGATTTCCCAGAAATCTCGCAACCGCTCGACCCGCTTGTCAGGCGGATTGCCTGCAATCAGAGCGCCGTTGATCGCGCCGATCGAGGTACCGCACAGCCAATGCACGTCGATCTTCGCTTCATGGATGGCTTGGTAAACGCCGGCCTGATATGCGCCAAGCGCGCCGCCGCCTTGCAAAACCAGTGCGACGCGCTCGAACGGGAGCATGCGCGTTGCACTTTTGATCATGAGTTCCGGAGAGGGGGTCTGATTCATAACGTCTCCTGCATTGTCAGCAAGTTTCAAGCACCGGCGACATTTCGTCCGCCGCTGCTTGCCTTAACCCTCCCGGATTTACGCAGACGTACACCTTAGCTTTGCTGGCTTTGACGCCCGGCCTTCGAGGCACCGTTTCGTCAAGCAGGCATTTCCCCTCTCTCAGCTAAGAGCAACCCATCACCGGCGCAAGCGTTCGCCGCCGCAATACAGATATTTGATCGGCGCGATGATAAAGTTGATCGACGGGTCACAAAATAATGATTCACCTGTCGAGAATTTAAATCCGGCCGGTCGCAAAATCGCCTGACCGACTTGGCACGCAGAATGCGCTTAAAAATGAAGCGATTCGATTCAACGCCTCATCTTTGTTCACTTGCGGCTTCGTTTTGAATTGCTCCAGAAAGCTACCCTCTCCCGCGCATTCGATCTCGACAGCCGGGCTAGCCGCCCGAGCGTTTACTCGAACGACGGCTTGGCGCGGCGGAGCTTGAGGCCGGCTTTGTGCTTCTTGCTTTCGATGCGGCGTTCACGTGATGCCTTGGTCGGCTTGGTCGGTCGGCGCGCCCGCGGCACGACGGCTGCGCGGCGGATGAGCGCGACAAGACGGTCGAGCGCATCCTGGCGATTGCGCCCCTGCGTGCGATGACTTTGTGCCGTGATCACCAGCACGCCATCGCGGGTGAGGCGGGCGCCGGCAAGCCGCTCAAGCCATGCCCTTACCTCCGCCGGCAGCGATGGCGATCCCCGCACATCAAAGCGAAGCTGTACGGCGGTCGAGAGTTTGTTGACGTTCTGCCCGCCGGGCCCGGAAGCGCGTACGAAGCTTTCCTGGATCTCGCGTTCGTCGATGCTGATATGGGCGGTGACGCGGATCATGGCGGGGTCAGCAAAATATCCTCCCCGCTCAGCTCGCTGAGCAAGGCAGCAATTAATCGGCGGTGGTCGAAACGACACCTTCCGGGCGGCCGGCCACGGTGACGAGCAGCCCGCCGTCGAGCAGCCGCTTGGCCACGCGCCGGGCGTCCTCGAGCGTCACCGCGTTGATCATCTCCGGCCGGCGGGAGAAATAGTCCATGCCAAGACCGTCGCGCTGCAATTGCACCAGAAGCGCCGCGATCTTGCTCGAGGTGTCGAGATTGAGCGCGAATGAACCATTGAGATAGGCCTTGGCCTTGGCGAGTTCGTCCGCCGTCGGACCATCCTCCGCCAGGCGATGGATTTCCTTCTGGATGAGATTAAGGGTTTCGCCGGCCCGGTCGGCCCGGGTCGCCGTGCCGCCGAGAAACAAGGCGCTGTGATTGAGCCAAACCAGGCTGTCATAGACCGAATAGGCGAGGCCGCGCTTCTCGCGCACTTCCTGATAAAGCCGCGATGAAAACGAACCACCGCCGAGAATGTGGTTGACGATGTAGGCAGCCATGAAATCCGGATCGTTGCGGGCAATGCCGAGGCCGCCGAACGCTACGACAGCCTGCGGCACATCGAGCTTGACCACGATGCGCCGGCCGAGCCCATGCGGCGTGACATTCGCCACCGGCTTCAGCTGCGGTTCAGCAGGAAGCGACCCGAATACGTGGTCAAGCATCGCCTCCACCGTCTCAGCGTCGATGTCGCCTACCACCGCAATCTTCAGGTTGCCGCGCGCCAGCACACGCCGTGTGTAGTCTTTAAGGTCATCGACGGTGATCGTGGGGACCGATTCCAAAGTGCCGGCAACCGGCCGGCCATATGGATGATCGGCAAATGCAACTTGCCACCAGCGCAGACTTGCGAGCTCGGCCGGGTTGGTCGTGGCGCGCCGCAGCGTGGACATGATCTGCGCGCGGTTAAGCGCGACGTCGGTCGGATCGAACCGCGCCGCCGTTAGTCCAAGCCGCAGCGCCTCAAACGCCTCGTCGCGATTCTCCGTCAGCGTACGCAGCGAGCCGCGCAGCGTGTCGCGCTCAGCCTCGTAATTCAACTCGATCGCCTTGCGCTCGAGGCGATCGTGGAAGGTCTTGGAATCGTACTCACCGACGCCGTCGTCGAGCAGAGAAGCGACCAGGTTCGCCGTTCCGGCCTTGCCGGGCGGATCCTGGATGGCGCCGCCGGCGAAGGCAAAATCGATAGCGATCATGGGGACTGCCGGCTCATGTACAAGCCAGGCCTCGATACCGCCGGGGCTCACCACCCGCTCGATGGTGGTGGCAAAGGCCGGCGCCGCGAAGGCAAACAGCGCCGCAATTGCGAGCGCAAAGCGCCGCGGGAGGCGAAGTGAAATCATGGCGTTCACGTGTGTTTCTCCTTCGCCGGAAAGCTGCTGACCAGATAGCCGGTGACTGACGCACGGCGGTTACACCAGGTGCGGGCGGCATCGCGTACCGCCTCGGCGGTCACCGCGCGAATTTCGTCGGGCCAGTTGCGCACCATGTCGACGGTTTCACCCGTTGCCAGCGCAGCGCCATACCAGCGCGCCAGCGTCGCCTGGTTATCCTGGGCATAGACCGCATCGGCAATCAGCCGGTTTTTGGCAACCGCGAGTTCGTCGACGGTGATGCCGTGCTCGGTGACATCGGCGATGATGGCGTCGATCGCTGCTTCAACATCCTGCAGTGTCTTCCCGGGTGCCGGCACGCCATAGATACCGAATTTGCCGTAGTCGAGCGCGGTACTCGAATAATAGGCGCCGGCATTGAGAGCCAGCTTTTGATCGACAACCAGCGTCTTGTAGAGACGGCCGCTGACGCCACCGCCGAGCACATGGGCCAAGACTTCGAGCGCCTGGCTCTCACCGGGCTTGGCCGTGATCCGCGACGGCGCCAGATAGATGCGGCTGATGCTCGGCTGCTCCACCCTGGCGTCGGCGAGCGTAACGGTACGCAGCGCCTCCTGCGGCGGCTCCATCGGCCGGTGGCGCGGCCCGATTTCCGCGCGCGGTGCGATTTTGCCGTAGGTCGCTTCAGCGTCGGCCTTGACCTCGTCGGCGGTGACGTCGCCGGCGATAACGACGATGGCGTTATTGGGTGTGTAGAAGCGCCGATAGAACGCCAGCGCGTCATCGCGGGTCAGCTTCTCGATTTCGGGCCGCCAGCCGATTACCGGACGGCCATACGGATGGTTGAGATACAGCGCCGCATCCATCTGCTCGGAGAGCCGGCTGTTCGGATTATTCGCCACCCGCATATTCTGCTCTTCCAGCACCACGTTGAGCTCGGGACGCACAACTTCGTCAGTGAGTACAAGCCCGGTGATGCGGTCGGCTTCGAACGCCATCATTTCCTTGAGGTGCTCGCGCGGAACGCGCTGGAAGAAGCCGGTATAGTCATCGGAGGTGAAGGCATTCTCCTGCCCGCCAATGTCGGCCACGGTCTCTGAGAACCGATTGCCGGGGTTCTGCGTCGTACCCTTGAACATCAGATGTTCAAGGAAATGCGCGAGGCCGGATTTCCCGGCGGTCTCGTCGGCGCCGCCGACTTTGTACCAGATCATGTGGGTGACGACCGGAGCGCGATGGTCCGGAATGACAACGACTTGAAGACCGTTGTTCAGCGTAAAATGCGCAACTTGGGGGCCGGTCGCGGCGCGAGCACCGACGGGTAACGCGAAAGCGACAGCAAGTGCGAGTAGCAGAGTTTTCGGCACGAGGGTCATCTCCAGCTTGGTTTCGTCAAGCTACGCTGCCGGACACTAAAAGCCCTAGCCGGCAGTCGCACCAAAGCAACGCCGCCAACAAGCTCGAAACGGCAGTCAAACGTAACGCCCCCGGTAGTCTCACTAACTCCCCGGCTATTTTCCGGAATCACCAGACGGCGGCATGGCCGAGCCCATGTTGAAGTCGCCCGACGAGGCCTGCTTTTTGCCAGGATGTTTATCCGGACCGATGCCGTAGGGCTGTTCCGGGGATGGCACCCGGTAACCTGCAGGCGGATCGGTCAGATACTTGCGCACCGGTTCGCCGGCAAACTTGGCATATTCTTCCTTGTTGAACCAACCGGTCGGATTATACCAAGGTTTCTTCTGCACTGGCGGATTAGGGGTCTGAACTGCCGTGTCGGGAACGACGGCGACGGCTTTGTCTTTGCTGTTCTTGCCCCGTTTGGCCGCGTCAGCCGGCCAGTCCGCCGCCGGGACCGCCGCGTCTGTCACCGGCGGAGGCAAATCGCGGCTCGGCGGCACAACAAGTGGCGGGCGCTCGGTGTAGTTGATGCCCGAGTCGGGCGCCTTCTCAACGCCAATGGTCTGCATGAGCCTGTCGAGGGCGCCGCCGTTGTCGCTGCCATAGCTTTGCGCCTGGACCGCCTGCGCGCCAACCCCCGCGGCGAAACCGGCCAAGGCCACGCTCAACGCGGCGCGCCGTAGCAGAGCGCATCTACCCAGTCCGCCCTCATGGCGGCAACTTGGATCCTGCAGCATGCCCTCACCCAAAACCGCGTTACGCCGCAGCATGACTGAAACTTGCCTGTTCTTTTATCCCGGATCAGGGCGCTTTTACGGCACCCCGCGCCCACAGCGAATCGTACAATAGGCCGATGACGCCCGCTACGATGGCCACATCGGCAAGGTTAAAGACATACCAGGTAAATCGCCAGCTGGCGGTCTCGATGTGAAATAGCACAAAATCCATCACTCCCGGCCAATGCAGCCGGTCGATGGCGTTGCCGAGCGCCCCACCAATGATGAGTCCCAGCGCTGCCGCCGTCAGCCCCGAGGGCGCCCGCGCCAGCCAAATCCATAACAGCACCACCGCCGCGATCTTAAAGGCGAGCAGGGCCCACAGCGCCGTGAGCCCTTGCCGCTGAAACAGCCCATAGCTGATGCCGGTGTTCCAGATGACGATGAGATCCAGAAACGGTGCGAAAGCTACGCGATTGCGTTCGGCAAGGCCAAACACGTCCAAAAGCCAAAGCTTCGACGCTTGGTCCAGGATGACAGCGAAGACCGCAATGGTCACCCCCAACGCGCTCAGGGGCCCCCAGGCGCGGGAAGGGCTGGCTTTTACTTGGGCGGCCTCGGCCATCCAAGCCCCTATTCTGCGGCTCTGCGCATTGTGTCCCACTCGCGCAGCGCCTGAGCATCGCGTGGCGTCACATCGGGATATTGCGGATCGAGACCGACGGCGGGCGAAATCTTCCACGAGCGGGCACATTTACGCCCGGTGGCTAATTCGGGGACAACGGCAACACCCGCCACCTCCGGGAGCCGGAACGCATCGGCCGGGCCCTCGCTCTCAACCAGCGCCAAGCCTGAGGTGATGCAGACTTCGGCGAGGTCGACATCGACGACCGCCGCAAAAAGATCGGGATCGGAGATGTGCACCAGCGGGTGTGCTTCGAGCGAAGAGCCGATGCGCTTGTGCGCGCGTTCGATCTCGAGTGCCCCGGTAACGACGCGGCGTACCTGGCGCACTTTGCGCCACCTCTCGGCCAGCGTTTCATCGCGCCACGTCGCAGGCACCTCAGGAAACGGTTCGAGATGGATCGAGGCGGCCGACGGATCGCGCGCGAGCCACGCTTCCTCGGCGGTAAAGCAGAGGATCGGCGCCAGCCAGGTCACCGTGCAGTGAAACAGGTGGTCGAGCACGGTCAGGCAGGCCTTGCGCGTATTGGACGAATACGGATCGCAATAGAGGGCGTCTTTGCGGATATCGAAATAAAATGCCGACAGATCGACGGTCATCAAGGTGTTGAGCGCCGCGAAGATGCGCTTGTAGTCAAAGTCCGCATAAGCCGCGCGAACGACGGCATCGACTTCGGCGAGCCGATGCAACATCAATCGTTCGAGTTCCGGCATATGCGCCAACGCCACACGTTCTTCGCGGTGTAAATGCGCGAGATTGCCGAGCATCCAGCGCAGCGTGTTGCGGAGCTTGCGATAGGTCTCGACGGTGGTTTTTAGGATTTCCGGGCCGATGCGCAGATCATCGGCATAATCGGCAGCGCAAACCCACATGCGCAGGATGTCGGCACCGGATTCTTTGATTACGTTCTGCGGCGCGGTGACATTGCCGAGCGATTTCGACATTTTGCGCCCATTCTCGTCAAGCACGAATCCGTGGGTAAGCACGATGTCGAACGGCGCGCGGCCACGCGTCCCGCATGACTCCAGAAGCGATGACTGGAACCAGCCGCGGTGCTGGTCGGAGCCTTCAAGATACATCACCACTTCGTCGCCGCCTTGGGTCCTGCGACGGATATTGGCGAGTGCCGGGAAGTGCGTAGCATCTTCGAGCACAAAGGCATGCGTAGAGCCGGAATCGAACCAGACATCGAGAATGTCGTCGACTTTTTGCCAAACGCTAACATCAAGAAAATCATTCCCCAAAAAACGCTCTCTAGCTCCCTCGGCAAACCAAGCATCCGCGCCTTCCACTTCGAACACTTCGACAATGCGTCTATTGATCTCCTCGTCCTTTAGAATTTGGCCGGTGATGGGGTTCACAAAAATAGGTATTGGCACGCCCCACGCGCGCTGACGCGAGATCACCCAATCCGGCCGGCTAGCAATCATCCCGCCTATCCGATTTTGGCCGCTCTCCGGCACCCAGCGCGCAATCGGAATCTGTCCTAGGGCTATTTCGCGTAGCGTCTTGTCACGGAATTTGTACTCATCCCCCAGCCGCTCGGCTCCAAGGCCTGCAACGTGGGAAAGCCCCGGAATGGGCTGGTCCATCGCGATGAACCACTGCGGTGTGTTGCGGAAGATCACCGGCTTTTTCGAACGCCATGAATGCGGGTACTGGTGCTTGAGCCGCGCGCGCGCGATCAGCATACCCGCATCGGCCAGAGCCTTGATCACTACATCATTCGCATCGCCCTTCTCACCCTTCTCGGTGATGACTTGATGGCCCTCAAACCCTGGCGCGTCTTTAGTAAAGCGACCATCATCATCGACCGTATAGGGGATTCCTTTAGTCAATCGATACATCAATCCAGGCGTATCCTTCGGAGCCACAATCCTCTGTATGCGATCGAAATTCGCAATCCATACTTCGAAGTCTTCTCTGCCATGACCCGGCGCCGTATGCACAAAGCCGGTGCCGGCATCGTCGGTGACATGATCGCCTGCGAGCAATGGCACCTTGAATTCGTAGCCTCCCGCAAAGCCCCTGAGCGGATGGCTGCAGATGACAAGAAACTGTGCCCAGCCCTCATCAAAACTAAATCTATTGAGCTGATTGAAAGCAGTAACTCGCGCTTGCCTAAAGACGTCGACCGCCAACTTCGTTGCTAGGACAAAACGGTCGCCTCGGTTTGCCCAATTGCCGGCAGGCGCATCTACTACTTCATAGACACCGTATTCGACATGTTCGGAGAAACTGATCGCGCGATTGCCAGGGATCGTCCACGGAGTAGTAGTCCAGACGACAACTGCGCTTCGGCGGAGTTCGTACGCAATCTTCGCAGCGGCATCGCGATGTTCCTCGGAGGCTTGCTCATGCAAGTCAATGTCCACCTGGACAATCGGAAACTTCACCCACACCGTATCCGACGTGTAATCCTCGTATTCGACCTCGGCCTCCGCGAGCGCGGTCTTCTCTACCACCGACCACATCACCGGTTTACTGCCGCGATAGAGCGTGCCGTTCGCCGCGAATTTCATGATCTCGCGCGCAATCTGCGCTTCGGCCAATGGGTCCATCGTGGTGTAGGGATGCGCCCAATCGCCGACTACGCCGAGGCGCTCGAACTCCTCGCGCTGTACGTCGATCCAGTGCTGGGCGAAGGCGCGGCACTCCTGGCGGAATTCGACCAGAGCGGCCGGGTTCGACAGATCCGGCTTCGGTTTGCCCTTGGCGCGGTAATTCTCTTCCTCGATTTTCCATTCAATCGGCAGGCCGTGACAGTCCCAGCCCGGCACGTAGTTGGAATCGAAGCCAAGCATCTGCTGGCTCCGGGTCACCACGTCTTTGAGAATCTTGTTGAGCGCGTGCCCGATATGGATGTTGCCGTTGGCATATGGTGGGCCGTCGTGCAGGATGAAGCGCGGCCTCCCCTTGCTGGCGGCACGCAGCCGGCCATAGAGATCGAGGCTCTTCCAGCGCTCGAGGATCTCCGGCTCTTTCTTCGGCAAGCCGGCGCGCATCGGAAAATCGGTCTTGGGCAGAAATAGCGTTTCGCTGTAGTCGCGCGCTTTGCTCGGCTGCTCGCTCATGGCGCGCCTTCTAACAAGCCACCGGCACGGCGCAAAGGGTCACGCACCGTCCGACGACCGTATTTGGCCATTGGTTCCGCCGCGAATGCAAAATTTCCTGATTGAACGGCATTTTCAGGCGCTTATATAATTGTTACGGCCATTTTGCGCCGTTCATTGCGTGGAGAGCAGCCATGAGCACCGCGTCGACAGCGGCGAATAGCGCTGGCGAGACGGCCACGGACGCCACTCGCGAAACCCGCAAGGCAGCATCCGCTGCCTCCGGCAATCTCGAAAGCGAGTTGAAGACGCTGCGCGAGGAGTTCGCCCGTCTTGCCGATCAGGTCGCCGGCATCGTTAGCGGCAGCGCCGCGTGGCGCCGCGCCAAATCGAGCATCGACGACGCCGTCTCCGGGGCAGAGGACAAAGGCCGCGAGGCCGCAAGCGCCATGCGCGAAGTGTCCGGCCATTTCGTCGACGCCATCGACGAATCGATCAAGACCCGGCCATACACCACGCTCGCCATCGTCGCCGGGATCGCGTTCCTGTTCGGGGCAACCTGGCGGCGCTGAGGTCTTGATGCTCAAAAACTGGATGCACGACGCCGCGCTTGCGATTCAGGCGCGCAGCGGCTTGACGGCAGGCTTCTTCGTCTGGCTGGCGATCATGCTGTTCGCCGCGCTCACGGCATTCGCATTCCTCTGCGTCGCCGCTTACGATTGGCTGTCGCTACAATTGGGTTCGGTCTACGCCGCGCTGGTGATGGCGGGCATCTTTATTCTAGTCGCTCTGATCGGCGCGCTGGTTTCCGCCATGTCGCGCCGCCGCGCCAGAGAGCGCGCCATCCTTGAGCGCGCCGCGCGCGCGCACGGTGCATCGTGGCTGCTCGATCCGAAGATTTTGGGCGTTGCCCTGCAAGCCGGGCGCACGCTCGGCTGGCAGCGTATCATCCCGGTGGCGCTGCTCGCGTTTCTGGCCGCGCAATGGGCGCGCGATCGTGGCGAGCAGAAACCCGACGACGCAGGTTGATCGTCTTCGCTAGATCGGCGGAAACAGATCTCCCGCTTGCCTCAGCGCCTCGCGGGCGTTGGCAGCGTCATCCTGCATCGCTCGCACAAGGTCGTCCACTGAACCGAAAACTGCTTCATCGCGAATAAATTTGATGAAGGCGACGTCGATGCGCTGGCCGTACAGGTCGCCGGCAAAGTCGAACAAAACGACCTCGAGGAGAACCACGCCGCTGTCGAACATCGGGCGCCGGCCAAAGTTCGCCACGCCGTCGTAGCGGCGCTCGCCGAGCCCAACCCGCACCGCGTAAACGCCGTGATGCAGCCCGCACGCGGCATCGAGACTCAAATTCGCCGTCGGGAAACCAAGCTCTCTGCCACGCTTGTCGCCGTGCCTCACCTCACCCGAAACGAACCAGGGAAAGCCGAGCAGCGCCGCCGCGTCGTCGAGCCGTGCAGCGGCGAGCGCGTCGCGGATAGGGCCCGAGGAGACCGGGCGCCCGTTGAGTTCAAACGGCGCAACCACATCGACGGCGAAGCCGTACTTGCGGCCCCGTGCGGCGAGGAAATCCGGCGACCCGGTACGATTCTTCCCAAAGTGGAAGTTGAAACCGATGACGACGCCGCTCACGGCTAACTGCTCGACCAGAATGCGCGCGACAAAATCCTCCGCAGTCACGCTCGCCAGCGCAGCATTGAAGGTAAGCACGACCGTCCCGTCGAGACCATTGGCGGCAAGGAGCCGCAATTTCGCGACCTCGTCGGTCAGCCGGAAGAGCGGCTCACCGGGATCGAAAAAGTCGCGCGGATGCGGCTCGAAAGTCAGGACACCTGCCGGCTTTCCGAAGCCCCGGGCCCGGTCAATCGCCGCCGCGATCACTGCCTGGTGGCCGCGATGGACGCCATCGAAATTGCCCATGGCGAGGACAGCGCCACGGAGCGCGCCAACCGACGCTGCATCGCGCACGACGAGGAAGCGTTTCGGCGCCATCGGCCTGCAATGGTTAAGAAAACCCGTGGGGCCCGTAGGTGCCGCCGCGGCACGCTCAAGTCAAGCGGCGGGCAATCGAGCCGAGGCAAGCCAAATCCCGCACCGGGCCGCCGCGATTAACCCGATGTTCAAACAGCGATGATAGATCAGCGCGCTCTGAAGGAGCGCGTTTTGGGGCAGCGTCACCTCGGAATTGAGGAGCCGACCGACTTCACTCCGCGCCTGCGCTGCGCCAAGGAGCAGAGCGATGGCTCTCGATCCGACAATGCCAGTGCTCGTAGTCGACGACTACAGCACTATGGTCCGCATCATCCGCAATCTGTTGCGCCAGCTCGGCTTCGCTGATGTCGATGATGCCAGCGATGGCGCCGAAGCGATCGCCAAGATGCACGCCAAGCGTTACGGCTTGGTAATCTCAGACTGGAACATGGAGCCGATGACCGGCTTCGACCTGTTGCGCCAAGTCCGCGCCGACCCCGAACTCGGCGACACGCCCTTCATCATGGTCACGGCCGAATCGAAGACCGAGAACGTGGTCGCCGCACGCAAGGCCGGCGTCAACAACTACATCGTCAAGCCATTCAACGCGCAGACGCTGAAGGCGAAGATCGAGGCCGTATTCCCAGACGCCGGATCGGATGTCGAACCCGCCGTCAGTGAGCCCGTGTCCTCATAAAATCAGGTCGGTCGGCCGCAGTCCTATCTGCTTTGTGGCGCATGTCGGACTCAGGTCGTCGGAACTCGCGCCGCGTAGAGCGCTGAACCGCGCCATTACCTTCCGGGGAAATCCAGCGGATAGAAAACCAGGTCGAGCTTCTTCCACTGTTTGTACTTGTCCGGCGGGAGCATCGTGTAAGGCTGGCACTTTTGCAGCGCACTGATTGAGTTTTCCAGCAGGGCCTGCTGCTTCTCGGATGCGATCGGCTCCAGCAATTGTGGTCGTGAGGCCAGCGTACCGTCACGGTTCAGGAAAACCCGCAGCGCGACTTTGATCTTTTCGCCAACGCCGATCCCGGGCGGCAACGACGAACACCAGCTGACGAGTTCACGGAACGAAGCAGTAAAGTCGAATGCGGCCTGGGTGGCGCTGATGGGCGGGGCCGCGAAACCGCCGCCGAGCGGTCCGCCAGCAAGCGCGAGCTGCGCCATCATCTCGGCGGCATTTGGTTGATCGGGTGTCTCGTCTGGATGCGACTGGGGCGGTGGGGCCTGCGACTCAGTCGCCGGCAGCTCTCCCTTGTCAGCCAATGCAGCGTCGGTGTGTGTCTTCTTCGGCTCCGCCGTCTCAGGCTGAGGCTTATCGGGGTGTTCTACAGCCGGGCGGGCGTTGCGCTGCTGCTCCGAAGGCGGTTGCTGCTGCCGCGGGGGCGGTTGGGGCGGCTGCGATCGCGCGGCAGTGCCGGCACTCTTGGATGACAACTCGGAGCCGGACGACCTCAAGTCGGATGGGGTGCCGGCAAGCCGCGGAGCTTCGTCCTGCGGCACGATGTCGACCACCATCGCATCGGGCGGTATCGACTCCCACGAGTGCGCACTGAAAAACAGCACGCCCAGCAGCAACGGCCCGGCGTGGCCGATGACCGAAATAACCAACCCGAGACGAATGAACCGCTTCCAACCGAACATTATTGCGTCGTGCCAACACCGCTAGCGTTGCCGGTATCATACCCGCTACCCCAAATGCATGTCCGTTTTGTTGGCAATCAGGCCAAAGTCAGGCGCACCTCGGCGAGGACCGAACCAAAGTTCACCACGCCAGGGCGCGCGTGACTGCTTTGGGTACCACGCCCGCCGCGGCGAAGACCGCGTTCAAGGCCGACAGATCCGGTGCCTCGCGGCCACCAAGATCGTCGGCGTGGATGCCCGAGATGACAAACAAACAATCGACGCCGAAAGCGGCGGCGCCTTTGAGATCGGTTCGGACCGAGTCGCCGATCGCCAAAACCCGCTGCAGCGGCGGCACGTCGCCGCCGCGAAAGGCCGCGGCCTTGCCGAGCGCCGCTTCGTAGATCGGCGCGTGCGGCTTGCCGCAATAAAGCACCTCCCCGCCGAGCACCCCGTAAGCATCGGCCAGCGCGCCGGCGCAATAGACCAGGTCGTCGCCGCGCTCGACGACGATGTCGGGATTGGCGCAGACCATGAACAGCGAGCGGGCCTGCATGGTCGCTAACAACTCGCGATAGCTGTCGGGCGTCTCGCGCTCATCATCGAACAAGCCGGTGCAGACGGCATAATCGGCGTTATCCACCGACGCGAAGGCGACATCGAGTCCGGCGAAAATCGAAACGTCGCGCTGCGGCCCAAGATGAAAGACGCGCTCAGTGACCCTTTGTTCGACAACACCACGGGTGACATCGCCGGAACTCATGATCGCGTCATAAGCATCTCGCGGCACCGCGAGCCGGCCGAGATATTTTTGCACCCACACCCCAGGTCGCGGCGCGTTGGTGATGAGGATGACCGTGCCGCCTCCGGCGCGAAACCGCATCAGCGCTTCGCAGGCCGCGGCGAAGGCGGCAACGCCGTTGTGCACCACGCCCCAGACATCGCAAAGCAGAACGTCGTAAGCTCCCGCCAGCGGCGCAAATCGCTCGATGATTTCAGGCAAGCAAGTCTCGCCGCTTCAGTTGCCGCTGCCCGCGCGGGCAAGTTTGGCGAGGCCGCTTGTTCCGGCGGAAGCAGCTTCGCTTGGCGCCGCAGCGCCCATCCTCGCCGGCTCACCCCTGCCGGGGTTATTGCCGGCACCCTGCAGCGCTTCCGGACGCACCGGCCGCGGCGGAGAAAACAAAAAGCCCTGGCCAAAGCGGACATCGTAATCCAGCAGATCGACCACGGTGGATTCGGTTTCGATCCGATCGGCGATGAGATCGATGCCGAAACGGCCGAGCAGGTCGGAAAAATCCGCCGGATGGATGTTGGTCGTGCTGCCGCTGACGCGGTCGAGCAGCAATGTTGCCGGCGCCTTGATAAAGCGAAAGCCGCGTTCGGTCAGTTCGCGCGGCTCAAGCCGAAGATCGGTCACATTATCCAGGGAAAACCGAAAGCCGCGCTCGGCAAGCGCCGCGAGGCTCTCATGCTCGATCGGTCCCATGGAGCGGACCGCGGCCTGGGTGAACTCGAGCACCAGCGAAGGCGCGATCGCGCGATTGGCTTCGAGGAATTCCAGCAATTGCGCGAAGCCCGAATCAGTCAGCGTCGCAATGGAAACATTGCAGAACAGGCCGATCTCGCGGTTCTTAAGCAACAGACGCCGGACCACCTGCACGCAGCGCAGGACCGAGAGGCTGTCGAGCTTCGGCAACAGTGATCCCGCTTCGGCATAGGGCAGAAAATCCTCGGCGGCGACCACCTCACCGTTGCCGGCGTTGAGCCGCGACACTGCCTCATAGTAGCGAACCTTGCGCTGCGGCAAGGTCACGATCGGTTGCAAATGAAGATCGATGCGCTGCGCGTCGATGCCGTCGCGAATGGCCGCAATGATGCCGTCCCGGTCGAGGCCGGCGAAAGCTGGAATTTGCCGTCCGGCTGGCGCTGCCGGCGCGGCGTCGGCGGGCTTTGCCGCGGCGACGGGCGCGCCCGCTGGTAACTGGGCGAAGCCATGCGGCATCGGCAATTCGTCGCCGCCGCGCGGCTGCGCCAGCGCTGCATCGTGCTGGGCGACCGTCTCGGCAAGCTGGTTGACCAGTCGGGAAAGCTCCTCGATTTCGTTGGCGAGCGGGCGAGCCGCCGACAGTGCCCGCTCCAGCACGGCCTCGATCTTGCCGTCCATGGAACCGAGCCGGCGGTCGAACTCGGCCTGCTGGCGCGCCAGATCGCCCGGGCCGCGAGCGATGCCCGAGACCCGATCGCCAACTCCGGCGCGGTCGTGCTTGGGCCCGGCGATGGCGTTGTAGATCGCGAGCACGCCCAGAACGCCAACCGCCGCCAGCGCGGAGATGGTGAGACTTAGGCCAAAGCGAAGGAACAGCACAGCGCCGAACGAGACGGCGATGAGCACCATGCACCCGGCGATGAAAATGGCGCTGATGCGCACCATTTTTTGAATGACCCCGCGCGCTCAACTCAAAAATGATTCGTATCTGGGCGCGACCAGTGTCCACAAGCCCTAAACTGCCGCAAGTGTGGTTTTATGGCGAGCGCGACGCGCGTTTCTAATTTCGACCCCACGGAATCGCCGCCCAAATGCGCTCATGCAGATAGTAAAGCCCGATCTTGGTGACAAATTCGGCCCCGGCAATGGATCCGGCAATTCCTACCCGGCCGGTCACGATGAAGCTGACCAGAAAGGTGTCGAACGAAGCCATCGTTCGCCAAGTGAGAGCTTTCGAGAGTGACCTGCGGTGAGCCTCAAAGCCGTGGAACCAGCGCATCGTGTCCTCGCCAATGGAACAGCAAAATCGAAGGCAGGCATGTCGAACGCAACGCCGCCGCGCCTCCATCCGTATAACAACGTACGGGACGGCGGCGCGGCACGGCTTCGGTGGGAGATCGCGGGGGTAAGGTTTACGCCACCGCCCGGATGACGCGCGCGGCCTTCTCAAAAAGTTCCGCGATGTGCGTTTCGTTGACGATCAGCGGTGGGGCAATCGCCAGCGTGTCGCCGGTGATGCGGATGACGAGGTCCTCATCCTGGAACGCGCGCTCCATGGCCTCGTAGCCGCGTTCGCCGACCGCGTCGGGCCGCGAGGCGAGATCGATGCCGGCAGCGAGCCCGACGGTGCGCACGTCAAGGACGTTCGGCAGGCCTTTCAGCGTCATCGCCGCGTCGGCATAGACCGGCTCCAGCCGTTTCGCCCGGTCGAACAGATTTTCGTCGCGGTAAAGATCGAGCGTCGCCAGACCCGCGGCGCAGGCAAGCGGATGCGCCGAATAGGTGTAGCCGTGGAACAATTCGATGGTGTGCTCGGGCCCGCGCATGAAGGCGTCGTAGATGCTCTCGCGCGCGATCACACCGCCCATCGGCACCGTCCCCGACGTGACGCCTTTGGCGAAGCAAAGGAGGTCCGGCGTGACACCATAGCGCTCGGCGGCGAAAGCATGACCGAGGCGGCCGAAGCCGGTGATCACCTCGTCGAAGATCAGCAGGATGCCGTGCCGGTCGCAGATCGCGCGCAGCCGCTGCAGATAACCCTTTGGCGGCGGCAGCACGCCGGTCGATCCGGCCATCGGCTCGACGATAACCGCGGCGATGGTCGACGCGCCATGCAGTCCGACGATGCGCTCGAGCTCGTCGGCAAGGTGCGCGCCCCATTCCGGCTCACCCTTGGTGAAGGCCTGATGCTCGCGGCTGTAGGTCGCCGGCAGATGGTCGACACCGGCCAGCAGCGTGCCGAAGAATTTGCGGTTGTTGACAAGGCCGCCAACCGAAATGCCGCCGAAGCCGACGCCGTGATAACCGCGCTCGCGGCCGATCAGGCGGGTGCGCGCGCCTTCGCCGCGGACGTTGTGGTAGGCGAGCGCAATCTTGAGCGCGGTGTCGATCGCCTCCGAGCCGGAATTGCAGAAAAACACGCGGTTGAGGTCGGCCGGCGCCAGCGCCGCGATCCGGCTCGCCAACTCGAACGATTTGGGATGCGCGAAATGGAACGCTGCCGCGTAGTCGAGCTCCGCTGCCTGGCTTGAAATCGCCGCAACGATCGGATCGCGGTTGTGGCCCGCATTGGTGCACCACAGCCCGGCCAGCCCATCGAACACCGCGCGGCCGTCAGGCGTGTAGTAGTAGAGTTCCTTGGCGCGGGCGATCAGCCGCGGCGCGCGCTTGAAAGCCCAATTCGGCGTGAACGGAATCCAGTAGGCATCGAGGTCGTTGGTCTGATGGGCCAATGCAGTGGCGGTGGGAGGGGACATGGCGTTTTATTCCTGCGGCTCGAGCTCGTCTTATACACCATCCCGCCATTGCTTGCCGCCCCGCCCAGCCGCTGATACCAACCACGCGTTCCCGTTAGCCCGTAGGATCAGCCCGGCAGATGGCCGAGAAACGCAAAGATAACAACAAGCTCAAGGCTCGCCTGCCCCGTGGCCTTGCCGACCGCGGGCCGGCCGAGATCGCTGCAACGCGCGCGATGATCGAAAAGATCCGCGTGGTCTACGAGCGCTATGGCTTCGAGCCGGTCGAGACTCCGGCGATTGAATACACCGATGCGCTCGGCAAATTTTTGCCCGATCAGGACCGGCCGAACGAAGGCGTGTTCTCATTCCAGGACGACGACGAGCAATGGCTGTCGCTGCGCTACGATCTGACCGCGCCGCTTGCGCGCTACGTGGCGGAGAATTTCGACGCGCTGCCGAAGCCGTATCGGAGCTATCGCGTCGGCTGGGTGTTTCGCAACGAGAAGCCGGGACCGGGGCGCTTTCGCCAGTTCATGCAGTTCGATGCCGACACAGTTGGCTCAGCCTCGCCCGCCGCCGACGCCGAGATGTGCATGATGGCGGCGGACACGATGGAGGAGTTGGGCATTCCGCGCGGCAGCTATTCCATAAGGGTGAGTAGCCGAAAGATCCTAGATGGTATTTTGGAATTTGCCGGGCTTAGCGGCGAAGAAAATACCGATCGAAGATTGAGAGCACTGCGTGCGCTCGACAAGCTCGATCGCTTAGGCCCGGAGGGGGTCAGGCAACTCTTAGGCCCAGGTCGCTGGGACGGTGGTACCGAGGGAAAGGGAGATTTTACAAAGGGCGCGGGGCTTGATGACAAAGCGATAATCAAAATATTCAACATTATCGGTGGAGCAGCCGAAGCATGGATTTTTCTAAAGCAAGACGAGGCTCCGCCAACGGACGACGAACTCTTCTTATCAGGCAGAGATTTGTTCGGTCATACGCCCGAACATCAGCATGCTTGGGAGAAAGAATTTTTCCCAGATCAAGAAGGCCTGCTTCGGATTCTTCGCGACAATATTCAAGATTTAAAAATTGGTATGGAAGGCGCGGCCGAGTTACAGGCAATGCTAAATCTCTATCGTTCTGCCGGATATGGTTCAAAGCGGATTCAAATCTCTCTGTCGGTCGTCCGCGGTCTCGAGTATTACACCGGCCCAGTCTTTGAAGCCGAAGTATTGGCGCATGACGACAACGAACGGCCGATACGCCTTGGTTCGGTTGGCGGCGGCGGTCGTTACGACGGATTGGTGTCGCGTTTTCGCGGCGAGCCGGTGCCCGCTACCGGCTTCTCAGTTGGCGTGTCACGTTTACAAACCGTTCTAAGCATGATTGGCAAACTCAACGATAAGCCGGAACACGGCCCGGTCGTCGTCACCGTGTTCGACAAGGACCGCCTCGCCGATTATCAGAACATGGTCGCGAAACTGCGAGCCGCTAAAATCCGCGCCGAGCTTTATCTCGGCAATCCGCGCAATCTCGGCAATCAGCTCAAATACGCCGACAAGCGCAACGCGCCGTGCGTCGTGATTCAGGGCGGCGATGAGAAGGCCAAGGGCGAAGTCACGATCAAGGATTTGATCGTTGGCGCCGAACTGGCGAAGCTCGAAAAAGGCCGCGAGGAGCATTTGCAAAAGCAGGGCGAGGCGCAGCAGTCAGTGCCGGAAGCGCAACTCGTCGACGCCGTGCGCGCGGTGCTGGCGCGGCACGAGCTTTCGGGCGAGCAATGAACCGCGCAGCAAAGATCGTCGTCATTGTCGTCTGCGTTTTGGCGGCGGCCATCGTCGCGGCGCTCGCCGGCATGCTCGCGTTCGGCACCGGCGACACGCCCGTGGCGCTCGCGTCGCTCGGCGAGCCGTTCCGGCGCGTCGATTTCAGCGATCTGCCGCCGGTCGAAAAGCTTACCGCACGCAACGGCTCGCCGATCGCGTTCCGCGTCTGGGACGAGAAATCCTCCTCGCCCGACCCGGCGCTCGTCGTCATTGCCATCCACGGCTCGTCGGCCATGAGCGCGAGCCTTCATCCGCTCGGCAAGGCCCTCAGCGCACAAGGCATTCCGGTCTACGCGCCCGACATCCGCGGCCATGGCGGCACCGGCACGCGCGGCGATATCGACCACGCGGGACAGCTCGACGATGACCTTACCGATTTTGTTGCCGCCGTGCGCGCCAAGCACCCGAACGCAAAGCTCGTCCTGGTCGGCTTCTCTTCCGGCGGCGGCTATGCGCTCCACGTCGCGGCGACCCCGCTAGGCAAATCGTTCGTACGCACGGTGATGCTGTCGCCGATGCTTGGGCCGTTTGCGCCGACTTACATCCAGGATCAAAAATACGCGCGCCCGTTCGTACCGCGGATTCTGGCGTTGTTTGTACTCGACCACATCGGCATCCACGCCTTCGATCATCTTACCACGCTCCTGCTCGCCATCGATCCGGCGCGGTCGGATATTCTCGTCGGCCACTATTCTTGGCTGTTGATGCGGGCGTTTGGAACGAACGACTACGCCGCCGACGTGCGCAATGCGCAAACCCCGCTCGCCGTCGTGGTCGGGGAAAAGGACGAGCTGTTCTATGCCGACAAATTCGCCCCGACTTTGGACGCGGTCAAACCCGGAATTCCGGTGACGATCGTCCCAGGGCTCAGCCATACCGCGCTCACCACCGACCCGCGCGCTGTCCCAGCCATCGTTGCGGCTGTACGCGGTGCGACGCCCCACTCGAATTAGACTTTAAGCTCTCGGCGCCGCAGCATTAACGGCGCCCGACAATCTTCATCGAATAGCGACCACTGCCATGCTAGAGGGCTGCAGAAATGCCACTATCGTCGCGCGAAGGGGATTGATTAACCATACGCCGGCGTGGATTTGACCAGCATGTCGAGTATGGCACCAACCCCGGACCAGCGCGCGCAACGGCTTGTCGCCTCCTATGTGCAGGCCGGCTACACCCCGATCGATCCGCCGGTGCTGCAGCCCGCGGAACCGTTCCTCGACCTTTCCGGCGAAGACATTCGCCGCCGCATGTTTCTCACCAGCGATCCGCATGGACGCGAATTGTGCCTGCGGCCCGATCTGACCATTCCGGTGTCGCGCGCCTATCTGCAATCGCCGTCGGCCGGGAAGCCTGCGGGCTTTTGCTATCACGGCACGGTGTTTCGCCACCGCGAGGGGTTGCCGGCCGAGTTCGTCCAAGCCGGCATTGAATCGTTCGGCCGGCACGATAAAGCGGCGGCCGATGCGGAAATGCTGGCGCTCGGGCTGGAAGCGACCGCGCTCTATGGCTTGAGCACGCCGGAAATCCGCATCGGCGACGTCGGGCTATTTATGGCTTTCGTCGCCGCGCTCGATCTTGCGCCGGCGTGGAAGCGCCGCCTGTTGAAAGACTTCAACAGCAAATGGTCGCTGGCGCACGATCTTGATCAACTTGCACTCACCGCCACGAGCCGGCCACCGGAATATCAGGGCGTGCTCGCCGCGCTTGCCGGCTCCGATCCCAAGGCAGCGCACAACCTCATCACTGACCTGCTTTCGATCGCCGGCATTGCCGCGGTGGGCGGCCGCTCGGTCGGTGAGATCGCCGACCGGTTTCTCGAACAATCGGCGCACGGCACCGGAACGCGACTGCCGCGCGAGACCCGCGCGCTGATCGAACGCTTTCTTGCGCTGCGCGGCATTCCCGACGAAGCGGCCGCCGAATTGCGCACGCTCGCCGCCGACGCCAACCTTTCGCTTGGGCCCGCGATCGATCTGTTCGAGACCCGCACCGGCTTTCTTGCCGCCCACGGCGTCGATGTCGGCACCATGCATTTTTCCACCGCGTTCGGCCGTGGGTTCGACTACTATACCGGCTTTGTGTTTGAACTGAATGATGCGCGGGCCAAAGGCCCGCTGATCGCCGGCGGACGCTATGATGAGCTGCTGACGCGATTGGGTGCGCGCGAAACGATCCCCGCCGTGGGTTTTGCCGCCTCGATCGAAGAGCTTGCCGCATGCGGAGGCCCGGCATGAGCGCGCCGCTCATTCTCGCTGTGCCGTCCAAGGGACGCCTGCAAGACAACGCCGAGGCTTTTTTCGCGCGTTCGGGACTTGAACTCGTCAAGCCCCGCGGCGCACGCGAATATCGCGGCGCCATTGCCGGCTTCGACGGCGCGGAGATCGCCTATCTGTCGGCGGCTGAAATCACCGCGCAGCTCGCCCAAGGCGCTGTGCATCTCGGCATCACCGGCGAGGATCTGGTGCGCGAGATGATCCCCGACGCCGACCGTGAGGTCGTGTTCATCGATCAGCTTGGTTTCGGCTTCGCCAATGTCGCCGTCGCCGTGCCACAGGCCTGGATCGACGTGCGCAGCATGGCCGATCTCGACGACGTCGCGACCACCTTCCGGCTCAAGCACGACCGCAAAATGCGGCTCGCCACCAAATACGCCAATCTCACGCGCGGCTTCTTCGCCGAACACGGCGTTGTCGATTACCGGATCGTGGAAAGTTCAGGCGCGACCGAAGGCGCCCCTGCGGCCGGCACCGCCGAACTGATCGTCGACATCACCACCACCGGCTCGACGCTCGCCGCCAATGGCCTCAAGGTGATCGACGATGGCATCATTTTGCGTTCGCAGGCGAACCTGGTCGCGGCGCGTGCGGCGCAATGGGACACGGCGCATCGCAAAACCGCGGGCCTCCTGCTCGACCGCATTGCCGCGCAGAAGCGCGCGCACGCTTATCGCGAAGTGCGCACGCGTTTTGCCGGTCTGGATGAGGCGCTGCTAAAGACCGCACGCGAAAAATTTGGCGTGGCCGCGCCGTTCGGCGGCCCAACCTCCTCCGGCATGCTGACCCTGCACTGTCCGCCCCGGAACGTGCATGCGCTGGCAAGTTTCTTGCGAGAACACGGCGCCGAGGCGGTTTCCGTCGCTGCGCTCGAATACGTCTATTCGCGCGACAATGCGCTCTACGCCCGCCTGACCGCTGAGCTTGAGCGGGACAGTCCCACCGCCGCCAACTAATTGCGCCGCACTTCGCCGTCGCGATACCAGCCGATCGCATCGTCCAGACGATCGTCGCCCCAAAACAGCTCTGCGCCGACGGAAAAAGTCGGCGAACCAAAAATTCCGAGCGTTCGTGCCGCGTCGGTTTCGGCCAGCATGGTTTCGTTCACCGCCGCCGAGTTCGCGAGCGCGAGCACGCGCACAGGGTCTTGCCCAATATCGCGCAGGCTTGAGGACAGATTGGGCTCGCTGCCAGTCTCCTCGCCGACCTGAAACCATCGCCGGTACGCCGCGCGTACAAAATCGGCACCCCAGCCTTCACGCATGCCGACGATAGCGACGAGATTGGCCGTGACCGATTGTTTGGCCGGATAAGGCGCGGGCAAGCTTGCCGGCAGACCGTGCATCGCGGCGCGCCGCTCGATGTCCCGCCACATGTATCGCGACTTCGCGGGCTTGTCCGCGAACGGAATATGCTTCATCTCTTGAAGGATCAGAAGCAGATGAAACGGCCGCCACCGGAACGTGACGCCGGTTGAGCGTTCCACGTCAGCAAGCCGCATCACGCTCAAATAAGAATACGTGCTGCCCATGGTGAACCAGAAGTCGATCGGACCTTCGGCCATATCGATGCTCCCGTTACCGCCTGGAGTTTGCGACCTTCGGACGCCGGACTGCAGCGGTCAAGGAGGAAACGCGATTGGAAAAGCCTGAGAGCCAAATTCTGCTGCATCGCGATCAACGCCAACGCGGAGTCATCGCCTATCTGACAATCAACAACCCGCGCCATCTTAACGCGATGAACAGCGCGCTGATGGACAGCTTTGTCGCGACCATGAATGAGCTCGCCGCGGAAGACGACCTGCGCGCCGTGGTGCTTTCCGGCGCCGGGCCAAAAGCGTTCATCGTCGGCGCTGACATCAACGAAATAGCCGGCATCAAAGACGCCGCGCAGGCGACATCCTTCATCACGCGGCTGCACGGGTGCTGTGACGCGATCCGCAATCTTCCGGTGCCGGTGATCGCCCGCATCCACGGCTATTCCTTCGGGGGCGGCCTGGAGATCGCGGCGGCGTGCGACCTGCGCATCGCATCAGAGGCGGCGACGTTCGGCATGCAGGAGGTCAAGCTCGGCATTCCCTCGGTGATCGAGGCGGCACTGTTGCCGATGCTGGTCGGCTGGGGACGGGCGCGCGAAATCATGCTGCTGGGCGAAACCTTCACCGCCGCCGAAGCCCTCGACTGGCGGCTGGTCGAGCGTGTTGTGCCAGCGTCGGCGCTCGATGCAGCAGTCGAGACCTGGCTCGGTAAGCTTCTCACCTCGGCGCCGCGGGCCGTACGGCTGCAGAAGCGGCTGATCCGGCAGTGGGAGGACCTGCCGCTTGCCGACGCCGTCCAAGCCGGCATCGATGCCTTCGCCGAAGCCTACGCCACCGACGAACCCGCCACCGCAATGCGCGCATTTCTCGTCGCGCAAAAAGCGCGCAAGCGCGACGCTTGAGTTCAAACGTCGTTTTGCGCCTCGCCCGGCGGCTGCCGCCGCACCCGGAACACCACGAAATGCGAGAGCGAGAAGTTCACCACAAAACTTACGAGAACCGCGACGGCCTTGGCGAGCCAAACCGGCAACAGCAGGATCTCGGCGGCGACCAGAAGCGTCGCGGTGTTCGCAAGCCATCCGGCGACGCCGGAAAGGGCGAACGCGAAGTAAGCGCTCCATTTGAGCTTGCGTCCGGATTCCACGGCGAACGTGATCGACGAGTTCATCACATAGGAGCCGGTGACGGCGACCAGCCAAGAGATCGTGTTCGCCGCGATCAACAACAATGTCGCAGCGCTGCCGCAGTGACAAAATGCAGACAGCGAATCAAAAGCCGAGAGCGTGGCCGACGACTCATTCAGCCCCGCGCGCGCCAGCAGAAACACCCCATAATCGACCGCGGTGTTGACCACGCCGACCAGCCCGAACGCGATCGCTTTGAACCCGATCGCGCGATTTTGCCAGGTGGCGAGAAGCCTGGCGCGCGCCCGGCCGTAGCGGGAAATGTCGGTCATTGCGGCCTTCGCATATCATGTCCCACGTGATCCGCCAGCCCCCATCCGGCGGCCGAAACTGCGACCACGTGGCGCGACAGCTGGAACCGATTGCGCTATAGATCGCCGACGCAAGGAAAGGATCAGTGGGTAACCCGATAATCGAACCGAGATCGGCGGCTGCACCACGCGGCATCACCGCGGGAGCGCGGGCTGCGGACGCCGGCCGCGGGCTTTCGATCGTTGTTCCGTTGCACAACGAAGCGGCCTCGCTTGCACGGATGCACACCAGGCTGGTCGAGATCGCGCGGTCGCTGCGCGCCAATCACGGACTTGGCTGCGAAGTGATCTATGTCGACGACGGCAGCCGCGACGACACGCTTTCGATCGCACACGCGCTGCCAGCAAACGCGCTCGACGTGCAGGTCGTCTCGCTGTCGCGCAATTTCGGCAAGGAGGCCGCGTTGCTTGCCGGCCTCGATCACGCGCGGCGTGGCGCGGTGCTCTTCATCGACGGCGACGGCCAGCATCCGCCGGCCTTGATCGAGACGCTGGTCAGCCGCTGGCTCGATGACGGCTACGACGTCGTCTATACCGCCAAGGCGCATCGTGCCAACGAGTTGGTTGGGCGGCGTCTGCTGGTGCGGGCCTTTTATTTGCTCCTGAACTGGGGCGCACAGACGAAAATCCCGGAAGATGCCGGCGACTTTCGGCTACTCTCGCCGCGGGCCGCGGACGCGCTGCGTCAACTTCCGGAGCGCAACCGCTTCTTCAAGGGTCTGTCGAGCTGGATCGGCTTTCGCCAAATCCGCATCGATTATGAGCCGGATCAGCGCACTGATGGCCGCAGCACCTGGAATCTGCGCTCGCTGATCGGATTGTCGGTCGACGGATTGACCGCGTTTTCGGTGGCGCCGCTACGGGTCGCTCTGCTCCTTGGTCTCATTCTGGCGCTGATCGCGTTCCTTTACGGCGCACAGATCGTCTACGAAACCCTGGTTTATGGCCAAAGCGTCCCCGGCTATCCGTCGCTGTTCGTCGGCCTCATGGTGCTCGGCGGCGTTCAACTGATCATGCTCGGCATAGTCGGCGAATATATCGCCAAGATCCTCTACGAGCTGAAAGGACGGCCGGTCTATTTCGTGGCCGAGCACGCGGTGAAGCTGCACGAGGAGGAGAAGCAGCCGGCGAGCGAGGCCCGCACTGCCGCCGAGTGAGCTTCATCCTGCGCTGCTACCGCTCCTTCCCTGGAACGGAAACAAAGATCAAATAATGATCAAATAATGATCACCTTGGTGCCGACTTTCACACGACCGTAAAGGTCGATGACGTCCTCGTTGCGCAAGCGGATACAGCCCGACGACACTTGCGTGCCGATGGTCCAGGGCTCGTTGGAGCCGTGAATGCGATAGAGCGTCGAACCGAGATACATGGCGCGTGCGCCGAGCGGATTTTCCGGACCGCCCGGCATAAAGCGCGGTAAATCGGGCCGTCGCTTAAGCATGTCGTCCGGCGGCCGCCAATCCGGCCACTCGCGCATCGCCGAAACTTCCTTGATCCCGGCCCAGGTGAAGCCCGGGCGGCCGACGCCGATGCCGTAGCGCAGCGCCTTGCCGCCCTGCAGCACCAGATAGAGAAAATAGTGCGGGGTATCGATGATGATCGTGCCCGGCGGCTGGCCGGCCGGGTAATCAACAACCTGTCGATCGAATTTCGGATCGACCATCGGTCGCGCCAGGTCGCCATTGCTTGATGGCGCATACCCTGGCGACCAATCGTGGCGCCCAAACAACTGCTGCAGAAAGGGCGGCGGCTGATCGTATTGCGGCGGCTGCTGATACGCGGTCGCTTGCGGCGCCGGCTGTTGATAATAGGCCGGTGCCTGGATTCCGCGTCCCTGCGGCGCCGGAGCCGATGCATAATATTTCGCGGCGGGCGGCTGATAGGCACCACGCAGTTGTGCCGGCGGCGCATCATACCGCGGCGGCGCCGGCTGCCGATATGCGCTCGGCGGCTGCGCCGGAACGGTGGCGTAATATTGCGGCGCCGCCCGCTGCTGGTAACCGCGCGGCGGCGCTGGTGCGGGCCGGTAGTAGGTCCGCGCGGAGTACGCCGGCGCGGGTTGATAGCCGTATTGTCCCGGTCCGAACGTGTGGGCGATGAAGCCGCTGTTGACGCCACCGGATTGACCACCGCCGTAAAACTGCCAGCCGGGATCGAGTAGCGGAGCCTGTGCGCGGGCCTCGGAATTGATCAAAAGCGCAGCCGCGCCTGCTGCACAGATCGAAATCGCTGCCCGCGCTAAAGCAAAACACCGCCGCATGCTGCACCCTGTACTGGTACGCCAGAACGCCGAACAAGCTCACGCACTGTGGCGGTGAGTACAGGCGCAAACGTCGACTGTTTGGTTAATTTTTTCCGGCGCGGGTTCGGCCGACACTTCTCGGTACATTGTTCAACAAGTTATAGTTTATTTTGCGTAAATCGCGCGGCGCCGGGCTAACCGATGATGTCCCGCCTACCGCGACCCGACGTGAACGTGACATTAAGCGTCGGCTTCTAACCTCCCGCCCGGAATTCGTCGGTGAAGTATGGCCGCGCCGCGCAAAGTCTTTCGCATCGAAGAGATGGCCGGGCCGCAACGCGTCGCGCAGGTCGACGAAGCGCAGCAGCCGGCGTTGGCCGAGATCATGCACGAGCTTGGCACGCTCCGCGCCATGCTCTCGGGCCCAACGTCCCGGCAACCTGCGGGATCGAGCGCGCTGCCGCGCGACGAAGCCGAGCGCATTGCCTCGAAGCTTCGGCTCATTCGTTCAACCATCACCGGCGCCGGACACGAAAAGGCGGGCCCGAACGGGTCGCGCTTGCCTGGAGCGCCGACGACGCGCATTGCCAACGAACTGGAAGCGGTGATGCAGGGCAGCGAACAGGCGACGCAGAAAATTCTCGCCGCCGCCGAAGAAATCGATCAGGCAGCGAATAATCTGTCGGCCGCGCTAAAGAACGACAGCGAACGCGGCCTCGCCCAGGATATCCGCGACCGCGTGATCGCGATCTTCGAGGCCTGCAATTTTCAGGATCTGAGCAGCCAGCGCGTCGCCAAGGTCATGGCGTCACTTGATCGTATCGACCAACAGATCCTCCGCACGCTTGACGAACTTGCCCGCGACGGCGCGCCCACGATGCATGGCCCTCGGCTCGCCGACGATCGCGGCCATGTCTCGCAAAGCGACGTCAATTCGATGTTCGCCGACCGCGACGTTAAATCCGCGTGATTGCTCCGCGTTAACGGACCGGAGGCGCCCGCTTTGAGCGGGCGCTGCCTTCTGCTCCGCAGCGCACATAAACTCCCATGCCATAGCGGTTGGCGACTTCGGGATTCATCCACCGCATCACAATGCTGCGGCCGTCGAAAGTCACGATCTCCCGATCCTGCGGGCCGCCGGCCGGGCCCGGCGGGCCGATATAGTTCTTGCCGCTCGGGCTGCCCTTGAGGCTGAGCTCCTGCAATTGCGCGCTGTCGGCGAGGTACATCATCACGCCGCCATTCGGCCCGCGATTGATGATCACCGGCTGGCCGCACTGGCCGCGGGCGGCGGTTTCAGTGCGCACCCGATCGGCATCGTTGTGATAGGCGCCGTACCCCCAGCGGCCGACGATTTCCTCGGCCCGGATCGACGCAGGAATTTCCGGAACGGCCGGAGGCGGCGCCATGGCCGCCTGGGGTTCCGGATGGGAGAACGGATTTGTCGAGCAGGCGGAGAGCGTCATCGCGCACAACGCGGCGCCGGCCAACAGCCGAAAATCACGGAGCGACGCGCCCATGAAAGCCCTCCCTCAACACCCCAGTCAGCCGAAACCGTCGAAGCCTGCCGACTATGCCCTTGTCTTGACCGAACTTGCCTTGACCAAACATTTAGCCGGCATGGTGACGAGTTTCCCGGCTAAGCGCCAGACCTTCCGCCACAGCCGCTTCATCGACTAGTGCGAAGGCAAACATTCGCGAAATGCCCCGCCGCATTAGGCAGAGGCAGCTTGACAGCTTCTCCGGCAGTCCTTATCTGCAGCGCGTGTTCTTGGCACTCAAGTTTAATGAGTGCTAAGTGGTTGCAATCAAGATACTTTCTCACTAACGGGAACCCGCTCGCGGAGCGGCAATGAGGTGATCATGGCAAAGCTCAAATTCCGTCCCCTGCACGACCGCGTGGTCGTCAAGCGCATCAAGGCCGAGGAAAAGTCCAAAGGCGGCATCATCATTCCGGACACCGCCAAGGAGAAGCCGCAAGAGGGCGAAGTGGTGGCGGTTGGCCCTGGTGGCCGCGACGAGAATGGCAAGCTTATCGTCATGGACCTCAAAGCCGGAGACCGCGTGCTGTTCGGCAAGTGGTCAGGCACCGAGGTCAAGCTCGAGGGCGATGAACTCTTGATCATGAAAGAGTCCGACATTATGGGCGTGATCGCCTGATCTCATTCCGTCACCGTCGAGGCTGGCTTCGCTCGCACCTCGGAACGACGGTCAATCACAAATCTCAAGGAGATAACCAACAATGGCTGCGAAAGACGTACGATTTTCCGGCGACGCCCGCGACCGCATGCTGCGCGGTGTCGAGACGCTCGCCAACGCCGTGAAGGTGACACTCGGTCCCAAGGGCCGCAACGTCGTCATCGAAAAAAGCTTCGGCGCTCCCCGCATCACCAAGGACGGCGTCACTGTCGCCAAGGAGATCGAGCTTGAAGACAAGTTCGAGAACATGGGCGCGCAGATGGTGCGCGAGGTGGCGCAAAAAACCAACGACTATGCCGGCGACGGCACTACGACGGCGACCGTTCTGGCGGCCTCGATTGTCAAGGAAGGTGTCAAGTCGGTGGCCGCGGGAATGAACCCGATGGATCTCAAGCGCGGCATCGATATCGCGGTTGGCGCGGTCGTAGCCGACATCAAGAAGCGCTCGAAGAAAGTCGGCTCGTCGTCCGAGGTCGCCCAAGTCGGCACCATCTCCTCGAACGGTGACGCCGCGATCGGCAAGATGATCGCATCGGCGATGCAGAAAGTCGGCAACGAAGGCGTGATCACGGTCGAAGAGGCCAAGGCGCTCGAGACCGATGTCGAGATCGTCGAGGGTATGCAGTTCGACCGCGGCTATCTCTCACCATACTTCATCACCAATGCCGATAAGATGCTGGCCGAACTCGAGGACGCTTACGTACTCCTCCACGAGAAGAAGCTGCCCGGATTGCAGCAACTGCTTCCGGTGCTCGAAGCCGTGGTGCAATCAGGCAAGCCGCTCCTCATCATCGCCGAAGACGTCGAGGGCGAGGCGCTCGCTACGCTCGTGGTCAACAAGTTGCGCGGCGGCCTTAAGGTCGCGGCGGTAAAGGCGCCGGGCTTCGGCGATCGCCGCAAGGCCATGCTCGAGGACATCGCCATCCTGACCGGCGGCCAGCTGATTTCCGACGATCTCGGCATCAAACTGGAAACCGTCACGGTGGCCATGCTCGGCCGCGCCAAGAAGGTGGTGATCGAGAAAGAGAAGACCACCATCATTGACGGCGCCGGCAAGAAAAAAGACATCGAGGCGCGCGTCGCTCAGATCAAGCAGCAGGTCGAAGAAACCACTTCCGACTATGACAAAGAGAAGTTGCAAGAGCGGCTCGCCAAGCTCGCGGGCGGCGTTGCGGTGATCCGCGTCGGCGGCGCGACCGAAGTCGAAGTCAAAGAGAAGAAGGATCGCGTCGAGGACGCGCTCAACGCCACCCGCGCCGCAGTCGAAGAAGGCATCGTGCCGGGCGGCGGCGTCGCGCTTTTGCGCGCCAAGAAGTCGGTCGGCAAACTGCATGACAACAACGCCGACGTGCAGGCCGGCATTAATATCGTGCTCAAGGCCCTGGAAGCGCCGCTGCGCCAGATTGCGGAGAATTCCGGTGTCGAGGGTTCGATCGTGGTCAACAAGATCATGGAGAACAAGTCGGAGACGTTCGGCTTCGACGCGCAGAGCGAGGAATATGTCGACATGCTCGAGAAGGGCATCGTCGACCCGGCCAAGGTGGTCCGTGCGGCGTTGCAGGATGCAGCCTCGGTCGCCGGCCTTCTGGTCACGACCGAAGCCATGGTTGCCGAAACGCCGAAGGAGCAGCCAGCCATGCCGGCGATGCCGCCCGGCGGTGGTATGGGCGGCATGGGCGGGATGGGTTTCTAAGTCCATCGCTCGCTGTCGATTAAAAGGGCGCGGTGCAAACCGCGCCCTTTTTGCGTATCCTCCATGAGAGACGGCGAATATCACCGAGAGGCTCAGCCAATGACGACCGCAAACGCCGACCCGTTCGCGAGATTCAAAGCAGCACAGCGCGAAGCTTGGGCGTCGTTTGTCCCGGTCGAAATCATGACCACTCCGCCCGCCGCGGCGCTGGTAGAATTCGCTCTGGTCGACAAAGGACACAAAGTGCTCGACGTCGCATGCGGAACCGGCGTCGTCGCGGTGACAGCTGCCTGTCGTGGCGCCAGGGTATCAGGTCTCGATCTGGCACCTGAGCTGATCGAGCGCGCTCGCAAAAATGCGGAGATTGCCGGCGTCGAAATCGATTTTGTTGAGGGCGACGCCGAGGCGCTGCCTTATCCCGATGCTTCATTCGATGTCGTGCTCAGCCAATTCGGCCACATCTTCGCGCCGCGCCCGGCCGTCGTCGTAAAGGAGATGCTGCGGGTGCTCAAACCCGGCGGCCGTATTGCGTTCTCGACCTGGCCGCCGGAGCACTTCACCGGGCGCATGTTCGCGTTCATCGCGCAGCATCAGCCGGCACCACCGCCCGGTGCCGATGCGCCGGCGCCGCCACCATTGTGGGGCGACCCGAATGTCATACGAGAGCGCCTTGGCGCCATGGTGTCGGATCTCGACTTTGCCCGCGATACGCTGGTCGCGTCGGCCCTGAGCGTTCCGCACTTCCGCGCCGCACAAGAGAAAACCATCGGCCCGCTGACCAAGCTCATCGCCTCGCTGGTCAACGATCCAGGCAAACTTGCACAGGTGCGCGCCGAATTCGATGCCATGGCCGCCGGCGTTTTCGAAGACAACACGGTGCCGATGCCGTTCCTGATGGCGCGTGCAACAAAGGTCTAGATGCAGGCCGCCAATACGCGGCCGGAATAGCGCGAGCGGCTTTTCGGCACGGCGCGCGTCAAGCGACAACGCGAAGCTGCCGCGTTCGCAAGTGCCGGATCGCTTCGCTCGCGGGTTTGGCTGCACCGAACAGGAAACCTTGGACCTCGGTGCAGCTGTCCGCCGTCAGCACTCATGAGACAGAATTGGCAGATTGAAGAAGGGAGAGTTTCTGGTTCATCGTAACGTTCACAGGAGCGAAGATGAGACAGCAAACTCGATCGTTGAAGGAACCGGCTGAGAAGGTCGTCGCGAACATCCGACGGGTGACGCGCAAGCAATATTCGGCCGAGGAGAAGATCCGCATCGTGCTGGAGGGTTTGCGCGGCGAAGACAGTATCGCCGAGCTGTGCCGCCGCGAAGGGATCGCGCAGAACCTGTACTATCGCTGGTCGAAAGACTTTCTGGAGGCGGGCAAAAAGCGCCTGGCTGGTGACACGGCTCGTGCGGCGACCTCGGACGAGGTCAAGGATCTGCGGCGTGAGGCAACGGCGCTCAAGGAGGTGGTCGCGGACCTGACCCTGGAAAACCGCCTGCTCAAAAAAAGCGTGACGGCGGATGGGGAGGACGAGGCATGAGATATCCCGCCTCGGAGAAGCTGGAGATCATCCGGCTCGTCGAACAATCCCACTTGCCGGTTCGTCGCACCCTGACGCAGATCGGAATCCCGAGATCCACGTTCTATCGATGGTGCGATCAGTATCAGACTGGTGGGCCAGAGGCACTGGACGATCGCAGCCCTCGGCCTGATCGGGTGTGGAATCGTATCCCCGATGACGTCCGCTCAAGGATCGTCACATTGGCCCTCGACCAGTCGGAGCTCTCGCCACGGGAACTGGCCGTGCGCTTTACCGACGTCGAGCGCTACTTCGTGTCGGAAGCCTCGGTTTATCGCCTGCTCAAGGCCCACGACCTGATCACCAGCCCGGCTTTTATCACGATGAAGGCGGCGGACGAGTTCAAGAACAAGACGACTGCGCCGAACCAGCTCTGGCAGACCGACTTTACTTATCTGAAGGTGACCGGCTGGGGCTGGTTCTATCTGTCAACGATCCTCGACGACTTCTCGCGCTACATCATCGCCTGGAAGCTGTGCACCACGATGAAGGCCGAGGACGTCACCGACACGTTGGAACTGGCTCTGCAGGCTTCCGGAATGGATCAGGCCACGGTGATGCACCGACCTCGTCTGCTATCGGACAACGGGTCGAGCTATGTCTCCGGCGACCTGGCTAAATGGCTCAATCGCCAGAACATGCGGCACACTCGGGGTGCGCCTTATCATCCGATGACGCAGGGGAAAATCGAGCGCTGGCATCAAACGCTCAAAAACCGCATCCTGCTCGAGAACTATTATCTGCCCGGTGACCTCGAAGCCCAGATCAATGCGTTTGTCGCCTACTACAACCACCGGCGCTATCACGAGAGCATCGATAATCTTACCCCGGCCGACGTCTACTTCGGACGCGGTCAAACCATCCTGCTGGAAAGAGAAAGGATCAAACGCAAAACCATCAAAAACCGTCGGTTAATTCACAACAAGCAAGCCGCATAACATCCATCCAAGATGCGCCAGAACTCTCTCTCAAATCAGGCCGCATTCTGTCTCAAAATCTCTGACGACGGACAGCGATTGAGCTGCTCGGCGGTTTCGACTCCTTCGGCGATGGTGGAGATGCCAAGACTGCTGCCGAGGCCGGTTACGGCGCGAACAATCGCCAGGCTGTCGCCGCCGTCGGCCAGATCACGAATGAACGACTGGTCGATCTTGATCTTGTCGAACGGGAACTTGCGCAAATAACTGAGCGACGAATAGCCGGTGCCGAAGTCGTCCATCGAAATCGCGACGCCAAGTTCGCGTAATCGGTTGAGCACGCCGAGAGCGGCGTCGATGTCCTGAATCAAAACCGATTCTGTGATCTCCAACTCGAGCCGCTCCGGCGCCAACTTCGATGCCGACAGCGCGCCCAGCACAGTCGTTATAAGATTACGGCTTTTGAACTGCGCCGGCGACAAATTCACGGCGACATGAACAGCACCCGGCCAGGTCGTGGCTTCGGCGCAAGCCTCACGGATCACCCAATCCCCAATCGGAATGATCAGCCCGGTTTCTTCCGCAATTGGAATGAATTCAAGCGGCGGTATCAGGCCGCGCGTTGGATGATGCCAGCGCAGCAGTGCTTCGAAGCTCGTGACCTCATTACTGGCAACGTTGACGATCGGCTGGTAGTAGAGCTCAAACGCGCCGGTCGACAGCGCCTGGCGCAGATCGAGTTCGAGCTCGCGGCGCGCCCGCATGCGTGCATCCATTTCCGGCTCGAAGAAGCGGTAGGTCCCGCGTCCGTCGGCTTTGGCGCGGTAGAGCGCGAGATCGGCGTTCTTCAACAGCGTGTCGGCGTAGACGCCGTCAGTTGGCGCGACCGAAATGCCGACGCTGACGCCGACCGGCATTTGATGGTCGCCAATCATGACCGGGGCACCCATGACCTCGACCAGACGGCTGGCCAGAGCAGTCGCGCCCGCCGGCTGATCTTTGACCACTTGCAGGATGGCAAACTCGTCGCCGCCGACGCGCGCAACCAAATCGCCTTCACGCAACGCACCCTGGATGCGCTGCGCCGCGATTTGCAGGAGTTGATCGCCGCTCTGATGGCCGAGCGTGTCGTTGACCGTCTTGAAGTTGTCGAGATCGAGACACAGCACCGCCAAATCGCCATTCTGATTAATCTCGGTCACTGCCTTGCTGAGCTGCTCCTGAAAATGCATCCGGTTCGGCAGCCTGGTTAGCGCGTCGTGACGCGCCAAAAACGCGATCTTTTCCTCGGCGTTTCGGCGCTCGGTGATGTCCTCAAAAGTGTCGACCCATCCGTTCATGGTCGGCATGTGCTCATGCGACACTGCGTAGATGCGCCCATCGCTGCGCCGGAATACGGTCTTCCCGGATTTTTTCTCCCGGATCAGTCGAAATGCCCATCTGCGCAGCTCGATCAGTGTTTCCTGCCCGAACGGAACCGATTGCTGCGCGACGTCAAGGAGATCCTTCATCGGCATCAGCGGCTTTACTTGCTCGGGCGCGATACCGAACATCTCGAGAAAGCGCTGATTAACGACCATCACCTCGAGGTCGTTGTTGAGCATGCACAGCCCCTGATACATATTTTGCAGCGCGGCTTCGAGCCGCTCATTCTTCTCGCCGATGCGCTGATCGACAATCGAGCCGGCGGCGCCGATCGCCAAAACCAGCGCAGTCACCGCCGCCACGCATAGCGCAAGCAAGCTGGGTGATAGCGAGAACGGAGTGACGCTTCGCGTCGGATCCGGCACGATCTCGATTGCACCCATGGCCGTAAAATGAAGGGACACAATGGCGATGGACAAAGCCATGGCACCGACTACCGCCATGGTAATGCCTTTGCGGCGGGTCGCCTCCATGGCCGCCATTCCGAAGCCCACTGCAAACACGATCGAGGCGATAACGAGATCGGGAGCCCACGTCACCCGACCCGGCACTTCCAGAGCCTGCATTCCGAGAAAATGCATGCCGGCGATGGCGAGGCCCACGATGGCGCCCCCCAACAGCGCGCTACGCGTGCCCGATCCGAAGATGGTAACGCCGATACCGACGCTCATCAGCGCGGCAGCAAACAGGAACGACAGCGCCGTCAGAAAAATGTCATAGGCAACCGGGACGCCGGGCTCATAGGCCAACATCGCGATGAAATGGGTGGCCCAGATGCCGCAGCCGCTGGCGGCGCCCGCGGTGACGATCCATGCAAGGCGCGCACGGTGTCGCGTCGTCCGCGCGCGATGGATCAAATTAACAGCGACCAGACTGGTGACAAAGCAAACGATCGCCGCCAGCACCACCAGACGCAAGTCATGCTGGCCGCCCAGGCAGGATATGACGCGAAACATCCGCACACCCGAGTCTGAATTTCCTGCGCGCATGCCTTCGCGCAGGCAACCAAATCATGCGAGGCGCACTTGACCGCATTTTCGTCCTCAATTGACGAGCGGCAGACTTAACGTGCAGTAAAGATGCGGTTCCGGTTCACTACCTAGCCGGGCCGCTGATTGTCCGCCCACCGCCGCCACGAGCGACGTTTTGCTTCGGTTGTGATCAAAACCTTCTCCAAATCATTAGTTGGTCATTAATCGAAACCGCAGCGTTGTCGCGCCAAGAAACTCGATGACGTCGCCGCGGCGTCGCCAGCTGGTCACCTGCGCCAGCGCGGCCAAGAGATTGGCGTCGTCGCCCTGGCGCTCCGGGCCGCACTGCGCCGGTGGCGCTTCTGCCGCAACGATCGTAATCGTATCGCCGCCGACACTGGCTTGGCCGCGGACGCTCGTGCACCACAACTCGATCGAGGCGACGCCATTTTCGGCGATCTCAATGATCGGGATCCGCCTGGAGCCCGGCATCGGCGCCGCATCAAGCATGAGCTCGCTGTCGAACGGAAAGGCGTCATCGCTGGCCCGGGCTGGCAAAAAGGAATTCACGGCCAACAGGCAAACCAGGCACAAAGCACGAGCCCAACGCAAGCAAACCATTATCGTCTCCGGGGGTTTGTAGACAGGAGAACGACACGGCCGCCATCGCCGTGCCGCAACTTTTGCTTCCTCAATGCACGATCATGCCGGTGAAGACATCAAGCTCGCAGGATCACCAGGATGCCGACCAGACAGGCCAGCGCGATCGAGTGGAACACATGAAACGCAGCCGCATCGCGTTCTGCGATGGCGGAGCACCGCCGAACACGGAAATGTGTTCCGCCTCCGGCGCGGCCTGTGGAGCAGGCCTCTTCCGGCAAGTTACTCAGTCCATGCGATAATCCCGGCGCCCCGACGCATGTTACGGTGAAAAGCCGGGGTGCGACAATAGTTGCGTTGGACTGCGCGCCGAAGCGGTTCAACGAGATGCCTGAAACTCATGGTTGGCGCGCGCCGTCTTTTGCATTGCACACACCGCACCAGGAACGTCGGTTAGCCCGGCGAGTCCAGGACAGGAGCAGCTTTTGAAACGCTTCGTATCGATGATCGCTACGATCTGGCGGCTGTCGCTTCCCTACTTCCGTTCCAATGACCGCAAGGCAGGCCGCATTTTACTGATTGCGGTGGTTGTGATGGAGCTTTGCCTTGTCGCGCTGCAAGTAATTCTGAACCTTTGGTACAATCAATTCTACAACACCTTGCAGGATCGCGACTGGCACGCCTTCGTCAGTGCGATCCTGTTTTTCTGCGTGATCGCGGGGCTCAATACGGTGATCGCGGTCTATCAGGTCTATCTCGGTCAATGGCTGCAGATCCGTTGGCGGCGCTGGATGACGCTGGCCTATTTGGGCGATTGGCTTGACGCCGCGAACCATTACCGCATGCAGCTTCTTGGCGATGCCGCCGACAACCCGGATCAGCGCATCGCGGACGACCTGCGACTGTTTGTTGAGAGCACGCTCTCGATCGGCACCAGGCTGCTCAATGCTTTCGGCACGCTGGCTGCCTTCATTGCCATTCTGTGGACGCTGTCGGACGAGGCGCCGCTCGCGTTGTTCGGTTCCGGCTTCACGATTCCCGGGTATCTGGTCTGGGCGGCGCTGATTTACGCCGTCGCCGGCAGCGCGCTGACACATCTGATCGGCTGGCCGCTCATTCCGCTCAATTTTCAGCGCCAGCGCGTCGAGGCCGACTTCCGCTTCAATCTGGTGCGAACGCGCGAGAATTCCGAGCAAATCGCTTCGCTCCGCGGCGAGGCCGCCGAACGCGGGCGCCACCTCGGCCGCTTCGGGCACGTGTTCAGCAACTGGATTGCGATCATGCGCCGACAAAAGCGGCTGACCTTCTTCACGCAGAGCTATACACAAGCAGCGCTGATCTTTCCCTATCTGATGGTAAGCCCGGCCTACTTCTCCGGCGCCATGCAACTCGGCGGCCTGATGCAGACGGCATCGGCCTTCAACAGCGTCCAGAATGCGCTGTCCTATTTCATCAATATCTATATCGAGCTCGCGGAATACCGCGCAGTGATCGCGCGCCTGACCGGATTCGAGGAGGCGATTGCGGCGGGCCGCGCTGCTGCGGTGACCCCGCCCGCGGTCGAACGGCTCTCAGGCGGGCGCGGGGCTGTATTCGCCGCCGACCGTCTCCACGTGCGCCTGCCCGGCGGCGAGCCGCTGATCTCGGCGGAACACGTCGCCTTTCCACAGGGTGAGCGCGTTCTGGTCAGCGGACCATCCGGCATCGGCAAATCGACGCTGTTCCGCGCCATCGCCGGCATCTGGCCATTCGGATCCGGCCGGGTAACGGTGCCGCGCGGAGCAAACGTCATGCTGCTGCCGCAGCGGCCCTATTTCCCGATTGCAAAGCTGTCGGCGGCGGTTGCCTATCCGGCAGAGCCCGACACCTTCAGCGACGCCAAGATCGCCGAAGCCCTCGTCGCTGTGGGACTGCCACAGTTGGCCGCGCGGCTGGGCGAAGAAGCCCACTGGAACCGCGTCCTCTCGCAGGGTGAGCAACAGCGGCTCGCGATCGCGCGGGCGCTTCTGGCGGCGCCCGACTATCTCTTTCTCGACGAAGCAACGGCTGCACTCGATGAAGCCGCAGAGGCGGCGCTGTACCGCCTGCTGCAGGAGCGGCTGAAAGGCTCGGCCATCATTTCCATCGGCCATCGCTCGACGCTTAACGTCTTCCACCGCCGCCGCATCGAGGTGGTGCCGGAAGATGGCTTCTCCCATTTGCGGGAGGTGCCCTTGGTCTCGGCCGCCGAATGAATAGATGTTGGATACACCTCCCAGGGAGACCGGTATCATGAAGGCAAGCGTCGATGAACATGTAGTCGCCGAGAGCAACGATATGGTTTCGGCCCACGGCTACGAATATTTCCCGCCTTCCGCGGTGCGGATGGATTGGCTGGAGAAGACTGAAAAGACCGACGACGATCTCAAATGCCCGCACGGCGTCCAATTCTACGACGTCGTTATCGACGGCAAGCGCCATAAGCGCGCAGCGTGGTCCTACGAAAAACCGCAGCCGCAGATGGCAAAGGTCGGCGGCCGGTTCGGCTTCTGGGAGGACGTCGAGGTCAAGTAGCGTGGATTGAGGGAACCCTCGCTCGCTACGCCGCCGCCTTCTTGCGGTTGGCTTCGAGCCGCGCATCCACCAGCGCGACCTGCGCATCAATCGCCGGATGGTGCAGACCCATTTGCGCGGCGATGAGCTGCACGAGCTTGTCGGCGCGCTCGATGTTCGGCGCGCCGTTCTGCAAGGCGCGCGCGGCGGACGCCGGCCGCGTCAGCGATTGCGCAGCGGCGGCGTATTTGTCGAACTGCACCATGTCGTCAGGGTTGGCGCCAAGTTTAATGCAGAGGTCGACGACGAAATTGTAGACCGAGCGCGAGGTTTCGATGTCGCTGTACACCGCCTCTTGCGCAGTGCGCATACCGTCCCTGGTCACGCAACGATAATTGCCGGCGAGCAGCATCGCCCATTTAGCAAGTGGCACGAAGATCAAATCATAAACTCTGAGCTTGACCGGCAGCTCGGTCTTGCCTTGCGGCGTATCGAACCGGATCGCGTCGATCTCATCCTGCAATTGGCGCAGCATCGCGGTGTGCTGTTCTGAAGGAAAGCGCGCGACCTTGAAATTGGTCGGCAGCGTCACCTGCAGCACGTTGATCTTTTCCTCGGGCGGCCTGATTGCCTGGGGGTCCGGACTGCACAGCGTGATGCGCACCGGATCGAAGTTGTCCCAGACGCTGGCGTCGGTATAGGCGGCCTTGAGTGCATCGGTATCCAGGCCCGGGACGCGCCGCAGATAGGCGAGCGGCGGCATGTTCATGATCGACATGCACGGCACTTTGGCTCGGGCTACGGCGTCAAGGAGTTCACGCACTCCGGGCGAACGGCATTGCGGCTCCTGCATCGCGAGCCCGACCAGATCGTAATCCTTCGGATCGACGCCGGCCGTGCCGCTGGCGCTCACCTTGCCGGGCAGCTTTCGCGAGTCGAGCACGACCGGTTCTTTGCGCCCGCGGACCGGCAGTCGTACGCGAAACCCTTCGCTATTGATGAGATCGGCTTCCGCGGGGAGACACACGAGCTTGAGGGTATGACCGCCAAACAGCAGCTTGGACGCCAGCAGCGAGCCATAGGAAGCGCCCATAATCAGGATGTTGTAAGTGGCCATCGCGCGCCTCCCGCTTCAACCTGGCAGATCATCTTAAGCCGGCGCCGGCGATTGTTCGCCGTCCATTGTCCCACCAATGCTATGAGCGGCACCCACGGGATGCAATGCGGGAGGAAAGGAGCGCGCGCGACCCTAACGCAGGCGCTCCACCAGATACGGCAACGCGGCCAGCGCGCTGTCAGCGCTCGGCCGCGCTCCCTGCTCCCACGTAGGACGGGAGAAATTTAGGTGTTGTCGCCACCGAAACCGGAGCCGCCAAGCGGAGGCGGCCAGGACGGGGCAGGCGCGGGCGCCGGTGCCGCTGTTGGCATCGGCGCAGGAACTGGTTTCTTCGGCGCCGCCTTAGGCTTGGCAATAGGCTTGGGAGCAGGCTTGGGAGCAGCCTTCTTCACGACCTTTTTGGCGACCTTTTTCGCTACCTTCTTCTTCGCCGCCGACTTCAATACCTTTTTCTTCTTGCGCGCCGGGGCGGCCTTTTTCTTCGCGGATTTCTTCTTCGCCTTCGATTTCTTCGCCATGATCATCCTCCCGATCCAAGCTAGGAGTCATAAATCCCATCGGCCCCCATGGGAGACCGGGTTCACGCACAAGAAACTAACGAGCCCCCGTTAGCCCGCAGCCGCAGATGGACGCGGCGGCCTACCCTGCCAATACTCCAAAAGCGCGGGCGGACACGGCCCGCCGGTTGCCCAGTCAATCAACTCGACCGTGTGGACGGCCGGAAGCTTGGTGCCCGCGGCGATCTAAGTCATGCAGCCGATATTTCCTGCTGCGATAACATCAGGTCGCAATCTCTCGATAGTCCCGACTTTGCGCTCGCGCAACCTCCTTGCGATATCCGGCTGCAAAATATTGTATGTTCCTGCCGAGCCACAACACAAATGACCGTCCGGCACGTCCTTCACCGCAAAGCCAAGCTTGAGCAATAAGTCCTTTGGTTGCCGCGTCACGCGCTGGCCGTGCTGGAGCGAGCATGCCGAATGATAGGCCACAACGAGTGGCGGCGCGCTTTGGTCTGCGGTCAGCGGTAATGTATCCAAATACTCGCTGATATCCTTGGCGAGAGCGGCCACTTTCTGGGCCCGCCCGGCGTAGGCCGAATCAGTCCGCAGCATGAAGCCGTAATCCTTCACCGTTGTACCGCAGCCCGACGTGGTGATCACGATCGCGTCGAGGTCCCCGAGCGCGGACCAGGCGTCGATATTGGCGCGCGCCTGCGCCAGGGCTTCGGCCTCCCGCCCCATGTGATGAACCAGCGAGCCGCAGCAGCCCGCACCTTCCGCCACCACAACTTCGATACCCAGGCGCGTCAGGACGCGAATCGCTGAGGCGTTGATCTGCGGCGCCAAGAGATCATTGACGCAGCCGGCCAGCAGCGCCACGCGGCCCTTTCGCTCCGGCCCCGCCGCGGGAAATCTGCCCGGGTCCAACGGCCGGTGCGGTGGGTGCCACGGCGTCAGCCGCAGCATGGCGGCAAGTCGCTTGAAGCCGATTGCCTCGGCAAGTGCGGCGAACGGCTTGCCGAACAATGCCGCGGCGAGCGCCAGCCGGAATCGCTGCGGGTACGGCATCAGCTTGGCCAATATCGTCCGCAGAAAGCGATCGCTTAGCGGGCGGTCGTAGGTACGCTCGATGTGGAGGCGGGCATGGTCCACCAGATGCATGTAGTGGACTCCCGACGGACACGTCGTCATGCAGGCCAGGCACGACAGGCAGCGATCGATATGGAGAGTCACCTCCGCCGTCGCCGGCCGATCATTCTCCAGCATGTCCTTGATCAGGTAGATGCGCCCGCGCGGCGAATCGAGCTCGTTGCCGTCAAGCAGGTAGGTCGGGCAGGTCGCGGTGCAGAAGCCGCAATGGACGCAGGCGCGCAGGATTTTTTCCAATTCGGCCACGTCGGGATCGGCCAACTGAGCGAGCGTAAATGAGGTCTGCATCGTTACACGCCAGCCCACATCCGCCCGGTATTGAGCACACCGCGCGGATCGAAACCGTCATGGAGCCGCTTGGTCAAGGCCGAAAGTGCCGCAGTCTCCGGGGTAAAGACATCCACCGCAGCGCGGACGGCGGCCGACGCGCGAATGAGTGTGGCGTGACCACCGACCGCGGCAACGATGGCACGCACGGTGCCTGCGTCAGCATCGTCCGCCCGCGGCAGGGCCGCCCAGATCAACCCGCCGGCCCAATCGTAGAGGACGTCCGCTTGCAGCTTTTCGACGAGAGCGCGCCCGACCTTGGCGCCGTGCGATGGCGCGGTCGAAAGGCGCCAGATGATGCGCTGTCCCGTCGGTCCGTTGGCGGCGAATGGAGCAACGTCGCGCACCGCTCGCCACAGCGCGCGAGAGGCCGTATCCCGCAGCGTGCTCAGGCTGCCGAGCGGCGCCATGAGTCGTTCCAGCAATCCTTTGCGGTGTATGACCGACGGTGCGACGCCTTCAAGACGGAAGGCGGTGACAGCTGCACCGGCGGCGGTGATGCCGTCGATACCTGCTGTCATTGGCGCCGGCAGGTGAGCGGCCGCAGTTACGTCAGCCGACGAACCCATAGCCGCAGTCATGGCCTTGCCAGCGGTCTGATCGTCAAGACCGAGCACCATCAGGGTCTCTTCGGTCTCCGCCCGCGGCAACGTCTTGATCGTGACGTCGGTCATGGCCGCGAGGGTGCCCCAGGAGCCGGCCAGGAGTTTACAGAGATCGTAGCCGGTGACGTTCTTCACCACGCGCCCGCCGGATTTGAAGGTCTCGCCACGGCCTGACACAGCGCTGAAGCCAAGGAAGTGATCGCGCGCGGCACCCGCCTTGATGCGCCGCGGCCCGGACAGGTTTGCCGCCAGCACGCCACCGATCGTGCCGGTGCCGGCCGCGGTACCGAGCAGCGGTCCATAATCCATGGGCTCAAAGGCCAGCTCCTGCTTACTGGCCTTGGCCAGGGCCTCGATCTCGGCGAGCGGGGTGCCGGCCTTCGCGGACAGCACCAGCTCGGCCGGTTCGTACAGCGTCACGCCGGAAAGGCCCGAGAGATCAAGCGTGGCATCCCATTGTGCCGCCCGGCCGATCGCGCGTTTGGAACCGTGCCCGATGATTTCAAGCGCCTTGCCGTCGGCAAGCGCCCATTGGATCGCCTGCTCGACTTCAGCCGCTTCACGAGGTTTAAGGTTTTCGGGCATCCGCTAAAAGCGCGGAATATCGGGGAACGCCACCCGGCCAGCGTGAACGTGCATGCGGCCGAGTTCGGCGCAACGGTGCAACGTAGGGAACACCTTGCCGGGGTTGAGCAGGCTCTTGTCGTCAAAGGCGCATTTGACCCGCTGCTGGTGATCGAGATCGGTTTCGGAAAACATCACCGGCATCAGATCGCGCTTTTCGACGCCGACGCCATGCTCGCCGGTAAGCACGCCGCCGACCTTGACGCAGAGCCGCAGGATGTCGGCGCCAAATTCCTCGGCGCGCTCAAGCTCGCCCGGCTGGTTGGCGTCATAGAGGATGAGCGGATGCAGATTGCCGTCACCGGCATGGAATACGTTGGCGACGCGCAGCCGGTATTTTTCCGAAAATTCCTTCATGCGGTGCAAGACGAGCGGCAGCTTCGCCCGCGGGATGGTGCCGTCCATGCAGTAATAGTCCGGCGAGATGCGGCCGACCGCCGGGAACGCGGCCTTGCGTCCGGCCCAGAACAACAACCGCTCCTCCTCGGAATTTGAAACGCGGCAGGTCACAGCGCTACATTGCCGCGCGATCTCTTCGACGCGCTCAAGGAGATGATCGACCTCGGCGCGCGGGCCGTCGAGTTCGACGATCAGCAGCGCCTCGACGTCGAGCGGATAACCGGCGTGGACGAAGTCCTCGGCGGCGTGGATGGCAGGCCGGTCCATCATCTCCATGCCGCCCGGGATTATGCCGGCACCGATGATGCGCGCGACGCATTCGCCGCCATCTTCCGAAGCGGCGAAACCGATCAGCGCGGCCCGCGCCAATTCCGGTTTCTTGAGAAGCCGGACTGTTACCTCGGTGACGACGCCGAGCAGCCCCTCCGAGCCGGTAACGACGCCGAGAAGATCGTAGCCGGCGGCATCGAGATAATTGCCGCCGAGCCGCAAGATTTCGCCGGTCATCAACGCCAGCTCGCAGCCGAGCACATTGTTGGTGGTGACGCCGTATTTCAGACAGTGCACTCCGCCTGAATTCTCCGCCACGTTGCCGCCGATCGTGCAGGCGATCTGCGATGACGGGTCGGGCGCATAATAGAAACCGGCGCCCTCGACCGCTTGCGAGACCGCAAGATTGGTGACGCCAGGCTCGACCACGGCAACGCGATTGTCGAAATCGATGGCGCGGATGCGATTGAACTTGGCCATGCCGAGAAGGACGCCGTCGCCGAGCGGCAGCGCGCCGCCCGACAGCGAAGTCCCCGCCCCCCGCGGCACCACCTTGATGGCTTCGCGGTAGCAATACCCTAGCACTGCTGAGACCTGATCGGTGGTCTCGGGCAGGACGACGACCATCGGAAGCGCCCGATAGGCAGTGAGTCCATCACTTTCGTACGGCCGCATGGCCTGTTCCGCATCGATGACGCCTTCGCCAGGCACAATGCGCTTGAGCGCTGCCACGATCTCCTCGCGGCGGGCGAGCACCACGCCGTCAGGTTGGGGCATTGTCACCGGCATTGGAACGTCTCCACCTGTCTTTAGGCTCATTATAGCGAGAAATACTTGGCGTGGCGGGGCTACGGCGCCGCATCCATACCGATTGGGGCGCCATATGGTGTTGCCGAAAAACACCCCTTCCGCGAAATGTGGCCGGATGTTCAATGTGGGATTGTCTGCCCGTTAATGGTTTCCTAATCTTAGTAAGCCCGCGGCGAATCAAAGGCTCGTCTCCGTGCATGAACGCGGAGATCCACGATGGGCTCGTGTGACCTGCGATGAGGGGGATTTCGGACCGGCTTTGTTTTGCCACGTGGCGCTACGGATTTTTATCTGCCGCCGCGGCGCTGCTGTTTGCAGTTTTCTTCCTGGCGGCAAACCCGCCGCCCGCCGAAGCGTTGCCGAGCTACGCCCGACAGACCGGACAACCCTGCGGTACCTGCCACACTGATTTTGCCGGACTAACCCCTTACGGCCGTTTGTTCAAAATCCAGGGCTATACGGCGGGCGGCGGTCCGTATCGCACGACGCTGTTCCCGAGCTCAGATGATTCCACCGCGAACACTCAGAAGCCCTGGGTACCGCCGGTGTCCATGATGACGGTTATCGGCTTCACCAACACGCAAGCGCCCCTGCCGCCGCCGACCGCACCATACAATGCCAACAACAATGTCGGGCTATCGTCGGTTAATTTCATGTGGGGCGGCGCCATCACTGATCATATCGGCGCGTTCGCACAGGGCAGTTATGGCGCGCAACCGGCTGGAGGGTTCGGCAGTGATCCGTACGGGCGCTCCTGGACGTGGGACAATACGGATGTCCGTTACGCTGATACCGCGCGGTTCGGCGGCCTCAATGTTGTCTACGGTATCACCGCCAACAACAATCCAACCGTCCAGGATCCCTGGAATACCACGCCAGCCTGGGCCTTCCCCTACGTGTCGTCGCCGTTGGGCTTTGGTCTCGGTCCCACGCCGATCATCGACGGCGGTTTTGCCCAGAACGTGGTCAGCGCCGGCGCTTACGCCTTCATCAACGACTCGCTTTACCTCGAAACGTCGGTTTACACCGCGCTCAGTCCGAACGCGCAAATCGGTTTGGGCGTCGATCCGTTTGCTTCGCCCGGGCAGTTCGAGGCGGCGCCCTATTGGCGTTTGGCCTACGAGCCGCACTGGGGCAACAATTGGCTCGAGGTCGGCAGTTTCGGGATGTATGCGCCGGTCCATCCCTGGACGATGCCCGGAACAACAACGACGACGACCTTCCCGCAGACCGACAATTACACCGACATCGGTTTCGACAGCCAATATCAGTATCAGGGCAGCAATTATTGGGTCACGCTGCGCGGCAGTTTTATTCGTGAATTTCAAGACCTCAACGCAAGCTTCACCAATGGGGTCGTCGCGAATCCGACCAACACCTTGAACGAGGCGCGAGCGTACGCTTCGCTCGCCTACGGCAACAACAACCGGGTCGTGCTCACCGGCCAATATTTCAATAGCTGGGGCACCCCGGATGCTCTGTTGTATGGCGGTAGTCCGAACACCAACGGCTGGATCGCCGAGATCGCGTACATCCCGTTCATCAGCAACTTTGCGCCGGGGTGGCCGTGGTTCAACGCCCGCGTTGGGCTGCAATACACCTATTACACCGAATTCAATGGGATCACGGCGGGTGCGACCGCCAACAATACGCTCTTCCTCTATCTGTGGTTGGCTATGTAGCAGGAGCGCCGACAGCGAGGGCTCGTAATGAAAGTAATTTGGTTGACCGGCGCCGCCTTGGCGCTGTTGCCTGTCTCGGCGTTGGCCGCCGATCTCGGATCGGAGATGGCGTTGAAGACGCCGCCGGCGCCAGCGCCATTTACATGGAGCGGCTGCTACGCCGGCGTGCAAGCCGGCGGCGGTTTCGGACAAACCGGCCTTTCGGACACGCACCGGTTAAGAGCGCCAGAAACCTCCGACACGATTGACATAAACGGCCACACGCTCGGCGCGCAGATCGGATGTGATTATCAGTTTACGCCCAACTGGGTTGTCGGTATCGAAGGCGCAGCGGCCGGTGGGAATATTGGAGGCAGCACAGGATTCGCGCTGACTGTAATTCCCGGTGACACTGCAACGTTCAAGGAAACAACCGACTTTCTGACCAGCGTCACCGGGCGGGTGGGATATGCATGGGACCGCTGGTTGTTGTACGGCAAAGGCGGCGCTGCCTGGGCGGGCAATCGATACAGCGCGTTCGACGCAATCGCGATCTATGATTTTGAAGGACTGGAAACTCGGCTCGGTTGGACCGCCGGCGCCGGTATTGAATGGGCGCTATGGAATGATTGGTCGCTCAAACTCGAATACGATTATTACGGCTTCGGCACGCGCAGCTTGACGTTCATCAACGCGAACAACGCAAACACAGGACCTGAAAACATCAGCCAGACAATTCAGATCATAAAGCTCGGTCTGAATTTTCACGTTGCCCCCAGTGCGGCTCCCGTCGTCCCGTTAGGTTGGTGAGGCTGTTGTGACTGTAACTTTTTGGCCCGCTCATGCCACACCGCAAGCTAAACGACGCGGACGTCGCACAGCACAGAGCGTCGGGCTGCAGCTGGCACTGCAGTTGGCAATCGTCGCAACGGTCTTTGCCACCGCAGCGCGTGCGGAAGACACCAAGGCGGAAGTTCCGAAGCAAGAACTTCAAGCCAAGATGGCCTATTGCCAAGTCTGCCACGGGGCATCCGGCCAGGGGTTTCGTGGCTATTATCCGATACCGCGCCTGGCCGGACAGCAGCCCGAATACTTCGAGAATCAGTTGCAGGCGTTCATCGAGCACCGCCGAACCAACAATATCATGTTCAACGTGGCTCACGTACTCAGCCCGGCGATGCTGACGTCTCTTGCCACGAATTTTAAAAATTTCGATCCAAAACCGCTGGGCGGTGCGCGCAAGGATCTCATGGCCGCCGGAAAGAAAATCTACGAAGAGGGAATTACGGCAGCCGATGTTCCTGCGTGTGCGTCCTGTCACGGTCCGCAAGCCAAGGGCGATGGACAATTCCCTCGCCTGGCCGGTCAGCTCAACGATTACATCTTCAACAAACTGACGAACTGGACCAAGGAACGCGGGCAGAATCCGTCGAACCCTGATGCGTCATCGATCATGCAGCCGATCGCGCACAATTTGACCAAGCCGCAAATCGAAGCCGTTGCAGCCTACGTCAGCAATCTGGAGTGACTTTCTGGTCGAGATGATGAAGCTGTTCGAAGCCTATCTGATTGTTCGCGCCGGTGCGGTCGGCAGCCGAAGCCGCGCGCGCCGAAAAATGATCTTCGTCGGCCTGCATTTCGCGCTGCAGGCCGCGGTGCTGTCGCTCGTTTTTTCGGCGACCGGACGCGCCGACAGTATCGACAAGCCCTCTCCTCTGAGAGGCGGCGTAGCAGCGAAAATGGAGTATTGCCAGGACTGTCACGGACCATCGGGACAGGGTTATCGCGGGTTTTATCCGATCCCGCGGCTGGCCGGACAACAAACCGAATACATCGAGAACCAGTTGCGGGCGTTTATTGAACGCCGGCGTCCGAACAACATCATGGCCAACGTCGCGCATGTGCTGAGCCCGACGATGATCGCGGCGCTCGCCGCGAGCTTTCGATCGTTCAATCCGGCGCCGCTTGGCGGCGCGCCTAAACATCAAGTCGCTGCCGGCAAAAAAATATTCGAAGACGGCGTGCCTGACGCGAATGTCGCTGCCTGCGCCGCCTGCCACGGTCCCGATGCAACAGGCAAAGGGCCAGTTCCGCGCCTCGCCGGCCAGCTCTATCCGTACCTCGTCAAAGAGTTGACAAACTGGGGCAAGGAGCGCGGGCAAATTCCGGAACATGCGGACACGTCATTCATCATGGCGCCGGTTGCTCACAGCCTGACCCGGCCGGAAGTCGAGGCCGTCGCCGCTTATCTCAGTTATCTGAAGTAATGCTTCTGTTTTGGTTGCAGCGCCGCTTATGGGAAACAGGAAGCCTGGAAATCGGATAATGCGATACATCCCGCTAAAAGCCGCAGCCCTGGCCATTGTCTCCATTGCCGCATCGGCACTGTCGGCACATGCGGAGAACCTTGCGATCCGCAATTGCACCTGGTGCCACGGCGCCTCGGCGCAAGGGTACACGCCGGCGCCACGACTGGCCGGGCAAAGAGTGCCCTATATGCAGAACCAGCTGATAAGCTTTCGCGCCCATACGCGCGATAATCCGTTTTCAAAACAATATATGTGGGGCGCCGCGCGGAGCCTCAGTCCCCGGGCTGTGCGCGACCTCACGCTCTATTTTGCGTCATTGCCCCCTGATCCAGCCAATGATGGAGACCGGGAACTCACGTCGACCGGAAGAACTATATATCAACAGGGGCTCCCGGACGCGAACATTGCCGCCTGCGTCGCGTGTCATGGCCCAAACGCCGAGGGCGTTGCCGAAATTCCTCGTTTGGGAGGTTTGGCCTACACCTACCTGAAACGGCGGCTGCAACAATGGGGCGAGGGATATCACGCGACCGCCCGGGTGCCGATGCCCCGTATTGCCAGCAAGCTATCCCGCGATCAAATCGAGGAGCTGGCGTCCTACCTCAGCTTCATCAAGTAGATTCAACTCGGCTGCCGCCAAACGAGCGCGCTCACAAATCCGGCTTGTTGGACGCGATTGCGCAATGTCCGCCTCCCCAATAGGATCCCGTTCGACGAGCAGCGGGCGAGGAATTCTCAATACAGGAGTGCTCGGGAAAGAAACGCCGCGACAGGAGGGCAACGCCGTGCGTGCTCATCACCAACGATTGCGGCTGTTGGCGTCCGCTGCTCTGGCCGCGACAACCTTGCTACCGATATCCGCTCGCGGCGCCGACACGTCCGGCGGCCAGCGCATCTGCGATGGCCCATACGCGCTTTGCTCGTCAGCAAAATGCCACGCCATCGACAGCGACTCTAATCACGTGAAATGCACCTGCGAAGGCCCGCTGCAAGGCTTGAACATCGCCAATTCCTCGTGCCGGTCACGCACGAAGCAGCTGACCTCGACATTTTCCCTTTGGGATCCGACCGCGGGGCCACAAGCCCGCGAAGTCATCGTTGGCGTGCACCGGCAGCAACGCGGGCAAATGGGCCTTCTGCCTTGACGCACCTTGCAGCACGGCGAACGGCATAGTCTCGTGCCGATGTCAGCTCAAGCCGGCGTCCGACTACTACACTTTCATCGACGTGTGCCCGTTGGACAGGACATCGCTCCGAGCCGCACGCGCCGAGATTTGGTCCGCTGCTTCCCGGGCCGAACTCTTGAGCGGCTTTTCGCAATTGACGCCGTTCTATGGCGATCCGCCGCAGCTGAAGTATTGCCCTGTACACGCTGCGGGTAGTCCGGCTCCGAAGTGATCCACGATGCTTTGGCACTTGGTTGATCGCCGGGATTTCAGATTGGTGGCGTGACCGCTAGCGTCGTGCGCGTCGCTTGCGCGATTTCGCGCGGAGTTCGCTTTACCCTCATAAGCCGAAAATTTGAGGCGGCGTCAGTCACTCCATTTCTTGCCCTTCACCGTCGGCTTCTTGATATCCGCGGGAACTCGCATCACCGTCATTTCAGCGGAAATTCGAGACGGCGTTCGGCCCCTCCGTTTCGCGCGCCACCGAAACTCGGCGGAGAATTATCTCGACGAAATGTCGGCGACTTTGCAAAGCCAGCATGCGCGAGCGACTATCTCGTCGCTCGTGAAGATTATGGTGAACTCGATATCAGAGCGCGCGGCGGCGTTTTCATAAGAATATTCGTGAACAAAAACTGGTTGGCTACCAATTTCGAGTGTCTTTGAGATTAAGTTTAAAATTGCGCCATCAGAGGTAACGTTAATTTTGCTTGTCGCTAAACGACGGCCTTCTAATCAAATAAAAAAAATAAACACCAACAAATTAGCAGGCCAACTATGCGCGCGCTCTTCGCAACAGGAATTATTTTGCTTTCGGTCACAACATTTCGGCCGGGCTACGCTCTCGATCTGACGTCGAACAAGACTGATGTTCATCCATTTCCGCAGCATGCGCAGCACCTTCCATCCGCTGCGCGCTTGGTCAACTATGTCGCGCCCGAAAGCAACACGATTATCCCGCATCCGGCAGGATGTCCCCGCTATCTGTTTTGTGGCTGCGGCGCCAGCGCGCACGTATTCGGACATCCGGTCCGATCGCTCTATCTGGTGCGGAACTGGTATCAATTCCCGCGGGCGGCCCCTGCACAGGGCATGGCGGTATTGTTTGGTTCGCGTCACGTGGCAATCATCGAGCAATATCACGGCGACGGCACGGCTACACTCTACGATGCCAATTCAGGAGGCGGGCTCACCCGGATGCGTCGCGCTAAAATCGTTGGTCTTGTCGTGGTCGATCCGCACGGCGAGCGAAGTGCCGCGGCGCCAGGTCGCTACCACATCGCTCAACAAAAGCAGGGGCCCGGTTATATGGGCTTCTGAAGGGTCCGGGTTCCGCAGTTTAAATGTGAAACACAAGTCGCATTGAGCGATTCGCGTTGATACCGCGATGTCCGACTTGACTCCGCAATGCGCCACATCGCCGACATCAGTTGATTGCGACAGACCCATTCGATTTATCAGCCCACGCCGAGTTATGGCGGCGACGATCCGAGGTTACCCAACCTCCGATGAGCGCATCGCGTGCGGCGCTTTGAGATGCTGCGCGGCGTATCCGCAATTTTGTATGGCGCCAATCGTCGTGAGCATTGTCGAATTTGGGCAGTACGCGCGCCACCTTTCCAATCGGTCATTGTCGAATTCGTGCCCAAGATCCTGCACGCACTCCTCCTTGTGAGAGCAGAGGGAGCATCTTCCCTGGAGTTCTCGGAACAGCAGCGGATCGTTGGTCGCAAGTTCATGTTGGTCGACTTGGAGCATGTCCATACAAAGCAACAGACTCGCGTCGTAGAAACGACAAGGAAGCTCTGAGGCTTCGGCGACTGCGGCAGGATTCGACTTTGCCGCTGCAGTCTTCTGATTTGCTTGAGCTTGCATTGCCTCCTCCCACGTCAGTTACTTTTGTAAGTTTTGACTATCTGGCACGTAACGCATTGAGCTGGATCAAGAGCGTCTCTCGGCGGTCGTGGCTGCAAGGCCGCAATCGTCTAACAGCCGTGCGCTCCGCGGTTGATCTAGGTCAAAGCGCCGCCAATTGGCCGTCCTATGGTTTCATAGAGAACTGCTGCAACCAAAAGGAGGGTCGCATGTTAGCCCCGCCCAATAGCCAAAAAGCCTGGTCTCCGATGGAAGCTCTTTCACGATGGTGGCGAGATTGGACCGGAGGAAGCGCCGCGTCAGAACTGAGATGCTGTGGAGAGGATGAGATTGCGCGCATGGCGCAAGATGCGGGCGTCTCTGCTGCCGAATTCCGCAAGCTCTCCCGCTTGGGCCCGGAGGGGGCCGATCTTTTGCTTCGCCGCATGGAAGCGCTAGACCTCGATGCAAAAGAGGTGTCCCAGACCGAACGGCGGACATTGCAAGACCTGCAAAGAGTCTGCGCCATGTGTGAAAGCCACCGGCGGTGCGCGCGAGACCTTGCGCACGATTCGGAAAATCCCGTCTGGGAAGATTATTGCCCGAACGCCGCAACGCTCAATTCACTGAATGCGATGCCGTGGTCATCACGGCGTCAGTGGTAAACCGGCCGTCCGCCGACCGGTACAGGGGCAACGTAGGTAGCTGACTGCGCTTGTGGGTTCCGCCGCTCGATTACGGGTCGTCGGGGAAGCGACGTTTTGCGCAGCCAAGTCCTATTGACGCACATAACCCAAGAGTGAAGATACCGATATCACACGCTCGCGCGGACGCCAGCGGGCGTCGGAATACCCGCACCTGCTCTTTGGTATACCCCCGCTTAAAGGAACGACACCATGATGCTGAGGGCGCTAATGACTGCCGCCGCGTTGATCGCCGCGTCGATCGGGACCGGATATGCGCAAGACGTCGAAAAGGGCGCGAATGTCTTCAAGAAATGCCTGCCTTGCCACGCCATCGGCCCCGGCGCCAAGAACAAGGTCGGCCCCGAATTGAACGGCATCGACGGCCGGCACTCCGGCCAAGCTCCGAACTTCAACTACAGTGACGCCAACAAGAATTCGGGCATCGTCTGGGGCGAGGCGACTTTCAAGGAATACATCAAGGATCCACGGGGGAAGATTCCGGGCACCAAGATGATCTTTGCCGGCATCAAGAACGAGCAGGAGGTCAATGATTTGTGGGCCTACCTCAAACAGTTCGATGCCGAAGGGAATATCAAGAAATAGCATCCCCGGTAGCAATTGATCTCGCGCAAAATCTGCTGGCGCCGCCTTTGCCATAAATACGAATTCGTGATCCGTTAGCACCCCCGCTGGCCGCAGGAGACGACCCATGATTAAAGATATCATCGTCAATCTCAGTGTCGGGGAGCGGCCGGGCCCGGCCGGTGATTACGCGATTTCGGTCGCCGCCGCGTTCGACGCCCACCTCGCCGGCGTCGCTTTTCTCTACGATCCGATCGTCCCGGTATCAGGCGCGGGTTATATCCCCGCCGAGGTTATCGAGACACAGGAACGCGAGAACGCTGCCGCGAGCAAGGCCGCGCTCGACCGCTTTAGCGCTGCATGCAAACGCGCCGGCGTTGCCGCGGAACCGGTTACGCTCAGCGCCAGCCTCGCCGGCGTGGGCGACCAGTTTGGCCCCATGGCGCGTCGTTTCGATTTATCGATTGTCGGGCAAGCCGAACCGGACAGAAGCGCCGTGGAAGAGATAATCGCCGAAGCCGCCTTGTTCGAGTCCGGCCGTCCGGTGATCGTCGTACCCTATATTCAGAAAGATCCGCTCAAGCTCGACCGCGTCATGTTGTGCTGGGACGGCAGCCGCGCCGCTGCGCGTGCGATCGCCGACGCCATGCCGTTATTGAAAAAGGCGGGCCAGGTCGAGGTCGTCATCGTCAGCAACGAACGTGGCAAGCGGGACGAGATCGAGGGCGCCGACATGGCACAACACCTCGCCCGGCACGGGCTCAAGGTTGAAGTCAAGCGGACCGTCCTCGGCGACATCGCGGTTGCGGATGTGATCCTCTCGCACGCTGCCGACGCCGGCGCCGATTTCATTGTCATGGGCGGGTACGGCCACTCGCGGCTCCGCGAATTTGTGCTCGGCGGCGTCACCCGCAGCATTTTCCAGTCGATGACCGCTCCGGTGCTGATGTCGCACTGATCGGGGATCGGCTTTCAGGGATCAGACATCAGGCTTTGGGATCAGGAATCACTGAGCTGCTGATTCCTGCTCGCTGATTGCTGATTCCTGATTATTGTGTCACGTTTTCATCGACCCTCTCCCGTCAACGGCTTCTGCTCGCCGGAAGCGGGCTCGTAATGGGGTACGGTGCCGCGAGGTATCCAGTAAATCAACGACGGCAAGGTCGGAGGAGGATTTAGTCCCAATGGCGGCTCGATCTGCATGACCGAAATCCCGCCGCTGATGTCTGCCGGCCGGCAAAATTCTACTGCTCCGCATTTGCTGGAGATTGCAGACGTGACCATGCGCTTCGGCGGCATCGTCGCACTCGACGCCGTCAGCTTCTCCGTCGACAAGGGCCGCATTGTCGGATTGATCGGCCCAAACGGCGCCGGCAAGACCACCCTGTTCAACTGCCTGAGCCGGCTTTATCGGCAGGTGCGTGGCGACATCAGGCTGAACGGGCAGTCGTTGCGCCGGTGCGCGCCGTCCGACATTGCCGCGCTTGGCGTCGGGCGTACTTTCCAGGCCCCCACTCTGTTCGCCTCCATGTCGGTGCTCGACAACGTAAAAGTCGGCTCGCATGCGCGCGGCCGCAATGGTCCGCTGACCGATGCGCTGACACTCCCGTCTACGCGCAGCGAGGAGCACAAGTTTGATGAGACCGCGCGCGAAATGCTCGGCTTCGTCGGCCTCGAAAAACTGACGCGTCGGCCCGCCGCAAACCTGTCGCTGGGCGCACGAAAGCGCGTGGAACTGGCGCGGGCGCTCGCCGCCAGGCCTGTTCTGCTGTTGCTCGATGAACCCGCCGGCGGACTTAATCATGAGGAAGTCGCCGAACTGGGCACGCTGATCCGTTCAATTCGCGACAAGCTCGGGATCACGGTGCTTCTGGTCGAACATCACATGGGCCTGGTGATGAGCCTTTCGGATCAGGTGGTGGTGCTCAACTTCGGTCGCGTCATCGCCGACGGGCCGCCGGAAGACGTACGCTGCAATCCGGCCGTTACCGAGGCCTATCTGGGAACACGGCACTGATGGCGCCGATCCTGCAGCTTCGCGCGGTCAAGGCTTTCTACGGCCAGTCCGAAGTCGTGCATGGCATCGACCTTGCGGTCGAGGAAGGCGGCATGACCGTGCTGCTCGGCGCCAACGGCGCCGGCAAGACCACCACGCTTCGCGCCATTTGCGGCATGGTGCGCCGAGAAGGTGAAATCATTTTCGCCGGCGAAAAGCTCGATCGCCGCACCACCGAAGCGATTGCAAGCCTGGGCGTCGCTCATGTGCCGGAGGGTCGCGGAACATTCATCGGCCTCACCGTCGAGGAAAACCTGCGGCTCGGCGGTTACACGCGCGGCCAACAGCTGGAAACCATGCAGCGCATGTACGGATATTTTCCGATCCTCGCCCAGCGCCGCCGGCAGCAGGCCGGCGCGCTGTCCGGCGGCGAACAGCAGATGCTCGCGATCGCACGCGCCCTGATGATGGCGCCGCGGCTTCTGGTGCTGGACGAACCCTCGTTCGGACTTGCCCCGCGCATCGTCGAAGACATTTTCAAGATCGTCGAGCGGATCAAGCGCGAGGAGCGCGTGAGCGTGCTCCTGGTCGAGCAGAACGCCAGTCTTGCGCTCGAGCTTGCCGACCACGCTTATCTCATCGAGACCGGTTATGTCGTCGCCTCCGGCAGCGCGAAATCGCTCGCCGACGATCCGCAAATCCGCCGCTCCTATCTCGGATACTGACGGTCCCGCGATGCATCAGTTCCTGCAGCAGATCTTCTCAGGCCTTGCTTCCGGCGCGATTTACGCAAGCGTCGCGCTGGCGCTGGTGATGATCTATCGGGCGACTGATCTGGTGAATTTCGCGCAGGGCGAGATGGCGATGTTCTCGACCTACATCGCCTGGACGCTGATGAATGCCGGACTGCCGTTCTGGCTCGCATTCCTGATCACGCTCATCGTTTCGTTTGTCGGCGGCATGGTGATCGAACGGGTGCTCATTCGGCCGGTCGAAAACGCACCAGTCCTTGCCGCTGTGGTGGTGACGATCGGATTGCTGCTGATCTTCAATTCCGTTGCCGGCTGGATTTACAGCTACACCGTTCAGGATTTTCCTAGCCCCTTCCCCGACCGACCGGTGTTCGGCGCGCTCATGACCACGCAGGACCTGGGCGTGATTGCCGTGACGCTGGTAATGCTGGTGCTTTTGTTCGCGTTTTTCCGATTTACCTCGACCGGACTTGCCATGCGCGCTGCCGCGCAAAATCCTGAATCGGCGCGGCTGTGCGGCATTCCCGTCGGCCGCATGCTCGCGATCGGCTGGGGTTTGGCGGCGGCGATCGGTGCGACCGCGGGCGTCATGGTGGCGCCGGTGCTGTTTCTCGATCCCAACATGATGGGCGGCGTGCTGATCTATGCTTTCGCCGGTGCGCTGCTCGGCGGGATCACCAGTCCAGTAGGCGCCGTGGCCGGCGGGCTGATCGTCGGCGTCACTGAGAATCTGGTCGGCACCTATCTGATCGCCAGCCAGCTCAAGCTGACGGTGGCGTTTGCGTTGATCATTCTGGTGCTGGTGTTCCGGCCGAACGGCTTGTTCGGCACCGCGATCGTGCGGCGGGTGTGAAGATGGACAAACGCGCCACCTTCATTGCTCCGGAAACGCTTGCAGGCGATCGCTACGCCGGAGTAACTGCCGGCGCCTGGCAGTGGACCGCCGCGCTGATAGCCATCGCATTGGTCGCGGCACTGCCGTTTGGCCTGAGCAAATATCACGTGTTCGAACTGACGATGGTTATGATCTACGCCATCGCCGTGCTCGGCCTCAATATTCTCACCGGCTACAACGGCCAGATCTCGCTTGGCCACGGCGGCTTTTTTGCCGCCGGCGCCTACACCGCCGCCATCCTGATGCATCGCTACGGCGTACCCTACTGGGCGACGCTGCCGCCGGCGGCACTGATCTGTTTCGTGCTCGGCGTGCTGTTTGGATTGCCGGCGCTGCGCTTCGAAGGTCCGTATCTGGCGCTGGTGACGCTCGCAATGGCGCTGGCGACGCCGCAATTGCTCAAGTACTTCGATACCTGGACCGGCGGCCAACAGGGCATCAACCTCGCCAAACCGGTGCCGCCGGCTGGACTAGGCATCGATCGCGATCGCTGGCTCTATCTTGTTGTTCTTGTGGTGCTGCTGATTGCGATGCGGGTTGCCGCCAACATGCTGCACGGGCGGACCGGCCGCGCCTTTGTCGCCATCCGCGACCACCCGATCGCTGCAGCCGCCATGGGCATCAATACTGCGCGCTACAAGACGCTCGCCTTCGGTACGTCAACGCTGTTCACCGGCGTCGCGGGTGCGCTGGCCGCAATCGTCATCGGCTATGTGTCGCCCGAGAGTTACAGCATCTTCCTGTCGGTTTCGTTCCTGGTCGGCTCGGCGGTCGGCGGCATTGCGACCATCGGCGGCGCGATTGTCGGTGGTCTCTTCATCCAGTTCGTGCCTAATCTCGCCAACGACATCTCCGACGCCGCGCCATGGGCGATCTACGGATCGGCCATGTTGTTGTTCATGTATTTGATGCCGCGCGGCGTCGTCGGCTCACTCCGACCCTGGATCAATCGGACGCTACAACGGATAATGCCGCATCGGGCGGCGTTCGACGACGGCGCGAAAGAATTAATGGGAGGACGTCATGGCGGCGAAGCGAGCACTTAACACCGGCCTGTCGGCACTGGGCTTTATCCTCGCCGGCGCGGTAGCCGCCGCAGCGGGACAATATGGGCCGGGTGTTAGCGACACCGAAATAAAAATCGGCAACACCATGCCGTATAGTGGGCCCGGGTCGGGCTACAGCTCGATCGGCAAATCGCTCACCGCGTACTTCGCCATGATCAACGATCAGGGCGGCATCAACGGCCGCAAGATCAACTTCATCAGTCGCGATGACAGCTATAGCCCGCCGAAAACCGTCGGGCAGGTGCGCAAACTGGTCGAGGAAGACCAGGTGCTGCTGTTGTTCCAGTCGCTCGGCACGCCGACCAACATTGCGATCCGCGGCTATCTCAACGACAACAAGGTCCCGCAATTGTTCGTCGGCTCCGGCGCCGATCAGTGGAACGATCCCGCGCACTATCCATGGACCATCGGCTGGCAGCCGAGCTACGGCACCGAGGCGCGCATCTTCGCCCGCTATGTACTCAAGAATTTGCCGAATGCGACGATCGCCGTGCTCTATCAGAATGACGATTTCGGCAAAGACTACCTCAAAGGCATGCGCGCCGGCCTGGGCGACAAAGCCAACAAAATGGTGGTCGCCACGCAGTCCTACGAGACCACCGATCCGACCGTCGACTCCCAAGTCGTCGCCCTACAAGGCAGCGGCGCCAATGTCCTGCTCACGGCGGCGATCCCGAAATTCACCACGCTGGCGATCCGCAAGGTCTATGACGTCGGCTGGCGGCCGACCCAATTCATCAATTCGGTCTCGACCTCGGTCGGATCAGTGATGAAGCCGGCCGGGCTCGAGAAGGGCGTCGGCATCATCTCGGCGGCCTACACCAAAGACCCCACCGATCCGCAATGGCAGGACACGCCGCAATACAAGGAATGGCTGGCCTGGATGAAGAAATACAATACGTCGGGCAACGTCGCCGACGCCTTTACGGTTTACGGGTACTCCACCGCGCAGACCCTGGTTGCCGTGTTGAAAGCTTGCGGCGACAATCTCACCCGCGAGAACGTGATGAAAGAAGCGACCCGCATCCACGATTTGAAGCTGCCGATGCTGCTCCCCGGTATTACCATCTCCACCGGCGCCGACGATTACGCCCCGATCAAACAGATGCAGCTGCAGAAATTTGACGGCAATACCTGGAAAGTCTTCGGCGACGTGATGACCGGATCCGGCAGTTAGCTCCCGCACAAATTAGACGAGCACGAAAGGGAGGGATGTGACGCGAATGAACCGCGCGATGACGATCAATTTGTCGGCGGCCTGGAAGCTCTTCGACAAGATCATATCGGGGTAAGGCGATAGCGTTTGATCCCGAGACAGCCTAAAATAACGCAAATCAGAATTATGCAACGGGAGGACGTCATGATCATCGAACCGACCATCACGAAAGGCCTGTCGGCGGCCTGCCTCGTTCTCGTTAGCAGTCTTGCGTTCGCCGCCGGCCAATACGGCCCCGGCGCCAGCGACACCGAGATCAAGATCGGCAACACCGATGCCTATAGCGGCCCGGCTTCGGCCTACGGCACGATCGCCAAGGCGGAGACGGCCTTTTTCAACACCATCAATGAACACGGCGGCATCAACGGCCGCAAGATCGACTTCATCAGCCGCGACGACGCCTATAGCCCGCCGAAAACCGTCGAATTGGTGCGCAAGATGGTCGAGGAAGACCAGGTGCTGCTGACGTTTCAGATACTCGGCACGCCCCCCAACACCGCGGTGCAGGGCTATTTGAACGACAACAAGGTGCCGCAACTGTTCATCGCTACCGGCGCCGACAAATGGAACGATCCAAAGCACCATCCCTGGACGATGGGCTGGCAGCCCAGCTACCGCATCGAAGCCCGCATTTACGCCCGCTACATCCTCAAGAACCTGCCGAACGCGAAGATCGCGGTGCTCTACCAGAACGACGATTTCGGCAAGGACTACCTCACGGGCCTGCGCCAAGGATTGGGCGACAAGGCCGACAAGATGATCGTGGCCACCAAGACCTATGAGACCACCGACCCCACCGTCGACTCGCAAGTGGTGGCGCTGCAGGGCGCCGGCGCCGACGTGCTGCTCACGGCAGCGACGCCTAAGTTTGCCGCGCAGGCGATCCGTAAGGTCTATGACCTCGGCTGGAAGCCGACGCACTTTCTGACCAACGTTTCAGTTTCGGTCGGCTCGGTGATGCGTCCCGCGGGACTGGAAAAGGGCACCGGCATCATTTCGGCGGGCTATCTCAAGGATCCGACCGATCCGCAATGGCAGGGCACACCCGAATATACGGAATGGCTGGAATGGATGAAGAAATATTATTCCGCCGGCAGCCTTACCGACATCAACAATGTCTACGCCTATTCGGCAGCGCAGACCCTGCTTCACGTGCTCAAGTCGTGCGGCGATAATCTCACCCGCGAGAACATCATGAAGCAGGCAGCCAGCATCCACGACCTGAAGCTGCCGATGCTGCTGCCCGGCATCGTCGTCTCGACCAGCGCCGACGACTTCGCGCCGATCAGACAGATGCAGCTGATGAAATTCGACGGCAATACCTGGAAGCTGTTTGGTGAAGTCATCTCGGGGTCGGGTAGCTGATCCTGATGAAGCGAGGAGGAACGTCATGACAAGCAAGCGGACGCTACTGACAAGCCTGGCGGCCTTTGGTCTCGCCCTGACCGGCGGATTTGCGTTGGCCGCGGGCCAGTATGGACCGGGCGCAAGCGATACCGAGATCAAGATCGGCAACACCATGCCCTACAGCGGCCCGGCTTCGGCCTACGGCGCCATCGGCAAATCGGATGCGGCCTATTTCGCCATGGTCAACCAACAGGGCGGCATCAACGGCCGGAAGATCAACTTCATCAGCCGTGACGACGCCTACAGTCCGCCGAAGACCGTCGAACAGGTGCGCCAATTGGTCGAGCAAGATCAGGTGCTGTTTCTGTTCAACACGCTCGGCACCCCGCCAAATACCGCGATCCACGGTTATCTCAACGACAACAAGGTGCCGCAATTGCTGGTCGCCACCGGCGCCGACAAATGGAACGATCCCAAGCATTTTCCGTGGACGATGGGTTGGCAACCCAGCTACCGCATCGAGGCGCGCATCTACGCACGTTACATCCTCAAGAATCTGCCGAATGCCAAAATCGCCGTGCTCTATCAGAACGACGACTTCGGCAAGGACTACCTGATCGGCCTGCAACAAGGCCTCGGCGACAAAGCCAGCAAAATGATCGTAGCCACCAAGACCTACGAGACCACGGACCCGACGGTCGATTCGCAAATTGTGGCTTTGCAGGGCAGCGGCGCCGACGTTCTCCTGACGGCCGCGATCCCCAAATTCGCCGCACAGGCGATCCGCAAGGTGTACGACATCGGCTGGAAGCCGACGCACTTCCTGACCAACGTATCGAGTTCGGTCGGGGCGGTTTTCAAGCCTGCCGGGCCGGAGAAGGGCGTTGGTATTATCTCGGCCGGCTTCCTCAAAGATCCCACCGATCCTCAGTGGCAAAGCGCGCCCGATTTCAAGGAATGGCTGGCGTGGATGAAAAAGTATAACCCGGGCGGTAACTTGGCCGACGGCAATAATGTAACCGGTTATGCGGTGACTGCCACGCTCGTCGCCGTGCTTAAGGCGAGCGGCAATAATCTCACCCGAGAGAACATTATGAAGCAGGCGGCCAGTCTACACGATTTGAAAGTGCCGATGCTGCTGCCCGGCATCACCGTCTCAACCAGCGCGAATGATTTTGCGCCGCTCAAGCAGATGCAACTGATGAAGTTTGACGGCAACACCTGGCAGCTGTTTGGCGAGGTGATTTCAGGATCGGGCAGTTAGCAAGAATATTTCCTCGGGCGCGGTGTACCGCTGCAGGCGGCACCGCGTACGCCGGCGCTACGACGCGTCTGAAATAGCCGGCATCGCCGTCTGAACCACGAGGCCGCGCGCCCGTGCATCGGCGACGCCAAGCGCGCGTAAGGCAACGAGCGTCAGCGACTGCAGCATGTCGCGTTCGCGGCCTGACGGATCGGGCGCAAGCGGGCCGATCAGACCTTCGACGAGCAGGCCCGTGAGGGTCGCCGCCGCCAACGCCACATCCTGTTCGGGCAAGTGACGCGCCGCCAATGTCGCCGCGATCCTTGCCGCAAATTCCGCCGCTAGTGTTTTGCGAAACGCGGTGCGGACCGCGTCAAGTTCGGCGTCAACAGGTTCGGCGATCGCGGCGAACATCAGCTTGCGATCGCGCAAGGCGCGCGCGGCAAAGGTCATGATTGCTGCGGCGAGCGCCGACAGCGGACCAGGCGCGCCTGCGGCCGCGCGCTGCAACGCACTAATTTCGCGCGCGCTGATCTCAGCGAGCAGCGCCGCAACCAGATCGGTCTTGGCGGGGAAATAGCGGTAGACGGTTCCCGTTGCGATGCCGGCGCGGGCCGCGACCGGTGCGATCTGGACCGCCGCCATGCCGCTTTCGCTCGCCAAAATTCGCGCCGCGGCAATGATCGCATCACGGCGCGCGGCCAGACGGCGGTTGACATTTTCGGTCCGGCGATAGGGCATCGACGTCGCGCTGCATCCCGAATCGCAAGTCTTTTCATAATAAATGAACCATAATTCAGTAGAATCGGCAACGCGTTTCGAGTCACCGCGTTGTCGTTGCGAGGCAAGAAGCCGGTCTGGCTTAACCAATTATATTGCGCAACGCGTACGATCTTCATGGAACTTTTAGATTACCATCAACATTAGATACACTTCTGGCGACATCAGATACCCGTGCCCCTCTTCTTCTTCCACATAACTCACGACGCTGAGAGCTTCCCGCAAAGCGAATTGGACTTGCCGCACCCGATTGCTGCCTGGGAGCAAGCAACCGTCACGGCCGGCGAGATGCTGCGTGATCTGGGCGGCAGGTTTCGCCCGGGGGCCGAGTGGCGAATGGACGTTGCCGACAATTCCCGCAGGACCATTTTCTGTCTGCGGATCACCGCCGAAGATCTTACTTAGCAGTCTCGATTTTTGCGCTGTCGATCTAAAAGCAAGCGTGACGCCGGACGGTGCGTCCTCAGCGATTTTTCTCCGCCAGCGACTTGGCACGGATTTTTGCCAGCGTCGTCACCGGCGTGATCGCCTCGGGATCTATGGCGAGGCGGACGATCGCCGGCTTGCCGGACGCCTGCGCTTCCTTGAACGCTGCAGGAAAATCGGAGGTACGTTCGACGCTGACGCCGAAGCCGCCGAAGGCGCGGGCGTAGGCAGCGAAATCCGGATTACGCAAATCGGTGGCGATGATGCGGCCGGGATATTCGCGTTCCTGGTGCATGCGTATGGTGCCGTAGATGCCGTTGTCAGCAATGATAACGACGAACGGCAATCCGTACTGCACCGCGGTCGCAAATTCCTGACCGTTCATCAGGAAATCTCCATCACCGGCAACGCAGACAATTTGACGTTCGGGATAGAGCCGCTTCATTGCGACCGCGGCGGGCACGCCGTATCCCATCGAGCCCGAGGTCGGCGCGACGTGCTGGCCGAAGCGGCGGAAGCGAAAGAACCGATGAATCCAGGCGGCGTAATTGCCGGCGCCATTACATATGATGGCATCGGCAGGAAGATTGTCGCGCAGCCACACCATAACGGCTCCGAGATTGACTTCGCCCGGTTGCTCGGTCGGCTTCTCGGTCCAGGCGAGATAATCGGCGTGCGCCGCCTCGGCCTGACCGTGCAACGCGCCTACGATGTCCAGATGCTCGAGCGCGGCCGTGAACGCCGTCGGCGTCGCGTTGATCGGCAGATGCGAACTATAGACTCGGCCAAGCTCTTCGGCGCCGGGATGAACATGCACGAACGTCATCTGCGGCCGCGGAATGTTGAATAGCGTGTAACTCTGCGATGGCAATTCGCCCATACGCCCACCGATGAGAACGACGAGATCGGCGGATTTGATGCGCTCGACCAGCTTCGGGTTCGGGCCGATGCCGAGATCGCCGGCGTAGCAAGGGTGTAGGGCGTCGAACAGGTGCAGCCGGCGGAACGTCGTGCACACCGGCAGCGCGTATTTTTGCGCGAACCGCGCGATCCGGTCGGAAGCTTCCTGCGACCAGCGGCTGCCGCCAAGCATCACGATCGGCGCCCGCGCGGCGCCCAGCAACTGCGCAAGCTTCGCCATCTCCGCCGGACCCGGCGACGTTTCGATCGGCGTAAACGGCGGCGCGTCGTCGACCGCGACGCGCTCGGTCAACATGTCTTCGGGCAGGCTGACGACAACCGGACCCGGACGTCCGTTGGCGGCGGTGTGGAACGCGCGGGACACGATTTCAGGCACCCGCGCCGGATCGTCGATCTCGGTCGCCCATTTTGTCATCGAGCCAAACACGGCGCGGTAATCGAGCTCCTGAAAGGCTTCTCGCTCGGTCATGTCGCGCGCGACCTGGCCGACGAACACCACGAGCGGCGTCGAGTTCCTGCCGGGCGATGTGGATGCCGGGCGAGGCATTGGTCGCGCCGGGCCCGCGGGTGACGAAACAAACGCCGGGACGGCCGGTCGCCTTGCCCACCGCCTCAGCCATCATCGCAGCCCCGCCCTCCTGCCGACAAACGGTGACGGCGATATCGCTGTCATGAAACGCATCGATGGCAGCGAGATAGCTTTCACCCGGCACGCAGAACACGTGCTGGACGCCGTGAATGCGCAACTGATCGATTAGAACCTCGGCGGCCGTACGATTATTGTCTTTACCCCGCATCGGCGTCTCCGCGATAAGGCGCAGCCGATTCGCCGCGCCGGGCGTTGTAAGCTTTGATTGCCGCGACCGGCACCACTAGTCCAGTGTTTTGGCGACGGTTGAGCGTCCTAGCATAGCGGCGAAGGGTTTCGGCTCAATGAGCGGCGACGGCAAAAGTCAGCAGGCGGTATTTGCCTTTCTCGCCGATCCCGCAACCCATGGCGGCGCGAAAGTAACGCGCATCGACACCCATGCGGCGTCGGTGTTTCTGGCCGGAGAGCGCGCGCTGAAGGTCAAGCGCGCGGTGCGCTTTCCGTTTCTCGATTATTCCACGCTCAAGAAGCGCAAAGCGGCCTGCGAGGCCGAACTGTCAGTCAACGCTCCCTATGCGCCCGAAATCTATCGCGGCGTCGTGCCGATCACGCGCGACGTAAACGGAAAGCTTGCCATCGCCGGCCAGGGCACGCCGGTGGAGTGGGCGGTCGACATGGTGCGCTTCGACGAGCAGCACACGCTCGATCGCCTTGCCGGCGAAATCGACGAAGCCTTGGCCGACGCACTCGGCCGCGCTGTAGCTGCGGCCCATCTCAAGACGCCCGCGGTGGACGCCGAAAAATGGATCGCGGCGCTTGGCGGCTACATCGGCGAGCACGTGGAAGCCTTCGGACAATATCCCGATATCTTTCCCGCCCCTGAGATCGAAGCCCTCGCGAGTGAAAGCCGTGAAGCCTATCAACGCATCGTCCCGCTGCTGCGCGAGCGTGCGCGGCGCGGCTTCGTCCGGCGCATCCACGGCGACCTTCATCTCGGCAACATTGCGCTGATCGGCGGCAAGCCGGTTCTGTTCGACGCCATCGAATTCAGCGACATCATCGCGTCTGGCGACGTCTTTTACGACCTCGCGTTTTTACTGATGGACCTTCTGGAGCGCGGGCTTACCCTCGCCGCCAATGTAGTGCTCAACCGCTACCTCACTCAGACGCGGCGGATCGAGAACCTCGAGGCGCTTGCGACGCTGCCGTTCTTCCTGTCGATGCGCGCATCAATTCGCGCCAGGGTTACCGCCGCCCGCCTGGAGCGGGCGAAGGCCTCTGACCAAGAATCGATCGCGCGCGCGGCGCGGGCCTATTTCGAGTTCGCGCGGCAGGCCATCACGCCTCCGGCGCCGAAATTCGTCGCCGTCGGCGGCCTTTCCGGCACCGGGAAAACTAAGCTCGCGCGGGCGCTGGCGCCGGAAATAAAGCCGATGCCCGGCGCCATCATCGTGCGCTCAGATGTGGAGCGCAAAGCGCTGTTCGGGATCGACGAGACCGAAAAATTGCCGGCGGACGGTTACATCGATGAAGTCACTGCTCGCGTGTGTTCGACGCTTATCGATAAAGCGCGCCGCATTCTCGCCGCCGGGCATTCAGTGATTGTCGACGCAGTCTTTGCGCAGGCGGAGGAGCGCGCCGACATGGCTGACGCAGCACAATCAGCCGATTTTCCCCTGCGTGGGCTGTTCCTCATCGCAGACTTGAAGACCCGACTGGCCCGGGTCGGGACGCGCGCCCATGACGCGTCCGATGCCGACACCGAGGTGGCACAGGCGCAGGAGCGCTACGATCTGAGCGAGGTTGATTGGACCGAAATTGATGCTTCCGGGACGCCCGAAAACACCCTGGCGTGCGCAAAAGCCGCGCTTGCAAGTGATTGATTGACTGACGCCCGCCCGCGCCAATATAAGCGCGGAGAACCGGGCTGAGAAAGGCGCGACTATGGCGAGCAGTGCATCGACCGCGACAGGCATTGAACACCCGGAAGAGCCGTCGCGCCGCGATTTCCTTTACATCGCCACCGGTACCGTCGGCACAGTCGGCGCCCTCGCGGTGCTGGTGCCGCTGATCGCGCAGATGAACCCGGACGCCTCGACGCTAGCCGCCGGCGGCCCCGTCGACCTCGACATCAGCAAAATCGTGCCGGGCCAGCAGGTCGTGATCCGCTGGCGCGAGCGCCCGATCTTCGTTTTTCACCGCACGCCGGATCAGATCAAGATGCTGCAGGATCCCAAATTGACCTCGCGGCTGTCCGACCCGAATTCCCAGCAGACCCAGCAGGCCCCGTACGCGACCAATTGGCACCGCTCGATCAAGGAGCAATTCGGCGTGCTGGTCGGTATTTGTACGCATCTCGGCTGCATCCCGATGTTCTATCCACAGCCGAGCGCCTCAACTCCGGTTTCCAGCTGGCTAGGCGGCTATTTCTGTCCTTGCCACGGCTCCAAATATGACGGCGCCGGGCGGGTCTATAGCGGGGTGCCGGCGCCCTATAATCTGCCAGTGCCGCCCTACACCTTTGTCAGCGATACGACGATTAGGGTTGGCGAAAATCCGGGCGGCTCCGCCTGGGATTTCGGTTCGATCCGCCAGCTCTAAACCGCGCGCGCGTCGGAACGGAATGAAACTTAGGCGGCCATTGCGGCTTGGGCTGTTGCGCCTGTCGCTCCTGGCGATTGGGGTTGGCGTCATCACCGGATTCGGCGCGGTGCTGTTCCGCGCCCTGATCGGGTTTATCCACAACATCGCCTTTCTCGGATTGTTCGCGATCGACTACGACGCGAGCGTATTCACGCCGCCGGGTCCTTGGGGCGCGTTCATCATTCTCGTCCCGGTCATTGGCGGCCTGATCGTCACCTTCCTGATCACCAATTTTGCGCCGGAAGCCCGCGGTCACGGCGTGCCGGAGGTGATGGACGCCATCTATTACAAAGAAGGCCTGATCCGCCCAGTCGTCGCCGTGATCAAATCGCTGGCGTCGGCTTTATCGATCGGCACCGGTGCCGCGGTCGGCCGTGAAGGCCCGATCATCCAGATCGGCTCCGCGATCGGCTCCACGCTCGGACAGATCATCCACATGGCGCCGTGGCAGCGCATTACGCTTGTTGCCGCGGGCGCCGGCGCCGGCATCGCCGCGACGTTCAATACGCCGATCGGCGGGGTGATGTTCGCCATCGAGCTGATGATGCCGGAACTAAGCGCGCGCACGTTTCTCCCGGTTGCGCTCGCCACCGGCACGGCGACGTTTATTGGCCGCATCTTTTTCGGCATCTATCCCGCGTTCGCCATTCCAGACGCACTGCTCGCGTCTCAGGCGCCACCATCGCTGCCCGCGTTATTACTCTATGCGCTGCTCGGCGCGGTCATCGGGCTCGCGGCGACCGGCTTCATCCGCGGCCTGAGTTTGGCCGAGGATATTTTCGAACGCATCAGCAATCCCTATCTGCGCAGCGTCGCCGGCATGCTGATGATCGGCGTTCTGATCTACCTGCTGTTTCGCACCGCCGGGCACTACTACGTCGAGGGTGTCGGCTATTCCACCATCCAGGCGGTCCTGTCGGACAAGCTCACGCTGCCGTTGCTGCTGTTGTTGTTGTTTGTGGCAAAGCTCGCTGCGACTTCGGTAAGTCTTGGCGCCGGGTCCTCGGGCGGTATTTTTTCGCCCTCGCTGTTCATGGGCGCGACCATCGGCGGCGCCTTCGGCCTTCTGGTCAATGCCATAAGCCCGGTCGAGAGCGTCGGCATCACAACTTGCGCCATCATCGGCATGGCCGCGATGGTCGGCGGCGGCACCGGCGCCGCCATGACCGCCGTGACAATGATCTTCGAGATGACGCGCGATTATGACCTGGTGTTGCCGAGCATCATCGCGGTGGCTCTCGCCATCGGGGTACGGCGTCTGCTTTCGCAGGAGAACATTTACACCATCAAGCTCGTCGGCCGCGGTCATTTCGTGCCGAAGGCGCTGCATGCCAACATGTTCCTGGTGCGCCGCGCCGGCGAGGTGATGGAGAAAGACGTGACGATCCTCGGCGCCGATGCCGACTTCGACGCCTTTCTGCGCCAGCACGCGACCGGCGCCGGCTTCAAACACGTGGTGGTCACGCGCGGCAACCACATCGCCGGCGTTGTCCGCGTCAATATCGGGCTGCGCCGCGGCGTCGAAGACGCCTATAGCGGCGTTCATCTCGGCGATGTCGCGCAGCGCAATTTCACCATCGCGCGCGAAGCCGACATCATGTTCGACGTGGTTCAGCGCATGGGACGCCGCGACGCCGCCATGGCGGTGGTGGTCAAGGGCCACGGCCGCGGCCGTCCCTCGGAAATCATCGGCATCATTTCGAAAGAGCACATCGCCGATTCGGTCGCCGAAAGCATCAAGCCGTTCGGCTGAGCTAATTCACATCGCGGCGCGCGCGCCGTTGTTGACTTCAAACGCCGTTCGGCAATCTAAGATAACGCCGACATAACAGGAGCGCGCTTTATGCGCATCGCCGTGCTCGGTGGTGGAAATGGCTCGTTTGCCGGGGCGGGCGATTTCGCGCTGGCCGGCCATCAGGTGCGGCTATGGCGCCGCGACCGCGAGGCCGTCGCCGCGCATCGGGCGGCCGGGGGCGTGATCGTCGTCAAGGATTTCCGTGGCCGGCACGAAGCAAAGCCCGATCTGGTCACCAACGACATTGCCGCGGCGGTCCACGGGGCTGAATTGATCGTCTGCCCTGCCCCAGCGCCGGCGCAGTCCGATATCGCCCGCGCGCTCGCCCCACACCTGACCTCCGGGCAAGTGGTGTTTCTGCCGCCCGGCACATTCGGCTCGTTTGTGTTTGCGAAAGCCGCGCGAGCCGCCGGCAATCGCGCTGACGTGGCGTTTGCCGAGACCGGCACGCTGCCGTGGCTCACCCGCAAGCATGGACCGTTCGAGGTGGCGATCACAGTTCGGGCGAAGCGGCTGCCAACTGGTGTGTTTCCGCTGCGGCTGCGCGACCACGCGCTGGCGGTGATCGGCGAAGCCTTTCCCGGTGTCATCGAACCGTGCGGCGACGCCATGTCGGGCGCGCTGATGAATGCCGGTCCGATCATCCATCCGCCGCTGATCATCATGAACGCCGCACCGCTGGAGCATTTCGACCGCTGGGACATTCACAAGGAAGGCACCCAGCCTGCCGTGCGCCGGGTCACCGATGCACTCGACCGGGAGCGCATCGCCATCCGCGAAGCGCTCGGTTACGGCCCGCCGCACTTCCCGCTTGCCGACCATTATGCACGCGAGGGCGATGAATGGATGTATGGCCGCGGCTCCCATGAGATGCTCACCGATTCCGGCGACTGGCGCGAGCATATTGTGCTGACCGAGCACCGCTACATGATGGAGGACGTGCGCTTCGGCTCGTCCTTCCTGGTGTCCGCGGGCAAACGCGCAGGGACCGCGACGCCGCTGTCGAGCGCCTTCGTCGCCCTCGGGTCCGCCATCTGCAGCGAGGATTTCATGCAAACCGGACGGACTCTCGACGGCCTCGGTCTCGGCTCGCTCGGCGCCGCGGAACTGAAGACCGTGCTGGCCGGGGGCCTGCGGTGAGCGATCGCGCGCTCATTGCCTGCCTGGGCGCCGGCCGCATGGCGCGCGGCATCGCCGTGATGTTTGCTTACGCGGGCCATCCGGTGACGATCGTCGATGTGAAGGACCGCGATCGGGCAGGCTTCGAGACAACGGCGAAAGAAGCGATCGCCGAGGTCAAAGCGACGCTGAGCACGCTTTCGCAATTCGGATTGTTTCCGCCATCGGCGGTCGATCAAATCGTCGAGCGTGTTTCGGTCATCCGCGAAGGCGATGCCGCCCAAACGCTCGGCGGCGCCGCGGTGATCTTTGAATGCGTTCCCGAGGTCCTCGACTTGAAACGCGAGGTACTGGCGCGGGCTTCGGCCGCCGCCGGGCGGGAGCCGATTATCGCCTCGACCACGTCGACCATTCTGGTCGACGATCTCTCAAGCACAGTCGCAGAGCCGGGGCGTTTCCTGAACGCGCATTATCTCAATCCGGCCTTTCTGGTGCCGCTCGTCGAAGTTTCGCCGGGCGCCGATACCGATCCGGCGGTGGTCGAGCGGCTCAAGTCGCTGCTCGAAAGCATCGGCAAGGTCCCGGTCGTCTGCGCCGCGCGGCCGGGCTTCATCGTGCCGCGCATTCAGTCGCTCGCCATGAACGAAGCCGCCCGGCTGGTCGAAGAAGGCGTCGCCAGCGCCGCCGATGTCGACAAGGCGATCAAATACGGCTTCGGCCTGCGCTTTGCGGTGCTCGGCCTTCTGGAATTCATCGACTGGGGCGGCGGCGACATTCTCTACTACGCTAGCCGCTATCTCACCGGCGCGCTGCAGAACGATCGCTACGCAGCGCCCGACATCGTCGAGCGCAACATGCACGAGGGCCACATTGGGCTCCGGACGCGCAAGGGCTTTCTCGATTACGAAAATCTCGACATCGACGCCTACCGTCGCGAGCGGTTGGAAGCCTTCGTCAAGCTCCTTGAGCATTTCCAGATCATGCGTCGCCCGGTGTTGTAGCGGCGCGTTGGGGGCTCATTCACCGGCCGAGTCTGGTCACGAAGCCGCAGCCTGCATAAGCTCCGGCAGGGTCGTCCGTGCCGGCAGCGACATCAGCAATTCGAAGTAGCTGGTCACGGGCCGCTTCCGTCGGAGTTGCGCCGGCCGCTGGGCGAAACCTTCGCGGCATTTTCTTGAAGAGAAGCGCCGCTGGTCGAGCGAGCTTCGCTGGGGGAACACCTGGCTGTTGGCCGGTGCGTAATTGAGGTTCGCGTATGTCATGACACCTGCCTCGCGCGTTTTTCGATTGTCAGCATCGCCATCTTTTCGTGACCGGCGAAGCACTGCACATCGCAGTAGAGCAAGCGGGTTTGCGGTTCGCGGACGTAGCCTTGTTCGATCGGCTCGCAGCACAGTGCGCAGAAAGCATCGGCGCGCGGGGTGCGATCGTTGACCAGAACGAACCGGGTGCGGCTCGGATATCGGGTTGGACTTTGGGACTTTACCTGGGTGCTCATTTGAGACTCCATCGGTTCGTCACTACCGGTGTGTCGCTTGAGCTTCGGGAAAGGTTCATCCGGCGCTAATGCGCCGCCGCGATTGCCTCTTGAAGTTCGCTAAATGGCTCTAAATGCAGCCTTATCGGCTAGGCCCCATCTGCCGACAGACGCTATCAGGCCCACGGGCTACTCTCCACGCCTCTCCTACCCCGTCGATTTGATCGCCGAGTTGGCGGTTTCGCTGCCGGCGCCCATTTGAACCTTCGGAGCTGCACGAACGACCAAGAGATAACACGACCTTGATGCATTGCCGTGGAGGCTCAGATGTCCTTCCTACGAACCTGCTTTAGTTTTTTCGGACGGATGAACCGGAGTGAATACGCGACCGTGTATTTCGGGTCGATATTTGCACTTGTCATTGGATTTGTCGTTGCTATCGGGATGTTCCACGTGTTTGCCGACGGCGACAGCAACACGATCGCGATTATCTCACTTTTCGCTTTCATAGGCGCGTGCAAGTTGGCAACTTTAGCGGCCTTGGCGAAACGTCTTCATGATGTTGGAGCGTCCGGCGGAATATGTCTGGTGGCGTTCATTCCGGCTGCGGGCGTTCTGCTTTGTCTTGTGATGCTGTTTATCCCCGGCACAAAGGGTGGCAATCACTATGGCGCGCCAACGTATCGCTTCAGACCGCGCATGAGTTACGCTGGTACCTAGAACGACCCGAAGAAGCGCTGCCTAACAATACCCGGTAGCTCATGCAGGAAATCTACAGGGACGCATGGCGTCACGGTCAGCCCTTTCTCACATTCAAAATAGGCATAGTGGTGCCGTGCCGGCTCCACCTGGAAAACGCCAACCAAGGCCATAAGCGCCAGCAAGAGCCATCTCGATCGCCCGCGCGCCAGCAGCAGCGCGGGAATGCCCAGAACAATCGCCAGCACAACAGATCCCATCCAATCCCGTAGCGGACCGCCGTACTCAGTGGAAAAGGGATTGGGGTTACCGCCAGCGTCAACGTTGCTTAAAGAGCCGAACCACTCGGTCGTCAAAACTGCCAAAATGGCAAAGCCAATGAAGGCCCAGCGCAAGATCGTGAGAAGAATGTGCATTTCGTTGCAACTAACGATCTCGTGTTCGGGCAGACAGCAAATGACCGCGACGCAGACAACGTCGGCTATTCAGTTCGCAAACTTTCGCAGCTTCTCGGTTGCGGCCACATCGACTGCGTCATCGACGATCGCTACGCCGTAATGTTCGCGAGCAATTTCCGCCGATAATAGGCCATCGAGCACATTGTCGAGCACCGCCGCCGGATCGCGGCGGAAGGGATCGCCGTAGCCACCGCCACTCGGACCGTACGTAATCAGCCGGTCGCCCGGTCCGACTTTCTGATAAGGCACCTTTGACGGCAACGCCCGGCTCGTGCCGTCGTTTGTCTGCATGGTCAATTCGCCCGGATAACCGTCTTCTCCGCCATCAAATCCCCATGGCCGATATTTTTGACCGTCGCCCTCGACCGAAAATCCGCCCTCGGAGAGATAGGTGAACACCCGCACCGAGCCGACGCCGCCGCGCCACTCGCCCGCCGCCACCACGTTCTCGCGCAACTCGTAACGATCGACACGGAGCGGCAGATGCGATTCGATGTCCTCGATCGGATTGTTGCGGGTGTTGGCGTAAAGCGTATCGACGGTATCCATGCCATCGAGGCCGTAGCGGCCGCCGTAACTGCCCTCAAAAATCTCCATGTGCACCCAGGGCCGTTCCTTGACGATTCCGCTGAAAGCGATCACGCGCAAATTGCCGATGCCGGCACTGACCTGATGCGGCACCGCCGGTGCGAGCGCCTTCATCACCGTGTCGGCAAGCTGATTGCCGGGAGAAAACCGCGCGATCACCGGCGCTGGAAAAATCGGATTGGCGAGCGTGCCCTTGGGCGCGACGATGGTGATCGGCCGGGTGATGCCGTCGTTCTGCGGAATCTTGCCGTAGACGGCGGTGTCGAGCAGGATCGAACGCAGCGTCAGCCATATCGCGCAGTCGACCGTGCCCTCGAACGGCAGATTGATCGGCCGGTCGGAAACCTGCGGCGACGTGCCGGTCAAATCGACCGTGAGTTCGTCACCGCGCACGGATATGGCAACCGCGAATTTCAGATCTCGCCGCGCCGGGTCCGGATCGTCGAGATAGCCGTCGATGAAGGTCTCGGCCGCATAAACGCCGTCGGGAATGTCGCTGATAGCTTTGCGCATCATCCGTTCGGAATAGTCCATCAGGTCTTCGTAGGCGCCGCGCACGGTGGCGCGGCCGTAGCGGTGCACGAGATCGAGATAGCGCTGTGCGCCGATCTGCGCCGCGGCGATCTGCGCGTTCATATCTCCCACCACCAGATCCGGTATGCGGATGTTGTCGCGGACGATCTCCCAAACCGCCTCGTTGCGCTTGCCCTGGTCGATGACCTTGATTGCTTTGAACTGCAGTCCCTCGGCATAGGTGTCGACCGCATCGACGATGCCGCAGCTTCCCGGCGTGTGCGCGCCAATGTCGAGATGGTGCGCGGTCGTGACCGAAAAGCCGATCAGATCGTCGCCGTCGAACACCGGCACGCAAAACGCCACATCGGGGCCGTGCGACGCGCCGCCATATGGATCGTTGTGCATGATGACATCGCCTGGCCGGAACACGTCGCCGCGGGCCGCGAACTTTTTGCGAATGCCGCGGATATAGCCGGGAATCGGACCAGATTGCAGCGGCGTACTCATCTTGCATTCGCACAACTGCCGCCCTTCGGCGTCGGTCAGCGCCGCACCGAAATCCTCCGACTCGCGAATGATGCTCGAATAACTCATGCGCATGAGCTTATGGCCCATCTCGATCGCGATGTTTTCAAGCGCGCCCTGGATCACGGCTCCGGTGATCGGATCGACACGGGTCGACGGTTGCCGGCGTCGGTTGGACAGGCTTAGGTCGTTCATCGCCCTTCCCTTCAGACCGTGAGGATGAGATTGCCGGCGGCGTCGTCGATGGCGGTGCAGCCCGGCGGAATGACCGTGGTCGAATCTTTCTGCAACACAATCGCGGGGCCGGTGAAGGTTTCGCCGACCGGCAACAGATGGCGGCGGTAGAACGCAGTTTCGAATGGGCGCAATTCGCCGTCGATGCGAAAGACGCACTGCCCGGTTTTGACCCGCGCCTGCGCCAACGTCGAACCTCGCGGTGCGGTCAGCTTGGCGATCTTCGGCAGCTGGCCTAAGCCCACCACCCGGACATTGACGATTTCGATCGGGCTGTCGGCGAAGAAATGGCCGTATTCGCGCTTGTGCGCTTCGTGAAAGCGCATCCAGATTTCATCAAGCTCCGCTTTCCCAATCGCACCGACCGGAAACAGTATCTTGAGTTCATAACCCTGTCCGACGTAGCGCAGGTCGCCATCGCGGACGAACGTCAGGTTGTCGGACTGCAGGTGATCGGCTGCGAATTGTTTTTTGAGCTGCAGCTCCATCGCAGCCAAATCGGCGTTGATGCGTTCGAGATCAATATTGCCGCTGATCTGGAACGCGGTGCGGATGACGTCGTATTTCAGATCGGTGGTCAGCAGCCCCATTGCCGAAGTGATACCGGGATAAGGCGGCACGATCACTTCGGGGAAGCCGAGCATGGCGGCGACTTCGACCCCGTGCAGCGGGCCGGCGCCCCCGAAGGCGACAAGGGCAAACTCACGCGGGTCGATCCCCTTCTGCACCGTGCGCGAGCGGATCGCGTTCGCCATATTGCTGTTGATCACTGTCAACACCCCTTCGGCGGCGTCGAGCTTGTTCATGCCAAGCGCGTCGGCGAGCGTCTCGATTGCGCGGTGCGCGGCGCCTTCGTCGAGCTGCATACTCCCGCCAAGGAAGTCGTTTTTGTCGAGGCGCCCGAGGACGAGGTTCGCGTCAGTCACGGTCGGCTCGGTGCCGCCGCGGCCGTAAGCGGCTGGGCCCGGCACGGCGCCGGCACTCCGCGGTCCGACGCGGAACGCACCGCCGTGATCGATATAGGCGATTGAGCCCCCGCCGGCGCCGATGGTGTGGATATCGATCATCGGCAGCAGCAATGGAAAACCGGCAATCGACGTACTGCGGGCGTCAGTCTCGGCAAAACGGCCCTCGACGACGATACCGATGTCGGCGCTGGTGCCGCCGATGTCGAAGGTGACAAGCTTGCGCCGCCCGCTCAACGCGCCGATCCAGGCGCCGCCGAGTACGCCGGCGGCGAGACCGGAGAGAAGCGTCATCGCCGGCTTTTCGCTGACCATAGCGGGCGTTGCGACGCCGCCATTCGATGCCATGACTCGCAATTCCGAACGAAGCCCGGCGTCGCGCAGCGCAGCCTCGAGGCGCCCGACATAGCCGCGCATTTTCGGTCCGATGAACGCGCACAGGCAGGCCGTCGTGAACCGCTCGTACTCGCGAAATTGCGGTGAGATCGAAGACGAGGTCACGACGAAGACACCGGGCAACTCCCGTTCAAGGATCGCTTTCGCGCGTTCCTCGTGCGCCGGATTGAGATAGGAGAACAGAAAGCAGACCGCGACTGCCTCAACCGCTTCCGCTTTCAAGGCGCGCGCCGCCGCGACCACACCAGCCTCATCGAGTGGCTCAAGCTCCTCGCCCCGTGGCGGAACGAGCCTTCCTTTCACCACCTTGCGGTGACGCCGCTTGACCAGCGGCCGGGTCTGCCACGGCAATTCCTGCATGATCGAGTAGTGCTCGGCCCGCTGGTGTCGCGCGATATGGATAATGTCGCGGAAGCCTTCGTTGGTCAGCATGCCCGCGCGGGCGCCTTTATGCTCAAGCACGGCATTGGTCGCCGTGGTCGTGCCGTGCAGCACGTAGTCGATCTCGCCGGCTTCAACATCGTTGTCGCGGCAAATCTCGGCGATGCCCTGGATGATGGCGCGTGACGGGTCGTCTGGCGTGGTCGAGACTTTGTGGATGGCGATCCGGCCGGTATCGAGATCGCAATACACAATATCGGTGAAGGTGCCACCGACATCGACGCCGATCGTTTTCATGACGCTCCCGCTAGCATGTTGCCGCTTGTTGCATTCGCTTGATAAACTGCGCGCTCCTGTCCGGCGGGGTGCCGCATCATCTGCGGGCAAGTCTTAAAAGGCAAAGATTCTCAAAAGGCAAAAGGTTTAGCGGGCAACAATGAAAGCCGTCGTCATCCACGCACCAGGCGCGCCGGACCAACTGGTCATGGCGGACATGCCCGAACCGAGCCCCGGCACCGGCGAGGTGCTGCTCGATGTGGCCTACGCCGGCTGCAACTGGGCGGATACCCAGATCCGCACCGGCATTTATCCGCATGCGCGCGCGTATCCGCTGGTGCTCGGTCTGGAGATATCCGGCCGAGTCTCCAAGCTTGGACCGGGCGTCTCCGGCGTAAAGGTCGGCGACCGTGTCGCGGCTTTCCTTGAGCAAGGGGGCGCCTACGCCGAGAAGGCGGTGGCTCCGGCCAATATCCTGATGCCGCTGCCCGACACGATCCCCTTTGACGTTGGCGCCGCGCTGCCGATCCAGCCGCTGACCGGCTACCATATGCTCCACACCATCTACGGCATCGAGCCGGGTGAGACGGTTCTGATCAACGCTATTGGCGGCGGGGTCGGTCTGTTCACCACGCAGCTTGCGGTCAAAGCCGGCGCTCACGTAATCGGCACCGTGGGTACGCCGGGCAAAGAGAAACTGGCGCTCGACCACGGCGCCGAGCGCGTCGTGGTGACGCCGAACGAGGATTTCGAAGCGGCCGTGCTCGCGTTCACCTGCGGCCGTGGCGTCGATCTTGCCATCGATTCACTTGGCGCGACCATGCTCGACCGCACCTTCAATGTGGTGCGCAAGCTCGGGCACATCATCAGTATCGGCGAGGCGGAGGGGCAGCCGTTCAAGAATATCCGCGAGCGCATCCTGCCGCGGTCGCAGACCTTCACGCGCCTGCATCTCGGCCACGTTGATGCTGACTCCAAGGCCTGGAAGGACGGCGTCGCACAAGTCGTGAGCGGCGCCGCCGACGGTTCGTTGAAGGTGCCGATTGCCGGCGTTTTCCCGATGGCTGACGCGGCCGGCATGCACCGCTATATCGAGTCGCGTCAGGCGGCGGGCAAGCTCGTTCTTGCAATCGCGCCTTAGCTCACGCCATCTGTTCCGCCGCCAGCAGCAGCGCATCGTCCAAACGATCGTTGCCCCAAAATATCTCGGTGCCCACGAAAAAGGTCGGCGCACCGAAGATTCCCTGGCGGCGCGCCTCATCGGTTTGTTCGCGCAATCGCGTTTTGACGGAATCGCTCTGGGCTTGTTTGAGAATCTCATCCGCCGGGAGATTGAGCTCCCTCAATATCGGAGCCAGGCGATCGGCTTTGTTGATGTCCTCATCGTGCACAAAGTTGAGTTCCATCACCTGACGGCAGAAGGCACCGATCCAGGGCTCAGCAGCTCCAATGAGCGCAACGCGGGCTGGCAGCACGCTTAATCGGGGAAAGACGCTGGGTTTGGTCCAGGAGAGCCCGTACTTCCGGCACTGCCGCACCATGTCCTGCCACATGTGCGCACCTTTTTCCATTTGGGTCAGGAAGGGGGACGTTTCCATGCCCAAAGACCGCAAAATAGGTCCAAGCAAAAATGGTTTCCAGATAATGCGGACGCCTCGTCGCCGCGCCACGTCCTCAATGCGCATGACGCTGAGATAGCTATAATTGCTCGCGAATTCGAACCAGAACTCGATCTCGGGCGGTTGCTTGGAAGTCAATGGCGATTCCACCGCTAGCAGTCAGCTGAAACGGCCGTGTTTCGTCCGGCATCGGTTCATTCCAACTATAGCCGCATTCGTCGCGGGCGTACCGTAAGCATTCACCGCCCCAACCGTCCATCCGGCGGTGCGGACCGATTGGCCGCCGCGAACTCCCGCATCGAGAACAGATCATTGTTGCAGGTCCTGCCGAACGATTTCCGCGACACCGACTTGTGGATCGAACTATCGGCGCGTCGCGAGCGGCCGTGCAAACGAGAAAAACTGTGGGTGGGATTAGAAATTTTCATTCCGCCGGCACACGCCGCGGCTTGTCCAAACTGTACGCCCGGCTTCAAACGCTGCGCGTAGTCCGCGAACCGGGGCGTGCGGACTTGCGATGCTCGGTGCCGGCGCCAAGTTCGGACAACAGCCAGCGCCGAAACACCTTGACCTCGGGCTTCTGAAACTCAGTTTGCGACGCGACCAGCCAGTAGCTGCTGCCGCTTTCGATGGTGCGGCTTGCTAGCGAAATGAGCCGGCCGGCTTCGATATCCTCGTCCACCAGCGGCCGTCGCCCTAAAACGACACCAAGGCCGCGCGCGGCGGCATCGAACGCCATCTGCACATTGTCGACCCGCAGTCCGCCATCGATCGACGATGGAGGCTCCATTCCGCTGGCGCGAAACCAGTGCTGCCAATCGGCGGAAACCGAGGTAACGTGGACCAGCGGCGCCTGCGACAAAATCTTTGTCTCCGAGCCGCCGAATTGCTTCTTCAGGCTCGGGCTGCAGACCGGCATCAGCGTCTCCACCGCCAGCAACGTCCAGTTCGGCGCCGGCTTCTTGGTCGACGAGAAGCGAATCGCGATATCAAAATCGTCAAGCGTGAGATCCACCGGACGAAGCGAGGTATCGATCGTGACCCGGACATCGGGACATTGGACGGCGAACTTCTCCAGACGCGGCAGCAGAATCTTGTTGGCAAAGGTGGGCGCGCTGCTCAGCGACAGCGTTCCGGTCGCCTTGCGGCCGGGAAGCTGATCGGTTGCCTTGGCGAGAACGCTGAGCGCCTGATTGACAAGCGGCGCGTAAGCTTCGCCTGCGCCGGTCAACCGCAGCCCGCGCGATTGACGATTGAACAGCTCGACGCCCAGCCAGTTTTCCAATGTCTGGATGCCGTGACTGACCGCGCTGGCCGTCAGATTGAGTTCGTCGGCGGCTTTGCGGAAACTTTTGTGACGCGCGGCGGCTTCAAAAACACGAAGTGTGCTCAATGGTGGAAGCCGGAAGGCCATGAGACCGCGTCCTCGCCTAGTTCATTGTCTCAGCCCGCTATTATAGTTCGTTGCAAGAGCGGTGCTGCGGGATTTTTGCAGACCGAAAACTGATACATATTGCGGAACGTCAGCGGATTGGCCGCTTCGAAACTGTCCCAGTACTCAAGATCAAGAAGCGCGCCGGCGTCCGGAAATTGCTGTTGAAATTGTTCGACGGACTTCGGGTCAAGCTCGAAGCCAAGGAAAGACAGTCGCTGTTCATCCAAAAAGGCGACGATTTCCTGGATCGTGAACCTGTGCTCCACGACATTGAATAGCATGTCGCGGCAGCCGCTCATGCTGTAGAAGTCGACGGTGGTGAGGATAGTCTCCCAGCGCGCCTCGTCCCTGTCACGGATCAAGGCCTGACGGAACGCGCGAATGCCCTCCACGGTCGCCTGATAGCCGCGCTCGGTGATGAGCGCTCGTGCCTCCACGATCGAACGTCGTGCAGCCTGGCTGTAAAGGCCTATTCGCATGACACCCTGCGGCGCCAGAAGCGAGAGCAGCACGCGCCATCCGGCCCACGGGTCGGATAGATGGTGCAGTACGCCGACGGCTTCGATGCGATCGAAGGTGCGGCCGATCGTCTTCAGTCTTAAGATATCGGCTTGCGCATATTCGATGTTCGGCAGGCCGTGCTCGCGCGTCTTTCGCTGCGCGTAAGCGAGACTGGTCCTGCTGAGATCGATCGCGAGAATGCTGGCGTCCGGTGATTTTTGCGCGATATCGAACGGATGTTCGCCGGTCCCGCAGCCGGCAATCAGTATCTTTTGCTGCGGGCGGCCCTCTGCCGCACCCCGGGGCCCGGCGCTACGGTGCGAAAGGGCATGTGCGGCAAGCGGATTCACGGTCCAGCGCGGGTATGGATTTTCCTCGTATTGCTGCATGACGCGCATCGATACGTCGTCATCGATCGGCGTCAGCTGTGCAATCGCGCGGCGCTCTTCCGCTTCTTCGAGCGGCTCGCGCACCTGCTGCCGTAGCAGATCGGCGGCGTAGGGCGGCCACGCGCGATTGAGCAGCGAAGCCGCTCCAGCAAGTGAATGAAGCGGAAAGTAGGCACCGACCGCAGCAAGCAGGCGCGGAGCAATCTCCCCACCGGCCGCCATTTTTTGTTGCAGATCGTGGCGCAGGTCAGTTGCTTGCCGTACCTCCTCGTCGTTTTGCGCGTAGACATACTCGTTGAGGAAGCATTGTTGCGCCAGTGCGCAAAACAGGCTCGTCACACTATCATCGACCCGGGACGGATCGTCGACACCGGCAACTGCCGCACGAAGCAGCGCAGACCGTAAATTGGTCAGAAACAGCTCAAGCTGCGCGCCTCGGATAATCGTCGTTGCCAGGGCGCTTTGCAGAAAAATGTCATTTGCAATCTCTGCAATATCGCGATCGTCGGGCCATCCGTCATCGCCCGAAGGCATGTTGGCTTCCAGTCATCCGCGATATGCACGCGATGACAGCGGCATTTTTCATCAGGAACTGTTCGACGTCCCTGCCGCTCAGGCCGAGCACGATGGCCTTCTTGAAGTGTGCGGCAGCAGCCTCCCGCTCCTCCAGCGCCTGATAGGAGGTGGCAATGTTGTAGTGACTGGCAGCGTCAAGATCGTCCGCAGCGATCGCTGCCGCAAATGTCTTGATCGCGAGCCGATGACGGCGGGAGGTCTGATAGACCAGCCCCAAAACGTTGAGATTGGCCGAATGTGCAGGGGCACGCTCTTGAACGCCCTTGCAAATGACTTCGGCTTGCGCGAGCAGCCCCTGCCGGTATGCCAAAGTGGCCTCGGCCACGAGGTCGGCAATGTCGGCTGCCGTGGAACTTGGAGTGGCTTTGCCGCGCGCGACTGCGGCCCGACGCTCTCTGCGATTCATCGGAATCTCGACCTTACGCGTGATTGCTCGCGCTGCTCCCGGACAGCCCGGCACGCACGATCCCGGCACCGCGCTTGACCATGCGCCGGCTTCGAACGGACGTTTCGGCTTGGATCGGAAGCTTACGCGCGCTGCGAGTCACCACCCATCGGACGGCGTCGCCGCCGTCCAGCCCCGGGGCGAGTTAATTTAAGCTGGCTTAATTTCACAGACGCATTCAGCGGCTCAAGCATTCTCATCGGGCGGATTCCACATTCGTCGTCGTCGCGCTTCCTCAACAACAGAAGCATTTGCCCCTGACTAAAATCAAACGCCACTCCGCACATCGCGTCACGTGAAATGTGGTTGTTTGTAACGCATGACAAACATGCAACGGCGTAGCCGCTCGCGCACGCATGACACGCATGCGCCGACGCGATGTCGGCAAGCAGGTCAGCGATTTTGCTAAAGACAAATCGCGGTAGTGCTTCCGGCCGATGGCGTCCGCAGTGTCGCGGCGGGGGCATCGATGGCGTCGACAGCAACGACGTCGCTGCGGGCTGCTACGTACAACGGGTAGCGAGCTAGACGCCAGGTAAACGGCCCGACATGCGCCGTCGCGGACGTGCCAACCGTTAAGGAGGGATGCTTTCCCATCGCGCCTTGCCCATAATGCGACATGGCTTTCGATGTTCGCGCGCTGGCTATTGCCACGGCCGGCTTTTCCGCCTTCGTCAATCTCTACTCGCCGCAGGCGCTGTTACCGGAACTGGCGCGCGAATTTGGCGTCGGTGCGGGCGAGATCAGCATGCTCATAACCGCGAGCACGCTCGCAATCGCGCTCACCGCCCCGTTTACCGGCGCGCTCGCCGACGTACTTGGGCGCAAGCGGCTGATCACAACTGCCGCCTTCGCTGTCATCGTACCAACGCTCATCATCGCGCTGTCGTCGAGTGTACCGCAACTCGTGTTCTGGCGCTTCGTGCAGGGGTTATTGCTGCCGCCGATCTTCACCGTCGCCGTGGCCTATGTGGGAGAAGAATGGCCGCCGGCTGAGGTGCCTCGGGTGGTCGGCCTCTTTATTTCCGGATCAAGCGTCGGCGGTTTCTGTGGCCGGTTCTTCACGGGTGTCATCGCCGACCTGGCCGGCTGGCGCGTCGCTTTTGCCGCTGTGGCTTTATTCACGCTTGCAGGCGCGCTGATCATCACATTGGCGCTGCCGCGCGAGCGGCAATTCGTTCGCTCGGCCGGGTTTCTCCTCTCGGCGCGGCAAATGCTCGCCCACCTGCGCAATCCGCGGCTGTTGGCAATTTACGCCGTCGGCTTTGGCGTCCTATTCAATTTCGTCGGCGCGTTCACTTACGTAAACTTTCATCTGGCCGCCCCGCCCTATTTGTTTTCGTCTTCGCTCCTTGGCGCGCTGTTCGCGACTTACCTCGCCGGCAGCGTAGTCGTGCCGTGGGTCGGTCGTGGCATCATTCTATTTGGCCGCCGGCGCCTCATCCTTGGCATCATTGCCATCTGGATCTGTGGCGCCCTCATCCTGGTCGCACCGCAGGTCAGCGTGATCATTGCCGGACTGACTATCTGCGCGATCTGCGGCATGGTGTGCCAGGCGGTTTCGACCGGCTACGTTATCACCACCGCCAAGGAGGGACGCTCGTCCGCTGCCGGCCTTTATGCCTCGACGTTTTACATTGGCGGCAGCGCGGGCGCTTTTCTGCTCGGACTGGTCTGGAATGCCGCCGGCTGGACTGCTTGTGTGGCCGCCATCGTCGCCGTTCAGGTCATCATGGGCGTGGTCGTCGCGCTGGCTTGGGAGCGTTCGCGGATTTGACGCCTGTGAAAGATGAGCTGAGAACATGCAGCGCGATCGACTTGAGAGCAATCCGACGTTCAGCAGCCGCAAGCTGAAATTGGGGACGTTTCAGACCAATCTCGACTCCGGCTGCGTGATGTCCGGGCTCGAAGACCGGCTGGAGATCACGTGGCCCAACACCGTCACGCTCGCCAAGCTCGCCGACGAGATGGAGTTCGAGGCGCTCGTGCCGGTGGCGCGCTGGCGCGGCTTTGGCGGAGCCAACGATCCGCAGGGGCCGGGCTTTGAGGCTTACACGTGGGCGGCCGGTATTGCCGCTTCAACATCCAAAACCGGCATAGTCTCAACCTCCCACGTCGCGCTCAATCACCCGATCGTTGCCGCCAAACAGTGCGCCGCCATCGACCATATCGCAAACGGCCGCTTCACGCTCAATGTCGTGTGCGGCTGGAACGGGCCGGAGATGGAGATGTTCGACCTCGCCCTGACACGGCATGAGGATCGCTATGCCCGCGCCCAGGAATGGCTCGACATCGTCAAACGGCTGTGGACCGAGGACGATGATTTCGACTACGAGGGCCGCTTCTATCGGATCAACAAGGGCTACCTGAAGCCAAAGCCGATCCAGAAGCCCTATCCGGCGATCATGAATGCCGGTTCCTCCGAGCGCGGCCGGCACTTCGCGGTGAAGAACTGCGACCTCGTCTACACGATTCTGCGCAACGATGATTTTGATGCGCTGACCGCGCATGTCGCGGGCTATCACCGGCTCGCCCGCGAGGAATATGGCCGCACCGTCCGTGTCTGGACACTCGCCACTATCGTGCAGGCCGAGACCGAGAAGGAGGCCAAGAGATTTTACGATTATTACGTGCACGAGAAAGGGGACTGGGCCGCTGCCGGCAACGTGGTCGATGCCATGTCGGCCGAGGTCAACGAACGGAGCTATTCGCCGGAACGCAAGCGCGCCATCGCCGAGTTGTTCGTTGCCGGCTGGGGCGGATACCCACTGATCGGTACCAAAGAGCAGATCGTCGACGGACTTGCGACACTCTCGCGCATGGGCCTCGACGGCGTGCTGCTGTCGTGGCCGCGTTTCGAAGCCGGCATGCGCGAATTCCGCGACGTGACGCTGCCGCTGGTCAAACAGGCCGGCTTGCGCGATCAACGAGAGTAAGAGCGCCCCTGTCGGCGGATATGCTGCCAGGCGGCAAACGAGCTAATCCTCCGCGCTGAAATGCCAGCGCGGCTTGTAGCCGGCTGACAGCACCGCGAGAATCGCCGGCGGAGTGAGCACATCGATCACAACACCGCGCGGCCGCTTCTTGCGGGCATCGTAGCCCTCCGGCCTCCAGCGCAAGAGTGCATCGCCGCGGACCGCGAAGGCTCCCTCCTCCAGCGCGACGAACGCGCCGTCGGGCAGATCGTCGATCTTGCACCGATGCACGCGTTTGGCGCGGCCGGTCAGGCGTTCGCGGTGCAGGACTTCGTCCATCTCGAAGGCTTTGGGCCGCGTGCGAAACCCGTGCGCCTTGCACCACGTCTCGGCAAAAGCCTCCGCATCCTTGCGGCGGCATTCGAAGCAGGGCCGATGCCCGGCCGCAAGCGCGGTCGGCTCGTCGAGAAAAAACAGCTCGGTGTAGAAACGGCCCCAAACATCCCGCTGGCGGCCCTTGAAGTCGAGCACGCAGCAGATCCATTGCTGCGACGCCCAGCGCCGCGCCGTCAACGTCTTGCCATCGGTATGAAAGCGCCCGCCGCGGTTGCCCATGAACAACCCGCGCGCGGACACGGCCGCCAGGTCTCCGAACGGCGTTACCCGATTTTGCAGCGGCATCGCCACTCTCCGCAAAACGGGGCGCAGGCATCCCGGGATGCGCCTCGCATGATCCGCATGCCGATGCTACTTTCGATCCGCAAAAGCAATCGGACGACCTGGGAGAACGCATGGCACGCATCTCAATCATAGACCGCGCCGACATGAACACTGAACAGGCGCGGGTCTACGACGCGGCCAGGCAATCGACCGGCGTCGTGGGCGGGCCTTATTACGCCTATATCCGATTGCCGGCTTTGTTCGAGGTTTGCCAGAATCTGCGCAATTGTCTCGCGTCCGGACCGTTGTCCGATCGCGAGCAACAGATTGTGAACCTGGCGGTCGCCCGTCACTATAACGCTCGCTATCCGTGGTTCGCGCAGGTGCGGCGCTCGCTCGCGGTCGGCATCGCGCAGGCGATCATTGACGCGATCAACGCCCGCAAGGCGCCGAGCCTCGCCGATGCGCGCGAGCAAACGTGCTTCATCGTGGCGCGCGAACTACTGGCGAGCGACGGACTGAGCGACGCGACCTACGCCGCCGCGGAAAAAGCCCTTGGGCTGGAGAGCCTGGTGGCGCTGGTGGCCACGACCGGCAGCTTTTCCACGACCTGCTTGACCGCCAACACGTTCGCGATCGATCCGCCGCCCGACAATCCAACCCCGCTCGCGGCAACCTGAAGCCCGATCCGCGGCATATCACCGAACTGCGGCTGAACTGAGCAACGTGATGTTTTCGCTCGGCGGGCGGTCTGAATGCATTTGCGAGCCTCAGCGACAACACGAATCATCGCTCGTCAATTTGTACTTGCTTTGCCCGTTGCCACGCCGGTAAAGTTCAAACTGTCTGGAAACTTGGCCTTGCGACGCTGATAAGGCGCTGATGCGTTGGCTTCGTTACGACCGCAGGATTGGCAGCTGGCTGGCGCTGGCGGCGCTGGCATTGCAATTGTGCCTTTCCTTCGGGCATGTGCACCTCGACGCAGTCCGGCGGATTGATCCGACGGTCGCTGCTCCCGGCCCGCAAGCTCACAGCGCGAAATCGCTTCCTGCCCAGCAGCCCGGCGACGACACCGACAATTATTGCGCAATCTGCGCCAGCATCTATCTGGCGTCCAATTCCTTCGTTCCGGCAGCGCCAGTTTTGCCGGTGCCGTTGCTTTCGCACGTCGTTGAACATTTCGATTACGGCGCAACAGGTTTCATTGCGCGCCGGCGATTAGCCTTCCAATCCCGCGCTCCGCCACTCGCCTGACATGCGGTCGTTGCCGGTCTTTTACGCCGTCTTTGCATAGCGCAGACGCGTCCTGAGGAAGTGAACGCGGCATCCGCCGCGTCAGTACTCATGTATCGGCACACGGCCTCCGTCGACTCGTCAGTCGTTTGGTCCATTTTTAGAGCGGAGTGTCATGCGCATTCGTGCATATTATAAGCATCGTGGATATGTCGTCTGCGGCTGCACGTTACTTGCATTGACGATGTTTAGCGAGAACGCGGCCGCGCAAGTACAGCTTCCTGAGGTTGTCGTCTCAGGGGCAAAACCCAAGCCGAAGCCTCACCGCGTGCGCGTCGCTACACCAGCGACGGCGGCGCCCGCGACACCGGCCGCGCAGCTGAACGCGAAAGCCGACGCCTTCGATCAGGGACGCAGCAATCTCTACACGATCACCGGCACCACGTCCGCAACGATCAGCTACAGCACGCTTGACGCGCTCCCCACAGGGACCAATCAAACAGCCGAGAAGGCGTTGCTGCAGGTGCCGGGCGTGTCGCAGGATTCCGCAGCCAGCGGCCTCCTCCACGTCCGCAACGATCACGCCAACGTCCAGTTCCGGATCAACGGCATCATGTTGCCTGACGGCGTGACCGGCTTCGGCAGCATCTTTGATCTCAATTACATCGGCAGCATTGCGCTGGTGACCGGCGCGCTGCCCGCCGAGTTTGGAATGCGCACTGTGGGCCTGATCGATATCACCACGCGCGCTGACGTTTTCAATAACAGCGGCACCGTCGGCGTCTACGGTGGCAGCCAGGGGACGATCACACCGTATTTCTCATACGGCGGCACCTTCGGCAGCAACTGCCCGACGGCTGCGCCCGCTCCCGGAACGCGCTCGTTGCCCGGCGCGGATTGTTTCGCCGGCGTCCAATATTTCTTCACCGGCCGCTATCTGCAGACCAATGAGGGCATCGAAAATTCGACGCCGGCGTATAGTCCGATCCATGATTTCTCCCGGCAGGAGAAAGGCTTCGCCTATATGTCGGCGTTCGTCGATCCCACCACCCGCGTGAGCCTGATCGCCGGAACCTCGTACAGCACGTTCCAGATTCCCAACGTGCCCGGCCAATCGGTGGGGTTAAACGGCAATCCGCCGGTCACCAGCGCATTCGGCGTCACCAACTTCAATTCAGCGCAATTGAACGAGAACCAGACCGAGTTCACGCAATATGGCGTGCTGGCGGTGCAAAAATCGGTGAACGGCTTTGACGGGCAATTGTCCTATTTCACCCGCTACAACCAGCTGCAATACACCCCGGACCCGATTGGCGATCTGCTGATCAACGGCGTGGCTTCGGATATCCTGCGTACCTCCTACACCAACGGAATCCAGGGCGACGGCTCGTATGTGATCAATCCGGCGCACACAATCCGCGCCGGCTTCACCGCCAGTGGGGAACAGACCTTTGTCGGTAACTCATCGCTGGTCGAACCGGCGCCGGCGGGCGTGGCGATCGATGCGCCTGAGACGATAACCGATAACGTCAGCAAGCTCGGCTGGCTTGCGGGTGTCTACGTCCAGGACGAGTGGAAGGTCACCAACAATTTTACCATCAACGCCGGCCTACGCTTCGATCAGATGTGGCAATACGTCAGCGCCAATCAGCTCAGCCCACGGATCAATTTCACCTACAAGCCGTTCGAGTACACCACCTTTCACGCCGGCTATGCGCGTTACTTCACGCCGCCGGTCCTTGTGGAGGCGGCGCCCGCCAATATCGCATTGTTCAGCGGCACAACCGGGGCGCCGTTGAGCAGCGGCACGAGCCCGGTCCTGCCCGAGCGGTCGCATTATTTCGACGCTGGAATCGATCAGAATATTCCATTCGGCTGCAGCAAGCCGGCAGCCAAGGATTGCACTGATCTCGATCTCGGCATCGACGCATATTATAAGATCGCGACCGATCTCATCGACAACGGCAATTTCGGCCAGGCGCTGGTGCTCAGCGCCTTCAACTACGCGCAAGGAACCGTCGAAGGCGTCGAGTTAAGCGCGAAATTTCACAGTGGCTATTTCAGCGCCTACGCCAACCTCGCCGTGGGTTTTGAAAAAGCCACCGACGTGGTCTCCAACCAATATCTGTTCGACAACGTCACACCGCTCGCCGATCTTGGCGGCATGACCGAACTGCAGTACCTCAATACGCACTGGATCTACACCGATCACACCCAACTGGTGACCGGCTCCGCTGGCGCCGCGTATCAGTTCTGCGGACGCCCGGCTTACGCCGGCGAAACGTTCGACGGTCTTCCCGGAAGTAACGGGAATTGGTGGTGCGGGACCAGGCTCAGCGGCGACATGATCTACGGCAGCGGTTTACGGGACGGCGACGCCAATATCTCCACGGTGCCGGCCTACGCGCAATTCAATGTTGGCATCGCACGTGAATTTCTGTTGCCCAACGATCCAGGGCCGGTGACCGTGCGCTTCGACGTCGTCAATCTGCTCGACACCGTCTATCTCATTCGTGACGGCACCGGCATCGGCGTGTTCGCGCCGCAATATGGACCGCGCCGCGGCTACTTCCTCGGCATTTCGAAAAAAATATGAGAGGCAGTATCCGCCAATGTCGAACAATCGTGTCCCGGCAATGAAGAGTGGCAGCTGTAGAAGGAACAGCAACATGCGGCGAAGATGGGGATACAATCGCGGCCAAGACGCTCGCGGCGGCAAATTGAGCAAATTGGACGGAGCGGACAATCGCCTCCGGCAATTTGTCGCGTTGGCGCTCGCTCTGTGTGTCGGTGTTCCATCGGCGGCATTGGCTGCCGATCTTCCGGCACCGGTCCCACCGGAGGTCTACAAAGAGCCTCCAGCCGTCTATAATTGGACGGGATTTTATATCGGCGGCAATATTGGCGCAGCTTGGCAAGGGCTAAGCGGAACAAATTTTTCCGACACGATCGGCAGCATCTTTACGGCGCCAACCAACGTTCAGTTTGTGGGCGGCGGTCAGGTCGGGGCGAACTATCAGTTCTCGAGCGGCGTTGTCATCGGCGCCGAGGCGATGTTCGACTGGCTTCCCAGCACCGTAAACACCTCCATCACGGCAACTGCTCCCGATGGCACTGCCGCGTTCCTTGGCACTATCAACAATCGATGGTTGACCACCGCGACCGGCCGCCTCGGCTACGCATGGGATCGCGTTCTCTTTTACGGCAAGGGCGGCGCCGCGTGGGTAGGGGCGAGCAATCCTGGGATTTCAATTGGCGGGGTCCCGGGCACCCTGACCGGCGGCAACAATCCCAATTTCGGCTGGACGGCCGGTTTCGGGCTTGAGTGGGCTTTCTGGCACGAGTGGTCGTTGCGTGCCGAGTACGATTATATCGGGCTTGGCAATCGTACCTATACGATGGCGCCGGGGCCGACGAGTTTCGGCGGCGATGTCATCACATATGGCTATCCAAGCTTTTCCGTCATGACCATAGCCGTCAACTACAAATTCGGCGGCTGGTGATGGTAGGCGCTTCAACATTGTCAATCCGTTCGACACCGTCTACCTCATTCGCAGCGGTACCGGCGTCGGCGTGGTCGCGCCGCGATACGGTCGCCGCTGCGGCTACTTCATCGGCGTATCAAAGAAGATTTTTGATGCCGAGAAGTTGGAGGTTTGCAAAAGTCACAGGCTGTTAGGAATCGCGCATGAGAAAACTGATGTTCGGATCCCTGCTCATCTCTTGTGTCACAAGCTTGCCAACATTTGTTGGCGCTACAAATTACCACGAATATAAGACGTTTGACGCGCCTTGTGTCATTGGCAAAGGACACTGAATTGCGCTCACAGTCACAACCGGCGGCCGGCTCGCCGTTATTACGACCAACTGTGTTCGTGCATAGGCAACGTCGCCAAATGCCACTAAGGGCCGCAGTGATGAACAAATTGTTTGATCAAACAGCACGTCGGGATCGCGACGGCGCAGCGCGTCGATTGCGGGTTACGAGCATGGCATTGATCGGCGCTCTGCTGGTGATGTCGGCGTTTGCGCATACCGCAACGGCGCAAACGTCTACAGCGCCTGCCGAGCAGTCGTCCGCGCCAGCCGCGGCGCCGGTACCGCCGGTAACGACGCCAGCGTCATCAGCTCCGAATACCTCGGCGGTAAAGCCCGCTGAACCGCAAGCGAGTGAGCCGACCATTGAGGCCTCTCTTCTCCCGCACGATCTTTCGCCGTGGGGCATGTTTCTGAACGCGGATATCGTCGTAAAGGCCGTCATCATCGGTCTTGCTCTTGCGTCGCTCGTGACCTGGACCGTGTTCATCGCCAAAAGCCTCGAACTCGGCAGTGCACGCGGCCACGCGCGTCGGGCACTCAAGGTCCTCGCCGGCTCAGCCACACTAGCCCAGGCCGCCGAGCAATTGCGCAATGGAAGGGATGCGGCCTCGCAGCTCATGCAGGCGGCCGTGCAGGAAATCCGGCTTTCGGCGGACCTGCATGGGGAGGGGCTCAAAGAGCGCATCGCCTTGCTACTGCAGCGCGTTGAACTGGCAAACAGCCGGAAAATATCGCGTGGCACCGGCGTGCTCGCGACGATCGGCTCCACCGCACCCTTCGTCGGACTGTTCGGCACGGTGTGGGGAATCATGAACAGCTTTATCGGCATCTCCAATGCGCACACCACCAATCTTGCGGTGGTAGCGCCTGGCATTGCCCAAGCTTTGCTCGCCACCGCGCTCGGGTTGATCGCAGCCATCCCGGCGGTCGTGATCTACAACGTGCTGGCACGCTCGACCGGGCACTATCGCGCGCTGCTCGGCGACATCTCGGCGCAAGTCATGCGCCTCGTGAGCCGCGACCTCGACCGCGGCAAGGTGCGACTAGGACTCGCAGCCGAATGACGTTAGCTAGTTCTGCCGCACGATGACGCGGGTGCCGACGGACACGCGCCCATAAAGGTCCGCAACGTCATCGTTGACGAGGCGGAAGCAGCCCGAGGAGACCGCCTGGCCGATGGTCTCCGGCGCATTGGTGCCGTGGATGCGGTAGACGGTGTCACCGAGAAACATGGCGCGGGCGCCGAGAGGATTGCCCGGCCCCCCGGCCATAAAGCGCGGAAGATAAGGCTGGCGCTCAATCATCTCCGGCGGCGGCCGCCAGTCGGGCCATTCGAGTTTGCGCGTAATCCGCAACAGGCCGGCCCAAGTGAAGCCCTGGCGACCGACCCCGATGCCGTAGCGCAACGCGCGCGTCTCGCTCTCAATCAGGTAAAGGTGGCGCTCCTTCGTCTCGACGATGATGGTGCCGACGGGATGTTGCGAGCGATAGAACACCGCCTGCCGTTCAAACTCCTCAGGGAGCAATTTGCTCGAATTGCCGTGGTCGATGCCGGGATCGACATCTTGCATAGTCGGCTGGAAAAGCGGCGTCTGCGCGCGAGCCGGGACGGATGCCGCAATCGCGCACAGTATCACCGCACCGACCCAGGCGGTTAGATAGCGGATGAAACTTGCTCGTGCCGGAACGGTCACGCCGTGATGCTGTCGAATTTCCCGGTCTATCATCGCAGAGCCACTCCATATGAGTTCAGATCATTATAGTGACGTGCTCCCCCCTGGTCTTGAGATTAGACCCGATCCCCTCGACGCGGCAAGATCCAAGGCCGGCGGGCTCGCCGCGGGATGCCGGCGCCGGAGACAATTGCTTTGCGTCCGTCTTTTTGACGGCGCATTCTCGGAGGGATGTGAGGACCATGCCAACCCGGCCTCGGAACTAAAATAGCGCTCGTTCAGCGCAACGCGTGCTCGGCTCAGACTGATTAAAGACTATGCTGGGGTTCACTCAAAAACATCTTTTCGTCGCGATCGTTACCGCGCTGGTGAGCATCAGCGTCATCTGGTTCGCGCTCGGGATTCTGTTTCCCGCGCCGCCGACAAAGATCACCATCGCCGGATCCTTTGTCGGCGGTCACTACGAATTGCTGGCCCGTCGTTACCAGGAACTGCTCGAGCGCGCCCATTTGCAGGTCGAAGTCCGGATGACCGACGGCTCGGCGGAAAATCTCAAACTTTTGAACAACCCGAAATCCGGAGTTCAGATTGCCTTTATGCAGGGCGGCGTGGCGAATGGCGCGCAGGCGCCCGATCTGCTGTCGCTCGGACGAGTGGATTATCAGGTTTACTGGCTGTTCTATCCCGCCACTGACACGCTGAACGATCTGCCGGAGCTTAAGGGCAGACGCATCGGCCTGGGCCCGGTGGGAAGCGGCTCGCGGCTAGTCTCGGAAAAGATTCTCGCGGTCAGTGGTGTCACTGCCGAAAATTCGACGCTGCTCAACCTTTCACCGCTGCGTGCGCTTGAAGCGTTGAAAAATCGGTCGATCGACGCGTTGTTTCTCAATTTTTCCGTGGATTCACCGTTCCTGCGCGCTCTGCTGAAGGACCCGCAATTTCGGCCCATGAGCTTTACCGGCGCCGAGGCTCTGACCCGCATTTTCCCATTTCTGGTTCATTTGGTGTTGCCGCGGGGCGTGATCGATTACGAGAACAAGATTCCTGCTGCAGATGTGATCCTGATCGCAACAACGAATGCGGTACTGGTGCGCAAGGAAATTCATCCCGCGATCATCGATCTCTTGGCGCAGACCATGCGGACAGTGCACGGTGCGCCGGGAATTTTTCAACGCGCCGATGAATTCCCCACGTCAACCGATCCGGAGTATCCCGTCGCCGAGGAAGCCCGCGAATTTTACCGAAACGGCCCCTCGTTCTTGAACCACTACCTGCCGTTCTGGATCAGCAACTACGTGAAACGTGCACTCGCCGTGCTTTTAACGGCCATTGCGATCGTCCTGCCAACGTTTAACTACGCGCCAAAGCTTCACAAATGGCTGGTCGAATATCGCCTGCGCGCCTTGTACCGCCGTCTCAGAAACGTCGAGGCCAGTTTCCAGAAGGGATTAACCGCCGTCGAGATTTCCGAGCTTGACAGAGAGCTTGAAAGCCTCGAGCACGAACTTGGTCGCCTCGGCGTTCCGACCAAGCATTCGGACCTTTATTTCTCGACGATATCCCACCTGAATCTTATGCGCAGGCGGATGCGGTTTCCCCGCGCCGAAACGCCTCTGTGAAGGAACGCGCGTGTGACGCTCTTGAAGCGTCACGTTCTGCGGCCGATGGACAGGCTGATGGTGCGATCCGTGAGCAAACCCAACTTTATCGTATTACCATCACCGCCGACGCCGGAATAAGATGCTATCTTGTTTACCGGGGTCGACTTCAGGGGCATTCCATGCGGGTGAGGCACTGGCGCGTATTTGTAGCCGCGGCGACGCTTTCGGCGGCCGCGGCAGCGCCGGCAGTGGTGCCCGAACCGGCGCCGGCGCAAACGTCGCAGACGGCAAACGACTGGAAGTGCACCGGCAGTCCCCGCATCGCGTGGGACGCGCAGATCGTCGGCTGCACCGACGCCATCAGTTCGGGAAAATTCAGCGGTCCGGACCTTGCCGCGATCTTCAACAACCGCGGCACCGCATATCGGGCCAAAGATAACCTCGACCAGGCACTGGCGGACTACAACAAGGCGATCGAGCTCGATCCGAAGTTTTCTTTCGCCTACAACAGCCGCGGTCTGCTCTATTGGGACGAGGGCGACTTTGATCAGGCGCTTGCGGACACCAGCAAGGCGATCGCGCTCGATCCCAAAGATTACCGTGGCTATAGCGGCCGCGGGTTGGTCTATCAGGCCAAGGGTGACCTCGATGCGGCGCTGTGGGATTACGACAAGGCCGTTGAGCTCAATCCGAAAGACGCCGACGATTACTTCAACCGCGGCACCATCTTCCAGCTCAAGGGCAAGCTCGATGCGGCGCTCGCGGACCTCAACAAGGCGATCGAACTCAACCCAAGTGATGGCGCCGCCTACCGCACACGCGGCATCATCTACGACGCCAAGGACGATGATCAACGCGCACTGGCGGATTACCGGACGGCCGACAAGCTTGAACTCAATCGCTGACCGGCCCGGACCCAACCCCCGATCAAAACGCCGGACAGCTACTTCTCGACGAAGTCCGCGCACTTCTGGATTTGGTCCTCCTGGCCCCATGGCATGATTGGCACCGACGAGGTTGAATTCTTCGGCGAGCCTTCGATCAGGCGGTCGGAATAGACCATATAGACCAGCACGTTCCGCTTGGTGTCGCAGCCACGCACGATCTGCATCTTCTTGAAAAACAGCGAGCGGCGCTGGCGGAACACGTCCTCGCCCTGCGCGAATTTCGACTTGATGCGGATGGGTGCGATCTGCCGGCAGGACAGTGAGATGTCGGAGACCTGTTCGGCGACGCCGATCCAACCCTTCAAACCGCCCTTCTCGGGAACGGTGAAATAGCACGCCACGCCTTCGACCTCCGGATCGTCGAGGCCGTAAGTCGCGAGCTTGTCGTTCGGCGTCAGAAACTTAAATACCGTCGAACGCCTGAAGATCAGATCGGGCTCGTCGGCCGCATACGCCGGCGCAACCACGAAGCCGCCGGCCAACAGTAACAAGAACAGGCAAAGAAGCTTTTGCATCGGAAAATTCCTCGCGGTTTTCTGCGGCGCTGTATGCGCACCGGTTGTCCGCCGTTAGATGGTGGCGAAAGCCGCAATTGGGAAGCGGCACCGGTGACCGTTAAGTCATGATGGCCCGATTTTGTAACATCATCCGCCGGGAAATGATCCGGGTCGCGATGAGGGCGTATGAGCACATCAAGTTACGTGGTTCCGTTCAAGGTATTGCTAAAGCAGATCGGTCTGCTTGACGGCTTTGGCGACAAGCCACTTGAGTTGACGCTGGATCAGCTCCTCTCGCTCGTTCGCGTTTTGCTGGCTTCCGTTCCGGTAGACGAAGCTTGGTACCAGACCACTTATCCGGATATAGCGCAGGCCATCCGGTCGGGAGCGGTGAAATCCGCCAAAGCCCATTTTGTGTCGCATGGCTACTTTGAAGGCCGCTTACCGGCGGAAGTCCCGGCCGACAAGGCATTCTTCGCTTCGCAATATCCCGAAGCGATGCTCGCCCATCTCATGCTCAAGCCTTTGACGTGGCCAAAGCTGTTCGTCGAAGTTCAAGTCAATGACGCGCTGCTGGAAAGAATGATCTCCCGAGTGGCTGAGTCTTTCTCGCACCTGGGCCACACCGATCCGCACTGGTCTATCGTCCGCAGCGAAAAATTCCGCGCTGCCCGCATAGGTTCAAATAAAGCCGAATTCTTTGCATCGGGTGCCGGCTACGTCAACGATTTGCAGGTCGCGGCCTCCCGATATGACATCGATCTTGCCCGCTTCACCGACTGTTTCGAGGTGGGATGCGGTCTCGGCCGGAACACGATCTGGCTCGCGCAACAATTCGGCAAGGTGATTGGCGCGGACGTGTCGTCGATTCACCTCGATTTCGCCCGCGAGATTTTAGCCGAGCGTCGGGTGAATAATGTGGAACTTCTGCATATCGGCGATCTGCGGTCCTTGCATGATCTTCCCGCCTTCGATGTCTTTTTTGCAATCATCGTGTTGCAGCACAATCCTCCGCCGCTGATTGCCTATATGGTAAGAACAATTCTTTCAAAACTTCGTGCTGGCGGCATCGGTTACTTCCAGGTACCGACTTACGCTCAGAACTATTCGTTTGATGCAACAACATACCTCGACAGCCCGCTTGAGCTTGGGATGCCCGAACTGCACATCATGCCGCAGAACGAGCTGTTCGCTCTGATCGATCAAGCAGGCTGCCGGGTTGTCGAGGTGCGTGAAGACAGCGGCGGCGGGCCTAACACGATTTCAAGCAGACTGCTGGTCCAAAAAAGGCGCTAGAACTTAATCGCCGCGATAACATCGCCGGCCCAGCCGCCGCGGGCTTGAGTAGCCGGCTCACGCGGCTCAATTGCGAGACGGTCGCGGACTATGATAGCTCTCGCCCAATGAACGAACACGAACTCAACGTCCGCGCCATCCTCGCCGGCGAAGCGCCGAACGACGAGGTCGTCACGGTCAAAGGCTGGGTGCGGACCCGGCGCGACTCCAAGGCGGGCATTTCTTTCCTGCACCTCTCCGACGGATCGTCGCTCCATCCGCTGCAGGTGGTCGCGCCCAATACGCTGGCGAATTACAACGATGAGGTCCTGAAAATCACCACCGGTTGCGCGGTCGAGGCGACCGGAGCGATTGTGCCGTCGCCGGCCAAGGGCCAGCCGTTCGAGATGCAGGCGAGCGCGATCAGGGTGATCGGCTGGGTCGAGGACCCGGACACCTATCCGATCCAGCCGAAGCCGCACACCATGGAGTTTCTGCGCGAGGTGGCGCACTTGCGGCCGCGCACCAACGTGATCGCCGCCGCAACGCGAGTCCGGCACACGCTGGCGCAGGCGATCCATCGGTTCTTCGACGACGACGGCTTTTTCTGGGTCAACACGCCGATCATCACCTCGTCCGACGCGGAGGGAGCGGGATCGCTGTTCCGGGTGTCGACGCTCGATCTCGCCAACCTGCCGCGCAACGCCCAGGGTCAGGTAGATTACAGCAAGGATTTCTTCGGCCGCGAGACTTTCCTGACGGTGTCGGGCCAGCTCAACGTCGAGGCCTATTGCCTGGCGCTGACCAAGGTCTACACCTTCGGCCCGACGTTCCGCGCCGAGAACTCCAACACCAGCCGGCACCTTGCCGAATTCTGGATGATCGAGCCGGAAATCGCGTTCGCAGATCTCTCCGACGACGCAACGCTTGCCGAACGGCTGTTGAAGTTCACCTTCGAAACGCTGCTGAAGGAACGCCCGGACGATCTCGCCTTCTTCGACGAGCGGGTCGAGAAAGGCCTAGTGGCGAAGCTTGAAGGCATCGTCGCGTCCGAATTCGTGCGCATGGATTACGGCGAAGCAGTCGCGGTGCTGGAGCGCGCGCAAGGAAAAAACGAGAAGTTCGAGTTCCCCGTAAAGTGGGGCATCGACCTGCAATCCGAGCACGAGCGCTATCTCACCGAGAAGCACGCCAAAAAGCCGGTGATCGTGATGAACTACCCGAAGGACATCAAGGCGTTCTACATGCGCGTCAACGACGACGGCAAAACCGTAGCCGCCATGGACGTGCTGGCGCCCGGCATCGGCGAAATCATCGGCGGCAGCCAGCGCGAGGAGCGGCTTTCGGTTCTCGACGCGCGCATGACCGAGCGCTCAATCGACAAAGAGCACTACGGCTGGTACCGCGACCTCCGCCGCTACGGCACCGTCCCCCACGCCGGCTTCGGCCTCGGCTTCGAGCGCACGCTGGCCTACGTCACCGGGCTATCCAACGTACGCGACGCGATCCCGTTTCCGCGAACGCCGGGGCATGCGCGGTATTGAGACGTAACGGCCTGACACGCTATTGGCCAAATCTCATAACATTCTTATGATTTCCCGTATTGGTTGAACGCGATTAATCGGTTCCCAATGGGAGGATCATCAAGGTGGCCATCTCCGACGTAGACAGCAAATTGCTTTGGGGTCGGGCTGCCGGTCTCTGTTCGAACTGCAAAAGGGATTTAACCGTCATTCTTGCACAGAGGGGAAGTTACAATATTGGCGAAATGGCGCACATCATTCCCCGCAGCGTTGATGGACCTAGAGGTCAAAATGAGCCCGGCGCAGATACCTATGACAACCTGATACTTCTTTGCCCGACCTGCCACACCCTGGTGGACAAGGGACCTTCGCAATACCCGAGGGACCTTCTGCTTCGGTGGAAATCGGAGCATGAGAGAGGGATTCGCGAGGCGGGAGCTTCGCTCAAGTTCGATGATGTGGCGAGGCTCAAGGCCGCGGTGACTAAGGTGCTCCAAGAGAATTTCCATATTTGGAAATCGTTTGGACCAAACTCAGACATCGCTTCGTCCGACCCTGGATCGAATGCGAGCGCCACGTGGGGGCTGAGAAAGTTGGACGTGATCCTTCCGAACAACTCAAGGATCATCAACAACATTGAAAATAATTTGGAGCTTCTTTCGGAAAAGCAATACGAAGCTTTCTTGTTGTTTAAGAGCCATGCTACTGCATTTGAGCAAAACCAGTATGGCCGGCTGGCCTGTAGCCGGTTCGGTTGACACCCGCTTAAGCTAATCCCGCTTTCATTTCGAACTCTGCGGGACTCAGATATCCGATCGTCGAGTGCCGGCGTTTCGGATTATAGAAGCATTCAATGTAATCGAACACGTCAGCCTTGGCTTCGTCGCGTGTCCGATAAGTTTTGCGCGCTGTGCGCTCGGTCTTCAGTGAGGAGAAGAAGCTCTCCATCGCAGCATTGTCCCAGACATTGCCCGAACGGCTCATCGAGCAGACGACGCCGTGGTCGGCCAACAGCTTCTGGAACTGTTCGCTGGTGTACTGGCTGCCACGATCGGAGTGATGCAACAGCGCATCAGGTTTGCCTCGTCGCCAGATTGCCATCACCAGCGCGTCAGTGACGAACTGCGCCGTCATCGCTGTGCTCATCGACCAGCCGACCACGCGGCGTGAGAACAGATCGACGACGGCAGCCACATAGAGCCAGCCTTCTGCCGTCCACACATACGTGAAGTCGGCAATCCATTTGCGGTTGGGAGCGGGCGCGTCGAAGCTGCGGTTGAGCACGTTGGCAGCGACGGCGGCGATCGGCCGCTCACCCAGATCGGGCGGCAGGCGGCGCCGTCGCGGACGTGCTCTGAGAGCCTGTAGCCGCATCAGTCGCTCGATCCGATGCAATCCACACGATATTCCTTCCGCCAGCATGTCGTGCCAGACCCGCCTGGCGCCGTAGGTTCGGTCGCTCGCAAGGAAGCTGGCACGAACCTTCGCGCTCAACTCTTCATCGCTCCGGCTGCGCCGACTGCGCGGTCGTGTCAGCCAGGCATAGAACCCACCCCGCGAGACACCGAGCGCCCCGCACAACCATTCCGCCGGCCAGATCCCCCGGTGCTTCGCAATAAAACCGAACTTCACATCAATTCCTTCGCAAAGTAGGCCGCGGCTTTTTTTAGGATGTCTCGTTCGGCCTTCAGCCGGATCACCTCGCGCTTAAGCTGCGCGATCTCCAGCTGCTCCGGCTTCATCTGACCTTGGCCGGGAAACGCATGCCGCGGATCACCCGCGAGCGCTTTCACCCAACTGCGCAACTGAGACTGATGCACACTCAGATCGGCCGAGGCCTGGGCATACGAGACGCCCCGCTCTTTGATCAGCCGCACAGCCTCAAGCTTGAACTCGCGTGTAAACTTCCGCCTCTCCATGACTCACCTCCGGTTCCATCAAAACACCTAACTCGGTGTCTGCGGAACCGGCTGCAGGCCAGGCTGGATAGCTACCCGACATTTCCAGCTCTCTTTGAGAGTGAGTTTAAACCATGACCAACGGATCGAACGATTGGGATGTAACATTTGGAAGAATCAATTTTTTGGATGGAATTCTTCGGAATCATGGCAATGTTTCCGATGTAACTAGAACACAAGACATATTGTTCACGGTGCGCCGAAAGAAACAATCAGACACGCTACGGATACTCTGCTGCGACGAATACGCCATGGGCACCACGCTTGTTAATCGAGCATCGGCTGAGTTTGCGCCGCTCAACATAATCTACGTCGGCGGCGCGTGGCATGGATACACGCACCAAGCCAAAGAACAATGTCTAGCCGAGGAGATTGGGCTATATAACGCGACCGAGATGGCGGGTGGGCTTTGGAGAGATGACTATTGGGCTTACAATCGAAAAGATGAGGACGGAAATCCAGTCTTTGCCTATAAGACGGCTAAGGGTTAAAGCAGTCTACGGCTTTGGCTCATTCTTTCGAGGCGACACGTTTCACGATGTTGACCTTGCAATAATTCTATCTAAACCAACTTCGCAAGCATTGGAGTCGTATTACTCGCTTAAGAGCGAATTTGACAACTTAAGCTTGCGGTTAGGTGTTGCCTTTGACTTGAGCATTTTTACCGAGGAAGAATTTGATACCCGTCCACTGCGAGATATGAACCAACTCGTTTTCCTAAGCGGCACAGACATTCTTCCGATCCACCACTAACGCAAGACTACTTCGCGCTCGCTCAACCAAGCCTGCTCATCCGGTATCGCCAGCGCATCCAAGTCTCGCGGCGCCGCGGCCGCATCGTCCACCCACTCGCGCAACAGCGGGCTACCGTTGATGACGTCGATGGCGAGTTTGCCGCGTTCGTACTCGTAAGCGAAATCGCGCCAGAGCGGATAATCAGGATAGAGGCGCCGGATCGCCTTGAAGGCGAGCGCCTGGATGCGCCAGGGCTTGAACGCCCGGTGATCGTAGCTGGGGCCTTCGGTATGAACTTGCACGCCGTTGCACAGCTTGCCGGCGTGCTTGTGGAACGTCGGCTCGAACCAGCAATCGCGCAGCCGGCAACCGTTGAGCCAGTGCGGCGCGAGCGCGTGCATTTCGCTGATGACTTTGCGCGCGTCGATATCGGGGGCACCGAAGAGTTCGAGCGGCCGCGTGGTGCCACGGCCTTCCGAAAGCGTCGTACCTTCGACCAGCACCGTGCCCGCATAGGCGCGCGCCATCCATAAATTGGGCGCGTTGGGACTGGGATTGACCCAGGCGCGCTCGCCGAGCGGCCAGCCGAATCCCGGCGCGGCATCGGGCTCCCAGCCCTGTATGGCGATGACGCGATAGTCGACGTCGAGCTTGAGCGTCCTGACAAACCACAATCCCAGCTCGCCGAGCGTGAGCCCGTGCCGCATCGGCAGCGGCCCGGCGCCGACAAAGCTTTGCCACCCCGCGCGCAGCGTCAGGCCTTCGACCGGCCGGCCGACCGGATTGGGCCGGTCCAGCACCCACACCGCTTTGCCGTGATGCGCCGCCGCTTCCAGCATATAGCGCAGCGTCGTGATGAACGTATAAATCCGGCAACCCAGATCCTGCAGATCGACGAGGACGATATCGCAGGTCGCCATCATCGCGTCGGTCGGCTTGCGCACTTCGCCATAGAGGCTGAACACCGGGATGCCGTGCACCGGATCGTTGAAGTCCGGCAACTCGACCATGTTGTCCTGCTTGTCGCCGCGCAGGCCATGCTGCGGGCCAAACGCGGCCGCGATCTTGACGTCGCCGCACGCGATCAGCGCATCGAGGGAATGGGTGAGGTCGGCCGTCAGCGAAGCGGGATGCGCGAGCAACGCGACGCGCTTGCCGACAAGCGGCGCGCGCAGCGCGGGTTCGGCGATAAGGCGGTCGATGCCGAATTTCATGGCGGCTTATTTCCACGTTTCGAATTTGAAATCATATCAAATGAAGCACCAAGTCTGGATTGGTTAGTTACCCAGGGCGAACTCCTTCTCCCCGCGTGCGGGGAGAAGGTGGGGATGAGGGGGCCTTTCCGCTGGGCTCAGAATTGCGGCACCGCCCCCTCACCCCAACCCTCTCCCCGCGCGGCGGGGAGAGGGAGCGGGGCGCGAGTGATTGATAAGTCCTCTACGCTTCAGGCAATTCACATGCAAAGCCGTCGGCGTGATGGAAATCCGGCTTGCCCGTCGGATGCGCCAGCGCCCAATAGGATTTGCGGCCGCTCGCTTCTTCGATCACCGCGGAGAGACCGAGACGCCACGCACCGCGCGGCAAATCGGAAAACGCGCCCAGCTCCAGCGCGGCTCGCAGCGTGAAGTGATCTGGCGCCGTTTGCACCTCGATCCGCGGCGCACCGATCTCGTTCGCAACCCGCATGCCGCTTCGATAATCGTCGAACCGATAAGCCGCCCATTGGGTCGAGGGCGCAAAGTTGAATTCGTAATACGCCGCGCCAGGCGAAGACCGCACGAAGGCCTCGAAGCAGGTGTGCCGCCAGAGCTCATCGGTGCGCGCCGGCGCCACGACCGGCCGCAGCCGCAGATCGCCGATTTGGCCGGTCACGACATAGAGCAATACCAAAGTCCCGTCGGCTTCGCGCGCGACATCCACCTCGATGCCCGTCACCACCCCGCAAACCGAGTCCGGATGAAGTGTCAGCGCGCGGAGCATGCCGGTACTTGTAGCCTATCTTCCGTCACCCTGAGGTGCGATCTAAGCGAGCCTCGAAGGGCGACGGCCCCAGCACCTCGGCCGCATCCTTCGAGGGCCGCTTCGCGGCCACCTCAGGATGACGGTTTTAGCGATCAGCGGTTGTCGAGATTGGAGACCTGCTTCACTTCGCGCGGCGGCGGCGCGGCCTGCTGCGCCTCACGCGACAACGGCGCAACAAAGCCGCCGGCGCGGACCGTCTCGTCGAGCTTGTCGCGATCGAGCTGTTGGTCGTGCTTGTACACGTCGTCACGGAACTGGATGGTGCCGTCGCGCGTCACCCAGCCGGTCAGATAGACCCAGGCGACCGGCATCTTGTGCGGCAGGTTGATGATCTTGAGCCCGCCGGCGGCAATGCCGGCGTCGATCGCGGCGCGATTCCACGGCGGCACATCCTCGAGAATCCAGGCGGCAAGATCGCGCACGTTGTCGACCCGCGTGCAGCCATGAGAATCGAACCGGTAGTCGTTGGCGAACAAATTGCGCGTCGTGGTGTCGTGCATGTAGACCGAATACGGATTCGGCATATCGATCTTCAGATTGCCCAGCGCGTTGAAGCCGCCGGAATCCTGGCGGACGATGAAATTGGGCGAACGGTCGGACGACCAGTCGACGGTTTGCGGATCGATCTCCTCGTCGCGGGCACCGAGCACACGCATATGCATGCGGCTCAGATAGCTCGGATCCCGGCGCATGTGGGCCCGAATCTCGCTTTTGGTGATCGAGAGCGGCACGGTCCAGGTCGGATTGAGATTGACCGCGGTGATGAAGGCGGTGAGCGTCGGCGACGGCTTGTCGATTTTGCCGACAATGACGCGGTAGCGCCGCTCGACCTTGTCGTGGCTGATCGCCTCGACGAACGCGGCCGGAATGTTCACCACCACGTAGCGCTCGGCGAAAACGAAATCCATGCCGAGCAGACGCTCGAGCGAGGCTTCGAGTTGTTTGATGCGCTCGGCGACCGGTACGTTCAGCGCTTTCAGCGTCCGCGCGTCGACGCTGCCGGTGGCCTCAAGCCCGTGACGCAACTGGAACCGCTTGACGGCGTCGATGACGGAGGCGTCGTAAGCTTCGCCCTGCTCCTGCTCCGGTGCGAGATCGTCGGAGATCACGAGATGCCGGCGCAGCAGTGCGACAGCGGGCCCGGTCGCCTCAGGGCCAAGCTTTACGTCCGCGGGCAGCGCCGGCCAGCCGCCGCGCACCTGAATGGCGGAATAGCTCAGCAGCGCTTCTTTGATGCGCTGATAAGTGCCGTCGTCGAAAACCGGATCGGCGGAAAGCGCCAGCGCCGCTGCCGAACGTGCCTCGGGTGTGGAAGGCGCCCTGGCGGTTGCGCGAGGCTTCTTCGCCGGCTTTGCAGCAGCGGTCGCGGGTGCATGTCGCGTGCTTTGTGCGGGAGCAGGCGTAAGCTGCGAATGCGGGACCATCGGGTGCGGATCAAGCAATGTTGGCTGACCTGCGCCCGGCGTCTGCGCCAGCGCGGGCCCTGCAATCAGAGCGACTACAACGCCAACGACAAAGCTGGTCCGCACGAATCGCCCTCGCCTTTCGGGTGGATATGGTATCGCTGTGGCGGCATTTGGACCAGACGCTGGACCAAATGCTTGCAAGAGTAATCGCGTCGGTGCCGTGATACCGTCACGCTCCAGCACCGCCGCCCCGGGATATAGCATTGTAGCCGTTACGAACATGTATCTTGGTATCGATATCGGCGGCACGTTCACCGATCTCGTCCTCATGGACGAGAGTGGGAACATAAGCACCGCCAAAGCTCCCACCACCCCCGGCGAACTGGAAAAGGGCGTATTCGACGCCGTTGCGCTCGCCGCCCAAACTCAAGGGTTAACCCTTGGGGATTTGCTCGGCCGGGTCAGCGCCTTCGGTCACGGCACCACGCAGGCCACCAACGCACTGATCGAGCGCACCGGCGCCACCACCGGTCTGATCGCCACCCGCGGTTTTGGCGATACGCTCATGCTGCAGCGGCTGATGGGTTTCACCGCCGGCATTCCGGTTGAGAATCTCGGGCACTACAGCCGCCGGCGCTATCCGCAACCGATTGTACCGCGCCGCCTCATCCGCGAAGTCCGCGAGCGGATCGATCAGGCCGGGCACGTTCTTGTTTCCCTCGACGAGGACAGCGTTCGCGCCGCGGTGCGCGAGCTGATCGACGCCGGCGCCAAGACGTTCGCGGTCGCGCTGTTGTGGTCGTTCCGCAATCCGGCGCACGAGCAGCGGGTCGGCGAGATAATCCGCGAGATGGCTCCGGGCGCTTATGTCAGTTTGTCGTGCGAAGTTTCGCCGATCATCGGCGAGTACGAGCGCACCGCCACCACCGTGCTCAACTCTTACCTCGCGCCAAAAGTCGCCGACTATCTCGACCGCATCGAGAGCCTGCTTCGCCAGCGCGGGTTTCGCGGCAAATTCAACGTACTCAACTCGGCGGGCGGCGTCGTTCCGGCGAGCGAAGCAGCGCGCAAGCCGGTCTTGCTGGTCGCAAGCGGCCCTGCCGGTGGCGTCATGGGCTCGTTGCAACTGGCGCAGGAAATCGGCCACACCAACGTCATCACCACCGACATGGGCGGTACGAGCTTCGATGTAGCTCTGGTCGTCGACGGCAAAGCGCTGGTCTCCGGCACCCACGAAGCCGGCGGTTTTCATCTCAACACGCCGGTGATCGACATTCGCGCCATCGGCGCCGGCGGCGGCTCGATCGCGCGCGTCGAAGCAGGCCTCCTGCGGGTCGGACCGGACAGCGCCGGCGCCGTGCCCGGGCCGGTCTGTTACGGACGTGGCGGCACGCTCGCCACCGTTACCGACGCCGACCTCGTGCTCGGCATCCTTTCGCCCGACAATTTTCTCGGCGGCCGTATGAAGCTCGACCTCGCCGCCGCGACGGCAGCGATCCGGGAGCAGATCGCCGGACCGCTTGGCATGAGCGTCGAGCAGGCCGCTGCCGGCATTCGCCGCGTCGTCGACGGCCACATGGCCGATACACTGCGCGAGGTCACCATCGGCCGCGGCCACGATCCGCGCGACTTTGTGCTCCTCGCCTATGGCGGCGCCGGCCCGGCCCATTGCATCGGTTACGGCGCCGAGCTCGGCGTGCCGCGCATTCTCATTCCCGCGACCAGCATGGCGCATTCGGCTTATGGCGCGCTCGCGTCCGACATTCAGCAATCCGCCGAGCGCTCGCTGGTGCTGCGCGCCGGCGGCGGCACGCGCGATCCCTGGGACGGTCTCGACTGCGATGCCATCAACGCCGTGTTTGCGGAATTACGGGAGCGCTGCGTCGCGGCGATGGAGCAGTCGGGATTTACGCCGGGGCAATCTGAACTCGCACGCTCGATCGACATGCGCTACCGACGCCAAACTCACGACCTCATGGTGCCGGTTCCCGACGGTCCAGTGACGCCGGCAACGGCGCGGAAGCTCGTCGAGTCGTTCGAAGAATCCTACGAGGCGGTCTACGGCAAGGGCGCGGGTTTTCGCTTCGCCGGCATCGAGCTGACGACGTTCCGTGTGGTCGCAGTGGGACGCACGCAAAAGCCTTCGATCCGCAAGCCAAGCGCGGTTGCCGCGCCAAAGCCCGGAACACGCCGCATCTTTGAACCCGCGACGCTGAAGTGGACCGAGGCCGACGTATTCGAATGGCTTGAAATGCCTGCCGGCTTTGCTGTTTCGGGCCCCGCCATCGTAGAGCATCCAGAAACCACGGTTTATGTCGGGCCGGGCCAGACCGCGCAGCTCGACAATGCCGGCAACCTCTCCATCGATCTCACCTGAAGCGTCAGCGATGAACAGTCCCCTCCCCGGCGAATCCCGCAGCAACGCCTCGATAGACCCAATCACCTTCGAAGTGATCCGCCACAAGCTTGAAGCCATCACCGAGGAGCAGGCGATCACGCTCAAGAACGTGTCCGGCTCGCCGGTGGTGACGGAGGCGACCGACTTCAACGTCGGCATCTACCTTGCCGACGGCGACATCGTGAACATGGGCCCGCAGGTGATCTTCCATGCCGGCACCATGTCGACGGTGATCTGCTCGATCATCGAGCATTTCAGCGACAATCCCGGGATCAATGAGGGCGACATGTTCATCCTCAACGATCCCTATCGCGGCGCTATTCATCAGCCCGACGTGTCGATCGTGATGCCGATCTTTCATCAGGGCCGGCGCATCGCGTGGACCGGCTCGTGCGCGCACGAACTCGATACCGGGGGCATGACCTTCGGCAGCTGGGCGTTTGCCGCCACCGAAGTGCAGCAAGAGGCGATGCTGCTGCCGGGCGTGAAGCTGATCGAAAACGGCGTACTTCGCGAAGACATCTGGCAGATGATCATGGGCATGACGCGCTTGCCGCATGTCGTTGGTCTCGACTTTAAGGCGATGATCGCGGCCAACAATGTCGCGGCCCGCCGCTTTCATCAACTGATGGACCGCTACGGCGTCGAGACCGTCGATCAGGTCATGCGCACCGAGATCGACACCTCGGAAGCGCGGCTGCGCGAGCGTCTCAAGCTCATTCCCGACGGCACCTACCGGGCGCGCGATTTTCTCGACCACGACGGCCACGCCAATCGGCTTTATCAGATCGAAGTCGCGGTCATCAAACGCGGCGATTCAATCACTATCGACATGGAGGGCTCCTCACCGCAGGCACCAGGCTTCATCAATTGCACGCGCTCTGGCTTGCGTGGCGCGCTGTTCACCGGACTGTTGCCGATCCTCGCTCCGGACATTCGTTGGAACGAGGGCGTACTCAAGCCGGTCACGATCAAAGTGCCGGAGGCCAACATTTGCAACGCGCGCTGGCCGACGCCGGTCTCGGGCGCCACGGTTTCGACCGCCTGGGTGGTGCAGAACGTTGCCGTTGCCGCGATGTCGCGCATGGTGGCCTGCGTGCCGTCTCTGGTGCAGGAAGGCCAGGCCGTCACCAAAGGCCAATTCTCTGTGCTGACCATGGCCGGGCCCGACCACGACGGCGGTCCGTTCGGCATGCTGTTGATGGACGCCATGGCCGGCGGCGGTGGCGCCTACATCGACCACGACGGTCTCGACGGTTCCGGTGACCACTCGATCCCGCGTCCGCGCATCGGCAATGTCGAGTCGAACGAAGCGTCCGGGCCGTTTCTTTATCTGTTCCGCTCGTTCATCCCCGACACCGAGGGTGCCGGCACCATGCGTGGCGGCGTCACCATGGGGCTCGCCATTACGCCGCATGACGCTGACGAACTGCATACCATGGTGGTCGGGCACGGCGTGCAGGTGCCGAATTCGGCCGGTCAGTTCGGCGGCATGCCCGGCGCCTGTGCGTATCATCTGCTGCGCACCCCCACCCTACCCTCCCCCGCTAGCGGGGGAGGAAATGGAGGGGGCGTCAGCGAACTGATCGACGCCAACACTCATATGCACGATCTGTTTGACGCCGGCGGCAGCGTGCAGCGTCTCGATTCCAAGCCGGGCCATTTTCCGCTGCATCGCGGCGACGTCCTCGCCTATTCGTTCCAGGGTGGCGGCGGCTATGGCGACCCGATCCGGCGCGATCCTGCGCGCGTCGCGCGCGACGTGAACAACGGTCTGGTCACGCCGCACTGGGCATCGGCGCGCTACGGCGTTGTCATGCGCGGCGGTGCGGTTGACGAGGAGGCGACGCGCGCACGGCGTAGCGCGATCCGCGCGGAGCGCCTTGGTGACCGGCCGCCGACGTCCGATCCGCCGGAAAGCAACGGCCATGCGGCAGTCTGCCCCCGTATCGAAAACGGCCAACGCTTCCGTTGCCTCTGCGGCGCCGATCTGGGGCTGGCGAGCGAAGATTGGAAACCGCACGCTTCGCGCCGCGTCGTGCCGCCGCAAGCCTGCGGGCCCTACCTCACGCTGCATGCGGAGCTGGAACTGCGGGAATTTGCCTGCACCGAGTGCGGAACGCTGCTGGAACTGGAAGTCGCCAGGCACGGCCATGCATCGCTGGCGACGATTGTTTTGGACGCCTGAGGCGTCTACCGGCATCAGTCTTGCAGGTAGCTACAGGTAGATTCGCCACTCGCGCGGCCTCGCGCGCGATAACTCTTCGTTTGTGAGGACATCATGAGCATTGTCGGGCAGCTTCCGGCTGCCGAAAGCCCGAGCGCAACGACCGAGATGAGGCGCATCGTCGTCTCAAGCATCGTCGGCACGGCGGTCGAATGGTACGACTTCCTGATCTACGGCACCGCGAGCGCGCTCGTCTTCGGCAAGCTGTTCTTTCCGTTGTCCAATCCGGCGCTGGGCACGATCGCGGCGTTCGGCAGCTATGGCGTCGGCTTCCTGGCCCGTCCGCTCGGCGCTGCGATCTTCGGACATTTCGGCGACCGCGTCGGGCGCAAGGCCATGCTGGCGATGACTATCGTCATTATGGGGCTCGGCACCTTCCTGATCGGACTATTACCGACCTACGGCCAGATCGGCATTCTGGCGCCGGTCCTGCTGGTGGTCTTGCGTCTGCTTCAGGGCATCGGCCTCGGCGGCGAGTGGGCCGGCGCCGTGCTCATGGTGGTGGAGAATGCACCGGTGAGGAACCGCGGCCTGCTCGGCGCGATGGTCCAGCTCGGCTATCCGATCGGGAACCTCGCCGCCATCGGCGCGCTCGCGCTGCTGGCGCGGTTGCCGGACCCGGCGTTTCTGGCGTGGGGCTGGCGCATTCCCTTCCTGATCAGCATCCTGTTGGCCGGCGTCGGCTTCTACATCCGCATGCAGCTTGAGGAGACGCCGGTTTTCCGCGAGCTCGAAGCCAAGAACGCGACGGCGCGATTGCCGTTGATCGAGATCCTGACGGCGCATCGCCGGGCGTTCTTCACGGCCGTCGGATTAAAGCTCTCGGAAATCAGCTATATCAGTATCGCCGGCATCTTTGCGATCAGCTACGTCACCGGCAAGCTTGGCTTGCCGCGGAGCGTCATCCTCAACGCGATTTTGCTGTCGGCCGTTCTCGGGCTCGTCGCGATACCGTTTTTCGGGTGGCTTTCCGATCGCATCGGCCGCAAGCCCATGTTTTATGCCAGCTGCGCGTTCGCGATTGTCTTCGCCTTCCCGATCTTCTGGCTGCTGGATACCAGGGACACGCTGACCATCACATTGACGGTCATCGCCGCGATCATCTTTGGGCAGATCATCGGGTTCGGCGTCGGCGCACCCTGGTATTCCGAACTGTTCGACGCCCGGCTCCGCTACAGCGGCGCCTCGCTCGGCTTTCAGATCGGTGCGGCGATCAGCGGCGGCCTTACCCCGTTTGCCGCGGCGACTTTTATGGCCTGGAGCGGCGGCGCGACCTGGCCCATTTCAGTCTATCTGATCGTGCTAGTTTTGCTGACGTTGATCGCGACCATGGCGGCGCCCGAAACCGCCGGCAAACCGCTAAAGTGAGGAAGGTCTTTTGTCTAAGCATCGATCGAAGCGGCTCTTCAGGTGCCGGCATGCCCTTCAATCGCCGCGCGATTGACAGTATATTTCGCTCATGACGAAACTCTTGGACCAAGCTTTGGAAGCAGTCCGCGTCCTGCCTTCGGACGAGCAAGACGATATCGCGCGCATCATTCTTCAACTAACCGGGAAGGAGGATGCGGCCCCGGTCCCGCTTTCGTCTGACGAACGCAAAGCAATCGACCGATCGAAGACTGCGGCGGCACGCGGTGAATTTGCCACCGACGACCAAATACGAGCAGTTTGGGCAAAACGCGGACTGTGAAGACTCGGTACACGCTCCCGGCGCTCGGCGACCTCAGTTCTATTCTCGACTATATTGCCGCGCATTCACCTGAGGGCGCAAAACGCGTTCAGGCACGCATACAGTCAGTTGTCGATTTGCTGGCGACTCACCCTCACATTGGCGTTCGGACCGATGAACCTGCCATTCGTCGGGTAACGACACCGCCTTACCCTTACCTCGTCTTCTACGAAGTAGCCGAGACCGAGATCATCATCCACGCCGTTCGTCATGCCGCCCGTGATCCGCTGACCATGCCGGGATCAACGCCGCGTTGATTGAGATAACGCCACTCTCCGAGCAGCAAGCAAGTGGTCCGCATGAACCTATCGATAAGCCGCTCGATCGTTGGAGACAGCCCCGATGTGGCCTTTCGCTCATCCAAGCCAAGCTTGCTTCGGTCCACGTCAAGCCTGCGGCTGCGGCTCCATCGGGCCTTCGGGGTGCGGCCGGTTGCGGCCGGAGCCGGCGGTCGGCACCGTGGTGTTGCGCGGCGTGGTCGGCTCGATGATCGATTCCCGGTTCGGCCGCTTGCCCATGATCAAGTCCTTGATCTCGTCGCCGCTCAAGGTCTCGAATTCGAGCAGCCCCCTTGCGAGCGTTTCAAGGTCGGCGCGCTTGTCGGTGAGGATCTGCTGCGCCTCGTTGTAACCGGCCTCGACCAGCCGCCTAATCTCGGCGTCGATCTTCTGCACGGTGGCCTCGGAAATATTCTGCTGACGCGCTACCGAATAGCCGAGGAACACTTCTTCCTGGTTCTCGCCATAAGCGACGGTGCCGAGCGCTTCGGAGAGACCCCAGCGCGTCACCATCATGCGTGCGAGCTTGGTCGCCTGCTCGATATCGGACGCAGCGCCGGAAGTGACTTTCTCGCGGCCGAACACGAGTTCCTCGGCGACGCGGCCGCCCATCATGATCGCCAACCGCGAGGTCATCTGCTCCAAACTCATCGACAGCTTGTCGCGTTCGGGCAATTGCATGACCATGCCGAGCGCACGGCCGCGCGGAATGATCGTCGCCTTGTGCACTGGATCGGTCGCCTTGACGCTGACCGCAACGATGGCGTGGCCGCCCTCGTGATAAGCGGTGAGGAGTTTTTCCTCTTCGGTCATGACAAGCGACTTCCTTTCGGCGCCCATCATCACCTTGTCCTTGGCGTCTTCGAATTCGACCTGGGTCACCATGCGCTTGTTGCGCCGCGCCGCCATTAGCGCGGCCTCATTGACGAGGTTCATCAGATCGGCGCCGGAGAAGCCGGGCGTGCCGCGCGCGATGGTCCGCAAGTTCACGTCCGGCGCCAGCGGCACCTTGCGCACATGCACTTTCAGAATCTGCTCACGGCCGACCACGTCCGGATTCGGCACCACCACCTGGCGGTCGAAACGGCCCGGACGCAGCAGCGCCGGATCGAGCACGTCGGGCCGGTTGGTGGCCGCGATCAAAATGATGCCTTCATTAGCCTCGAAGCCATCCATCTCGACGAGCAGTTGGTTCAGCGTCTGCTCACGTTCGTCGTTGCCGCCGCCGAGGCCCGCGCCACGGTGGCGGCCGACGGCGTCGATCTCGTCGATGAAGATGATGCAGGGGGCGTTCTTTTTGGCCTGCTCGAACATGTCGCGGACGCGGCTGGCGCCGACGCCGACGAACATTTCAACGAAGTCGGAACCGGAAATGGTGAAGAAGGGAACGTTGGCTTCGCCGGCAATGGCTCGGGCGAGCAGCGTCTTGCCGGTGCCGGGCGGGCCGACCAGCAACAGGCCGCGCGGGATGCGCCCACCGAGCCGCTGGAATTTACCAGGGTCGCGCAGGAATTCGACGATCTCCTGCAGATCGAGCTTGGCCTCGTCGACGCCGGCCACATCTTCAAACGTGACGCGGCCGTGAGCCTCGGTCAAAAGCTTCGCCCGTGACTTGCCGAAGCCGAGCGCCTTGCCGCCGGCGCCCTGCATCTGGCGCGACAGGAAAATCCACACGCCGATTAGCGCCACAAACGGCAGCCAGGAGATCAGGAGCGACACGAACCAGGGCACGTTCTCGGTCAGGGGCCGCGCCGTGATCGAGACGCCCTTATTATAAAGACGCTGAACGAGAACTCGGGTCGCTCGGGGAATAAGTCTGGAAGCTGCGGCCGTCGGTGAAGGTGCCGTGAATTTCGGGACCCTGGATCAGCACGTCGCGAACGCGGCCTTGATCAACCTCGTTGAGCAGCTGCGAGAACGAAATGTCCTGTGACGTCGTGTGGGTGCCCGGGTTCTGGAACAGCGTGAACAACGCAAGCAGCAGCAGGACAATGATGACCCACAGCGCAAAATTTCGAAGATTGGCATTCATCGCATGTCCTCGGCCGGCGATCCGCCGGTGCCCGACGGCCTATGTAGCGCCGCGATTCGTGGCGGCTTCACGTCTGAGTAACTACAGCAATGTAGGGGCCCACTCGCCCCCTGCCAAGGGAAGCCCAGAATGCGCAACCCGACGAATATACGCCTTATTTCCCAAAGCGCCTGCTGCCGGTTCTGCGTATGGTTGACGAACGCCGAGCAGGCGCCCGCTCAATGGTGAGACGGTCCGCCGCGAGCGCGATTAGCGCACCTGCCAAGGTTCGGCGCAGCGGAGCGCGAGCGTTGCGCAACGCTTCATAAAGCAATTCAAGCTTGCCAAGTTCGACCGTCCCTTCGTTTCCGGTTTGCGCGATAGCTCGGCCAAGAAGCCGCAGCGCAACTTCAGCCGGCAGGTCGGCAAATTGTGCTGTTTTGAAAACAATCGGGCCACGCTCGCGCCACGGGCCAGGCGCCAGCGCCGCGCGCGCCGCCGCGACGGCGAATTCGATCGTCGCCTCCGCGCGCCGCATGCGTGACGCCAAACGAGACAGGCCGTGAGCATCGAGCCCCTCGCGCGCAAGCTCGGGCAAGAGTGCGCGCAGCCGCGTCCGGGTAAAACGCGGATCGCGGTTCGTCGGATCTTCACTATGCACGATGCCGGCGGCACGAAGCGTCGCAACCAGCCGTGCTTTGGAGATACGAAGGAGCGGCCGGACCAGAAAGATCGCCGCGTCGCCGCCGGCCGGAATTGGCGCAGCATGCACCATCCCGGCAAGTCCGGTTAGACCACTACCGCGGGCAAGGCGAAACAGTACGGTCTCTGCCTGATCGTCGAGCGTGTGCGCTGTCAGGACATATTCGTATCCGGCGCGTGCCGCCTCCTCCGCAAGCAGCCGATAGCGGGCGTTGCGCGCGGCTTCCTGCAAGCCGGTTTTTGGCTTGTTGCCGCGCCAACTCAAAGTGCGATGAGGAATATCGAGGCGGCGCGCCAGCCGTTTCACCACCAACGCTTCGCGCCGGGACTCTGGCCGAAGCCCGTGATCGATCGTGACCGCGGCAAGTTTCGGCGAATGTTTCCGCCGCTTCTTGAGTCCGGCGGACCACCGCGCAGCCAATACAAGCAGCGCGGTAGAATCGGAGCCGCCGGAGACGGCGAGCAGAAGCCCGCGCAAACCTTCGAGACCACCGAACAGTGCGTCCGCTTCCTCGTCGCGAACGGCCTGGTCAGCAATGACCACGCTTTTGGTCCCGCTGCACGGTCTGTTTTATGTTCGACGGAGCGCGCGGATACTTACGCAGTACCTCACCGAGCGAAGCGCAGGCCGCTTCTTTTTCGCCCAGCGCCGCAAGTGACTCGCCGAGCCGCAATAATGCCTCCGGCGCTCGCGCGGTGGTGTCGTATTTCGTCGAAACCGCAAGAAACAATTCCGCGGCGTCACGGTACTGCTGTTGCTGAAACAAACTCTCGCCGAGCCAGTACAAGGCTTCCGGCGCGAGACGGTCGCTCGGATATTGCCGCAGAAAAACACGGAACGCGTCGGCAGCGAGCGAATAGTCTCGGTGCAGCACGTAACCGTAAGCGAGATCGTATTCGTCCCTGGCGGTGTTGCCCGGCGGCAGCGTCGCCTGCATCGCACCGGTCGCACTGGTGTTGACCGGCGGCGGCGCCGGCAGTTCGCCGCGCGCCGTTGCACCGGCGGTTGGGGGAGAGGTTGAGAGATCCAGCGGCGAACCGATTTGACGCTGTCCTCCCATCGACGGCGTATCTGCGATCGGCGGCGGGGGCTCGGTTGCGGCCGTGCTGGCGCCGAGCGGGCGCGGCGCGCCAGGCGCGTTTGGGTTGGCCGATGGGTCGAATGCATCGCCGCGGCGGGTCGTCGATGGTGGTGGTGCCGCCTCGATCACCGCGGGCGGAGCGATCGGCACTGCGGCGATGGCCGGCGGTGGCCCGGCCGGAGGCGGCGAGTATTGCGGCCGTGGCGACGCCGGCAAAGCGACCTGCGGCGCAGCCGCCACAGCCTGCGGGGCCACAGCGGCGGGCGGTGAATATTGCGCAGTTGGCCGCGGCGGCGGCGCTGCTGCAGCCGGTGCGCCGCCCTGCAGCTCCGCCTGCAAACGCTGCACTTGCAGCTCAAGCTGCTGATTGCGGTACTGCAGTTGCTCGATATTGCCGGTAAGATTGCGGATCGTGGCCTCAAGGTGATCGATGCGCATCACCAAATCTGTCGGAGAGTCCTGGGCCCGGACCGATACGGCACCAAGCGCGGTCGAAAAAACGGCCACAAAAACAAGGGAGGAGCGGATCATCGCCGGCAACAATTTTCGTAAGTAGGCGGCCGTTAACATAGCGAATCCTGCGTCCAAATTGTGACTGGCCGCGCTCTGGGCGCTCGCGCGGGGTCGGTTCATTCTGCGGGTTGAAGGCGCGGCTGCTTACTACGCGCCCGCCGCTCCTCGAAGCGCTGCATCACCACATAGAACGAGGGCACGAACACGACAACGAGGCAGGTCGAGGCGATCATGCCGCTGAAGACCGCGATGCCGATCGAACGACGCGCGCCGGCGCCCGCGCCGGTCGCAATGACGAGCGGGAAGACGCCCAGAATGAAGGCGAAGGAGGTCATGAGGATAGGGCGGAACCTGAGCCGCGCCCCTTCGACCGCCGCCGCGACGATCTCCATCCCCTCAGCCCGTTTTTGGCGCGCATATTCCACGACCAGAATCGCGTTCTTGCTGCCAAGCGCGATGAGGAGGATGAGGCCGATCTGCGTATAGAGATTGTTGGCGGCGCCGAGAGCGGTCAGCGCGCCAACCGTTCCAATTAGGGCGAGCGGCACACAGAGGATCACAGAGAGCGGCTGGATCCAGCTTTCGTATTGGCCCGCCAGCACGAAATAGACGAGCAACACCGCGAGGCCGAAGACGAAATAGATTTGCGAGCCGACCGCCTTCTCCTGGTAGGACATCGCGGTCCATTCGTAGCCCGTTCCGGTCGGCAGCGCCTGCGCGCCGATCTGGTCCATGATGTCGAGCACCTGTCCCGAACTGAAGCCGGGGACTGCGCTCCCGGCGACCGTCGCCGATGGATAGAGATTGTAAAGACTGATGAGCGGGGGACCTTGGACCTCCTTGATGTCGATCACCGTACCGATCGGCGTCATGGTTCCGTTGCCGGCTTTGACCTTGAGGTTCTTGATTTCGTCAACGCTCGCGCGGTAGTCGGGCAGCGCCTGCGTGTAGACTTGGAACACGTGTCCGAACTTGTTGAACTGGGCCGCGTAGGTCGATCCGACGTAGCCAGCCAGTGCGGAAAAGACGTTGCCGACTGTAATGCCGAGCGTCTCGGCCTTGATGCGGTCGACGATGACGTTGAGCTGGGGGGCGCCGGCCCGGAAGGTCGTGCTCACCCGTTGCAGAGCCGATTGGGCGCTGCCGTCCCTGATCACGGCGTCGGTCAGGCTCTGCAGCAGCGCGTAGTCGAAATCGCCGTTCTTGATCTCGACTTGCATGCTGAAGCCGCCGACGTTGCCGATGCCCTGAATCGGGGGCGGCAGGAGCGCGAACGCGACCGCCTGCCTCACGCCTTGCAGGGAGCGACTCAGATTACGGTAGATCGAACGCAGATCCTGTCCCTTCTGCTTGAGGCGCACACCCCAGTCTTTGAGGACCACAAAGGCGACGCCCGCGTTGGCGAGCCTTGCCATGTTGTCGAGTACGGAAACGCCGCCGACGGTGACCACATGGTCGACGCCGGGCACCTTCCCGGCGATCCCAGAGATCTGTTGCATGACTGCGTCGGTGCGCTCCTTCGAGGCGCCGTCGGGCAGCTGTGCGCTGACGATCAGATAGCCCTGGTCCTCGTCCGGCAGGAAGCCGGTCGGCACGCGCGTCAGCCCCCAGATCGCAACGCATACTAAAAGGAGCGCAAGGACCACCATGGCGCCGCTGCGGCGTGTCATTGCGCCGATGAGCCCCACATAGGCCCGTTCGGTGGCGCCGAAGACGGCGTTAAAGCCGCGAGAGAACAGGTTGCGCCGCTCACCCGGGGTCGGCGGCCGCAGCCACAGCGCGCATTGCGTGGGCTTCAAGGTCACTGCGTTGATCGCGCTGATGAAAGCGGTGGCGGCGATGACGAGCGCGAATTGCCGATAGAGCTGCCCGGTCAAACCCGGCAGGAAGGCGGCGGGGATGAAGACCGACATCAGCACCAGCGTGATGCCGATGACGGGACCCATCAGCTCGTCCATTGCCTTGCCCGCCGCCTCGCGGCCGGGGATGCCCTGCTCGACATAGCGCGAGACGCCCTCGACGATGACGATCGCGTCGTCCACGACAATGCCAATCGCGAGCACGATGGCGAACAGCGTTGAGAGATTGACGGAGAAACCAAGCGCTGCCATCGCGGCGAAGGCGCCGATGATTGTGACCGGAACGGTCGTCGCCGGGACGAGCATCGCCCGCCAGTCCTGCAGGAAGACGAGAATGACGATCAGCACCAGAACACCAGCCTCGAGCAGCGTCAGGTAAACCTCGTTGATCGCGGCTTTCACGAATTTCGTGGTGTCGAAGGGCGTCACATAGGTGAGGCCCGCCGGGAAGCTCTTGGCGAGCTGCTCCATTTTGGCGTGCACTTCTTTGGCGACCGCAATCGCGTTGGCGTCTGGCAGAAGGGAGATTTGGATCCCGGATGCCGGTCGGCCGTCGAGATTGAACGACGTGCTGTAGGTCTGGGCGCCGAGCTCAACGCGGCCGATGTCGCGGATTCGGGTGATTTGTCCGCCATTTGCTGAATCGACCTTGACGACGATGTTCTCGAATTCGGCGGCATCATCCAGGCGGCCTTTGAGGTCGAGCGTATATTGGAAGTCTTGGCCTTGCGGCGCAGGCGGCGCGCCGACCTGGCCGGCGGCGACTTCCTGGCTCTGCTGCTGGATGGCGTTGATCACGTCCTGTGGCGTTAGGGCCCGTGCCTGTAGCAGGTCCGGGTTCATCCAGATGCGCATGGCATATTGCGCGGCGCCCAGGATCGTCACGCCACCGACGCCCTTGAGGCGAGCCAGTTCGTTCTGCACGTTGATGACGGCGTAGTTCGACAGGAACAGCCTGTCGAAGCGGCCGTCCGGCGAAACCAGCGTGACGATTTCGAGAATCGAAGTCGACTTCTTCGCCGTCGTCACGCCCTGGGCCTGGACTTGCTGTGGAAGCGACGCAATGGCGGCGGCCACCTGGTTCTGGACCAGGATCTGCGCCTTGTCGGGGTCGGTGCCGATCGCGAAGGTGACAACCAAGGTATAGCTGCCGTCGTCCGCGCTCGTCGACTGCATGTAGAGCATGTCCTCGACGCCGTTGACGCTCTGCTCGATCGGCAGGGCGACGGTGTCAATCAGGGTCTTGGCGCTCGCGCCCGGGTACAGGGTCGTGACCTGTATGGTCGGCGGGACAACATTGGGATATTGGGCGGTCGGCAATTGCAAGAGAGAGACCAGGCCGATCAGGACGAAGACCAGCGCCAGCACGTTGGCGAGCACCGGCCGATCGATGAAAAAGCGCGAGATCATGCCGGTCCCCAGCGATGTTTCATTTCGGCGTCGGGCCGGGGACGCTCGTCTTGGTGGCGTCTTTGGCGGCGTCCGATGGATCGGCCGCCGCCGACGTCAGCTCGGATCGTTGCGGCTCGATCTTGGCGCCAGGAAACGCCCGCTGAACGCCTTCGGTCACGACCCAATCGCCCGGATCGAGTCCGGATTCGATGATCCGCAACTGACCCTCCCTTGGTCCGGTTTTGACGATTTTGCGCTGAACGACATTGTCTGGACCGACCACCAGCACGTAGCTGCCTTCCTGGCTCGTCCCGATCGCGTCGTCTCGCGTCAGCAGCGCCTTGTCCCGACGACCGACTGGTATCCGAACCCGCGCGAACAGGCCTGGCAGGAGTGCGTGATCCTTGTTGTCAAACAGGGCGCGTCCCGTCAGCGTGCCGGTCGAGGTGTCGAGCTGCGGCGAGATGTAGTCCATGTGTCCCTTGTGAGGATAGCCCTCCTCATCCTGCAGCCCGATCTCGACCGGGATGTCCGATAGGTTTGTCGTGCGCAAGCTCTGGCCGCGCTTGGCAAGGTTTCGTCGGAGCCCCAAAATTTGCGGCTCGCTCGCGGTGAAATAGGCGTAGAGCGGGTCGGACTGGACGATGGTTGCGAGCGTGGTCGGTCCGGACATGCCGACGAGCGCGCCGAGATCGACTTGATGATTGGTAACGACGCCATCGAAAGGAGCGAGGACCTTGGTATAGCCAAGGTTGATGTTCGCGGTTTCGACGTTGGCCTGATCAAGCAGAACCGTGCCCTTGTCCTGCTGCACGACGTAGACCTGGTCTTCCGCTTGTTGCGCTGCAATTGACTTCTGCTGTTGCAACGTTTGGTAGCGGGTCAGATTCATTTGCGCTTCTTCGAGCACCGCCTGGTCGTGCGCTAATTGCCCTTTGGCTTGATCGAGCTGCGCCTGATAGATGTCGCGCTCGATGCCAAAGAGCTGCGTTCCCTTCGCGACCGCGGCGCCGTCTTTATAATCGATTGATTCCAGATAGCCCTGGACACGCGCGACCAGAGTGACGGACCTGACCGGCGCGGTGTTGCCGGTCAGGTTGAGGTACAAGGTCACCGGCTTCTGCACCGGCTGCGCAACGACGACTTTCGGAGGCGGCGGAGCAACATAGCGATTATCTTGACCACACGCGGCGGCCGCCATGGCGACGACGACCATGACTATCGTGCGAGCGAGCGCGCTGAAATTCACGATTGAAACTCCGCCGCGGAAGCACTTCAGAACATGAGCTGCGGACGCTTCATGCCATGTTTCTTGGTGGTGCGCGACCTCAGCTGTGCTTTGACGACAGATCGCCCAAAAATTTAATGATACCCAATGTCCGAACGCACTTTGCCGCGAAACACCCAATATGACCACCCGGTATAGAGCAAAATAACGGGCAACAACGCGAGCGTACCAACCAGAAGGAACGCCTGCGTACTTTCCGATGCGGCCGCCTGGTTCAGGGTAAAATGTCGAGGCACAATCATCGGCCACAAGCTGATGGCAATGCCGAGGTACGACATCAGGAACAGGCCCAAAGCAGCGAGGAATGGGGCATACTCCGATCGATTATTGAGCGATCGCCATTCGAACCAGACCAAGGCGGCAGTGATCAACGGCACCGGCGCGAGCATCACAATGTTCGGCCAGGAAAACCAGCGCGCCGCGATGTTGGCATCGATGAACGGCGTCCACAGACTGACGACGGCGACGGCCAGCGTGACGCCGATCAGGCAGCGGCGTCCGAGCGAGCGCGCCCAATCTTGCAACGTCCCTTCAGTTTTGATCACAAGCCAACCGGCACCGAGTAGCGCGTAGCCGAACATCAGAGCCAGCCCGGTAAATATGGAAAACGGCGTGAAGCAGTCGAACGAACCGCCGATAAACTGGCGGCCCTCGACCTGGAAGCCCTGGATGAATGCACCCAGGACCACGCCCTGCGCAAAAGCCGCAATCGCCGAGCCGATGGCGAAACCATGATCCCAGAACGTCCGGGACTCGGCGTCGCGATAGCGGAATTCGAACGCGACCCCGCGAAAGATCAAGGCGAGCAGCATCAGCAGGATCGGAAAGTAGACCGCCGGAATGATGATGGCGAAGGCAACCGGAAAGGCGGCCAGCAAGCCCAGGCTGCCGAGGATCAGCCAGGTTTCATTGCCATCCCAGATCGGTGCGATCGAGTTCGTAATCTGATCGCGCGCGCTGCGGTCTGGCGCGAAATTGTAGAGCATCCCGACGCCGAGATCGAAACCGTCAAGCGCGACATAGAAAAACACAGCGATGGCGAGGATTGCCGTCCAGACCGGCACCAGGCTGAGTGTCGGCGTCATGATGGCGTACCGGGCGCCGGGGACGCCAAAGCCTCGATCGGAGCTTTTGGCCTGCCGCCGCCAATCATTGCGGCCTCATCGGACGGAACCGGACCGCGCCAGACCAAGCGCAGCATGAGGGAAACGCCGACCGGATAGATCACCAGATAAACCGCAACGTACATCAGGAGCGAAGTGAGGACATTGGCGCCGGTCAGCGAGGGCGAAACCGAGTCAGCCGTGCGCATCAAGCCATAGATCGTCCACGGCTGACGCCCGACCTCGGTCGTGGTCCAGCCGGCGATCACGGCAATAAATCCAAGGCAGGCTGCGAACTGACACAGCCGCAGATACCACCGCGTCTGGTCAAGCCGCCCTCGCGCCATCAACAGCAAGCCTGTGGCGACAATCGCCACCATCAATAGACCGATTCCGACCATGATCCGGAATGCGAAGTAGACGATAGCGACCGGCGCGCGCTGATCCGGCGGAAAGTCCTTGAGGCCTTTGACTTCGCCGTCCCAGGAATGCGTGAGATAGAGACTCCCGACATGCGGAATTGCGATCTCCGCAAGATTGCGTTCCGCCGCCTGATCTGGCCAGCCGATGATCGAGGCCGGCACGCTTTTGCCGCCGTCCCAAAGGCCTTCGATCGCGGCGAGCTTTGCCGGCTGATGCTCAAGAGTATTCAGACCGTGCAAATCCCCGAGGAAGATTTGCAACGGTACGAAAATCATCAAAAACCACAGCGCCAGCCGGAGCATCATCCGGCCCTCGGCGACCCATTGTCCGCGACGGACCGTGTAGGCGCCGACGGCCAGCACCACGAATGCCGTCGTCACGTAGAAGGCGCTGACCGTGTGCATCAGCCGATACGGAAACGAAGGGCTGAAGACGATCGCAAACCAGTCCTTCGGAAAATATCGGCCATCGATCACCTCGTAACCGACCGGCGTTTGCATCCAGCTGTTGGTGGCGAGGATCCAGAACGACGACAGCAGCGTCCCGCCGGCCACCAGAACGGCGGCGACGAAATGCATGAGCGGCGGCACCAGTTTGCGGCCAAACAGCAATACGCCAAGGAAAGTCGCCTCGAGGAAAAACGCCATCAAGCCCTCGTAGGCCAACAGCGGCGAGATCACGTTGCCGGCGGCGTCGGAAAACCGGCTCCAGTTGGTGCCGAACTGAAACGGCATGACGATCCCGGTCACGACTCCCATCCCGAACGAGATCGCGAAAATCTTCAGCCAGAACTGCGAGAGATGCAGGAAGATGGGCTTCCTGGTCAGCGCAAATGCGCCTTCAAGGAAGGCGACGAACGAAGCCAGCCCGACCGTGAATGCAGGAAGCAGAATGTGCCATCCGATGACCCACGCGAATTGGATGCGCGACAGCAATTCCGGATCAAGCTTCATTTGCGCACACGCTAATCCGACCGCAATGCGTCAACGACGCGACCGCCGGCTACGATCCGCTTTCAGCGCCATTGAGGCAAGGCAAATGTTGGCGAGGCGAAACGTCGCGCGTAAAGCTTGATCGGCGCCAGGATTGGCGCCGATCAAGCTTCGAGTTCGAAAGCGTTGGCGACAGTATCCGCTATGAGCTCTGATTGAGCACGGTCACGGCGCGCCGGTTCTGCGACCAGCATGAAATGTCGTTGCACACCGCCACCGGCCGCTCCTTGCCGTAGGAGATGGTGCGCATGCGCTGCGCCGACACGCCACGCGAGACCAGATATTCACGCACCGTCTGGGCGCGGCGGGCGCCGAGCGCGATGTTGTATTCACGCGTGCCGCGCTCGTCGGCATGGCCTTCGATGAGGAAGGCGTAGCGATTGTATTGATTGAGCCACAGCGCCTGCTTGTCGAGCGTCGCCCGCGCCTGCTGGGATAGCTCCGATGAATCAGTGTCGAAGAACACCCGATCGCCGACGTTGACGATAAAGTCCTGCTGACTGCCGGGCGCAGCCGCGCCGGCCATCGCCACCGGCGCGGGCGTCTTGGCGCAGCCCGCGATCGCGAGTGCGCCGAATATGAGAGCCGCGAACTTGGCGCCGCGGGAGATTCTGACCAGGTTCATAAGCGGTGCCTCCACTGTTCCGTTGTAACCGGACATGGTTGGTGCCTGGAGCGATCTAGCGCTGCCTTCGTTAAACGAACGTTCCGTCAACCTTGATGGAGCCTTGCAAAGAACGCTGCGACCCGCCCATCACGCGCAAAGCTTTCGGTATGCTTAATAGGCCGTGAATGCGGCAACGATGTGGGGGCGGCGACGGATCGGTGACGGTGCCATGGCTCGGCTGTGATAGATGGGCCGCCTGTGACAGACGGGCCGCCTATGACAACAGCGGCGACCAGGCCGGATCGGAGGCGAAGCTGGGAGTCGGCACGCGCTGTTCGTTCCGCCCGCCGGTGTCGATCGTGAACAGCGAAGGTCCGGCGTTGCCACCGGGGTCGCGGAAAAACATGATGACGCGACCATTGGGCGCGAAAGTCGGCCCCTCATTATGGAAACCCTCGGTGAGGATGCGCTCGCCGGTTCCGTCCGGTTTCATCACGCCGATTGCGAACTTGCCCGCGGCCTGGCGCGTGAACGCGATGTAGTCGCCGCGTGGCGACCAGACCGGTGTGGAATACGTGCCTTCGCCAAAGCTGATGCGCGTGGCCTCACCTCCGGTCGCGTCCATCACATAAATCTGCGGATGACCACCGCGGTCGGACTCGAAACAGATCTTCGCGCCGTCGGGCGAATAGCAGGGCCCGGTATCGATCGCCGGCGTATTGGTCAGCCGTGTGGTCGACTTCGAGCGCAAGTCCATGACAAAGAGGTTGGCATTAGAGCCTTCCTCCAGGCTCATGACGACGCGCTGGCCGTCGGGCGAGAACCGCGGCGAAAAGCTCATGCCGGGAAAGTTGCCGACGATCTCGCGCTGGCCGGTTTCGATGTTGAGCAGAAAAACGCGCGGGTCGCCTTCCCCATACGCCATGTAGGTGATTTCCTGGGTCGAAGGCGAAAAGCGCGGCGTCAGCACGAGTTCGTCACCGCGGGTGAGATAGCGCACGTTGGCGCCATCCTGGTCCATAATGGCGAGCCGCTTGATGCGCCGCTCCTTCGGGCCGGTCTCATCCACAAACACGACGCGGCTGTCGAAATAGCCCTTCTCGCCGGTCAGCCGCTCGTAAATGGCATCGGAGATGATGTGCGCGATGCGGCGCCAATTGTCTGGCGTGGTGAAGTATTGTTGCCCTGCGAGTTGCTGCCCCGCGAGCACATCCCAAAGGCGGAACTCAGCCTTTAGACGCCCGTCGGGCTGGCGGGTAACCCGTCCGGTCGCCAACGCCTGCGCATTAATGGTGCGCCAATCGGCAAACCGCGGCACAGCATCAACGTTGGCGATCTTTTCCAGAAAAGCCGCCGGATCGATCGGCACAAACAGGCCGCTGCGCTTGAGGTTACCGGTGATGATCTGGGAAACGCCGACCGCGGTTTCGGTGTCGCTCGGAGCGCCGCCGAGAAAATCGGTGATGGCAATCGGCATCGGCTGGGCGTTGCCCTGGGTAATGTCGAGGCGAACCTGCGCGAACGCGGCGCGCGCGGACAGCAGCAGAGTTCCGGCCCCAGCGCCAAGTTGGAGCGCGCGGCGCCGTGTCAAAGAGAACGCCGGCGTGGAGTTAGGCAGTGATGAAAGTGTCATGACGTGGAAATCGTCCGGTTATTGACCGAGCAGCTCATGCGGATTGAACTTCACCGCAATGTCCTTCCACAGGTCGTAGTGCTCCGGTCTCAGCATTGTAAATGGTTGGCACGACAGCAGCGCGCGCTTGCCGCTTTCAGCAAGTGCAGGGCCCAATGACGATGCCGAATCTTCGACCACGACCGGTTCACTGGCCAGCGAAGCATCAGCTTTGAACTGCACCCGAAGCACGACATAGACGTTGGAATTCATGTCGAGGCCCGGCGGCGGATTCCAACACTCGCTCAGCCGCTGCCGCAGCGCGTCCATCTCCGACACCGACAATTGCGCGGCGTGGCCGGTCGGCGCCCCGAGCGAGGCTGCGCTGTTTAAGGTCTCGGCGCTTGCCAATTGTCGCTGCGGATCGCGCTTGTCGAGCAGCGCCGCAACCTGATCGGCATCGAACCTGGGCGACGGGCGGGTCTTCTTCGCCTCGTCCTTTTTCAGCTCCGCGGCGATCTGGTCGGGCTTGAACTCAGGTTGCTTCTTCGGCGGCTTTTTTATTTCTTCTTTTTTCAAAGCGTCAGCAATCTGATCCGTAACCTTCCTTGGCTCTTTGGGTTTGTCGGCCTTCTCCGCGGACTTTGTGTCGGGCTTCGGTTCCTTGGGCTTCTCGATCTTCTCGGCGGATTTCGCTTCGGGTTTTGGCTCCGGCTTGGGCGGCGGCGCGGCGTCGGTTTTGACTTCAGGCTTGTCGACGGCTTTTGGCGCAAGTTCTTTGACCGGCTTGAGCACGCCCACCTTGTCAGCCAGGGGCTTTGCATCTTTGACCGGCTTCGGCGCGTTCTTCACGCCGCTGGTGAGCTGCGTATAGTCGGTCGCCGAAACAAACTCGACCGGCAGCGCCTCGGTCGGCGGCGCGTCGTTCGGCCGCGCGGCAAAGGCGACCAGGCCCCAGCCCAATACGACGACATGGGCAACACCCGATATGATGAGACTGCGCCTCATCCCCCGCCCTGCTCGACCTCGGTAACGAGAGCGACCCGATGATAGCCCGCCGCCGACAAGCGGCCCATGACGCGCATCATCGCACCGTAATCCACTTTTTTGTCGCCGCGCACATAGATGCGCTCGTCCGAGCCGCCGCGCGCATCGGTAATGGCTTTAAGCTTTGGCACCAGACCTTCGAGCTTGATCTCGCTGTCCTGCAGAAAGATCTGGCCCTGGACGTTCACCGAGATCGTCAGCGGCTCACGGTCCTGTTCAAGCGACTTGGCCTGGCTCTGCGGCAGGTCGAGCGGGACGCCGACCGTCAGCAACGGCGCCGACACCATGAACACAATCAGCAGCACCAGCATCACATCGACGAAAGGCGTGACGTTGATCTCGCTCATGACGGCGCGCCGGCGGCGCCGGTGCCGGCCCCCCGACGTCGCGCTGATTATGTTCGCCGCCATCTCCGCCCCTCACCCGCGCTCGTCGATCTGCCGCGACAGGATCGCCGAAAACTCGTCCGCAAACCCTTCCAGGCGCTGGGCCTGCCGGTTCACCTCGGTAATGAACTTATTGTAGAAAATCGTCGCCGGAATGGCGGCAATGAGACCGATCGCGGTCGCAAACAGCGCCTCGGCGATACCGGGGGCGACCACGGCAAGTGAGGTATTCTTGGAGGCGGCGATCGACTGAAAGGCCGTCATGATACCCCAAATGGTGCCGAACAGGCCAATGAACGGACCGGCGGAGCCTACGGTCGCCAGCACCAGAAGCCAGCGCTCCATATGCTCGACCTCCCGCGCGATGGCGACATCCATGACTTTCTCGATGCGCATCTGCAGCCCGGCAAGCGACCGGACATGCCCTTCAAAGCTCTTTTTCCATTCGCGCATGGCAGCGACGAACAGCGCGCCGGTTGAATGGCCGGGATCGGATGCAAGCGAGGTGTAAAGCTCCTCAAGCGACTGCCCCGACCAAAATGCCTGCTCAAAACCGTCGGCCGCTCTGCGGAAACGCGCAAACAGGATAGTCTTGTCGATGGCAATCGCCCAGACCCACACCGAACACACGATCAAGCCGCACATCACCGTCTTGACCAGCCAGTGGGACTGCCAGAACAGGTGGAACAGCGACAGATCGGAGGATGTTAAAGGCAGGGCCGACGCGGTGATGTCGGCAGGGTTCATGGGCGCGTCCTTTCGGCGATCCGGGCAGGCGAAAACCGGAGCGGCGCGCCGGCGCCGGGACCAAAGGCAGCAGCCAGCCGCATCACGCGCGCCGACCAAGACCTAATAAATTTCGCAAGGACCCAAGCAAGACCCAAGCCGGACCCGCCACCGGCCGGATCGAAATCATCGCGAAACTTGTCCAAACTAGGGCGCAACACCGGTCGTTCACGCTAACGAAGCCCGGTTGTGCTTAATGCACGGTTAACGCCCGCGGCGGGGACGTGCGGCATCTAAAAGAACAGGCCGTCCATTCGGGAAAATGGACGGCCCTGACAACAACAGGCGCAGCTGATGCGAGATATTTACGCCTGCGGTTGCGGAGGCGGAGTCTCGTCATGCGGGCGGTCGCGCCGTTCGTTCATGAACTGGTCGAACTCGGCGCGGTCCTTGGCAAAGCGCAGCCGCTCCAGGAATTCCTTGAACTCGCGCTGCTCGTCTTCGAGCCGCTTCAGCGTCTCGGTGCGATAGTCATCAAACGCGCGATTGCCGCTCGAAGGCGGGGTACCCCACCAATTGCCGCCGTTGCCGCGCGCCTGGTCCATCCTATTGCGCACGCGATCCATCTTCTCCTGCATGCGCTCCATTTTTGATTGCCATCGGCTCATGTGGTTCTCCCACCGGCCGTCTTGATGATGCCAGCATCCCATTCTTCTGCTCCCAAATCGTCCACTGAAGATCGAAAAGACCAGCACGGCGAGGCCGGCGGGCCACCAGGCGATGAAGCCGAGGACCGCGAGCGCGATCCAGGCCGGTTTTCCAAGTTCATCGAGCTTGTCGACGAGGACCATGACGGTACCTCCTAGGTGTGAATGTAAATAACATTTACATCGAGTATTCGGACTGTCAAGGCCCTCACGGGTTCGTGAACGGGACCGCTCGGGAGCTTAAGTTGCACGCGCGGCTTTGGCGTCCGGCAAACCAAGACCACGCAAATAAACCAGCACTTCCGCCTCCAGAAGTTCTTCCGGGGACATCGGCAACGCGCGCTTTGCTGCATCACCGCGTCCGAACAGCGAAGCGATGCCGTGCGCCATCGCCCATATATGCAGTGCAACCATCAATGCCGGAGGACGGGCACTTCCTGTTATGTGCCCACACAGCTTTTCCGCCGCGCCGCGCAGGACGGCAAACGCCCGATCTCCCGCTTCACGCAGTTCGGTGTTCGTCGCGGGCGGAATACCGGCTTCGAACATCGCCGAATAATAGGCAGGTTCGCTGCGCGCGAAGGCGAGATAGGCCTTGCCGAGCCGATCGAGCGCCGTGAACGTGTCGGGGCGGCCATCATCCCAGGCCCGCGCCAAAGTGACCTCGAATTGATTGAAGCCGCGTAGCGCAACGTTGGCCAACAGCTCGTCGCGGTCGCGGAAGTGACGATAAGGTGCGGCCGGACTGACTCCAGCCCAGCGCGCCGCCTCGGCGAAGGTAAAGCCGCCCGGCCCCTTCTGCGCAATCAGCTCAAGCGCGGCGCGAAGCAGCGCCTCTTTCAGATTGCCGTGGTGATAGCCGCGCGGGCCGTCTTTGTCTTCCCTCGACCAGCTCATGTTAATAGCCTTTACATGAGTCTGGCCGCTCCGTCGACCTTCCCGGCCGTCCGGAACGACAGGCGAGGCAACTCGCAAGGTTGCCGCGCGACGTTTTCGATTTTTTCCGGCTTATGCGGTTGCGAGTCTGGGGTCTTCAGTCCCGCGCCTGGCGTTCTCTACGTCCTGAGTTTGACGCGCTGGCGATAGAAATTGACGATGCTGCGGGCCATTTCCTGCGACAGCTTTGAGTATCGTTCAAAAGTCCGCGGCAGATCATCCGGCTGCAAATCTCGTTCGGCGACGTACATCAGCAGCAATTCTTTGGCGGTGGTCCAGGAGCAGCCGGCGGCCTTGGCGAGAATGAGGATCATGTCTTCGCCTTTGTCCAGCAGCGCGCGCTCGACCAGATCGACCGGCAAACGGCCAAGTTTAGCCAGCGCAACGACGGTCCGTGCAAATTCCTGGGCATGCGCACGATTGTGGATGGCGGATTCGGTGAACGGTTGCGCATTGAAAGAGCGGTTGGCATCGCGCAGGGCGGTGGCATGGCGGCGCGACGCCTTTCGGACCTCTTGCTGCATGTACGTCGCGACGTCGTCAATCGTGTCCCGGATTGCCGCCGCCGCCTTGGGATTGGCTTCTTCAAGCTTGGCGCGCACCGTGGCCGAAGCCGTTTCGAGCAGCTTCAGAAAGCACTGGTGGGGGATATCACTGCGCCGGCCAAGCGCGAGCGTCAGCTTGCGGTCGCGACGCGCACACTTGGTCAGCTTGTCGTAGCCGGCCAGAGAAAAGCGCGCGCCAATGTTTGTGACCACCTTACCGATCACGCGACGATCGCCGCGTTCGACCAGAACGTCGGTCACCTGTTCGCTCAGCTTGAGGCGCTGGGCGATGGCAAAAAGATGGTCCTGGCTCTTGGTGGAAGCGTTTTCAACCAGGTCGGTGTCGCTCAGCTGTAGGGAATGGACCAGCACCGGCTCGGCCACGGTGATATCATCGTCAAAAGCGAGCGAGCGGATCAGCCGGGGAGGAGCGTTGTCGATGTTCGCCAGCCGGCGGGCAAGTCTTGCCCGCGCCGCTACTTCGATATCGGCCGAGAGTTTCTGCAGCACGTCATCGAACAGCGCGATCAGTTCGCCGGAGTAGCCGCGCGCGCCGGCCGCGAACAAATCGGCGATGCGCTCTAGAACTCTCTCACGTTCAGTATCGCGCAGGGTCGCGACTGTGCCGTTGAGTTCGTCGATCAGCGACTGGTTTTCTCCGGACTTGGGATGCTCTGTAGACAAGGCGACGGCGGGCATTGGAAAGCTGTCCTGATTGAGACCAAGCGCAACGAAATTGTGGCTGCCGTTTCCACGGCGATATCTCGACTGCCTTCTTGCTAGCAGCGAGATGCAAAGATTCGATCGGTCCGCATGATACAAAAAGACGAAAATTTTAGAAAAGACTTTTCTGGAGAGGTCGAGCTGCGCAAGAAGCGCCAGCGAAGCAATTTAACCTCAGGAATGCGACGCGTCCTGATCCGCTTTCATGGCCGCGCGCAGCGGCTTCGGGATCGGACGCGCGCGGCCGCCGCTGATAAAAGCCACACGCACATGCGCCTCAGCCAGCAGGTCGTCGCCGCGCACGACGCGCTGACGCAAGGTGATAGAGGCGCCCTTCACGTCCTCGGGCTCAGTGACGACTTCAAGGACGTCGTCCATGCGCGCCGGCCGTAAGAAATCGAGTGTCATCGAGCGCACGACGAAAGCAAACCCCGGCGCTTCCTTCTCGGCTGCCTCAAACAGCCCACGATGATCGGCTCCGATCAGGCGCAGATAATTGGTGCGCCCGCGCTCCATGTAGCGGAGATAATTGGCGTGATAGACGATCCCGGTGAAGTCGGTGTCTTCATAATAGACGCGCACCGTGAGAAAGTGGCGGCCATCGCGGATTTCGCCGTCGAGGGGAATGGAGCGAGCATCATTCATCGCTGGAATTCTTCATCAACATCCATGCGGCTGTCGATCACACGGATAACAGCAATCTGTTCGGCGTCGACAGTGTAAAAGATCAGATGGAGGCCGACCACGAGGCAACGCAAGCCCGGAGCGAGACTGGCACGCCGCCGGCCAATAAACGGAAATTGGACCAAGTTGGCGAAGTTCGCGTCAATTCTCCGACAGCTATTTGAGCTTCGCAGTCCGAGCTTCGCGCAGAAACGCCTCAAAGCTCCACTCTGAGACGCGCCCGGCGGCGACATCATCCAAACCTTCGGCAATCTGTTCCTTGAGCGTGCGAAATTTTTCCGCCTGTTCGAGCAGATATGCGACGGCAGGCTCCCGCAGGTCTTCAGGAAGAAGATCGAGGGCGGCGGCGGCCTTTTCGGTAGTTGTTTTCATTAAAACCATTATAGCATCGGAGCCATATCCAAGCCAATGGTGTGGCTATTCTCTGCGCAGACGTCACGTTTTCGACTTCTATCGCCACGGCACTCGCTCAACGATCGCGTGCTCCCAGTTCTGGCCGTCGAACGGATGTATGGTCAGCGCAGTGAGATCGATACCGTCAAGGCAGCGGACGTTGACGTCAATTTTGTCCGGGTCCGAGCGTGGGACGTAAAACGGATGAATGCCGCAGGTCGAGCAGAACGTGTGCTTGGCCGTGCCGGTGTTGAACCGATAGGTGGTCAACGCATCGCCGCCGCCCAAGAGCTCGAACTGCTCCGGCGGCACGATCAGATGCAGGAAGCCCTTCTTGGCGCAGATCGAGCAGTTGCAGCCGGTGACGCGCGAAAGATCCGCGGTCACACGAAACCGCACCCGGCCCGCAATGACAACCGCCTGACATCGTTTCCGGCATTTTTGTTTCCGGCATTTTTGCTCCCTTCCACGCGCTGCGATGCGTTCATACTGCCTGCCCGGCCAGGTAGCGCGCAGATTTCCATGCATCATCGACACATTGTCTAAATCGATCGGGATAATAGCTGGCTATTTATCTTCCGACAGCAACGCCGACGCTACCAACAGGGATTTAGCGTCCTCGCGAGGGGCCTGACCTGAGAGAGGACGTCCTATGTCTCATCGAGTCGTGTCGTATCGAGTCATTACTTCCATCGCCGCTGCCGCTCTTTGTATTGCATGCGTTTCGACCGATGCTTTGGCCGCGCGCGCGGGCGGTGTCCGCGTCGGCGGTGTCCACGCCGGTGGTGTTTATCGCGGTGGAGCCTATCGCGGCGGCGTGGCGTGGCGCGGCGGGGCTTATCGCGGTGGAGCCTACCGCGGTGGCGGCGTGGCGTGGCGCGGCGGCGCCTACCGTGGCGCGTGGGTACGTCCGGGTGTGGGCGTCGGGATCGGCGCCGCAGCGGTCGGCGCCGCCGCCTTGGGCGCCGCAGCAGCAAATCCGTACAACCATTACTACAACTATTATAACGGCAACTATAACGGCAACGGCTACTATAATGGCGATTACTACAATGCGATCGGAGCCGGATGCGGGTACGCGCCGTATCCGCCCTGTTATTGAGAGCTTTAACGAACCATCACTCGTCCTCTTGCACGAACAGCCCAAACTGCGCGGGATCGCGTGAGGGCTCGGCAAGACCCAGGTGGCGGAACGCGTGGCCGGTGATCAGCCGGCCACGCGGCGTGCGTTGCAGGAACCCGCACTGGATCAGATAAGGCTCGATGATGTCCTCGATGGCATCGCGCGGCTCGGATAACGCGGCGGCGAGCGTCTCGACGCCGACCGGGCCGCCACCATAGTTCATCGCGATCGTCGTCAGATAACGGCGGTCCATCGCGTCAAGGCCGGCGGCATCGACTTCAAGCGCAGCGAGCGCCTTGTCGGCGACGGCGCGATCGATTGCTGCCGCGCCGTCGACAGCGGCGAAATCGCGGACGCGGCGAAGCAGCCGTCCGGCGATCCGCGGTGTGCCGCGGGCGCGCCGGGCAATCTCGTTTGAGCCATCCGCAGTCACGCTGATGCCGAGCACGCGCGCGCCACGATTGACGATCTGTTCAAGCTCGGGCACGGAATAGAAGTTGAGCCGCACCGGAATGCCAAAACGGTCGCGCAGCGGGTTGGTGAGCAAACCGGCACGCGTGGTCGCACCAACGAGCGTGAATTTGGCGAGATCAATCTTCACCGAACGTGCCGCCGGGCCGGAACCGATAATCAGATCAAGCTGAAAGTCTTCCATTGCCGGATAAAGAACTTCCTCGACTGCCGGATTGAGCCGGTGCATTTCATCGATAAACAGCACGTCGCGCTCTTCAAGGTTGGTAAGAAGCGCGGCGAGATCGCCGGCCTTGGCGATCACCGGACCCGATGTGGCGCGGAAATTTACGCCCAGCTCCCGTGCAACGATCTGAGCCAGGGTGGTCTTGCCGAGCCCGGGCGGCCCGACAAAGAGAACATGATCAAGCGCCTCGCGCCGCGCGCGGGCCGCCTCGATGAATACGCTCAGATTCTTCCGCGCCTGCTCCTGACCGATGAACTCCGAGAGCCGCTGCGGGCGCAGCGTTGCCTCGGCCACGTCTTCGTCGCGGCGCTCCGGCGTGACGAGCTTGCGTCCGGGGACAGTGCTCACCCCTCCGTCCCCCGCCTGTATTTGTTCGGCAGAAGTTCGCCGATCGGCACCGCCGCCGGAGACTTGCCGTTCGGCACGATCACGCGCGCTTTCGGATCATAGTCGAAAATCAGCTCACGGCACGCGCCGCACGGCGACACCACGGCGATAGTCTGATCGTTTTCGGTGGGCGGCGGATGGCGCACCGCTACAATCGTCTCGATCCCGGCATCGCCGGTATCGACAACGGCGCGGCCGAGCGCGACCGCCTCGGCACAGACTGCCATGCGGCCGAGATAGGCATCGAGATTGACGCCGGTGAATATCTTTCCCGCGCGGGTGCGCAACGCAGCACCAACCTCCTGCCAGTCGTCGCGATAGCGCGCCCGGATCGCCGCGGTCGCCGCCGCGATCAATTCGCGATCTGATTTGCTGAGTTTGCCGGGCCGTTTCACTTCGCCAGCTCCTTCAAGCCGAGCCTAATCAGTGTACGCACCTCGGCACCGTCGCCGGCATTGCGCGCCGCCGCAGCGATGGCGGCTGTGGCTTGCGGTGGGGCGTAGCCGAGATTGACCAGCGCCGAGACTGCGTCAGAAATCGGCTGCGGCGCACGCTTCTCGTCGAGCGCGCCGGAAAGCGCAACCAGCGCCGGATCGACGTCGGTGTAGGCCGGCGCCTTGTCCTTAAGCTCGGTGACGATGCGCTCGGCGACCTTCGGCCCGACGCCGGGCGTACGCGCCACCATCGCCTTGTCGCGCATGGCGATGGCGGAAGCGAGTTCGGAGGGCTTCAGCGTGCCGAGCACCGCGAGCGCGACTTTGGTCCCGACACCCTGGACCGTTTGCAACAGCCGGAACCATTCGCGCTCGACATCGCTCAAAAACCCGAACAGCCGGATCTGATCCTCACGCACATGGGTTTCGATCGCAAGCGTTGCTGCTTCACCGACCCGCGGCAATTCCTGCAAGGTGCGCGCCGAGCAATGCACCAGATAGCCAACGCCGTTGACATCGAGGATCACGGAATCCTCGCCGTAGGAATCGATCACACCTTTAAGCTTGCCGATCATCGTTCAGCTCCAACCAGCGAAACGAAGATGGCGTCGTCGCGCCCTCTCCCCCTGCGGGAGAGGGCTTCCCGGCCGTTCAGCAACAAAGGCGCGGTGAGGGGTCGGGCCGCCGCCCCTCACCCAATCGTGCACGCTGACGGCTCCGCGCTGCCCTCTCCCGCAAGGGGAGAGGGCGCACATGCAACGCCGACCTCGCCGGCGCAGTTGGTCTTCGGAGCATCCCGAAACGACGCTTGTGAAAATCGGTGTCATCGCACCACGACCTGCAACGCCGCGTGCAAAACTACGCTCGTCCGATGATGCGCGTGCGTCACGGCGATGGCGAGCGCATCGGCAGCGTCATCGGACGACGGGTCAGCCTTGGGCAAAAGAACGCCGATCATCATTCGCACCTGCGCCTTGTCGCCGTGGCCCGCGCCCACAATACTTTTCTTCACCAAATTCGGGGCATATTCGGCGACCGGCACGCCGGCCTTCGCCGGTACCACCATGGCAATGCCGCGCGCCTGGCCGAGCTTGAGCGTCGCCTTGGCATCGCGGTTGACAAAGGTCGCTTCGACCGCGGCCTCGTCGGGGTGGAATTCATCAACGATGCGCATCAGGCCGTCGTAGATGGTGAGAAGGCGGGTTGCGAGCACGTCATCATCGCGCGTCATCACCGAGCCGCAGCCGATGAAGCCCAACCGGTTGCCGGCGATCTCGACCATGCCCCAGCCGGTCCGGCGAAGCCCTGGATCGATGCCGAGAATGCGAATCGGGCGGGTCATACCGCCTCGTTCATAGCATGAACAGATGAACCCGGTTCCCTGCTACGCGCTCATCCTTTGTACCAGCGCGTCGGAAACCTCGAAATTGGCATAGACGTTCTGAACGTCGTCGTGCTCGTTGAGGTTCTCGATCAGCTTTAAGAGCTTTTCGCCCTGCTCGTCGTCGATGGCGACGGTGTTTTGCGGCCGCCACACCAGCGAAGCTTTGCGCGGGTCGCCGAATTTCGCTTCCAGCGCCTTGGCAACCGAACCGAAACGATCCGGCGCGGCATAAATCTCGTGGCCGTTCTCGTTCGACACCACGTCGTCGGCGCCGGCGTCGAGCGCTGCTTCGAACATCACTTCCGCGCTCGCCGCTTTGGCGCCGTATTCGACGACGCCGACGTGATCGAACATGAACGAGACCGCGCCGGTCTCGGCGAGGTTGCCGCCGCTCTTGGTAAAGGTCGCACGAACTTCGCCGGCGGTGCGGTTGCGGTTGTCGGTCAACACCTCGACGATCACGGCGACGCCGCCCGGACCGTAGCCCTCGTAGCGGATCTCCTCATAGCTCTCGGCGTCGCCGCCCAACGCCTTCTTGACGGCGCGGTCGATATTGTCCTTCGGCATGTTTTCCGCACGCGCCGCGATGATGGCGGCGCGCAACCGCGGATTCATCGCCGGATCGGGCAGGCCGATCTTGGCCGAGACGGTGATTTCGCGGGCGAGCTTGCCGAACAGCTTCGATTTTGCCGCGTCCTGACGCCCCTTGCGGTGCATGATGTTCTTGAATTGCGAATGTCCGGCCATTCTTTTGGTCTCTCGTCGCTCGTCATTGCCAGGAGCCAACGGGTCCGGCCCGAAGTGGCCGGCCCGATGACAAGCTCCGCGACGAAGCAATCCAGGCTTCGAGGTTGTACTGGATTGCTTTGCTTAGCTCGCAATGACGACCTAATAATGCTGGCCAACGAGGAAATAAAGATGGGTCTGGCGCTAGAACTTATGCCCAGAAAACCGGGACCGCTTGGTCGAGGCAGCCGCCGAGGCGCACCGGTCCTACCCGCGCCGCAAGCCCGGTTGTCGGGTCGGTCTCGACCGCGATGCCGCACAACGTGGCCGGTCCCGTCGCCGCCTCGAACCGGGACGATGAAATTTTGCGGGTGAAGCGCTGCAGCGGTTCTTCTTTGGTCATGCCGATCACCGAGTTGTAGTCGCCGGTCATGCCGACGTCGCTCATGAAGGCGGTGCCGCCGGGCAGGATGCGCGCATCGGCCGTCGGCGCGTGGGTGTGAGTGCCGACCACGATGCTGGCCCGGCCGTCGCAGAAGTAGCCCATCGCCTGTTTCTCGCTGGTCGTTTCGGCGTGCATATCGACCAGGATGGCGTCGGCGCCTTGCCGCAACGGCAAAGCCCCGAGTTCGCGGTCGATCGCGGCGAAGGGATCGTCGAGCGGATCCATGTAGATGCGCCCCATGGCATTGACGACGAGAACGCGCGCGCCGCTTTTTGCCTCGCACAAGGCGGCGCCGCGGCCGGGCGTGCCGGCGGGATAGTTGATCGGCCGGATCAGGCGCGGCGCGCGCTCGATGAAGACCAGCGCCTCTTTCTGGTCCCAAGCGTGATTGCCGAGCGTGATCGCATCGGCGCCGGCCTCGAGCATTTCGTTATAGATGGTTTCGGTGATGCCGAAGCCGCCGGCTGCGTTCTCGCCGTTGACCACGACGAAATCGAGTTTCCAGTCGCGGATCAGGCCGGGCAGACGCTCGGCGACGACGGTCCGCCCGCTGCGGCCGACGACGTCGCCGACAAACAGAATGCGCATGCTCAACCGCCTCGCAAATCGATGACTTCGCGCTCGGTTAGCACAAGATCAAGGAGCGCGTCGCGGGGCGTAGCAGGCACGGTGGGAATTTCCTGGGCGGCGAACGCGAGCCCTACCGCAACAACAGCTTTGCGCGCACGAAGTTGCGCGATGGTGCGGTCGTAATAGCCGCCGCCGTAGCCGACCCGATGACCGCTGCGGTCGAACGCCAGAAGCGGCACTAGAAGAATATCTGGCTCCACTTCGGCTGCTTCGGGCGGCGGCTCGCGGATACCCCAGACGCCAGCGGCAAGCGGCTCGCCAAAAGCCCATGCGCGCATGACCAGCGGCTTACCGCGTCCGGCAACGACTGGCAGCGCCAGCCGCGCACCCTGCCCTGCAAGCTTGCGCATCAATGGCAGCGGATTCATCTCGTTGCCGAGCGGCATGAAGCCCGAGACGACGACGCCCGGTGCGATTACGAGCGGGAAAGGACGCGCAACGATGATTTCCGCCGCCTCCTGGCGGGCTTCCGCCGGCAGCGCGTCGCGGCACGCTGTCGCTTCGCGCCGAAGCGCCGCCTTGGTATCTTTCACGAACGTTGACGAAGTCATGCCTGATTGAGTGCGGAGCCGCGCCGGCCGTTGGAGCATTCGATCCCGGGTTCCCTACGAAAGTAGGTGGGCGCCATGTGTCCGAGCCCAGGAGCCCGGCAGGGACAGCTCCCTTAAGGATCGATAAGGCCCCGGGGATTTGGCTCCTGACGAACCAGGCAGCTCCGCCTGCATAATGTAACGCCAATATCGGCGGCGCGCCATCACCCTTGGGCGATGCTATTGCCGCCAACGCCATGATTGAGCTTTCTGGTCACGCCTTCGATACGCTCGGCGGCGCTCGCAAGTGCTGCGGCAACCGCGGCCTGCACCGTCTCGTCGCGATTGGCGGCGGCCGCCTGGACATCCCGCGCCGCCGCGAGTTCCTGCTCGAGCGTTTTGATACGCGAACCCATCTCGTTCAGTTCGTCGGCAATGGTGAGCGCTGCCATGACGGTCAGCCGCGAGTCGCCGATCTCGCCAAATTTGGTACGCAGGTCGGCGATGCGCGCATCGAGTTCACTGGCGAGATTGGTCAGGTGGTCCTCCTGACCATCCTCGCAGGCCATGCGGAACTGCCGGCCATTGATGGTGACGCTGACTTGAGACATCGCCCCCTCCAAGACAGTTCCAAGACAGTTCCAAACAGCAGTTCCGGGGCATTCGAGCCCAGCTTTCTGCCGGGGCTTCTCAGCCTTCGCTGGTCAGAACGCCCTTGATGGTCTCAATCGCCTGGACAATACGTTGCGCGACATCCCGATTTGCGGCTTCGAGCCCGCGTGAACGCGCCGCCACCTGATCGAGTTCGCTGGCGAGTTGCGCGCGGTCATTATCGAGCGCCTGGATCTGCACCACGAGCGCCTCGGCGTTGCGATCGGTGTCGCCGCGCCGCTCGGCTGCGGCTTCGAGCGCATCGAGCGCCAGTGCCAGACGATGGCTGGCGATCGCCACGGAATCGGTTTCGCTCATGTGGCCATCCGGTTGCGGCCATCATACCCTGCGGCACGGTGAAAATCGTGCGGCGGCAATCATTTATCAACAGAAGCTTACGTCGCATCGAGGACAAGCGTCAACGCCGAAAGCGTCTTCGCATCCAGCCCTGTGCATGACGTAGTCGCGGTTCCGGCGCGCATTTGACTTCAATGACCTCCATGCTATTTCGAGACCGCGGCCATTCGCCTTCACGCCGCAATTGGCCCGATTTAAGGACGATGCCGGACCGTCTTCTCGCGGCGAGCGCAGCCCTCGCCCAAGCACCCCGCTTTCCCGCCGCGGGCGCGAGCGCTTCCGCTCGCGCCGAACACGCCGCGATGGCGAACGCTATCCGGGCGCTCGCCATGGATGCGGTCGAGCAGGCAAAGTCCGGCCATCCCGGCCTGCCGATGGGCGCGGCCGACATCGCCACCGTGCTGTTTACCCGCTTCCTGAAATTCGATCCGGCCGACCCCGCCTGGCCGGACCGCGACCGCTTTGTGCTCTCGGCCGGCCACGGCTCGATGCTGCTCTACGCTCTGTTGCATCTCGTCGGCTACGAGAAGGTCACGATCGAAGAACTCAAGCGCTTCCGCAGGCTTGGTGCGCTGACACCCGGACATCCGGAATACGGCCACACGCCAGGCGTCGAGACCACGACCGGTCCGCTGGGCCAGGGAATTGCCAACGCTGTGGGAATGGCGATTGCCGAGCGCCATCTGGCGGCATTGTTCGGCGATGACGTCGTCGACCACACCACCTACGTACTCGCGTCCGACGGCGACCTGATGGAGGGCATCAGTCAGGAAGCGATTGCACTCGCCGGACACCTGAAGCTGAAAAAGCTCATCGTCCTGTTCGACGACAACGGCATTACGATCGACGGACCGCTGACGCTCTCCGACAGCGTCGATCAGGTGAAACGCTTCGAGGCCGCGGGCTGGGCGGCGACGCGTATCGACGGCCACGATCCGTCCGCCATCGCAGCTGCGATCGAAGCGGCGAAGAAATCCGACCGCCCGTCGCTGATCGCCTGCCGTACCATCATCGGCTACGGCGCGCCAACCAAAGCCGGCAGCGAAAAGGCCCACGGCTCGGCGCTCGGCGCCGACGAAATCACAGCCGCGCGGCAAAAGCTTAACTGGACCGCACCGCCTTTCGAGATTCCGGCGGCGATCCGCGAACAGTGGCGGGCCGCCGGCGAGCGCGGCATGCCGGCGCGGCTCGCCTGGCAGCAGCGCTTCACGGCGATGGATCCGCACCAGCGGGCGGAGTTCGAACGCCGCATAACGGGCCAGCTGCCGGCGGAAAAACTCGCGGCCGCTGTCGCCGCAGTGAAACAGAAACTCGCCGAGACTCCGAAGGAGATCGCGACCCGCAGCGCGTCCGAGTTCGCGCTCGAAGCCCTGACGCTGGCGCTGCCGGAAATGATCGGCGGCTCAGCCGACCTCACCGGCTCCAACAACACGCGCACCAAGGCGATGAAGGCGCTGAGTGCGGCGGATTATTCCGGCCGCTTCATCCATTACGGGGTACGTGAGCACGGCATGGCGGCGGCCATGAACGGCATGGCGCTCCACGGCGGCATTATCCCTTATTCCGGCACGTTCCTGGTGTTCTCGGATTATTGCCGGCCGGCTATCCGGCTCGCGGCATTGATGGGCCAGCGCGTCATCCAAGTCATGACGCACGATTCCATCGGGCTTGGCGAAGACGGCCCGACGCATCAGCCGGTCGAGCATCTGGCCGCGTTGCGCGCCATCCCCAATCTGAAAGTATTCCGGCCGTGCGATGCAGTCGAAACCGCCGAGTGCTGGCAGCTGGCGCTGGAGGCAAAGAACGGCCCCAGCGTGCTCGCTTTGACACGGCAGAACGTGCCGCAGTTGCGCCAGGGCTTTGACGCAGCCAACCGCTGCGCTCACGGCGCCTATGAGCTGATCGCCGCCGAAGACGGCGCGACCGCAGTTTCGCTATTTGCCACCGGCTCCGAAGTCGCGATTGCGGTCGCGGCGCAAAAGCTTCTGGCCGAACGCAAAATCTCCGCGCGCGTTGTGTCGGTACCGTGCTTCGAATTGCTGTTCGCTGCGCCGGCTGGCGAGCGTGCGGCACTGATCGGCCAGGCAAAGATCAACGTCGCGGTCGAAGCCGGTATTCGCCAGGGCTGGGACGCCATCATCGGCTCCGACGGAGTTTTCGTCGGCATGAACGGCTTCGGCGCCAGCGCGCCCTACAAGGAGCTTTACCAACATTTTGGTATTACGTCCGAGAAGGTGGCCGAGGCGGTATTGGCGCGTGTATAGAGTTGCAGGGAGATCGGCATGTCGGTTCGCGTAGCCATCAATGGATTCGGCCGCATCGGCCGCAACATCTTGCGGGCGGCGGTGGAAGCGGGACGGAAGGATTTTGAAGTCCTCGCCATTAACGATCTCGCCCCGGTCGAAACCAACGCCCACCTGCTCCGCTTCGATTCAGTGCACGGCCGCTTTCCCGGCGAGGTGACGGTGAAAGGCGATACCATCAATTGCGGCAACGGCGCGATTAAAGTCACCGCGCATCGGGATCCGGCGCAACTGCCGTGGAAAGACCTCGGCATCGACATCGCGCTTGAATGCACCGGCATCTTCACGTCGAAGGACAAAGCGGCGGCGCATCTCGCCGCCGGCGCCAAGCGCGTACTGATCTCCGCACCTGCGGACGGCGTCGACCTTACGGTCGTCTACGGCGTCAACCACGACAAGCTGACCAAGACCCACACGGTCGTCTCCAACGCTTCGTGCACGACCAATTGTCTCGCACCGGTCGTCAAGGTGCTCAATGACGCGGTCGGCATCGACAAAGGCTTCATGACCACGGTGCACTCGTACACCAACGACCAGCCGACACTCGATCAGGTGCACAAAGACCTTTATCGCGCACGCGCGGCAGCACTGAACATGATCCCGACTTCGACCGGCGCGGCGAAAGCGGTTGGTCTCGTGCTGCCGGAGCTCGCCGGCCGGCTCGACGGCGTCGCGATCCGGGTGCCGACGCCGAATGTCTCGGTGATCGACTTCAAGTTCGTCGCCAAGCGCGCGACCTCAAAAGAAGAAATCAACACGGCGATCAGGCGCGCGGCCGAGCAACAGCTCAAGGGCATTCTCGGCTACACCGACGCACCCAACGTCTCGAGCGACTTCAACCACGATCCCCACTCCTCGGTGTTCCATATGGACCAGACCAAGGTCATGGACGGCACGCTGGTGCGCGTCATGTCCTGGTACGACAACGAGTGGGGCTTCTCCAACCGCATGGTCGACACCGCGGTGGCGATGGGCAAGCTGAACTGAGTTCGTCGGTCATGTCTGTATCTGCTGTGCCTTCGTCTGCAATGTCCTCGTCTGCCAAATCTTCGCCAGACAAGTCTTCGTCCGCCAAATCTTCGTCCCTCATGTCGTTCCGCAGCCTCGACAACGCCGACGTGAAGGGCAAGCGCGTCCTGGTGCGCGTCGATCTCAACGTGCCGATACAGGACGGCAAAGTCGCGGATGCGACCCGCATCGAGGAAATCTTGCCGACAATTACCGAAATCGCCGACAAGGGCGGCAAGGTGATTCTGCTGTCGCATTTCGGAAGGCCCAAGGGACCCAACCCGAAAGATTCGCTCCGGCCGGTTGCCGCGGAGGTCGCGCGCATCTTAGGAAGGCCGGTAGCATTCGCGGAGGATTGCGTAGGACCGAAGGCGGAAGCGCCCATTGCCGCCATGCAGAGCGGCGACATTCTCTGTTTGGAAAATACCCGGTTCCATCCTGAGGAAGAAAACAACGACCAGGAATTTGCGAGGCAGCTTGCGGCTCTGGGCGATATCTTCGTCGATGAGGCGTTTTCGGTGGCGCATCGCAAGCACGCCGCCAACACCTCGATCGTCACCGCTTCCAAGCTGATCGCCTATCCGGGGCGCGCCATGCAGGCCGAGCTCGAAGCGCTCAAGAAGGCGTTTGAAACGCCGCAGCACCCGGTTGCCGCGATTGTCGGCGGCGCCAAGGTTTCAACCAAACTCGATTTCCTCGGTCACCTGCTGGAGAAAGTCGACGCGCTGATCATCGGTGGCGGCATGGCCAACACCTTTCTTGCGGCGCAAGGCAAAGCCGTCGGTCAATCGCTCTGTGAAAACGATCTGATCCCGTCGGCGCGCGATATTCTTGCCAAGGCCAAATCGCTCGGCCGCGAGATCGTGCTCCCGGTCGACGTCGTCGTGGCGCAAAAGTTGGCGGCCTATGCGCCGTCGCGCGTGGTGCCGGTGGACGAGGTCGCAGCGAACGACATCATTCTCGACATCGGCCCGCGCAGCATTGAGCACGTCGTCTCGGTGCTCGCTCGCGTCAAGACGCTGGTCTGGAACGGCCCATTCGGCGCCTTTGAAGTCGAGCCGTTCGACAACGGCACGATCGAAGTGGCCGAAGCGGTCGCGGAACTGACGGCAGCCGGCAAGCTTGTCAGCTTTGCCGGCGGCGGCGATACGGTGGCGGCACTGAACAAGGCGGGGGTGACTGCCCGCCTCACTCACGTATCGACCGCGGGCGGCGCGTTTCTTGAATCGCTGGAGGGCCGGACGCTTCCTGGTGTCGAGGTGCTCAAAATATCCCCCACTCCCGCAGCGCCCGACAGATAAGGCATAATGAGCACAAGCATGACAGCTGAGTTGAGGAGAGTGCGATGAACCTCGCTGAACTGAACCGGGTTGCAGAGGCGATGGTCGCCCCGGGGCGTGGCATCCTGGCCGCCGACGAATCGACCGCCACCATCAAAAAGCGCTTTGACGCCATCGGCGTTGAATCGACGCCGATTACCCGGCGCGATTACCGGGAAATATTGTTTCGCAGCAAAGAAGCAATGTCGAAGCACATTTCCGGCGTCATTCTCTATGACGAGACCATTCGGCAAAATGGCAAAGACGGCACACCGATCGTCAAAATCATCGAGCAGGTCGGCACGCTCCCCGGAATAAAAGTAGACAAGGGCACGAAGCCGCTGCCGTTCTGTCCAAATGAGGTCATCACCGAGGGGCTCGACGGACTGCGCGAGCGGCTCGCCGAATATCGCGGCCTCGGCGCCAAGTTTGCCAAATGGCGGGCGGTGATCGATATCGGCCCCGGCATTCCGAGCTTCGGCTGCCTATTGGCGAACGCGCACGCGCTCGCACGCTATGCCGCGCTGTGCCAGGAAGAAGACATCGTGCCGATCGTCGAACCCGAAGTCTTGATGGACGGCGATCACGACATCGATCGCTGCGCCATGGTCAGCGAGTGGCTCCTGAACACCGTGTTCGAGCAGCTATTCTACCAACGCGTCCCGCTGGAAGGCATGGTGCTCAAACCGAATATGGTGGTGCCGGGCAAGAAGTCGCCCAAGCAGGCGTCAGTCGAGGAAGTCGCGGAGAGGACGCTCCGCGTCCTCAAAGCCTGCGTACCGGCGGCGGTTCCGGGGATTGCATTCCTGTCCGGCGGTCAGACCGACGAGGAAGCAACCGCGCATCTCGACGCCATCAACAAGATGGGTCCGCTGCCGTGGCGGGTGACGTTTTCTTATGGCCGCGCCTTGCAGGGCGCGCCGCAAAAGGCGTGGTTAGGGAAGTCGGAGAATGTCGCCGCCGCCCAACGCGCCTTTGGCCATCGTGCCCGAATGAACGGCCTCGCCTCGCTCGGCCAATGGAAGGCCGATCTGGAACGAAAAGCCGCGTGAGTTCGGAGCCTGACCGCGCGTCCCCCTCACCCCGCGCTCTCCCCCAAGACGGAGGGAAGGGGAGACAGCCTGACAAATTATAACATATTGAAATACTTCATGATTTCTTGTTAAGCGCATAGGGTTTTGTAGCGCTGAAAGCTCACATGCGTAACCAACGCTCTTTTGGAGGAAGGACGGCTCGCGAACGCTCTTGCATTTTCGCCTTAGAACACTATTTTGTCAGTCAAATATCGCCTTTTGTCCGACACTGGAGAGAGCCGTGGTTTCAAAAGAATTACACTCGCGGACTCGAAAAATAGCCGGGCCGAACCCGAAGCGCATCGCTAAAAGCCGGCGGCCTATCGATTGGACAGCATTTCAGACGGAACACAACTTCGAAGGGGTAATCGTAGACCAGCTTAAGTCCGGCCACAGAAAAGCATTCCTCGAAGCATTTCATTCCGGTCAATCGACGAAATTACTGCCGCATTGGGTGTTCGTTGTTTATCAGGCAGCGGCGGCTGGATATTTGCAAGGTCAAAAATCTGAACGCGTTGGTGGACGCGTGCCAAAACGTCTCATTTCAGTTGCGATGAAAAAATCTGGCATTCGATCGCAAACCGAGTTGCTGGAGTACGCACTCTCCAAGGTCGCGCTGGAGGATGACTACGGAACAAAGCTATTAGGTCTGAAAGGCAGCATTCCTGATGACGTCGAATTTTAGGCACGCATGCCGCCGTTTGACATCAACGGATCATTACGGCGCCTAAAGCCCGAAAAGCATACATCGCCGCTCATTGGACGAAGCGATGCTGACCTAAGCTTTATTGACGGTGAAGCTATCGCGGGCTCGGCGCTTCTTCTCGACAGCACTGTCTACATCCACGTCCTAACAGGCAAGACCCCTGCTAAAGTTGATCAGCTTCTACAGGTACGTACAATTAATCATTCTTCGGTTGTCGTCGGTGAACTGACAAATCGCCTTGGCGCACGTATTCCACGAGACGAGAGGGAGGCTCGTGCAAGGGGAAAATTGCTGGCGGCAACAAATGGAATTCCCGCACATCGTCTGATAACACCAACGGCGATGAATTGGGGTGAGGCTGGAATCCTTTCTGGCATCGTTGCTCGATTGGGTGGATATCCAGCCGGCCGAACGCAAGATGATCTGAACGATGCATTAATCTTTCTTCAAGCCAGGGCAAATGGCTTGGCTATTCTCACGGCCAATGTCGCGGACTTCGATCGGCTGCAACAGCTGCTGCCGGATGTACGAGTCCTGTTTTACCGGCCGAATCCCTCATGACTTCAACTGATCGTGTCAGGAGAGTGAATGAGCGAGGTGGGTCCGAAACTGAGGATAACTCTGGGAAGCCCATCGCCTCCGACATTGATAGATTGGCGCGGCCGAGAGGAGACGGATCGCTCTTTCAAGGTGAGGGATTTGTTTCATCAACATGACCTGATCCAATGAATCCGCAACAGCATCGCCTGCGGCTCTATCTGCTGACGCCGCAACTCGGCGACACCGCAGCGTTTGCCCGCGATCTCGATGCCGTACTGGAAGCCGGCGACATCGCGGCCGTGCTGCTTCGCCTTGAGGACGGCGATGAGCGCACGCTGATCGACCGCGCCAAAACGATCGAGACAATTGTCCAGCGCCGCGATATCGCGCTGCTGCTTGACGGCCATCCGCAGATCGCAGTCCGCGCCGGCGCCGACGGCGCGCATCTCGCCGGCATCGAGGCTCTGACTGCTGCCGTCGGCATGCTGAAGCCCGATCGCATCGCCGGCGCCGGCGGTTTGCGCAGCCGTGATGATGCCATGCTCGCGGGCGAATCTGGCGCCGATTATGTCATGTTCGGCGAGCCTGATCGCCGAGGTAGCCGCTCGTCATTCGAAGCGATATTGGAGCGCGTCGGATGGTGGGCGGAAGTGTTCGAGCCGCCATGCATTGGTTATGCCGCAAGTCTCGACGAGGTCGCCCCGCTTGCGCAAGCGGGAGCGGATTTCGTTGCCCTTGGTGATTGGATATGGACGCAGCCGACAGGGCCGGTCGAGGCGATCAAAACGGCAACCGCCGCGCTCGTCGCGCCTGCAGCGGAGCGGGCCGATGATCGGCGACGCACTTAGACGCTTCGCGGCGCTTGCGATTATGGCGATGCTCGCCTCCCTCTGGCCGGCGTCCGCTCAAACGCCGGAGGCGCCGCCAAAGCCGGAGCATGCTCATCACAAAGCGCAGGAGAAGGCCGGCAAATCCGCAGCAGAAAAGGACGGCGCGGAGCCTGCGCAGAGTCCCGCTAGTGCAAGTACCGGCAACAACGGCCAGGAGCTTGATCTCGCTTACGGCGCCTACCAGCGCGGCTATTTTCTGACCGCGTTCGCGCTAGCGACAAAGCGCGTCAATCAGAAAGCCGACCCGAAGGCGATGACCTTGCTCGGCGAACTCTACGCCGGCGGCTTCGCCGTGCCGCAAGACGACAAGAAGGCCGCCGAGTGGTACCAGCTCGCCGCAGCCCGTGGCGACCGCGAGGCGATGTTTGCGCTGGCGATGTTCCGGTTACGTGGCCGCGCCGGTCCGCGTGACCGCGACGCGGCCGTCAAGTGGCTCGCGGCTGCCGCCAAGCTTGGCCAGCCGCTCGCCGCCTACAACCTCGCACTCCTTTATGTCGAAGGCCAATTGTTTCCGCAGGATTTCCATCGCGCCGCCGAGCTCCTGCGCGAAGCGGCCGACGCCGGCAGCCCGGAAGCGCAATACGCGCTGGGCACGTTCTACAAACAGGGGCGCGGCGTTGCCAAAGACCCGCGCGAAGCGGCGCGGCTGTGGGCATTAGCGGCGCTCGCCGACAACATCGACGCCGAGGTCGAGTATGCGATCGCGCTGTTCAACGGCGACGGCGTCGCCAAGAACGAAGATGCGGCGGCTTTCTTGTTCCGCAAGGCGGCGCTGCACGGCAGCGCCATCGCGCAGGATCGGCTTGCGCGCATCCTCGCCGACGGCCGCGGCGCGCCGAAAAATCCGACCGAAGCGGTCAAGTGGCACCTGATATCAAAGGCGCACGGTGAAACCGATCTGCCGCTCGACGACTATATCAACAGTCTCGACCCGTTGACCCGCGCCGCCGGCGAGAAGGCCGCTAAAACCTGGCTCCAGCCCTTTAAGCGCCCGCGATCTTAGCGCCGGGCGCTACATCGGCGAACCGCGCGCTTTAAGCATAAGGTCGCACTACGCGGGGATTGCCGCGTGGGGGCATTGAGATAGACTGGCAATAATTCTCGTCAGGCGACAGCGAGCGCAAATCCCAGGGAGGAATGCAATGAAAACCAATCACAGCCGCGCCGCGTCGATGCCCAGGATCGCGACGCTGGTTGCAGGTGTAACGATTGCTGCGGCGGCACTGGCATCGCCCGGCCATGCGCAATCTAACGGGCCGATCAAGATCGGCGTGATCGCCGAGGCCCAAGCCGTTGCCGGCTCCTCGATCCCGCTGGCCGCGCAGCTCGCCGCCGACGAGATCAACGCCGCGGGCGGCGTCGACGGGCGCAAGATCGAGATCGTGTCCTACGACGATCACTCGTCGGCTGCTGAAGCGGTGCGGGCGTTCCAGCGCGCGGTGAACGAAGATCACGTCAACGCCGTGATCGCGAGCTACGTCAGTGAAGTCGTGCTCGCGCTCGAGCCGTGGACCGGCCGGCTGAAGACGGTGATGATCACGCCCGGCGCCGCATCCGACGTCATCACCCAAAACATCGCCAAGGATTACGATCACCTCAAATATACGTTCCACGGCTATTCGACCTCGACCAGCATCGCCGACGCCACCTGCGATGCCGCCAAGGATCTTCTGATCAAAGACCTGAAAATGAAAAGCGCGGTGATGATCAGCGAGGACGCCGCCTGGACCACGCCGCTCGATGCCGAATACCTGAAATGCCTGCCGCGGATCGGGCTCAAGGTGCTCGATCATATCCGCGTTTCGCCGGATACGACCGATTTCACTCCGATCTACAACAAGATCGAGGGCGAGAAGCCCGACGTGATGATCACCGGCATTTCGCACGTCGGCGTGCAGCCGACGGTGCAGTGGAAGCAGCAGGAAGTACCGATACCGATGTTCGGAGTGTCCTCGCAGGCCTCGAATTCGAGCTTCTGGCAGGACACCAACGGCGCCGTCGAGGGCGTGCTCTATCAGGCGTTCTCCGGACCGGATGTGGCGGTCACGCCGAAGACGCTGCCGTTCGTCGCGGCGTTCAAGAAGCGGTTCGGCAATTTCCCGTCCTATTGCGGCTACACCGCCTATGACGCGGTCTACTATCTTGCCGATGCATTCAAGCGTACAGGCACCGGCAATTCCGACAAGCTTGTGGAGGCGCTGGAGAAGACCGATTACGTCGGCACCATCGGCCGCATCCAGTTCAAGGGCAAGGACTCGCCCAACCCGCACGCGCTCAAGATCGGCGCCGGCACCATTACCGGCCTGATGCTGCAATGGCAGAACGGCAAACAGGTCAATCTTTGGCCGCCGAACGTCGCCAACGGCAAGCTGAAATTTCCGAGCTTCATCAAGCTCGGCGCGGCCAATTGACGAAATCTGATCGGTCCGTCGTTGCGATTGCTCCCGGCCCGCGCCCGCGGACCGGGAGATTGTTTGGATGCGGCCGATGCTGTTCTGGCAAATCCTGATCGACGGTTTCGCGATCAGTTCGCTTTACGCACTCGGCGCGACCGGATTTGCTCTCATTTTTGGCGTTTCCGGCGTTCTCAATTTGTCGCACGGCGCGCTCATGGTTACGGCCGTGGTCGCGGCCTGGGCAGCCGGCAACGACCTGCATGTCGGAGCCTATACGGGTGCGGCGATCGGGGTAGCGACGGGATTTGTCGCCTCGCTCGTGACCTACTTTGTAGTGGTGCGGCCGCTGCAAACCTCCCGCAAAATCCGCGAGGAGGAGAAAGAAATCTTCATCCTCACTGCGACGCTGCTGTGGGGCATCATGATCCAGGAGCTGATCGCGTATCTCTACACCAACAATGCCAAAACCGTAGCGCCGATCGTGGCCGGTGTCGTCTCGATCGTTGGCGTGCGTACCCCCGCCAACGAGATTTTCACCGCTATAGTGTGCTGGCTCGCGATCGGACTGCTGTGGCTCCTGGTGAACCGCACCCGCGCCGGCAAAGTGCTGCTGGCCGCTTCAATGAATCCGCGTGGCGTGACGCTGCTCGGCGTCGAGCTGTCGCAAGTCTACATCGCGATCTGGGCGATCTACGGTGTCCTCGCGGGCATCGCCGGCGTGCTCCTCGGCATGTTTCTCGGCGTCTCGTCCTATAGCGTCGGCCCGCTGACGGCGAGCGCGTTTGCGATTGTCGTGCTCGGCGGTCTGGGCAGCGTCTCGGGCGCGCTGATCGCGGCTTACGTCGTCGGCTATCTGGAAACCATCACCGCCTACCTGATCTCGCCGGCCTACCGCACCATCCCGGCGCTCCTTTTGCTGGTCGCGGTGATGTATGTCCGCCCGCGCGGGCTGTTGGGGCGACGCTAGATGCGTTCACTCTCCACTGCCCGCGTACTTTTGATTTCCCTCGGCGTCGTGGTGCTCGCCGCGTTTTTGCCGCTTGGCGTCTCCGGCTACATTCTCGGCCTCCTCACCGTCGCCTATTATTTCGGCGTGTTCGCGATGGCCTGGGACCTGCTGTTCGGCTTCGCCGGCGAGGTGAATTTCGGCCCAACCTTTCTGATCGGGGTCGGCGGTTACACCGCGGGCATCCTCGACAGTCTCTACCAGCCACCGATTTGGCTTTGCCTCGTCGCCGGCGCGTTCGCCGCCGTGCTCGGCGGCGTGGTACTGGCGCTTCCGGCGCTCCGCGTGCGCGGGCCCTATTTCGGGCTGACCACGCTGGTCGCCGTGCTGATGCTGCAGAACTTCATCGTCGTCGCCGCCAGCCTGACCGGGGGTGAAATCGGCCTCACTGTGCCCGACGTGATCTCGATCAGCGACCAGGTCAATTACGAGATTGCGCTCTGGTTCATGGCCGTGAGCGGCGCGATCCTGTTTGCGTTGTCGCGCTCGCCGGTCGGGCTGATCCTGCAGGCGAGCGGGCAAGACGCGGTGCAGGCCGGCGCGCTCGGCTTCAACGTCGTCAAGCACAAGCTCGCGGCCTTCATCATCAGCGCCTTCTTCTCCGGCCTCGCCGGCGCGCTCCTGGTGTTTTATCTCGGCACCGCTTCGGTCACGACGCTGGTCGACATCACCGTCGGCGTGCAGATCATCATCGCCGCGGTGATCGGCGGCCGGCGAACCATCCTCGGCGCGGTGCTCGGCGCGATCTTTCTGATCGCCATGAGCGAACTGTTGCGCCCGCTCGGCGACCTGTCGAACTTCATCGTCTTTGCAATGGCGCTTGTGGTGGTGCTGGTGTTCCCGGCCGGCTTCTTCGGCTTGCTCACGCGCACGAAGGAAAACGCGTGACCCCGGCGGCCGGCGCGCTTCTCGACGTCAGCGGCCTCACCAAGCGCTATGGCGGCCTGGTCGCCGTCAAGGACATGGCGCTCAGCGTCCACGCCGGCAAAATCCTCGGCCTGATCGGCCCGAACGGCTCCGGCAAATCGACGGTGATGAAGCTCATCATGGGCATCGAGCGCCCTGATGCGGGCTTCGTTCGCATCGACGGCACCGATGTTGCGGGCTGGCCCTCGCACAAAATCGCGCGGCGCGGCGTCGGCATTGTCTTCCAGCATTCGCGCCCGCTGCACCGGCAAACGGTGCTGGAAAACGTCAAGCTCGCGCTCATGCCCGACAGGCTCACCTATCTGTTTGCCGATCCGCAGACCGACGCGCGGGCGCGCGCCATCGCGACCCGCGTCGGCTTAGGCGCCGTGCTCGACCGCCGCCCCGGCACGCTGCCGTTCGCCGATCTGCGCAAGATCGAAATCGCCAAGGCGATCGCGCGCGACCCGCAGGTTCTTTTGATCGACGAGCCGTTCGCCGGCCTGACCACGACAGAAACCGAAGCGTTTTCCGATCTGATCTGCGAACTGCGCGACGACGGCCGCGCCGTCCTCCTGGTCGATCACAATGTGAAGAGCGTCTCCCGCCTCGTCGACCGCGTCATCGCCATGTATATCGGCGAGCGGATCGCCGAAGGCACCGCCGACGAGGTGATGCGCGACGAAAAAGTGCGGCGGGTCTATCTCGGCGGCAGCATCGAGACCGCGGCGCGGCCGGAATCCTCGTTCCGCGATGCCGCGACACCGTTTCTCGCCGTCGACAAGCTCAACGTCCTCTACGGCAAGGCGCAGGCGCTGCAGGACGTGTCGATCCACGTCCACGCCGGCGAATTCGTCTCCGTCGTCGGGCTCAACGGCGCCGGCAAGACCACGTTGTTCAATGCCGTCTCCGGCCTCGTCCCGTATTCTGGCGACATCCGCCGCGAGGGCATGTCGCTGCGCGCCGCAAGCGCTGCCGCGATCGCGCGCGGGGGAATCGTACAATGTCCCGAAGGCCGTGAATTATTCACCGACATGACGGTGCGCGAGAACCTCGATCTTGGCGGCCAGCATTTGCCGGCTGGCGAGAGCGGCAAACAGATCGGCTGGCTGTTCGAGCTGTTTCCGATCCTGCGCGAGCGCCAGAAGCAGACGGCCGGCACCCTGTCCGGCGGCGAGCAACAAATGCTGACCATCGCGCGGGCGCTGATGATGAAGCCGAAGCTGTTGATCCTCGACGAGCCGACGCTGGGCTTGGCCCCCGTCATCCTCGAACAGCTTTCCAAAGCGCTCGCAAGTTTGCGGCAAACCACGGACATCACGTTGCTCCTTGGCGAGCAGAACGTAACTTTCGCGCTACCGCATGCCGACCGCGTCTATGTCCTTGAACACGCGCGCATCGTCTGGGAAGGCGAGCCGGCGCGCTTCGCCGCAGAAGCTGGCACCGGGTATTTGTAAGCCACGGGGCGTTTTGGCCGTGATGAGGATTGTGACAGATGTGCGACAACCATACGACACAAAAATAGACGGGTTGTTCATTTTATAATTTGAAACTGCGCGAGCAGAGAGCTCGCCGCGAATCATCGCAGCTTGTCTTGGCTCTTCATTCTGTTCGCCGGATTGCATCGATGAACGTACTTGCGTTTGCGTCGCGCAAAGGAGGAGCGGGCAAAAGTACTTTGGCCGCCCATCTTGCCGTCCACGTGCACGGGCCGACGCGGCCATGTCTGCTCATTGATGATGATCCACAGGGCTCGCTGACACTGTGGAACGAACTGCGCGCCGAACCGGCTCTGCCGCTGAAGATCGTCAAACGTGGCATTGCCCACATTGTCAAAAAGGCCAAGCGAACCGGCGGCGTGGAATGGATCTTCATTGATACGCCGGCGTACAATTCTGCCAGCGCCATCGAAGCGATCGAGGCGGCGACGCTCGTTGTCATCCCGTGTCGGCCCGGATTGTTCGATATTGACGCCGTGCAGGAAACCATCGCATTCGCGCGGCAGGCCCGCACGCCTTTCGCCGTTGTTTTCAATGCGGCGCCACCAAAACGTCAGAATATCGAAGCGCCGGCGGTAACCTTGGCGCGCAGGTGCCTGGCTCAACTGGACGTCCCGGTCTGGGGCGGTCAGATCACCCACCGCGCAAGTTTCTCGCTGGCGCTTGGCGAAGGCGAAGGTGCGAAGGGCTACGCTTCCGATCCCGGCTCGACCGCCGAGATCAGCGGCTTGTGGTCAGCCATCGAAAAGTCGGTCAACGTCATCCGCGGCGCGCGCGAAAAGGCCGCCATGCACCGCGTCGCGGCCTAGCAGGCGCTATCCCGCGGCCTTGCCGACGCCAGCACGCAGTCCACAACATCGCTGCGCTGATGTTCCGAGCCAATCCCAACGTATGTTTGGCTGGCGGACCCTGGATTGAGTAGTATGAACAATGGCCAGCATCCGTCTCATCCTCAACGGCAAAGCATCCGGCGATCCGCGGGTGCGCCGGAGCGTCAGCGAAATTCGCGAGCGCGGTCATCAGGTCAGTGTCCGCGTGACCTGGGAGGCAGACGACATGCCGCGTCTTGTCGCCGAAGCCTTGGCGGATGCCGGCAAAGACCGTGTCGACACCATCGTCGCGGGCGGAGGCGACAGCACGGTCAATGAAGTTTTCAGTTCGGCGTTCAAGCTCGGGATTCCGGCAAAATGCAGCTTTGGTATTCTCCCGTTGGGAACAGCAAATGATTTCGCGCGGTCGGCCGGTCTGCCGGTCGACGATCTGACGGCGGCGCTGCTGATGATCGCGGACACCGCGGCCGCCCCGATCGACCTGGGACTGCTCGACGGCAGGCCTTTCGTCAACATGCTGACGGGCGGTTTCGGCTCTCAGGTGACGGCGGAAACCGATCCTGCTCTCAAGCACCGGCTGGGCAGCCTTGCTTACGCACTGACCGGCCTGCTTCAGATTGGCAACCTGTCGGCAAGCTCGGGCGTCTTTCGCGGCGAAAGCTTTGAATGGCAGGGCGCCTTCAGTGCTCTCGCGATTGGCAACGGCAGGCAGGCGGGCGGCGGAATTCAGCTCTGCCCGGACGCCACCATCAACGACGGCCTGTTGGACTTGATGATCATGCCGCATCTTCCACATCGCGAACGGGCCGAAGCGCTGGGCACGCTATTGCGCCAGGGCAAATCCGGCGTGCGCAATCTGATAAAAACTGCCAAGAGCCCCTGGTTCAGCTACGAATCGACAGAAGACCTGCATGTAAATCTGGACGGTGAGCCGATACGCACGAAGAGTTTCAGGGCGGAGTGTCGCCCGGCGGCGATATCGGTTCACCTGGGAAATTCCCCGCTGCTCGCCCCGCCGGTAAAGGGGGGTCCTTGAGGCCGCCTAAAAACTCTCCGCGGGCGGCCCCGAACCGCGTGCAGGCGGCAAGCTTTATCGAGATTCATCATTCCGTCGTTCGCAAACTCCAGCCGGCGTTTTGCACCAACGGGCTCCTGTCGAGACGTGAGACGATGTCATCAAGTTCCCGCGGATCGGCAGTAGTGCCCAGTAACGTCGCCACCAGCTCGATCCCGCCTTGTTCCCGTTCGATAACCTCGACGTCCCGCACCGGATAATGGGCCGCCGCCAATTGCTCGCGCAGCAGTTCACGGCTTTCGTCGATGTGATCGGCGGTCGTCGTCACGCGAACCTCGTAAATTGCTTCCGTTGCGCCCTGGGTGATCGGCGCGCGGTTAATGACATTGACCAGCGGCCGCAGCAGGGTATTGCCGGCGAGAACAAAGCAGGTCAGGGCCACGGCTTCGATCGCCAGATCGGCGCCGGCGCAGGCGCCGACCGCAGCCGAACACCATAGCGTCGCCGCGGTATTGAGGCCCCAGACATTGCTGCCTTCCTTCATGATGACGCCGGCGCCAAGAAAGCCGACGCCGGAAACCACGTAGGCAATGATCTGTGTCGCGCCGGCATTGCCGTTGAGATGCATGCCGATGTCGACGAAGGTCGCGGCGCCGACTGCGACCAGCACGTGGGTTCGCAAACCGCCGCCGCGCTGCCGGTATTGGCGCTCCGCCCCGATCAGCGTGCCGAGCACGAAGGCGCCGAACAGACTCACAAGCGAATCGAGGAAATCGCTGACCGTAAATGAATGAAGGAACGCCATTTTGACCGCGCATCAACCCCGAAAAGTCCCGCAAGGGCCAATAAAAGGGAAAGCTCCCCGAGATCAACACTCTCAACTCGGTAAAGCGAAACGATTTGACCGGCGGAATTCGGCTTTCGGCGTGACGCCCACCGGAAGTAGTTGCCTACCGGCGCGGCCACTTCGACGGCGTGCGACAGTCTGCCTGCCTGCGCCGGCAAGGCGTCTTCCGTTTGATCTCGGTGCAAAGCTTATGGCATAGTTGGAATGTACTGAAAGCACGCAGCGCGCTTTAGGGAGGCGGACAATGAAGCGACTAGCCTTTGCAATTGGTCTCTTAACGTTGAGTGTCACTGCCGTGACGCAGGCGCACGCTGATTTCGCCGTGGTCCGGTTTAATAGCGGCTTTTGCCGTGTCTGGACCCACGCATCAGCGCCACCTCAGGACTTCCAGTTTCTGGCATTTCGACGTGGTTCGCCTGAACACCATTGGTGGCAGCACATATTCGCTACGCCGGCCGGAGCTGAAATGGCCTTGCACGAGGCTATGGCAACGCATCGCTGCCACTGATCTGACGTAACGTCCTTTTAGTCCAACAACGTTCTCGAACGTTTGCGTGAACTTGAAGGCGAGTAGCGAATGCCGAAAGGCCGCCGCGAGGCGGCCTTTTTGTTGTTGCGATTTGCGGAGGGCTGTTGATGGCACAAAACCGCCTTCAAACTCGCGCCGTTAAATGTCTACTGTTGAAGGACGAACGGCCTACGAGCGCACAAGCCCCAAGGGCAGTTCATCGACCCCAAGCGGACATCGGCAAGTTTTTGCTCAATCATGGGCAACCGCGTTGATCCCGCCATGTGCAAGAATGTCGCGCTTCAAGCCAGCAAAAGATATTTTTAACGGGCATTGGTTTCCCATAGAAGTAACCTTGGCGCTCCTTACAGCTCATGCATCACCCGATTGCCCTATCGTAATAGTACGCGCTCTCGAGATGCACAGACACCGCAGCGTCGTAGGCGGCATTTTCGATCGCGATGAGATGCGCCGCGATTACCCAGCGAATGTATTTGTCGTAGCTCGACGCAAACTGCCGCAAAACGGATCGCCGGCTGACATCGCGAAATGACGCGATTGGCTCGAATGGACGTGGCTGCTCCGACGCAGCGAGCCCTATCCCCTCGTTGCTTGGGACCCTCCGGCAAGGTGGCTTGCCTGGTGGAAAACGGTTCCAAGGGAGTTCACAACACTCCGTCGATAGGCTCGCACCCTGGTCGTCACCGATTGTTAACGTCTCAAAAACCTTGATGAAATAATGTCAATTGGCTCCGAACGGTAATCATCAATGCTCCAAACAATGAGCGATGTCCCGGCTGTGGCTACCGGCGTTGACGTATCCATCATGGTCGCGCTGACCGTTTTGATGATGGCCGCTCTCTTTGCCTTTCTCAAGCAACGTCTGGACAATCGGGCAGCAAGAGACGCGCTCAACAGCCTGAGCCAAGGCCTGGGTATGTTTGATAGCGCCGCTCGGCTTGTTCTCTGCAATAGACGTTATATTGAAATGTCTCAGCTTCCGTCTCAGATATTTCAAAAAGGTACGCCGCTGCATGAGATTCTTATTCAGCGCGCGCAACGTGGTACTTTCGCCGGTGATCCCGATCAATACGTTGCTGATACTCTCAAAAAGGCGGCAGACGGACTCGCCGAGGAAAAAACTTTTGAGCTTAAGGATGGTCGTACCATATCGTTGGTATTTCGCCCACAAGCCGGTGGTGGGTGGGTGTCAACACATACCGACATTACACAGCAGCGCCAGGCGGACCAGGAACGCGATACGCTGCGTCAAAGCGAAGATCGGCGCGCAGCTATCGAGGCGGCGATTGGCTCGTTTCGTTCTGGAGTTGAGACTGTGCTCTTAACAGTCGGGCATAGTGCCGCCTCTATGAAGACTGCCGCCAAAAGCTTGCTGACAACGTCTGACCATACGTTACAAAGCGCCGAGGGCGCGGTGGCCGGATCGAACAAGGCATCGGCCAATGTCGAAGCTGCGGCTGCAGCCGCCGAGGAGCTTTCAACGTCGATCAAGGAGATTAGTCGCCGGCTCGTGCAAACGAGCGCTATCGTGCGGGACGCCGCGATGGACGCCACCGCCACCAATGACGACATCACTGCATTAGCCCAGGTCGCGCAGCGTATTGGCGACGTGGTTAAGCTTATTCAAAACATTGCAGAGCAGACAAACCTTCTCGCGCTCAACGCTACCATCGAGGCGGCGCGGGCCGGTGATGCCGGTCGTGGCTTCGCCGTGGTCGCCTCCGAAGTAAAGTCGCTAGCCGTTCAAACGGCAAAGGCAACGGAGGAAATCACCAAGGGGATTTCCTCTGTCCAGAGTTCGACCGGGGAAGCGGTTACCGCAATCCTCGCGATCACCGAACGGATGCAGGACATTAATTCTCACACTTCGGGAATAGTCGGGGCCGTGGCGCAGCAGGAAGCGGCGACTGGAGAAATCTCGCGCAACGTCGCGAGCGCGGCTATCGGCAGCAAGGGCGTCGTCGCAACGCTCGGCGAGGTCGCAAGCGGGATGACACAAACACGGCGCTCGGCGCAGACGGTGCTCGCGGCCTCGGAAGAGGTGGAAAAAGCGACCGTGCAGCTACGTGCACAAGTCGAAGGGTTCCTCAACACCGTTGCCGCTTAGCTTCTCCTAATTTCATTAGGTAACGCGGCACGCCTTGGCAACTTGGCAGTTCGCTGAAGCGGGTACTACGGCAAGGATCGGGAACTTTGGTGTTCGTAAGTTTGCCGCCTGCCTCGGCTACGATCGAAATTCGCGCAATTTCGCATTTTGGCACGAATGCAAAGTGCCGGAATATCCGCTCTTGCGCCGCTGTTGAAGCGATGGCGGACGTGACGCAGACATCGCCTTAGGACCGTTGTTGACAAATAGCGGACGTGGAGAATGTGCGTTTGCAGCAGTCCGGATAAGCCCATTGCGTCGGCGGCGGGAACCAATCCTCATTCCCCATGTCCTGATTTCGTGGCCGCTCTTAGGGCACCTTCTCCCACACCAGAATGCTGCGGCCCGCGCGGCCGTCTACCGGATTGCGATTAGGCGCCGAAGTGATGGTGAGAGTTTTGCCGTCCAACTTATAAAACCGGATTTGGTCGGTGCCCGTCCAGACTTGATTCCACGAGACATCAACGTGATGAATCACCTTCTCGGCATCCATCGTGTAGTTTCCGGCATAAGATATCATTGTGCCATACAGCCTTATTCGCTCTTCGTTGGTTGGAACCATGTCGTGCGGATTGGCGCGATTATCCCAGGTGATCATCGCATACATGCGGCCATCTGCTGCATAGGAGAGATAGCCGTTGGGATGTTCTCCCCGTTCGTTATAGCGCTCCCCCGTTGCGGCTACTTCGCGCACGTACGATTTTAATTTCCATGTGCCCAGAAGCGGATTGTCCCCTGCAAACGCGGCCGTCGCAGACAGGAGCCATAGCGTGGCTGAGAGGATGGTGACGACTGTCGGCATGAAACTCGTGCCTCTTTAGGGCCTAAAAAAGCGGGACCGAAGTGCGCATCCGCCGACGGCACAATCGCCGCCTTGAGAACTCTTGGAACACCGGAGACTCTTGGAACACCGGCACGTCCCAGTGGCCGCTCCTAATTAGGACGATACTATGCCAATTTCGTTGATATCGTGAAGGGGCCGGTGTCGGCTCGCGGGGCGCATAACCGATCCAGCGCGATGTCTGACTTGAGTCCGAAATGCATTCCGTGGCGGACATCGGCCAAAAGGTTTTAAATCGAACTCAAACCGTGCAAGCACGCGCGTTGTTAGACGATCACGCCATTGCCCTCGAAATTGCTCATTGAGCGTGAGGGATCTGAGCGATTAAACCGCCTTGACGGATTGCGTTTGCGTTTTTGCATCGGCCTCGGGGGCGCAAATCTTCTCGGTCCACTCAGCATGGGGCGATTATCTGCCGCTTGACAGAAGTAAGTTGTTTCGATAATATATGACTATCCTGAGGATTTGAGGGGTAGTCGCCGTGAAAAAACATCCTAAACCGGTCCATCAAATGACCGAAAGCCAGTTTGAGGATATGTTTCCTATGGGCGATAACGACGCGCCTAAGGCTTACCTGAAGGCCCGCAGATGGCCTCAGGGCGTCCGCTGCCCACGTTGCGGCAATCCTGCCGTCTATGACCTGCCGTCGCGCAAGTGGCATTGGCAGTGCGAGAAATGCGCACCAGACGGCTATCGGTTCTCGGTTATCGCCGGGACAATCTTTGAGAACACCAACAAGCCGCTGCGGCAATGGTTCAAGGTCGTGCACTTGATGACAACCAGCAAGAAAGGCATCAGCGCGCTTCAAATTCAGCGGCAAATGGGTTTCGGCTCTTACGAAACTGCTCACAGCATGTGCCACAAAATCCGTGCCGCAATGATGCAACCGCAAGAGAAGCTTGGCGGCATTGTGGAGGTCGATGAAACCTACGTGGGCGGCGACGACAAAAACCGGCATTGGGATAAGAAAAAAGGCAAAGGCGCGAAGATGCCAGTCATCGGCGCCGTGCAGCGCAAGGGCAACGTCGTGGCCCGCGTGCTCGGGCGCGCCGCAACCGGCGACTCCATCCTGACTTTCATTACTGAGGCGGTTTCTGACAAAGTGTCGCTGCTCGCGACCGACGCATGGCCCGGATACAAGGGTATCCCGACTGCCTATCCGCACGGTTTTGTTGACCACAGCAAACATCAATACGTTGTCGGCGCGGTGCACACGAACACGATTGAGGGCTTCTGGTCGATCTTCAAACGCGGCGTTGTCGGCACCTTCCACAAAGTCAGCGCCAAATATCTGCCGCTGTACGTCGCGGAGTTTCAGTTCCGCTACAACAACCGCATGAATGCTGATATATTTGGCGCAGTAGTTAAAGGATGCTGACTTGGATAAAACGATACTGGCCCGCTCTGATTTTGGGAGCGCTGGTAGTCGTTTTGTTCGATGCTGTGATTTCATCCTTGATAACGTGCCATCCAATAGGCACCGATACCGGCCACGGCGCAAATCCCGCCGAACAACAAAAATGCTCTACCGTCGCCGGTCCTTTGCTTCTTAGTCTCATGGCTCTGGTCAGTTTTCTCGACAACCATGGCGAGGCTGTAACTGGTATCTTCACTTTTGTTTTGGCTATTTTCACTGGCCGGTTGTGGTTCTCGACTGAAAAGCTTTGGAAGGTCTCCAATGCTTCGACCAAAATTGCCGAGATCGCCATTCTTGATCTTGAGCGGGCTTTCGTTATTCCCGCATTCCCGAATCCGGTCAAAGCCGATGAGAAAGAGTGGAACGTTCTGATTGCATTGATGAACGTTGGTCGCAGCTATGGAATTGTGCACAGTCTGTCCGTAAGATTTTCCGAGCCAAATGCGCTGCCAACCGTGCCGCCCGATGATGGTTACGAAGAACGGCTCACGGACACAGTTTTGCGAGCGAACTCGAAGAAATTTGATGGAATTTTGCCCTTCACAATGCCGAGCAAAATTGAGGGACAAATTATCTATGGTTACGTTCTTTACGAGGACGTTTTTTACCGTATGTGGCGCAATCGCTTCGCTGTGGCTGTTTGGAGTTACGAACTGCCGGGACGGCATTTCTACCAAACTGTAGGCGGCTCCGTTTACAATCGCGAGACCTTGGAACGGGATCGCCCCAAGTAAGACTGCCAAGGTTGCCCGCGCTGCACTAGCGCGGGCATATCTTCCCAAAACCGCCAACCTGTCACGCCAATCCTCGATAAGGCGACATGCTACTTCTGTCAAGCGGCAGATAATCGCCCAGCATGGTAACGTCACATTTTCATTGACAATGGTCGCTATTTTCGCTACAAGACTTAGCGAATCTCGCTCAGTGAAGGACACCTTCGGCCGAGGGTACTCCTGAAGGTGGAGCGAGTGCGGTACCCGCGGGCGGACGATACACTCCGTTCTCGGGCAGCTTCGGGCATCAGCTGACCGGCACTACGACCGGTCCGGGAGGTGCATTCCCTGGACTGGGACAGGCGGGCGCGGGTAACGCCCGTGTCAGAACGCAAGGTCTCTGCACCCCGGTTGGTGCGGGCTTACAGGATCGAACGTCCTGCCACGTCCCAGGAAGCATGGCCTGGAGTTGCGCCCAAGGGACGAAAGCCCTGACGGTAAGAGCCGTGGTGGAACGCCGCCAGGCGAGCGTGCCCCCTCCCAACCCTCCCCCGCAAGCGGGGGAGGGAAAAGAGACAAGGGCACGCGCCGCGCCCTAAAAAAGCGCGGAGGTTGATGCACACGTCTGTCGGCGTTCCGCTTCCTTTTTTCTTCCTAGTCGTAGCCCGGATGGAGCCCAGCGTAATCCGGGAGCAGCATTCAAGCTGCAACGCCGATCCCGGATTTCGTTTTACTGCATCCGGGCTACGGTCATTGCAAAACCCGGGCGCGGATCGCGTCGCGGGAAAGGCTTTCTATTCACCTCCGCCGGCCGCGCGAGGGAGAAAATAGGCGTCGTTCCGACGCCATGGATAACGCAGAGCACAGAACGCTTGACGCGGCTCTCAATTGCACCGTACCGCAGGCCCATGCCCCACTCCGCAATCCTCAACGTCATGATCAAGGCGGCGTATCGCGCCGGACGAAGCCTCAAACGCGATCTCGGCGAGGTCGAGAACCTGCAGGTGTCGCTGAAGGGGCCGCGCAATTTCGTTACTGCCGCCGACCGCAAGGCCGAAGCGATCGTGCGCGAGGAGCTTGCCAAGGCGCGGCCGGATTATGGTTTCCTCGGCGAGGAAGGCGGCGGCCATGCCGGTGCCGACAAGAGCCACCGCTGGATCGTCGATCCGCTCGACGGCACTACCAACTTCCTGCACGGCATTCCGCACTTTGCAGTCTCGATCGCGCTGGAACGCAACGGCGCGATTGTTGCGGGCCTGACCTACAATCCGGCCAACGACGACCTTTTCGTCGCCGAGCGCGGCAAGGGCGCCTTCCTCAACGACCGGCGCATCCGCGTCGCCGCCCGCAAGCGGCTCGACGAGGCGGTGGTGGCGTGCGGCCTGCCGCACTATGGCCGCGGCGACCTTGAGCTCGGGCGGGCCGAAATCGCCGCCGCCCAGCAGCACTACGCCGGTTTACGCCGGTTCGGCGCCGCCACACTTGATCTCGCCTGGATCGCCGCCGGCCGTTTCGACGCCTATTGGGAGCGCGATCTGTCGCCGTGGGACATGGCCGCCGGGATCATTTTGGTTCGCGAAGCCGGCGGCTTTGTCAGCGATTTGGACGGCGGCGAAAATATCATGGCCAAGAGCCAAATCGCCGCAGGCAATGATACCATGCACCAGGAACTCATTCGGCTGCTGCGCGAGGCCGGCAAGGAACCGGCGCGGCAGCGGGCTTTGTAAAGCCTCGGAGCACGCCGGGGGCGCCATTACCGTGCCGCAAGAATGCGGCAGTCATCGACCGGAGCCGCGGAAGCACTGTGAGAATGAAGCACTGCGAGAATGAAGCACTGTGAGAATCATGTATTTTTCTCCGACCGCGCCGATGTCTTCTGTGTCATATTGCGTCCGGTACCGGGCGTTACCCTAAAGGCCGATGGCGAATAACGTCGACCCAGCCAAGCTGTCTTCGCCCCGCATCTTTCTGTTCCGGATGCTGGTGTTTCTGATTCTGTGCGGGCTGATCGCCTTTGTCCTGCAGCATCAGATTCTCAACGCGTTCATGGCCAACCCGTGGCTCAACGGGTTGATCGTCGGCGTCCTCTTGATCGGCATCATCCTTGCGTTCGCGCGCGTGATCCGGCTGTTTCCGGAAGTCTCCTGGGTCAACGGCTTTCGCCGCTCCGATCCCGCCCTCGTCTCCGCGCGGGAGCCGAAACTCTTGGCGCCGATGGCGGCGATCCTCGGCAGCGAGCGCGCCGACCGCTTCGCGATCTCGGCGCAGACCATGCGGGCGTTTCTCAATTCGCTGGCAAACCGGCTCGACGAGGCGCGCGACATTTCGCGCTATCTCACCGGCCTGCTGGTCTTCCTCGGACTCCTTGGCACGTTCTGGGGCCTGATCGAAACCGTAGGCTCGGTCGGCAGCATCATCAACGGCCTCAAAGTCGGCGGCGACGCCGACACCGTGTTCGATGCGCTCAAGGAAGGGCTTGCGGCGCCCCTCGGCGGCATGGGTATTTCATTCTCCTCGTCGCTGTTTGGGCTTGCCGGCTCGCTGATCCTCGGCTTTCTCGACCTGCAAACCAACCAGGCGCAAAGCCGGTTCTACACCAACCTCGAAGACTGGCTGGCGACGACGGTACAGGACCTCAGCGCCAGCGCCCCGGGCGGCGCGGTCCAGGCCGGCATGCTGGACGCCATCGAGCGGCTGCGCTTGTCGATCAGCGATGCCGGATCTGGCAAGGCGACCACCGCGGCGATGGCAAACCTCGCCGAAGCGATCCAGGGTCTCGTTCAGCACATGCGCTCGGAACAGCAGATGATCCGCGATTGGGCGGACGCGCAGGCCAAGCTCAACGCCGACATCCGCCGCTTCATGGAGATGCTGTCGCGCGAGACCGTCGACCGATAAAGGCAAGTCAGGCCGTAGAGCCGAATTAGAAGAAGCACATGGCGCTTTCCCGCAGCCGCGACAGCGGCATGAATTACTGGCCGGGCTTTGTCGACGCGCTGTCGACGCTGCTCCTGTCCATCATCTTTCTGCTTACCGTATTCATGGTGGCGCAGTTCTTCCTGTCGCAGGAAGTCGCCGGCAAGGACACCGCGCTCGCGCGCCTCAACGCGCAGATTTCGCGGCTCTCCGAACTGCTGTCGCTGGAGCAAACCGGGAAGACCAGCCTCGAAGACGAAGTCGCGCAGTTGCGTGCTTCGCTGTCGGCGGCCGAAGGCGAGCGCGACCGGCTGCGCGGCGTCGCCGAAGGCTCGCAAACCGCGGCGCAAAACGCCGACGCCGGCAAGGCCGCCGTCGGCAAGCTTAGCTCGCAGCTCGATCTGGAGAAGGAAGCAACCGCCCGCGCCGTGGCGCAGATCACGATGCTCAATCAGCAGATCACCGCGCTCCGCCGCCAGATCGGAGCGCTCGAGCAGGCGCTCGGCACCTCCGAGCAGAAAGAAAAGGACTCCCAGATTCACATTGCCGATCTCGGGCAGCGCCTGAACTTAGCGCTCGCGCAGCGGGTTCAGGAATTGTCGCGCTACCGCTCGGATTTTTTCGGCAAGCTGCGTGAAATTCTCGGCAACCGGCCTGATATCCGCGTCGTCGGCGACCGCTTTGTGTTCCAGTCCGAAGTGTTTTTCGACAGCGGCGCCGCGGTACTCCGGCCGGAAGGGCGCGCTGAGCTCGACAAGCTCGCGACCGCGCTGGCTGAGCTCGAAAAGAAGATCCCGTCCGACATCAACTGGGTGCTGCGCGTCGACGGCCATACCGATACCCGGCAATTATCCGGAAATTCGCCGTTCAAGTCGAACTGGGAGTTGTCGGCGGCGCGGGCGATTTCCGTCGTGCAATATCTGATCAGCAAGGGAATTTCGCCGCAGCGTCTCGTCGCCGCGGGCTTTGGCGAATTTCAGCCGATCGATCCCGGCACCACTGAGGAAGCCTTCAGCCGTAACCGCCGCATCGAGCTGAAACTGACGGAAAAGTAGCGCGTGCGGCCGGCGGCGACGCGTGGTGCACGGTGAAGGAGGCCACGCCCGATCGCGGTTTTGTGCTGCGCGGCTACCGCTCGCGGGACGAAGACGACGCCATCGCGCTGTGGCTGCGGACCTGGCAGACCGCGTATCCGCTGATTGATTTCGCCGAACGGCTCGACTGGTGGCGGGCGCGTTGGCGTCATGAGCTGGTGCCCGCAGCCGAGATCGTCGTCGCTGACGCCACTGGCGAAATGATCGGCTTTGTCACGGTCGATCCGCGCACGCTTTATCTCGACCAGATCGTGGTCGCGCCCGAGCGCTGGGCGTCAGGTGTGGGGGCAGCGCTGCTTGCTGAGGCGAAGGGATTGTCGCCTTTAGGCCTTGATCTCGACGTCAACACCGACAATGCGCGCGCCATCGCGTTCTACGGCAAACACGGATTTTCGATCAGCGGCTCGGGCGCCAATCCGATTTCGGGGAACCCGATCCATCGCATGAGCTGGCGCCCGTGAATTTCTCCAGCATGATCATTTTTCAAAAGCGCCGGCACTTTTCAGTTGACGCTCTACATGCCCTGAAATTGCAACTTGGCGAGCCGCGCATAGAGACCATCAGCTGCAGCAAGCGTTTGATGGGTGCCTTGTTCGACGATGCGGCCCTGATCGAGCACGAGGATCCGGTCGCAGGAGAGCACCGTCGCCAGCCGATGTGCGATGACGATCGTGGTGCGCTCGCGCATCAATTCAGCGAGCGCGGCTGCGATCTGGGTCTCGCTTTCGGCATCGAGCGACGAAGTCGCTTCGTCAAGGAGAAGAAGCGGCGCGTCGCGCAACACCGCGCGCGCAATCGCGATGCGCTGGCGCTGTCCGCCCGAGAGCGTGACGCCGCGTTCGCCGACCTGCGTATCCATGCCTTGCGGCAGCGCCGCGATGAACGCGGCCGCATGGGCAAACTCGGCGGCGCGCGCCACCTCGGCATCGGATGCATCCGGCCGGCCGAAGCGAATGTTGTCGCCCACCGAGCTCGCGAACATCACGCAGTCCTGCGGCACCAGCGCGATCCGTCCGCGCAAATCCGCCGGATCAAGATCGGCGAGCCGCATACCGTCGAGTGTAATGCTTCCAGAGCGGGGATCGTAAAACCGCAACAGCAAATGGAAGATCGTGCTTTTGCCGGCGCCGGAAGGGCCGACAATCGCGACCTTTTCGCCACGTGCAACTTGAAATGACACGCCATCGAGCGCAGCTGCATTCGGCCGTGTCGGATAGGAGAAGCGCACATCGGTGAAAGCAACCTCGCCACGCGCCGGCAATGGCAACGCCAGCGGCTTTGCCGGACGCGCGATCACCGGTTTAATCGCCAGAATCTCGAACAACCGCTCCGCCGCACCGGAAACCTGCGCCACCTCGCCGCCGGTTTCCGAAAGCGAGCCGAGTGCCGCGGCCGCGAATACGGCATAGAGGATGAACTGGCCGAGCCGGCCGGGCGTCATCTTCGCGGCGAGCACGTCCTGCGCACCGACCCAAAGCACGACGATCACGCTCGCGGATACCAGGAAGATGGCGATGCCGGTGAGGAGGGCGCGCGCGCGGATCGAACCTCGCGCAGCTACAAAGGCGCGCTCGACCGCGCTGCGAAAGCGGGTGATTCCGAGGCGCTCGTTGGTGAAGGCTTGCAGCACCCGCACCGCTCCGATCAGCTCAGCGGCATAGGCCGAGGCGTCGGCAAGTGTATCCTGAGCAAACCGCGAGCGGCGGCGCACCGCGCGCCCGAAGGCGTAAAGCGGCAGCACAATGATCGGGATCGCCGCCAAGACGAAGGCCGAAAGCCGCGGACTACTCACGACCATCATGGCGGTTGCGCCGACAAACAGCACCAGATTGCGCAGCGCGACCGAAACGGAACTGCCGACGGCGGCCTTGATCTGCGTCGTGTCGGCAGTCAGCCGCGAGATCACCTCACCGGTCCTCGCCTCGTCAAAGAAAGCCGCGGAGAGCGAGGTTACATGCGCGAACACGTCGCCGCGCAAGTCAGCGACGATGCGCTCGCCGAGTGTGGTGACGAGGTAGTAACGAAGCGCGCTTGCCAGCGCCAGCACCGCGCCAACACCGATCATGACCAGGAAATAATTGTCGATCAGAGCCAGCCCGCGCGCGGTAAAGCCGAAGTCGATCATACGCCGCACGGCAATCGGCACGACGAGCGTCGTCAGCGCCGCGAGGATCAAGGCCGCGATCGCCGCAATGACGCGCCCGCGATAGCGTTTGATGTAGGGCAGCAGCGAAGTCAGCGGCCGCAAATTGGTTCTGCGGGTCGCGCTCGGCTCTTGCGGCGTGCCTTTGGTCAACCCGGCTTGCAAGGACTGCGCCGTCGATATGAGTGTTGCAGTGGCGGGAAGTGCCGCTACATTCTTTCCAGCATCGACGTTCATGCGCCGCAGCACCTCTTTGCCGCGCGCCGCCGCGGCTTTTTTGGACAATGCGCTTTGCACGGTGAACTGGCAACGTGCGACAAGATGGCCACATCGGCTTGTGTCGCAGGCGGTGTCGCGCTATAGAGCCGCCAAATTCCCCGAACACTAAAGCGCAAAATGGCGCTACAACGGCTCAGGCAACGTCATGAAATCCGAAATCCACCCCGATTATCACCTCGTCAAGGTGATTATGACCGACGGCTCCGAATTCACCACCCGCACAACGTGGGGCAAGTCTGGCGATACGCTGCATCTCGACGTCGATCCGAAGTCGCACCCGGCCTGGACCGGCGGCCAGCAGCACCTCGTCGACCGCGGCGGCCGGGTTTCGCGCTTCCAGAAAAAGTTTTCCGGCTTTCTTAAGAAGTAGACGGAGTCGAAGGGTTCAGACCCCGTCACGCTCGAAGGCGGCCTTCAAAAGTCCGAGCTGTCTTTCGACCGGGTTGCCGACCGCGATTTTGAGCGGCACCGGCGCATGCATCGTCGTGTCGAGCCGCCGCACTTCGGCCTGCAGTTTGGTCGAGCGCACGATCAGTTCCTGAAGCTTGGCCGGGAGCAGCGCGATTGATTTGGCATCACCAGGCTCACAAGCCGCGAGCCTGACCTTGCTCTTTTCCTTGCTGGCTTGCGCCAGCGTCATTTCGCCTTCTTTGACTGCACGATGGAGAAGCAGCCAGGACGCTAGCTGCATCAAGCGCGTGGTCAGCCGCATGCTTTCGGTCGCATAAACAAGCGCCGCGCTGCGTTCGAGCTTCTTGGATTCCGTCCGGCCGGCGCCGTCGAGATAGCTCGCCGTCTCCTCGACCAAGGCCATGCCGTCGCGAAAAAGGGTCGCAAAGACTTGGGAATTCGCCAACCGTTCACTGAAAGAAACAGCGCCGGCCTCGGTCGCACGCTTCTCGGACATGGGTACGCCTCACACCGCCGTGCACCATCGCTCGCCGCAGCCTTTAAGTCCAGCGTTCGAAGCAACCGAATTGCCGACATGGTTGCCGGCCAAGGCGGCGACGCGGCCTTCAAAACGCAAAAAGGAGCCGCCGTTGCCGGCGGCTCAAGGTGATAACAGGGAGGCGTCAAACAGAGTGGACAGGAGCCACTCGATGTCCAGAAGTTGGACAATCTCTGTAATGAAGGAGAAAGCTTAATGAAAGGTTAAGGAATCGCCGACACTTGGCAAAACTTTTTCCAGTTGGACTCCAGCGGGTCGCGTGGAGCCGTCATTTTTTGAAAAAAGCATCCGCGGCCGTCTGCGACGCCCGCTTTTTGTTCATTTCTGCCTCAAGTCGCGTGATTTCGCCCTTGAGTAACCCGATGCGCTCAGCAAGCTCGCTGACCGACAGCAGCCTCAGGTCTTGCCCCAGTTCGTGCGTGCTCTTCTTTTTCGGCAGATCGTCCGGATCAATGGCGGCCATGTGCGCTTCCTTTGACAAACAAACTAACGGCGACGGTTGCTGTTGTCACACCCTGGGACGCACCCTGAGGGCGTCCGCCGAGGCAGGTCGGTGGAAAGCCTGACCCTTTGAAAAGAAACGGGAAAATTGTTGCGTCTGGACCCGGCAAGCGGCTAATCATCGACGCTGGCCCTTGGCCGGGAGCAGGCGCCCGGACGAAACCGGGCCGCGAATTCGGCGTAAAGCCGGCTAAGTTGTGAAGCGGGGAATTCCTCAGCGTCGGAGCGCGACGTGCGCCGACGGCTAAATCTTTGGAGGTCGTCTTTTGGCATTGCTTCGAGCCGCCACGGCGCTCGCAGCCTTAGCGTTTGTGGCCCTGATCGGGGTCACGGGTGCAAGCGCAGTCGAGGCGGTCAATGTCCGTCTGGACGCGGCCGCCATTGATTTGACGGGTGCGGTGGAGTTCCAGCACACCGACGGCGACCGCGTTCAGGTCTCGATCGCGCCAGGCCCTGATGGCATAGCTCGTCGAATCGAGGTTCATGCGCGCGAAGCCGGATCCAATTGGGCGGTGTTTGCCCTTGCCAATGACGGCGACGAGCAAATCGATCGCCTGATCGTGGCGCCGCACTATCGGATGGTCGGCTCCGGATTGATCTGGCCCGACCTCGGCACCTCGCGCATCGTTAATATTACGCCGTCTTCGGGCGATCCGCCAGAGCGGCTCGATAATCCCAGTGCGGACGTGTTTCGCGTAACGCTCGACCCCGGCACCGTCATAACATTCGTCGCCGAGTTGCGGACCCCGAACCTGCCGCAGCTTTACCTCTGGGAACTCGATGCCTTTAAGGACAAGATCAACTCGCTGACGCTGTATCACGGCATCGTCATTGGCATAGCCGGATTGCTGGCGCTGTTTCTGACCATCTTGTTCGTCGTCAAAGGCAGCGTCATGTTTCCGGCCGCCGCGGCGCTAGGCTGGGCGGTTCTAATTTATATCGGCATCGACTTTGGCTTCTGGGGCAAGGTGTTCGACATGTCGTCGAGCGCCGAACGCATCTGGCGCGCGTCGGGCGAAGCCATCCTGGCTGCGACGTTACTGGTCTTCCTGTTCGCTTATCTGAACCTCAACCGCTGGCACGTGCGCTACGCGCATATTACGGTCGGCTGGCTTGCCTTTTTGGGTGCGCTTGTGGCGGTGGCACTTTACTCGCCAGAAGTCGCGTCGGGCATTGCGCGAATCTCGCTGTTTTTCATCGCGCTCTTCGGCTTTGTTCTTGTCGTTTATCTTTCGACGCACGGCTTTGACCGCGCCGTGATGTTGATACCGACCTGGTTTCTTTTCGTCGTCTGGGTGTTTGGCGCCGCGCTGACAGTATTGGGCTTTCTCACCAACGACATCGTCGGCCCTGCCCTGCTCGGCGGCCTCGTGCTGATTGTCATGCTGATCGGCTTCACGGTGATGCAGCATGCGTTTGCCGGAGGTATGGCGCAAGGCATCGTCTCCGACATCGAACGGCGCGCGCTGGCTTTAACTGGTGCCGGCGACATGATCTGGGACTGGGACGTATCCGCCGACCGCGTGTTCACCAGCCCGGAGGCCGAAGCGGCGCTGGGTCTGAAAACCGGTTCGCTCGACGGCGCGGCGGCGACCTGGCTCGAGGTCCTGCACCCGCTCGATCGCGATCGTTTCCGGGCCACGCTTGACGGCGTGGTCGAGCAGAGGCGTGGAAGGATTGCACAGGATTTCCGGGTTCGCGCCTCTGACGGGCATTATCTGTGGTTCACGCTGCGCGCGCGCCCGGTTGTCGGATCCGACGGCGAAGTCATTAGGCTCGTTGGCACACTGACCGACGTGACCGAATTCAAGACGGTGGAGGAGCGGCTACTGCACGATGCCGTACACGATAATCTGACCGGCCTCCCCAATCGCGAGTTGTTTCTCGACCGGCTCGAAGCGGTGCTTGGTTTTGTCAAGGCTGACACGACGATCCGGCCGACCGTGATGGTGATCGACGTCGATCGTTTCAAACAGGTCAACGACTCGGTCGGCATGGCGCTTGCCGATTCTATTCTGCTCACACTGGCGCGGCGGCTCGGACGGCTGATCAAACCGCAGGATACGCTTGCCCGCTTATCGGGCGATCAGTTCGGCCTCATCGTGTTGTCGGAGCGCGACTCCTCGCGCCTGATCGCGCTCGCCGAGACAGTCCGACGAACGCTGCGTGCCCCGATCACTTTCAACGATCGCGAGATTTTTCTCACCGGCTCGATTGGAATAGCGCTCGGCGATTCAGAGCCGCAACGCGCTGAGGAAAGGCTTAAGGACGCTGAGCTCGCGATGTATCACGCCAAGCGACTTGGCGGCGATCGCATCGACGTGTTCAAACCCGCCATGCGGGCGCGGAAGTCCGACCGGCTGTCGCTCGAATCCGATCTGCGGCGGGCGATTGGACGCGACGAGATCACGATCCTTTACCAACCGATCGTGCGGCTTGACGACCGTGCGGTCGCGGGCTTCGAGGCGCTGGCGCGCTGGAATCATCCACGTCTGGGACGGCTGTCGCCGATCGAATTCATTACCATCGCCGAGGAAACCGGGCTCATCGTCGAACTCGGCCTTTTTGTTCTTGAACGCACGGCGCGCCAGCTCAGCACCTGGCAGCGCACGCTGCGGCCGCGCGATTCGTTGTTCGCCAGTGTCAACGTGTCTTCCCGGCAATTGCTGCGTCATGACCTAATCCAGGACCTGCGCACGGTGTTGGCCCGGGCTCCGCTGACACGCGGGTCGCTCAAGCTCGAACTCACCGAGTTGGTGGTGATGGAGAATCCGGAACACGCCGCACAAATGCTGCAGCGAATTCGCGAACTCGGCGCCGGTCTTGCGCTCGATGACTTCGGCACCGGCTATTCCTCACTTGCCTATCTCCAACGTTTCCCGTTTGACACGATCAAAATCGACCAATCGTTCGTGCGCACAACGTCCAAAGGGACTCGGCCCGTAATTCTGCGTTCGATCATCGCGCTCGCGCACGATCTCGGCATGGACGTGGTCGCCGAGGGCGCCGAGACTGACTCTGACGCTGTCGAGCTTTATCAACTTGGCTGCGAATACGCGCAGGGTTTTGTGTTCGGCGAACCGATGACGCCCGAGCGCGCCCGCGATCTCCTGCAGCCGCACACGAAAGTTGAGATGGCGCGCTGATCAGGCGTGCCCGGCCTCGCTCGACAACATGCCAAGATCGATGCCGATCTTCTTTAGGGCCTTTTCGTATTTTCTGCCGATGTCGGTGCCAAAGATCAGATCCAAATCCGGCGCGCAATGCAGCCAGCCATTTCCCTGGATTTCGTTTTCCAGCTGGCCTGGCGCCCAACCGGCATAGCCGAGCGCCAGGATCGCGCTCGCCGGCCCGTCGCCGCGCGCAATCGCCTTGAGGATATCGAGCGTGGCGGTGAGACAGATGCCGTCGTCGATCGGTAACGTCGAATTTTCGATAAAGAAATCGGCCGAGTGCAGCACGAAACCGCGTTCGGTTTCCACCGGCCCGCCACGCATGACTTTCACTACTCCGGCTCGGGACGGCAGTTGGATCACATCCGCCTCCGGGATTAGATCCAGCTTTACCAGGAGGTCGGAAAAATTGATGTTCGGCGCCGGATGGTTGACGATGATACCCATCGCGCCTTCTGAGGAATGCGCACACACATAGATCAGCGAACGGGAAAAGCGATCATCCAGCATCGCCGGCATGGCGATGAGCATCTGGCCATCAAGATAGCCTCGTCCCCGATTCTTTCCGGACGCACCGCGCGGTAATTTCATATCCAAAGGGTAGCTGATCGAGTCATTTTTGCAAACGAACGGCTGTGACAAAAATTCACGGTATCCCCTCGGATAAATAGGTCCGCTGCATTGCGAAGGGGGAGTTTCCGCACCACGCTAGTCGCGTATTTACTCGTCTCTGGTTGGCTTTGAAGAACAACGGACGCGGGCTGGCCCTCAGTCACAATCATTTCAGTAGCGTTTGCGCGCCGCTTCGCCCTAAACAGCGACGATGATTTTGTACGGCGCATCCCATCGGTTGACATTTGCGGCCATTGCGCTCGTTTGCGCGGGCGGCGTACCAACGGTGCGGGCCCAAAGCACCTCCGCATGGGAAGGGGAACTCCACGCAGCAGCAAGGCTCATCAGTGGTGCCGCGCTCAACTCCGGCGAGGCGAGGTTGCTGCGAGCTGGTCTTGAAATCAGGCTCGACCCCGGCTGGAAGACCTATTGGCGCTACCCGGGCAATTCGGGGGTCCCGCCGACACTCGATTTCAGCGGCTCCGAGAACGTCAAATCAGTGACGGCGCTGTGGCCGGCGCCGATACTTTTTGCCGATGGCGCTGGAGGACGTTCCATTGGATATCTCAACGATGTCGTGCTGCCGTTGCGGATCGTCCCCAGGGATGCGGCGAAAGCGTCTTCACTTCGGGTCAAGCTCGGCTACGCCATCTGCGGCAATCTCTGCGTGCCGGCAGAAGCCAACCTTCATCTCACGCTGCCCGGGAAAGCGGATGCTGAGGAGCCGCGGCTGGTCGCAGCCGAAATGCGCGTGCCGCGCCGCGTTCCGCTCGGCGCAGCGTCTAGCGCGAACGACGGTCTCGCCGTTCGCTCGGTTCACCGCGAGATTGCCGGAGCGCACGAACGTGTCGTCGTCGAGGTCGCCTCCCCCAAAGGTACGCCGGTTGATCTTTTCGTCGAAGGACCCACGACCGATTGGGCATTGCCGTTACCGGAGCCGCAAGGCATCGCGCCGGATGATGCAGCGGGATTGCTACGTTTCACCTTCGACATGGATGGCCTGCCGCCCGGCGCGGTCGCCAAGGGCGCAGCTCTGACGTTTACGGCGGTTTCGCCAACTGACGCTATCGAGGTTCAAGCCCGTCTCGACTAATTCTCCTGACACGCTAATTTATGGCGGCGTGTAAACCCGATCTGGATAACGAGAGGATACGATTATGCCTATCAAGGTTGGCGATCGCCTGCCGCCCGACATTAAGTTCCGCGTGATGGGGCCCGAAGGCCCGGCGGTGAAAACCACCGAAGAGATATTTAAGGCCAAGAAGGTCGTGTTGTTCGCCGTTCCCGGCGCATTCACGCCGACCTGCAGCAACAATCACCTGCCCGGCTTTCTGACGAATGCGGACGCCTTCAAAAGCAAAGGCGTCGACACCATCGCGGTCACCGGGGTCAACGATGTGTTCGTGTTCGACGCCTGGAAAAAGGCGACCGGCGCCGGCGGCAAGATTGAGTTTCTGTCCGATGGCAATGGCGACTTCGCCAAAGCGCTCGATATGGCGCTCGACGGCTCAGGTGCCGGACTCGGCATGCGCTCCAAGCGTTACGCCATGCTGGTTGAGGATGGCGTCGTCAAGAAACTCAACATCGAGGACGCACCCGGCAAGGCGGAAGCCTCGGGAGCGGATAATCTGCTCAAGCAGATGTGATAAATTTCTCCGCCACCCTAACACCCCTCCCAGCGGAGCTTTGATCGCGGGCGGCCGGCCAAGCGGTTCGTGTCGCTTTGGTCTGCTGCCCGCTACGTCCGGCTGCGCGCTGTAAACATCGGCGCGTTCTTTTTTGTCGAGTTCGACCGTGGCGGCGGCAACAGCATTCACCAAACAGTCCATCAACCGCGGATTTCGGCGATCGCCTGCCGCGCCAATTCGTCGGCGCGTTCGTTGACAGCGTGGCCGGCGTGACCCCGCAGCCAATGCCAATGCACCTGATGCGGCTTGAGCGCAGCATCGAGGCGGTGCCACAGATCGACGTTTTTCACCGGCTTCTTATCGGACGTCCGCCAGCCGTTGCGCTTCCAGTTCGCCATCCAGGAGAGGACGCCATTGCGCAGATATTGGCTGTCGGTATGGAGATCAACGCGGCACGGCCGCTTCAGCGCTTCGAGCGCAGAGATTGCGGCCATCAACTCCATGCGGTTGTTGGTGGTCAACACCTCGCCGCCTTTGATCTCTTTTTCATGATCGCCGAACGCGAGGATAGCGCCCCATCCACCTGGCCCGGGATTGCCTGAGCAGGCACCGTCGGTATGAATAACGACGTACGGAAGCTGCGTGGTCACTCCGGAATCACTCCATAGTCGCGCGCGCTCTTGACTTTCTGATGGAAGCGCAGCTTGCGCAGATACTCGATTGGATCCTTGGGGCGAACGAGCGCTCCGGGCGGCACGTCGAGCCAATCGACCAGCCGGGTCAGCAGGAAGCGCAGCGCGGCGCCGCGGGCGAGCAGCGGCAGCTTCTCCCATTCCGGCGCGGACAACGGTCGCGTCTTCGCATAACTCGCAAGCAACGCGCGGCCCTTGGTGACATTGTAGGAATGATCCGGCTCGAAGCACCAGGCATTGAGACAAATAGCAACGTCATAGACCAGCGTATCGGTGCAGGCGAAGTAGAAATCGATCAAGCCCGAAAGCTTGTCGCCGAGGAAAAAGACATTGTCGGGAAACAGATCAGCGTGGATGACGCCCTGCGGCAAACCTTGCGGCCACTCTCGCTCGAGCAGATCCAGTTCCGCGGCTAGCACGGTTTTCAGGTCGCGCTGCACCGTATTGGCGCGCTCGCCGCACGCCGCATAAAGTTGCCGCCAGCCAGCGACCGAAAGCGCGTTCTCCCGTTGCATGGTAAAATCCGCACCGGCTAGGTGTAGCCGCGCCAGCGCCTCACCCAACGCCGCGCTGTGACCGGCGTTGGGCCGGCAAATCCACATGCCATCAAGAAAATTGACGATCGCCGCCGGACGCCCGGCCAGCCGACCCAATGTCTCGCCGGCACGATTCCTTACCGGTTGCGGACAGGTAATGCCGCGGGCCGCAAGATGCTCCATCAACGCCAGAAAGAACGGCAAGTCTCCCGCGGCGACACGCCGCTCGTAGAGCGTGAGGATGAAATAGCCGCGGCTGGTGTGGACTAGAAAGTTCGAGTTCTCGACGCCTTCGGCGATCCCCTTGTAGGCAAGAAGCTCACCGATGTCGTAGCCGGCAAGGAAAGGCGCGAGATCTTCCGCCGCGACGTCGGTATAGACTGCCATGAAGGTCTCCAGCGCTTCGCGGCTAGCCTGCTATCCGCAACGCCGTCAAGGGCGGTGCGTCTGTATCCAGGGGTGATGTCAAAAATTCTGCGCTATGGCGGGAAGGACGTGGCGGAATATGATCGCGCCTCAAAGGCCCGGTCCGGCACGAGCACTGCGCACTATCGGTCCGAGCGACATGGCAGTATGATGACAATCGATTAGCACATTGGCGGCCGGGTGCGATGAAGACCATCCTCGTTCCCACAGAGCATAACGCCGAGCACGGCGATTCCATGCTTTCGGCATTGGATACGGCGTTGTCGCTCGCCCAAAAGTTTGGCGGTTGCATCGAGGGCTTTGCGCTGCGCCCGGCTGTCGCCGATATGGTGGCGATGGATCCAGACGCCGGCTTGACCATGGTCGCGGTCAAGGAGAACGACACCGAAATGGCGCGCCAGGCTGAAGACCTGTTCCGCTCATTCATGGATCGCCATGGCCTACAACAGCGCAACGACCAGGCCGCAGCAGCGACCTTGTCGTGGTCTTGGCTTCCCAACGCGCCGAGCGGGTCGGATTTCGTCGGCAGCTACGGGCGGGTGTTTGACGTCATCGTGCTGGCGCGGCCGCGAGAAGAATGGCAGAGCCCGTCCATGGTCACGCTGGAATCCGCATTGTTCGAAAGCGGACGTCCGGTGCTGATCGCACCGCCCGTCCCGGCGCGCTCGCTCGCAACCAACATCCTGATCGCCTGGAATCGGTCCACCGAACAAGCGCGGACCACGGCCTTTGCCATGCCGCTGCTCCGGCTCGCGGAGCGCATCACGATCTTGACCGTCGAGGGGTCGACCGTAGCGGGACCGAGCGGCGTCGAGATGGCGCGCTCGCTCAAGGCAAACGGCATTGCCGCCGAGCCGATCACCGTCACTCCGGGCAAGATCAGCGCCGGCGAAACCATCCTGACCAAAGCGGCGGAACTCGGCTGCGACCTCATCGTCAAGGGCGCGTACACGCAAAGCCGGCTGCGGCAGATGATCTTCGGAGGCACCACCCGGCATATCCTGGCCAAGGCCAAGCTTCCGGTGTTGATGGCGCATTAACCGCACATCACTTCAAATCCTTGCGGATGATTTTGCCGACATTGCTCTTGGGCAAACTGTCGACAAACACGATCACCTTGGGGACTTTGTAACCAGCGAGGCGTGCACGCGCGAATGTCGTCAGCTCGGCCTCAGTGAGCGCCGGATCGCGCTTGACGACGAACATCTTGACGCCCTGCCCGGTGTGCGGATCGGCAACGCCGATGACCGCCGCTTCCAGCACGCCGGGGTGCTGAGCGATGACGTCCTCCACTTCATTAGGAAACACCTTGAAGCCGGAGACGTTGACCATGTCCTTCTTGCGATCGAGGATTTTCAGATAGCCCTGCGCATCGAAGGCGCCGATGTCGCCGGTGTGCAGCCAGCCGTCTTCCGTCAGTACAAGCCTGGTCTCGTCGGGTCGCTGCCAGTAGCCCTGCATGACTTGCGGGCCGCGCACGCAAATCTCGCCGGATTCCCCGACCGCAAGATCGTTGCCGGCGTCGTCGCGGATGACGACTTCGGTCGACGGCACCGGCAGTCCAACGGTGCCGATCTTCGGGCTACGAACCGGATTGAGGCACACCACCGGTGACGCTTCAGTCAGGCCATAGCCTTCCACAAGTTCGGTGCCGGTGATTTCGCGCCAGCGCACCGCCACCGCACTTTGCACCGCGGCGCCGCCGCCGACCGCAAAGCTGAGCTTGCTGAAATCCAGGGCGGCAAAATCGGGCGAATTGTTCAACGCGTTGAACAGCGTGTTGACGCCGGTCATGGTCGTGACTTGCGCCTGACGCATGGTACGGACCAATCCCTTGATGTCGCGCGGATCGGGCACCAGCACACTCCGTCCACCCATCAGGGCAAACGCGAGCAGGTTCGCCGTCAGCGAAAAGATGTGATAGAGCGGCAGCGGGGTCAGGACGCTGCCCTGCTCTTCCGCCAGATACGGCGCGATGACGGCGCGGCACTGCAGCGTGTTCGCAACCAGATTACGGTGGCTCAGGATGGCACCCTTTGGCACGCCCGTGGTTCCGCCGGTGTATTGCAACAAAGCGGGCGACGACGATGCCGGCTGCGCGTCCGCATAGCCCGCGCCCGGGTTGCGACTGCAAGCGGCCTGCAGCAGCGTGACGGCTTTGAAGCGCCAAGCCGGCACCGCGCGCCTGACATACGTGTTGGCAAAGTTGAAAATCACGCGCTTGAGCGCCGGCATGAAATCGCCGAGCCGCGCCACCACGACATGCCGAATTTGGGTTTCCGCCAGAACCGGTTCGAGCTTGTGGGCAAAATTCTCCATGATCACGATCACGGCGGCGCCGGCATCCGCAAGCTGCTCTTTCAGCTCGCGCGGCGTATAGAGCGGGTTGACGTTGACGACGATGAGGCCGGCGCGCAGCGCACCGAGAAACGCCACCGGATAGGCGAGCAGATTAGGCAGCATGATGGCGACGCGATCGCCCGGCCGGCACTTCAGCTCTTCGACCAGATAAGCGGCGAACGCCCGGCTTGAGCGCTCCCACTCGGTGTAGTTCATGCGCACACCGAGACATTCGAACGCGGGATGGACGGCATGGCGGCGGCAGGCGTCAAGCAACATCGCCGAAAGCGACGGATAGGAATCCGGATCGATAGTCTTGGGGATGCCCGGCGGATAGGAGGCGAACCAGACCGGTTCAGACGCGGCGGCGGGGGCGACGGCCGGCGAGTCAGCGCTTTCGGTCTGTTGGGTCATGGTATTCGATCCTTGGTCACGGCGTTGAAGTGCGGCGCCGATTTCCCTGCACGAAATTCGCACCAACCGGCTCAGCGGAATGAGCGGCGGCGTCATTGAACCGCGTCACGGCAAAGGAAAATCCGCTTTTGACCACGTCGATGTCGTTGGCAATAACGACAAGTGCATAGCCCTCATGGCGGCGCCGGATAGCGGAATCAATGTTGTTGGTGAAGATGGCGCAGGGTACGTCGGCGGCCTCACAGGCATCCAGCACGGCCCGGCAGGCCTCTTCATGTCGGGCATCCGGTTTCGGGAAAGTGCCGAGCGAGACCGCGAGATCGCCCGAACCGATCAGCACGAAATCGATGCCCGATGTGGCGGCGATGGCCTGGGCATTTTGCACGGCATGCTCGGTCTCGATCATAACGCCAACGACAGTGCCGGCGTTGGCTTGCGTGTAGTAATCGGCAAAGCCCTGGTTGAGCGGACGTACGCCACCGGCCGAGCGAGCGCCATGGGGCGGGAAGCGCGCCGCAGCGACCGCCGCGGCGGCCTGCCGCTCGTCTTCAATCAGAGGAACGATGACGCCCTCGGCTCCGGCGTCGAGGGCCTGTCCAATCGCCACCGGGGAGTTCTCGGCAGTGCGCACCAGGACCGGCGCATGAAGGCGTGCGGCGCCAACCGCGTATTCGATGGTCTGCCGATCCCACAATCCATGCTGGGCATCGATGACGATCGCGTCCGGCTCTGCAGCGGCCGCCAGCTCGATGACGGCCGGGGAACCCGTACTCATCCAGAACACGCCGAGCGGCTGCCGTTGGGCGAGGCGATCGCGCAGGCTCCCGTGATTCGCAGCAAACATGACGTGTCCGTTATGGAAAGGTTGCCAACCATAGCCGTAAGGGCGCGAGGAATCGAGCGCACCCGTGGTGCTCCGGCCCGCGCTCCTCACAGGCTATCGTTCCCGCGACGCATCCGCGCCCGAGTTTTGCGAAGCGTAGGCCGTAGCCCGGAGTGAGCGTCAGCGAAATCCGGGAACGGTGCCTAAGCTTTCAATGCCGCTCCCGGATTTCACTTCGTTCAATCCAGGCTACGAAACGAAAACAAAAAAGGAAGCGGAACGCCGACAGACGTGTGGATCGAACCTCCGCGCTTTTTAGGGCGCGGCGCGTGCCCAGCGGGGCACGCCGCCTATCGGCGTTCCACCGCGGCTCTTGCGTAGGCGACCGAACGCCACCGCTCAGCTTCGAACACGCGCTTCCTGGGACGCGGCAACGCGCCTGTCCCAGTCCAGCGAGCTCCTCGCAGACCGGTCATAGTGCCGGCCGGGCGTATTGTCCGAAGCCGCCCGAGAACGGAGTGTATCGCTCCGCCCGCGGGCACCGCACTCGCTCCGCTTTCGGGAGTACCCTCGGCCGAAGGCGTCCTTCACTGAGCGAGATTCGTCGAGGCTATACCTGAAACGGGGACCAACGTCAATGAAAACGTGACTTCACGCTTGAAGTTGAAGGAAAAGATTTGCGCCGCGCCGGGCGGACGAAGAAAGGCGCGTGTTGGCGCAGCTGTTGCGCCGATCACCAAGGGCCGTCGCGCTCAAGGGACATGTCTGGGAAGCAACGCCGTCGTCCAGGGACACGCTCGCCCGGTTTGTGACCGACCAAGCTGAGATCGCGCTTGTTGGTCGCTGCACGGAGCTCCTTTGACTCTGCATCATGCGAACCGATCGCCGTGCCTTTCCAAATACGATCGCGCCTCACGGGATCGCAGCGGATGCGCCGACGGCGCTTGTTGACTCGGAGCAATAAAAGGCGCGGAATTAGTAGGAACGATGATCACGGGATCGCGTCTGAGCTCTCTAACACCTGTCACTCAAGGCGTTCTCTACCCCATTTATTTCGTCGAAGGACACCGCAATGGCAAAATGGACAGAGTGGAACGTTACATCCGAGCAGGTTGAAGAACAGGTTAGAGAGGAAGTTCGCAAGGCCGTGGATAAATACCTCGACCAATATCTCGGGTTGTTTCGGAAGACTGTTTCATCTTACCCGCTGGATGGGACTGAGCTGGGTACAAAAGCAAAGGACTGTGCCGAGGAGAACGTGGCTATTGTCCGTGACTACCTGCATAAGCTCAGCCTGGCGAAGGATTTCCTCGAGGTCGTGCCCATTCAGACCGAATTCATGCAGGCTCAATTCGAGTCATTCGGCAGGCAAGTAAAAAGCCTGGGCGAAGCTTACACCAAGGCAGCAAAAGATCTGCTCGAAACGCCCATAAAAACGACCGGTTGATCAAGCGAAGCCATTGTTGTCTTCACTTTGTGGTGCCGTCTTACGAGTAGACCTCGGCGCCGATCCTGATGCGCCGCACCTGGTCTCGCGGCACCGCCACCGCGGCGATCGGCTCGCGACACGAGCGCGTCCGGTTTGGGATCGATAAATAAAGCATTTGGTCGATGTCTGCTCCGGTGCGCATTTCGGACTCAAAGTCAGACGTTATGCTCGGTCCGTTAAGTGCCAAG
>CAVWLX010000024.1:0-259042 GCA_963755885.1 uncultured Alphaproteobacteria bacterium
TTCATCCTGCCCCGCGAAGCGGGGAAGGGGGACCGCGCGTTAGCGCGGTGGAAGGGGCGCGGGCAGTAGGGTGACTCTCTTTGCTGCACGCCCCCTCCACCACCCTTTGGGTGGTCCCCCTTGCATGTTTGGACGACCGAATCGGCGCAAGCTGTGAGGTGCGTCGGGGCCGGTGGCCACCGGCCCCGACGCGGATGGGTGGGACCGCAATTCCCCCTGGGTGTTTGGCACCGCGGGGGAGCATGGTCCGTCCGTCCTTCGGCTCTTGTCCTCAACAGATGATAGGGAGCACGTCCCGCATGCAAGGCAAGGAAGCGTCCGAACAAGAGACCAAGATCAAGTCTAGCGTGGGAATCGATGTCAGCAAATGTTGGCTCGACGTCCACGTGTTGCCTGCCGACAAATCGTTGCGCGTGGCCAATAGCTGCGCCGGCATTCGTCAGCTCAAGCGTTGGCTGTTGCATTACGATTTGATGCTCGTCGTTATCGAGGCCACGGGCAAATGGCACCGCCACCTGCATCGCAGTCTCGTGGCTTCCGCCATCGCGGTCGCTGTCGTCGATCCCTATCGGGTACGGATGTTCGCCAAAGCACAAGGCGTCCTTGCTAAAACTGACAGGCTCGATGCCCGCGTGCTCGCCTTGTTCGCCGTTATGATGCGGCCGTCGGCACGAATGCCGGCTCCGCAAACCATGGCGGAGCTTGCCGAACTGGTGGTGGCCCGCGCCAGCGCCGTCGAAGCGCAGTCCGCGCTCAAGAACCAGCTCGGCACGGCCGCGAGCAAGTTCCTCAAGCGTCAGCTCGAGCGTCGTATCGTCAGAGCCGGCAAGGATATCGCAGCGCTTGACGGCGAGATCTTCAGGCGCATTCAGGCCGACGACGCCCTGGCCAGGCGTTATGCCATCCTGACCTCGATCCCGAGCTTCGGTTTTGCGGTCGCAGCGACCCTCATTGCCTGTCTCGCCGAGATCGGCAGTATGACCGCCAAGCAGGTCGGCATGCTGGCTGGCCTCGCTCCGATCGCTGATCAATCGGGCGAGCGTGAAGGTACTCGCGTCATCTGGGGCGGACGCCCCGCCGTGCGCCGCGTCCTCTATCTCGCAGCTCTCAGCGCCGCCCGCTTCAATACCGACATGAAGACCTTTTATCAGCGCCTCAGAGCCAGCGGGAAACCACCAAAAGTCGCCCTCGTCGCCATCGCCAGAAAGCTCGCAGTCCTGGCCAACACCCTCATTCATGAAAACCGAACCTGGGAGCTTCGCCCGCCACTACATGCTTGACTCCGAACACAGATGCTCCCCCGCTTCGTTGCACTACGCGGGGGCGGACAAGCAACACTGTTCCCGCGGCGCGCTCCGCGCCCGGGTCTTGCCAACCACCATGCACCAAAAAAAACTCGCCGCCCTCGCGAATAAACAAGGGAGGCGGAGCGCCGAAAGGCGCACCAGCCGTGGCCGCGCAACACCAGCAAACGTCGCCGCCTGCTGATGCCGGGCGCGGCAGCGGGCGTATCGGCGCCCGCTCGCCTTCCGGCGCTACGCCACGGTTCTTGTCAGAGCGAACGAACGCTCCAACTCAGCCCAGGCCGTGCTTCACGCGACCGACAAACAACGCGGGCGTTACCCGCGCCGTCGGTCGCGCTTAAGCGGAACACCCCGCGCGCCGGTCGTAATGCCGGCGGGATCGATGCCCGGACCGCCCGAGAACGGGGTTACAAGCCCCGCCCGCAGGAACCGCACTCGCTCCGTGGTCAGGTGTGTCTCGAGATCACGTCCCTCACGAGCGAGGATTCTTTGAGGCTTGTAGCTGAAACGAGGACAAGAAGTCAAGCCAAATCGCTGATGTGGCGACGCACTGTCTAAGAATAGCCTCATTAAATAAGTTAAGTGTAATTTTCTCAGTGAACAGGAGGCGAGGATGGAACTCAGTGCGCGCGGTTGGGGCCGCGATCATGGGAAGAACGTAATCGCCGAGAAAGATTTGGCGACGGCAAAAGTGGGTAAGTTTGAATCGTATTTCAAGCTAGAGACATACATCACGTCGGTGCCGGAGCTAGCTCATGGCTATCCCGTGCGCCGCCGGATCATTCAAAACGGCAGCGTTGAAATACGCTTTGGAGCGAAGGTCGTCTTGAATGGGGATTACCTAATCCGATTGACACTCACCAAAGAAGAAATCGGCAAGCTGTTTCGATTGCAATATGCAAAATCCACGATTGAAGAAATCTCTCATCTGTTTGGCGTGAATGCGCAAGAACTGCCCGACCAAATGCGGCTGGCTGCAATTCAAGAAGCCTCTGCTTTCAATCCTCTTTTTTTGAAGAAAGTCGATGCTTTCAGATTTTTGCCGCGAACTGTCAGTTCACTAAAAAATGAGAACATCATCTATGTTGGCGACCTCGTGCGGAGGACCGAAGCGGACCTGTTGCGAACGCCGAATTTCGGCCGCAAGTCGCTAAATGAGGTAAAGGAAACGCTAGTGCAAGTAGGCTTGCATCTCGGTATGGAGGTTCCCGGTTGGCCGCCCGAGAATATCGAAGAACTGGCACAGCGCTTCGCGTCAGTTTGATTATATCTGCGCAAGTCCGTAGGTGGATTAGCGAGCGCGATCCGCCGTCATTGCGAACGGGATGTTGTGGATTGCTTCGCTGCTGCCCTCCACGCAATGACGCGCTCGTGCAACTGATTGTGAACTGTCAGCCCGAGGTGCGAGCGAGCGTCGAACGATGCGGCCCCCGCGCTCGGGCCGTCACCCTTCGAGGCACGCCGACTTTGTCGGCGCGCGCCTCAGTGTGACGGAACGCTCCTTCAACCGGAAAATGGGGAGGATGAAGGGAAATCACAGCAGCCGGACAAATTCTTCAACCGTAAAGCCGGCCTGGCGGATGATCGAGCGAAGGGTCCCTCGTTTGAGATCCTTTCCCGCATGGACCGGAACGGTGACGGTCCGTCTCGGATCGGTCGGATGGGTGAGGACGTGATGGCTGCCTGCAATCCGGTCGATCACGAACCCGGCTTGGGTCAAGGCGCGGATGACTTACCTGCCGTTAACAACCGGCAACCGCCCGCCGTTCATGATTATGCAGCAATGGTGACGCGGCGAATTTCCGGGCGCGCATCCGCGGGAATGGCGAGGCCGCGATCCTGCCGATAGGAAACGATAGCGCGGATCGCCTCTTCGGCATTGGCAAGCGCTTCTTGCTCGGTGTCACCCTCGGTCACGACCTCGGGCAACGCGGGAGCGAGGACGGTGAAACCGCCTTCCTCCTGCGGTTCGAGGATGATTGAAAAGCTGTAATTCTCTGCCATTGGTAGCTCGCGCTGACGTGACCCGGTTGCCGTCATGCTAACAAACGGCGTCGCGGCGTCAATGAAGCCGCGGGAACAGATGGCGGCATCCAGCAAGCGGTTGCCCTCACCCCGACCCTCTCCCGCAAGCGGGAGAGGGAGTACTCACGCCACCTTCGCCGTTGGCGCTGAGGCGCCGCCGAGCAAGCCCATCAACCGATCGCGGATCAGCCGCTCGGCGTCGGTCATGATGCGGTCGATCAGTTCGGCAACAGTGGGGATGTCGTGGATGAGGCCGGCAACCATGCCGCAGCTCCAGGCGCCGATATCCATCTCGCCGTCGAGCATGATCCGCGGATAGACGCCGGCGACCTGCTCCTGAATATCGGCGAAGGTCAGTGCCGCGCCCTTGGCGCGTTCGGTTTCCAGCAAACGTTCCACGGCGGCGTTGTTCAGGACGCGCTCTGTATTGCGCAAGCTCCGCATGATCAGCCGGGTGTCGAGCTCGGAGGCGGCGACGATCTCCTGTTTGACGTGGTCGTGCACCGGCGCCTCTTTGGTGGCGATGAAGCGGGTGCCCATGTTCATGCCGGCGGCGCCCATTGCCAACGCCGCGACCAGGCTCCGCGCATCGGCCATGCCGCCCGAGGCCACGAACGGGATCTTTAGTTCGTCGGCGGCGCGCGGCAGCAGGATCATGTTGGGGACGTCGTCCTCGCCGGGATGGCCGCCGCACTCAAAGCCGTCGACACTGACCGCGTCGCAGCCGATCCGCTCGGCCTTCAGCGAATGCCGCACCGAGGTGCATTTGTGAATGATCTTGATGCCGGCTGATTTCAGCGGCGGCAGATATTGCTCGGGGCTTCGCCCCGCAGTCTCGACGATCTTGATGCCGCCCTCCACGATCGCGGCGATGTATTCCGGATAAGGCGGCGCCTTGAGCGCCGGCAGGAAGGTGAGGTTCACGCCGAATGGCTGGTCGGTCATATCGCGGCAGCGGGCGATTTCGCGCGCCAGCAATTCCGGCGTCTTCTGCGTCAGGCCGGTGATGATGCCGAGCCCGCCGGCGTTCGACACCGCGGCCGCAAGCTCGGCAAAGCCGACAAAATGCATGCCGCCCTGGATGATCGGGTGGCGGATGCCGAACATTTCGGTAATGGCGGTGTGCACGCGAGCCTCCAGTTTGCCGTCACCCTGAGGCGCGAGTGCAACGAGCCTCGAAGGGCGACGGCCCGTGCGCTGGCCGGCATCCTTCGAGGGCCGCTTTGCGGCCACCTCAGGATGACGGACCATGACGCTGCGACCACTGTGTAACTCTTATTCCCGCGCATTAAAATGCGGGCTACGCTTTGCCGCCGCACGGGAAACAAACAAGATGCCGGAAACATCCGATCCGCGGCTCTACCACGCGCACGTCGCGCGCAACCGCGTGCCACTCCTTGACGTGCTCAGGCGCGTGCTGCCGGCCTCGGGCCTTGTGGTCGAAATCGCAAGCGGCAGCGGCGAGCATGCCGCTTTCTTCGCCGGCGCTCTGCCCGGCATTTCCTGGCAGCCCACCGATTTCGATGCCAGTGCGCTCGCGAGCATCGCCGCGCATCGCGCTGCCGCCGCTGCGCCCAATCTGCTGGCGCCGCTGCGGCTCGATACCACCGCGGAGCAATGGCCGGTCGCGCACGCCGACGCGGTGGTGTGCAACAACATGATTCATATTTCGCCGTGGGCGGTGACCGAAGGCCTGGTGCGCGGCGCGAGCCGCGTTTTGCGCAGCGGCGGGATTCTTTTTCTTTACGGCCCCTACAAGATCGACGGCCGCCACACCGCACCGAGCAACGAAGATTTTGATGCTTCATTGCGCGCGCGAAACGTTGAATGGGGTATTCGCGATCTTGCCGACGTGACTGATCTGGCTGCGCGGCACGGTTTTGTGCTGGCGGAAACGGTGACGATGCCGGCCAATAATCTCAGCGTCGTCTTTCGCCGCAGCGCGTAGCAACGCGGGAGCAGGTGCGATGGATGGAGCGTTGTCGGCAAACTAACGCACTTACGGGTACGCCCGTCGGCCGGTCATATTCCAGTCAGCTCAGTCTAATAAGGGAGCCGTGAGCATCGCACGAGCAATCGCGTGCCGTGACCCATGGGCAGCGGAGGATTTCAGCCATGACCGCTTTCGACGAAAGTTTTTCCGGCGACGATCTTAAGCTCTCGCGCCGCGACGTCGTGAAATATGGAGCGGCCACCGCGCTCTCTGCCGCCATTCTTCCGCTCAACCGGGCCTTCGCCGCCGAGGGCGGCACCGTATCGGGCATCGTTTACGAAAACCGCTCCGGCGGCGTTCATCGCCAGGCGAGCGATCCGGGTATTGCCGGTGTTCTGGTCTCGAACGGCCGCGACGTCGTCAAGACCGATGCCGCCGGACGCTATACGCTTGCGCTAGAGGACGAGAGCGTCATCTTCGTCATCAAACCGACCGGCTACGCCGCGCCGGTCGACGCGGAGATGCTGCCGCGTTTTTATTACATTCATCAGCCGGCCGGCACGCCGCAAAATCTCAATCTCCGCTATCGCGGCATCGAGCCGACCGGCCCGCTGCCGGATTCGCTCGACTTCCCGCTGAATAAGGCCGATGAGCCGGAAAAATTCGACGTCATTGTCTTCACCGATCCGCAGCCGGAAAGCCAGGTCGAAGTCAATTTCATCCGCGACGACGTGATCAACGCCCTGATCGGCGCCAAGGCGGCATTCGGCATGACCACCGGCGACATCATGTTCGACGATCTGTCGCTCTACCCGCGCTTGAACCGTATCATCGGGCAGATCGGGCTGCCCTGGTACAACATCGGCGGCAACCACGATCTCAATTACGAAGCGCCGAGCGCAAAATATTCGCGCGAGACATTCAAGCGGACCTACGGTCCGAACTATTATGCGTTCGAATACGGCGGCGCGCTGTTTCTGATGCTCGATAATGTCAACTATCTCGGCTTCGATCCCGGAAAGCCGCGCGGCGTCGGCAAGTTCGAGGGTCGCTTCGACCAGCGGCACCTGGACTTCGTCGCCAATGTGCTCAAGCAATATCCGTCCGACAAACTGGTCGTGGCCTGCATGCACATTCCGCTGCAGAATTATCTCGACGGCGCCGATCCGGCAACCAATACCGTCAATCGCGCCGCGTTCTTAAAGCTCCTCGCCGGCCGGCCGAATACCGTCAGTCTGTCAGGCCACACCCACACCACCGAGCATCATTATTTCGGTGCCGACGACGGCTTTGCCGGAGCGTCGCCGCACCACCACCATGTGATGACGGCGGTGTCAGGCTCGTGGTGGAGCGGGCCTTACGATCATCGCGGCATCGCGGTTGCCGACAGCCGCGACGGCAGCCCGAACGGCTTTCATATTCTGTCGGTCGATGGCCGAAGCTACACGACGCGTTTCCAGCCGGCCAACGAGCCGCATGCGCGGCAAATGCGCATCGTGCTCGACGCCGAATTCCATCGCGACCGCAAGGAGCTTTACAGCGAATTCCGTATGGGCGAACTGCTCGGCTCGCCGATCTCGCAGGACAGCGCCTTTGCGACCAATGTCATCGTCAATTTCTTCGATGGCGGTCCGCGCACGTTGGTCGAATATCGCATCGGAGGGCGCGCCCCGGTCAAGATGCAGCGCGTGGTCCGGCCGGACCCGTTCGTCCAAGAGGTGTTCGCACGCAACGAGGCGACCAAAAAACCTTGGGTGAGGGCCGAGCCGTCGTCGCATATTTGGTCGGCACGGTTGCCGGGCGATCTTGAAACCGGCACCCATTGTGTTGCGGTCCGGGTGATCGACGAATATGGCCGCGAGCACCGCGACCATCTGATTGTGGAATTGACCGCGGGTGAGGGACCCGCCAAGGCGCGTCCGGGCTAGGCTTACGAATTCAGTTACACAAAGGGTATCAGTAACACCGAGGGTACCAATAAAAGCAAATCTCTGGTTACACCGAGGGTACTTACAAAAGCGAATTCCAGTCATGCAAACGGCCAATCGCCCGGTGGCTCGGCGGCCACATCCACGCGCGCACGGCACAGCAACAGCGCGCGCGCAGCACAATAAGGAAGAATAGTGCTCGCTTTGCCGCGCTGCGACAAAGAATTTCCCCCGACCATCATTAGGGAGAATCGTGCTTTTTCGACAAACACATCTCGGCGCGCTCGCTGATTGCTGCGCTTGCGAGATGGACGCGGCCCTCCCATGTACCTGGCATCGCCACGCCGGGTCTATCGAACCCTGGAGGAGGATCCATGTCGCTGTTGTTTTCGCCGGCCAAGCTCGGACCGCTCGCGCTGAAAAACCATCTGGTCATGTCACCGTTGACCCGGAACAGAGCGACCAGCAACGTTCCGAATGATTTGATGGTGGAATATTATCGGCAGCGTGCGCCGTCCGCCGGGCTGATCATCACTGAAGGGACTTCACCCTCTCCGAACGGTCTCGGCTATCCGCGCATCCCCGGCATCTTCTCAGCCGCGCAGGTCGCGGGCTGGAAAAAGGTAACCGATGCCGTCCATGCCGCCGGCACCAAGATATTCGTGCAGCTGATGCACACCGGGCGAATCGGACATCCGAACAATCTTCCTGCAGGCGCTGCGGTGTTGGCGCCGTCGGCCGTTGCGGCCGCGGGCGAGATGTATACCGATGCGGAAGGGCCCAAGCCGCACCCGACGCCAAAAGCTATGACTGAGGCGGACCTCAAGACCGCCATCGGCGAGTATGTGCAGGCGGCGAAGAACGCGGTCGCCGCCGGGTTCGACGGCGTCGAGCTGCACGGCGCCAACGGTTATCTGCTCGAGCAATTCATCCGCCCGAATTCGAACCAGCGTACCGACGCGTATGGCGGGTCAATCGAGCATCGCACGCGCTTCGTGCTTGAGGTCGTCAACGCGGTGATCGCGGCGATCGGCAAGGACAAAGTTGGCATCCGGCTGTCGCCGTTTGGTGTGTTCAACGACATGCCGCTCTATCCGGAACTGGAAGCCGACTACGCCTATCTCGCCCGCGCGCTCAATGCGACCGGGTTGCTTTACATCCATCTGGTCGATCACTCGTCGATGGGTGCGCCGGTGGTGCCGGCGTCGGTCAAGGATATGTTCCGCAAGGAGTTCAAAGGCACCCTTATTCTTTCCGGCGGCTACGACGCCGCTCGCGCCGAGAGCGATCTCGCCGCCGGCAAGGCCGACTTGATTACGGTCGGCCGTCCGATCCTGGCCAACCCGGATCTCGTTGAGCGTTGGAAGTCCGGCGCGACGCTCAATGCGCCCGACCCGACCACATTCTACACGCCGGGGCCGAAGGGCTATACCGACTATCCGGTGTTGGCCAAACAACCGGAGCCGGCCTGACCGCGCAGGGCGGCGCGCACTCAATAGCGCGCCGCGCGCTGGCTTACGCTGCGATGAGGCCGCCTGCGGCGCCCAACAAACCGAGGTGGTAATCGGCATCGCCGAACAGCGTGTCGATGACGGTGACGCGCTTGAAGTAATGGCCGACCTTGGCCTCCATGGTCATGCCGATCCCGCCGTGAAGCTGGATCGCCGCCTGGCCGACGGCGCGGCCGGAGCGGCCGATTTGCACCTTCGCCGCCGAAATCGACGCCCGCCGTTCGCGGGCGTCGTCTTCCCCCGCCATCATCGTCGCCAGCATCGCCATGCTGCGCGCCTGCTCGACATCGACCACTATTTCCGCCGCCCGATGCTGCAAGGCCTGAAAACTGCCGATGGTGACGCCGAACTGCTTGCGCGTCTTCAGATACTCGACGGTGGTTTCCTGCATGACCGCCATGGCGCCGACCGCTTCGGCGCACAGCGCCGCCATCGCCGTGTCGGCAATCCGCTCGATCAGCGGGAAGGCTGCACCCGGCTCGCCGAGCGCGGCGCTTGCGTCCACCCGCACGCCGCTCAACGTCACTTCCGCGGCGCGCAATCCATCGACCGTGCCATAGCCGCGCGTCGCCACGCCGTTCGCTTTGGCGTCGACCAGAAAAAGTCCAACACCGTCGCGGTCGCGCTGGCCGCCTGAAAGCCGTGCCGAGACGATGAATTTCTGCGCGGCATCGCCGTGCAGCACCAAAGTCTTGGCGCCGTCGAGCACATAGGACGCGCCGTCACGGCGCGCGGTCGCTGCGATGTCGGCAAGATCGTAGCGGGCCTGCCGCTCGGTATGAGCGAAGGCGAACAGAAGATCGCCGGCGGCAATCCGCGGGATCACTTCAGCGCGCAGCTTCTCGCTGCCGCCAAGCCGGACCAAACCGCCGCCGAGCACGACGGTCGCAAGATAAGGCTCGAGCGCCAGCGCCCGGCCAATCTGATCCATCACGATCATGGTTTCGACCGGCCCGCCGGCGGAGCCGCCGTGCTCTTCGTCGAAAGGAAGTCCAAGCAGGCCAAGCTCGGCGTAACGCTTCCACATCGCCCGGCTCCAGCCGCCGGGCTCTTGCATGTAGCGCTTGCGCGCATCGAACGCGTAATGGTCGGCGAACAAGCGCTCGATGCTATGCTGCAATATCTGCTGCTCTTCGGTCAATGCGAAATCCATTTATAAGTTCCTAACAAGTTATCTCGTCATTGCGACCGGAGCGAAGCAATCCAGTCTGGCCTCGCGGTGCTGGATTGCTTCGTCGCTACGCTCCTCGCAATGACGAAGCACGCATCACAATCCCAAAATCGCCTTGGCGATGATGTTCTTTTGAATCTCGTTCGAGCCGCCGTAGATCGTCGTCTTGCGGGTGTTGAAATATTGCGGCGCCAGTGGGCCGCCCCAATCGGGGCCGATCGGCGGCTCGTTCCATCGCTCGCTCTCGTCGTGCCCGGTCTGATCGGGCAGCGCATAGGGGCCGACAACTTCAAGCAGCAACTCGGTGATGGTCTGCTGAATCTCCGAGCCCTTGATCTTGAGAATGGACGAAGCGGGATCGGGCTTATTGCTCCTTGTGCGCGCGGCGACTACGCGCAGCTCGGTCATTTCCAGCGCCTTGAGTTCGACTTCGACGGCGGTGATCTTGGCGCGAAAGCGATCGTCGGCCATCAGCGGCTTGCCACCGGCTTGCTCAAGCGCCGCAAGCTCCTTCAGGCGGCGGATGCGCGCTTTGGAGGCGCCGATCCGGGCAATGCCCGTGCGTTCGTTGCCGAGCAGAAACTTGGCGTAGTCCCAGCCCTTGTTCTCCTGGCCAACCAAATTTTCCGCCGGCACTCTCACGTCGTCGAAGAAGACTTCGTTGACCTCGCTGGCGCCGTCGATGGTCTGAATCGGGCGCACGGTGATGCCCGGCGACTTCATGTCGATCATCAGGAACGAAATGCCTTCCTGCTTCTTGGCAGCGGCAGGATCGGTACGGACCAAACAAAAAATCCAGTCGGCATATTGGGCGAGCGTGGTCCAGGTCTTCTGGCCGTTGACGACGTAATGGCCGTCGACCAGTTTCGCCGAGGTTTTCAGCGAAGCGAGATCGGAGCCGGAGCCAGGTTCGGAAAAGCCCTGGCACCACCAATCGTCGAGGTTGGCGATCCGCGGCAAAAACTTTTTCTTCTGCGCCTCGTTGCCGAACGCGACGAGGACCGGGCCCAGCATGTTGACGCCGAAAGGCAGCGGCTCGGGCGCCGGGGCCTGCTGCATCTCGTCGCGGAACAGATAAATCTCCACTGGGCTCCAGCCGGTGCCGCCCCACTCCTTCGGCCAATGCGGCACCGCCCAGCCTTTGGTGTTGAGGATGCGCTGCCAGCTGACGAGGTCGTCCTTACTGAGCCGCCGTCCCTCGATCAGCTTGGAGCGGGTCGCAGCCGGCAGCTTCTCTTTCATGAACGCGCGCACCTTGTCGCGAAACGCGGTCTCTTCCGGCGTGAAGCGAAGGTCCATGACGCTCTCCTAAGCTGACGGAACGGCGTATCCTAGTTTATCTCGAACAAACCCGCCGCGCCCATGCCGCCGCCGATGCACATGGTGACAATCGCGAGCCTGGCGCCGCGGCGCTTGCCTTCGATCAGAGCGTGACCGGTCATGCGCGAGCCGCTCATGCCGTAGGGATGGCCGATGGCGATCGCGCCGCCGTCGACGTTCAGCCGTTCCTGCGGAATGCCAAGACGGTCGCGGCAATAGAGTACTTGGCTCGCGAATGCCTCATTGAGCTCCCAGAGATCAATGTCGGCGATCTTCAGTCCCTGACGATCGAGCAGCTTCGGCACGGCGAACACCGGCCCAATGCCCATCTCGTCAGGCTCGCAGCCGGCGATGGCAAAGCCGCGGAATGTGCCGAGCGGTTTCAGGCCGCGGCGTTCGGCAAGCTTGGCGTCCATCACCACGCACGCCGAGGCGCCATCGGAGAGCTGGCTGGCGTTGCCGGCGGTGATCCATTTGCCCTCGCGGACCGGCTTGAGCGACGCAAGCCCTTCGAGCGTGGTGTCGGGGCGATTGCCTTCGTCGCTCTTGAGCGTGACCGGCTCGAAGCTCTCGGCCTTGGTGTTTTTGTCGACGATCTTTTTGGTGGTCGGCAACGGCACGATCTCGCCATCGAAGCGTCTGGCCTGCTGGGCGGTGGCGGTGCGGCGTTGGCTCTCCAGCGCGTAAGCGTCCTGCGCTTCGCGGCTGACTTTGTAGCGTTCCGCGACGTTGTCGGCCGTGTCGATCATCGGCATGTAGATTTCGGGCTTGTGCTCCAGCATCCATTCGCTCGGCGCCTGCAGGCTCTTGCCATCCTGCACCAGGCTGATGCTTTCGAGCCCGCCGGCGGCGATCACCGACGCTTCGCCGGCGATGACGCGTTGCGCCGCGAGCGCAATCGCTTGCAGGCCGGAACTGCAAAAGCGGTTCACCGTCATGCCCGAAACAGTCACCGGCAAGCCGGCGCGGATCGCCGCCTGCCGCGCGATGTTGCCACCGGTCGCCCGCTCGGGCAGCGCACAGCCGAGAATGACGTCGTCGACCTCGCCCGGCTCGATGCCTGCGCGCTCCACCGCGTAGTGCACGACATGCCCGCCCAGATCGGCGCCATGGGTCATATTGAATGCGCCGCGATAGGCTTTGCCGATCGGCGTGCGGGCAGTGGAAACAATCACGGCGTCTGGCATTTACGACCTCCCGTGCGGCGTTTGATTGGATCGGCAGTGCCGTGACCGGCCGTTGTCCTTGCCTTCATCTTTGCAGGAGGATGGATTGCGGGGTCAAGAGGATGGATTGTGGGGTCAGGCCCTGGCGGTGGCACCCCTATCAGATTGGGCGGCGGATGAATATGCTGGCCCGGCATAACAGGAGCGTTCGCAGTGCTCGGTAAAGACCGCAAGGTTCGACATTCTTTGGCCCGCGTAAGCCGGCTCGGCCGATGGCTCGGCGTCACACTTCTGCTCGCGGCGGCAGCTTTCGTAACCGAAGCGGGGCGTGCCGCGGAGCCGATCAAGATTGGCCTCGGCATGGCCTTATCAGGTCAGCTTGCCGCCAACGGCAAAGCCGCTCTGGTCGGCATGAAAATCTGGGAGGAGGATGTCAACGGCAAGGGCGGGCTGCTCGGCCGTCCGGTCAAGCTCGTCTACTACGACGACCAGAGTAATCCGTCGAACGTGCCCGGCATCTACACCAAGCTTCTCGATATCGACAAAGTCGACCTGATCGTCAGCGGCTACGCGACGAATATGATTGCGCCGGCGCTAGTGGTGGCGATCCAGCGCCGCAAATTGTTTCTCGGCCTGTTCGGCACGGCGGTGAACGGTGAGTTTCACTACCCGCAGTACTTCTCCATGAACGCCAACGGCCCCGACGCCAAACGTGCCGTGACAGCGGGCCTGTTTGAAGTCGCCGCGGCGCAGAATCCCAAGCCGCAAACCGTGGCGATCATCGCAGCCGATGCGGAGTTCGGCCGTAACGCCGCCGAGGGCGCGCGGGCTAACGCCAAGGCGGCGGGACTGACAAACGTCTATGACCGCACCTATCCGCCGGCGACGACGGATCTAGGCCCGATCGTGCACGCGATTGCGGCGGTCAATCCGGATGTTCTGGTCATCTGTACTTATCCGGTCGGCACCGTCGCCATGCTGCGGGCGATCAATGAGGTCGGGTTTACTCCGAAATTGCTCGGCGGCGCGATGGTCGGCCTGCAAAGCACCGCCATCAAGCTGCAGCTCGGCCCGTTGTTGAACGGCGTCGTGAACTACAATTCATGGCTGCCGACGAAGACCCTGCGGTTCGCCGGCGCGGCGGAATTTCTAAAGAAGTACCAGGCGCGCGCTTCGCTCGAAGGCGTCGATCCGCTCGGCTACAACTTGCCGCCCTTCGCCTATGCCGATCTGCAAGTTCTGGAGCAGGCCATCCGCGCGACCAACAGCATCGACGATGCGACCTTGGCCCAATACCTTCACGGCAACGCGGTCAAGACGATCATCGGCGACATCCAATTCGGCGCCGACGGCGAGTGGACGCAGTCGCGCATGCTGCAGGTGCAATACCGCGGTATTACGTCGAACGATATCGAGCAGTTCAAGGATATGGACAAGCAAGTGATTGTATCGCCCGCGCGCTACAAAACCGGCGACGCGATCTATCCGTATGCGAATGCAAGAAGGTGATTGCGCGCCGGGCACGAGATTTACGGCCGTCCATTCAACGGCGATATCGCGCCGCCGTCGCCGTTTGTTTGATCGTCGAATGAACGGAAAGTCATGTTTGGTAATATGGTACGACATCAGATATCCAAACTTTAATGTTGTAGCTTTCAGTCTGCACCTCCTGTTCAGCCGCTATTCATTGCTCCGGCTGCTTTAATTACGCGCTATGCCACCCAGCAGTAAGGGGCGGCATTCACTAGGAAGGAATGCGTGCCCAACAAAACCTGACGGGCAGCATCACCTACAAAAAAAGGAGAAACTCATGATTCGCACATTGCTATTGGGTGCCGCTTTGGCGTGTGGGCTTGCGACGGTCGCCAGCGCCGGCATCACGCCCGCTCCGATCGGCAGCGCTGACGCCGTGGTCATCAAAGTCGCCGAAGGCTGCGGCCGAGGCTGGTGGCGTACGCCCGAGGGAAAGTGCTGGCCGATGGCCCGGGGCCGCGTGTGCCCGGGTGGCTATCGGTGGGCTGAAGGCGGCCGCTGCTGGGCTCGCTGATCGCGCTCAGGCGATCCGCACGTATCTGAGATGCGGCCGGGCCGGCGACGGCTCGGCCATTTTTGTTTAGTGCCTAGGGTCGTGGTAAGCGACGCGGGATCGCGCCGCCGGGGTAACATCGCACCATGATCGACGCAGCCTTGCAGACGAAGCTCGAGCGCCTGCTCGATCGCACCGAGATATTCGACCTGGTGCGGTTTGAACGATTGTGTCGCGACCAGCGCGACTTTCCCGGTATGCTGGGCTGCTTTGTCCCGAACGCGTCCGTGCGCACGACCTGGTTCGACGGCACGGTCGAGGACTTCGCCGAGGCGTCACGCCAGAAGATGACATCGGGCAGCCAGGCCAAGCACTGGATCATGCCGGCGCGGCTCGAGATCAACGACGGCCGCGCGCTGGTTGAGAGTCCGGCGTTGATCTTTGATCAACTCAGTTTTGACGGCATCGAGTTCGATACGTTTCAGTATTGCCGCTTCGTGTCGCGCGTCATCAAGACTGCCGGCGGCTGGAAGCTCGGCTCGTTTGAGGGCATCTATCAGCGCGATCAGATGCAGACTGTGGACCCGCGCAATCCGCTGCCGGTGGACTGGGACATCATCAAATCGCCGCGGCCATCCTATAAGTTCATCGGCTACACCCAGGTCAAGCGCGGCTACAACGTCAACCCGGAATTGCTTGGCGACGACCGTCCCGATCTCCTGGAAGCGTTTTACGCGCGCGAGCAGAAATGGCTGGCGACCGGGATGTGAGCGCTGGCGTCTTGCCAGGCTGCGATTTCGGGTTCACGCCTTATTCGCCCCGCAAAGGGCGGCCAAACGAAATCGTTTGGTGGAGCACCGAGGATTTGACGGAGGCCGCGATGCCGATACGAACACGCGCAGCGACCGCGACGGCCGGCTCATTTCGATTTTTATTTGCCGGCTTGAGTTTCGCCGCGGCGATTTCTCTTGGACCCGCGCAGGCGCACGCGCAGCGGCCGCAAGCGCGGCCCGAGGCGCGGGTGATCGTGAATGGCGAAGGCAGCGTCACCGTACAGCCCGACTACGCCCGGATCACGACCGGCGTGACCACCAGGGCCAGGACCGTCAAAGAAGCCACCGACGCCAACACAAAACTGATGGGCGCCGTCACGGCCGCTTTGCGCGATTCGGGAATTGAGCAAAGAGATATTCAGACATCGCATTTTTCAGTCCAGCCGGTCTATGCGCCGGCGCAGCCGAATACCGAGCCGAAACTCTCAGGCTTCAGCGTCTCCAACCAGCTCAGCGTGACGATCCACCAGATCGCCGCGGTCGGCCCGATTCTCGATAGGCTTATCGCAGCCGGGGCGAACGATCTGGGTGGAGTGGAGTTTTTGCATTCCGATCTGTCAAAGGCGCTTGATCGGGCGCGCGAGGCCGCGGTCGCCGATGCGCGGCGCAAGGCGGAACTCTACGCGCGCGCTGCGGGCTTGGAGCTTGGACGGGTTGCATGGATCACCGAAGATCCAGGCTTGGCTCCGCCTGGTGGAATGAAAGCCCTGCGCGCTGCGGGCGGGTTTGCGGCGCCGGTGCCGATCGCCAGCGGTGAGGACACATTACGAGTCCAGATCACTGTCGGTTTCGCGACCGGTCTATAATAGGCCGAACGCTCTATGGCGTGCCTCATAAGCGCTTGATGTCCGCTTTCGAGGGCAAAATCGACATGGTTCAAGCGGCCCGTGACGTCCGCTAATGTGAAGGGTTTCGGATGCCGGCCGCTCACGGACAGTGCCATGCATAGCGGTGGCCGGCGTCCGAAAGCCTCCAAGGAAAGAAACCGCGGGAATGGATACGAGAGGCGGTGCGGCGCGCTCTATGGCGATTTGACCGCCGCGGCCGGTGCGCCAGAGGGGAGCGGCTGCGCCCAAGCCTGGTGATCGTCGGTGTTGATGTGCCTGATCTGGTCGCTTTGGTGGTCCACGGTGAGATCCGACGATGACGATTGGGGCTCGATCTGAGATCCGACACCTGCATTGGGGCGAGCATCATGGTGGCCGGTCGAGGACCAGCGACATGGAAGAGCGGCTTTGCTGCGTTGTGATTTGGTGATCGTGCTCATGATGTGTCGATGCTGATCGTGACGATTGGGGCTGTCGGCCGATATCGTGGGGTGGAGCCGCGTTCGAAGGTCTCGATGATGATCATGCGGCCGCCGCAGCACGGACATGGATGCGCGAGAGTCGGCGGCTCGGTGGTGTCGGCACCGGCTGCATCATCTGGCTTTGTCTTGGCCTTTGGCGCGGCGAGCAGATCGCGGGCTTTTGCGATGTTCAATGTGAAGGGTTTCGGATGCCGGCCGCTCACGGACAGTGCCATGCATAGCGGTGGCCGGCGTCCGAAAGCCTCCAAGGAAAGAAACCGCGGGAATGGATACGAGAGGCGGTGCGGCGCGCTCTATGGCGATTTGACCGCCGCGGCCGGTGCGCCAGAGGGGAGCGGCTGCGCCCAAGCCTGGTGATCGTCGGTGTTGATGTGCCTGATCTGGTCGCTTTGGTGGTCCACGGTGAGATCCGACGATGACGATTGGGGCTCGATCTGAGATCCGACACCTGCATTGGGGCGAGCATCATGGTGGCCGGTCGAGGACCAGCGACATGGAAGAGCGGCTTTGCTGCGTTGTGATTTGGTGATCGTGCTCATGATGTGTCGATGCTGATCGTGACGATTGGGGCTGTCGGCCGATATCGTGGGGTGGAGCCGCGTTCGAAGGTCTCGATGATGATCATGCGGCCGCCGCAGCACGGACATGGATGCGCGAGAGTTGGCGGCTCGGTGGTGTCGGCACCGGCTGCATCATCTGGCTTTGTCTTGGCCTTTGGCGCGGCGAGCAGATCGCGGGCTAATGTGAAGGGTTTCGGATGCCGGCCGCTCACGGACAGTGCCATGCATAGCGGTGGCCGGCGTCCGAAAGCCTCCAAGGAAAGAAACCGCGGGAATGGATACGAGAGGCGGTGCGGCGCGCTCTATGGCGATTTGACCGCCGCGGCCGGTGCGCCAGAGGGGAGCGGCTGCGCCCAAGCCTGGTGATCGTCGGTGTTGATGTGCCTGATCTGGTCGCTTTGGTGGTCCACGGTGAGATCCGACGATGACGATTGGGGCTCGATCTGAGATCCGACACCTGCATTGGGGCGAGCATCATGGTGGCCGGTCGAGGACCAGCGACATGGAAGAGCGGCTTTGCTGCGTTGTGATTTGGTGATCGTGCTCATGATGTGTCGATGCTGATCGTGACGATTGGGGCTGTCGGCCGATATCGTGGGGTGGAGCCGCGTTCGAAGGTCTCGATGATGATCATGCGGCCGCCGCAGCACGGACATGGATGCGCGAGAGTCGGCGGCTCGGTGGTGTCGGCACCGGCTGCATCATCTGGCTTTGTCTTGGCCTTTGGCGCGGCGAGCAGATCGCGGGCTTTTGCGATGTTCTCGGCACGGGAACCGTTGGCGAACAGGCCGTAGCTACGGATGCGGTGGAAGCCGCGTGGCAGCACGTGGACGAGGAAGCGGCGGATGAACTCGGTTGTGGCGAGCGTCATGACCTTGTTCCGCTCGCGGCCTTCGACGCGATAGTCTTTGTATTTGAACGCGACGCCAGCGCCGTCGAACGCGATCAGCCGGCTGTTGGAGATGGCGATGCGGTGGGTATAGCGCGACAGATAAGCGAGCACCGCCTCGGGTCCGCCGAAAGGCCGCTTGGTGTAGAGATACCACTCAACCTTACGCAACGGCGCCAGATACGTAGCGAATGCTTTGCGCTGGGCGAGCGCGACATGCTGGCCAAAGAATCTCAGGCGACCGGCGTGGTGGGCGGCGATGAGCTTCTCCAGAAACAATCGCCGGAACAGCCGCGAGAGCACCGGCACCGGCAGAAGGTAGCTCGGCCGGCACGAGACCCACCGCTCACCGTCGAGCGATATTCCGCCGCCCGGCACGATCATGTGCACGTGCGGGTGATGCGTCATGGCCGAGCCCCAGGTGTGCAACACAGTGGTGATACCGATGCGGGCACCCAGATACTTGGGGTCGGCCGCAATCGTGATCAGCGTCTCGGCGGATGCCTTGAACAGCAGGTCGTAGATCACGGCCTTGTTCTGATAGGCGATGTCGGCGATCTTGGCCGGCAGCGTGAACACCACATGGAAGTACGGCACGGGCAACAGCTCGGCCTCGCGCTCGGCGAGCCACTGCCGTGCGGCCGCGCCCTGGCACTTTGGGCAGTGCCGGTTGCGGCAGGAGTTGTATGCGATGATCGTGTGCGCGCAGCCCTCGCAACGCGCAACGTGGCCGCCGAGAGCCGCCGTGCGGCAGCTCTCAATGGCTGACATGACCTTCATTTGGCCGAGGCTCACGTGACCGGCGTTGAGCTTCCGCCAAGCCGGTCCGTGGTCGCGGAAGATATCCGCGACCTCAAGCGATGGACGCGGCACGCAAGCCGCGCGTTACGTTGGCGGCTCGTTCTTCCTGGGCTTGCGGGTGAGGCGCTCCAGCGGACTTATCACCTCGCGGATCGTCTTGGTGGCGACGCGCGTGTAGAGCGCCGTGGTCTCGAGCTTGGCATGTCCGAGCAGAACCTGGATCACCCGGATATCGATGTTCTGTTCCAGAAGATGGGTGGCGAAGCTGTGCCGCAGCGTGTGCGGAGAGACGCGCTTGCCGATTTTCGCCAGGTCGGCTGCGGTATGACAGGCCCGGTTGAGCTGGCGCGTCGTCATGGGATTGACCGGGTTCTGTCCGGGGAACAGCCAAGCCTTTGGCCGCGCCACGCGCCACCAGTCGCGCAGAAGCTCGAGCAGCAGCGGGGAGAGCATCGCGTGGCGATCCCTGCGGCCCTTGCCCTGCTCGACCCGCAGCATCATGCGCTTGCTGTCGATGTCGGACACCTTCAGCGCGACGACCTCGGATACCCGCAGGCCCGCACCATAGGCGGCGCTGAGCGCGGCCTTGTACTTGATGCCGGGGGCGGCCGCCAGAAGCTGCGCAACCTCCTCGGGGCTCAACACCAGCGGCAGCTTGCGCGGCTCGTGCACAAACGTCAGGTGTCGCGCCGCATCGGCCCGATCGAGCGTTACGCCGAAGAAGAACCGCAGCGCCGAGACCGTCGAGTTGATGGTCGGCGCGCCGACGCGGTCCTCGGTCAGGTGCAGCTGAAACAGACGCAGGTCCTCATGAGAAGCTGTGTCAGGGGATTGCCCGAGAAAGCCGGCGAGGTTCCGAACCACACGGATGTAATCGCTTTGGGTCTTCGGCGCGAAATTGCGAACCGTCATGTCTTCGATCATGCGCCGGCGCAACGGGCTGATGCTCGCATCGGTCATGGGATACTCCTGTCTGAACCGAGGTTGTGAACCCCACGATCTTCAGACAGGACGATCCCGTCCCGTTACCGCGTTTACGTCAGCCCAAGGTACCTGCTCGCGCGCAGCGCGCTACCGCGAGAGCGGTTTTGTTCTTTGGCACAAAGGTGACATCCCAGTCGTACTCCGCGATGTCCGCTTTTTGAGGGAAGAGCAGACATTCTGAAGTTTAGATTAAAGGGCCGATTTATGAGTACCCGCCCTAGTCCTTTCCCAGCACCGTAATGTCGACGCCGTCCTGATACGCCGGATGCTTCCAGCCGTCTTCGTCGTAGTCCGCCATGCATTGCTCGGCGAGCCCGATCATTCCTTTGAGCGCGCCGTTGCCTTGCGCCTGCTGCAACTGAAAGACGCGGATCAGTTCGTGACTGCCGGAATAGTTCATCTCGTAAAGCTCGTGACGGGCGCCGAACTCGGTGCCGATGGCGTCCCATAGAAGCTTCATCGTCTTGATGCGCTCCTTGTAGTCGATGCCGTTTGAGCCGCGCACGTAACGCGCCAGATATTTGTCGATGTCGGGGTTCTTGAAATCGCGGGCGTGGGAGGGAAGATAGATCAGCCCCGACGCGATGACCTTTTCAACGATGTTGCGCACCGCGGGATAGGCTTCGGTCATGAACAGCCGATAGGCGGCGCCAGCGCGCACGTTCGGCAGCACCGCGCCGTCGACCCACGGATCGGGATTACACGCCATGGCGTCGGTGAGCGACCAGAACAGATTGCGCCAGCCGATCACCTCGCCGATCTGGGCCTGCACGCCGCGAAAGGTCTCGACGCCGGTGGTGCGCGCGGCTTTGTAAAGAAGGCCGGCGATGAAATCGAGCTTCACGGCGAGGCGGGTGCAGCCCTGGAAGGTGAAGCCGTTGAAGAAGCCAGACTTGGGGTAAAAATCTTTCAGCCGCTGCACATCGCGATGAATGAGTACGTTCTCCCACGGGATGAATGCGTTGTCGAAAACGAAAATGGCATCGTTCTCGTCGAACCGCGACGTCAGCGGATAATCCCAGGGCGAGCCGGTGGCCGCGGCGGCCATTTCGTAAGACGGCCGGCAGATCAGCTTGATGCCCGGGGTGTTCATCGGCGCGATGAACATCACCACCATGCTCGGGTCGGTGATCTCGACGCTCATGTTCTGGCCGAGAAAGTTGTAGTTGGTCAGCGCCGAATTGGTGGCCACGACCTTGGCGCCGGAAACGTAGATGCCGGCATCGGTCTCCTTCTGGATGGTGATGTAGACGTCCTTGACCTCTTCGATTGGTTTGTTGCGGTCGATTGGTGGATTGACCAGTGCGTGATTGAGAAAAAGCACCGCCTCCTGGCCGCGCTTGTACCAGTCGCGCGCATTGTCGGCGAACTTGCCGTAGAATTCCGCGTTGGCGCCGAGCGTGTTGATAAAGGCGGCTTTGTAGTCCGGACTACGCCCCAGCCAGCCGTAGGTGATCCGTGCCCAGGCGGCAATGGCGTCGCGCTGGGCGATGATCTCGTCGCGGGAGCGCGCTGCCTTGAAGAACTTGTGGGTGAAACCGCCCGAGCCGGTATCGGTCGGCGCCGTCAGTACCTCTTTGGTTTTCTCATCGTGCAAGGCATCGTAAAGCAGCGCGATCGAAGCTGCCGAATTGCGGAACCCCGGGTGCTTGGTGACGTCTTTGACGCGCTCGCCATAAATGTAGACTTCGCGCCCGTCGCGCAGCGATTCCAGAAATTCAGCTCCGGTAAAGGGGCGCTTTTTGCCCGCGACGATTGCTTCGGGATGCTCCGACATTTACTGCTCCGCTTTCGTTCTTGTAACTAACTTTCAACCTGCTGCTCACGCCAGACTGCCCACAGCGTCAGTGCGCCGACAATTACGACGGCGAGCGGGGCACCGGCCAGTCCCGCCTTCGCATAGCTGATGGCGCCGAAAACAGCACCGAGCACAAAACCTATGGCAATAGTGAGAACGGTGAGCAACCGCGATCGTACGGCGGCAAATTCCCGCTCGTTCTCCTGATCATGCGGGTCCCGCGCGCGCCGGCGCCAGGCCAACAACAGCGCGGTGGTCTCGACGCCGAGCTGGGTCATATTGCCGGTCATCACGTTGGTCTGCGGGATGCCGCGCATCAGCAGCCGTACGATCACGCTCTGCGTGCCCATCGCCATCGCACCGAACAAGCCGGCAAAGATGCCATGCCAGTCCTGGACGCTGGTGATTGGAGGGCCGCTCAGCAGCAGGACCGTGAATGCCGCCAGGAGCGCCGTTTCGAACGCGAGCATCCACGGCAGCGGCGCGCGGCCCAGATCGCGGACGAGGCCGATCAAGCCTGCGGTCAGTGCTGCCGCGAACAGGAAGGCTACGATTGCGAGCACCTTCCCGGTGATGCCGAGGTCGTGGGTGACAAGCTCGGCGCCCGCGGTCACAAAGCTTCCGGTCACCTGAGCGACGAACAGTCCGAACAAGGCGAGGAACGTGTACATGTCGACATAGCCGGCAACGAAGCTCAGCAGCGCCGGCACCAGGCGCGGTAGCGGAACCTCGCGGACCGATGCAGCTTCCGTCATGGATAACTCCGCCGCTCGGGGCCGGATGTTTCTCGACGATGCGCGGTTCGGCGGTCGCATATCTCGCCACCCGCGAATTTCGTGCTTAACTGTAGTTTGGAGTCGCATCCGTGCAAATCAGCCACTACCACTATCTGCCACTCACGCCCGGCTTTTTCTCCATTCTGGTCGGCCTCTTCCTCGTTCTGCTCATTTTTGTTCTAGTGCTGCGCGCGTTGCGCCAAGCCTATCTCAGCCTTGGAATCAGCTCCTCGACCGCCATGCTGCTGCTGTTCGGCTCTTTGATCGGCAGCTATTTCAACATCCCGATCGCGATCCTGCCGCACGAAAAGGTCATGTCCAACCAGGTCATCGATTTCTTCGGCATGCAATACAACGTACCGGTGGTCGAGGACTGGACCGGCACGGTGATCGCAATCAACGTCGGCGGCGCCGTGATCCCGACGTTGATGTCGCTCTATCTTCTCTTTGTACGAAGGTTATGGGTCAACGGTGCGATCGCCACTGCCGTCGTCGCGCTCGCGCTGCACTGGCTCGCCAATCCCGTCCCCGGCTTAGGCATTGCGGTGCCGGTATTCTGGCCGGCGGTGATTACTGCTGTCGTTGCGGTAGTATTGTCGCGTGAGAACGCCGCGCCTCTGGCCTATATCTCCGGCAGCCTGGGGACGCTGATCGGGGCCGATCTGACCAATCTCGACAAAGTGCGCGGCCTTGGCGCCCCGGTCGCCTCGATCGGCGGCGCCGGCACTTTTGACGGCATTTTCCTGACCGGCATTCTCGCCGTGCTGTTGGCAAGCCTGTTTCCGTCGCCGCGGCCGGTGCCGCGGCCGTGGGGATGACGCGGCAAAAATTGTAGGCTCTACTGCCGTTGCAACAGCGCGGCTTTTCTCCGACTCATCGAGACGGCCAGTTTAGCGCCGAACAAAAAGGAGCGTGCGTCGTGCCCTGGTACTACTATCTCGCGTATTTCTTTGCCGGGGCGTTGTTGGCCAACGGCATACCGCATTTCGTGCAGGGTATTTGCGGCAACAAATTCCAGACGCCGTTCGCCTCTCCGTCGGGCGTCGGCGAGTCCTCGGCGATCGTCAATGTGCTGTGGGGATTTTCGAACTTCGTCGTCGCTGCCGCTTTGGTGCGCTACTTTTACTCGGTGCCGCCGCGGCCGGTGGGCATTGCTCTCTCAACCGCCCTCGGCGTGTTGCTCATGGCCCTGGGGCTCGCGAAGCATTTCGGCAAGGTGCGCAACAGCGCACCGCATCCATGAGGATTCCAATGCATTTGTATGGCGTGCGCGTGCTCGCGTTCCTCGGCTGCGGTCTGTTCGGTGAAGCCGCGCTCGGTCAGGAAGCCCGGGACATGAAGCTCGAGGACGTCGGCTTCGTGATGCGTTCGGCGAACACGCCGCAACAGCTGGAGCGTTTGCGATTATTGCCACCGCGCACCTTTGTTGCCCGCACCAAGGAGGGCAGGCGTTACTACATCTACGCCGATCCCGATTATTGCCGGTGCGTCTTTCTTGGTGGCGACAGCGCGATGCGAAACTATCGGGACCTGGTCAACCCCCCACCGCTACCGCCGATGCCTTCCGGGCCGATCAGTGCTCCGCCACCCAGCCCGTCGGTCCTGGAGCTTTCGCCTGACGTCGATCTCACGATCGGCGATGGTGACATTCTCGATTACTCATATTGATGAGGCCGGTCACCGATGCCCAAGAGAAGTGCCGGCGCTCCGTCCCCAGTCACCGCTTATCATGCGCATGTTTATTACGACCCCAGCAAGACCCGCGATCGGGCCGAACATCTGCGGGAGCGCGTCGCGGCGGAATTTCCCGGCGCCAAGCTTGGCCGCTGGCATGACGAACTGGTAGGGCCGCATACCGAATTGATGTATCAGATCGCCTTCCCAACCGATCTTGTCGGAGCTTTCCTGCCGTGGCTGATGCTCAATCGCGACGGGCTCACAGTGCTGCTTCACCCCGAGACCGGCGATGACTACACCGACCACACCGCGCACGCGTGCTGGTTTGGCGCCGTCTTGCCGCTGCGGGTCGAGGTGCTGCGACGAGGCACCAAACCTAAGTGAAGCTTTGAACTATTCGGGTGCGAACTTGTGGAACCGGAGATCATGAGCTTAGTTGTCCCGGTTTCAGGGATCAGGAGATATCCATGCGAAAGACGTTAGCCGCTTTGACCTTTGCGGCCGGCATTGGTCTTGTTTGTTGCCAGAGCGTCGGTGCTGCGCCAGTTAGTGGAACCGTGGTGCGCGACGCCGCGACCGCGATTTCGCCGCTGCAGCAGGCTCAATACGCCGAGCGGAAAGCCCGCCATGGCATCGTGAAGTGCTACCGCGACCTCGTTATCGGTCCGTATCGCTGCCATTACTATCGCGGGCCGCTGTAATTTGCGGCCGATCGTTTCAAACCGGAAACGGTCTCGCTTTAGCCAATCTGTTTAGACGCTGTCCTCGACGTCGGTTTCCGGGCGATCGTCGCCGCGGGCGGTTTCGGTGTGCCACTTGCCTTTTTCGTCCTCGTATTCGATCGCCTCGGTCCGTCCGGGCGTGCGTTGCTCGGCGGCAGCGCGCCGTGCCGCATTCAGCGCTTCGGCGTGGGTAGGGAAGCTTTCGGAGAAGACGCCACCGGCGTTGTAGGCCCAACCGTCTTCGTGGCGAACGACTTTGTAGGTGACATGGACCATGGATTTGGCTCTTCGCTTCGCTGCCAGCGGCATCTGCCGGTCGGGGCCGTGATAGCAAAGTAAATTGGCCGCGTGAAGTTCTGGCGTTGAAGCGCGCGCGGGCCGCGTTGGCGGGGCAATCCGCCGACGAAAATGTTGAATAGCGAGTAGCGCAATCGTTTTCTCCCTCCCTCGGTGGGAGGGAGAACGACGTTTGGGGCAAAAAACCCCTACTTCCAACCGGCTTCTTTATCGCATGCCTTGCGCTCGGCGACGTGCGTTTTCTCCCACTGCGTGATCGACTGGGTCTCGTTGTCGCTCATCTTGTTGTTCATGCAGGTACAGTATTTGCGCACGACGTCTTCGGCTGCGTCGCCCTTGTTGTCGGCCTGACACTGATTGATCCATTTGACGTCGTCGGCAGTCGCCGCGTTGGCTTGTCCCGAAGTGAATGCGGATCCTGCAAATGTGCAACCGGCGGCAATCAATACAGCAGCAGCGAGTTTCATCGGTCGTTTCCTCGGCGTTATGCCGCCGCCCAGGATGAGCGGCGGCGCGTACTAATAGCTTAGCCCCCTCGCATGACAAGCAACGAACTGCATTGTCGTTAAAACCACCCTAGCAACGCTATTGCGACGGATCAGGCCCGTTCGATCCGGGCCGCGTAGCATCCGGGCGCCGCGAAGTGCACGTGCAGATAGGCGGCGTGCGGATCGGAGAACAGGCGCGCGATCGTGCCTTCCAGTTTTGCGCCCTCGATTAGCTCGCAGCCGACCATCATGGCGTCGGCATCGAAAGAACGGACGGCGAGTGTTCGCTTACGCAATTGCTCCGGTACGCCATCCACTTCATCGAATGGTTGCTCGCCCTCGCGCACGTAGATGGCAAAGCGCATCCGGTAGGGCGAGTTGACGGCGTGATGCTCGTAGTTGACCAGGATCAGTTCGTCGCCGGGCTTCGCATCGGTGAGGCTGATGCGGCAAGGACGAGGTCCGTCGGCGATCCGCCGCACCGCACCCTGGGCAGCAAGCTCCTCATCGGAGAGTGCGAACAGCTGAGCAAATTGTTCGGCCGGCAGGCCACAAATGCGAAAGTGCATGATTGTCCCCCTTGGTTAATCCGAGAGGACGGATGACTTCACCGGCCGCGCAAACCCACCCGATTTCTGCCGCGGCTGCGCGCTTTTGTAGCCCGGCACGCCGATGTATCCTGACGCCAGTGTTGTAGAAGATTCGGGGCGACGGCGCGGATGAACCAACCGCTTTGTGCTCGGTGTTAGCGTGAACGTCGCGAGGCAGGACTAGGTGTCAAGGATCGGCACGGCCGGCAAACTCGGTCTTATTGTGGTGATCCTATTGCCGAACGCGGCGCGGGTGGCGGTCGCCGACAGCGCCTATGAGACCTGTATCAACAACGCGCGCTTGGTGCACGATGCCTCAAATGCGGCGGAGTGCAAACGCCTCGCCGATCAGACCGGGCAAGATCGCGCCAACTGCCTCGGCAAGCTGAAGCTGTCGCCCAGTTATTGCGATGTATCGTACCCGCCGCGCGATGGTTCGCCGAACTGCATGCTGCCGGCGGCAAATGCGACTGCGATCAATGCGGCGCTGGAGCGGTCGCGCTATCGCTGCGCGCGGGAGAACGGAGCCGGGCAGTAAGAATTTTCCGAGGCGGGTTCTAGCCCGGGCGACACCCGGCATCTTCGCCGCGGAGAAGCGGATGGGTCTCGCTTGCGTTCAACCCATCCCGCCTCGTACCGCGCCTAGCTCGTGGCCGCCTTGTGGTGGACGTGACGATAAGTATGCCTCACCCCGTGGTGATGAGCGCCGCGCGGCTGACCGTCCGAATAGGAGGCGTAGACCGGGTGGATGCCGAACATCCCTTCAACGCCGCCGACGACCCCGCCGACTGCGCCGCCGACAACCGCGCCAATCGGGCCCGCCGTGTTCATGCCGACCGAACCGCCGTGCGCAATGCCTTCAGGAATACTTTGCGCCTGCGCTGCCAGCGGCAAGGCGAACGTCGCGGCGACAATGGCAGCACACAAAATGCGAGACTTCATACCAAGACCCTTTCCTCTTATTGGAAGGTTGTGAGGTTGCGGTCAATCAAGGCGTCGTCGTGGCAATAAGACGCCGAAACGCGGCGATGCGTCGCGGCGGCGGCGATTGCGAGACAGTGAGGCAAAGCGGTCACACTTCGCGGAAGTCATCAGGTGCCGCGCCGGTGATGGCGTCAGTCGACCGCGCATTGCTGGTAGACGAGCCGGTCATCTCTGGCCGGCTCGTCAGTGCGCGCTGCGCCAGCTTTCTACTTCGCTATCGCTTTCTGGTATGGATAGATTGCCTCGCCGCTTTTGAACTGCGGGGGATAAATGATCACTTCCGTTTTGGTGTCGCGGAATTCATCGATGCTGTTGCCCTTGATGTTCTGGAATTGGGCCGCAAGCGTCCGTTCCTCGGTCCATTCGCCCGACGGACCAAATTTCACTTCGCCGACCACGGTGTCGAATGTGTGCTTGTGCATGTAGGCGGCGAGCACGTCGTCTTTCAGACTCTTGGTCGCAGCGATCGCCTCGCCAAGCACCTGAAGGTCGGCATAGGCCCACACCGGCATGTAGTAGCCGAGCGGATCGGTGCCGGCGGCGCCGGCGCGGGCCTGATATTTCTTGAGCAGCTCCATCGAGCCCGGGAACTCCATCGACTTGACCGGCAGCCAGGTCTCGAAGTTGACGACCCCGTTGAGCAGCGGTCCAAGCTGGGTCTTGAACGCGGTCGCCTGCAGTCCGACCATCGCACCGCCCCACATCTTCGGCTTGAAGCCGATTTCGTTCATCGTCTTGATCATGCCGACGGTGTCGAGCGGGTACGAGCAGATCACCAGCAGGTCCGGATTTCTGGCCTGGATGGCGCGCACGATCGGCGAGAAATCGACCGTGGCCGGCGGATAGCTCTTGTCGTAGACCACCTTGAATCCGGATGCTTTGGCGTTTTCGCGCGCCCCTTCGCAGGCGTTTTGTCCAAACTCAGCGTCCGCATAGGCCAGCGCGATCGTCTCCGGCTTGGGATTCTGCGCTTCGGCGACCTTGAAGAAGCCGCGCGTGAAGGCAGGCTTCGGGGTCGGCCCGTTCGGGATCATTGCGAAATATTTGTCGTACTTGAACGTGTCGTTGATGCCGGTCCCAAACAGGCTCACGAACAGCTTGTTTCTTCCAATCGCGATCGGCATGGCGGCGGCAATCTGCGTCGAGGCGTAACCGCTGACGATCAGATCGACTTTGTCGATATCGAGCAGTTTCGAATAGATCGCCGGGACTTCCGCGGGTTTGCTCTGATCGTCGTAATAGACAAGCTTAACCGGCCGTCCGAGCAGTCCGCCTTGCGCATTGATGTCGGCTTCCCAGACCTGCATCGCCACCAGCGACATTTTCCCATTGGCGGCCAGTGGACCGGTAAGCGACATGCCAAGACCGATCTTGATTGGCTCTTCAGCCTTGACCGGTGCGGCGGCAAGGAGCAGCGACACGACGGCGGCCACGCATGCCAGAATTGCCGGTTTCGGCGATGATAACTTCACGGACATTTCACATTCCCTTTTCTAATTGAGTGACCTGTGGGCATGACCAAGCCGCACCAGGACGTACTGATAAGCCGGCGCTCTCCAAAGCCGCGAATATTTGATTGGTGTCAAACAAGCCCAGTTCACGGCGCAAGGCACGCATGCACGATGCGCACGGCCGTCAAGGCTACCCCGGATTTCTTTCGCGCTACGCCGGGTTCTGTCTGTTATACTTTTGTCATGGCGCGACACCCCATCGATACCCGTACTGCGGCCGAGCAGGCCTTCAAGACGGTGACCGCAAAGCCGGTGGAAGGCCCACCGAAGCCGCCGCCCGCGCTCCCCGGCGTGAGGGAAACGGTGACGCTCCGCCTTGACCGCGACGTGCTCGACTTTTTCCAGGAGGATGGTCCGGGCTGGCAGGACCGCATCAACGCGGCACTACGCAAGGCAGCGGGGAAATAACCATCGCCGTGACCGGCTGCCTTTCGCGGGCGTTGGTTTTTTTCCCGCGGTGGGATTTCGCCCAAATCGACGATATCGTATTTGTCGTTTGAAGCGGCCGTGAGTTTGTATCGGCGCGAGCCATTCTCAAGGCTCGGAACAGCCGCAGCCCGTTTGCGCTTCGCTCCATTCGCGCTACGCTCGCGGCAGGGAGGACATTGCCAATGCCGAATGCCGTGCCGAACTACAAATGGGACCATATTCATCTGCGCAGCCCGGATCCGGAGGCGACGGCCGCGTGGTTCGAGCGCATCCTGGGCGCCGAAGTGATCCGCTCCACGCAGCAGGGCAAGCCGCGTGTCGACCTCAAGCTTGGTGGCGCCGATATCTTCATCATGCCGGTTGGCGCGAGCGACAAAGTCAACCCGCCGCCGGTGACACCTTACCAGGGGCTCGACCATTTCGGATTTCACGTCAACGACATCGACAGCGTTGCGGCTGCATTAAAAGCCAAAGGCGCCGAGCTCACGATGGAGCCGAGCACTGTTCGTCCCGGCATACGTGTTTGCTTTCTGCGCGGACCGCAGGGCATCTCGATCGAGCTTTTGGAGCGGAACGAAAAATTCGTTTGATCGGCGCCGCTGGTGACCGCCGCACCCACGTTGCGATCGGCTTCGACGACCAATCCGCTTTTCAACGACAGCCCGCTCAAACTTGGCAGCTTCTCCACCAATTTGAGCGGTGGCGGCACCATTTCGAAAATGGAAGGTCTGCTCAAGGCCGAATGGCCGGCGACGCTGGAACTCGCCCGCCTTGCCGATGAGATGAAGTTCGAGGCCATTGTCCCGGTCGGACGGTGGAAGGGCTTTGGCGGTGAGACCAACTTCAACGGCGAGGGCTTTGAGGTTTTTGTCTGGGCGGCCGGGCTGACCTCGAACACACATTATTCGAGTGTCTTTGCGACCTCGCATATCCCGACGGTCCATCCGTTGTTTGCGGCCAAACAGGCCGCCGCGATCGATCACATCGGCAGCGGCCGCTTTACGCTCAATCTGGTGACCGGCTGGTACACACCCGAGATGGAGATGTTCGGCATCACGCTTCTAGACCATGACAGCCGCTATGAAATGGCCGAAGAATGGGTGCAGATCGCAACGCGGCTATGGAGCGATCCGGAGCCGTTCGATTTCTCCGGCCGCTTCTATCAAATGAAACAGGCCGAGCTTGCGCCGAAACCGATCCAGCGGCCGCGACCGCCGCTGATGAGCGCCGCCGGCTCGGACCGCGGGCGCCGCTTCGCAGCTCAATATTGCGATATTTGCTTCATCGCACCGGAGAGTCACGAACTCAGCGAGCTGAAGGCGAAAGTCGACAAATATCGAAATATCGCACGTGAGGAATTCGGGCGCGAAATCCAGGTCTGGTCGAATGCCTATGTCTACCACGGCGACACCGAGGCGGACGGCAAGGCGCTTTGGCATCACGCGGTTCAGGAGTTGGGAGACTGGCCAGGCGTCACCAACATGCTCGCGGTCATGGGCGTGACCTCGCAACTGGTGCCGCCGTCGGTCCTCGACTTCCTCAAGAAGCACTTTATCGCCGGATGGGCGGGCTATCCGCTGGTGGGTGGCAAGGAGCAGATCGTCGAAGGATTGGGGGTGCTGCAGCGGGCCGGTTTCGACGGTATTCTCTTGACTTGGCCGCGCTGGCGGGAGGGTATGATGCGCTTCCGGGACGAGGTAATGCCGCTTTTGGCGCAAGCTGGGCTGCGCTAGGGGCCGAAACGATCAAACTTTCGCCTGATACTTGCGGTTTTAATGAGCGCGAGGGTGAGGCGATTTAGCCGAGTGATTCCAGGGCGAATTTGGGGATGTCCGAGCCGGTCGTGACTGCTTTCTTCAAGCGCTTCGCCGTGAAGTTCGTCGAGGTCGTCGGCGCCGGCGTCGCCACGGCGCTCAGCGGCTACCTGCTCGCGCATTTCAGCGGCTATTGGTCCTCGCCGGCGTCGAGGACTCCCGTTGTGCAGATGGCTCCCATTACCACCAGTGTCGTGTCAAAGAGCCAGCGCTCCCAGCCGGCTCATGCCGCTTCGATCAACGCGAAGGAGAGAGAGCAGCGTCTGACGACTGCTAATCCTCCGGTCGTCCAGCCTGCACGAGCGGTTGTCAGTGCCAAAGAGTTGGCCACTTCACACAGGCAATCGCCGGCCGAAGCCCCTGCGGTTGAGAGTAAGTCGCACGAAGAAGAATTGGTCGAAGCCCAGGTCCGCGCCGCCCTTGCCGACGTTGACGCGAGCCGTCCGGCGCCGGCCGGGGTCGCACCGCGCCAGCTCGATGTCATGCCGCCGCCAACGGCCGTGATGGTTGAGCCAAAGCCGGCCGAGCGCGCGCCCGCTCCGGCTGCCGTCGCAGCGGTCCCGCCCGCCGCCGAAACGGTGGTCCCGGCAGCGGAGAAGACTCCGCCGGAACCCGAGCCGCTCGCTCCGGTCGAGATCAAGTCGCGTCCGGTCGCGGCCGTTGAGGCGTCGCCGCCAGTAGCGCCGGTGTCGACGGCGAAGGAAGAGGACCGGGACATTTTCTCAATGATCAAGAAGATCCCGGACCTGTTGCGGCCGAGCTCCGCGGCGCCCGATGGCGAAGCGCCCCGTCCACCGTTGCCGGTTGGCAATTAGAGCCTCCCCGCGGCGCGGATTTTCCTAACCGGCGGCGCGCAGTTCAGTCTCCTCATTCGCTGGCGATGCCGTGGTTTGCGAGGGGACTTGTGCATCTTGCGGCGCGAGCAATGTCAGCCGGCCCCAGACCCATTGCCACAGCCCGCGTATTTCGTCGGCCGACTTGCCCTCGTGGGCGTATTCGGTAACCGCGAGACCCTTGCCGAGCGCATCCTGCTGATCGTTGCGGAGCACGATCGTGGGTAGCGCGAGCACGCCGGTCACATGCAGCGAAGCCGCCGTTTCGCTGAGCGAAGCTGCGGCGCCTTCAAGGCGGGCGCTGCGGGCCGGCGTCTGATTGAGCACGAAAGCGAACGGCTTGCCGCGTTCGCGGATGGCGGCGAGTGTCGGCACGGCGGCTTCGATATCGGCGGGGCTGGGGCGCACCGGGATCAGGCACAGATCGGCTGCGCCAATCGCCGCTGTGGCGGTATCGCTCCAGCCGCCCGCGGTGTCGATGATCGTCAGCGTCACGCCGCAGTGCGCGAGAAACGGCACGCGGCGGGCGAGCTCATAGCCGTCATGAACGGTCTCGACAGTTGGCTCGGGCTCGACGCGGCGCCGGCGCCAGTTCGAAAGGGTGCCGAGCGGGTCGGCTTCAAGCAGGCAAACCTTGTGGCCGTCGGCCACGGCGGCAATCGCCATCCCGATGGCGAGCGTGCTCTTGCCAGTGCCGCCCTTGCGCGAAACCAGAGCGATGGTGTGCATGGCGTGTCTCTTTGCTTGTGTTGCGGGGACGCGCGAATCAACAAGCGGCACACGATTGCCTGCATGCCCGCAGATTGCCCACCCGGCTATTGCGTGGAACTACCTATCGCAGAATGGCATGATGCGGCTTCGGCGGACGTTCGCGGTCGGCGCGGCGGTAATGGACAATCCGGGAGAAGCACGTGAGCAGGCAATTGCAGGACAAGGTCGCGATCGTCACCGGCGCGAGCAACGGGATCGGCCGCGCGATCGCCGAGGCGTTTGCCGCTGAGGGCGCAAAGACCGTGCTGGTGGCGCGTCGTGCTGCCCTGCTTGATGAGATCTCGGCCGCCATCAAGTCGCGGGGCGGGCAGGCGTTGCCGGCGCCAACCGACGTGACGAAGGAAGACGCGGTCGCTGCCCTGTTCGCGATGGTGCAGAAAACCTTCGGCCGCCTCGACGTGCTGGTGAACAACGCCGGCATCGCGACGCATAAGAGCACCGAGGAGATCACGCTGGCATACTGGCGCGAAGCGCTCGACATCAACATCACGGCGCCGTTTCTGTGCAGTCGCGAAGCGATTCGCCTGATGAAGGTGCAAGTCCCAGCGGGCGGCCGCATCATCAACATGGGCAGCATCTCGTCGAAGACGCCGCGGCCGGATTCGCTGCCCTATACGACGACCAAATTTGCGCTGCAGGGCATGACCCATCAGCTGACCATGGACGGACGCAAGCACAACATCGTCGCCTCGATCATCCATCCGGGCGCGACGCTGTCTTCGTTCACGACACGGACCGGCCGCACCGAAGCGGGCGCGGGAGAAAAACCCGAGGACTACGTCATGAGCGCCGCAGACGTGGCGAAGGTCGCCGTGCTGATGGCATCGCTGCCGCCGGAAGTGAATTTATACGAAGCAACGATTTTGCCGAACCATCAGCGATCGTTTATCGGCCGCGGTTAGCGGGCCGCGCGCGGCAAAGCTACTTCATCGGTATCGTATCGGGTACGCCTTCCGCGCCCATGAACACGACGAGGATGCGCACCGGCTGTGCGCCGGTGTCGGTGCCGAAGTGCGGCACGTCCATCGCTTCCATGATCGAGTCGCCCTTATGATAAGTGCGCTTGCCGCGGTCGCCGTAATCGACCGTGATTTCGCCGTCGAGAATGTAAGCGAACATTGGGACGCCATGTCTGTGCAGCGCGGTTCGCAGGCCCGGTGGGAGCGTAACAATCTCCGCGGTCACGTGAGCCGGGCCGCTTGCCGGGTAGTGCAGCGTTTCGCCGGCGATCGTGGTGCCGGTCGAGAGAAGCGTCGTCACTGTCGGGTCGTTGTCCTGGGCGGCAACGCTGGTCAGCGGCGAAACCAACAGCGCGCAGCAAACGATCAAACGGTACCGGCTACTTGCCCGCATAGGCCAGGCACTCGATTTCGACTTGCGCGTTGCGCGCCAGTCCGCTGGCGCCGAACGCCGAGCGCGCAGGCAGGCGGCCGGGTTTGAAAAAGGTGACATAGACTTTGTTGAAGTCGCCCCACTTCGCCATGTCGGCGAGCATCACCGTGCATTTGACGACGTTGTCGAAGCTCAGATCGTTGGCTTTGAGCACCGCGCCGATGTTGTCCATGGCTTGTTTGGTCTCGCCCTCGATGCCGCCGGGCGCGAGGTCTCGCGTGCCCGGCACGATGCCGATCGTGCCGGACATAAAGAGAATATCACCGGCGCGCACCGCCTGGCTGAACGGCGGTTTCATCGCCGCCAGTGCCGGTGAATTGTAGAACCGTGGCCCCAACTCCTGCGCCTGCGCAGAAACTGCGGCCGCGGCCATTGCGGCGAGTAAGCCGATACCGCTCAAAAGTCCGACGCAGATCGATCGCCAATACGCGCGCATGTCTGTCTCCTGTTTTTATTACCGCATCACCGCTTCATGGATCGCCGTGCAGTGGCGCACCAGATTAGGCCGCGACACCACGAATTGCTTCAGCGGCGTGTCGATGGCGTAGAAATAAATATTGGCGACGAAGCCGTAGATGCCGGCATCGACGCTGGTTGGATTTTCGCCGTGGACATAGCCGCCGTCCGGAATGAGATCGGCGAGGACGGCGAGATCGGCGAGCCCGCGCGCATAAGCGGCGTCTGGCGCATAGCGGCCGATGCCCTGAAAGTGGTAGCGCTGGAAATTGAATTCGCGCGCCTTGTGCATTCCTTCTTCGGTCAGCATTGGATGCTCGCGCATCAGCGCGGCACGGAACGCCGGCCAAAAACGCTCGTCCTTCCAGCGCGAATACGACATCACCCAATAGAGATCGTCGAGCAGGCGGGTGACGAGCAGGCTCAAGCCGCGCTGGTGCGTGTCGAGGCCAGCGTCGATCGTCAGCCGGTGCTTGCGGATCAGATGGGCGATGATGGTTTCGCTGTCGCCGATGGCCTCGCCGTCGTCGACGATGTAGGGCAATTGCCCGCGCGGCGCCGCCGACGCGTCGAAAATGTGCTCGTGAGTGAACGGGATTTTGGTCAGCCGCAGCAAGGCAAACACCTTCAGCCCGTAACCGTTGTTGTCGGCGACGCCGAACAGTTCGGGGTAGGAGTAAAGCGTAATCATTGCGCCTCATGGCCCGCAATCCGGGATGCGGTCGGACAATTGTACCGCTTCAACAGGCGAATTGCGATTACAGTGCCGATGGCACAGCGGACTGGAGCGAGGCGATCATGCCGCAATCGAAGCCCGCGATCATCGGCACGGCGGTGACGGCTTGGGAAGACGCCTTCCGGGTAATCGCGGCGATGCCTATCGTGGCCGGCATCGCGTTTGTGATTTTAATGCTGCTATCACTCGCAACCTCCTGGCTCTCCCCCATCAGGTTCGTCACCAGCCCTTGGCTGCCGGTATACATTCTGGTTTCGAGCGTCGTAAGCGGCGTGCTGCTCGCCCCGCTCGCCATCGTGGTGCACCGCTATGTGTTGCTGGGAGAGCTGACGGACCGCTACCCGCTCGACCCTTTCAATGCCCGCTACGTGCGATTTGTCGGCTTTGCCGTGCTGGTTAACGTCCTTTGGTCTCTCCCCAGCGTGATCGAAGGCTACATGCCGGACCTGCAGCAGACTCTGGGCATCGGGTCATCGCTTGGGATCGCGAGCTTTGCGCTGTCCGTCACAATCATCATTGTGGTGGTTCGGCGTGTCATCCTGTTTCCCGCCGTCGCGGTCGATGCGCCGGGTGCGACCTGGAGTAACGCTCGGCGCGACACCAAGGGCAGCTCCTGGCGTGTGGCTTTCATCCTGTTTTTTGTCGCGCTGCCGGCCCTGATCGCCGCCGGTGTGCTCTATTACTTCTATTACTTCTTGCTGAGCGCGGGATTTGGCGGCGCCAGTCCGCTGACGTACGCGGTGTTGCGCTCGCTACTCGCGGTTGCGACGCTGTGCGCCTTTGCGGCGGCGGCTTCGCACATCTTTCGGGCAAGGGCTGACAACCTGGCGCGGCCGGTCGCGGGAACGATTTAACCCGTAATGACGGCCCGTCGGCCCCTGGGACCGACACGGTCAAATTTCCGATTATTAAACAACATCAAATTTTCAGATCATCAAAGAAGACCGGTTTACAAATATGTGAGCAAATAACCTGTTTGGCTGGCAGCGCATTTTGCGTCTGCGTCCCACGGGCGTTAGGATAATCCCGTACGCGAGAACCTTTGTGATGGAATGAAATGCAGGAGCACAGAAGGTTTCATCGGGTCCGGCCCACCGGAATGATGTCGAAGACCGCGACGATCTTTGTCGACATGAAAAGCCCGACGACCGTTTGCAGGATCGTGGATCTCAGCGCGGGGGGCGCTTGCATCGAAGTGCCGGGCAGCGACGCCATTCCGCAGCGGTTCGTGCTCAACCACGGCGGCGTCAAAAAAACCTGTCACATCGTCTGGCAAAAAGGCCGGCGCATCGGCGTCGCGTTCTGATTTGCGGCGCTCTTGTAGGATGGGTGGAGCTGGCTAGCGAAACCCACCATCCGGCGCCGCAGTTAAGTAATGGGTATCGCAAGTGCTCAACCCATCCTACAGCGCTCCCGCGTTATTTCTTCAACAGCGTCTCGCGCTGCTTCAGCAGCCGCTCCAGCTCTTCGTTTTGTTGGGCGAGGCGGTCGGTGCTGCGCTCCTCGTCCTCGGCGCCCGAGAACGCCGCCGCCTGTTCGATCAGCTGCCGGATATTGTCGCGCGTAATGGCGATGCGCTCGTCGAGTTCTTTAAGCGAAACGAGAGGGCCGTTGCTCATGATCCCGTCTGATCCCTTCTGATCCCTTTTTTACGCCTGGCGCGGTGCAGTCCCGCCGGGGTTTCAGCATCATCAAGACATTGTCGGCTTCGGGCGCGTTCGTCCACAAATATATGCAGGTCGCCGCGCAGCAGCCCCTTGGCATGCGGATGATGTAACCCAACGGGCCATTCGCGCGCCGCCAGCCCCGATTTACCTCGCCAACCGGTCCCGCGGCCTGTATGCCCTTATGCAAACGGACGATTTAACGAGAAGGATGGCGATATGGCGGAGAAATCCAAGAAATATGACGGCAACGCTCAGTTCGCCAAAATGCAGCGCGCCGACGACGCCAAAAAGGCGGCGTCAGAATATGAATCCAACGCCGCGGCGCTGCGTGCCAAGACCGAGCGGCTGAAGGCGCTGCGTCTCGCTCGAGACGCCGCCGCGCCCCCGCCGGCGCCAGCCGCACCGAAGGGTAGGAGCAAGAAAAAAGGCAGCGGCGGCAGCCTGTCGGATTTTTTGGACGGACAAGCCAAGGAGGGCCGTAACGGTTGAGTTCAGCCGGAAGGTTTCCGGCTTCACGCGACGGTAACCGGCCGCAGCATGCGCTGCAGAACGTTATTGCGCTTGATGAAGTGATGCCGGAGCGCTCCGGCAACATGCACCACGATGATGATGAGGAGGAGGTACGCCAAAATCCTGTGGCTGTCTTCGAGCAGTTCGTGGACCGCCCGATCGCGATTTGAGTAAATCGGCGGAAATGAGATGCCGAACAGATCCTTGGTCAGCGGCGTCCGCAGCGTTCCGGCTAGCGCCCAGCCGACAAAAGTTGCCGCAAACGTAAAAACATAAAGCAGCATATGGCCCACATGGGCCGCAATTTGCTCCCAGCGCTTGGTGTCATCGGGAAGCGCCGGCACGCCGGCAAACCACCGCCACAGCATCCGCAGCACCATGAGGACGAACAGGTCGTAACCTAATGCCCCGTGCCACGAAAAATTTGTAAAGCGCGCTGGCGACGCCGGTATCATATGCGTCATCCACCAGCCGTGTCCGAGCAACACCAAGATCATTGCCGCCAACAGCCAATGCAGCAGCCGCGCCGGCCAGCCCCAACTATCCGCAGTATTGCGAAGCACGGCACGTCTCCTTTGAACAAATAATCTGCAGCTGCAATAACCTCTGACGCGACAGACTTATCGAGTCCATTGCAGCGGCGGCAACTTACATTTTCGTAAAGAACAGCGTCGGCCCTAAACACCGACCGGCGAGGCAAGCCTGTTCAACTGGTCCGACCGACGGCCGCCTGCCAGCGCCTGGTCAGGCGCTCGATCATCGGCCAGCGCGGCTTGCGCGCGGAATGTGACTTGGCGCCGGCTGGCGGCGCTTCGCCGGCGAGCGGCTGCGCCGATACCTTCACCGGCGGTTTGATCGGCGTCCGTTTGAGTGTTCTTCGCACGGCGTGGCGGCCGATGTGGTGGAGAAAGAACTGCTCGTGCGACAGCGACAAGCGATTGATCGCCGCGGCGAGCGGCAGCCATTCGACGGCCTTGATGTCGGCCGTCGGCTTGCCGGTAGGCTCGCCGGCTGCCTGCATGCGCCAAAAATGCGCGATCTTCGGCCCGCTGCCACCGATATAGGAAATCACGCCGAGAAACTCGTGCACGCGCACGTCGCAGCCGGTCTCCTCGATCGCTTCGCGTCTGGCGGCGGCGACCGGCCGCTCATTCGGCTTGAGCTTGCCCTTCGGCAGCACCCAGGCGCCGTCGCGGCGGCGCTGCACGACGGCGATCAGCGGCTTGCGGCCGTTGCTGATGACGATGCCGCCGGCGGCCAATACCGGCATCCGTGTCAATTTTCCCATGCCGATTCATAACTGATTCGAGGTGGTGCGCGCACGGCGAAGTAAATCGAGCGGCGGCGTTTGGTTCGCCGTGACCCAAATCACGCTTTGTTGGAAGTGGACGGCACGCGCGTCCGGACGTAAAAAGTGGGCGGGGAGGGTGTCGCGTCATGAGTAGGCGTCTGAGCGACGACTGCGTCATCATTGCCGGCGGCGGCATTGGCGGGCTCGCTGCCGCGCTTACGCTTCATCAGATCGGCGTGCACTCCGTCGTCTTCGAAGCGGTCCGCGAGATGCGCCCGCTAGGCGTCGGCATCAATCTGCAACCCAATGCCGTGCGCGAACTCTACGACCTCGGTATTACCGAAGCCGACCTCGACCGCATCGGCCTGCCGGCGAAAGAATGGGCGCTGGTTGGGCTCAATGGCAATGACATCTATTCGGAGCCGCGCGGAAAACGCGCGGGCTACAACTGGCCGCAATATGCGGTGCATCGCGGGCTGCTCCACATGCTGCTGCACGACAAGGTCGTGGAGCGGCTGGGCCCGCAGTCGGTTAAACTCGGAAGCCGCGTCGCCGGCTATTGCCGGCATGCCGACGGCAGCGTCAGCGCGCTCGTCGAACATGCCGACGGCTCAACCTCGGAGCCGCGCGGCGCGCTGTTGATCGGCGCCGACGGCATCCACTCTGCCGTGCGAGCGCAGATGCATCCCGGCCAGCCGCCGATCCATTGGGGCGGCGCGGTGATGTGGCGCGGCACGACCTGGGGCAAGCCGATCCGCACCGGCTCGTCTTTTGTCGGCCTCGGCACGCACCGACATCGGATCGTGTTCTATCCGATCTCGCATCCCGACCCGAACACTGGCCTCTCGATGATCAACTGGATCGCCGAGGTCACGATGGACAATGCCGAGGGCTGGAAGCAGAGCGGCTGGTTCCGCCAGGTCCCGACGTCTGATTTCGTTCACCTCTTCGACAACTGGATCTGGGACTGGCTCGATGTGCCCACGCTGCTGCGCGGCGCCGACAGTGCGTTCGAAAACCCGATGATCGACCGCGACCCGGTGCCGACCTGGCGCGATGGCCCGGTGGTGCTCATTGGCGATGCCGCGCACCCGATGTATCCGACCGGCTCCAACGGCGGCAGCCAGGCGATCGTCGATACCCGCGTGCTGGGCACCTGCATGGTCGAGCACGGCGTTAATCAGGCGGCGCTTGCAGCCTACGACGCCAAACTGTGCGGCCCGATTTCGCAGCTCATTCTACGCAACCGCGGCGCTGGTCCGTTCGGGCTCCTCAACATGGTCGACGAGCGTTGCGGCGGCACGTTCGACACCATCGACGACGTGATCCCGGCGGCGGAACGCACCGCGTTCATGGCTGGCTACAAGGCCGCCGCGGGCTTTGCCATCGAGACCCTCAACAAGGCGCCGCCGACGCTTGCCCCCGGCGCGCGGGTGCGGACGCCGGCGACGGTGTGAGGGTCGGCGCATCGCCGCCGAAGCCGCAGGGCTTGATATTTATTGGGGGTACAATTATTTGCTGTGAAAATCAGCGTCATTTCGATGAGACACTGTCATGCCAGGGAAGAAGAAATCTGGCGCCGCCGCATGGGTTGATCGCGACGACGCTCCGGAGCTGACGGAGAAATTTTTTGACCGCGCCGAAATACGCCACGGTGACAGGATCGTCCGCCGCGGCCGGCCGCCGCTGCCAAACCCGAAGCAGGCGGTGAAACTGCGGCTCGACGCCGACGTGCTCGCGGCCTACCGAAAGACCGGCGGCGGCTGGCAAACGCGCATCAACGCGGATTTGAGGAAGGCGCGGAAGCTGAAGGTGGGGTGAGACAGCGACGGCGATAACTGGATTGCTTCGTCGCTGAGCTTGTCATCGGGCCGGCCACTTCGGGTCGGACCCGTTGGATCCCCGCAATAACGCGATTTCGTCATTGCTGGACTTGATCCGGCGATCCATGATGCAGCGCGGCTTGCCCCGGCTTGGGTTTAGCCCGTCCGGACCAGGCTACGTGCGACGATGAAATGCCCCAGGTGAATGGCGAGCGTGGCTCCCGATCGCTCATACTTGAAGATCGTGCATTCGCTCGGTCCGGGAAAGTTACCGGAAGTTGCGTTGTCGTTGGTCCATCTGCGCGGACGTATTGATGTCCCCGTTAGTGTCATCCGCGGCATCGAGGCGCGCTCCGAACACGTGTTTGTTGGCGCGAATGGGCCTTTCAGCTCGGCGACGCCCCACGTCGAAATCAAGTTCACCCCGGCGATCAGCGCTCAACTTTATATGCTGACGCGACAAATCGTCGGCGAGTTGCTGGAAACTGTTGTTGGCGGCGAGACAATCTGTAAAGCGATCGTTCGCGAACCGCTCGGTCGTCACGGCTACATCTGGATATCGGCATCCGATTTCGACGAAGCGCGTGCACTTGCGGAACGTTTGCGCGAGCGGTGGAGTAAGATAGGCCTGTGCTTGGTTTCGCGCGACGAGCCGGTACGATGCTACTCTTATCATAATCTTGACTTTCCCTCCGCTTCCATCCGAAACTTTCACGGTTTGGCTACTTTGAGGAATTCGGTCGATGTCCGACGACACCGTGGTCGTCCCCAACAATGACCCCGCCGCCATCGAGAGCGGCAACTCGTGGAACGGGCTGGACACCGCGGGCGCGCCCGTCATCGTCACCTTTTCCTTCCCGACCTCGTTGCCCGCTTATGACGAGACGATTGGCGGATTCACCCCGGCGACGATTTCCAGCTTTACCCCGTTCACTGCTGCCGAGCAGGCCCAGGCGCTCGCGGCACTAGGGCAATGGGCCGCCGCGTCCGGCATCGTCTTCATCGAGGTGCCGCCGGGTGAGGGCGACATCACGTTCGCGAACGTCAGTTTCAGCACCACGACCACGGACTCGTCGAACGGCGACTATCAGGGTGCCGCCGGCATCGGTTTTTATCCGTTCGGCGATTGGAGTTATCTCACCGGCAACGCCAGCTCGGGTTACGGCTTTACCAGCGACCTGAGTACAGGCGGCGCCGTGTTCATGAACTCGGATTACATCAACAACGGCACGGTCAATCTCGGCACCCTGCTGCACGAAATCGGCCATGCCATTGGCATGAAGCACCCCGACCAGGTCGTCTATACCGCTGAAGGCGTCGAACACAACCAGGTGCTGGATCCGTCGGAGAACAGCGCCGACTACACCATCATGTCGGAGACCGGAGACGCCGCCAACGATGCCAACCCCAGCCTCTTCCCGCTCGACAAACTCGCGGCCGCCGACCTCTATGGCCCCGCCGGTACCGGCGGTGTTGAAACCACGTCCGCCTCCGGCGTTAATTCGGTGTCAAATTGGATGTGGGACGCCACCACCGAGACACTTACCCAGACCGCTGTTTCCGCCAACGAGACCATTCACGGCACCTCGGTCAACGACATCATCTACGGCTACGATTACGGTGGCAGCGTGCCCACCAACGGCACCATCGCCCTGTTTGGCCTGGACGGCACCAACTACCTTTATGCCGGCTCCGGCACCACCGCTCTCTACGGCGGCCCTGACACCAACACTCTGGTCGGCGGCGCCAGCGATGACAGTTTTTACGTCTACAGCAACCAGACCACGGTTACAGACGCCTACACCACCGGCAACAACACACTCTACGCCAGCGGGGTGAACGCGACGTTGCCGGAAAACGTCGATACGCTTTACCTCTACGGCAGCGGCCTAACCGGCACTGGCAACGATCAGGATGACACGATCTTCGGCGATGGCGTCTATTCGAACACTCTGATCGCCGGCTCGGGCAACGACTATATTGTTGGTGGCAGTGGCGGTAACACACTGGTTGCCGGCGCCGGCATCGACACGATGTATGGCGGCACCGGCGCCAACACTTTCGTATTCGCGCCCGGCGACGCACCGGTCAACAACCCGAACGGCGACGACTATATTGGTGATTTCAAGCCTGGCACCGACAAGCTCGATTTCTCCGCCTTCACGGAAGCTGGTCATGAGCTTGCCTTCATCGGCACCGCGCCGCTCACGGCCCCCGGCCAGGTCGATGAATTCAGCTCCGGCGGCTACACCTTCGTTGATGGCGACGTCACCAGCCCGGGCGGCGCCGACTTCGAAATCCAGATGTTCGGCAACCTTAACCTGCAAGCCACCGACTTCGTCTTTTCATCTGCTCCCTGCTATCTCGCGGGAACCCGCATTCTCACGCAGGACGGTGAAGTGCCGGTGGAAAGCTTGTCGATCGGCGATCGCGTGGTCACCCATGACGGCCACACCGCGCCGATCAAATGGATCGGCCACCGCGCCTATCATCCGCCGTTCACCGCCGAGCCGGCCGCCATCCGCCCGATCCGCTTCGCCGCCGGCTGCCTCTCCGACGGTATCCCGAAGCGGGACCTGTTCGTATCCCCAGAACACGCCATGCTCATCGATGGTTTGCTGATCCCGGCCGCCCTGCTGGTCAACGGCCGCACCATCACCCAGCCCGAACCGCCAGCCGATATCCACTATATCCACGTCGAGTTGGCCGCCCATGACGCCATCCTCGCCGAGGGCGCCTGGTCGGAAACTTTCATTGACGATGACAGCCGCCAGCTGTTCGACAACGCTGCCGATTACCGGCGCCGCCATACCGATTGGTCCATGCCTGCCGCTTTGTTCTGCGCCCCCCGTATCACCGAAGGCTACCAACTCGAGGCCATCCGCCAACGCCTCGGTGAACGCGCCGGCACCCGCGAGCCGCGCCGCGCCGTGCCGCTGAAAGGTGAGATCGACTGCCTTGCGTCCGACGTCGTCGGAGGCTGGGCGCAAAACCCCGACCACCCGGAAGCACCGGTCTGCCTCGATATCTTTGTCAACGACGTGCTGATCGCATGCACCTTGGCCAACCGCTACCGCGCCGACCTCGAACGGGCTGGACTGGGGAGTGGTCATCACGCCTTTCAGGTGAGTTTGCCCGACGCTCTTACCGAAGACGCGCGCCGGACGATCACGATCTGCCGCTCACTCGATGGCGCCCGGTTGGGTGCGTAAACTGGCCATCTCGCGCTGATCCGGCAAGCTACGGTCTATTGGCCGCAATCCCATTCGGCGTAGAGGATGAACAGGTCGCGCTGGGCTATGGATTCCGGACGGACCTCCGCGGCGCCGCCATCGGGCCAATTATCGCGCCATAACTGTTGAGGTACGGAATTGGCGGTAGTGGCGGCAATTCCGGAGATCCGTCCAGCAGCACGTTCGCAAGCGATATGAAGTTGTACGGGAAGGGGGGATGGAAGACCCCATTCATGCCGCCGTCTAGTCCGGTGTGGATCGGGGCAACCGGCACGTTGTCCTTAAGCAGTTGCGCATATACGGCTTCATCGGCGCGCTGTTTCTCAAGCGCAAGTTTCGCGATCTGCGAGTCGACGGCCAAGACCGGACATCGCTCCTCCGCGGCGAACGCAAGAGACGTTGAAGATCCGGGTGTTGACGATCCCGGGACTGGCCGCGCGTCGAACACGTAGCGGCGATCGCACACATCCACCCTGGGCGCGAGATGCGTCGCTTCGAAATGGTCGTTGCCGATCTTGAGCATCTGCCAGAACGGCATGTTCGGATTGGTGCGGTGCCGCGCCAGATTTTCCGGGGTCATGCGGAACGGATAGGCCTGGACCTGGAACGCCGGGTTGCCGCCGACGAATGCGTCGCGCGCCAGCGCGTAGATTTCCGCGATCTGCCCGTCGGTCATGGCGTAGCAGCCGACCGATGCGCAATTGCCGTGGATCATGAGAAAGGAGCCGTCGCGGTCGTTGGCGGCGTCGAAGGCATTGGGAAAGCCCATGTTGATGGCAAGATAGTAGTTGGAGTTCGGGTTCATCAGCTTTGGTGTGACGGCATAGAAACCCTCGGGGGCCTGATAGTCGCCCTCGTGCCGCTTCGGCCCGAGCTCGCCCGACCAGCGGCAGACCGGGTAGAGCTTGAGAAGCTCGAAACGGCCGGTGGCCGTCTGCTTCCAGACTTCGAGCTCCGATTCTTCCTTGAAGATGCGGACGAGGATCGGCGAAAGCTTGGGCATCTTTTTCTGCGCCAACAGCGCCAGCAGCGCGGGCGGCAACTCGCGCGTCGCTTTCTCCGGCAACGCCGGCGCTGCTTTCTCAGATACGGGAGCACCCTCGGCAAGGCAGCCGACCGGCGCCAGAGCGCCGGCCGCAGCCGCCAAGACCGCGAGCAAGACCACAAGCGCGCGGGCGAACATGGCGCCGATCAACTCCACACCTTTCATCGCAGGATTTTTCCCGATTTAGCGAGCGTAGCCCGGATGGAGCGTCAGCGTAATCCGGGACTGCAGTGCCGCTGTCGAGGCCATCCCGGATTGCGCTTCGCTTCATCCGGGCTACGTTTGTTATTTGCCGCAATCCCATTCGGCGTAGAGGATGAACAGATCATCCGGCATCGGCGCGCCGCGGGTCGTGACCAGATTGCCTTCCAGGAAAATGCCGCCGTTGAGCGCGGCGACCACGTAGCGTTTCGGCATGAAGGTCCAGCCGGTGCCGATATAGTTTTGCCAGTCCAGTCCGGCGCGTTGTCGAGCGGATTGGCGCTCTTGAGCACGCGCGCCATGTTGTCCTTCGGCGCGCAGCCGCCGCCCTTGACGATCGCGGCGATACCCGGATGGTCTTTCGGCGTTGCGTCGTCCGCATGGACTGTGACTGCGGCGGCGAGCTGAAGCAAACAGAGCGTCGTAAGATGTATAGTCTTAGACCTCGGAAATTCGTCCTCATCCGGGCTTGATAACGGGGTGAGCAAAAAGGCGAGCCCGCGTTACAATCTACGATTGAACGGTCATCACCCCCGTGGCACATTAGCAGACGTACATCACCGCCCCCTTCATTTGGGAGATGGCCGATGCTCGGAAAGGTTTTGGGCGCGATAATTCTTAGCTTGATCGGAAGCATCATCTATTTTTTTGTCGAAAAGGGCTTCTTGGATACTCATTTTTTCCGAAGCGATCCGATATCGGCGGTAGAGCAGGCCAGAATAAACGCGCTCACAGCGGAAGCTGTACGACAACAAGAGGCTGCCGCAAAAGCTCAAGCGGAAGCAGAAGCAGATCGGCTGCGTCGTCAGGAACTCGAACGCGAAACTCAAACCCGGCAACAGCAATTGGAGTCAGAACGACACCGCGCACAAATCCAAGCCGATATTGAAGCACAACAAGCTCGTCAGCGAGCCACGCAACAAGCTCAAGAGGAAGCCTTGGCATACCAGAGACGTTCACAGCAGCAAGCACAAGCCGCAGCGGAGCAACAGACGAGAAGGGCCGCCGCCTTCCGCGCAGCAAACGGCGGTTGTAATCCGGGAAGCCATCGTGTCTGTGTTCACGTCGGTCCTCCAGCTGGTGGATATAACGCGGGTTGTTACTGCCACTCAGACTAGAGGTTGGTCAGCGTTGTGTGGTTAGGCGAAGCCGTAACCCGCTGCATCAAGATCGCGAGATTGGCGGATTACACTTCGCTAATCCGCCTTACGGGCTACTAGCGGTTGGATAGAGCATCTTCATCACCGTACAGCGAACGAACATGCAGGACCCGGATTTTGCTTTGCTGATACGGGCTACACTGATTGGTCCCGGGGGTTGTCCGTTGGGGCACCATAACAGCTGGCGATTATCGTGTTGATGGCGGCACAGAGGAGCGCGAAGTGAAACGCAAACTTCAGGTTTTCATTTCCAGTACCTTTTCTGACATGATTGAGGAACGTCAGGCCGCAGTCGCCGCGGTTCTCAAAGCGGGACATATCCCTGCTGGAATGGAGCTGCTCACCGCTGGCGACAAGTCGCAAATGAAAACAATTGAGAGATGGATTGATGAAAGCGACGTGTACATGCTGATTCTCGGAGGGCGGTATGGTTCAATTGAACCGACCACGGGGCTCAGCTACACCGAACTTGAATACGATTATGCTGCCTCGCAGGGCAAATCCGCATTTGCTGTCGTAATCGCCGATGCAGCGCTAGAGGCTAAAGTTAAGGCCAGCGGTACCGCCTTTATAGAAAAGGTTAACACAAAGGCTCTCGCGCAGTTCCGAGACAAGGTTCTGAAGAATATATCTTCGTTTTTTAGCGATCCGAAGGATGTCAAGCTGTGTGTCTACGAAAGCATGTCGGACTATGCGGCTAACTCCGATTTAAGAGGCTGGATCGCCGCGGATGGCCTGCAGCCGGTTCCGCAGACACCGAGTTAGGTGTTTTGATGGAACCGGAGGTGAGTCATGGAGAGGCGGAAGTTTACACGCGAGTTCAAGCTTGAGGCTGTGCGGCTGATCAAAGAGCGGGGCGTCTCGTATGCCCAGGCCTCGGCCGATCTGAGTGTGCATCAGTCTCAGTTGCGCAGTTGGGTGAAAGCGCTCGCGGGTGATCCGCGGCATGCGTTTCCCGGCCAAGGTCAGATGAAGCCGGAGCAGCTGGAGATCGCGCAGCTTAAGCGCGAGGTGATCCGGCTGAAGGCCGAACGAGACATCCTAAAAAAAGCCGCGGCCTACTTTGCGAAGGAATCGATGTGAAGTTCGGTTTTATTGCGAAGCACCGGGGGATCTGGCCGGCGGAATGGTTGTGCGGGGCGCTCGGTGTCTCGCGGGGTGGGTTCTATGCCTGGCTGACACGACCGCGCAGTCGGCGCAGCCGGAGCGATGAAGAGTTGAGCGCGAAGGTTCGTGCCAGCTTCCTTGCGAGCGACCGAACCTACGGCGCCAGGCGGGTCTGGCACGACATGCTGGCGGAAGGAATATCGTGTGGATTGCATCGGATCGAGCGACTGATGCGGCTACAGGCTCTCAGAGCACGTCCGCGACGGCGCCGCCTGCCGCCCGATCTGGGTGAGCGGCCGATCGCCGCCGTCGCTGCCAACGTGCTCAACCGCAGCTTCGACGCGCCCGCTCCCAACCGCAAATGGATTGCCGACTTCACGTATGTGTGGACGGCAGAAGGCTGGCTCTATGTGGCTGCCGTCGTCGATCTGTTCTCACGCCGCGTGGTCGGCTGGTCGATGAGCACAGCGATGACGGCGCAGTTCGTCACTGACGCGCTGGTGATGGCAATCTGGCGACGAGGCAAACCTGATGCGCTGTTGCATCACTCCGATCGTGGCAGCCAGTACACCAGCGAACAGTTCCAGAAGCTGTTGGCCGACCACGGCGTCGTCTGCTCGATGAGCCGTTCGGGCAATGTCTGGGACAATGCTGCGATGGAGAGCTTCTTCTCCTCACTGAAGACCGAGCGCACAGCGCGCAAAACTTATCGGACACGCGACGAAGCCAAGGCTGACGTGTTCGATTACATTGAATGCTTCTATAATCCGAAACGCCGGCACTCGACGATCGGATATCTGAGTCCCGCAGAGTTCGAAATGAAAGCGGGATTAGCTTAAGCGGGTGTCAACCGAACCGGCTACAGGCCAGACAAAGGAAGTGGAAGGAACTAATACTTAGCTATAATGCCTTATTACCCTCCTTCGCCTTCTCGGCCTCGACATATACATTCGCGCCGAGGTTTAGGAACTTCTGTGACATCTGCGCCATGCCCTCCTTCGCTAAAGCTTCGGCGGACAAGCCCTGCTCCTTGTCATTCAGCGTCGCCGCATAATCCCTCACGTCCTGGGTGATCTTCATCGAGCAAAACTTGGGCCCGCACATGGAGCAGAAATGCGCCACCTTGTGCGCTTCCTTGGGCAGCGTCTCGTCGTGGTAGGAGCGCGCGGTGTCCGGGTCGAGCGAGAGGTTGAACTGGTCGACCCAGCGGAATTCGAACCGCGCGCGGGACAGCGCGTCGTCGCGCAGTTGGGCTGCGGGGTGGCCTTTGGCGAGGTCGGCGGCGTGGGCTGCGATCTTGTAGGCGATGACGCCGTCTTTCACGTCGTTCCTATCCGGCAGCCCGAGATGCTCCTTCGGCGTGACGTAGCAGAGCATGGCGGTGCCGAACCAGCCGATCATGGCGGCGCCGATCGCTGACGTAATGTGGTCGTAGCCGGGCGCGATGTCGGTCACCAGCGGGCCGAGCGTATAGAACGGCGCCTCGCCGCATTCCTTGAGCTGCTTGTCGACGTTGATCTTGATCTTGTGCAGCGGCACGTGGCCGGGGCCTTCGATCATCACCTGGCAGCCTTTGGCCCAAGCGACCTTGGTGAGTTCGCCGAGCGTCTCCAGTTCGGCGAACTGGGCGCGGTCGTTGGCGTCGCGGATCGAGCCGGGGCGCAGGCCGTCGCCCAGTGAAAACGACACGTCGTATTTGCGCATCAGGTCGCAAATCTCGTCGAAGCGCTCGTAGAGGAAGCTCTCCTTGTGATGCGCCAGGCACCACTTGGCCATGATCGAGCCGCCGCGCGAGACGATGCCGGTCACCCTGTTGGCGGTCAGGTGGATGTAGGCGAGCCGCACGCCGGCGTGGATGGTGAAATAATCGACGCCCTGCTCGCACTGCTCGATCAGCGTGTCCTTGTAGCACTCCCAGTCGAGCTTGACGGGGTCGCCGTCGACCTTCTCCAGCGCCTGGTAGATCGGCACGGTGCCGATCGGGACCGGCGCATTGCGCAGGATCCATTCGCGGGTGTTGTGGATGTTCCTTCCGGTGGAGAGGTCCATCACGGTGTCGGCGCCCCAGCGGATCGCCCACACCATCTTTTCCACTTCCTCCTCGACCGAGGAGGTGACCGCGGAGTTGCCGATGTTGGCGTTGATCTTGGTGAGGAAGTTCCGGCCGATGATCATCGGCTCGAGTTCGCCGTGATTGATGTTGGAGGGAATGATGGCGCGGCCGCGCGCCACTTCCGAGCGCACGAATTCCGGCGTGATGAAGAGTGGCACGGACGCGCCAAAGCTTTCGCCGTCGTTGTGGGCTTCCTGCGCCACCTCCAGCATTTTCTTGCGGCCGAGATTTTCGCGCTCGGCGATGTAGATCATTTCTTTGGTGATGATGCCCGCGCGGGCCCATTCCAGTTGGGTGATGGGGTGATGGCTTTCATCCTCCCCTGCAGGGGGAGGGTCGGCGCGAAGCGACGGGGTGGGGTGTTGCTGAATCGCCGAAGACCCCCACCCGGCCAGCTGCGCTGGCCGACCTCCCCCCTGCAGGGGGAGGTGAAGATCAGAAGCGCGGAGCGGCTGCGGCGTGTTGGCGAAATTGCGCGCGAGGTGCTTGCCGGACGCATTGCCGTTATCGACCGGCTTGATCGGGCGGCCGTCATAGGCCTCGACGCCGCCGCGTTCCTTGACCCATTCGATGCGGGTGCGCGGCAGACCCTTTTCCAGGTCGAGCGTGGCGTCGGGGTCGGTGTAGGGGCCGGACGGATCGTAGACCGGAACCGGCGGCTCGCCGGAGGAGGCATCGAGCGCAATCTCGCGCAGCGGCACTTTCAGGTCGGGCGCAGCGTCCGGCCGCGCGTAAATCTTGCGCGAGCCCATGATCGGCCCGGTGGTGACCTTAGGCGTGGCGAGATCGGATTCGGCGATATGTTTGTTCATCGATGCACTCCTGAATTTCCTGTTCGCGCATGGCCTCGACCACGCGCGCGCGTGTTGTTGTTGCCGGTTATTCGGTCGCGGTCCGGTAGCCTTTGAAACTGAGCCAGCCGCCAATGATCAGCACGATGATGCCGACGATTGCCATCGCATAGCCTCCGGAATAGATCGTGATGGCAAGCACGGCAGCCGCCGTAGGCAGCATGATGCGGACGATGCCGGCGATCACCAGCAGCCAGCCGAGAATGGTGATGATGATCCGCCAGTCCGCGGTCCAGGCATGATAGCCGTTGAGCATGGCGACACCGGCCAGAAACGACATCAGTCCCGACATGTAGATGATGACCGGAACCAGCACTGCCTGGCCGATCATGTCGGCATAGACCGTCTGATTGATCAGACAGCCGAGGCCCAGCACGACAAATAGCGGACCGACCAGCCGGGCGATGAAGACGACGGGTTGCATGGCTCGATCCTCGCGCGTCAGCGCCGCGTTCGCCGCGCCGCAGCTATGCGATCGCGGGGCTGTGTTTGTGGTGCTCTGGAGGCCTGAATCATTCCTGTCCCTTCGCCGGCATGACCCGGATCAGGTTCAAAGGGTTTTTCGCGGTCGCGGCCTGTTTCCCTGGAGATTTCGGGATACAGACAACGGCGGTCTCTCAGCTCCCTCCTGGGAGCTCCCCTAGGAACGTCCTTAATGTAGGCCGATAGCGGGGCGTGTCAACGCGCGGTAGGCTTGGCCAGTTCAACCGCCGGGAGTTGGGCGATGCCGAACGACAAGCCGAGCCGGAAGGACGACCTCGATAAAGCCCGCGTGATCGTCGGCGAATACGGCCTGCTGATCGGGCCGGCCGGAAAGCAGAGCGAAACGGTCGCGCAAGCCGTCGCCGATGGCATTTCGCTCGGGCGCAAGGAAGCGTTGGCAATAGCGGCGAAGCTGTCCAAGCCTTCCAAGCCGTCTCCCCGCCGCAAAGGCACGCGTGGCAGTTGATCCACGTCAATGCGCGGCGGCGGCGGCGCAATAGTGTGCCGGCTATGATCAATACAAAGCCTCATCCGATTGTGCATTGCCCGGCGTGCGGCAGATCGATGCGGCTTGCAGGCATTATTCCGGGCATTGGGGCGCTTCCCGAATTATGGACCTATGAGTGCCGGGACTGTGCTGAAGCCGTGACGGAAGCAAAAGACACGCTGCTGTCAGAGGCCGGTGTGACCGCGCTGACAGGCGACGACTAATTCGTTTACTGCAGGTGGCGGCTTACACCGCGCCTCAATGCATGCTCTTCCGCAGCGCCAGCGTGTCAGCCCATAGCTTCGAGCGATCGTCGTCGAACACCAGCGCCGGATCTTCCGGCAGTGTCATCCAGAAGCCATGCGCGAGCTCGTCCTCGAGCTGGGACGCGTCCCAGCCGACATAACCGAACGCGATAAGACTTTTGTTTGGCCCCTTGCCGATCGCCATGTCACGCAGCACGTCGGCGGCGGCGCTGAGTGCAACGCGGCCGTCAATGTCGAGCGTGTCGGGCAGGCGGTAGCCGATGCTGTGGATCACCAGCGCAACATCCCGGTCGACCGGGCCGCCGGAAAACACCCGCACGGTGTCGGTGATGCCGGCCGCGTCCGCGCCGAAATCCTTAAGCATGCGGGCGACGGAGCGCTTGCCGGACGGCCGGTTGATGATGATGCCGAACGCGCCGTCGCGATTGTGCCGCGCCAGGAGAATGACGGAACGATAGAAGGCGGCCTGGTGCAGTTGCGGCGACGCAATCAGAAGCTGACCACTCAGCCAGGAGCGGGTCGGAATCTCGGTCACGGTCGGCAGCGCGGCGTGGAGCAGTGTCGCCGGCAAAAAAATCGCCGCGGTGATCAGCATCCAACGTTTAAGGACAAACGACCACACGATCACCGCGCCTCGGGCGCTTATGCCTGCGACTATGATCTCTCCAAAGCGAGAATGGTTCAACTCATTGTTATGTCATGCGCGGATTAGCGTCACGGCTGTCCGGTTTAAGTTTGGCATAGTTGGAGGTTCAACTGGCGCCGATCTGTGAAGTACGGCGGCGGTGGATCGAGCAGGTGCTGGATCGACCGTCGCTGCATCAGATTGGTAGCGACGAGCCTGGTGAAGGTGAGCAGGCTTTGCACGGCGTTCTGCAGGGCATGGGCCATGCGCAGGAGCAGGAACGCGATCAGCGCGATGGCGATCTGAATGCGCACGGCATTCTCCGATGTCCCGAAGAAGTGCCGAATTTTGAGGCTGTGCTTGACCCAACGGAAGAACAGTTCGATCTGCCAGCGGCGCTTGTAGAGTTCGGCGATCTGGTCGGCCGGCGCATCGAGATCGTTGGTCACGATGCGTAGCATTTTGCCGGTCTCGGTTCGCACGCGCAGTTCGCGGATCGGATCCTGGAACGGGTTCTTGCGCGACCGTGCCTGGCGTGCCGGCAGACGGCCGATCTGGTCGGAGAGTACCAGAGAATGCTCTGGCACAGGATTGTCGGCCACCACGGCAAGTGGGGTGTTGACCTTCAAACGGGTCACGATCCGGCAGCCGGCGGCATCGAGTTTGGCCCACCAGCCATAGTCGTAATAGCCCAGATCGAACACGTAAGTGGCCCCCGGCTTGATCGGCATCGCCTTGGCGACTGTAATGTCGTTGACATTGGCGGGTGTCACTTCGGCAAAGCTTGGGCAACCGGTATCAGGATTATAGACAAGGTGCAGCTTGGCCCCAAACACCCCGGCCGAGAACTGCGCCCAATCGGCGCTCAGCGAACTCAGCCGAAAGCCGGTGGCGTCGATCAGATAAGCCGCCTCCGCGATCCGGCGGCCAAGCGCGCGCTCACAGCGGCCCATCAGTTCGGCCAAAAGGCCGGTAAACACCGCGCACGGCCGCTGCGCATTGGCATCCGACAGCGTCGAGCGCGACACTTCGCAAGCGCCAAGGTGGTAGAGCTTGCTGGCGTGGCTCTCAAAGCCAGCCTCGATCGCCCGCAGGCTTTCGCTGCCGGCCAACTGCGCGTACAGCAAGGCAATAAACTGATGCTGCGTCGTCAACCGGCGCACCTTCTTGTTTGCTCCGAATTCATCCACAAGCCGATCCAATACCGGCCAGGGCACCAGCTTCAGAACCGCATGGAATACTGTATTGTGATGGGGCATGGTGTGGCTCCTTCTCGTGTCTTGATCGTCGGCAAAACGTCAGAACACAGAAGAATCCATGCCATGCACCACGTCCACAAAAATTAAACCGGACAGCCGTGGATTAGCGTCGCGCGTGACGCTAGACAAACTGCACCGCGATGCCGCCGAGCGCGCCGAAGTCCGCGTGCAGGGTGTCGCCTTTTCTCGCGAACACCACGCGCGTGAACGAACCGGCAAGGACGAGATGACCCGGCTCGAGCGAGACGCCGTGCTGGCCGAGTTTGTTGGCGAGCCAGGCGACGCCGAGTGCCGGATGGCCGAGCACGCCCGCGGCGACGCCGGTCTCCTCAATTTCGGAATTGCGATACATGATGCCGCCAACCCAGCGCAGGTCGACGTCGAGCGGACCGACCGGCCGGCCGCCGATGACGATGCCGGCGGCGGCGCCGTTGTCGGATACGGTGTCGAAAATCTTGCGCGGGTCGGCCAGCCGCGCGTCAACGATCTCGATGGCCGGCACGACATATTCGGTGGCGCGCAGCACATCAGGCAGGCCGATGCCGGGGCCGCGCAGCGGCTTGCCGAGAATGAACGCAAGCTCGATCTCGACCCGCGGCAGGCAAAAATTCTCATGCGCGACGCGGCCGCCGTCGGCGACCATCATGTGGTCGAGCAGATGGCCGTAATCCGGCTCGTCGATCTGCGAGGAGCGCTGCATCGCCTTCGAGGTCAGCCCGACCTTGTGGCCGATCAGCCTGGCGCCGGCCGCGATCTTGCGTTTGGCCACCTCGGTGGAGATCGCGTAGGCGTCGTCCATGGTGATGTCCGGCCAGGTCTTGGTCAGCGGCACCGCCTGCTTGCGTGCTTTCTCGGCGGCGATGAGGATATCGGCGGCTTTGTTGCGATCGGCTTCTGACATCATGCCGAGGACGCGCTCCCTTATTGCTGAAGATGACCGGCAGACGAATTACTGACACAGATTACCGGCAGACAGATTACTGACAAACGGCGCGGAGGACGACCGCTTCGAGCGGACATTCGCCCTTGGCAGGCGGTTTTCCGGACACCAGCGCCTTGTCGGGGCACGCCTCCCCGGTGCGCGAATCGAGCGGCTGGCCGCCGTTGAAACCCTTGCTGCGGCAGGCGGCCGTCGCTGCTGCAGCGCAGTCAGGCGCGCCGTTTGCCGCTGTGGCGCAGCGCTCGTGAACTTCCACCACGCGGGTGTTCGGCAGCCGTCCGATCACAGTCGCGGCGTCCTTGCTCACATCGAAAGTCTTTTTCATGCCCTCTTGCGTGGCGACCGCCGCGTCCTTGGCGGCGTCGCCGGATTTTTTGCCGAGCTCTTCGAACGTACCGGGCGCAGCTTTCATCTTGTCATGAAGGTAGCCGATCGACCCATCCCACCAATGGCCCAAATCGTGGAAGAAGCTCGGCTTGGCAGGAGCGGATGAGTGCGGCGGTCGCGGCGCGGCGGCAGTCGGTGCAATAGGCGCAGCCGGTGGGGTGGGCGCCTGTACCGCTGCAGCGGCAGGTGGTGCTTGCGTGTTTTCCGCGAGTACGGCTCCGGCGGCGAGTACTGAAATAGCCGCAACGCCGAGCCACACGATGGCAGCGCGGCAAAAGCTGTTTCGTTGGATTAAACTCGGCATGGTCTGCATGTCAGCGCAGCCACAAGCTGCAGAAGCGGAATGCTAGCCGCCGTTACAATACCCGGACGACGACAATAAAGCCAACCGCGAGAATAGCGGTCGCGGTTGCCGCATGTTAGGCGCGGTGCTCGCGCAAGCGCGACCAGACGAACCAGATCAGCGCGACAAGGAATGCCACGACGATGACGGCGTCGAAGTCGTGGAACAGTTTGCGCAGGGTCGGGTCGCTGTCCCAGCGCGCGCCAAGCAGATATCCCGCATAGGCAAGCGCGAAGCACCACGGCCAGGAGCCGAGGAAGGTATAGATTTGAAACTTCATCATCGGCATACGCGCGAGACCGGCCGGAAAGGCGATAAACGTCCGCACCACCGGAAGGAGCCGGCCGAAGAACACCGTGGCGGCGCCGTAATGGGCAAAAAACCGCTCGGTGCGTTCGAGTTCCGACCGGCTGATGAGAACGTATTTCCCCCAGCGTTCGAGGACCACTCTGCCGCCTTTGGCGGCCACGTAATAGGCGATCGTCGACCCGACATTACAGCCGAGCGCACCCGCTGTGGCGACACCGATCAAACTCGCCTTTCCGATCGAGACCAGATAGCCGGCGAACGGCATGATGATCTCCGAAGGAAGCGGAATGCATGCGGATTCGATCGCCATAAGAAAGACAATTCCGAGATATCCGGCGGCAGAAATGACTTCAACGATCCAGGAGGCGAGCGCTGAAATGATTTGGTCGATCATCGCGGGCTTGGGGCGCGGAGCATGGGCGGCCCTGTTAGCGGGCGAGCGCGCGATTGTCCAACAAATACTATCGTAACTGCGGCGGACGTCGCGCCGGAGAGATCAGCCGCAGTCAGCGGCGCTTGCGGAGACGGCGGCTTTCGAGCGCGATGATCTGGCGGCGGGCGCTGTTGTCCGCGACCTTCTTGGGCACCTTCTCGGCGATGCCCATGAGCCGCTCGCGGCGATCCATCTCTTTCCAGACGTCCTCGGGGCGGATGCCGGAAGAGACCCACAGCACGATCAAGTTGTAGAGGAGATCGGCGCTCTCCTTGATCACCGCATCGCGGTCGCCGTGCATCGCATCGATCACGACCTCGACGGCTTCCTCGGCGAGCTTCTTCGCCATCTTGCTGCGGCCCGAGCGCAACAGCCGCGCAGTCCGTGACGTCGACGGATCGTCGTGCCGGCAGGCCAGCACGGCTTGATAGAGACGGGTGATCGAAATCAGCCATCGCCCATCACAATAACGCGATAACGTCGCAATTGTGTTAAAGGGACAAGGAGCGGCCCTGGCGAGAGCTTATCCGGGGTTAATCGGTCCTAAAAATCCACAATTCGTCTCTATTCGTCCTGGGCCAGCAGGCTCGCATTGCCGCCTGCCGCCGCGGTGTTGACCGTGACGACCTGTTCGGCAGCAAAGCGGCGGAGGTAATTCGGTCCGCCCGCCTTCGGTCCGGTGCCCGACAAATGCGTCCCGCCGAACGGCTGGGTGCCGACGACGGCGCCGATCATGCTGCGATTGATGTAGACATTGCCGTGCGGCAGCCGCGCGGCGATCCGCGCGATGGTGAGGTCGATCCGCGAATGGATGCCGAGCGTAAGTGCGGTGCCGTTTGCCGCGATGTCGCCGACGAGCGCGTCGAGTTCTTCCGCACGCCAGCGTACGACATGGAGCACGGGTCCGAATACTTCCTCTTTCAGGTCGCGGGCGCTGTCGAGCTCGATGATTGTCGGGGCGACATAGGTCCCGTTGGCCGGAAGCGCCAGATCGCGATCCCAGCGGAAACGCACCAGGCCGGCGCCTTCCGTCCTCGCGATCCAATTGTCGAGTTTTTGTTTGGCCTCGGCGTCGATGACGGGGCCGACATGGGTCGCCGGCTCGCGCGGATCGCCGACTTTCAGTTCACGCGTGGCGCCGATCAGCATGTCAAGCATCGGCGCGGCGATGTCCTCCTGCAGGCAAAGCAGCCGCAGCGCCGAGCAGCGCTGGCCGGCGGAGCGGAACGCGGACATGATCACGTCGTCGATCACCTGCTCGGGCAGTGCGGTCGCATCGACAATCATGGCGTTGATGCCGCCGGTCTCGGCGATCAACGGCACGATCGGGCCGTCCTTTTCAGCGAGTGCGCGGTTGATGGCGCGGCCGACTTCGGTCGAGCCGGTAAACACGACCCCGGAAACGCCCGGAGCAGCGACGAGGCGCGCTCCAACATTGCCGGCGCCGGGAACGAGGTGCAGCGCGGTGACCGGCACGCCGGCTTGGTGCAGCAGCGCCACTGCGCGGGCAGCGATCAGCGGCGTTTGCTCAGCCGGCTTGGCGATAACGGCATTGCCGGCGACCAGCGCAGCGCCGACCTGACCGAGAAAGATCGCGAGCGGAAAATTCCATGGACTGATGCAGACGAAGACGCCGCGGCCGCGGTAGCGCAGCACATTGCTCTCGCCGGTCGGCCCCGGCATCGGCCGCGGTGCCAGTGAGTGTCGCGCCTGAGCGGCGTAGTAGCGGCAATAATCGACTGCCTCACGCACTTCTGAAACCGCGTCGTCGAGCGTCTTGCCGCCTTCGGTTTGCAGAAGCGCCAGCAACGAGCTGCGGCTTTTTTCCAGGAGGTCTGCGGCGCGTCCGAGCACCACAGCGCGCTCCGTAACAGGGGTCGCCTCCCAGGCGGCAAAGCCCGTCGTCGCGGCCGCCATTGCGGCTTGTACGATCGCGTCGTCGCCCTCGTGCACGATGCCGATCGCGCGGCCGTCGATCGGTGAGATGACTGAGCGTTCGATACCGCGCAGTGCAATGCCGTCGACGAGTGGCGCGGCCTTGGTGGCTTCGGCTGTGCCGCTGCGCACTTCGGCGAGCAGTGCATCGAGGCTGGCGCGCTCGCCGAACTCGACGCCGGCCGAGTTGCACCGGTCCGGCTGGTAGAGATCGCGCGGCAGCGGAATCTTTGGATTGCGCGCGGCGCGCGCGCTTGTGAGCCGGGTTTGCGGGCGGCGTAAAATCTCTTCGATCGGCACGCTTTTGTCGGCAGCCACGGAAACGAACGAAGAGTTGGCGCCGTTTTCCAGAAGCCGCCGCACCAGATAAGCGAGAAGATCGCGATGACCGCCGACCGGCGCGTAGACCCGGCACACGGCATCGGGCTGTTCGGCGAGCAGCGCCGCGTACAGCGCCTCGCCCATGCCATGCAGTCGCTGAAATTCGAAGCCCTCGACGCCGCCAGCGTCCTCGATGACGCCGGCGACGGTCAGCGCATTGTGGGTCGCAAACTGCGGGTAAAGCCGATCGCGTGCCGCGATCAGCTTGTTGGCGCAGGCCATGTAGCAGAGGTCGGTCATCGCCTTGCGCGTGAACACCGGATAGTCGGGAAGGCCGCGCTCCTGCGCGCGCTTGATCTCGGTGTCCCAATAAGCGCCCTTCACCAGGCGGACCGTGAGCCTGGCACTTGCCGCCGCGGCCGCGTCTTCGAGCCAGCCGATCACCGCCAGCGCGCGTTTCTGATAGGCTTGAACCGCGAGCCCAAATCCGTCCCAGCCGCGCAGCAACGGATCGGACAGCACCGCTCCGATGATGTCGAGCGACAATTCCAGCCGGTCCGCCTCCTCGGCATCGACAGTGAATTGCAGCTCACGCGCTTTCGCCATGCGCGCAAGCTCAAGGAGACGCGGTGTGAGCTCCTTGATCACGCGCTCGCGCGAGATCGCCTCAAAGCGCGGGTGCAGCGCCGAGAGCTTGACGGAAATGCCGGGACGCGCCGGCAGCTCGGAATTGCCGGCGCTCGCGCCGATCGCTTCAATCGCACCGGCATAGGCTGCGAAATATTTGTCCGCGTCGGCTGCGGTGCGCGCGCCTTCGCCAAGCATGTCGAACGAGTAGCGCAAGCCGCCATGCGAGCGGGCGCGCCCAAGTGCTTCTTCGATGGTCTGCCCGAGCACGAAATGCGAGCCGATCAGCCGCATGGCCTGGCGTGTCGCCGCGCGCAGGGCCGGCAGCCCAAGGCGGCGGACGATGGTGTCGAGGATCGTCTCCGGCGTCTCGCCGGGATGGATGATGCGGGCGGCGATGCCGAGGGTCCACGCCGACGCTGACACGAGCAGCGCGGTGGATTTGAGGTCGCCATCGAGCCAGCGGCCGGCGGCGAGCTTGTCTTCGATCAGGCGGTCGGCGGTCGCTGTATCCGGCACCCGCAGCAACGCCTCCGCCAGCACCATCAGCGCGAGCCCCTCCTTGGTCGACAGCGAGTAGGCGTGCAAAAAATCTTCAATGCCGCCGAGGCCGCCGGCTTTGGCGCGGATCGCCTCAACAAGCGAGCGGGCGCGGATGTCGACGCGGCGCTCAGTATCGGTGTCTCGTTTGGCGTCCGCGAGAAAGCGGGACGCCAATTCCTCGTCGGGCGGCGCGAACAGCGCCCGAAACGGCGGCACTTCGGAAGCGGTGGCCGTCATCGCGGCCTCCAAATGCTCCTGGACGCGCTGATGCTGCGCGCCAGTTGCACTCATATAGCAACGTTGACTAAGCGCCGCCCCTCAGAAGCGATTCCAGGCGCTCGATGCTTTGCGTCCAGCCGGCCTCCATTCCCTTGATGTGGGCGATGGCGTATTCGACGACAGCCGCTGCGCGGGTCTGCACGACAAGCCTCGTTTTTCCGGCCTCCTCCACGAAAGTCACCGTGGTCAGTCCCTCAAGGATGGGATTATCGGCGTCGTCAAGGGCAACGTTCGAGAATATCAGCCGCTGCGGCGGGACGAACTCCCGGACCTCGCCTCTCATCTTGTAAATGACGCCGTCTGGCCCGCGCATGTGAATGCGGATGGCGCCGCCGACGCGGGCCTCGATTTCGCAGACCGGGTTGGTGAAGCCGTGGGGCCCCCACCATTGCGCCAGATGCTTTGGATCGGTCCAGGCCTGAAACACCAGAGCGCGCGGCGCATCGAAGACGCGCGTGATCGTGAGTTCTCGCTCGGCAAAAGTCGGTTTCGGAGCGGCGGCGTTCAGGCGTTTCGCCAAAAACGCTGCGAGCTGATCGAAAGAACCGCCCCAGCCTTGGCGCATGCTGTCGTGCGCGGCATCGAAGGTTTTGCGCTCGTCTTCGGTGGCATTCAGAGGCAACCATCGCAACGTCAATTTGGTTTTTCCGCCCGGCGCCGCATCGAAGGTCACGGTCGTCAGCAATTCAAGTGGCCACTTCGGACTGAGCGGATGCCGTGAAAGGCCGCCGGCTTCATCAGAGAAGGAGTGGATCCAAACAAGGCGCGCGGGTTCGACGATTTCGCGATAGACAAACTTGGCCCACATGACAGCGCCGTCGGGAGTGCGCATGGCGCCGTGATACGTCCCGCCAACCCGCAAATCCATTTTCGACACGATAATCGTGGAGCCTTTTGGCCCCCACCATTCCTTCATGCGCTCCGGCTCGGTAAACGCCTTCCACAGCAATTCGCGCGGCCCATCGAAGACGCGCGAGATGACGAACTCCGTGTCTGTAATGGTCGAAGCCATGATCACTCCCTGTTAAACCGCGTTTGCGGCGTGTAGCGAACTTTGCCGTCCGGCTGCCGCGACGTATTCGCTGAGCCGCGCGAGCGTCTGACCGAGACCGTCGGCTGCGCCATATTCCTTGATCACGCGATCGCGTTCGCCGGCCGACGGGAACTCCATCCGCATGGTGATGCGGGTCCTGGCGACGGCGCTACTCAACTCCTCGAATGTGACGGTGGTTTTGAACTGCACCGGCTCGACGTCTTCGCCGCCGCCGTGACGGTAGACGATGCGCTCGGGCCGCACGACTTCTTCATAAGTGATACGGTTCTGAAAGTCGCGTCCGTCCGGTCCGTGCATCACGAACCGCCAGACGCCGCCGGATCGCATGTCGAAGCTGTGCGTCGTCGTCGTAAAACCGTGCGGCCCCCACCACTGCGCCAAATGCTTTGGATCGGTCCAGACCGCGAACACGAGATCGCGTGGTGCGTCGAACACGCGGGAGGCAATGATCGACCGCGGATCGCTGTCGGTATCGACGTCATTTCTTGCGGCCATGCTTCTTCTCCTTCGTGCCGGGTCCTTTGGCTTGAAGTTTCTTCAGATAATCGTCGAGCCGGTCGAAACTCTCGTCGAAAAAACGCCGATAGTGATCGAGCCAGGTGTCGATGTCTTTCAGCGCTTTTGGTTCGATCCGGCACGGCCGCCACTGTGCCTCGCGCGAGCGTGCGATCAGGCCGGCGCGTTCCAGAACCTTGAGATGCTTCGACACCGCGGGAAGGCTCATGGCGAATGGTTCTGCCAGGTCCTGCACGGTGGTTTCGCCGCGCGCGAGCCGCGCCAGAATGGCGCGACGGGTGGGATCCGCCAGGGCGGCAAACGTAGTGTCGAGGTTCATTTTACTTATCGGTTAAATAACTAATCGGTTAAATACGAGCCAATACGTCGCGTGTCAAGCGTTTGCGAACGCGGAGGGTCGATTGAGTTTTTTAGCGGCGGAAGAAGCGGGTGGGGGCGCGGCCGCTTGGGTCAGCCTCCAGCGCTATGGCGCTTTGCTGTCGCCAATCTTGTCTTGCGTCTTGGTTTCGAAATCGCTGGCGTCGTGGCGCTCATGCAACTGATCTGCGAGTTCGCCCCATGCGCAGTTCACCTTGCGCCCCCGTTGCGCGGCGGGGCGATGGCCAATCGCGTCGGTCCAGCGCTGCACGTTGGCGTATCCTTCGACTTGCAGGAATTCGCCCGCGCCGTAGAGCCGGCCCTTCGCGAGGCCGCCATACCACGGCCACACCGCGATATCGGCGATGGTATAGTCGGGTCCCGCGAGATACTCGGACTGCGCCAGTCGCCGATCGAGAACGTCGAGCTGGCGTTTCACCTCCATGGCAAAGCGATCGATAGCGTATTCGATCTTTAACGGAGCGTAGGCGTAGAAGTGGCCAAAGCCGCCGCCGAGGTAGGGCGCGCTGCCCATCTGCCAGAATAGCCACGACAGGCATTCGGCGCGCGTGGCGGGATCACTCGGCAAGAAGGCGCCGAATTTTTCGGCGAGGTAGAGCAAAATCGCGCCCGACTCGAATACCCGGATTGACTTTGGTCCGCCGCGGTCCAGCAGCGCCGGGATTTTGGAGTTTGGATTGACCGCAACGAACCCGCCGCCGAATTGATCGCCGTCGATGATCCTGATCAGCCAGGCGTCGTACTCCGCGCCGAGGTGGCCCAGCGCCAGCAGTTCTTCCAGCATGACGGTGACCTTGACGCCATTCGGCGTGGCGAGCGAATAAAGTTGCAGCGGATGACGTCCGACCGGTAGTTCTTTGTCGTGCGTCGGTCCTGCAATCGGGCGATTGATGCTCGCGAACCGGCCGCCGCTTTCCTTGTTCCAAGTCCAGACTTTCGGCGGCGTAAATGCGGGCGAGTCGTTCATTCCGTGAGCTCCTGAGGTCCGGTGCGGCGATGCTGCCTCAGCATATAGGCTAGTCGATGTTATGATGCGGCGCGATCTGTTTTGGGACGGCTGCTCGCCAACCCTGCCGGGCGCTGTTGCGTGTCAGATGGTGCGTCTCTGACCTGAAACCGAGACGACGCGGCAGGTCTGGCGCGGCGTCGCACGAACCAAGCATTAAGCCGAATAGCGGCTTACGCGCCGCGCGCATACAGGACAAAATCAGTGTCATAATTGTCCAAACAATCATCCCATAGGGAGGGAGCCATGAAGCAGGTCGAGGGAAAGGTGGCGTTCATCACCGGCGGCGCCAGCGGCATCGGATTTGGCATGGCGCAAGTCTTCCTCAAAGCCGGGATGAAGGTCGTCATCGCCGACATTCTGCAGGAGCGTCTCGATGAGGCTGCACGCGTTCTCGCGCAGAGCACCAATCGCGACTATCACTTCATTCGGGTCGACGTAACCGACCGCAAAGCCATGGCCGCGGCGGCGGCGGAAGCCGAGCAGGTTTTCGGTAAGGTGCACGTGCTGTGCAACAACGCCGGCGTGTTCGGAAATCTGCCGATCGAAACCGCAAGCTACGAGGATTGGGATTGGGTATTGGGCGTCAATCTCGGCGGCGTCGTCAACGGCGTCGTCAGCTTTCTTCCCAAAATGATCGCGCATGGCGAGGGCGGGCATATCGTCAATACCTCGTCGATGGCGGGACTTATTCCGCTGCCGTCTGCGGGCGGACTTTACGCCACGTCTAAATTCGCAATTCGTGGCCTGACCGACTCGCTGCGGCTCGCTTTGGGCGCGCATAACATCGGCGTCTCGGTGTTGTGCCCCGGGATGACGCGGACGCGAATTTTGCAGGCCGAAATGCATCGCCCCGGGCACGAAGTGAACGAGGCCACCGATGCCGAGGCCCACGGGTCATTCACCGGCGATATGACCGGCGGAATGGATCCGGCCGAGCTCGGCGAGCGGGTCTTGCTCGGCATTCAGCGCAACGACGCCTACATCCTGCCGCACGGCGAATTCAAAGACGAAGTGCAGGGCCTGTTCGACGACATCATCTCCGGTTTTCCGGAAGGACAGGACATCGACGCGGGCAGGCTGGAGTTCGAGGACCTGCGCCGCCAGGCAACCGCCGAGGCTATCGCGGCGATAAAGAACAAATGATTCTGATGTCTTGACGCTGCGCGGCTGAGCCGTCGCCACTGAAGAACGTTGCCGACAGACGCCGCGTGCTATTGCCCCGCATAAGCGCGGTGCAGCGCCGCCAAATCGAACTTTTTCATGTTCAGCAACGCAGCCATCGCGCGATCGGATTTGGTGCTGTCGGCATCCGTCAGCATCTGCGGCAACACCGATGGCACAACCTGCCAGGACACCCCGTATTTATCTTTGAGCCAGCCGCAAGCGCTTTCCTCGCCGCCATCGCAAAGCGTGGTCCAGAAATAATCGATCTCCTCCTGAGTGTCGCACAATACCTGGAACGAGACCGCCTCGTTGAATTTGAAAGGCGGACCGCCATTCAGTGCAACGAACGTCTGCCCGCCAAGCTCGAATTCGACGGTCAGAACCGTTCCGGCGTCTTTGCCGTGGGTCTCGCGGCCAACTTTTCCGTAGCGGCTTATCCGCTTGAGCCGGGAATCCTCGAATATTGAAACATAGAATCTCGCCGCCTCTTCGGCCTGCGTATCGAACCACAGACATGGCGCGATCTTATGTTTGATCGTGGGCATACCGGACCTTTCCGATTGGGCTCCTGGACGCGGATGCTAAGTCGCTTTCGCGAGATGCGCCGCCAGCCGGTCGAAGGTGCCGTTCCACGTCGCCTTCATGCCGACGTGGGCGGCGTCGAAAGTTTTTCGTTCGACGTCGGTGCAGTTGTGCGGTGACCAGCGGACGTTGAGTTTGGTCTTGCCGTCCGGCAGCTCCTCGAGCGTCAGTGTCGCCATTGTTTCCGTCGGCCAGGTGGGAATGATGGGGTGCCGGCTGACCCCACCGGCTTCGTTCGAGAAGGTGTTGATGAATACCAGCCGCTCTGGCGGAACGATTTCCTGGTAGTCAAACTTGCCCCAGATCTTGTAGCCCTCGGGGGACTTTATGCCGCCGTGAAAGAAACCACCGGGGCGCAAATCCATTTTGCCCGCGATCATGGTGAAGCCCGCAGGGCCCCACCAGTGCTTCATGGCTTCGAGGTCCGTTAAGATCAGCCAAACCCGCTCACGTGGCGCGTCCAGCACGCGGAAAATGACGAAATCCCCACCCGCCGGTTCTGTACCCATTACACTTGCCCCCGCCCACCATGGGCGTAGGCCTTAGTTTGCCACATTGATCATCCAGCCGACACCGAATTTGTCGGCCACCATGCCGAAGCGCGGCGAGAAGAACGTCTTACCCATCGGCATTTGCACCTGCCCGCCGTCGGCGAGACCGGCAAACAGGTTGTTGGCGTCGGCCTCGCTGTTGGCCGAAATCGACAGCATGATGCCGTGAAAGTTCGGGCTGCCGGCACCGCGGCCGTCGGACGCCATCACGGTGGTGTCGCCGATCTGGAACTGGGAATGCATCACCTTGTCGGCGTTCTGTGTGGTGCACATCGTCCTATCGGGACTGTCTTTCCAACGCATCACCATGCTGACTTTGGCGCCGAGCGCCTTCTTGTAGAACTCAAGCGCTTCATCGCAGCGGCCGTTGAAATCCAGATATGGCTGAACGTGCATGGCAATGTCCCTTCATTTGCACCACTTGACACGATAGGTTGATATCAACATAATAAAACCATGTCAACCGAACTGCCCTTCGCATTGACGCATCAGGTTCGTGACAATTGTCTGTGCCTGCACGTGCAGCGGGCGGCGAGGGCGCTGGCGCGCCGCTTTGACGAAGCGCTGCGTCCGGTCGGGCTGACGCAGGGTCAGTTTTCCCTGCTGATGTCGCTCAATCGGCCAATGCCGCCGACCATCGGCGACGTTTCGACTTTGCTGGTGCTCGATCGCACGACGCTCACTGCGAATCTGAAGCCACTAGAACGGCGCGGCTTCGTGAAGGTGAAAGTTGACGCCGACGACAGACGCAGCCGCCGCCTCCTCCTAACCGCGGCGGGGCGGTCAGTGCTCGTCGCCGCGGCGCCGATTTGGAAACGCGCCCATGCACAGACCGAGCGCCTGTTGCGGAGCACCAATGCCGACAGCGTCCGCAAAAGCCTGCACGAGTTGAGCTGACAGCGTTGGCGGCATGGCGTAGATCGAAGCCGTACCATCAACCTTGTCCTCGTCGGGTCATGTCATTTCTGCGTATCTATCTGCGCCTGCTCGGCCTTCTCAAACCGGAAGCCGGGCTCGCCATCACGCTGGCGCTCGCTAACATCGCGCTGGCGGTGGCGCAGTTCGTCGAGCCGGTGCTGTTCGGCCACATCATCGATGCGCTGTCCGGTGCGCTACCGGCCGGCATGTCGCCTGCTGCACACACGCTCGCACCGTTGATTGGCGCGTGGGTCGGCTTCGGCCTGTTCATCATCATTGCCGCGGCGCTGGTGGCATGGTTTGCCGATCGCCTCGCGCACCGGCGCCGCAACCTCGTGCTTGCAGACTTTTTCGAGCATGTGCTGCAATTGCCGCTGGCCTACCATTCAGGTGCGCATTCCGGCCGGCAATTGAAGATCATGCTCACCGGCACTGACAGGCTGTGGTGGCTGTGGGTCTCGTTCTTCCGCGAGCATTTTGCCGCTTTTGTCTTCATCGTCGTGCTGCTGCCAACGTCGCTGGTCTTGAACTGGCGGCTGGCGCTGCCGTTACTCGGCCTGTGCGCCGTGTTCACGGTTGTAACCGTAATGGTCATGCACCGGGCCGACGCGATGCAGCGCGCCGTCGAGCAGCATTACTCCGATCTCGCCGAGAACGCCGCCGACACGCTCGGCAACGTCGCCGTGGTGCAGAGCTTTGCCCGCATCGAGCTTGAAGTATCGGCGCTGAAGGGCTTGGTGAACTCGCTCCTGCGCGCACAAATGCCGGTGCTGTCGTGGTGGGCGGTGGCCGCCGTGCTGACGCGCACCGCTACCACGCTCGCGTTGCTCACCATCCTGCTGGTCGGAACTTATCTCAAGCTCATAGGCCTCGCGTCGGTCGGCCAGATCGTCAGCTTCATGGCGATTGCGGCGCTATTGATCGGCCGGCTGGAGCAGGTAGTTGGCTTTGCCAACCGCCTGTTCATGGATGCGCCGAAACTCACGGAATTTTTCGACGTCATCGACACCGTGCCGGCAGTGCGCGACCGGCCCGATGCGGTCGATCCCGGCCGCTTGCGCGGCCTGGTCGAATTCAAGAGTGTGTCGTTTTCCTACGATGGCAAGCGCCCCGCGGTGACGGATTTGAGTTTCACGGCGTTGCCGGGCGATCGCGTCGCGCTGGTCGGGCCGACCGGTAGCGGCAAATCGACGGCGCTCGCGCTGCTGCATCGCACGTTCGATCCGCAGACAGGCTTCATCGGCGTCGATGGCAACGACATTCGCCGACTGACGCTGACCGGGCTTCGCCGCAACATCGGCGTGGTCTTTCAGGAGACGCTCCTGTTCAACCGCTCGATCGCCGAGAATCTGCGTGTCGGCAAGCCGGACGCGACCGACGCCGAGCTGCGCGAGGCCGCGGCGCGGGCACAGGCGCTCGATTTCATCGACCGAAATCCGGAAGGCTTGGAAGCGCGGATCGGCGAGCGTGGCCGGCTTCTGTCCGGCGGCGAGCGTCAGCGCCTCGCCATCGCCCGGGCATTGTTGAAAGACCCGCCGATCCTCATTCTCGACGAAGCCACCAGCGCGCTCGACCCGCTGACCGAGGCACGGGTCTCCCAAGCCCTCGATGAGGTGATGAAAGGCCGCACCACCTTCGTGATCGCTCACCGCCTTGCGACCGTGCGCAATGCGACCCGCATTCTCGTGTTCGGCAACGGGCGTATCGCAGAGACGGGGACTTACGACGAACTCGTGCAGCGCGGCGGACACTTTGCCGAGCTTGTGCGCGCGCAATTCGGGACGGTAGAACACGCGCCGCCGCGCAGGGCAGCGGAAACGCCGATCGTAGAAACCTGAGGCAGAGCACAATCGGCAAGCCGTGAGGTTGGATTTCCGAAACGCTGGCGCCGCGCTAAAGTCGCTTACCCGCCACGGCTGAGCCAAACCGCATGAGCGCCAAAAAAGTTCTCATCTCGGGCGCGGGCATCGGCGGCCCGACGCTCGCGTTCTGGCTCAATGCAGCGGGGCTCGAGGTCACGTTGATTGAGCGCGCGCGGACGCTGCGCACCGGCGGCTACGTCATCGATTTTTGGGGCCTCGGTTACGACATCGCCGAGCGCATGGGCCTGGGAAGCGATATCGACCGTATCGGCTATCACATGCGGGAACTGCAGATTGTCGGCGATCGAGGCCAGCGCGTCGCGAGCTTTGGGACGCGGGTGTTTCGCGAGCTAACCGGCGGGCGCTTCGTGACGCTCGGGCGCAGCGACCTTTCGCGATTGCTGTTCGAAAAGATCGAAGGCACGACCGAGGTCATTTTCGGCGACGAAATCGTCGGGCTTCAGGACGACGCGGACCGTGTGCTGGCACAATTCGAACGCAGCGCCGAGCGTTGGTTCGATCTGGTGATCGGGGCCGACGGCCTGCATTCGGGCGTTCGCAGGCTCGTATTCGGACCTCAGCAGCGTTTTGAAAAGCCACTCGGCTACATTGTCGCGGCATTTGAGGTCCGCGGCTATCGCCCGCGGGATGAAGAGATATACGTCATTTACAGCCGGCCCGCCCGGATGCTGGCGCGCTTTGCCTTGCACGACGACCGGACGCTGTTTCTGTTCGTCTTCACCGCTGATGCTGCAGCACTCCCAATCGACGAGCCGCCGGAGCAGAGGGCGATGCTGCACGAGAAGTTCGACAACGGGAACTGGGAATGTGCCAGCATCCTCGGTGAACTGGATTGCGCCCAAGACCTTTATTTCGATCGCGTCAGTCAAATCAAAATGGACTCTTGGTCGCGAGGCCGCGTCGCGCTCGTCGGCGATGCTGCATTCTGTGCGTCGTTGATGGCGGGACAAGGTTCGGCGCTTGCGATGACGGCAGCCTACGTGCTGGCCGGCGAACTCGGCAAAGCGGAGGGATCGCACGCCGAAGCATTCTACAACTACGAAATGCTGTTACGAAGCTATATCGATTCCAAACAAAAGGGCGCTGAACGTTTTTCCGCAGCCTTTGCGCCAAAGACCCAATGGGGATTGTTCGTGCGCAATCAGGTGATAAAGGCCTGCGCAATCCCGGGGCTGGCAAGGCTCGCGTTCGGCAGGGATATCCTCGACGCCCTGCAACTTCCCGAGTATCGCTGGCCGGCATGTGGACCAACCACCAAATAAATTTGGACTCTTCAATTTCAGCGTTTCATGGCCTTATTACGAGTTCGCGTCTCAGCGCAACCGCTCCAGAATGCTGACGTAATTGGCGACTGCGGCGCCGCCCATATTGAAGATGCCGCCAAGCCGGGCGTCCTTGACCTGCATGTCGCCGGCGGTGCCGGTCAGCTGCATCGAGGTGATGGCGTGCATGGAAACGCCGGTGGCGCCGATCGGGTGGCCCTTGGCTTTAAGCCCGCCAGACGGATTGATCGGCAGCTTGCCGTCTTTGTTGACCATCCCCTCAGCGATGACTCGCGCGCCTTGGCCTTCGGGTGCAAGGCCCATCGCTTCGTATTCGATCAATTCGGCGATGGTGAAACAGTCGTGCACCTCGGCGAAGGAAAGATCGTGAAGCCCAATGCCAGCTCCGCTGAGCGCGCGCTGCCAGGCCACAGCACAACCTTCAAACTTGAGAATGTCGCGCCGCGACATCGGCAGGAAATCCTGCACGTGCTCGGCGGCGCGGAACACGATGGCCTTGCCAAGCTTTAGCGCCGTCTCGACATCGGTGAGGACCAAAGCGGCCGCGCCGTCGGAGACCAGTGAGCAGTCGGTGCGCTTGAGCGGCCCCGCTACGCGCGGATTCTTGTCGCTCTCGGTGCGGCAGAATTCGTAGCCGAGGTCCTTGCGGATCTGCGCGTAGGGATTACCAACGCCGTTCTTGTGGTTCTTGGCGGCGATTTGCGCGAGCGCATCGGACTGGTCGCCCCAGCGCTGGAAATAGCCCCCGGCAATCTGGCCGAAAACCCCGGCGAAGCCACCCTCGATGTCGGCTTCCTCGCGAACATAGGACGCCTTCAAAAGGTTGCGGCCGATTTCAGCGGCCGGCGTTGTCGTCATCTGCTCAACGCCGACCACGAGTACGATGCGCGCGGATTTGGCCGCAATGGATTTCAGTCCCTGATGCACCGCGGCGGAACCGGTCGCGCAGGCATTCTCTACGCGGGTCGCGCGCTTGAAGCGCAAATCGGGCGAGGCCTGCAGCACCAGCGAGGCGGTGAAATCCTGCGCCGAGAAGCCCGCATTGAAGTGGCCAAGCACGATCTCATCGACATCACGCGGCTCGATCCCGGCATCGGTCAGCGCCTCGCCCGCCACTTTGACAATGAGGCTTTCGACGGTTTCGCCGGTCAGCTTGCCGAAGGGCGTATGTGCCCAACCCACGATACACGCGGTCATAATCGCTCCCCTTGATTTTGCGCCTTTGCCGAACTTTGGTCGCTTTTCCTTGTGCTTTAGTGCGGTGGTGAATCGCGGCACGCTTGGGTGCGTCAATTCGTGTGTTGCCGCTTGATGATACCGGGTTTCGCCTTTGCGTTCGAGCGCCTCTTGCGCTTAGATAGTTGTACTTGGGTAGTTCGGTAACTGGGCTTCGGAACCTTTTGTGAACATTTCGCGGCCCTTGCGTAAGTCTCGGGCTACGCCTGAGACCACTCTCCCGGGCCCGACCAAACGAGCGGACCACGACGCGTGAATCAATTGCAGACGTTTCGAGTGCTGACGCTGGCTATCGCTCTCACGCCGTTGTGCGCGTTAGTCCTACAAACCGCTCCGGCGCACGCCGGCGCATCGATTCTCGTCGACGCGGATACCGGCAAAGTGCTCCGCGCCGAGAATGCGAGCTATCCTTGGTATCCGGCGTCGGTGACCAAGCTGATGACCGCATACCTCACGCTGCGAGCGGTGAGACAGCACCGCATCACCATGGACACGTTGTTCACAGTTTCGCACGCTGCCGCTGCGCAGTCGCCGACCAAGATGGGTTTGCCGCCGGGCACGCAGGTGACGGTCGACAACGCGCTCAAGATGCTGATGGTGCACTCAGCAAACGACATGGCGGTTCTGCTCGCCGAAGGCGTCGACGGCTCGATTGACAATTTCTCCGACGACATGACGCGCACCGCGCATGCGCTCGGCATGACCGAATCGAATTTCGTCAATCCCAATGGCTTGCCGGCCGACGGCCAGATCACTTCGGCGCGCGATCTCGCTATCCTCGCGCGCGCGCTGCTTCACGATTTTCCCGAGTATGATTCCTACTGGCACATACCGGCGATCAAATTCGGCAGACGCGTGATGCGCAACACCAACTCGCTGATCGGGCGCTATCCAGGCATCGACGGCATGAAGACCGGTTTCATCTGCGCGTCCGGATACAACGTCGTTGCCACGGCGACCCGCAACGGCAGGCGGTTGATCGCAGTCGTGCTGGGGGCGCCGTCATCGCCGGCGCGCGCGGTGAAGGCCGCGGAACTGCTGGAGGCCGGCTTTACCCAGGATCGCCTGTCGTGGCTCACGCCGTCGCTTGGAACGGTCGAGTCGCTTGCGCCGATCGAAGCGGCTCCGCCCAATCTGCATGAAGAAATATGCGGGCCGCATCGCAAGAAGCGGGCCGTGGAAGAGGAAGAGGCGGCGGGAAGCGAGGAGAACAGCGGCACGGAAGCCGGTACGCCGTTCTCGGTGTTGCTCTCAAGCTTGCGGGCGCCGACGCCCAAAGGCGCAGCGCTGCTGTCTGATCAGCCCGCCGTGGCGCCGATCGTCGTCTATACCGGCCCGACACGTACCCAGGCTCAGATCGCTACGCTGAGTGCGATCGAGGAAGCGGCTCCTCATCACAAGAAAAAAGGCGCCAAAACGGCCGCCAAGCCTGCGGATGCTGAGACCATCGATACCAATTCTACCCGCGGCAAAAGCACGGACCGGAAGGCTACGGACGGCAACAAGCCGAGAGCCAGATGGACGCCGACGTCATCGTCGACGCTGGCGACAACTCCGCCTTCCGAATTGGAAACCAAGCCCGCAGCCGAAACGCCGAAGAAAAAGCCGAACAAAGCCGCCAAAACAGATCCGGCAGCTAAGCCGGCGCCGGCGCAATAGCAAGCAATCCGGCCTTCAATCTGCCTACTTGGCTTCGCGCGGAGCGGTGAAAGCGAGGTCAATTCGCCTGATGAAGCGGCGCGTCCGTCACGTCCTGCAGCGCCTCAAACGTCAGCCCCGGCACCATGTCGCGGACGGCAAAGCCGTCCGCAGTAATGTCGAGCACGGCGAGATTGGTGTAGACGCGCTTCGCAGCGCCTAGCGCCGTGAGCGGATAGGTGCAGCGGCGCATCAGCTTGCTCGCGCCGTTCTTGGCGGTGTGCTCCATCAACAGCCACACCGCTTTGGCGCCCGCCGCCAAATCCATGGCGCCGCCGACCGACGGCATGTCGGTATCCGACATCGCCCAGTTGGCAAAGTCGCCGTTCTCGGCCACCTGAAAGGCGCCGAGCACACAAAGGTCGAGGTGGCCGCCGCGGATGATGGCGAAGCTGTCGGCGTGGTGCATGTAAGCGCCGCCGGGAACCAGCGTGACGTATTTTTTACTGGCGTTGATCAGCCAGCGATTGATCTTGTCAGGCTCCGGCGTCGCTCCCATGCCGAGGACGCCGTTTTCCGACTGCAGAATGACTTCGCGTTCCGGCGGCACGTAATTCGCGAGCAGCACCGGAATGCCGATGCCGAGATTGACGTAAAAGCCTTCCGGAATATCGCGGGCGGCCCGCGCGGCTATCTCCTCCCGTGTCCATGGCTTGCAGGCGGCCAAAACGTAGGCATGCACGTTCATGTTCAGCCTCCTTACGTGATCGTCGGTTCGCCGTAGGGCACATGCACGACGCGATCGACAAAGATCCCAGGCGTGGCGATTTTCTCCGGATCGAGCTCACCCAAATCAACAATGTGCTGCGCCTGCGCAATGGTCAACTTCGCCGCTGTCGCCATCACCGGATTGAAGTTCCTGGCGGACGAGTTGTAGGTCAGATTGCCCCAACGATCGGCTTCCCAGGCTTCGACCAGTGCGACGTCGCCGAAAAACGCCTCCTCCAGAACGTATTGCCGGCCGTGAAATTCACGGACCTCCTTACCCTCCGCGAGCTTGGTGCCAACGGAAGTCGGCGTATAGAACGCCGGAATGCCGGCGCCAGCGGCGCGCATGCGCTCGGCCATCGTCCCCTGCGGCATGACTTCAAGCTCAATGCGGCCGGTACGATAAAGCTCCTCGAACACCACCGGATCGGTGGTGCGCGGGTATGAGCAGACGATCTTGCGCACGCGCCCGACTTCCATCAATCGCGCCAGGCCGACGTGGCCGACGCCGGCATTGTTGGCGACCACGGTCAGCTCTTTGGCGCCTTGCTCGATCAGGCCATAGATCAGCGCATTCGGCTGGCCGATGCTGCCGAAGCCGCCGATCAGCACCACCGAACCGTCGCGAATTCCCGCCAGCGCCTCGGCCATGGTCCGTACGATTTTGTTGATCATCGATTCCCCGTCACCCCGAGGTCCAAGCCAACGAATCCGGCCCCAGGGCCGGCGGCCGGACGAGCAAAGTCTGATCGGCGTCGGCCCACCGAGCGTAGTGGCGCCGCCAAACAGACCGCATTAGGTCGACTCCTTGCGCAATTTCAATGATTTTACCGGGAGCACGGGTGGTTTCAAAAGCGCAACCAAGGGTCAAGCCGGGTAACCCCGGGAGCCTCGCCCCTCAATCTTTGGTTTACCTTATTGCGTGATGATGCAACGGCGGGTCGCGGAGCGGCCATTCGCGCCGCCATCGATGGCTTGGCTATCGATCGCTTAAACGGCCGCCGACTGTGGCAGCGATGACCGCGGAACTCGCTTTTATCGACGAAATCGACGGCCCTATCACCAGGGCGTCCAGCGGCCGGCGCAGCGAAATGCTGTGCAAGATGACTGATTTATTTGTCGACGGTTCGGATCAGTTCACGGACGAGGACATTTCGATATTCGACGGTGTCCTCGTTCGACTCGCAGTCGAAATCGAGCAATCAGCCCGCGAATTGCTTGCCAAACGCCTTGCCCCGATTCGAAATTCGCCGCCGCAGATCATTCGCGCGTTGGCATTAGATGATGCGGTCACGGTGGCCCGGCCGGTTCTAACCCAGGCCGTGCAGCTCGATGACAAGACCCTGGTCGAAATAGCGCGGACCAAAGGTCAGGGTCATATGCTCGCGATCTCGAACCGCGCCTCCCTGAACGAGCCGGTGACCGACGTGTTGGTCGAACTCGGAAATCGTGAGGTCCTGATCAATACCATCGATAACTTCGGCGCCAGCTTTTCCGACAATGGGTTTTCGACGCTGATCCGGCGGTCCGAAGGCGACGATATGCTCGCCGATTTGGTCGGCTCACGGCCCGAAATTCCCGCGCCTTTGCTCCGCGTACTGATTGCAAAAGCATCGTCGGCGGTTCGTATAAAACTTGAAGCTGTACATCCGCAGGCAAAAGCGGAAATCCACCGTGTGGTTGCCGAGGCTACGGGTCACGTCGAAGCGCGAATGACTTCGACGATGTTCGACTATACCGCAGCGATGGCGTCGATCGAGGGCCTGCGGCAGTCAGGGAAACTCGACGAGGCTGCGTTGGCATCGTTTGTGAAACGCGGCGCCTTCGAAGAAGTCACCGTCGCGTTGGCGGTCATGTGCAATCTGCCGATCCAATTTGTCGAGCGCTCGATGACGCGCGACCGATCGGAGAACCTGTCCGTACTTGCCAAGGCAATTGGCCTTTCGTGGTCAACGGTCAATGACATTCTGGTATTGCGGGCCAGGAGGGGCTTCATCGTGCAAGGCGAGATCATTGAGCGGCTGGCGCGCTTTAACCGTCTACAGGCCGCGACCGCGCAGGAAATTCTGCGGCTGCATCGAACGCGTCCGCAGATAAACCCACAGATCCCGAAATAATCGCGCCGCCCAGGTCACCCAGTCACGTCGATCGGTTGTCGCAGGTTGCCTGTTCACGCCGGCTTAAACATCGGCACCGGCGGGCCGTTCTCGGTTTCCGCGAACACGACCGCGACCGGTTGGCCGATGCGCACCGCATCGAAGTCGCAGTCAACGATGTTGGTCAGCATGGTCGGGCCTTCGGCGAGCGTCACGTGGGCGATCGCGTAGGGTTCCTTGACGCGGCGCATGACGCTGAAGGTGTAGATGGTGCCTTTGCCGGAGGCTTCACGCCATTCGACCAGGTCGCTCGAGCAAAATGGGCAAATGGCGCGCGGATACCAGTGCGCTTTGCCGCATGCGGTGCAAACCGGAATCATGAAGCGGCCCTGGCGCGCGGCGTCAAAGAATGCCCTGGTTTCGGTGTTCACCGGCGGCGACGTGAGCTTGCGTGTCATCGCCCTACTCCCGTTCCATAATCAAGGTGGCGCTGCCGTGACGCGTCGCGAGCTGAAAGCCGGTGCCCTGCGCCAGCGCCAGATCGCAATTCTTGACCTGTACCGCCGGGTGCGCCTCGCCGCGCAGCTGCCGCACCGCTTCGATCACCTTGGTCATGCTGCCGCGGTTTGCCGGATGATTGTTGCATAGCCCGCCGCCGTCGGTGTTGAACGGAAGTTTGCCGGTACCCGAGATCAGATTGCCGTCGGCGACGAATTTTCCGCCGGCTCCCTTGGCGCAGAAGCCGAGGTCTTCGAGCTGCATCACCACGGTGATGGTGAAGCTGTCATAAATCGAGGCGTATTTGATGTCGCCAGGTGTGATGCCGGCCTCCCCGAACGCGATCGGGCCGGAGCGCGCCGCGCCTGACGTGGTGAGATCGAAGGTGCCGCCGGCGAGATGCTTGACCGCTTCGCCGGCGCCGATGATCTTAACCAGCGGCCGTTTGAGCTTCTTGGCGATCTCCGGCCGCACCAGGATCAGCGCGCCGCCGCCGTCGCTGATGACGCAGCAATCGAGCCGGTGCAGCGGATCGGCGATCAGCGGCGAGTTCACTACTTCTTCGACGGTCACGACCTCGCGCAGCATGGCGAGCGGGTTATGTTGCGCGTGGTGGGAAGCGGCGACCTTGACCCAGGCGAGTTGCTCGCTGGTGGTGCCGTATTCGTGCATATGGCGCATCGCGCACATGCCGTAACCATTGGCGGTCGTGATGGCGTAAGACACCTCAAAGCCGGCCTCGGGCTGGTCAGCCGGCCGCGCGCGGGGGGCGGTGCCGGTCGCCATGCCTTCGCTGCGCGGCCGCCCGGCGAGCGTGATCAGCGCCACGTCGCATTTGCCGGCCGCGATCGCCTCAGCCGCGTGTGAGGCGAGCGTCACATAGGACGTACCACCGAGCTCGGTCGACTCGGCGTGGCGGACTTTCAGGTTCATGTATTCGATCATCGACGCGGGCCCCGGGCCGGGCGCGTCGCCGGAGCAGAAATAACCGTCAACGTCCTTAAGCGTCAGCCCGGCATCCTTGATCGCTCCGAGCGCGACCTCGGCGTGAAGCTGCGCCACGGTCTTGTCCGGAGCGTGCCGCGTCGGGTGCTCGAAGGCGCCGGCGATATAGGCCTTACCCTTTACGCTCATGCCGGGAATTTCCCCCTGTTTTGCGGGCGCAACCTTATCGGTCTCCGCCGTGGCCTCCAACACCCACTGCTGCATGTACCCGGCTTTCGGACGGCATGGCTCTTGCGTTAAAACGGGGCGAGGTTTTCAAGCATGAAGCGTGCGCACGAAGTCAGAGCCGCCGGTCATTGGGATGCTGCGAGCGCCATCGATTCCGTTACGCTCGATGCCTACGAGCGGCATCGCCGCCGCGTTGTCCTGAGCGGCGAGGGTGGCACGCGGTTTCTACTCGATCTGCCGCAAGCCACGGCTTTGCACGATGGCGACGGCCTTGTGCTCGACGATGGCGGTATTGTGCGGATTGTCGGCCGCGCCGAGGCGCTGACCGAGATTGCGGCGGCGGATTCGCGCGAGCTCGCGCGGCTCGCCTGGCACATCGGCAATCGCCACATCGACGTTCAGATCGTCGGCGATCGGCTGCGCATCCGGCGCGACCACGTGATCGAGGATATGCTCCGCGGACTAGGCGGACGGCTTACGCCGCTCGAAGCGCCGTTCGATCCGGAGCATGGCGCCTACGACCAGCAGGGCCACAGTCACGATCATCACGGCCATCATCATGGCCACGGTCACGATCACGGCTGAGCATTCTCCGGGGGAATGAGCGAATGGACTCTGCGGCGCTGTATCGTTTAATGGCCTGGCTGTCGCCGGCCTATCCGGTTGGTGCCTTCGCCTATTCGGGCGGCATCGAATGGGCGGTTGAAGCCGGCGACATCAAAGACGCGCAGACGCTACGGTCATGGCTGGAAGTGACGTTGAGCGAAGGCGGCGGTTTTTCCGATGCGGTTTTCCTCGCACACGCGCACCGCTCCGCTGCTGCAAACGATGATCCGGCTCTGCGCGCTGTCGCCGAGCTTGCTGCTGCGTTCGTTCCATCGAAAGAGCGATTTTTGGAGACCACTGCACAAGGGCGCGCCTTCCTCGAAGTGACGCGCGCGGCGTGGTCGTGTCCGGCGCTACCGCATTTTGCCGCCGTTTGGGATGGACCCGTCGCGCTGCCAATTGCTGTCGGTGTGACTTGTGCAGGCCACGGCATCGCCTGCGAGGCGGCGCTGCATGCTTTTCTGCATGCGCTCGTTGCCAACTGGATCTCCGCCGGTGTGCGGCTCATTCCGCTCGGCCAGACCGATGGCCAGCGTGTGCTCGCCGCGCTCGAACCTACCATTGGCGCAACCGCAAAGCGGGCGCTGGCGACGCCGCTCGAGGAAGTCGGCACCTGCGCCTTTCGTGCCGATATCGCCGGCATGCGGCACGAGACCCAATACACACGCCTGTTTCGCTCCTGACACCGTCGATCATTATCCATTATGCGGGCTTCGGCGCTGCGTATGCGGCGCGCAGGAATCGTGTAATGGTCAAGCCCTGCACCACGACGGTGAAGATAACCACGGCGTAGGTGACGACCAGCAGATCGACGCGCCATGGCGAGTTCGGCAGCGTCAGGGCGAGCGCAATCGAAATGCCGCCGCGCAGGCCGGCCCAGGTGAGCACCAGCGAGTCGCGCGCTTTGTCGCGAAGGTTTTCGCGAGTCAGCAGCAGCGGCACGGCGACGCTGATCAGGCGCGAGACGACGGCGAGCGGTATGGCAAGGGCGATCGGCAGCAATTCCCTGGGGTGAATGATCAGAGCGAGCAGCTGCAAGCCGATCAGCAGGAACAGCATGCTGTTCAAAAGCTGATCAAGCAAAGACCAGAAGCCGATCAGCGCCGTGCGCGAAGTGGGGCCGATTCCGAATCGCGGTGAGGCGGAGCCGATGCACAGCCCGGCGCTGACGACCGCGATCGGGCCCGACGTTTCGCAGACATTGGCAAGGCGGTAGCTGCCCAACACCAGCGCCAGCGAGATCAAGAGGTGCAAGCCGTCGTCGTGAACGCGCCGCATCAGCAGCGTCGCCGCCCAGCCGGCGATCAATCCGAGTCCGGCGCCGCCGACGATCTCGCGCAACAAAGCCGCCAGGACGTATCCGTGACCGAGCACCAGTGTGTTGCCTTGGGTCACGCCGAGTGCAAGCAGAAACAGCACCACGCCGGCGCCGTCATTGAACAAACTCTCGCCCACAATGGCGGCCCGCAGCTCCGCCGGCAGCCGGACCTGCTGTAGGAGGTTTTCGACCACGACCGCATCGGTGGGAGCGAGGATGGCGCCGAGGACAAAGCACCACACCAGAGGGACGGCCGCGCCAATCATCGTGAACGTGAGCCACATGCCGGCGCCAAACAGCAGCGTGGACAGGATGACGCTCGTGGTCGCCAGAAGCAAAATCAGCCACCGGCGGCGGTTCAGTTCCCTGACGTCGACATGCAGGCTGCCGGCGAACAAGAGCAGCGCAAGCACCCCGTCGAGGAAGAAATGCGGCAGGTCCGCGGCCGCGAACGTCGCGCGAAACCAGCGCATGATATGCAGATGGAAAACGTGATCGCTTGAGACGACGACGGCCGATAAGGCAAGCGACCCAAGCAGCATGCCAATCGCTGGCGGCAGGCCGATCCAAAGGCGGTTGATGCACCCGATGGCCACTGCGAGTCCGAGCAGGATTGCAAGGAGGTCTGCCGGTGCCAACGCTTCGCCCCTCGCAATCGCCGCAAACACCGTCCAGCTTGGCGGAAATGTGCGACTTTGCCTAGCCGCGGCACCCGCACCAAATTGTGCGCGCGTCGAAATTTTGACACGCCGCCCTAACACGACGCTTTGCGCATCAGCGTCGGCGATCCGGTCGGCTCGGCATACCGGGCCGGCCGCGGCGTTGCGGACAAAAGGCCGCACGTCCTCATCATTTTGCCGACAATGTGAGCGGCGAGGCTACATTGGACATCGATCTCGCCGGGCGTCGGTGAGGCCCCGCGTCCCAAGGAAAGCTGGCACAAGCGATGCAGACCAGGCGATGGCAAAACGTGAAAGTCATCGCGCCGCTCATGGTCCTGCTCGGCATGATGTGCGGCACCGTGGCCTATTCGCCGACGCTGTACCGGATGTTTTGCGCTGCGACCGGCTACGGCGGCACGACCCAACGTGTGCTTGCCGATACAGCGACTGTTGCGAACAAGACCGTGACGGTGGAGTTCGACAGCAATGTCGCCCCCGGCCTGCCTTGGCGCTTCGAGCCGGTGCAACGCTCGGTCACAGTGCATCTTGGTGAACAGCGGCTCGTGTTCTTTTCCGCCGAGAATGCCGGAAACGAAGCGATGGTCGGTCACGCCACTTTTAACGTCACCCCGCAATCGAGCGGAATCTATTTCAACAAGATCCAGTGCTTTTGCTTCAGCGAGGAGCGCCTCGACGCGCACGAGAAAGTCAAGATGCCGGTCGTGTTCTATGTCGATCCGGCTTTCGGCAAAGATCCGGAAATGCGCGGCGTCTCCACGATCACGCTCGGCTACACGTTCTTTCGTTCGGCCAGGCCGGCGAACGCCAAGGATTTATCGCGCTTCCTTGCCAATGCCGCGCCGGACGCAGCACGCGGCCACGCGCTTTTCGCCGAACGATGCAGTGCCTGCCATGCGCTGGACCGCAACAAGATCGGTCCTATGCTCGGCGGCGTGGTCGGCCGCAAAGCCGGCTCCGCGACCGGCTACGACTATTCGGTGGCGCTGGGCGGCGCCGGCCTTGTTTGGTCTACCGCTAATCTCGACCACTGGCTTGCCGATCCGCGGGCATTCATTCCTGGCGCCAAAATGCCGATTCGCGTGCTCGACGCGCCGTCGCGCCGGGACATCGTCGCCTATCTGCAGAAAGTGAGCCAGGCGCACACGGACCACGGCTCGGGGTCCTGACGCCGTCACGATCGCCACAGAGATCGCCGTGATGGAAATCAGGATGGCGCACAGCTGTGCCCGCAGCTAGGCTATCTCGTGCAATCTTCAACTCGCTCGGGAGCAGGGGAGATTACCATGGCAAAGGCACATCGCGGCCTTGATGGCCGCCATCGCGATAAATCCGGCAAGATCGAAAAGAAGCACGGCAACACCAAAGTCGGATCGCTGCGCAAGGAATATGGCGAGGGCTTCGCCGCGGGCCGCCGCAAGGATTTGATGCTGAAGAATCTGCTCAAAGTGACGGGATCGGCCTCGTTGCACGAATACCTGAGGCATCATCACAAGTGACAAGCGTCCTGGTCGCCGCCTGCATTAAAGAAGGCGCGTGTTGCCTCAAGGTCTTCGGTGCTGAAAGGCGGATAAGCGTCGGGGTGCCTGACGGCGCTAGTGTAAAGCGTCGCTCCGCTTTGCCCGGACCACCCGCTCGCACTAAGCTTGTGGGTCTGACGGGAGTTTCCCTATGTCTGTATCTCACGGCCCTTTGCGCGTCGGCGTCGGTGGCCCGGTCGGTTCGGGTAAGACGGCGCTGATGGACGCGCTGTGCAAACGGTTGCGCGAGCGCTACGAGATCGCCGCCATCACCAACGACATCTACACCAAATGGGACGCCGAATATCTGGTGCGCTCCGGGGCGCTGATGCCCGACCGCATCGCCGGCGTCGAGACCGGCGGCTGCCCGCACACCGCGATTCGCGAAGACGCTTCCGCGAATTTGGCAGCAATCGCCGACATGCGGCAGAAATTCCCGGCGCTCGATCTGGTGCTGATCGAATTGGGCGGCGACAATCTTGCGGCGACGTTCTCGCCGGAACTCGCCGACCTCACCATCTACGTCATCGACGTCGCCGCCGGCGACAAGATTCCCTCGAAAGGCGGCCCTGGCATCACCCGCTCGGATTTGCTGGTGATCAACAAAGTCGATCTCGCGCCCTATGTCGGCGCCTCGCTGGAAACGATGGAGCGCGAGTCAAAGCGCATGCGCGGCGCGCGGCCGTTCGTGTTCACTAACCTTCGTGCCGGCAAGGGCGTGGATGAGATCGCAAGTTTCATCGAGGAGAAGGGCGGGCTGGGCGTGCTGTGAAGCAGCCTTGTAACGACCCAGGGAGAGGGCACGGTGGCAAGAAGTGGTTACGCAATTTTGCTGATGAGTGCGGCGCTTTTCCTTTGCACCTGCGCGCAGGCCTTCGCTCAGGGGCGGCGATACTCGCTTTCGCCGGCCGCTCCATTCCCGTGCAATGCCGTGAATGTGGACGGCAACAGCATCACGTTTCGTGAGACCATGATTTTTGTTTGCAACGGCAAAGAACAACTGGAAATGCCTGCCGGCAGTATTATGGGTATCAACGCGATATGTGACGGGACGACGCTCATTCTTCATCACGACTTTGGTCAGAGAAACAGCTTGTTTGATATCCTTCACCGGCGCTGCGGACGATCCCGAGTGCGTCGCTGACCGTTCTATGCTCTGCCGGTATGCTTTCGCGCCGCTTCGAGGTGGCCGAAACTCTGCACCGGCGCGCACATTAGGAAGCGGTAGCCTTCCTTGACGACGCGTTCGGCGTTGCCCTGCTCGACATGCGGGTGGCCGACCACGACGTTGTGCTTCTTGCAGGTGTCGACCACCCGCTTCATCCATTCGAGCACGACCTTGTGCTCGTATTGCCGCGGATAACCCAACTCTTGTGACAGATCGCCTTCGCCGATCAGGATGCAACCGATGCCCGGCACATCCTTAAGCATGTCGTCGAGGTTCTCGACTCCGCGGGTATCCTCGATTTGCAGGATGCAGAAAATTTCGCCCTGCGGATTGAGCGGCCAGACGTCAGCCTTCTGGTAGTATTCCTGCTGGGTGAGGCCCCAATAGCGCGCCGCGGTGGTCGGGCCGTCGCCGCGGATACCGGCCGGGTGGAAAAACGATGCATCGCTGAGCCGCGGGTAACGGCAGGCGCCGACCGCGTTGGCCGCTTCCTCGACGGTCGAAATGTGCGGGAACACGATGCCGTAGCAGCCCATGTCGAGCGCCTGCTTGGCGTGCCACTGCGCCATCTCCACGCCGTTCACCGGCACGCGCGCCAGCGGTGTTACGCCGGGCACCACCGACGCCGCCTTGGCGATCTGTGCCCGGTTGAGCATGTATTGCAGGCAGTCGCGAAGGAGCCGGCCATCCCACGGCTGGTGTTCCATCTCAAACACGCAGCCGTCGAATTTCGATGTGGCCATCGCCACGGCGCTCGTGATTTCGGCCGGCGCGAAGCATGTCAGCGCATGCTGTCCCGCTTCGAGCGCGCGGATGACGCCGTTGAGGCGCGGTAGGTCGGCCATTTCGTCTTTCTCCCGTGATGCCGCGGGCATCCTAGCGCATGACCCCGAAAAGTGGATGCCGGTTTTCGGAAAAGGTCACGCGGAAATAGAATGAGTGCCGTTCCCCTTTGACAATCGCGTCCCGCGCTCTAGCATCGCACTGTCCGAAGCCCCTGAAGCGAAGTTGTCATGATCATCGATTGTCACGGCCACTACACGACCGAACCCAAGGAATTGCACCGCTTCCGCAAGGAGCAGACCGCGGCCGCCAACGCCAAGGACAAAGCGGCGATGCCGTCGCGGGCGGCGCTCAAAATGTCCGATGATGAAATCCGCGAGAGCATCGAGCAGAACCAGCTCAAGCTGCAGCGCGAGCGCGGCACCAATCTCACCATTTTCTCGCCGCGCGCGTCCGGCATGGGGCACCACGTCGGCGACGAGAGCGTGAGCCTCGAATGGTCGCAAATTTGCAACGATCTGATCGCGCGTGTCGTCTCGCTCTACCCGCAAAACTTCATCGGCGTCTGCCAGTTGCCACAGTCGCTAGGCGTGCCGCCGGCGCACTCGATCGGCGAGCTCGAGCGCTGCGTCAAGGAGCTCGGCTTCATCGGCTGCAATCTTAATCCCGACCCGTCGGGGGGCTATTTCAATTCGCCGCCGCTGACCGACAAGTGGTGGTATCCGTTCTACGAGAAGATGGTCGAACTCGACGTGCCGGCCATGATCCACGTGTCCGGCTCCTGCAATCCGGCGATGCACACCACCGGATCGTATTATCTCAACGCCGACACCATGGCGTTCATGCAGCTGATCCTGTCCGATCTGTTCAAGGACTTCCCAACGCTCAAGCTGATCATCCCGCATGGCGGCGGTGCCGTGCCGTTCCACTGGGGCCGGTTCCGCGGCCTGGCGCTGAACAATGGGCGGCCGGAGCTCGTTGACATCATCAAGAACAATATTTTCTTCGACACCTGCGTCTATCACCAGCCCGGCATCAATCTCCTCGCCGAAGTCGTGCCGACCGACAACATCCTGTTCGCCTCGGAGATGGTCGGCGCGGTCAAGGGCATCGACCCGAAAACCGGATTTAATTTCGACGACACCAAGCGCTATGTCGACCACGCGCCCAACCTGAGCGGCGCCGAGCGGCAGAAGATCTTCGAGGGCAATGCGCGTCGAGTGTTCAGCCGTCTCAAGACCAAGGCGCCGGCGCAGGCTGCGGTTTAGGCGTTGTTGCGTTGGCAAAGACGCGCCGAAAGCGGTCGGACGGGAAATCCCAGCTCGTTCGGTTCGGCCACCGCGAAATCGAGACGCTGGGCTTAAGCCAGGGTGTCTGGACCGATTTCTATCACCGGGCAATGTCGGTTTACTGGCCGGTGTTTTTCGGCAGCGCGGCTTTGGTGTTCGTCACACTCAACGCCATTTTCGCTTTCCTTTATTTTCTCGGCCACGAGCCGATCGCCAATGTGGCCGGTGATAATCCACTGGAATTTTTCTACTTCTCGATCGAGACGCTGGCGACGGTCGGCTATGGCGACATGCACCCGCAGACCAACTACGGGCATCTGATCGCCACCGTCGAAATCTTCACCGGCATGTGCTTCCTCGCGGTGTTGACCGGATTGGTCTTCGCCCGTTTCTCGCGCCCCCGCGCCCGTTTCGTCTTTGCCGCGCATCCGGTCGTCACCCAGCACGGCGGCCAACGCACCTTGATGATCCGCATGGCTAACGCGCGGCACAATGCGATCTCGCGGGCGAACGCGCGGCTTTGGCTTATTCGCGCCGAGCGCACCAAGGAAGGCGATCAGCTGCGCCGCTTCTATGAGCTGCCGCTCGATCGCAACGACCATCCGATGTTCGTGCTGAGCTGGATGCTGTTTCACGTTATCGACAAGGACAGCCCGCTCCATGGAACCACCGCGACCGATCTCGCCGAAGGCGACGCGATCCTGGTGCTCAACGTCGGCGGTCTCGACGACGGTTCTGCGCAGCAGCTTTATGCCCGGCGGGTCTACTCCTGGCGCGATATCCGCTGGCGGCACCGCTATCGCGACATCACCAGCATTTCGCCGCAGGGCCGCTTCCTGCTCGACTACACCAAGTTCGACGACGTGGTGCCCGAAGAGGCGTGACGACAACGGGGCGGGCCGCGGTATCACCGATGTACCTGCTTGCCCCCGCCGGGCAGTTACCTATCTTTCCCGAGGATCAAAGGATCACCGAGCAACCGCGGTGATCGGCCTGCAATCGTTTCGCCAGGGATGAGTTCCCGAGGATAAATTCCAATGTCCATTCGCCCCGTGAAAAGTATCGTTTCGTCGAAGCCGACGATGGAGGGCGCCGGTGTACGCCTCCGCCGCGCCTTCGGTTTTGGCGACACCACCGCGTTCGACCCGTTCCTGTTGCTCGACGATTTCCGCAATGACCGGCCGGACGAATATGTTGCCGGTTTTCCATGGCACCCGCATCGCGGCATCGAGACCATCACCTATGTGCTCGCCGGCAATGTCGAGCACGGCGATAGCCTCGGCAATCGCGGCAACCTCGGCTCGGGCGACGTGCAATGGATGACGGCCGGGCGCGGCATCATGCATCAGGAAATGCCGCAGGGTGACGCGCAGGGCCGCATGCACGGCTTTCAGCTCTGGGCCAACCTGCCGTCGTCGTTGAAGATGACGGCGCCGCGCTATCAAGACATCCAGGCCGCCGAAATTCCGGATGTCACCGATGACGACGGCACGCGTGTGCGCGTGGTCTGTGGCGATTTCTGGGGCAAGCGCGGCCCGGTCGAGGGCGTCGCCGCCGACCCGCGCTATCTCGACATCTGGGTGCCGCCGGGCAAGCGCAAAATCCTGCCGGTCGAACTTGAGCGCCACGCCTTCGCCTATGTGTTCGAAGGCTCCGGCGATTTCCGCGCGGCGTCGCAGCCGTTCGGCGTGCTGACGGAAAAGACCGACGGCGAAAGCGAGATTCTGATCCGCGAGCAGACCGGCAACCGCTCGCTGGTGTTGTTCAACTCTGGCGACGAGGTCACGGTGCAGGCCGGCGACGAGGGCATCCGCTTTCTGCTGGTCTCCGGCAAGCCGATTGAGGAACCAGTCGCCTGGCACGGCCCCATTGTGATGAACACGCAGGCCGAGTTGCGCCAGGCGGTTGCGGAGCTGCGCAACGGCACGTTCATTAAGTAGCTTTGGGCGGCAGCGGCGGTGTGACATCGACCTTCAGTGCCAAGCCGACACCCCGGCAGCTGAGGTTTACTTGCCGCACCGAGCGCGATGTCGGACGCGGTCGCTGGTGTCATCCTCGGCACCTGCCGTCCCGGACGGTATTCCCGCTTTGGGAGGCTGCTAGAGCTTAAATACTGTCTTCAGAAACTGCCTGACCGACACTTTTGCTGCCTCCGTGGCTGTGGCGTCGAAACCCACATGCGGGTTGAACTCTACGCAAGAGTCTTTGTACGTGAATGGCTCTTTGGTCACGGCGTTAATCAACAAGCCTGGGGCTTCTTCACGTATGACGCAATGGCGCAAAGTCTGGCCGCCGGGGACAACAAGGCTCTGTGGAAGGTGCGGATCGTCAAACGAGTGTGGCGCGTTCGGATACTCGGTTACTTCCACGTCTTTTCCGGCAGCTTTAAGCCGCTCCGCATAAGCCTTGCAGGGCGCGATCGCATCGTAATCGTCGGGTGTGCCGCCAAAAATTCGGACGGGGCGATCCGCAATATCGGTGCCGGAGAGGTAGGTGGTCGCGCAATCGGGATACATCGGAATGTAAGCCGCAAACTCGATGCCTGACTTGTTCCACATCTTGTTGAAGCGGTTGAGACTGGCATTGAGGGCAGCGTGACCGCCGCGTGAGAAGCCCATCAGTGCGATACGCTGGGTATCCACGCGGGGGTGCTTGGCCAAAACGTCGAGTCCGCGATAGATGTCGAGTATGAAATTGAGGCGGCCGAGCATTACCTGGTCGGTTATCACCTGCATCAGGCCGCGGCCGGTCAATCCATCGAGTGTAAATGTTGAAACGCCGAGGGCGTTGAATTCTCTTTCCCACATTCCAATGTTGGAGCCGATGCCCCCCGAGCCGTGCTGGATTACGACGACTGGCAGTCGGCCGGCGCCCAGCGCGATACGGAACTCGCCGTTGATGGTTGTTGGCCTGCCATTGGCATCGCCTTTCAGAAACTGCGTGTCAGATAGAGTCAGCGTCTCGATTGCATGGAGTTCGGTGCGGGCAGCCAAATTATCCGAGCCGGGCTCGGCAATCGCGAGGGACGCCGTGGCGAGGGACACTGCAAGCACCGCGATCAGGCTCGGGCAGTTCATCAGTTGCTCCGATTGTCGGCTTTGATCTGTCAGGAGAGCATTGTCAGCCTGAGGCCGGATTTCAAAGTTCTGCGTCGTACCAACGCGCGAAGGCGAACAGGAACAACAGCGCGGCGCTGATAAGTATCGCAGTTACCGATGCGGCATAAACGCCCGTCAAGCGCTCGATGGGCAGTGCAATCGCATTCGCCGCGAGTGCGAGCGCAATGAGATCCATAGCCGCCGAGAAGATTATAACTTGTATTGGCAAGCCCGTTGAGTTCGTGGCTGACCGGCGCCGTGGGAAGGTCAATGCCCACCACCCGAGAATAATCGCCATCAAGCCACTCGAAATCCGCCAAACCACTGGTGTCGAGACTTCAAACAATCCCAACAGCGGCGGCAGGATTGAGCCGAACGTGACCATAAACCCCAGCTGAACCCAAGTGCGCGCGACGAACGTGTCGAACTTGGTCATCTGTCCGCCGAGTATTTGCCGCACGACCATTGTCAGGACTGACAGGGCGGCGAACGACATGCCGGCAGCCGCGATTGTGTAGAGGTAACCGGACGCCTCCACGTTAACCCCCAAGCTTGCGTGATGAGTGGGCGCCTTAGTCCCGTATCGCTTTCAGGTGCTGCACCAGCTTCGCGCGCAACGCCGCCTGTTCGTCCGGGCTCCATTTGCGAAAGCCCTCGCCGGATTTGAAGCCGAGCTTGCCGTCATCGACGAGCTTTTGCAGATAGGGTGATGCTGCCGGCCGGTTCTCGATCTCCTTCAGCACGTTGCCGTGGATCGCAAGCGTCAGATCGGTGCCGATCAGGTCCGCGTTCTCGAGCGGACCAAGCACCGGCAGTCGAAGACCGAACGAGGATTTCACCACGGCATCGACAGTTTCGGCATCGCAGACGCCGTTCTCGACCAGCGAAATCGCCTCGCGCCAAAGTGCATGTTGAAGCCGGTTGCCGATGAAGCCCGGCACATCCTTTTTCACGTGCGCTGGTTTTTTGCCGGCGGTCTCATGCAGCTTCATGGTCCACGCCACCACTTGGGGTACGGTCCATTGCGTTTCGATCACCTCCACCAAAGGAATCAGAAACGGTGGATTCCACCAGTGCGTGCCGAGCGCGCGCTCGCGTCTGGAAAGTCCCTGCATGATCGCGGTGATCGGGATCACCGAAGTGTTGCTGGCCAGGATAGTGTCGGCGCGCACATGGCGTTCGATTTCGCCGAACAGTTTCTGCTTCAGCGCCAGATCCTCGGACACCGCCTCGACCACATAGTCGGCGTCGCGTACGGCGTCGGCGAGATCGGCGCGGGGCTGCACGCGCGTCACGGCCGTCTCGTCCTCGCCGAGATCGCGCAGATTCGCCGCGATGCGTGACTTCACTGCGTCGAGACTTGCCGCAACTGCGTCAGTGATGGTCACCGCATGGCCGGCGAGCGCAAACACCTGCGCAATGCCGTGCCCCATGAGGCCGGCGCCGATGACGGCAATGCGCGCCTGTTCCGGATCCACCGCCATGATCAGCCAGCCGTGTAGCCGCCGTCGGCGTAGAGGATGTGGCCAGTGTAGAAGTCGGACGCCTTCGAGGCGAGGAACAGGAGCGGGCCGGCAAGGTCCTCCGGCTCGCCGAGGCGGCCCTTCGGTACCCGGGTCAGGAAGCCCGCGCGAACCGTCTTGCCGCGCTCGTCATCGGCGAACATCCACTCGGTCAGCGGCGAGCGGAAGACCGTCGGCCCCAGCGCGTTGACGGTGATGCCGCTGGCGCCGAGTTCGCAGCCGAGCGCCTTGGTGATGCCATCGACCGCCGACTTCGACGCGCAATAGGCGCTGTAGCCGGCCGGATGGCCGAGCAGGCCGCGCGCCGACGACATCAAAATGATTTTTCCGCCGCCGCCTTGCTTGATCATCTGCCGCGCCGCGGCCCGCGCCATCAGCCAGGATTGCGTGACATTGGCGTCCATCACGTCGAGAAAGTCCTCAGGCTTTTGATCGACGATTTTCGAAATCTTGTTCTGGCCCGATGCCACCACCAGGATATCGAGGCCGCCGAATTTTTCGACCGCCGCCATGACGATGGCATCGCAGTTCGTCTCCGAAGTCGGGCGCTTGGCAACGATTTCGGATTTGCCGCCAAGCTTGCCGCACTCTGCGGCGAGCTTTTTTAATCCGTCGGCATTGTTCGCGGTGATGACCACATTGGCCCCCGATGCCGCCAGCGTCTTTGCCGCGACGGCGCCGAACGCGCCGGTGGCGCCGGTAACGATCGCGGTCTTGCCCTTCACATCGAACAGCGACAGCGGGTTTTTCAGGAAATCTTCGGACATGATTCTCACCGTTGTTTGGACCCTCCCCCTGAAAGGGGGAGGGAAGGGTGGGGGTCTGCGGCCTTGAAGCTTGTGCAAGCGTCGCAGACGAACCCCCACCGGCTCGCTTCGCTCGCGCCTCCCCCTTTCAGGGGGAGGAATAAGGATGTCACTTTGGTGCCGGTGCGATGGCGACCAGGATCGAACACACATGGTTGGTGCGATTGACGATCTCACGGCTTTCGTTCGGACCGATGAAGCACGAATCGTGTTTCTTCAGCACCGTCTCTTTGCCATCGACGATCAGGGTCAACTCGCCTTCGAGCACGAAGTAGACTTTCTCCGGCGGCGACGTGTCGGGTCCGGCGCCCCCACCTGGCAGGAAGTGAGAAATGCCGACAATCAGGCTCTTGGAGCCGCCCGCCTCGGCGCCGAACAGCCGCAATCCTGTAAAGTCGCGGTGATTGGGCGCTTCGTAGGTTTTGGCGTCTGAGAAACGCTTTACCTGCATCAGAACTTCTCCCCCTTATCGATCCGGTAGCTGCCCTTCGGGTCGGTGATGGCGACGAGGCGGATGATGCAGCCGTCGCCGCGGTCCCAGTTCCACGGAAAGAACGCGAAGGTGGAACGCCGTCCGGTGACCTTGTCGATGTCGCCGCCAACATTCTCGATGCCGAGGATGCCGTTCTTGAACAGGATACGGTGTACCGGCTCCCACTCCGGGAAATCGTCTTTCCAGTCGCGGCCGCCGGACCATTTCTTGTATTCCGCGGCGAGATGCGGATGCAGCGGTCCGTTGCGCTGCGGGCCGATCGCGGTCGCCAGCGGGTGATCGTTGGCCTGGGTATCGTGGCCGACGACCTTCACCTTCTTTTCCACGAACCATTCGCCGGCGGAGGCCACGAAGCCGGGCGCGTAACAGAAGTAGTCTTCGCTGTCCTCGTACTTCTTGTGCCAGCCGGTGTTGACAATCACGACATCGCGCGGCCGTACCACCTTGCCGGCCGCCTTTTCCAGATCGTCATAGGTAATCGGTTCCCATTTCTTCTTCGGGATCGACACGACGATGCCGGAGCCGAAAAAGTGCGGCAACGGCACTTCGTCAATGAATGGCGTGCCCTGAATGACATGCGCCGGCGCGTCGATATGGGTAGTGTTGTGCATCGACGTGGTGATGCGCTGCGACAACACGCCAGACTTCGCCATGTAATGAATGCGTTCGATCTTGACGTCTTCGAAGTACGGCCAGTTCGGCGACTGATAACCGAAACGATGGGATAAATTGTAGAACGACAGCCCCATCGTGTTGTTCTCGTTTTCCTCGAACGAGACCCCGCGAATTTTCTTGACCACTCAATCCTCCCTGGACACGCCCCCATGTGGGGTACCGCTTATAGCATTGGGCCATATACCATTGCATTGGATATCGGTTATAGACCTCCGTTGAGCAGCAGCCGGAATCGCACCTGGACGCATGGCGAGAGACGAGAAACGCATGGTCAAGAAGATCGCGCTTGAAGAGCATTTTCTGCCCCCCGGTTACGAAGAATATTGGCGGCCTACGGTCGCCACCATCGATCCGAAAGTGGCCGGCACCATTCTGGCGCGCCTGACCGATTTCGGCGACATGCGGCTTGAGGCGATGGACGGCGCGGGCATCGCCCGCTCGATCCTTTCGGTCGCTGGGCCGGGCGTACAAGCCGAGCGCGATACCGCGACTGCCGTGCGGCGGGCCCGCGAGGCCAATGATTTTCTGGCGCGCGAGATCGGTAAACGGCCCGACCGCTATTCGGGCTTCGCGCATCTTCCCATGCAGGATCCGCGTGCGGCGGCCGATGAGCTTGAGCGGTGCGTGCGCGAGCTCAACTTCTGCGGCGCCATGATCAACGGCCACACCAACGGCCAATATCTCGACCACCCTTCGCTTCACCCGTTCTGGGAGCGGGCCGAGGAGCTGCTGGCGATGATCTACATTCATCCGACCGACCCGGTGACGCCCGCTCCTGTGCTCGACGGCTATGACGCGCTCCGCCGCTCGACCTGGGAATGGGGCTTTGAAACCGGGTCGCACGCGTTGCGCCTCGTTTTCAGCGGCCTGTTCGACCGCTATCCGCGGACGCGGATTGCGCTCGGCCATCTCGGCGAGACGTTGCCGTACCTGCTGTGGCGTTTCGACAGCCGCTCCAAGCTCTACGGCGTGAAGCTCGGCCAGAAACCGTCCGACTACATCAAGCAAAATATCGTGGTGACGACGTCGGGCATGTGCTCCGCCGAGCCGCTCGCCTGCGCGATGGCCGCACTCGGCGCCGACCGCGTGATGTTCGCTGCCGACTATCCATTCGAGCAGGTTGCCGAGGCCGGTAAATTCATGGACGAGACCCCGCTCGACGAAGGTCTCCGGAAGGATATTGCGTTCAGTAACGCCTTTTCGCACCTCGGACTGACCAGCTAGCTGTCGCGGTCCGGGGGCGAAGTCCGCTATTTCGGCTTGCCGGGTGTTCAGGCGTAGTGTGAATCGAGTGACGGCGCCGTCGCGCCCGCTGCGTCGTTCACGGCCTCCTTGGATCGCTTCCAATCGATCCGTAACAGCTGGTTGATGCCGACGGCCAGAACCGTCGAGAGCGTGAGCGACAATTCGACCAACGGCCGCATCCACGAATAGATGTGCGAATACAGCTCCGGCAACACATCGAGGCTCATGCCGAAGATCAGCGCGATGCCGATGACGAAGGTCCGGGGCGTGTCCATCTGCGCGCTCAGGATGATCTGGATGCCCGAGATCATCATGAAGCAGACCACAAGCACGAGAATCGCTCCGGCGACGGCGCTCGGCATGATGGCCAGGAGTGCCGTCAGCTTTGGCGACAAGCCGAGGAGACAGAACAAGCCGCCGGCGCCAAGCGCGATTGAGCGGCTGGTGGCCCCGGACGCGATGCTTAAGGCGACGTTGCTTGCCGACGTGTCCGAAGCGACGCCGCCGAGCACGCCTGACACAGCGACCGCTATGCCATCGGCGACGAGACCATCGCCGATGCGATTGACGTCCGGTTGTTTCCAGTTGGAATCATTAGCCTTCTCGCAAAGCACCAGATTGCCGAAAGATTTCAACGCGCCGCAGATCGACACGATGACAAACAGCGGCACCAGCGACCACCGGAACGAGTAGCTCCACATCCCGTCGTAGCTCGGCAAGCCGATCCATTGCGCATCGGTCACGTTGCGCAAATCTACGCTGGTCAGAACACCGAGGCCGAGCGACAGGCCAAAGCCGACGACCAGCCCGATCAGGATCGCGTAGAGTTTGAGCTGCTTCGATCCCCATACATTGATGCCGACCATCACCAGCAGTGTGACTGTGGCGATCAGGAATGTCTTGGGCTGGATCGGATCGCCGGCATAATTTACGCCGAGAAATTTGGAAGCGCCCAGCGGCACCAGGTTGAATGCGACCATAAACACGACCAGGCCGGTAATTTCCGCCGGAAACAGAAAAGCCAGCCGATGGGCGACGCGACCGAAAACAACTTCGACCAGGCCGGCAACAATCGTCATGCCGCGCATCAGCGGGAGTCCGCCAAGCCACGCTGCACCGATCGAGGCAGCGAAGAAATTCGGTCCGCACAGATTGGGACAGAGATAACCGGAGCCGATGCCGTGCCAGCGTGCGGCCTGGATGATTGTTCCAATGCCGCAGGCCACCATCGTCATGGCGACCGTGGCCTGGACCTCGGTGAGGCTGCCGCCGATCTCGGTCACCAGCGCTACCGGCAGCACCAAGGTGCTCGACATCAAAAAGATGTGCTGCACTGACAACGCCGCCAGGACGGACCAAGGCGGCCTGTCCTCCAGTCCGTAAATCAGATTGGATGGCTTTCTCATACGCGATTCCTAAACGTGCATCCAGATTGGAGTAGCCAGGTAGAAATCGGAGCCGACAATGAAAGTCTCGCCGCCGATGGTTACCTTGCGGGCATACATAAGCTTGCGTGTCGGCACCGGACTGCCCGGCTTCGGCCATAGATACTGGACCCACGCTTCGTCGGCGTGATTGAGCTTTTCCAGGAGGTCGCTGACGACCGGCATTCCGACCGCGTCGCGGAACGCCGAGAGATCGCGCCCGGCGCCGTTCGGGAATGATGGATCGACCACGGTGTGGCCGGTTTGGTCGAGCACGAAAATATAAGCGCCGAGAAAGACGAAGGGAGAAGCGGGATCGCGGAATTCCTTGAATGCCGCGTCCTTGCCTTCACTTTGCAGCTTGTTGCAAGCCAATGCGACCCGATCGTGGACAAACACCCGCTCGGTTTTCAGGTTGTAGAGTCCGCTGCCGACCAGATAGGTCTTGCCGTTTGGCGCTATGGCCTTGCGGATGTACGAGCTCTTCCACAACGGGATTAGCTGCGTCTTGTATTCCCACAGATAAAACACCCAGCCGCTCGCGTCACGTTCCGGCTTTTTGGCAACATCCGTGATCATCTGAACGACCGGTTTGCCGTTCATGTCGCGTAGATCGCGCAAATCGCGCCCCATGAGCTGGGTCTCTACCGGATGGAATACATTCGTACCGTCCGGTGAGTAGACAAAGACGTAGTAGTCGTCGGTAAGCCATTTCGAGCCCGGCACATTGAAGTCCTGGAAAGCGAATTCGCCCTTTCGCTCGATCAGCGCCGCGGCATCGTCGACAAAGGATACGAGGCGCTTGGTCTCCTCGTAGCTATAGCGCTCCAGATGCTCGCCCTCATCTGCGTGAGCGATGCCCGGAAGCAGCACCAGGGCTGCGATAGAAAGCCAGCGCAAGTTATGCACGACTGATAATCCGGAAAAGCGCGGCAACAGACGGCCCACCATAATGACGCGGCGTGGCTTGCCCGCTTTTCCGTCTGTGTTCAACAACGGCTTGAAACCAGGACTAACTACCGACGGCGGTTTTAGTTAAATTTGATAGCGTTCGCGAAACTCGCTCGCTATTTTGTGGTATCGGGTTCCTGACTTCCCGCTATCATCCGTCTCCGTTTGCTCTCTCCATCCAGCGCTCATGACCACGAAAATCCTCATTCTCGACGGGCACGCCGAGATCTATCGCGACCGGCTGCAGCCGGAATTTCCCGAGGCGCAACTGGTACTCGCCCACGGACTTTCCGACTTGCCGGGCGACGTTTCCGATATCGATGTGCTGATCTCGTTCGCGATCGAATTGACCGATGACTTTTACAAGCGCGCGACGCGGCTGAAGTGGATTCAGTGTCTGGCGACCGGCGTCGATCAAGTGCTGCGTTGTCCGTCGCTTCGGCCGGACACGGTCCTGACCAGCGGCCGCGGCGCTCACGGCGCGCCGATGCGCGAGACCGTGATTTATCTGATGATGGCGGTGAGCCGCGACGTGAGGACTCTGGTCGAGGAGCAAAAAGCGCATCACTGGAACCGGCGCTTCTACAGTCTTTTTACCGGCAAGACCGCGGTCGTCGTCGGCGTCGGCGTCGTCGGCATTGCCATCGGCCAGCTTCTGAAGGCCTTCGGCATGCACGTGATTGGCGTCACCCGCACGACGCGCGCTGTCGAAGGCTTTGACGAAATGATGCCGACCGATCGCCTGGTCGAGGCCGCGCGCCGTGCCGATTTTCTGATCAACGTGTTGCCGGCGAACGCCGACAACGCGCTACTATACGATCGCGCGGTGTTCGCGGCGATGAAGCCTACGGCCTATTATATCAGCGCCGGCCGCGGTCAGACGGTGGACGAGCCGGCGCTGATTGCCGCGCTGCGCGAACGCCGCATTGCCGGCGCCGGCCTCGACGTATTCCAGACTGAGCCGCTGCCGGCAGACAGCCCGTTCTGGGAGCTGCCGAACGTTTTCATCACCCCGCATCTCGGCGGCTACACCATCGAATACGAAGACCTGATCATGCCGCTGATCCTCGACAACATGCGGCTGTTTGTTGCCGGACGGCAAAACCAGATGCGCAATGTCGTGAAGCACTGAGAGGTAGCGCCGACGGTTTTGCTTACTCCGGCGGCGTGCCGTTGGCGGCCAGCACCTCGCCGGCGAGATAAAGCGAGCCAGTGACGAGGATGCGCGGCGCCGGATGAAGGTCGAGCTTGCCGGCCACGGCGAGGGCGCGCTCGACGTCATCGCTCGTCATTGCCGGAATACCGATGCCGCGCGCTATGTCGGCAAGCGCTGCCGCTGACAACGCCTTGTCCTGATGGATCGGCACGGTGATAACGCGCCGCGCGAGGCCCGAGAAGTTGCGGAGAAAGCCCTCGTTGTCCTTGGTCGACAACATGCCGACGATCAGCACCAATGGCCGCGACACCCGCTCCTCGAGGTCGGCGAGTGCTGCCGCGATGGCGCGGCCACCGTCGGCATTGTGACCGCCGTCGAGCCAAAGTTCGCTCTCCGGCGCCAACATCGCCGCAAGGCGTCCGTGCGACAGCCGCTGCATGCGTGCCGGCCAATCAACGCAGATCATGCCGGCTTCGAAGGCCGCGGAAGGGAGCTTCAACCCAGCTCTGCGCAGAGCCGCGATCGCGGCGCCGGCATTCTCGAATTGATGCCGGCCGTAAAGCTTCGGTGCCGGTAAATCGAGCAGTCCATCGTCGTCCTGATATACGAGCCGCCCCCGCTCCTCGGTCGCGGTCCAGTTCTCGCCAACGACGGCGAGTGGCGCTTTAACACGCGCGGCTTGCCGCTCGATGACGGCAAGCGCATCTCGCGCCTGGCTCGTTACGACCGCTGGTACGCCGGATTTGAGAATGCCGGCCTTCTCGGCGGCGATCGCGACCAGCGTATCGCCGAGGAAATCCCGATGATCGAGCGACAATCGGGTGATGACGCTGGCGAGCGGCTTTTCGATTACGTTGGTGGCATCGAGCCGGCCGCCGAGCCCGACTTCGAGGAGCAGAATGTCGGCCGGATGACGGGAGAACAGCAAAAAGGCCGCCGCTGTCTCCATCTCGAACACGGTGATCGGTGCATCGGCGTTCTTGGCTTCGCACTCGGTCAGCGCATCCGCGAGTTCGCCGTCGCTGACGAACTTGCCGCCGCCCGGGTGGGCGATACGAAAGCGCTCGTTAAGGCGAACCAGATTGGGCGAGGTGTAGACATGCACCCGCTGGTCTGCGGCCTCCAAAATCGCGCGCATAAACGCGATGGTAGATCCTTTGCCGTTGGTCCCAGCCACATGGATGAGTGGAGGTAGCCGTCGTTCGGGGTGACCAAGCGCGGCGAGCAGACGCTCGATACGCGCAAGCGACAAATCGATGCGCTTGGGATGCAGCGCCAGCAAACGCGTGTGGATAGCGTCGATGGGCGTCGCGCCGGAACGCGGCGTGGTCACGCCGGCGCCGGCAGGCTGAAGCGCTGCTTCTCGGGGCCGGCCGGCGCTTTCAACAACAGCCGGCAAAGCCGCGCGATGGTCGCGCGCAGATTGTGGCGATGCACCACCATGTCGACCATGCCATGGGCCAGCAGGTATTCCGACTTCTGAAAGCCTTCCGGCAGCTTCTCGCGGATGGTCTGTTCAATGACGCGCGGGCCGGCAAAACCGATCAGCGCACCGGGCTCGGCGATGTGAACGTCGCCGAGCATGGCATAAGAGGCGGTGACCCCGCCCGTCGTCGGATTGGTCAGCACGACGATATAGGGCTTGCGCGTCTCCTGCAGCCTTTGCACGGCGATGGTGGTGCGCGGCATCTGCATCAGCGAGAGGATGCCCTCCTGCATGCGGGCGCCGCCCGACGCGGCAAACAACACCAACGGGCAGCCTTTCTCAACCGCGGTATCGAGGCCTTTGACGATCGCTTCGCCCGCTGCCATGCCGAGCGAGCCGCCTATGAAATCGAAATCCTGCACGGCCAACACGACGGCGAGGCCATCGAGCTTGCCGTAGCCGAGCTTTACCGCGTCATTCAATCCGGTTTTGCTGCGTGCGTCCTTGAGACGATCGGCGTAGCGGCGCTCGTCGCGAAATCGCAGCGGGTCGGACGGCACCTCCGGAACCGCAATGTCGAACCAGGTCTCGTTGTCGAACATCGACTTCAGGCGCACCGCCGCGCTCATGCGCATGTGATAGTTGGAGCCGGGGATGACGAACTGGTTCGCCTCGACGTCCTTGTAGAACACGAGCTGCCCGGTCTCCGGACATTTGATCCAGAGATTCTCCGGTACCTCGCGCCGCAATATGCCGCGGATTTTCGGACGTACAACGTTGGAGATCCAGTTCATGATGTCGCTTTAGACCTGAAAGGCGGCTTTTTTCTTGCGTGTCTTAGCGCATCTTGCCGAGATACAGCTACATTTGCCGGGCTGTTTCACACAGCCTGCGGCACGAGTTTGGAATGAGCGGCAAAGTTTGCTATTCTGTTAGGCTATCTTTGTCACCGATGTGGGGCGTCGGTGCCGCTATTCCAAGCGACAGGCTAACTTAAATGCGCAGTGGGTATTTGCTGGTGGTGGGGGCATTGGCGTTAGCGCTGGCCGGCTGTGGCCAGGGTCAAAAAGGCGATCCAGGGCCGCCGGGGCCGCAGGGGCCGAAAGGGGACCCCGGAACCCCGGGTGCAACGGGACCGGTCGGACCGCCGGGTCCGCAAGGCCCCACAGGCCCCCAGGGGCCGCCCAGTCCGACCATTCGCGTGATACGGTCCGATTGTCTGGCCGGTTATTGCTCGGTGATGTGCCGCGGCGACGAAGTGCTGGTCAGCGCGTATTGCGGACCATCGCGAAATCCTGCAACGTTTCTCGGCGAACGTCAGGCAACGTGCGGCATCGACGCGACTGCGGCCAACAAGCCGCTGGTTGCAGTTTGCGCTGCGGCCCCTTAGCGCGCGGGTCTTCCGGAACGCACGACCGGCTTAGCGGGTCGCTGCTCGTCAGCGCGCCACCAGCGCAACGCCGGCGGCGACGAAGAGGGCCGCAACGCCTTTTTGCAGCATTTCGCGAAGCGACAAGGTCTCTCGTCCGACGCCCGGAAAGAAAATGCTCAGTCCGACGCCGAAGGCAAACACAAATAGGGTCGTTGTTGAGCCGATGGCCTGAACCAGGCTCAGCGGCGCAAGCATCAATGCGTAGCGGTTTCCCAGGGTACCGCCGAGATTGACCAGTTCGTTCGAGCCGTTGATCGTCAACAGCGCGGCGGCATTTTTGCGCAGCATGGTAGCCAGCTGCTTACGATAGGCGCCGAAACAGAGGAGTGCGATGCCGAAGATCGCCTCGCCGACGAACATCCAAAACGTGGTTGTCCAAAACTCGACCTCGATGGCAAAGATCTTGAAGATCAGTCCAGAGAGTGCGGCAGCTAATCCGCAGGCGAGCATCAGGAGCGCCAAACGCAGCTTGAACACCCGGGCGCCGCCGTCGAGGCGCAGCGACACGGACAACGTGCCGGCCACGATCATTGCGCCTCCCGCCATTTGCCGCAGCGACAGCGTCTCGCCGAGGAAGAAATATGCCAGCACGTAACCAAACAGCGGCACCGCCTGAAAGAATGGCGCCACCACGGAAGCCTCTTCGGATTGCAGCGCCCGCAGATAAAACAGCATCGCGCCCATGTAGAGGATGCCGGAAAGCACGATGAGCGCGATGCTGCGTGGAGGGATACTGGCGAACTCAGGTTCAAAATAAGCGATGAACGGCAGCGTCAACACGCCGATGAACGCCGTGAACAGCAGCAGCAGTGCGACGTCGGTGTGCTTGAAAAATCGCTCTACCAGATATTTGTCGAAATGGGTGGAAATGGCCCACAGCACCGGGCCTGAAAACGCGAAGACGAGCCAGGCCATCGTTGCGCTAAATCCGCCGAAGTCTTTCGCTGAATTGCCGCCGGGACACTGCCGCCTGATACCGCAAACTGCAAATCGGTGACGGAGGCAGTGCAAAAAGCGCGGTTCCCGCCCACATGCAGCCCACGGCACGGCTAAATTCCGCCGCGCTCGGCAATAGAGTCAGTCTGCGGCAATTGCACCGAGGACTTCGGCGTTAGTCATGCCGGTAAGACCGGGGTAACGAACCCCCGTGCAGTATCGTATGGACTGTGAGCACGGATCGCAGCGCACGGGAGCCTTAGGAAGGCGTAATGAAGCGGATTTTGGCCGGATGTCTGGCGTTAGGCGCGGTTCTGACCGCGCATTGCGCCGCAGCGGCCGACTTGTCGCTCGCCCCGTTGTACAAGGCGCCTCCCGCGCTGCCGCCGCAGCCGTACGACTGGAGCGGCATCTATTTCGGCGCTAATGGCGGTGGCGGGTGGGGCCATTCCTGGTGGAACTCCAACGCGACCGGAATCAATCTATCGGGAGCGCAAGCCGGCGGCACGGCCGGCTATAATTTCCAGGTCGGCAAAGCCGTGCTGGGCCTTGAAGGCGATGTCGACTGGTCCGGCTTGAACGGAAGCAGCACATCGCCCGGCTGTCCCTCCGGCTGCAGCACGAGCAATAGCTGGCTTTCGACCGTACGTGGCCGGGTCGGCTATGCGTTCGACCGGGTCATGCCTTATGTCACCGGCGGCCTCGCGGTCGGCGATATACGTGCTGCGGCGCCCGGATTCGCCGGCGGAGCCGCTACCAACCCCGGCTGGACGGTCGGCGCCGGCCTTGAAGTCGCGCTGCCCGGCAACTGGAGCGCCAAGGCCGAATATCTGCGTGTCGATCTCGGCAGCTTCAATTGTACCGGCTGCGGCGCCTTGCCGCCCGATAATGTTTCGCTGCAGGCGAACGTGTTTCGCGCCGGCGTGAACTACCACTTTGGCTGGGGCAAATAGCGACTGTCGCTTGCCTCCACCGACCCGCGAGCGAGCGGACCTCTGCGCTCAACGCAATATTCACCCTAACAAAAACTGAAGTTGGATAGCCGCGCTCGCGAAAGTGAAGCGCGCGACTGCGGCTCCGTCGGAATGCTTACAATTTTAAGCAAAGCTTCAATGAGAGTTCAGGACTGGGATGGTACCAACTCCCAGGCTCGCTCGCGAAACGCGTCCGGGGATTTGAGTGCCCACCGTATCCGCCTCACACTTTGTCATCGACCTGCCGACGCTGTTTGTCATCACGGTCTTCCTGTCGGCGACCGGCGGTCTGTTGCTGATCTTTGCGTGGCTGCAAAACCGCGGCACCACAGCGCTGGCTCTGTGGGGCATCGGCTACCTTATGGGCGCTTCGGCGGCAGCGTTATTCGGATCAGCCGCTCTGATGCCGCATGGTTGGTCGCTTTGCGTTGCGAACGCGCTGGTCTGCGGCGCGTACGGCATGATGTGGGCCGGCGCGCGCTCGTTCGAAGGCCGACGTGTCCATATCCCCCTCGTTGGAGCGGGTGCGGCAATCTGGATTGGCGCCTTTCAGTTCAAGAGCTTTGATGCATATCCGGCGGCGTGGGTTGCGCTGGTGTCTGCCATTGTCGGCGGCTACGCGCTGCTCAGCGCGCGCGAACTTTGGTACGCGCGCGACCGCGAACTGATCTCGCGCTGGCCGACGATGGCGCTGGTCGTTTCGCACGCCTGCTTTCTGTTCTTGCGTATACCGTTTGCCGGTGCGTTGGCGGTCTCCGTCAGTTCCGGTCGGCCACACGGTATGATCGTCACCCTGGTGGCTTTTCAGGCCTTGTTCACCACCTTCTGCTTGCCGTTTCTGCGCGTCGCCATGTCCAAGGAGCGGGCAGAGCTGGAACAAAGAAAGGCGGCGCTGACCGACTCGCTGACCGGCGTCGCCAATCGCCGCGCCTTCTTCGATCGCGGCGTACCATTGCTTGAAGCGGCATTCGCCGATCGCCGTTCCGCAGCACTCCTGTTGTTTGATCTCGACCGGTTCAAGAATGTCAACGACACCGCCGGTCATCAGGTTGGCGACCTCGTGCTGCAGGCATTCTGCGAACTGATTGCTACATCAATGACGTCGCGCGATCTGTTCGGCCGCCTCGGCGGCGAGGAGTTCGCCTGTCTGGTGGCGGACGTATCGATGGCGCAAGCGTTGCAAATCGCGGAGCGATTGCGCCGTGAATTCGCGGCGATGGAGTTTCCCGGGCTGGAGGTTAACGCCACAGTGAGCGTCGGGGTTGCTATGGCGGGCGAAGCCGAGCGGAGTCTGACGACGTTGCTGGCGACAGCCGACCGGGCGCTCTACCGCGCCAAGGCCGATGGGCGCAATCGTGTCGCCTCGGCGCCGCTGGTTCTGGTTGACAAAACCGCGAGCGACACTTCGCGCCGGTTACAGGAAAGATCAGGCGTCATCGCCGCACCCGTGGCCGGCTGAAGCTGTCGCGCTTCTGGTCCGACCCGGCAGTCAATGTTTCTTGCTGAGCAATCCGGCGATATGCTCCGGCGTGATCGGTTGTTGCTTGACCTGGATGCCGAGCGGCCGCAGTGCGTCGTTCACCGCGGTCCATATCGCGCCAGGTGCGCCAACTGTTCCGGCTTCGCCGACGCCTTTTGCGCCCAGCACCGTCGTTCTCGTCGGCGTTGCCGCGTGGGCGATGTCGATATCCGGCATTTCCGAGGCCATCGGCACCAGGTAGTCCGCGAGGCTGCCGTTAAGGAGTTGCCCCTCCGCCGAGTATGCGCAGTGCTCGTAGATCGCGGCGCCGATTCCCTGCACGGCGCCACCGCGCAGCTGCTCGTCCACCAGCAGCGGGTTGATGACACGCCCGCAGTCTTCGACGATCCAAAAATCCAAAATCTTGACCACCCCGGTTTCGGCATCGACCTCCACCGACGCGGCTTGCACGCCGTTCGCCACGACGTACGGCACGGATTGCGGGACGTAGCTTGCAATCACTTCCAGCGGCGGGATATCGTTGAGCGGGATCGTGTGGGGCCGATACCGCGTCGCGGCGGCGATTTCCGCGAGCGATATTTGGTCGGCTCCAGCCGCGTTGATGACTGATCCGTTCCGGACGGCAAGTACAGCTGCCGGTTGCTGCAAGAGTGAAGCAGCGATGTTCAGCGCATTATCGCGCAAAGAGCACGCCGCGCGGCGCGCCGCTTCGCCGCCAAGCGTGATGCCGCGCGAGGCCCAGGCGCCGCCGCCGTAGGGCACAATGCCGGTGTCGCCGGTCACTACTTTGACGGCGTCGATCGAAACTCCCAGTTCGTCGGCGACGATCTGCGCGATGCCGGTCGAGGTCCCTTGGCCCTGATCGGTAATGCTGGTTTCGCAACGCACCCGCCCCGATCCGTCGAGCGTAAGGCGACAGCTCTCGTTGGCGGCGACGCGCAAGCCTTGAGAGCCATAAAGCGCGGAACCGACGCCGGTTATCTCGACGAAGGTCGAAAGCCCGATACCTCTGAAAACGCCTGTTTCCCTTAGTGTCTTTTGCTGTTCGCGCAGCTTGTCGTAGTTCATGCGCTTAAGGATCGTGTTCAGGCAGGCATCGAGCGACAGCTCTTCAATGACGATGCCGTTAATCGTCTTGCCGATGCCGGGACCTGTCCGCCGGTAGTTGCGCCGGCGAAGTTCGGCCGGATCGATCTGCAGCGCGGCGGCGCCAAGATCGATCAACTGCTCGGTGATGGTGCAAGCGAACGGCTGACCGACACCCCGATAGGCGCCGGTCGGCGGCTTGTTCAGGAATACGCCGCGGACCCGTCCGCGATAGGCGCCGATTTCGTAAGGAGCTCCTATCATCTGCAGCGTCTGGATGACTTCGCCGACGCTGCTGCGCGGATAAATCGAGTAGGCGCCGAAACCCGCCACCATGTCGATCTCAAAGCCGAGAATTTTGCCGTCCGGGTCGAGAGCCATTCGGCCGTGAACATCCGCCTCACGCGTATGGGCATCGCTGACAAAGGCTTCAAAACGGTCGGCGATAAACTTGACGGGGACTGGAAGCAGCGTGGCGATGGCGGCAATTGCCATCTCGTCGGCGAACGCGTGCAGCTTCAAGCCAAAGCCGCCGCCGACATCCTTGACCACGACTTTCACGCTTTCCGGATTTAAGCCAAGTTGTTCCGCGAACACCTCACGCATCTGGAACGGCGCCTGGTGCGATTGATAGATCGTGAGCTCACCCGGATTTGGATCGAACGATGCAAGGATGCCGCGCGGTTCGAGGCTCACCGCCGTCTGCCGTTCGAAGCGGAAACGGTGCTCGACGACGGCGGCGGCTTCGGAAAATTGCTTCGCGATATCGCCGGATTCGATGCTGTGGTCGATCGCGAGATTGCTGGTCATCGCCGTGTGCACGAGCGGCGCATTGGCAGCAAGCGCATCCGACAGACCGGCGACCGCGGAAAGATCTTCCCACTGGACATCGATCAGCTCGGCGGCGTCTTCCGCTTCCCTTCGGGTAGCGGCGACGACGGCGGCGACCGCTTCCCCCTGCCAGCCGACCTCGTCGATGGCGATCGGCGGTTGTGGTGGCGAATGATGCGACGGCATCATTGCCAGCCGCGTCTGCCACGCCGGGCAGACTGCGACCAGGTCAGCGCCGGTGAAGACTGCGACCACTCCGGGTGCGGCTCGCGCAGCACCGACATCGATTGACACGATACGGGCATGGGCATGGGGGCTGCGCAGAAACACGGCATGCGCCATGTTGGGGAGCGCGACGTCGTCCGTATAAGTGCCGCGGCCTTCCGCTAGCCGCGTCGCGCTCTGCCGTGGGCGGGATGCGCCAATCAAAGCGCGCGTATCGGTGTGCGGTTCGGGCGCATCCCGGCCGTTTCGCCGCGCGACAACAGTCTCGATAGCGTCGACGATCGCTTGATATCCGGTACAGCGGCAGTAATTGCCGCTGATCTCTTCGCGGATTTGCTCACGAGACGGCGTGCGCTCGCGCGCCAACAATTCCGCCGCGGTCAACAACATTCCCGGCGTGCAAAAGCCGCATTGCAGCGCGTTTCGCTGCACGAATGTTTCCTGCAAATCGCGGATTTGGCCATTTGCCGTCAGTCCCTCGATGCTAACAACGTCTCGGCCATTGGCCTGGATCGCAAGCGCCAGGCAGCCGCGAACGACGACGCCGTCGAGCATGACGTTGCAGGCGCCGCACACGCCGTGTTCGCAACCGACATGCGAGCCGGTCAGCCGAAATTCAGTGCGCAGCAGATCGACGAGGTTCAGCCGGGCTGGTACGCGTGCCGAGACGGACTTGCCGTTGAGTAGGAAGGAAATTTGGGCCTTGGTTTCCCCGTCAGACATCGCCGATCAGACTGCGCGTGCCGTTGCTTCCGCGTCAGGAAACAGCATGCCACCGCGCATATCGCATATCGTGTCGGCGAGTTCGCCGAGAAACCCGCGATTTTGTTCGACGACGATGATCGAGATCTTGCCGCGCAGCGCCTGAAGAGCAGCCAAGACCTGCCGGACCATGATCGGTGCCAGTCCCTGGGTAGGCTCATCCAGCATCAACACCTTTGGATCGAGCAGTAGCGCGCGGCCGACGGCCAGCATCTGCTGCTCGCCGCCGCTGAGCGCGCCGCCGGACTGATCGAGGCGCTCGCGCAATTTTGGAAACAGCGCCAACACATCTTGGAGCCGCTGCGGATAAGAAGCCGTGCTGATGCGCCGCGCTGCCCGGCTCAGCTCCAGATTTTGTCGGACCGTAAGAGAAGCAAAAATCTGCCGGCCTTCCGGCACCAGGACGAGGCCGGAATGGGTCCGCTCGTAGGCCTTTGTCGCGCCGAGCGTTCGCGTGTCGAACGCGACATGGCCGGCGAGCGGAGGCAGGAGGCCGGCAACGGTCTTGAGGAATGTGGTTTTACCCGCGCCGTTGGGACCGCAAATGCCGAGTGTTTCGCCGGCGCCCAAGCTGATGTGAACATCGCGGAATACCGGCAGCCTCGAATAGCCGCCGCTCAACCCCTCGATCCTGAGAATTGGCGCGGTCATACCAGCGCGCCGAAATAGGCTTCCCGGACTGTTTCGTCAGCCAGGATTTCCGTGGTCAGGCCGGATGCGATCGGCCGGCCGCCGTCGAGCACGATGCCTCGCCTGGCGACTTCCGCGACAAACTCGATGTTGTGTTCGACGATGACGACCGCAGAGCCGCGCGTCTGCAGTTCAAGCAACAGCGACTTTAAGTGTTCGAGTTCATCGGCGGCCAATCCCACAGCCGGCTCGTCCAGCAGCACGAGCGCGGGATTGCCGACCGCGGCCCGGGTCAGATCGACGAGCTTGTGCTGTCCGGCAGACAGTTTGCTCACCACGGTGTCGGCGACGCGGGCGAGACCGAAAGAAGCGATTTGCTCGTGCGCAATGGCCAACCGTTGGCTTTCAGTCAGATTTGCTGCGATCTGGTCGAGACGAACCGAGACGTTTTCGACGACGGTCAAATCCGGCACCAGCCGTGCGATCTGAAACGACCGGCCGATGAAGCGTGCGCGCTCCGAAATCGAGAACGAGTTGACGTCGTTGCCGGCAACCTTCACCACGCCGCCGCTTGCCGGCTCGATACCCGATATGATGTTGAACAACGTGGATTTCCCGGCCCCATTCGGACCGACGATGGTGAATATCTCTCCGAAATCCACGCTGAAGCCGACGCGATCGAGCGCCAGCACGCCCTTAAAGCGCTTGGAGACATCCGAAACTTCGAGACATTTGCCGGAACGCCTGAGGTCTTGCCGTTCAACCAAATTAGCGGCGACCGGCGTCGCGGCAACGACCGCCGCCCTGGGCCCGTCGAGCCTCCGCTCGAGCTCATGCCATCCTTTGGCGACCCAACCGGCGATGCCGTCCTTCAGATAGAGTACCGCCGCGAGAAACACTGCCCCGTAGACCAGCAAAACGTAGCTCTGGGCATATCCTGTGATCACGAACAGCCATTGCAGCACCGCCGTGCCGAATATCGGACCGAAGAAATAGCCGGGGCCGCCGACCATCACCATGGCGAGCTGCTCCAGCGAACGGTCGACGCCGCCGTCTTCTGGAATTGCAAGGCCGACGTAGTAGGCCTTGAGCAAGCCGGCCACGGCCGCAAAAGCGGCGCCGATCAGGAACACCCGCTCTTTGGTTTTGCCGACGTGGATGCCGAGCACGGCGGCGGCAAGTTCGTCATGGTGGATCGTGCGCAGGCGCCGCCAAAACGCACCCCGGACCAGACGCATATAGATGAGCATGCCGGCAATCAGCGCGATTAACGCGATCGCATACCACAAATGATCGCCGATCCCACGGCCGCGCTCAAAAATAAGACCCGAAGCGCCACCTGAAAATGACGGAAACGCGCGCGCGACTCCCTCGACAAAGTAGCCGAAGCCCAATGTGCCGACGGCAAGATAAATGCCTGGCAATCTGACGAATACGCGGCCGGTATATTTTGCCAGAACGAGAGTAACGGCGAGGCCCGCGGCAATGCTGACAACAAAGGGAATGCCGAAATTATCCAATATTCCCACACAATAGGCCGGCACCACCATGAAGGCTGCCTGTCCGAGTGCCAGCATGCCGGTGACGCCGAAGATGAGGTTAAGGCCAAGCGCCGACAAGGCATTGAAATAGACGACGGTTGCCAGCCCCACCGTCCACCCGGGGATGAGCGCCGTGAATGGTGCGACAATTCCAGCGATGACGAGGACGGCCAAAACAATTCGGCTCGGCTTCATGCGCGTCGGGTCCCGCCGAAGCGAATGTTCCTGCTGCGCCACACGGCAATGCCGATGAGAATGAAAAATACTATTGGGTCTTTGGCGAGCGTGTCGAAATAGGTGGTCACGAACGCTTCGCCGAGGCCCAGACCAAGGCTGCAGACAATTGCCCACAATGGCGACATTCCGGCAAGCGCAGCGGCAATGAAGCCGCGCATGGTCATGTCGAGGCCGCCATGGAAGTCTACCGAGACCAGCGGCACCAGCAGCACCGCGCCGATGGCGCCGTAAGCGCCGGCGATGCCGAACGCCAGAACGCGCGCGCGATCGACGTTGACGCCCATAAGCTGCGCTGCATCGGGATTTTCGGCAGCCGCGCGCAACTGCCGGCCGAGCTGGGTGCCTGACAGAAACAGCGGTACCGCAAGCGCAAGAACGAAACCGACCACGATGAGCAGCAGGCCCTGCGGCGGCAGCGCGCCGCCGGCAATGCGAAACGGCGCACCCGATACCAAACGGGGAAACGAAACGGCGTCCGACCCGACCAGGGTGTAGAGAACGCCGTGCATAAATAGCGCGGCGGCGAGTGTGACCAGGATCAGCGCATTGTGCGACCAGGCGCGGCGCGGCCGCAGCAGGAAGCGCTCGACCGCAATTGAAAACACAATGGCGGCGGCAATGGCGGCAAGAATCGCAACCCAGATTGGCAAAAGCTGCGCGGCGGCGATGGTCGCCACGACGCAGCCGGCGATCGAGTAGGTCTCGCCGTGGGCGAGATTGATGACATGCGCGGTCTGGTAGACGATCACCAGACCGATCGATAGCATGGCGTAAACGGCGCCCATCATGATTCCGCTCATGATCGCTTGAGTGAGCGGATTCATCGGTCCCTACGCAAGTCGCAACGCCTCCGTGAAAGATCGGAGTCGGACACTATTTGATCGGATCAGCCTTGGTCCAATGGCCGTTCTTGTATTCGACAACCGATATCGTGCTGGCACCGGCGCCGACGTGACTCTCGGGCGTGAACCTGATCGCCGCTATGCTCTGGATTGGCGTCGATTCCAGATATTTTTTTACCGCGGCGGCGTTATTGGTATCTTCGACGTTGCGAAGCACGGATTCCGCCGTGTCGGCAAGCGTCACGCCCATCAGAGCCAACAGACTTGGCGGCTGGTTCTTCGCTTTCTGGAAAGCAGTGCGGAATTTCTCCAGCCGCGCCCGCTCGTCGCGGTCGGCGATCAGTTCAGGCAGCATGAAATTGAGGCCGAGACCGAGCAGCCGCGGCGGCATGTCGTTCTTGATCAGCGCCATGAAGGCGTCCGATAAATTGGCGTTGCTGAGTACGAACGGGATCGTGAGCCCGAGATTGTTGAAACTTTTGACGACCGTCGCCGCTCCGGCGCCGGAATAAGCCGAATAGATGATCGGGTTGTCCTTCACGATTTTGGCGAGCTGGATCGAGGCATCGTTTGACTTCAAATCGATCCGCGCCAGTGACAGCGCGACTCCGGCCGGCGTAAACACTTTTTGCGCATGGCTGGCATTGGCTTCACCGGTCGTATCGGTCGAGGCGATCATCGCCAGCTTGCTGATCTTGTTCGCCTGCAGATAAGCAAGCAGCGCCCTGGTGATCTCCACGTCCGACGCGGTGGTCTGGAATACATAGCTCTTCGGATCGGGATCGATGATCGGAGAAACCACCACCATCACCGGGCCGTCCTTCAGGAGCGGCGTGATGGCGCGAATGGTCGAACTGATGGAGTTATCGAGAATGATGGCGGCGTGCCGCTCGATGTGGCGCCGGGCGCAGGTCACAGCGTTCTCCGGCGTGCCCTGATCGTCACAGACGTCGAGTTCGATCTGCCTGCCTTTGATGCCGCCCGCCGCATTCAAGGCCTTGGCCCATAATTGCAGACCGGCCGTGCTCTGCGCACCCACCGTGGCCATCGGTCCGGTCATCGGCGAGATCACGCCGACGACGAACGGTTCGGCGGCGAACGCGGTGACGCTGAGCGACGCGGCGGTCAATAAGCCGCAGCCCAGACCCTTCAGATAAACGAGCGGTTTCATCGCGTGTCCCCTGTAAAACCTTTGCCTTCTATGTCGTATACGTTCGTGGCCGATGTGGCAAAAGACGTGCCATCTCTGTCGTAGGTCGCCATCCTACGTAAATTGCAAGGCTGAGAAAACGGCGGCCCGGCGCGACCATTTGACGGTGAACGATGCCGAGCGATAATCAGCTCACTTCCGGGAGCGTTGCTTGGTTTCAGCAATCGCAAATTGCGATTCGCCGAACGATGTGGATCAGGGACCCATGGCCGCCGACGTGAGCACTGCATCGGATGTGGCACGCAGGTCTCCGGTCGTCCCGCCGCCTTTGACGGCACCGCTCTATCGGCTCGACTGGACCTTCGAGCAAAACGCCGCCGCAGGGCCAAGTTTCACCGGACCTTACGCGGACGTTCCGGCGACGCCGATGAAGGACTTTCTTGGTTATCGCGTTGCATCCCGGTTCGGCATCGCAGCAAGTCTCGCGTTGAACGAGCGCTGGTTTGAGCTCTACAGCCGGCTTGGGTTCGATCTGCTGACGTATAAGACAATACGCAGCCGGGAAAGGCGCGCGCATCCGCCGCCGAATTGGCTTTACCTCAATGAGAGAAGCGGCTCGGCGACCCCGGGCGCCGTGCTTGAGACAACCGGCGATGTTCCCGCCGCCCCCTTGGCCGCGACCGCCGCGGGATCGATCGGTATGCCGTCAAGCGCGCCCGAGTTCTGGCGCCGCGACATCGGCAATTGCCGTGCGCGCTTGCGGGCCGGACAGGTTTTGATCGTGTCGGTCGTCGGCACCGCCGATGCCGGCGCTGGCGAGACCGATTTCATTGACGACTTCAGCGCGCTGACGGTGGAAGCGCGAGACGCCGGCGCGCAGGTGGTCGAATTGAATTTCTCGTGCCCTAATGTCGGCCGGCGGGAAAGTCTGGTTTACCTCGACCCCGAGATGGCGGGAACGATCGCTCGTGCGGCCCGCAACGCGGCCGGATCGCTTCCATTGCTGGTCAAGGTCGGTCCGATCGAACAGCCCGAGCAAATGTCCAGGTTATTGCAATGCCTGTCCGGCGTCGTCGACGGCGTCGTGATGATCAACGCGCCGCGACGCATGATCGTCGACAAAAACGGGGCGCCGGCATTCGGTGCCAACCGCGCGTATGCCGGCATGATGGGTGGTGCAACCTTCGACGTTACGATCAAGTGCGTGCAAAGTGCCGTGAAGATCGTTCAGCGCGACCGATTAAATCTTCACGTGCTCGCCGTCGGCGGGGTGAACGCGCCCGAGCGCGTCGGCGCATTCTTCGATGCTGGAGCTTATGCGGTTCTTGCAGCCTCAGCGTGCGCCTGGGACCCGTATCTCGCGATCCGGACCAAGTATGACGACCCGTCGTACTGAGGCACACCGGCCCGCAATCAACGCTGTTTGAGTTCGACCAGAATGTTTCGATAGGTCGCATTTCCCACGTTGCGTAGGTCATGCACCTCGCCGGCATCCCGCCAGATCGGCTCACCGATCCTTCCTTTGGGCCGCTCGATGTCGCCGGTGAGCGCGGATTCGAGCTCGATGTCACCGTCGGTCATCGGGATGATCACGTAAGGCAAATCATGCCGATGCCAGCCCTTGCTCTTGCCCGGCTCGACCACAAAGTCCCAGACCCGCACCATTTCATTTTCGTACATGACCCGGTCGCCGATCGGGCCAAGTTCAAGTTTGCTGATATCCCTCGCCGCCATTTCATTCTCCTCTAAGCTGCAGTGCCCGCTCAAATTGGTATGGTCATCGGTGAATGCTTGCCGTCGCAGTCGATGAGTTCGACGCGCTTGAGCGCAATACGAAACGAGCCGTTCTGCGGGACCAGTTCATGGCTATGGCGGCCGGAATAGACCCGCTGCAGATCGCCCTGGTGCTCGATGCACATGAAAGCCGCGTCGGCGGTGAATGCGCCGTCAGCGCCCGCATTGACTTCGATGTTGCTGACGAGGTGAGTCGTCCGCGGCATTGGCGTGAGCACAAGCGCCCGCGCCTCAAGCAGGCGCCGCACGCGAATGGCGAGGATGGCGTAATCCTCGTAGATGATCGAAGCGACGCCCTTGCGGTCGGTCTGGCCGGGCTTGCTCGGCATCCAATAAATGCCGTGCGGAGCGTAGAGCGCGAGCCAGGCTTCGAACTCGCCGGTATCGAGGAGTTTCGCTTCGCGCAGCAGGAATAGCTCGACGTCGCGCTGGGTTTCGTACGGCAACGTCATGGTGTCATTGAGTGAGGTAATTGACCCAGGCCTCGAACTGGACGCGCATCGGCAATTCGCTCGCCGCGCCACCGACGCTGCCGTTGCCTTCCCGCCGATCGTTATCGAGGCCGCGCTCGAAGTTGACCCACGGCCCGGCCTGCTTGACCAGTCCCTGCTGACACCGTTCCAGCATTTCAACGTCGTCTGAGAAAATCATCGAGGCGGGCGAACCGATGGTGGTCAAAAACCGGATGGCGCGGTGGAACATTTCTTCCGGCGCGCCTTTGAGCCGGAAGCAATGAACATGAACCTGCGTCAGATCGACGGCCAGCGGAATGGTGACGCGCATCTGCTGCTGCTGCGCGTTAATGATGAGATTGGGATAGATGATGTTGTTGAAGCGGTTCATGGCCAACATGGCGGCCGCCCGCTCGCTGCCGATCCGCTCCGCCAGGACGGTCCGATAGCGCTGCATCACCGGGTCCTGTTGTTCGTTCACCAGCACGCCCTTCTTGTAGAAGCTGGTCATGAAGGTGTGGCCGCCGGCGAGTCCGGTGAGCTGGATGCCTTCCCAATCGGCCGGTCCGAAGCCGTTGGCCAACAGCATTTCGCGGGTCTGATCCTGATCGAGAATCGATGCGTTCGCCGGCGCCGCGCGCGCCGGCGCGACCGAGGAGCTGTGCACGAAGCTCGGGTGGAAAATGTCATTGGCATTTTCCATGTGCAGCTTCCAGTTGCCGCGATACTCGAGCGTGAAGTTTGAATCCGCAATCTCGATTTCGCCGTCCGGCGCCCGCTCGATCAGGTTGTCGATCACCTCGCGCATCGGCCCAAGATGCTCGGTGAGCGGCGCGGCATTGTCATCGAGGTTCGCAAACACGAAGCCGCGATAGCTGTCGACGTTCTTGACGCGTTGCATGTGGTTCTGCGGATCGGCAAGACTGAAGTTTGCCGGATAGCTTTTTGGATGTGGCACGGCCGCCAACGTGCCGTCCGGGCGGAACGCCCAGGCGTGATAGGGGCAGGTCAAAAGCCGGCTGGTGCCGCTGTCGACCATGCAGAGCCTGGCGCCGCGATGCGGGCAGCGGTTGTGCAGAACGTAGATTTTGCCGTCCTGATTGCGCGTCACCAGCACTTCATGCTGGGCCAGCTGGGTGCGGACGAAGTCGCCCGGATTACGCAACTGGCTTTCGTGAGCGACGTAAAGCCACAGCCGGCCGAAAATACGTTGCTGTTCGAGTGCGAACACCTCCGGATCGGCATAGGCGCGGCGATGGACGTGATCCGGCCGCACCAGCGTTCGAATCTCGTTGCGGCTCAACGGCTGATCAATTGTGCCAGTCATCTGAACTCTCCGTCGCGCCTTTTGCGTGTCGCGCGTGGTCGGTGTTCCTGCTGCTCAATTCAGCAGCCCTCCGAAAATCTCGGCATAAGCCGGCGATGCTTCGAATCCTGCTCCGGGAGCGTCGGGCAGCGTCGCCTTTCCTTCGCACAGCGTCACGTGCGAGGTCAGTTTGCCGAACAGCGTGGCCGTGTCCATTGCAAGTTCCGCGAGACCCAAGCCAAATCCCGCAACCGTATGGAGTGCTAGAAGATGCCCGGCATGCGGAGCACAACGGCTTCGGCTCCACCCCCGTTCGGCCAGCTCATCAAGAATCCGGCGATATTCAACGATCCCGTAGCTCAACGAAATATCGAACTGCAACATATCGCGTTCGCGCCGGAGACCGCCATAGCGCAGCAGGTTGCGCGCATCGTCAGCGGAGAACAGGTTCTCGCCGACCGCGAGCGGAAGGTCGGATCGTTCTGCAACGATCCGGTGACTTTCGTAGTCCAGCGGATTGACCGGCTCTTCGAGCCACATCAACGGATACGCGGCAAGCGCCTGGACGTAGCGCAGTGCAGTGTCGAGGTCGAAGGCGCAGTTGCCGTCAACGGCCAGGCTCATACCCGGCCCGAGCATCTTGAGCACCGCCTCGATGCGTTTGAGGTCGGCGTCGAGCGCGGCGCCGCCGATCTTGATCTTGAACCGCCGGTGTCCCCGCGCGACTGCGCGCGTGACGTCGTCGCAAAGGCTTTCGACGTCGTTGTGCGGGCGATAGTGGCCGCCGCTGGCATAAACCTCGGCAGTGTTGCGGCCGTTATCATTCCCCGGTTCCAGCTCCGACAAACGCTGCCACAACGGCACACCAGCGCGCTTGGCCGCGAGATCCCACAACGCCGCATCGATCAGGCCGACCGCCCCGCAGCGCTCGCCGTGGCCGCCCGGCTTTTCGTTCTTCATCAGGATAGCCCAGACCCGGAACGGATCGATGCCGCCGTCTTCGCTGGCATAGTCTCGCGGGTCGGCGGCCAGCAAGCGTGGAATGAAGCGGTCGTTGAGCAGGCCGCTGTGGTCGTAGCGGCCGATCGAGTCGAACGCCAAGCCGGCAAGCGCCTTACCGTTGCCGCGGGCGTCGGTATGGATCGCGAGCGCGGTCGCGGTCATATCGTCGAAGCTAATGCTTGCGCTTCGTGCCGCTGCGCCGAGCCGTATCGTTTGCGCCTTAGCGGCGACGATGCGCATCAGCCGTGGTGCGATTGACGCCAGTTATGCTCGGCGACGTCGAACACGATGCCGTTCGGATCCTTGAACTTCTTCTCGGCGTCGACGCCCGGATAATTCGGCAGCTCCATGAAGAATTCGCCGCCCAAATGCTCGATCTTTTCCGCCGTCTTCTTTTCGTCTTCGACGATAAAGCCGATGTGATGGAGACCCGCCCAGTCGGGTCCGCCTTTGCCGCCTTTGGTGCCTTCCGGAAAATGCAGCAGCGTCAGATTCATGATCCCGTCGGACAACGCAATCGCATTGCCGATCGGGCTGTCGACCTTGTTGACGCGCTCCAGCCCGAACACCCCTTCATAGAAGGCGGCCGCCTTTTCGAGGTCGGGAACCTGGATCGCGATATGCCGTAGCTTGGCCATGAGGCTGTCTCCGTATTTCCTTTCGACAAATAATAGGCGACGGCCGTCTAAAGCGCCAGACGCGCTAACGCCCATTTTGGCCGCAGGTTGTGCGTGTTTTTGGCTGCGTTACAGCGCTTCTCGCCTCCGTCGAGCTTCGAGGCGGTGTGTTGCGAAGTCGAGCGTCGCGGTGAACGTCAGCCCAGATGTACGAGGCTGTGCAGATGCGCCTGCAGGTAGTTCGCGCTGACGCCCGGCAGCGTGATGCTGTCGTTGTGACCGAGCGCGATCACCGCGTCGCCATGCGGGTCGTTGGTTATGAGCGATGTCAGTTGCTGGACCGACTGGATGTTGGCGAAGTGGTCGAGCTCGACGGTGTCGTTGGCTGAATTGAAGTTGACGATGGTGTCGGCGCCAATGCCCGGGTGGAAGACAAAATTGTCTTTGCCGGGGCCGCCGATCGAAATCGATGCGGTCTCGCTCAAGGTCGAACCCTGCCCATCGCTGACCGAGAGTTGGTACGATTGGGTCAGTGTTTCGCCTGGCGCGAGATTGATCTGGTCGTTCCCAAGCGTGAAGTTCCATTGCACCTCACCGCCAAAGCTTGTGCGCTCCAGTTGGAGCGAGAAGTCGCCGACATAGCCGGTGCCGTCGGGTGTGAAGGCCGGGCTGTACTGAGGATGAAAATCCAAATCGGCGAAGGAGACAGTGCCATTCACACTGTAAGTGTTCGCAACGGCCGTCTGGTAAGAATTGGTGACGAAGATGGGGTTGGTGAACGTTACATCCGTTCCGCTGCCGTCGGGTAAGAGAAGGAAGTCCAACGGGGAGTAGTTTCCCGATAGTTGAATATTGACGGAATCGCCGTAGAGAAAATTACTGACCGTCAGCAGATCGGTATGCTGATTGTAGCTCAGAATCGTGCCGACCGTGTCGGGAATGCCGGTGAGATCGATGATGTCTCCGTCACCGAACCCGGATACCACGCCGGTAAAGCTGTTCGTTCCGGCGTGGAAACTGGTTTCGTTGGTTCCGTCGAGCACAAGCGCGCCCGGCCCGTTGAAACTGGTGGCTACGCTCGCGCTGCTTCCGTATTCCAGGGTGCCGCCGTTGATGATCGCGCTGCCGCCAGCAATCGTGCCCTGCAAATCGACATAGCCGGCCGAGTAAGCTCCCACCGTGCCGCCAGAATTGTTAACCGGGCTGAAGACGACAAACTCGCCGCCGCTAGTCGCCTCGAGCGTGCCGGTGTTCGTGACAGTGCTGGGATCGATGGTCAGGGTGCCCATCGCCGCCGCGATCGTGCCGGTGTTGGTAATGGTCGCATCGGTGATGAAGCCGGTGCCGGTCGAATCCAGAATCCCAGCCACGTCGATGATGCCGCCAGTGATGGTGGCGCCGTTCAGCGTCACGGTGTCATCAATGGTCAGCGTTGCCCCGGCATTGCTGAAGCTGCCGACGAGCGTGACATTGTCGAGCGTCACCGCGCCGAACGTCAGCGTCTGATCGCTGGCGACCGTGATATCGCCGCCGCCATCGACTGTGGCGTGTTTGATCTCGCTGTCGGCGCTGATCGACAAAGTGCCGGCATCGTCGATGGCGCCGCCGGTGACGGTGGTGTGGGAAAGCGTCAACGTGGCGCCGCTATCGATCGTCAGCGTGCCGGAACTGGTCAGCGTAACGTCGTTGAGAATCGCCGCGCCGACGACCACGATGCTGCCGCTGCCGACCGCCTCCAGCGTGTAGTCTTGATACGGAATACTGTTGCCAGCTTCGATTACGCCGCCCGTGATCGTAACGTCGAAGAGTTCGACAACGCAATTGGCGCCGACGGCGGCAATCGCGCCGCCTGAATTATCAACGTTGCTCTTGATTTCGAGTATCCCGCCAGTGTTGACGGCGTCGACAATTGTGACCCGCGACTCGTTAAAGGGGATGCTGATCGCCAGCAAAAGACCGGCGTTGGTGATGGCATGGTTCCCGGTATCGACGATCATCTCGGCGCTGGCCGCCTGAATGACTCCCGCCGCGTCGTTGATAAGTTTTAAATTGCCGCCGACGTAACCCGCGCCGCCGATAAAGTTATTGACGTTTTCAAGAATATTGCCCGGGCCGGACGATCCAATCAGGTTAGACGTCGACGAGAGCAACGTGATCGTTCCGCCTCCGGTCAACGTCACACGGCCATCGATTGCCAGGTTCGCGCCATCGGTAGCAGACGCGAGCAGAATTTGGCCTTCATTGTTGATCGTGTCGCGTAGCGTGAGCGTCGTGTTGTCGTTGACCTGGACATAGCCTTCGATGGTTACACCATCGAATGTGCTGGTGCTGGCGCCGCCATCGCTGTTCGTGACTGTTTGGACGATGCTGGTGGCGTAGTCGGGCGGGCCGCCCTCAAGGCCAAGCCAAGAAGAAGTCTTGATCGTGCCGCCCGTGATCGTGACCCCCTCGAGGTTTACCAGCGAAGTCGGCTCCAGCACGTCATAAAGGGTAAAGGTTCCACCGCCATCGCCATCGTCACCGTTGTCGGGGCCAGAGGATTCCGGGACCGCGATGCCGGCGTCGATCGTACCGCCGGTGCCGCTTACGATCGTGTTGTTGAGGACCAGCGTCGCGCCGTCGGCAGCCCCGAGCGTGCCGGTGTTGGTGACCGTGCTCGGATCGACGGTTAGCTCGCCTGAGGTCGCCTCGATCGTGCCGGTGTTGGTGATAGTCGCGTTGGTGATGAAACTCGTGCCGGTCGAATCGAGTATGCCGGCGATGTTCACGGCGCCGCCGACGATAGAGGTGCCGACGAGATCGATCGTCGTACCCGCGTGAGCAACGATCGTACCGAAAGCCGGCGATCGCGCTGGATCGGCGCGAAAGCCTGTGACATCGAAGTCGCTGCCGACGGAGTAGCCGGAGGCTTGGCCGGCATCATTGATGGCTAATGCAAGCGTGCCTTGACCGGCACCGGTTCCAGCCGACGAGTCGTCAAAATTGACGTACTTTCCGTTGCTGTAGATGAAGCCGTGGGCGACGTCGGACGCGTCCAGATAATAGCCGACGACCTCGCCGGCATCATTGATGCCTTCAGCATAGGTTCCGCCCGCGGCCGCTGGATCGTTCAACGCGGTGTAGGTGCCGTTGCTGTAGAGATAGCCGTGGGCGACGGAGGACGAGTCGAGGTAGTAGCCGACGACCTCGCCGGCATCGTTGATGCCTTTGGCGTCGGTACCGTTGACGCCCAATGGATCGTCAAGCGTCGTGTAGGCCCCGGCACTGAAGAGAAAGCCGTGCGGGCTTCCATGGGCGTCGAGATATTCGCCGACGATCTGGCCCGCGTTGTTGATACCGTTAGCCAACGTGCCGCCGGTGCCCACGGGATCGTTCAACGCGGTGTAGATGCCGTTGTCGAACAGGAAACCCGATTGCGTCCCACCGACAAAGTAGGTGCCGACGACCTCACCGCTACCGTTGATGGCGTTGGCGGATGTGCCACCGGTCGCTGCAGGGTCGTCTAGCGTGACATACGAGCTGCCGTTGTAGAGGAAGCCGTTTGAATTGCCGCCGGCGAAATAAGAGCCGACGACTTGGCCGGCATCGTTGATGCCGGCAGCGCCGGTAATGCCGGTGGCCGCCGGATCGTTGAGGGTCGTGAACGCATAATTCACGCCGGGGTCGGTCGTGGCGCTGGAATTGCTCACGGTCGTGTGGTTGAGCACCAGCGTCGCGTTGTTGGTCGCCTCCAGCGTGCCGGTGTTCGCCAGAAAAGCCGGCTCGAGCGTCAGCGCGGCATTTTGTTGGTCGGCATTGATGACGGCGTGATTGATCAGAACCATCCCGCCTGCCCCGATCGTGCCGGCGCCGGAGATGGCGTTGTCGAAATTGGTCAACCGATCGCCGCTTTGGGTGACGGCGATGACGTTATCGACGTCGGCGGACAGGATGATCTGCCCGCCACCAGCGATCCCCGCATCCGGCTGGTCGAAGTAGAGATGGGTGGCGCCGCCGGTCGAGTTCAGGCTGATGGTGCCGGCATTGTCGATCGCATCCGGACTGGCCAGCGTCAGCGAACTGCCGTCGCCGATGCCGAGCATGCCGGCATTGCTGATGGTGACGGTGGATACGTTGTCCTGACCGTAAGAAGTTTCGACCGTGTTGCTGGTCCCGCTTACGGTCAGCATCTCACCACCGGCGGCGATGGAAACGAATCCATGCAGAATGGTGGCGTTATCGAGATTGATGTGCGAGCCGGCGAGGACGTCGAGGTGGCCGGTATCGTGCGCCGCTTCGGTGGCGTTGCTGATGGTGGTATTCTCGATCGTCAATCCGCCGCTGCCGGTTGCTTCGATGGTTCCGGTGTTGATGACTGCGTTGCCCGGCTGGGTGCCGGCGGTTCCGGGGCTGTCATTGTCGATGGTGAGGGTGCGTTGGCCGCTGGCGTCGATGGTGCCGGGTAGTTCGTTGACCAGCACGAAATTCGCGTCGCCGCCGCCGATATTGCCGGCGCCCGCGATGGTGCCGAAATTATCGAGTTCGGCGTGCTGCGAGCCGCCGACGATCGCGGCCTGGTGGTGAAGCTCAAAGCGTCCCTGGCCTTCGAACGTCACCGTGCCGTCAATCGTGGTGGTGCCGCGCAGGTCGAGCGAGCTCGCCTGATGGGTTTCCAGGGTGCTGTTGTTGGCAATGGAGACATCCACAAAGGTGCTTTGACCGTGCGTTGTCGCAATGATCCCGCCGTCCCTCGATGCCACCGTGCCATGGTGGATGACCGCCTTGTCCAGGTCGACATTTGCGCCGGCGCCGTCGGCGCTGATGGTGCCGGTCCTGTTGTGGATGCGGTCGGCGATCAGGATCGTGCTATCGGCCTGGGCCTGAATGAAGCCCAGATTGGTGACGGCATCGTCGATCTGCAGCATCCCGGCGGCGGCGGCTGCGAACAGGCCGGAATTGCTGTCGGTATTGCCGGTATCGATGATCAGCAGTCCGGTATCGGAGGCAAGGAGCGGCGTTGCCTCGATGGTTCCGTCCTTGCCGTTGACCAACGTCAGCGTGCCGTCGCCTTTGCCGATCGTGCCACTGCCGGTGATGGTGTTGTTGACATTGACCAGCGTCGCGGCGGTGCCGGCGACGCCGATAATCCGGTTCTCGTGCGTCGGACCCACCAGCGCGAGCGTGCCGTTGTTCAATAGATAGACAGTGCCGTTGATCGCCAGTGTCGGATCGGAGCCCGTCGAATTGAGCTGCAATCTCCCGAAGTCGGCGATCCCGCCCGATACTTCCAGCGTGGCCCCGGATGCGATGTTGAGGGTGGCGCCGGCGCCAATACGAAGGCCGTAGGCGCTCTCGCTTCCTTGGACCGTTACTTTGACCGGCTGGTTGATGCTGACGTATTGCGGCGCCGTCGGCGAACTCAGGTCGTTCCAGTTGGTTGCCGTTTCCCAGGTTCCGCTGACCGGCGAAGTCCAGGTCACGACCGAGGTGGCAGGGATGCCCGGGGTGAAGGTAAAGGTCGCCGAAACTTCATTCTGGGTATTCGAATTCGAACCGCCGGTCTGAATATTGACGGTCTGTGTATTGCCGTTCTGCTGCAGATATTGCTGAAGGTTGATCAGCTCGAACATCGGCGGCGTCGAGCTGCCGGGATTGTTGGGGCCCGATTGCGGATTTGGGCTCAGATTGTTGATGTTGTTGAGGATCTGAACCAGCGCCGGAACCAGCGCCTGTTCGATCGCGTAATTCGCCGCCGTCATCGGCTGCGTCGTCACGGTCGGACGCACGTTGGGGCCGTTCCACGACAGCGTGGTCCAGATCCCGGCGCGATCGACGGCGACCTCGTTGCCGAACTGATCGGTGAGAACGTAGGCGCCGACGCGACCGTTACCGCCAGGGTCCGCCACCACCGCAAACGACATCGTCACATTGCCGACGTTGGCGCTGACGGTGGCGACCTGCTCCAGCGCATAGCCGGTGGTGCCGCGGATGCCCATGGTCGCGACCGGCGTCCCGATCTTCATGTCGCCGGTATGGGCGACCTTGCCGGCGACGAAGGCAAAGCCGCCCTGGACCAGGTTGAACAGCGCGTCGTTCGAGGTTCCGTTCGGATCGTAGACGTAGTCGTTCAGCGCCATTCGGGTGTTGGAGACGAGATTGAGCGCGGTGCCGTCGGGAAAGCCGATGCCGGCCGAGGAATCGGCCCCGGTCTGCACGACGTCGTTCTTGTAGACCGCGTCGCCGACATGCAGCGCCACGGATACGCCGTTGCGCATCACCGTGACATCGCCGACGGCTTTCTCGATCCGGCCGATCGCGCCGGTCGGCACCGTCGCTTGTGCTTGCGCGTACTGTCCGGGCGCGGCCGAGCCGGCGAGCAGATCGACCAGATCGCCGGTGATGCGCGCACCGTTCGGCGCCACCAAATCAGCGTGGTGCTCGGCCGCAAAATAGGCAGGGATAATGTGACGGTGGCCGTCATGGCCGGTCAGGAACAGGTCCGGACCCTTGCGCTCAAGATGCCCGGTGAACAGCAGTTCGGCATCGGAAATGCTGACCGCATCCGCATGAGACGCGTCAGTGTGAATGACGGTCGGACCACCGCCGTAACCGCCCGGCGATGCAGACGCGTAAGCCATTAACTACGCCTCCCGCGACGTTCCCCATGAACGTCAGGCCCGTGCCGCAGCGCAATGCTAGATATGCGATTATCTTGGTCCCTGCGGCAAGGTCATTGTAAATGAAGGGTGAATGGGGTTCGCCGCTCTCCACCATTATTGTAAAGGCTAAGGAATTGGGCGGTATGGGGATGCTGCGCTGCCGAAATAGCTTTGGCCGCCGGCTAAGCATTTTGCAGAGACGATTGGGGGAAACCCCGGGAGCGGTTGATAATGAATGAGCAGCCGAGCGCGCTGCTGACGGACCTCTACCAGATCAACATGATCCAGGCCTACCTGGACCATGGCGAGACCGAGACTGCGGTCTTTGAGTTCTTTGTCCGCAACCTTCCCCCGCGTCGCGGTTTCCTGGTCGCTGCCGGGCTGGAGCAGGCGCTCGATTATCTGGAGGGCTTGCGCTTTTCCACAGCCGAGATCGAGTGGCTCAAGAGCACCGGCCGGTTCGGTCAAAATCTGCTCGATTATCTCGCCGCGTTTCGTTTCACCGGCGATGTGCACGCCATGCCCGAAGGCACGGTGTTTTTTGCCAACGAACCCATTTTGCGCATCACCGCGCCGCTACCGCAGGCGCAATTCGTCGAGTCGCGGCTGATCAACATCCTGCATTTCCAGATTTTGATCGCGGCAAAAGCGGCACGGGTGGTGCTGGCAGCGCCGAACAAGGTTCTGGTCGACTTCGGCTTCCGCCGTGCGCATGGCGCCGAGGCGGGGCTGATGGCGGCGCGGGCAAGTTACCTCGTTGGCTTCGCCGGCACCGCAACCGTGCTCGCCGGGGAAGCATTCGGCATCCCGCTCTACGGCACCATGGCGCATTCTTTCATCGAGGCATTCGACGATGAGATGACGGCGTTTGCGGCCTTCGCGCAGTCGCGACCGGACAACCTGGTTTTTCTGCTCGATACCTATGATACCGAAGCCGCCGCGCATAAAGTTGTAGCGCTGGCGCCGCGGCTCAAAGCGCAGGGGATTACGCTACGCGGTGTGCGTCTCGACTCCGGCGATCTAGCCGCGCTGTCGCGCAGCGTCCGCGCCATCCTCGACGCCGGTGGGCTGCGCGAGGTGACGATCTTTGCCAGCGGCGGTCTCGACGAGGATTCGCTTGCCGCGCTGGTGCGGGCGAATGCGCCGATTGATGGACTTGGCGTCGGCACCAATCTTACCACGTCAGCGGACGTGCCGACGCTCGATTGCGTTTACAAACTGCAGGAATACGCCGGCCTGCCGCGGCGCAAGCGCTCGGCGAACAAGGCCACCTGGCCGGGACGCAAGCAGGTGTGGCGGCGCTATGGCGCCGACGGCCGGATGGTCGGCGACTTGCTCGCGGCCGAAGCCCCCACCCCACCCTCCCCCGCGCGCGGGGGAGGACATGGAGGGGGCAGCGAGCCGTTGCTCCAGCCAGTGATGCAAAATGGCAAACGCTTGGGCCCTGCGCCGTCGCTCGATGACATTCGGCGTCACGCTAAACACGAGCTTGAACGATTGCCGGAGCCCTTGCATGCGCTCGATCCGGGCATGACCTATCCGGTGGAAATCGCCGACGAACTCAAAGCGCTTGCGGCAGAGTTTGACCGGCGTCTGCAAACAATGAAGTGACAGGTTTGTGAATGGCGGACTGGCGAATGGCGGATTGTTGAAACATGGGCGAAGGCGCGACCATCGGTGGCAACGAGGTTTTGATCGTCATCGACATGCAGAACGATTTTTGTCCGGGCGGCGCACTTGCGGTGCCGCAGGGCGATGAGATCGTCTCAATCGTCAATCGTTTGGCGGCGCGCTTTCGTCACGTCGTGCTGACGCAGGACTGGCATCCGCCCGGACATTTCTCGTTTGCCTCAAGTCATGCCGGCAAAAAGCCGTTCGACGTCATTGCCGCATCCTACGGTTCGCAAGTGCTGTGGCCAGACCATTGCGTGCAGGGCACGCAAGGCGCCGCGTTTCATGCGGCGCTCGACATTCCCCATGCTGCGCTGGTGTTGCGAAAAGGCATGGAACGTACGATCAATTCCTATTCGGCATTCTACGAAAACGATGGCAAGACGCCGACCGGGCTGGTTGGCTATTTGCGCGAACGCGGCTTGAGCCGCGTGTTCGTGGCCGGGCTCGCGCTCGATTTCTGCGTACGCTATTCGGCCGAAGACGCCCAGCGCGAGGGCTTTACGGTTTTTGTGGTCGAGGACGCCTGCCGCGGCATTGACGTCGACGGCTCGGTCGCGGCGACCCGGGCAAGTCTGGCCAGTCTCGGCGTAGCCTGCATTTCCGCGCTGACCGCGGCCTGAAGTTCCCGAAACCGCCTCCCCGGCATACACTTGCGGCAATGCAGTGCATCGGTGTGTGCAACGCACAAAAGTCATTGACTCTGGGTTGAAGAGGCGGAACATTACGAAAATGTGAAAGACCCGGGTAAGTCCACATGCGTCATCAATCGGCCGTGCCTCCGTCAAGTTTGCCTTCGCTGATGATGCCTTGTCCGGTATGCGCCGGGCGCATGGTTTACCAGGCGCGCCGGCCGATTACCTCCGAAGTCGAAGATACCGTCTATGCCTGCCGCAGCTGCGGCGCGGAATTGATACGTACGTCGGCGATCCGCGCCGGCAAGCCGGGTCAGATAAAAAGCGCCGAAGCCGCCTGAAGTTCACTTCAATCCCATCTGCTGCAGCATGGCGCGGCCGAGCAGGCCGTAGGGATTGGCGAACGTCTCGAAAATCTCGAAGTGATTGTAGTTCTCGCCGACGATTAGTTCGGCGGGCTTGCCCGCGGCTTTGAGCGCGGCAAAAAAATCGCGCGCCTGCCGCTGAAATTCCGGCGACTCGCAGGTGCCATGCGCGACGAGGAGCGGCATGGTCAGACCATCGATATGACGCAGCGCGCTCAAGCCCCGCTCCATCTCGTCGGTGAATTTGACGTAGGCCGAGCGCTTCGACAGCCGCACCGGCTCGAGGTCGTACATGCCGCTGATCAGCAGCGCGCCTTTGCAGAAGTCGGCCGGCAGGCCCTCTTCGCGCCAGCCTCGCGACAGCGCGCAGGATGAAAGGTGCGAGCCTGAGGAGTGCGACGAGACGTAAAGCCGGTTGCGGTCGCCGCCGAAACTTTCGGCGTTACGCCACACCCACGCGATCGCGCGGCTGACTTGCCGGACCATCGGGAACAGATCGCCGCCGGCCTGATCGACATTGATGAAGTCGAGCACGACGGCGTGCGCGCCTGCGCCCACGAACGATTCGGCGACCAGCGCATTGGTGGCGGCGCTGCCGACGCGCCAGGCGCCGCCGTGGATGAAAATGTTGATCGGCGCGCCGCCGCTCGGCGGGGAGGGCGCGCGGTAAATGTCGAGCATTTCATGCTCGCTCGCCCCGTAGGCGACGCGCTGCGGCGCGCCGAGCGCTGAGCGGGCACGCGCGCTCGCGGCGGCGATCCGCGCCAGCACGAGATCGCGGTTGGGTGCGAAGATCAGTTGATCGTAGGCGTCGTCGAGCGCCTTCTGGTCCATATCACGCCAGACCGACGGACCGCGTGCGGCTACTGCTTGTTGCATTCCCATTTCCTTTCACTCCCCTCCCCCTTGTGGGGAGGGGTGGGGGTGGGGGTCGAGAGGTTCTGCAAAAGCGTCTGCGACCTCGCGTCGCCTCACCACCCCCCACCCTACCCTCCCCCACAAGGGGGGAGGGAAACTTTTGCTAGCCCAGATTTAGTTCCTTGAAAAAGTCGTTTCCCTTGTCGTCGATGACGATGAAGGCGGGGAAATCGACCACCTCGATGCGCCAGATCGCTTCCATGCCGAGCTCAGGATATTCGATGCACTCGACCTTCTTGATGCAATGTTCGGCGAGGTTCGCGGCGGCGCCGCCGATCGAGGCGAGATAGAAGCCGCCGTGCTTCTTGCAGGCTTCGCGGACGTTGGCGGCGCGGTTGCCTTTCGCCAGCATCACCATTGAGCCGCCGGCGGCCTGGAAATCGGCCACGAAGGAATCCATGCGGCCGGCGGTGGTCGGCCCGAACGCACCTGAGGCGTAGCCTTCCGGCGTCTTCGCCGGGCCGGCGTAATAGACCGGATGGTTCTTGAAATAATCCGGCAGCGGCTCGCCGCGCTCAAGCCGCTCGCGCAGTTTGCCGTGCGCCGCATCGCGCGCCACGATCATCGGGCCTGAAAGCGACAGCCGGGTCTTGATCGGATATTTCGCAAGCTGCGCCAGGATGTCCGGCATCGGTTTGTTGAGGTCGATCTGCACCACCTCGCCGCCGAGCTTCGAGGTGTCGATCTCGGGCAGATATTTCGCCGGATTGTGCTCGAGCTCTTCCAGGAACACGCCGTCGCGCGTGATCTTGCCCATCGCCTGGCGGTCGGCCGAACACGACACGCCGAGCCCGATCGGCAGCGAGGCGCCGTGCCGCGGCAGCCGGATCACGCGGACATCGTGGCAGAAATATTTGCCGCCGAACTGCGCGCCGACGCCGAGCGATTGCGTCATCTCTTGGATCTCTTGCTCCATCTCCTTGTCGCGGAAGGCGTGGCCTTCCTCGGAGCCGTGGTCCGGCAGCGTGTCGTAATATTTGCAGGAGGCGAGCTTGACCGTCTTCATGGTCATTTCGGCCGAGGTGCCGCCGATGACGATGGCGAGATGGTAGGGCGGGCAGGCAGCGGTGCCGAGCGTCAGCACTTTCTCTTTCAGGAACGGCAGCAGTCTTTCGCGTGAGAGTATCGACGGCGTGCCCTGGAACAGAAACGCTTTGTTGGCCGAGCCGCCGCCCTTGGCGATGAACAGAAACTTGTAGGCGGCGTCATGCTCGACATGAGCAGGATCGTGGCCCTCGGCGTAGAGCTCGACCTGCGCCGGCATGTTCGAGCGGGTGTTCTTCTCCTCGAACATCGATATCGGCGCCAGCTGCGAATAGCGCAGATTGCGTTTGAGATACGCATCGCGCGCGCCCTCGGCGAGCGCCGCCTCGTCGCCGCCGTCGGTCCAGATCAGCCGGCCCTTCTTGCCCATGATGATCGCGGTGCCGGTGTCCTGGCACATCGGCAGAATGCCTCCGGCGGCGATGTTGGCGTTTTTGAGAAAGTCGTAAGCCACGAACTTATCGTTGTCCGACGCCTCCGGGTCTTCGACAATGTGCTTGAGGCTCGCCAGATGCGCAGGGCGCAACAGATGATTGATGTCGGTGAAGGCAGCTTCCGCCAGCGCCCGCATCGCCTCGCGCGGCACCACCAGCACTTCCTCGCCCATGACGCGCTCGGTGCGGATGCCGTCTGCCGAAATTTTGCGGTACGGCGTTGCGTCCATGCCGAGCGGAAACAGCGGCGTGTGTTTGTAAGGCGGCGTCGGATGCGAGGTGAGGGGGGCGTTCATTTCGGCGATACCCTGTAAGGCTGGCGGCTGTATACCGCGGCCGGTCATTTCGTCATATGCGCTATGAGTATGGCGCCGCCAACCCCAATTCCTCATCCTGAGGTGGCCGCCTAAGCGGCCCTCGAAGGATGTAGGCCGCAGCATTCGGGCCGTCGTCCTTCGAGGCTCGCTCCCGCTCGCACCTCAGGATGACGGACAATAAGAAACGTTCCCGCGGCGCGATCGCGCCCGGGGCTTGCGGCGAACAAAGAACGACAACAAAGGGAGGCGGAGCGCCGAAAGGCGCACCTACCATGTCCGCGCATGCATCAGCAAAAGTTGCCGATGCCGGCCGCTCGCCTTCCGGCGCTCCACAACGGCGCTTGCCGGAGCGAGCGAACGCTCCAGCTCAGCCCAGGCCGTGCTTCGCGCGATCGACAAGCAACGCGGGCGTTACCCGCGCCGCCGATCGCACTTAAGCGGAACACCCCGCGCGCCAGTCGTAATGCCGGCGGGAACGATGCCCGAACCGCCCGGGAGCGGGGTTACAAGCCCCGCCCGCAGGAACCGCACTCGCCCTATCCATCGGCTGTCACCGGTAGACATCCCTGAAGTGAGCGAGATTCGCTTGAGTGACGTAGCTGAAACGAGGACAAATGTCAATGAAACTGCGACAGCGGTTGCCGTGTTTCTTTCGAGGAAGACCGCCTATTGCCTCGGCTACGAACCGCAATCTATGATTGAATTTGATAGCTTTGGCGGGCTCTTATAGCAACACGAGATCGTCTTTGCAGGACCAGCGACTATCTTTGGCCGAGCAACTCGTTCCATTCGCGAGGCGAAACCCCGCGTCGATCGCAACCGTCCGCAAAGTGAGCCAAGTCTCAATAAGAGTGATCGGGGGAAAGGATCAAAGTTCAAATTTTCAGATGGTACGACGAAACTGTCTAACGTGGCTCAGTCGACGCGCTGGACACAGGCTGCCAACGGAGGCTTGGGAGGGCAAGTCATTTACGCTTGATGAAGTAGGTGCGCAGCGAACCGCGGCGGTAATGCTACATACGCCCGTCGCATGGGCAGCGAGGCTTGATGACGCCGACAAGGAAATTCCCCAACGATACTGGACGACCGAGATCGCCGCTGCATACGCCGACAACGGATCGGTACTGTTTGGGTGTCGGCTGCAATGCTCATCATTGGGCGAGGAAAGACCTTTCGTTCGGTCAGTGCCCGGAATAGTTCAGCAGATCGCTTCGGAACTTGTCGCTGCCGTTGATGGTCGAATTAGTTCTCTTCAGCCGTGGATTGTTTCGTCAGAGGACGATGTCGATGAATTGGTGGAATTCATAACAAGAAAGAGCAGGATCCGCGACATACTGGTGTTTGCACTGCCAGAGGGGTCAGAAGACACGAACGCAACAATCCTACCCGTTGAACTGGTATTGCGACGAGCTGTTGGTGCCCACCATGTCGCAATAATTACTGGTCCGGCCTCCTATCTGCTCTCCGACCGCGTTGGCAAAGAATTCTCGGTCTTTCTACAAGCAGTGAGGCGTTATCGACCTGGCCTTGATATTGAGACGAGCCAACCGTTTGATCACCCCCTCACTTTGCCAAGGCGAATTCTAGAGTGGGACGGCGGAGCGGACGGATATGCCGACTTTTTGGTCGACAAGACACTTAGCGGCACGGTAACCGGTAAAAATCTCGAAAGCGAGGTCCCAAGCTTCCAAGAATTTGCCCGAGTGGCGATGGAACTTTCTCGCATAGAAGCAAGGGCCGATAGCGCAACGGATGCGGATTTGCTGGTACTTGCAAAATCAGAGATCGAACAACTGAAAGTTCAACTGGACGAAAGCAAAACTACGTCGAACGCTTTGTTGGCGGAAGCCAACTCCGAAATCGCTCAACTGAAAGCGTCATTCAACCAGGTTCGCGAGGGTAGCAGTAATCAACGGGCAAGAATCACTAATCTTGAAAATGCATTGCGGCATAAAGCGGGAGAGGAAGAGACCGCGCTGCCACGCGACTTCTTCGCGATAGAGGATTGGTGTCTCGATCATCTCTCCGGCTCCGTTGCCGTCCACAATAGAGCAATGCGTGCGGCCAAAAAATCAGATTTTGAAAACGTCACGCTGGCCTATGATGCGTTATTGCTTTTGCGCGATTTCTACGTCCCAATGAGGCGAGAAGGGGGATTAGACAAAAAACGATCGTATGAAGAGGCTTGCACGAAGCTCGGCCTCAGTGAGGCGCCGACTTTTGCTGGCGCACGAGCGGGTGAAGAAGGCGATGCGTACTACGTCGATTTTGGCGGGCGTCGGCGCGAACTCGATCGTCACTTAAAGGGGAGCAATTCAAGGGAAGAAAGATTCGGATTTAGACTTTATTTCTTTTGGGATGATGAAACCGATCAGGTCGTAGTAGGTTGGTTCCCGTCTCATTTGCCGACTCGAGCAACTTGATGATGCAGCGTTGATCGGCAAAGCGTAGTTCACGGCTTCGATTGGCGTCGCTTTTTTAATCGCTACTTAATTTTCCAGCAAGCGTAGCCCGGATGTCGCTACGCTCTATCCGGGCTACAATTAGCCTCGACGCAGTCGATGAAGGAACCGAAAATGCCAACCTTCAAGCTTCCGTTGTCCGGCGATGTCGTCCAGTCGATCAATCCGTTTACGGCCTTTATGACCGGCGGCCAGTTCGGGCTGGTCAACATCAACATGGGTCAATCGAGCGAGCCCAAGGTCGAGGAAGATGTCCTGTCCGACGTTGCCAGCTACGGCAAGCAACTTGGCCGCATTGGCGACGCTCTGATCGTCCTGCTGGCGCATTTCCATCCGCGGAATCCGCTGACCGCGGAGGAGACCAAAGCGATCGCGGCGCTCAAGGACATGCTGGGCAAGATCGCGGACGCGAAAGAAAAGCACCACAGGCCGGCGCTGCGGCCGTAAGGCGGGCCACAGTTAAGCCTCGACGTAGTCGGCGATGCTGGTCGGCGCGGGAATCGGCAAGCCGTCGGCCTTGAGTCCTTCGATGTGAAAGCGGATTGCGTCGCGGATTTCGCTCTCGACCGCGGTTACGGTCTCGCCCGTCGCGACGCAGCCGGGCAAATCCGGCACATAGGCGGAATAATTGCCCTCGGCTTTTTCGATCACGACCGCGTAACGCATTATCGCTGTTCCTTCAGTCCAGCCTGCTTCATGATACTGTTTCGTGTGCCGGGCGCCAAATCGTCCGACGGCTTTCCGGCGATGGTGACGCGACCCGGCTTAGTCGGATGTTTAAACTGCCGATGGCTGCCGCGCGTCGCTACCAAATACCAGCCATCGTCCTCTATAACTCGGATTGCCTCGCGTACTTTCATGCGGCAGCTTCTTGCCCACCGTATAACACTTATACCTTTTTCTTCCAGCCCGCCCGTCGCTCTGCGGAGCGGCGCTTTTTTGGATTGTCATACGCGGGCTTGACCCGCGTATCCATGTGGACATGCTGCACGCGCGTTGCTTGAACGGAAAGTCTTTCAGGCCAAACGTCAGATGGATTGCCGGATTAAGTCCACGGCTGTCCGGTTTAATTTTTGTGGACGTGGTGCATGGCATGGATTCTTCTGTGTTCTGACGTTTTGCCGACGATCAAGACACGAGAAGGAGCCACACCATGCCCCATCACAATACAGTATTCCATGCGGTTCTGAAGCTGGTGCCCTGGCCGGTATTGGATCGGCTTGTGGATGAATTCGGAGCAAACAAGAAGGTGCGCCGGTTGACGACGCAGCATCAGTTTATTGCCTTGCTGTACGCGCAGTTGGCCGGCAGCGAAAGCCTGCGGGCGATCGAGGCTGGCTTTGAGAGCCACGCCAGCAAGCTCTACCACCTTGGCGCTTGCGAAGTGTCGCGCTCGACGCTGTCGGATGCCAATGCGCAGCGGCCGTGCGCGGTGTTTACCGGCCTTTTGGCCGAACTGATGGGCCGCTGTGAGCGCGCGCTTGGCCGCCGGATCGCGGAGGCGGCTTATCTGATCGACGCCACCGGCTTTCGGCTGAGTTCGCTGAGCGCCGATTGGGCGCAGTTCTCGGCCGGGGTGTTTGGGGCCAAGCTGCACCTTGTCTATAATCCTGATACCGGTTGCCCAAGCTTTGCCGAAGTGACACCCGCCAATGTCAACGACATTACAGTCGCCAAGGCGATGCCGATCAAGCCGGGGGCCACTTACGTGTTCGATCTGGGCTATTACGACTATGGCTGGTGGGCCAAACTCGATGCCGCCGGCTGCCGGATCGTGACCCGTTTGAAGGTCAACACCCCACTTGCCGTGGTGGCCGACAATCCTGTGCCAGAGCATTCTCTGGTACTCTCCGACCAGATCGGCCGTCTGCCGGCACGCCAGGCACGGTCGCGCAAGAACCCGTTCCAGGATCCGATCCGCGAACTGCGCGTGCGAACCGAGACCGGCAAAATGCTACGCATCGTGACCAACGATCTCGATGCGCCGGCCGACCAGATCGCCGAACTCTACAAGCGCCGCTGGCAGATCGAACTGTTCTTCCGTTGGGTCAAGCACAGCCTCAAAATTCGGCACTTCTTCGGGACATCGGAGAATGCCGTGCGCATTCAGATCGCCATCGCGCTGATCGCGTTCCTGCTCCTGCGCATGGCCCATGCCCTGCAGAACGCCGTGCAAAGCCTGCTCACCTTCACCAGGCTCGTCGCTACCAATCTGATGCAGCGACGGTCGATCCAGCACCTGCTCGATCCACCGCCGCCGTACTTCACAGATCGGCGCCAGTTGAACCTCCAACTATGCCAAACTTAAACCGGACAGCCGTGGATTAAGTCCGGCAATGACGAAACTTTACAGCAGCGCCAAAAAATCAGCGACCGACAAGCCCGCCTGCGCGATGATCCCCCGCAGCGTGCCGCGCTTGAGATCGCCCCTGTGCACCGGAACCGTCACCTTCCGTGCCGGATCAGTTGAATGAATAAGCCGGCAGTGACTCCCCGAAGTTCGCGTCACTGTGAAGCCTGCGCGTTCGAGCGTGCGAATGACTTGGCGCGCGGTGAGCGCGGGAAGCCGCTCATTCATGCCGCAAGCGTGACCGTAATTTCTCGTATGCGCGGGGGCTTGCCGCTGGGTATCGGCTCACCGCGAGCGGCGCGGTCGGTAATAACGAGACGGATGGCATCTTCCGCCATCATCAGCGCTTCGCGCTCGTCCTTGCCGTAGGTGACGATTTCGGGAATTGCGGGCACGCGTACTGTGAAGCCGCCCTCTTCCTCGGGTTCGAGCACGACCGCGAAGGTTCGTTTTTCAGCCACGGTGACATCCTCTAACGGCACAATAAATGTATCATCTGTTGCGCAGGATGCGTAGGGCGATCGTGCCGGATCTGCAAGCCGTCGGCCCACAAGGACAACGTGAGACGCAATTTTGACCCGTCATACGCGGGCTTGACCCGCGTATCCATGCTGACGTGCCGCACGCGCGTGCCTAAACGCAAAGTCTCTCACGCCAAACATCAGCATGGATTGCCGGATCAAGTCCACGGCTGTCCGGTTTAATTTTTGTGGACGTGGTGCATGGCATGGATTCTTCTGTGTTCTGACGTTTTGCCGACGATCAAGACACGAGAAGGAGCCACACCATGCCCCATCACAATACAGTATTCCATGCGGTTCTGAAGCTGGTGCCCTGGCCGGTATTGGATCGGCTTGTGGATGAATTCGGAGCAAACAAGAAGGTGCGCCGGTTGACGACGCAGCATCAGTTTATTGCCTTGCTGTACGCGCAGTTGGCCGGCAGCGAAAGCCTGCGGGCGATCGAGGCTGGCTTTGAGAGCCACGCCAGCAAGCTCTACCACCTTGGCGCTTGCGAAGTGTCGCGCTCGACGCTGTCGGATGCCAATGCGCAGCGGCCGTGCGCGGTGTTTACCGGCCTTTTGGCCGAACTGATGGGCCGCTGTGAGCGCGCGCTTGGCCGCCGGATCGCGGAGGCGGCTTATCTGATCGACGCCACCGGCTTTCGGCTGAGTTCGCTGAGCGCCGATTGGGCGCAGTTCTCGGCCGGGGTGTTTGGGGCCAAGCTGCACCTTGTCTATAATCCTGATACCGGTTGCCCAAGCTTTGCCGAAGTGACACCCGCCAATGTCAACGACATTACAGTCGCCAAGGCGATGCCGATCAAGCCGGGGGCCACTTACGTGTTCGATCTGGGCTATTACGACTATGGCTGGTGGGCCAAACTCGATGCCGCCGGCTGCCGGATCGTGACCCGTTTGAAGGTCAACACCCCACTTGCCGTGGTGGCCGACAATCCTGTGCCAGAGCATTCTCTGGTACTCTCCGACCAGATCGGCCGTCTGCCGGCACGCCAGGCACGGTCGCGCAAGAACCCGTTCCAGGATCCGATCCGCGAACTGCGCGTGCGAACCGAGACCGGCAAAATGCTACGCATCGTGACCAACGATCTCGATGCGCCGGCCGACCAGATCGCCGAACTCTACAAGCGCCGCTGGCAGATCGAACTGTTCTTCCGTTGGGTCAAGCACAGCCTCAAAATTCGGCACTTCTTCGGGACATCGGAGAATGCCGTGCGCATTCAGATCGCCATCGCGCTGATCGCGTTCCTGCTCCTGCGCATGGCCCATGCCCTGCAGAACGCCGTGCAAAGCCTGCTCACCTTCACCAGGCTCGTCGCTACCAATCTGATGCAGCGACGGTCGATCCAGCACCTGCTCGATCCACCGCCGCCGTACTTCACAGATCGGCGCCAGTTGAACCTCCAACTATGCCAAACTTAAACCGGACAGCCGTGGATCAAGTCCGGCAATGACGAACGAGAGAGCGTGAGGATCGCGACAAGAGGGCAGGCGCGGCGCGAAGCGTGACGCCCAGAAATCAGGTCTGAATGTCGAGGAGCGCCTGCGTCGTCGTCTGGTAGGCCTTGATCACGTCGGCGTTGGCGGCGAACTGGTAGGTGGCGATCGCCTGCTGCACGACTTCGTTGGCAACGTCCACGTTCGGCGCCGAGACATTGCCGTTCTGGTCGGCATAGGGTGCGGTCGGATCATACGCTGTCACCGTGCCCGGTTGGGCGTTGGAAACGACCGCCTTCGTGCCGCCGCCCGGCGTGGCAACCTGGTTGACCTGCTGGGCGATATAGGCCGGCTGATATTCCGCTTGCACCGCCGCGCTTGCGGAGGGCGACGGGCCGTCCGAATTGGCGTTGGCGACATTGTCTGCCGAAACCTGCAACCGTTGCGAAGCGGCAGCCAGGCCGGAAGCGGCAATCGACAAGATGGAACTCATGCCGGTTCCAATAAGGCGCCGCGCGCTAACGGGACGTGGCGCCAATTGTTAGAATTTTAGCGAACGGGGTAGGTAGTTCCGCGTACCGTCAAGGCTTGTCATAGTTCAGCTCGCGGCAGCGATGGCGCGGGGGCGGCGATGGCGGTGGTTATCACCAGCGTTCGGCGCCCCGACTCATCGTTTTCCGGATCAGGTGTGATAAGCATCACCGCCGCACGGTGAAAATCGCGCGAGAGGGGTGGGGCGGCCGCTCGATTGTGCGGCGGTTTTAGTGGGGGGACGTCATGGCTGATCGCCAATGGTACACCGCGATTGGCGGCCAGCAGGCCGGTCCGTATTCGGATCAGCGGCTGGGCGAAATGATCGCGTCCGGAGCCGTGCGGGCGGATACCTTCGTCTGGTGCGCCGGCATGACCGATTGGGCGACGGCCGGCGATATTCCGGGCCTGATACCGCGTGCACGGCCGACACCTCCGCCGCCGCCGCGGCCAGGGCCGCCACAGCCGCCGCGCGGTCCCGCGCGGGCGGCGGCGCCGCGGCAAGGCGGCGGCCAAGGTCCGTTCCAGGGCCAACGCCCGTTCCAGGGCCGGCCGCAAGACCAGGCGCTCTCACAAGGTCAAGCTTTCGCCCAAAGCCAGGCCTTTTCGATGGACGAGATGAGCCAGGCGTTTTCATCGCAAACGCCGGCCGACGCCGAGGCGCTGACGACGCATGTCGGCATGTGGCCGCTCATTGGGCGCGCGATCCTGGTCGCTATCGGGCAGATCACGGTGATCCCGTCGCCCTGGACCATGACCAGCTTCTATCAGTGGTTCTTCGACAATCTCGAGCTTCCCGGCCAGCAGCGCGTCGGGTTTACCGGCAAGCCGATGGATATCTGGTACGTTTTCATGGCGGCGGCCGGGCTCACGTATCTCAGCTACATCCTGCGGCACCTTGTGTTTATCCCGTTTCTCTGGCGGCTGAGCAGCTACAGTTGGTTGGTGACTGTTCCGTTGTCGGTGCTCTTTCTCCTCCTCATCCTGCAATGGATTCTGCGCAATGTGGTGTGGGAGGGCCAAAGCGGTCCGCTCACCTTCACCGGAAGCTACCTGTCGCTGCTCGGCTGGTATGTCCTGACGATCATCTCGGCGATCACGATCATCGGCTGGGCTTGGGTCGCGGCGGCATGGATCCGCTGGATGTGCCGGCACCTTGAAGGCGGCAATCGGCAGCTGTTCTTTACCGCCGGCGGTTTGGACATTCTCTGGAGATCGTGGCTGTTCATCCTGTCGTGCATCGTGATCATTCCGATCCCGTGGACGTTGTACTGGCTCACGACGTGGTACGTCTCGCAGTTCGCGTTGAGCCACGAGCGGGCGCCGGCCTGAACCGATACGCGGTTGCGCGCTGACTTAGCCGCAATCAGCGGGCCGCGGCGGATTTTTGTTCGTAGCTGCGCGCTATTGGCAGTACTTGCCGGTGGTCTTGATGTTGGCCGTCGCGATGTCGGCCTGGAATGTTCCGTCCGGCGCTTTTTGTACGGTCGCAACATAGTCGTAGCGGTTGGTATGAATATGGAGCCTGCCGCCGCTCAGTGACCAGGTGCCGTCGCCGGTCAGGTTGTTCGAATATTTGCCGCCGGGGCCGTACGAACTGACCGAGCCGCCACCCCAGCAAATTTTCTTGCCGGACAAATCCGCGGACGTGACCCCGGCCGCGTATGCGGCAGAGAACAAAGCAACGGAAAATGCCGCAGCTATGCCAAGCCCTGAAAGATATCGTTGCATCATGATCCTCCAAATATCTGAATGCACCTAAATTGAGATCGTGCTACGCGCCAAGGCCCTTATCCTTGAGCGCGCCACCGATTTCATCGAGCACTGCCGGATCGTCGATCGTTGCCGGCATGGTCCAGGTCTCGCCGTCGGCGATTTTCTTGATGGTGCCGCGGAGAATTTTGCCCGAGCGTGTTTTCGGCAAGCGGCCGACGGTGATCGCGAGCTTGAAAGCGGCAACCGGCCCGATCCTGTCGCGCACCAGCGCGATGCACTCTTTCTCGATTTCGGTCGGCGGCCGGTTGACGCCGGATTTGAGAACGATGAAGCCGCAAGGCACTTCGCCCTTGAGTTCGTCCTTGATGCCGAGCACGGCGCATTCGGCGACATCGGGATGTGAGGCGAGCACTTCTTCCATGCCGCCGGTCGAGAGGCGGTGGCCGGCGACATTGATAATGTCGTCGGTGCGGCCCATGACGAACAGGTAGCCGTCCTCGTCCATGAAGCCGGCGTCGGAGGTTTTGTAGTAGCCGGGAAATTCCGCGAGATAGCTTTCTGCAAAGCGCTCGTCGGCCTGCCAAAGCGTCGGCAGGCACGCCGGCGGCAGCGGCAGCTTGACCACGATTGAGCCCATCTTGTTTGCCGGCACGTCGCAGCAAGACTCATCGACAACGCGCACGTCGTAGCCCGGCATCGCCACCGTCGGCGAGCCGTGCTTGATCGGCAGCATGCCGAGGCCAACCGGATTGCCGGCAATCGCCCAGCCGGTTTCGGTCTGCCACCAATGATCGATCACCGGCACCTTGAGCAGATCTTCGGCCCATTCCAGCGTCGGCGGATCGGCGCGCTCGCCGGCAAGAAATAGCGTGCGGAATTTCGACAGATCGTATGGCGCCAGCAGCTTGCCTTGCGGGTCTTCTTTCTTGATGGCGCGAAATGCCGTCGGTGCCGTGAACAGCGCGCGGGCGCCGTGCTCGGAAATCACCCGCCAGAACGCGCCCGCATCGGGTGTGCCGACCGGCTTGCCTTCATAGAGGATCGAGGTGCAGCCGTGCAGCAACGGCGCGTAGACGATGTAGCTGTGGCCGACCACCCAGCCGATATCGGACGCGGTCCACCACACCTCGCCCGGCTCGATGCCGTAAAGATTTTTCATCGACCATTTCAGCGCGACCATGTGGCCGCCATTGTCGCGCACGACGCCCTTGGGCCGTCCGGTGGTTCCCGAGGTGTAGAGAATGTACAGCGGGTCGGTCGCCGCCACCGGCACGCAATCGTAGACCGAGCGGGCATGAATCAGCGCATGGTCGCGCATCTTCGCCCAGTCGTGGTCGCGGCCGGGAATGAACGAAGCTTCCGCCTGCGGTCGTTGCAGGATGAGACAGGCGCCGGGCTTGTGCTCAGCGATCGCGATCGCCTCGTCCAGCAGCGGCTTGTAATGGACAATGCGGCCGGGCTCGATGCCGCAACTTGCTGACAGGATGACCTTCGGTTTGGCGTCGTCGATGCGGGTCGCCAGTTCAGGCGCGGCGAAGCCGCCAAACACCACCGAATGGACGGCGCCGATGCGCGCGCAGGCGAGCATCGCGAACACCGCCTCCGGGACCATCGGCATATAAAGAATAACGCGGTCGCCCTTGTTGACGCCGAGATCGCGCAGCATCACGGCCAGCACCTGGGTCTCGGTCAGCAGGCGGTGATAGGTGATGGTGCGTTTGGCGCCGGCAAGCGGCAAGTCGTAGATGATGGCGGCCTGATCGCCGCGGCCGGCGTCGACCTGGCGGTCGACGGCGTTGAAGCAGGTGTTGGTGACGCCGCCCGGGAACCACCGGCCGTAAATGCCGGCGTTTGGATCAAACGTCGCTTTGGGCTGTTCGAACCATTCGATATCGGCAGCCGCTTCAGCCCAAAAGCCCAGCGGATCGCGCTGCCAGCGTGCGTAGACCTCGTGGTAGCGGCTCGAACGGGCGTCCATGATTTCCTCCACTTACTCCTCACCCTGAGGTGGCCGAGCATTGCGCGGCCCTCGAAGGGCGAGCCGGGGCCGCTCATCCTTTGAGGCTCGCTCAGCTCGCACCTCAGGATGACGGATCACTAAAGGTTTGCAAGCCGTGTCGCGCCGGCAGCTCCGCCATGCATCACAACGCTGGCGTCAGGGCGTGCGCTTTGATCTATGTCACCATTCTTTCTTTCCAGCCGCGCAGCCCAAGCTTCATAGTCCAAGTGATCACCAATCCGCTGTTTTATCTCCTCGCCATTCCGGCCGTGACCTTGATTGGCCTCGCCAAGGGCGGGTTCGCAGGCCTCGGGATGATCTCGACCCCGCTGCTGGCGCTGATCGTGCCGCCGCTCGAAGGCGCCGCCATTCTGCTGCCGATCCTCATCGTTCAGGATGCGATCTCGGTCTGGACCTATCACCGCGCCTGGAGCGCCTGGAACCTGAAAGTGTTACTGCCGGGCTCCGTCCTCGGCGTCGGTGCCGGCTGGATATTCGCAAAATATCTCTCCAACGCTTCAATCGAACTGACCGTCGGTGCGATCGCGCTCCTGTTCGTGCTTTACGCCTGGTTCGGCACCTGGCGCCGCGCTTATCTCGGTCACCCGCCGGCGAAAGCGCAGCGGCCGCACCCGGCCATGGGCATCGTTTGGGGCGCGCTGTCAGGGTTTACATCAACCCTGGTGCAGGTCGGCTCGCCGCCTTTTCAGATCCACATGCTGCCGCAGCGCCTCGACAAGTTCACGCTGGTCGGCACCACGGTCATTTTCTTCGCTATCCTCAATTTGATGAAGATCGTGCCGTATTCCGCGCTCGGCGAGTTCTCGCTGCGCAATCTCGCCACCTCCGTTGTGTTGTTGCCGATCGCGGTCGCCAGCAACTTTCTCGGCATTTGGCTGGTTCGCAAAACGCCGACCGAGCAATTCTATAAGATCGCCTACGTGCTGATGCTGCTGATTGCGATTGCGCTGCTTTGGCAAGGAGGGCGCGGCTTCCTTCGCTGACGCGACCGCGAACGGATTGTCTTTTGTTTACCGTTTCCAGGCGGCAATTAAGTTCCGCCCTATTCGCCATTTGCCATTTTCGCTACGCTCACGGGCCAGGGAGGCGATCTAATGGCCACGGCCTACGACCTTGATCTCGACCGCAACGCAGCGAATTTCCAGCCGCTGACGCCGCTGACGTTTCTTGAGCGCGCCGCCGCAGTTTATCCGGACCAGACCGCGATCGTGCATGGCGCGCGGTCCTGGAATTACCGGCAGTTCTATGCGCGCGCCCGGCAACTGGCATCGGCGCTGGCACGGCGCGGCGTCAGGCGCGGCGACACCGTCACCGTCATGCTCGCCAACACGCCAGCCATGGTGGAGGCACACTACGGCGTGCCGATGGCGGGCGCCGTCCTCAACACGCTCAACACGCGGCTTGATGGTGCCATTCTCGCCTTCACGCTCGATCACGCCGAATCGAAAGTGCTCATCGTCGATCGCGAATATTCCAAGGTGATGAAAGAGGCGCTGGCCGGCGCCAAAACGAAGCCTTTGATTATTGACTACGACGACCCGGAATTCACCGGGGCAGGCGAGCGTTTGGGCAGCCCCGAATACGAGGCATTTCTCCGCGAAGGCGATCCAGATTTCATCTGGCAAATGCCGGGCGACGAGTGGGATGCGATTTCACTCAACTACACGTCGGGCACCACCGGCGATCCCAAGGGTGTCGTCTATCATCATCGCGGCGCGTACCTGCTCGCGATGGGTAATGTCCTGACCTGCGGCATGGCCAAGCATCCGGTCTATCTATGGACGCTGCCGATGTTTCATTGCAACGGCTGGTGCTTTCCATGGACGTTGTCGATTGTCGCCGGCACCCATGTCTGCCTGCGGGCAGTCCGCGCCGCGCCGATCTTTGATGCGATCGCGACCCACAAGGTGACGCATCTGTGTGGCGCACCAATCGTGATGTCGACGCTCCTTAACGCAGCGGCGCAGGAGAAAAAGCCGCTACCGCATGTCGTCCAGTTTGCCACTGCCGCGGCGCCGCCGCCGGAAGCGGTGCTGGCGGAAATGAAGGCAGCCGGCTTCAATGTCACGCACCTCTACGGGCTCACCGAGACTTACGGGCCTGCGAGCATCAACGACTGGCATCGCGAATGGGACGGGCTTTCCTCCGAGCAGCAGGCGGAGAAAAAAGCCCGCCAGGGTGTGCGCTATCCGGTGCTTGAAGGGCTCGACGTGCGCGATCCGGACTCGATGCAGCCGGTGCCGCGCGACGGCCAGACCCTGGGCGAAGTGATGTTCCGCGGCAACGTGGTGATGAAGGGCTATCTGAAGAACAAAGCGTCGACCGAAGCGGCTTTCGCCGGCGGCTGGTTCCATTCCGGCGATCTTGGCGTCGTCCATCCCGACGGCTACATCCAGCTCAAGGACCGGTCCAAGGACATCATCATTTCCGGCGGCGAGAACATTTCCTCGATCGAGGTGGAAGACGCGCTCTACAAACATCCGGCAGTTTCCGCCGTCGCCGTGGTTGCCAAGCCGGACGAGAAATGGGGCGAGACGCCGTGCGCGGTCGTCGAACTCAAGCCCGGCGCGAAGGCTACGCCGGAAGAGCTGATCGCCTGGTGCCGCTCGCACCTTGCCGCCTACAAATGCCCGCGCTTCGTGGTGTTCGCCGAGATTCCGAAGACAAGCACGGGAAAGATTCAAAAATTCAAGCTGCGAGGCGTGGCGAGGGAGGTGTGACACCCTCTCCCCATCTGCGGGCAGAGCGATGGGTGAGGGGCGTTGCGGCCAAGCTCAGAATCGCGATTACGCCGCTTCGGCCTCCATCACGCCAACCACTAGCCGCTTGCCAAGCGCGCGCAAGGCGGCAGTGAGCGCCGGTAATTTGGTCGGATGCTTGGGATCGAGAATGCGGCGCACCTCTTTCTCGTCTTTGCCGATCCGGCGTGCCAATTCGGTTTTGGTAATTCCAGCGGCGGTAAACGCCTCCAACAACGCAAGCTTGGCGGCAACGTCCGGCATGACGGCAATGTCAACGAGACCGCGCCCTTTGGCGCGCGGTTTTGGCAGCGGCTTGCCGCGTTCCAGATAGCTCAGTAGCGCGAGCCCAAGGGCTTCCTCGGCCATGGTGCGGGCATCATCTCCGCTGCGTCCTTGCGTAATGGCTTCCGGCACATCGGGAAAGCTGACTACGATGCTGCCGCGCCGGTCGCCAGGCTCAAATCGCGCACGATAGGCATAAGCTTTCATTGTATTTTGTCTCTCGTCAGTCCGCCAAACCGAGTTGTTTCCTGATCTTCCTCGCGGTTTTCGGATCGATTTCGCGCGATGGCACCGTCGTCAATTGGTCGCCAACGAAGACCATCATGTGACCGCCCTTACCGCGCCATTTCTCTGCTCTAAATGGCAGACCTTTCCTCCGAGCCTCGTCCCGCAATTCGGCAATAAATTTGTCGCGCTTGTTCATCGGCGGGGAGGAATCACGCATTATATCGGACAAAAATGTCCGACTGTCAAGGTTAGGTGATGGGGCTCATTCCCGCGCGACCGAGAACCCAAATCACGATTTTCGGTAAAGAAAAATCCACCCGTCTCCACCTTCGCGGAGACTGCGCCGACCCGGTAGCTTTCAAGCTGATCGACTAATGTACGCTGGCGTCTTGCTTGAGCCGGGCGATCTCGTCCTTGACGTGCAATTTGCGCCGCTTGAGTTCGGCGATTTTCAGATCGTCCGCTGCCGGGTGGGCTAATGCTTCGCTGATTTCCTGATCGAGTGACTGGTGCCGCTTCTCTAGCTCTACAAGATGAGCTTCGATCGCCATATGGCCGCCTCCTTGCGTTTGTTGCCACCCCTGCCCCTTTTAAGCGGGATGCTACACAAGTATGACTGAACGCCAACATACTCCTTTTTATCGGCGGCGAAAATCCCCGCTGTGCACCGTAGGCCTGCGCCCTTGTGGGTTTTTATCAAAAACACGATAATTAAGAGGAGCTTACCGGCCGTTAGCCCGTGCCAAGGGACGTCCAAAACGTGACCAAGGCGCGACCAGGGCGGCAATGACCCAAGAGGAAGAGCGCGAGCTTCGCGCACAACTTGCGCAACTGCAGCAAGAGCATCGCGATCTCGATGCTGCGATTGCGGCGCTGCAGGGCTCGCGTGGCGCTGACATCATTCAGGTCCAGCGCTTGAAGAAGCGCAAGCTGCACCTGCGCGACCGCATCACCTTCATCGAAGACCAGCTGACACCGGATATTATCGCGTAGCTGTCGTTTTGGTGGAGCATGATCTTTTCGGAAGACCGGCTTCCACCCTCGGATCAAGTCCGAGGCCAGGCTTTTCCGGATCATGCTCTAGCTAGGCGCGCCGCGCCGCTTTGGCGTGCCGCTGCGCCTTGCGCGCGTACATGGCCGCGTCCGCGCGGGCGAGGAGTTCGGCGGGTGAATCGAGCGGGCCGATCGATGCGACGCCGGCCGACGCGCCGACGACCAGCGTCGAAGTGCTCCAGCGCACGGGTGTCGCGAACACCGCGGCTTCCAGCGCCGCCGCCTTGCCCGCAGCCTCATCCTCAGTGACGTTCCACAACAACACCACGAATTCGTCACCGCCGATCCTGGCAACGATGTCGGAGGTGCGCACCTTGCGGATCAGCGCCGCTGCAATCGCCTTCAGCACGACATCGCCCGCGGCGTGGCCGTGACGATCGTTGACCGGCTTGAAGCCGTCGAGGTCGAGGTAGATCAGCGCCGCCGTGACGCTATAGCGCTTCACATAAGCCAGCGAACGCTTGAGTTCGCGCTCGAAGCCGCGGCGATTGAGTGTTTCGGTGAGGGGATCGACGTCGATCCTCGCTTCGAGTTCGCTGATGCGCGTTTGCGAGACTTTAAGTTCAGTGGCAAGCCGCTCCACTTCGGCGGCGAGCCGCACCGGGACCGCGCGCGCGCGTGGCTTCGGGGCGCCAGATTGCGCAGGGCTCGCGGACTTTTGGCTTTGTCCACCGGAACGTACCGGCTGGGTTGACGGCAAAGCGAGCGGCTTTCTTCTCCGCGACTTCGTCAGTCTGTGTTTGGCCGATTTGTGCTTCACCAGCCGCCAGTCCCCGTTCGAATCGTTTGAGAACACTAGCGCGGCGGGCACGCGCAAATCAGGATGATCGTCAGACTCCCGGGTCTGCGACGGATTGACGCAGGACACTCTTGCCGAAAGCTGCAGCTCAATCGGCCTGAATAAAGGACTTTGGCTGGATTTCCGCGTCGTCAAAGACCGCCGCAGTCAAAGGCCCACCGAAAACGGCGCCGGTATCGATGTTGAGGCGGTTGGTTCGCCAATCCGGCTTGCGGCCTTTTGTTGGGGTGTGGCCGTGGACGATCAGTCGGCCGTGATCGCGCCGGTCTGACAGGAACGGCTCCCTGATCCACAACAGGTCAGCTTCGCGCTGCGCATTGAGTGGCTGCTCCGGATCGACGCCGGCGTGGACGAAAAAGCGGCGGCCATCGTCGTAGCTCAGCGGCAGTGCACGCAGCCAATCCACATGCGCGTCGGGCAAATCGCCGGCGCCGCGGGCACCATAGCTGCGGAGCGTCTCAGCTCCGCCTTGCGCAAACCAATATTTCGCCGGGATGGTGCGGTCGATGACATCGAGCGCCATCGCCTCGTGGTTTCCCTTCAGTGCAATGACTCGCTCTGGCAGCCGGGACTGTAGAGCGATCACGTAGCCGATAACGCCGGCGCTCTCAGGCCCGCGGTCGATGTAGTCGCCGAGAAAGATGAACGTCGTCGGCCGTCCCTCAGCGTAGCGCTCGCAACGCTCGATCAGGCTCTGCAGCTTGCGCAGCGAACCATGGATATCGGCAATGGCGAAAATCAATGACATTAAGGCCTGCTTAACACTAGTTTTCGCGCTTCAAATGATGGCCACAATCGGGCGGCATTGTTCAGTTGCCGTTCAACTCGTAGATGGGAACCTAGGTCCCGGGGTCGGTTGAACATTGGATGCAAGTTGAGGTGATGCCATGAAAAAGGTTTTGACTGTTCTCGCCTTGGCCGCAACGCTCGGCGTAACGGCGGTGGCGACGTCGAGCCCGGCGGATGCGTGGTGGCGCGGTGGCGGTGGCTGGGGCTGGCGTGGTGGCTGGGGATGGCGCGGTCCTGGTCCATGGGTTGCCGGCGCGGTGGTCGGTGGCGCGGTCGTCGGCGCTGCAGTGGCATCCCGGCCCTACTACTACAACGGCTACTACCCCTATGGCCCGTATCCTTATTACCGTGGCTGCCACCGCGTCTGGAACGGCTATTACTGGACGCGTGCCTGCTACTAAGCGGGTGGTGCGCGCGTTCCCTCAAACATCACCCGTCGCCGGGCAGCGATTGTCTCAGGATTTTTGCTGCCGGCAGCGGATTACACGCCGCACCTAACTTCCGCCTAAGAATTGCTGCTCAATAATGTGCGGCAAAAATTTGGGGCTCGCGCTCGTGGCACTGATGTCCACTTGCGAGTGGTAGCCGCCCAATCGTGAGGAGAGCACATGCATAAGTCGCTGATCGCGCTGGCCGGCGCGGCGAGCATCGGGCTGGTGTCGGTTGCTGCAACGCCGAGCCCGGCAAACGCCTGGTGTGTCGGTTGCGCAGTAGGCGCGGGGATCATCGGCGGCATTGCCGCCGGAGCCATTGTCGGGAGCGCCGTAGCAAACAGCCCATATTATTACCCGCCGCCGCCGCCCGGCTACTACTATCCGCCACCACCGCCCGGCTATTACCCGCCGCCCCCAGGGGCCGATTATCCGCCGCCTCCCGAGGCCTATTATCCGCCGCCGCCTCCGGGCGCGGCTCTACCGCCGGCACCGGCCGCCGCCTATGCACAATTGGCGCCGGGCTGCCATTGGTCGAAGCGCAGGGTCTGGGTCGAAGGCGCCGGATATCGGTTGCGAACGGTTCAGGTTTGTCCCTGAACGCGCAGCATAACCGTGAATTTACCCGGTCGGCTTGCATAAGCCGGCCGGTTTGTTTTTGTGAGCATGAGATTCTTCGATTTTAGCCGCGAGGCTTGATGGGCCGCTCCCTCTCATCTTGGCGTGACGCTTGGGCCACCAATGCGCAAAGACGCGGCAGTCTCGCGTATCGTGAATTCGCCGAGAGTGCGCGTGATGTCACGCGGGGTGCTGTCATCGTTTCGCGTCACCTTGCCGTGCAAGCGCGGGAATCGACGCGGCCTGCTGTCACCATCTTTCACGCTCACGCGATGCGCGCCTGGTCGAACCGGCCGGCGTGGACAGTGACGGCACTCGTGAGCGCGGCGATCGTCCTCGCGTCTCTGTATGTCGGCCTCGCTGCGCTCCTGTACTTCACGCAGCGTTCGATGATGTATTTCCCGGACACGACCCACACGACTCCGGCCGCAGCCGGCTTGCCCGAGGCGCACGAAGTGGCGCTGACGGCTTCAGATGGGACACGGATCTTCGCCTGGCACGTCGCGCCGCATCTCGGCAAACCCGTCATCATCTATTTTCATGGCAACGGCGGTGCGTTGCGCTACCGCGTCGAGCGTTTTCGCAAGCTTATCGCCAACGGCATCGGTCTGATTGGTCTTGAGTACCGCGGCTTCGGCGGCTCAAGTGGTAGTCCAAGCGAAGCCGGCCTGATCGCCGATGCCGAGGCTGCGTATGCCTTTGCTATTGCCCGCTACTGGCCGGGAGAACTCGTGCTCTGGGGGGAATCGCTCGGCTCCGGCGTTGCCGTTGTGTTGGCGTCTGAGAAGCCGGTCGGACGCGTTATTCTCGAGGCACCGTTCACGTCTGCGGCCGCCGTCGCCGCCAGGACCTATTGGTACATGCCGGTTGGTCTGCTGATGAAGGATCAATTCCGCTCCGACGAGCGCATCGGCAAAATCACCGCGCCAGTTCTCATCCTGCATGGCGTGAAGGATCAGACCGTTCCCTACGCGATGGGCGAGCGGATGTTCGATCTGACCAAGGCGCGCAAGCATATCGTGCGCTTTCTCGACGGCGGCCATGAAGATCTCGACAAGAACGGCGCGCTGCACGCCGTCGGCCGATTTCTCGCCGGCGACCTCGATTAGGCCGCGGCTTTTATTGCGGCACCGTCATCAGCTCGAACACGTGACCGTTCGGATCACGGAAATACAGGCCCCGGCCGCCGCCCCAATCGTTGAGCCTACCGTCGTCGAGACTCCACGGCGCTCTGCCGAAAGCGATCTTGGCTGCCTTGATGCGGCCGAAGATGGCGTCGAATTCACGGTTGCTGACGTGAAACGCCAGATGATGGCTCTCGAATTTGTCATCCTCGTCGAACAAAAGTGTCAGCGATTTGTTGACCTTGACCGGTGCGAAATAGGTGCCGCGTGCGCGCTTGAGGCCGAAGATGTCGGCGAAGAATTTTGCCGACGCAGCTTTATCGCGGGCCGGGACGATGGTGTGATTGAGCGTAATGGTCATGAAGCTACCTCGCTCAGCTGCAAGTCTTTGGGCTGCAAGTCTTTGGGCGGCATGTCTTTAGGCTGCAAATCTTTGGGCCGCATGTCTCAGAACGTCTGGTAGGATTGCCCAACCTTGCCGCCGACACGCGCAAAGCCGGCTCGCGCCAGCTCATATTTTTCGTTGATGTTGAGCGCCTTGGCATAAGAGCCGGCGGCTTTGTCCTTCTGGCCGAGGCGTTCGTAGGCAAGGCCGCGGCTGGTCCACGCCTGCAGATTTCCAGGATTAATTTGCACGGCGTCGTCAAGATCGGAGGCCGCCGATTTGGCGTCGCCAATCGCCAGATAGCTGAGCGCCCGCGCCACGTGCAGCTCGGCCTTGCGCGGCGCGAGCCCCATGGACGTGGAGAAATCGTCGATGGCGAATTGGTATTGATGCTGGCTCTGATAGAGGAGGCCGCGCTGATAATATGCCTGGGCATTGTCCGGCTTGAGCGCGATGGCCTTGTTCAGGTCGGCAAGCGCCTGCGTGCTCCGGCCTTGTTCACGGTGGATAGTACCGCGGCCGAGTACGGCCGGCACGTAACTGCCATCGATTGAGAGCGCCTTATTGTAATCAGCGAGCGCCAAATCGGGTTTGCCGGTGTGCCGATAAAGCAGCGCGCGGTTGGCGTAGGCTTGGGCGTAATTGGCATCGAGGCTGATCGCCTTGTTGAAATCGGCAAGTGCCTCTTCGGGGTGCCCGGTTTCGGCCAGCACCGAACCGCGTACATTATAGGCCTGCGGATCGTCGGGATGCTTTTCGACAACTGCGGATAGTGACGTCAGATTGGATTGGGAAGGCGTGAGCGCGGTGTCGTCGTTTTCGGATGACGACAAACTGCTGAATGATGCGCAGCCGGCTAGCGCCAACAATCCAACAAGAGGCAGCGCAAGCGCTCCGGTCCGCCTTTTGGGGCCCCGGGTTTGCCGTTCGCTTCCTCCGGTCTTTGGTCCAGGCATCTGCCGCTCCCGGCACCGCAGCGCCCCCCGCCTGCGCCAACGGTAGATCAGGCATGAATAGGGCGATAGTCCCGCTAAAACAAACGCGCGGGCAAAGGCCCGCGCCGCAGCAAAGACTCCGCGCTCTATCTCAGCCAAAGCGCGGCTGGCGCGGCGATCCAGACCGGCCGGGAGCCGCGCCATTGGTGGCGATTGGCTTCGGCTTCATCGGCAACAGGCCCTCGCGCTGCAATCCACCAATAGGTCCGCTGCCTCACTCGGCGAAAACCCGCGTGATGTGTCCCATCTTGCGGCCGGGGCGGGTTACGGCCTTGCCGTAGAGATGCACCGCGGCACCCGGCACTGTGAGCCAGGTCCGGTAATCTTCGATCTCGCTGCCGATGAGATTGATCATTTCGATGCGGCCGTGGCGCAGCGGTTTTGCAAGCGGCCAGCCCGCCACCGCCCGGATGTGTTGCTCGAATTGCGACACCGAGGCGCCGTCGAGCGTCCAATGCCCTGAATTGTGCACCCGCGGCGCGATCTCGTTGACCAGAAGGCCACCGTCGCGCAGTTCGAACATCTCCACCGCCAGCACGCCGACATAGGCGAACTTCTGCGCGATCGTTTCCGCGATCTGTCGCGCTTGCCGCGCCGCCTGTTCCGGCAAGGCCGCAGGTACGCGCGAAATCTTCAAAATGTGATCGCGGTGCTCATTCTCGGTGACGTCGAAACATTCGACCGCGCCATCGCGCGCGCGGGCGGCAATAACGGACACCTCGCGCGCGAACGGCACGAAGGCTTCGAGGATGCAGGGCTGACCGCCGACTTCGTGCCAGGCCGCTTCGGCAACGGTACCATTTCTAATCGTCGCCTGGCCTTTGCCGTCGTAACCGAAGCGCCGCGTTTTCAGCACGGCCGGGCGGCCGATCCGTGCCAGCGCGCCGGCCAATTCGCCTGGCGCATCGACGGCGGCATAAGGCGCGGTGCTGATGCCAAGTGATGCGACGAAATTTTTCTCGGCAAGGCGATCCTGGGTCGTCGCCAGAACATTCTGATCCGGCAGTACAGGAACCCGGGCCGCGAGAAACGTCGCGGCTTCCGCCGGCACATTCTCAAATTCGTAGGTAACGACATCGGCGTCAGCGGCGAACCGGTCGAGCGCCTGGGTGTCGCCGTAGTCGGCGCAGGTGACGCGGTGCACGACGTCGAAGGCGGGCGAATCCGGATTGGGAGCAAAGATGTGGCACTTGAAGCCAAGCCGCGCCGCCGCCAGCGCCAGCATCCGCCCGAGTTGACCGCCGCCCAAGATGCCGATCGTCGCTCCGGGCGCGAGCGCAGGCGCCGTAGCGCTCACGCGCTGGAATCCTTTGGCACTTCGGCGACGCCGGCTGTCTGGCGCTGCCGCCAGGCTTCGAGCCGTTCACCAAGCGCTTGATCGCTCAGCGCCAGCACGCTCGCCGCCAGCAGCGCCGCATTGACGGCGCCGGGCTGGCCGATCGCCAGTGTGCCGACCGGAATACCCGGCGGCATCTGCACGATGGAATAAAGTGAATCCTGCCCCGACAGCGCCTTCGACTCGATCGGTACGCCGAACACCGGCAGGCTGGTGAGCGAAGCGGTCATACCGGGCAGATGCGCGGCCCCACCAGCGCCGGCGATGATCACCTTAAAGCCCGAGCCCTTTGCGCCTTTGGCAAAGGCGTAGAGGCGCTCAGGCGTCCGATGAGCGGAAACAATGCGCGCGTCATAGGGAACGCCGAGCGCATCGAGTGTCTCGGCAGCATGCTTCATGGTCTGCCAATCCGATTGGCTGCCCATGATAATGGCTACGGATTTCGCTCCCGGCGGCGCCAAGAAAATCCCCTGCGCAAAGGAAGCGATGCATTATACGGTCGCGCCCAGGGGTGGCAAGGCGGTGCATGCTTTGCGCTTAACGTCCCGTACCGGTGCAGAATTGAAGGCTCTGTCGAAACGGAAGAACCGGAGCACCCGACCTGTCGCGCAAACCGTGGCGCAAAATCCGAAAACCAAACTTAAATTGTGGATATGACGGTGATCCGGCGGTAATGAACTCTCCTGGCAGGCGTCACGTTCCGGCGAGATTTGCTGCGCAAGCGGCAGTGGCTCTTTTTGACACAAGTCTTTCGCGCTAAGATTGATAATGATTGCGCTCACCAGGGGGTGCGCGTGGGATCAATTCTACCGTTCGTTCCGTGGGGCGTCTTTGACGACGCCACGACCCGCATCATGGGTGAGGCTTTTGACGCGGCGTGCAAGGCATTGCACGACACCGGGCAGCCTGCCGTGGTTCAGGAGGTCATGGCCAAGCGGATCATTGCGGCCGCCCGCAGAGGTGAATGTGACGTAACCCGATTACGAAATACCGCGCTGTCTGCGCTGGGGAAAGACCGGCTTCGTTCCGAATAGGAACTGCGGCACAAGCTTTGAGCCGTCGCGCCGGTTGGAGAACGAGCCGCAGCACCGGCGGGTCCCGTTCCGCACGGCGCGTGCATGTGCTGTCGCGACATGGCGGAACGCGCTGGCGGGGTCGCCGGTTCTCTGGATATCTTGGGCGTTTCACTGAAGGTGGAGTGGTGTCGTGGCGGGCAACGACGGCAGGGACGGCCGCGGACAGCTTGAGCCGGCGCGTGACAGGCGCGAAACGAACCAAGAGGAATTGAAGCAGCTCATCGAGCGGTCGCGCGATCCGATCTTTGTGTGGGATTTTGATGGCGGCATCCTCGACTGGAACCGGGGCAGCGAGGAGCTTTACGGCTTTACCCGCGATGAAGCGTTCGGCAAGGGCCAGCAACACTTGCTTGGTACCGCCGTACCCGGTTCCTCGTTCGCGGTGCTGAAGGCGCAGCTGTTGCGGGAAGGCAGTTGGGCCGGCGAGTTGCGGCAGAGAACCAAGGGCGGACATGAACTGACTGTCGAAAGCCGCCTCCAGCTTGAAGATATCGACGGCCGACGGCTCGTGCTCGAAAGCGCCCGCGACGTAACTGCGCCCCTGGCCGCGGAACCACGGCTTCGCCTGTTGCTGGGCGAACTGACTCATCGTGTCCGCAACACGCTTGCGGTCATTCAGGCAATTGCGCGTCATACCATGCGCAACAGCAAATCGAAGGAGGATTTCGGCGAGCGCTTCGAGGCGCGGCTGTCCGCGCTTGCGAGCGCGCACAGTCTGCTGGTGGGTTCCGACTGGACCGGCGCCGACTTCGCCGAGCTTTCGCGTCAACAGCTTGCGCCATACATCAGCGACAATCCCAATCGCCTGCACTTGCAGGGCCCTTTGCTGTCACTTACGGCGGATTTGGTCACGCCGTTCGGCCTGGTTCTCCACGAGCTCGCGACCAATGCGGCGAAGTACGGATCGTTGTCGATCGGGACCGGAACGGTGAGCTTGAGTTGGACGATAACCTCTCGGAACCAGCAACGGATCTTCAAGGTTGTCTGGGCCGAGAGCGGTTGTCCTCCGGCGGCTGAACCAACGAATGACGGGCTCGGTTCCGCACTGATTGATCGCGTCATCCCCGGCGCTCATGTCGAGCGCGAATTGCGGCCGGATGGGTTGGTCTGCACCGTCGAACTGCCGCTGCCGGCGGCGATGGAAGCCGCAAACGGTCCGAACCAAATCCGAAGCTGATTTGCCCGGCGGACACGCGACCATCGTAGAGCGGCTAAGCTGACGCTTTCGCCTTCTGGCAAGCCTCCCAGAGTCGTGCAGCCGTCACCGGCATATCGAGATGCGCACCGGCGCCGCCGGGCAGCGCGTCGGCGACGGCGTTCATCACCGCAGCAATCGAGGCCGAAGTGCCGGCTTCGCCGACTCCCTTGACGCCGAGCGGATTAGTTTTTGCCGGCACATTGTGGAGGGCGTCGCGGATGTCCGGCGGCATGTCGGTCGCGCGCGGCATGGCGTAGTCCTGGAACGAGCCGGAAACGAGCTGACCGGTTTCGTCGTAGAACACCTCCTCCATCAACGCTTGTCCAAACCCTTGCGCCAGCGAGCCGTGCAATTGACCTTCGACGATCATCGCGTCGAGCGTGTTGCCGCAATCGTCGACCGCCGTATAGGCGACGATGTCCATGTGCCCGGTGTCGGGGTCGATCTCGACTTCAGCGATGTGAACGCCATTCGGAAACGTCAGCGGCGTTTCCGTTGTTGTCTTGGTGTCGAGGTCTTCTTCGATCGCGCCCCTCTTTTTTAGTTCGGCCGCTTCCGCCGCAAGATCGAACAGCGAGATGCGGCGGTCGGTGCCGACGACACCGAACGCGCCGGCTTCGTACGCGATGTCGCCTTCGGCTGCTTCCAGCACCATTGCCGCAATGCGCTTGCCCTTTTCGGTGATCAAAGTGATGCACTTGAGCAGCGATGCGCCGACCGTCATGGCCGAGCGTGAACCGACTGAGGCGTAGCCCGCGATCTCGAGCGCCGAATCGCCGTGCCGGTGAGTAACCTTCTCGCGCGCAATGCCGAGCTGCTCGGCCGCGATGCGTGGAAAGACCGAAGCGTGGCCTTGGCCGGTCGACTGCACGTTGAGATTGACCACCAGTGTGCCGTCGCCCGGAAATGTGAGCAACGCGCCTTCCAGCGGCGCGCCGCCGGCATGCTCGAGCATGCACGAAAGGCCGATGCCGCGATATCTTCCGCGCTTCTTTGCTTCGCGCCGCCGCGCTTTGATGCCATCGTAGTCCGCCAGCGCCAGAGCCTTATCGAAAATCGACGCAAATTCGCCGCTGTCATAGGTCGTACCGACGGCAGTCTGGTAGGGCATGGCGGAAGCGGGGATGAGATTGCGCCGCCGCAGCTTGGCCGGATCGATGCCGGTAACGCGGGCCGCTTCTTCGACAACGCGCTCAAGCACGTAGTTTGCTTCCGGCCTCCCGGCACCCCGATAGGGTGCGGTCGTAATCGTGTTGGTGAAGGCGCAGCGCGCGCTGATGTCGATGTGTTTGATGTCGTACATGCCCGGTAGGCAGCGGGTGAAACTGAGCGTCGCGATGTTGGCGCCGACCGGCCCGACATAGGCGCCCAGATTTCCGGTATTGCGAATGCGCAGCGCAAGAAAACGCCCCTTGTCGTCGAGCGCAAGTTCGGCTTCCGAATAAATATCACGTGCCTGGTTGTCGCTGAGGAATGCTTCCGAACGACCCGACATCCAGTGGATCGGCCGCCCGATTTTTTTTGCGGCGACCATCTGCGCGATGTACTCCGGATAGGGACCGGTCTTGAGGCCGAAGGCGCCGCCGACATCGTCGGTCAGGATGCGCACGCGCTCCTTCGGCAATTGCATGATCGCAACCACCGGGTCGCGCATGGCGCTCGTGCCCTGCGAGCAGACCCGCAACGTGTAAAGGTCGGCCGCAGCGTCGTAGCTCGCGGTCGCGCCGCGCGGCTCCATCGAAGCGACCGCCATCCGTTGATTCATCAACGTCATCCGCGCAACGAATTTTGCGCTGGAAAAGATGGCGTCGACCTGCCGCGCGTTGGCTTCAGGGTCGGCCGCTGGTCCGGGCCAATCGACAGCGACGTTCCTTGGGGCTTGCGGCCAGATTTGCGGCGCGCCCGGAACCAGTGCAGCGCGCGCGTCGGTCACCGGCGTAAGCGCTTCGTATTCGACCGCAACAAGTTCGGCGGCATCCTGCGCCTCAACAGCGCTCTCGGCGACGATCATCGCCACCGGCTCGCCGATGTGCATGACTCGCTCAATGGCGAGCGCCGGCCGGTGTGGGACCACCAGCCCCTTGCCGTCGCGCCCGAGAAGCGGCGGATGGCGCCCGAGGCCGCCGGTCCGCTCCATGTCCTTCGCGGTCAACACACCGATGACGCCGGGTGCGCTTTGCGCCGCCGTTGCGTCTACGTTCGCAATGCGGGCAAAAGCATGCGGTGAGCGCACAAAATAAGCATACGCTTGATTGGGGAATGGAACGTCGGCGGCATAACGGCCGCGTCCGCGCACCAAAACGTTGTCTTCTACGCGCGGCTCATGCGCCGCGCGGCTGTCCGTTTTTGCATCCATGCTCTGTTCCGGAATACTCTATTGGGGTCGGGGCCGGCCCTTTATATAAGGCAAATCACCGCCTGCTGAAGGCCGCTTTCTTCCAGATATTTCGATTGTATCTGTTACTACGGTCTCCGTCGCGTGGGAACATGACCTGCGCTGTCGATGATGTGAGATTCGCCTCCTGGATTCTTGTTGATGCTTCGCCCCGGCACGTTCGCACTCACTCTGCTGCTGGCCGCGCTGACCGCGCTCGGCCCGTTGTCGATCGACATGTATCTGCCGTCGCTGCCGGACATCGCCCGCGTCCTCGAAGCCCCGCAAGCGCACGTTCAGCTGACGGTGTCGTACTATCTCGTCGGCTTCGCCGTCGGGCAGGTATTTTATGGTCCTATGTCCGATCGTTATGGCCGCCGTCCGGTTCTGCTTGCGGCGCTGGCGATCTATGTGACCGGCACCGCTGTTTGCGCGGCCGCGCAATCCATCGACCCGCTGTTGGCGGCGCGTTTTCTTCAGGGCATCGGCGGCGCCGGCTCGATTGTGCTGGCGCGCGCCATTGTCCGCGACCTTTACGCCGGTGTACGCGCGGCGCGCGAATTGTCGTTGATGGGTTCGATCAGCGCCTTCGCGCCGATCGTGGCGCCGATGATCGGCGGCGTTCTGCAAATCGCATTCGGGTGGCGCGCCAGCTTTATCCTGATGGGGATTGCCGCGGTTGTTGCCACCGGGCTGGCCGCACGGTTGTTGCCGGAGACTGTGCGCGCGCGTACTGCCGAGCCGTTTTCTCTGGCATTTTTGTTCACGTCCTACGGCTCGGTGCTGCGGCATCGCGGCTTTCTCGCCTATCTCGGCATCATTTCGATGAGCTTCGGCGGATTGTTCGCCTGGATTTCCGGCGGCGCTGTCGTGCTCGAAGAGGTTTACGGCTTCTCGCCGGTAAAGTTCGGCTTCACCTTTTCACTCGGCGCGGCGGGATACATGGTTGGGGCGATGATCGCGACGCGGCTGGTGGTGCGACTCGGCCTCGATCGGATGATGGCGCTCGGCGTGGCGGCGATCGCAGTGGGCGGTCTGGGCTTCGCGGCAGTGGTCGCCACCCATGTCGACGGGATCTGGCTCGTCATCGCGATGGCGGTTTATCTCGCCGGGATGGGGCTTGCCATTCCGCAGGCTATGGCCGGAGCCCTGACGCCGTTTCCCGATCGGGCCGGCACGGCGGCTTCGTTGATGGGCCTGGTGCAGCAAACCGCCGCCGCGATCGTCGCGGCCGCCGTAGGTGATTACCTCGGCCACTCCGCCTGGCCGGTTGCCGGTGTCGTCGTCACCATGAGCTGTCTGACCTTTCTCGTTTGGCTGCTCACCCGCCACCTTCGCGCACACCCGGCGGAGGACGGGGGTGTGTGAGCTCCGGCTTTGCCTGCGACATCACGTTTGTTAGGATTGATGCGGGGGGATGAATTTATGTGCGGCTGACGGCTGATATTGTCTATCAACGTCCCCCAAGGGCTTCGCCCGCCCGGCGTTGAGATTAAAGAGAACCAGATGATATCGGGCTATCCGATTAGCCGACGTTCCTTTCTTGCCGGAATCAGCGCCGTGGGCGGCGGTATTACGCTTGCCTTGAAGATTCCTTTCAGCCCCGCGCGTGCGGTTGGGGTGTCCCCGGAAATCACGGCATGGCTGGTGATTCATCCAGACGATTCGGTTGTGATCCGCGTCGCGCACGCCGAGATGGGGCAGGGTGCGCAGACCGGGCTCGCTATGCTGGTCGCAGAAGAACTCGAATGTGACTGGGCGAAGGTCCGCACCGAGTTTGTCTCGGCCGTTGAGAATCTCCGCCGCCACGAGATCTGGGGCGACATGTCGACCGGTGCCAGCCGCTCGATTTCTTCATCGCAGCTTTATCTGCGCCAAGCCGGCGCCACCGCCCGGGAGATGCTGATCGCCGCCGCCGCGGCGCGCTGGAATGTGCCGGCGTCGGAATGTTTTGCTCGCATGAGCACGATCACACACCGCCCGAGCGGTCGTAAGGTCATGTTCGGCGCCGTGGCCGAAGATGCGGCGAAGATCACGCCGCCGGAGGACGTCAAGCTGAAGGAGCCAGGCGAATGGACGCTCGCCGGCAAGCCGCGCCGGCGGCTCGACGTGCTCGCCAAGGTGACCGCGCAGCCGGTCTATGCGATCGACGTGCGGCTGCCGGGGATGCTGTACGCCGCCATCGCGCAATGTCCGGTTTACGGCGGCAAGCCAAAATCGGTCGACGAGAACGCTATTGCGGCGATGAAAGGCGTGCGTCGCGTGGTGCGCATGGCCGACTCAGTCGCGGTGGTGGCCGATTCCTGGTGGCGTGCGAAGTGCGCACTCGAAGCTTTGCCGATCGTTTGGGATGATCGTGGCAACGGCGGCCTTTCGAGTGCTTCCATCTTTGAACGCGTGCGCGCCGCGCTCGACTCCGATGACGCCCAGGTCGGCCAGTCCGACGGCGATGTCACCGCCGCGCTCGCGCGCGCCGCCCAGCGCGTCGAAGCGGAATACATCGTCCCCTACCTGGCCCACGCCACCATGGAGCCGCAGACCTGCACCGCCCACGTCACGCCGGAGCGGGTCGAGGTTTGGGCGCCGACGCAAGGCGCCTCGACGGCGCTCGTGACCGCCGCGGTCGCTGCCGGCGTGCCGAACGAAAAAGTTGTGATCCACGCCATGATGCTCGGTGGCGGCTTCGGCCGCCGCGCACCGATTCAGGAATATGTGCGTCAGGCGGTGCTCATCGCCAAAGAGGTCGATGTGCCGGTCAAGCTGGTGTGGACGCGCGAGGAGGACATCCGCCACGACTTCTACCGGCCGTGCGGGATGGCGCGTCTTACCGCCGGGCTCGACGCCGAAGGTATGCCGATCGCATGGCGGATACGGCTTGCCGGTCCATCATTCGTTGCGGTGTTCGTGGCCGGTTTCGGCAAGCACATCATCGACCGCACGTTTCTCAGCGGCATGACCGAGGAGATGCCTTACAACGTGCCGAACTATCTGGTCGACTACGTCATCACCCAAACGCCGGTGCCGGTCGGGGTCTGGCGCGCCATCAACTACACCCAGAACACCTTTTATAAAGAGTGTTTCGTCGACGAGATGGCGCACGCTTCCGGGATGGATCCATATCTCTATCGGCGGCGGTTCTTGCGCAGCAACTCCAAATGCGTCGCCGTGCTCGACGCTGCGGCCAAAAAGGCCGATTGGTTCGGCCCGTTGCCAAAAGGCGTGTTTCGCGGCATCGCGGTCAGCGAAGCCTGCGACAGCTATTGCGCGCAGGTAGTCGAGGTCTCGGTCGACCGCGGCGAGGTGCGCGTGCACCGCGTCGTCTCCGCGCTCGATTCCGGCCATGTGGTCAATCCGCTTTCGGTCGAGATGCAGACTCAAGGCGCCGTCATCTATGCACTGACCGCTGCGCTCTATGGCGAGATCACCATCAAGGACGGCGGCGCGGAGCAGGCGAACTTCGACGACTATGAAATGCTGCGCATTGCCGACGCACCCAAGGTCGAGACCGTAATTGTGCCGAGCGGCGATTTCTGGGGTGGCGTCGGCGAGCCGCCGGTGCCGCCGCTGGCGCCGGCCTTGTGCAACGCCATCTTTGCCGCGACCGGCAAGCGCATCCGCTCGCTGCCGGTCAAGAACCAGGATTTGACCAAGGCGATCTGATAGCGCGTGCCATTGGCGTCGCGATACTGACGGAAATTCGTGGCTTTTAAGCACCTCGCCCGGTGTGGCGCGAGGGAGTATGCTTCAACAAATATCGGCGTGATCTGACGGCTTTCGGCGAGGCTCGATGAAGCGGCGCGGTAAAGCAATCAAAGAGCGGACCAGGGCCGCGCGGCGCGTTGCGCCGGCAAAGGTCCGGCCTGCACGACCGCCCGCGAAGGCTCGGCCGTCTTCCGCTCCCGATCTGCGGCGCGAGTTGAACGCCGCGCTTGATCAATTGGCTGCGACCTCGGAAGTTCTGGAGGTCATTTCGACTTCACCCGGCAACTTGCAGCCGGTTTTTCGAACGCTGTTGGGGAACGCAACCCGCATCTGCGAGGCCAAATTCGGCAATCTTTGGCTCCGCGAGGGCGACAAATTCCGCATCGTCGCCATCCACGGCGGATCGCGCGAGTATCGCGACTATCAGTTCAAGGAACCGCTGGTCGCCCCCGATCCGCAAAGCGCCATGGGGCGTGTCGCCCGCGACAAGGAAGCGGTGCAAATCGCGGACATCCGCAAAGCGCCGACCCACGGCATGAGAATGCGGATCGCGACCATCAAGATAGCCAAGGCCCGCACGCTGGTCGGCGTGCCGATGCTCAAGAGCGGCGACGTAATCGGTATCATCGGCATCTATCGCCAGGAGGTGCGGCCGTTCACCGACAAGCAAGTCGCGTTGCTGACGAGTTTCGCCGCGCAGGCCGTCATCGCCATCGAGAACACGCGGCTCCTCAACGAGCTCCGCCAGCGCACCGACGATCTCACCGAATCTCTCGAGCAGCAGACGGCGACTGCCGACCTGCTGCGCGTCATTTCCAGTTCGCCAGGCGACCTTGAGCCGGTGTTTGCCGGCATGCTGCAGAACGCCGTCCGCATCTGCGCTGCCAGTTTCGGAACTGTGTATCGGTGGGATGGCGAGGCCCTACTCCTCGCTGCGTCGCATAACACGCCGGCGGGTTACGCCGAGGCGAGAGCCCGCATGCCATTTCGTCCAAACGATAACAGCTTGGCCGGGCGCGTGATCGTTACCAAAACGGCAGTTCACATCGCAGATATAAGGGCAGAGGAAGCCTACCTTGCGGGCAGCCCTAAAGTCGTGGCAGCCGTCGAACTAGCAGGTGTACGAACATTTCTGGCTGTGCCGATGCTAAAAGAGAACGAACTGATCGGCGCGTTCGTCTTATCCCGCCAAGAAGTGTGTCCCTTCACCGACAAGCAGATCGCGCTGGTGGAGAACTTTGCTGCCCAGGCCGTCATCGCCATCGAGAATGCGCGGCTACTGACCGAACTGCGCCAGCGCACCGCAGACCTCACTGAGGCTTTGGAGCAGCAGACCGCAACATCGGAGGTTCTTGGGGTCATCAGCCGCTCAAAGTTTGAGCTGCAACCCATCCTGCAGAGTGTTGTGAGCACCGCAATGCGTCTCTGCCGAGCCGAACAGGCGGTGATCTACCGGCTGGAGGACGGAATATATCGCTACGCGGCTGGCCATAGTTCGGTGCCGGAATATCTGAAGATCGAGGAGCAAACGACGATTTTGGCCGGCCATGGGACGGTGGCTGGACGCGCCGCGATGACCCGGCAAGTCGCCCGTATCGACGATGCATGGACCGATCCGCTTTACGAGAAAAAGGACGACGCCAGGCTCGGTGGGGTTCGCTCGATGATCGGCGTACCGCTGATGCGGGACGGTGAGCCGATCGGCGTCATCGGACTGGCGCGCAATCGTGTCGAGCCGTTTACCGATCGCGAAATCGAGCTGGTGACGACCTTCGCCGACCAAGCGGTGATCGCAATCGAGAATGTGCGGCTGTTCGAGGCCGAACAGCAGCGCACCCGGGAACTTACCGAATCACTGGAGCAGCAGACGGCGACGGCGCAGGTGCTGCAAGTCATCTCAAGCTCACCGGGCGAATTGCAGCCGGTTTTTGATAGTATTCTGGCGAATGCGGCGCATCTCTGCGAGGCGAACTTCGGCACGCTCAATTTGTACAAAGACGGCACATTCCCGGTGGCGGCGATGCACGATGTCCCGCCGGCGTACGCCGAATTTCGGCGGCTCAATCCACACTTCCGCGTCGTCGACGGACATCCACTTGCTCGCGTTGCCGCGGCCGGTCAGGTGCAGCAGATTTTCGACATGAGATTGGAGCCGCTGTATCTCGAAAAGGATCCGTCGTTCGTAGCTATGGTGGAGCACGCCGGCGCCCGGACGCTGTTCCTTGTGCCGATGCTCAAAGACAACGACGTGATCGGCGTAATTACAATCTTTCGTCAGGAGGTACGGCCGTTTAGCCATAAGCAGATCGCTTTGGTGCAGAACTTCGCAGCGCAAGCCGTCATCGCCATCGAAAATGCACGGCTTTTGAGCGAGTTGCGCCAATCGCTGGAGCAGCAGACGGCTACCGCCGACGTGCTGCGCGTCATCAGTTCGTCTCCCGGCGAGCTGGAGCCGGTATTCGAAACCATGTTGGCGAATGCGACGCGCCTTTGTGAGGCGAAGTTCGGCTTGTTGTTTCGCTTCGATGGCGAGGCGTACCACTTTGCTGCGGATGTGGGTACGTCGCCGGAGCTTGCCGAATTCGTCAGACGGCGCGGACCTTTTCAACCGATGCCAGTCACCTTGCTTGCCCGCGTCATGCGGACAAAGCAATTGTGCCGCACCGACGATTATGCCGCCGATGCTCCGAACAGCCCACCCGTCAAATTTGGCGGGGCGCGGTCCACGGTGGACGTCCCGCTGCTCAAGGACAATGCCTTGATCGGTGCGTTCAGCATCTACCGCCAGGAAGTTCGGCCGTTCACTAACAAGCAGGTCGAGCTGGTGCAGAACTTTGCTGCGCAGGCGGTCATCGCGATAGAAAACGCGCGGCTGCTCACTGAGCTGCGCCAGCGCACCGATGACCTTACCGAGTCGCTTGAGCAGCAGACGGCGACCTCCGAGGTTCTCCAAGTTATCTCAAGCTCGCCAGGCGATCTCGAGCCCGTGTTCGCGACAATGCTGGAAAACGCCACCCGCATCTGTGGCGCCACATCAGGCGATCTTCTGCTGTACAAGGGTGATACGTTCCGTATCGTCGCCATGCACGGGCCGCCTTCGGAATGGTCCGAGTTGAGACGCCGCGACCCGACGGTCCGTCCGCCCGCTAATGATCCACTCGGCCGGCTGGCGGCGACGCGGCAGTTGCAGCACGTGACCGACATGCGCAATGAGCCGGCCTATATCGCACGCTTTCCGGGGGCGGTAGCCGCCGTCGAACTTGGCGGCATGCGCACGGTGCTCGCGGTTCCGATACTCAAAGACGACGAGCTCATCGGCGCGTTTGCGATTTACCGCCAGGAGGTTCGCCCCTTCACCGACAAGCAGATCGCGCTGGTTACGAGTTTTGCCGCGCAAGCGGTCATCGCCATCGAGAATACGCGGCTCCTGACCGAGCTGCGCCAGCGCACCGATGATCTTACCGAATCGCTGGAGCAGCAGACCGCTACATCGGAAGTGTTGCAAGTCATCTCAAGCTCGCCTGGCGACCTTGAGCCGGTGTTTGCCAGCATGCTGGAGAATGCCGTTCGCATCTGCGGCGCCACATTCGGCAATATCTATCGTTGGGACGGCGAAGCCCTCCATCTTGTCGCGACACATAACACGCCGCCCGCCTTCGCCGAAGCGCGCCGCCGCGTTCCCGTTCGTCCTACTAATCCGAAAGGCCTTAACCGCATGCTGGTGACGAAGGCGGCGGTTCATGTTCGCGATGCTGCGGAGACGCCGGGCTACATTGACCGGAGCGATGCCGGCGCCGTTGCTGCCGTCGAACTTGGAGGCGCGCGGACGACGCTGGCAGTTCCGATGCTGAAGGAGAATGAACTGATCGGTTCGTTCACCGTATACCGCCAGGAGGTTCGTCCTTTCACTGACAAGCAGATAGCTCTGGTAACGAGCTTTGCCAGCCAAGCTGTCATCGCCATAGAGAATACGCGGCTCCTGAACGAGCTGCGCCAGCGCACCGATGATCTTACCGAATCGCTGGAGCAACAGACGGCGACGTCCGAAGTACTCGGCGTCATCTCGCGTTCGCCGGGAGATTTATCCCCGGTCTTCCAAAGCGTGCTGCAGAATGCAACGCGGCTTTGCGGGGCCGCATTCGGGAACCTGTTGTTGCGTGAAGATGACAAGCATTTTCGCTTTGTCGCCTTGCACAATGCCCCGCCTGCTCTCGCCGCACTCCACCATGAGGCGGTTATTGAGCTTGATCCGGAGGCACCGCTGCTGCGTGCAGTAGCTGCCAAAGCTCCCATCCAGGTTCACGATTTTACCGAGGAGCCGATTTACAAGCGCGGACATGCCGCCGCCATTGCGCTCGGCGATCTTGGCGGCGCTCGAACTTTTGTCGTCGTGCCCCTCCTCAAGGAGAACGAGGCCATCGGCGGTTTTGCCATCTATCGCCAGGAAGTCCGTCCCTTCACCGATAAGCAGATCGCTCTGGTTACGAGCTTTGCCAATCAGGCCGTCATCGCCATCGAGAACGCGCGGCTGCTCAACGAACTACGCCAGCGCACTTCTGACCTCACTGAATTGCTGGAGCAGCAGACCGCGACGTCGGAAGTGCTTCAGGTTATCTCAAGCTCTCCCGGCGATCTGCAGCCGGTATTCGACGCCATGCTGGAAAACGCTGTCCAAATTTGCGACGCCAGTTCTGGCAATATCTACCGCTGGGAGGGCGACGCTTTGCACCACGTGGCGGCGCGCAACACACCGGCCGCGTTCGCGGCACAGCGCCGCAGCGAACCGTTTCGTCCCGCTCCGATAAATTCGGTCGGGCAAATGATTGCCTCCAAAGCCGTTGTCCACATTCCCGACGTGGCCGCGTCGGAAGCTTACGCCAAACGCGAGCCGGTCACCGTCGCCGGCGTCGAAATTGGCGGCATAAAGACATTTTTGGCCGTTCCAATGTTGAAGGACAACGAGCTGATTGGCGCGATCGCGCTGGCTCGGCAGGAAATTCGTCCGTTTACGGAGAAACAGATCGATCTGGTGACGAATTTTGCCGCGCAAGCCGTCATCGCCATCGAGAACACGCGGCTCCTGACCGAGCTTCGCCAGCGCACCGACGATCTCACCGAGTCGCTGGAGCAGCAGACCGCGACGTCTGAGGTTCTGCAGGTCATCTCCAGCTCGCCCGGCGATCTGCAGCCGGTTTTTGCAACCATGCTTGAGAATGCCGTTCGTATCTGCAGAGCTAATTTTGGCAACATGTTCCTTTACGAAGGCGATGCCTATCGCGTCGCCGCGATGCACAATCCCCCGCCTGCCTTTGTCGAACTTAGACGACGCGAGCCGCTATTCCATCCTGGTCCATTGAACCCAGCAGTGCGCGTCGCAGCAACTAAAAAGCCTGTCCACATTGCTGATTTAGCCGAGGACGCAGCATATACGTCGGACGATCCGGTCGCCGTCGGGTTTGTTCAGAGTGCAGGAGTGCGGACCCTCCTCGTGGTGCCGATGCTCAAGGAAAGCGAGTTCATTGGTGGCTTTGCGATTTTTCGCCAAGAAGTTCGCCCATTCACCGACAAGCAGATTGCGCTGGTGCAGAATTTTGCCGCGCAAGCCGTCATCGCTATCGAGAACGCGCGGCTCTTGACCGAGCTGCGCCAACGCACCGACGAGCTTGGCCGTTCGGTCGGCGAATTGCGCGCGCTCGGCGAAGTCTCGCAAGCGGTGAACTCGACGCTCGATCTGGAAACCGTACTCTCGACCATCGTTGCCAAAGCAGTGCAGTTGTCCGGCACCGAGGCCGGCGCGATCTATGTCTTCGACGACGCGCAACGCGAATTTCATCTGCGCGCCACTTACGGCATGGATCAGGAATTGATCGAGGCGCTTTCGCACCAGCATATCGGCTTCGACGCGCCGATCTTCACACCGGGCGTCCCGCATGGCGAGCCGGTTCAGCGCGCTGACCTGAGAGATGAGGCCTCTTCCGAGGTGGGCGAAATTATTCTGCGCGCGGGTTACCGGGCGCGATTGATGGCGCCGCTCGTCCGTGGCGAAGAAACTATCGGTATGTTGGTAGTGCGGCGCAAGACGCCCGGCGCGTTTCCGCAGAATACGGTCGAGTTGATGAAGACCTTCGCGGCCCAATCGGTGCTGGCTATCCAGAATGCGCGGCTGTTCCATGAGATCGAGGACAAGGGCCGGCAGATCGAGGTGGCGAGCCGGCACAAGTCCCAGTTCCTCGCCAACATGAGCCACGAGCTGCGCACGCCGCTCAACGCCATTCTCGGTTACACCGAATTGATTCTCGATAGCATCTACGGCGAAGCGCCGGAGAAGATGCGCGACGTTCTCGAACGCGTGCAAACCAACGGCAAGCACCTCCTTGGGCTGATCAATGACGTGCTCGATCTGTCGAAGATCGAAGCCGGGCAGCTGACGCTGTCGCTGTCGGATTATTCGCTGACCAACCTGGTCCAGGGCGTCTATGTGGCGGTCGAACCGCTGGCAGCGAAGAAGAATCTCGCCCTGAAAACCAAGATAGCCCCAAGCTTGCCCGCCGGGCATGGCGACGAGCGCCGTCTCGCCCAGGTGCTGCTCAATCTCGTCGGCAACGCCATCAAGTTCACCGACAATGGCGAAGTGGCGATCGAGGCGTCCTGCGCGGACGGCGCATTTCGAGTAGCGGTGCGCGAACTCGGGGCCGGGTATTGCGGCGGCCGATCAGGCGAAAATTTTCGAGGAGTTCCAGCAAGTTGACAACACCTCGACCCGCGAAAAGGGCGGCACCGGATTGGGGCTCGCAATCTCCAGGCGTATCGTTGAGCTGCACGGTGGCCGTATTTCGGTCGATTCCCAGCTTGGCAAAGGTTCGACTTTTACGATTAAGCTCCCGGTGAATGCCGGCGGTGAGGGGCACGTGGCATGACCAAACGCATTCTCGTGGTGGAAGACCAGGAAGATAATCGCCGGATCCTGCGGGATCTGCTGACGACGGTCGGCTACGAGATCGTGGAAGCCGAGGATGGCGCCCGCGGCGTCACCGCCGCCGAAGCAGAGCGGCCCGATTTGATCCTGATGGATATCCAGTTGCCGATCATGGACGGCTATGAGGCGACCCGGCGCATCAAGGCCAATCCCGATCTGAAGGCGATTCCGATCATTGTCGTGACCTCCTACGCGCTCTCCGGCGACGAAGACAAGGCCCGGGCCGCCGGCTGTGACGATTACATCACTAAGCCGTATAGTCCCCGCGCGTTGCTGGCAAAGATCAAAGAGCACTTGCACTAATCGTGGCGGCAAATTCGCGATGCACAATCCTCCGCGTATTCTGATCGTCGATGACAACGAGACCAATCGCGACATTCTGGTCATGCGATTGGGACCGCAAGGCTACGAGCTCCTGCAAGCTTGCGATGGCGAGGAGGCGCTTGCCGTCGCCCGCGAAAAGTTGCCCGATTTGATCCTGCTCGACGTGATGATGCCGAAGCTCGACGGCTTCGAAGTCTGCCGCCGGCTGAAGGCGGACACCGACCTGCCGTTCATGGCGATCATTCTGGTGACGGCGAAAGCCAACTCCAAAGATGTCGTCTTCGGCCTTGACGCCGGCGCCGACGAATACCTGACCAAGCCGGTCGATCAGGCGGCGCTGGTCGCCCGGGTCAAGTCGATGCTGCGGATGAAGGACTTGACCGACCGGGTGACGGCGCAAGCGGCCGATCTCGCGATCTGGAATCGGACGCTCGAGGAGCGGGTGACGCAACAGCTGGCCCAGATCGGACGCATGGACCGCTTGAGGCGCTTTCTGTCGCCGCAGGTGGCGGAGCTCATTCTTTCGTCCGGTGACGATCGGGTGCTCGACAGTCACCGCCGCGAGGTCACGGTGGTGTTTTGCGACCTGCGCGGATTTACCTCGTTCGCCGAAACCGCCGAGCCCGAAGAGATCATGAGCACGTTGCGTGAGTATCACGCCGCGGTCGGCGCCATCATTCATAAATTCGAAGGCACCATCGAGCGCTTCGCGGGTGATGGCCTGATGGCAATGCTCAACGATCCGGTGCCGTGCAACGACCCGTGCGGGCAGGCGGTACGGATGGCCGACGAGATGCGCGCCGCGGTCGGCGGCCTGAGCGCCAAATGGCGCAAGCACGGCTTCAATCTCGGCTTCGGCATCGGCATTGCGCATGGTTACGCAACGCTTGGCCGTATCGGCTTTGAAGGACGTTTCGACTATGCCGCCATCGGCACGGTGACCAACCTCGCCGCGCGTTTGTGCGCCGAGGCGAAGGACGGCCAGATTCTGATCGACGGCAAGGTCGGCATTGCGGTTGAGGCGATTGCCGAGCTTGAGCCGCTCGACGCCCTGACGTTGAAGGGCTTTCACCGCCCGGTCAGGGCGTCCAACGTTCGCGCGGTGTCTGCTTAGTAGACGGCACTCAACAGCTCAGGCTTTGTGCTTGGTCTCGGCGACAATCTCAAGCGGCAGTACGTCGACCGCGCCTCCAGCCACCTGTCTGGTTTTCTCCGTATAGCGCGAGAAAAATCCGCTCTGCTGCAGCGCCTTGACGGCCGCATCATCTGCTGCCATCGCCAGATGATAGTAATCAGAGCCGTCGCGGTTCTTCATGCAGCAATAAGTGATTTTCCCCTGCAGCGCCGGATCGCTGTCGATCGCGGCGATAAACTCCGCCACATCCTTGTGCCACGCCTCCGGAGTCGCATTCTGCAGGCGATACTTGATGAGAAATTGCTTCATGCTTGATACCTCGTGGCGAGGTACTTACGAGGAGAACGAACACGGGTGCAAGTACGGACAAAAAAGATACTATGGGCGTCGTCCTAGCCGCGGAGTATGATTGCCAATGCCGAATGCCCCGTCGAAACGCCTGCACCGCTGCCCGGTCAGCGCGTTCCAGAAGATGATCAGCGGCAAGTACAAGCTGCGAATTCTGTGGGATCTGCAGAACGGGCCGAAGCGCTACGGCGAGCTCAAAAGCGGTCTCTTGCGCGGCGCCGAGGGGACGGCCGAAATCGCCCCGCGTGTGCTCAGCCGCGAACTCAAGGCGCTCGCCGAAAGCCGGCTGATCGCACGAAAAGATTATGGCGTGGTGCCGCCCAAGGTCGAATATCGCCTGACCCCAATTGGCCGCAGCTTCATTCCGGTGATTGCGGAAATTCGCAAATGGGGTGAGCGGCATTTAAGCGGCGAGCGGCTACGGATCGCCAGCTAGTGCTGTCGGCTCAATTCCGCCGCTCCAGCGAATTGATCTAGATCAAAGCGCCGCCTACGCGCCGGAGCGAGTTTGTTGCGCTCGCAACGATCTGGTCTTGCGACTTCCTCTTTGCGAGTGGCGGCGCGGTTACGGGGGTAACGCGCCGCCTAACTTCGCCCCACGAGCCGCGAGGGGAGCTATGGGTGAAATCGTCCTCGCTGCCAAAGTTACCCACGTGCCGTCGCTTCTGCTGTCGGAGCGCGAGGGCGCGCTCAAAGGACGGCGAAAGCTCGCCATCGAATCGCTGAAGGAAATCGGCAAGCGAGCGCACGAGCGCGGCGCCGACACGTTTCTGATCTTCGATACCCATTGGCTGTCGAACTTCGGTTTTCACATCAACGCCAACGAGCGGCACACCGGCAGCTATACCAGCCATGAAGCGCCGCACATGATCCAGGACCTGACTTACGACTATCCGGGCAATCCGGCGCTGGCCGATCTGATCGTTGAAGAAGCGGCCGATGAAGGTCTTGAAGTCCATGCCCAGCGCGTCCGCAGCTTGGCGCTCGAGTATGGCAGCATCGTTCCGATGCGATACATGAATGCCGATAGCAGCCTCAAAGTTCTGCCCGTCGCGTCGCCGTTATTTGCCAGCGTCGAGGAGAACCGCAAATTCGGCGAAGCCTGCCGCCGTGCAATTTCTCGATCGGACGCAAGCGTTGCCGTCCTGGCGAGCGGCTCGCTGTCTCACAAGATCGTCAGCAATCGGCAGGTCGGTGACGGGCAGTGGGATATCGTCTCCAGCGAGTTTAACCGGCAGATGGATCTTCGCGTGCTCGAACTGTGGGGCGCGGGCCGCTACCGAGAATTCGTCGGCCTGTTGCCGGAATACGCCACCAAATGCAGCGGCGAAGCTTTGATGGCCGACACGGCGATGCTGTTCGGGCTTCTTGGCTGGGAGAGCTATGGCGGAACTGCCGAGCAGCTCTGCGATTACTTTTCGTCCAGCGGTACCGGCCAGGTAAACGTCGAGTTTCATCTCGCTTGACGTCTGGCTTCCCCGATGAAACACGCCGATAACTGGCCGCAGGCGCCTGTACTCAGCTAAGCTGGTTTCGCAACTGCTGGCCTTCGGCTGAGCCCGACCTTCGCGCGTTTTTTGTGATACCGTTAGTCAATGTCCTCTGAACTATCCGGCACTGCCGGAAACCTGTTCCGCCACCGGCCTTTCCTGTTCTTTTTTACGGCGCGCGGCTCTTCCAAGTTCTGCTACCAGATCGGCGCCGTCGCGGTTGGCTGGCAAATCTATGAATTGACCAGTAGTGCGCTCGACCTGGGCCTGGTCGGGCTGACGCAGTTCATTCCGATGGCGATGCTGGTGTTCGTCGCGGGACACGCCGCCGACCGGTTCGACCGCCGGCGCGTGGTGCAGATGTCGCAGCTGGTGGCCGCGGCGGTGGCTTCCTTTCTTGCTTGGGGGAGCTTTGCGGGTTGGCTGAACGCGACTGAAATCTTTGCCGCGGTGGCGGTCCTCGGCGGAGCGACGGCGTTCGAAAGCCCGGCGGCGGCGGCGATGCTTCCGCTGGTGACGCCCGACGGGCTGCTGCAACGCGGCACGGCGCTCTCCGGCGCGACGATTCAGATCGCGACCATCGTCGGGCCGGCGCTGGGCGGCCTGGCTTACGCCGTAGCGCCCGGCGTTCCGTACGCGATCATGGCCGCCGTCTGGCTGCTGGCGGCCATACTCAACGGCGCGATCACGTTGAAGCGGCATGCCGTCGTCGCGGAACCGCCGACGCTCGCCGCGGTGTTCGCCGGGGTGGGTTTCGTCCGCCGTAACCCGTCGATATTGGGAACGATATCGCTGGATCTCTTTGCAGTGCTGCTCGGCGGTGTGACGGCGCTGTTGCCGATTTACGCGCGCGACATTCTGCATACCGGTGCCTGGGGCTTGGGCGTGCTGCGTGGCGGGCCCGCCGTCGGCGCGTTGCTGATGGCGGCGACACTGGCGCGCTATTCGATCAAACGCCGCGTCGGCATGCGAATGTTCCAGGCCGTCATCGTCTTTGGCGTGGCGACCGTGATTTTTGCGCTATCGCACTGGCTCTGGCTCTCGATGCTGGCGCTCATCGTTCTTGGCGCAGCCGATATGGTCAGCGTCGTGATCCGGCTTTCGCTCGTACAACTCGGCACGCCGAACGAGATGCGCGGCCGGGTCGGTGCCGTGAACTATCTGTTCATCAACGCCTCTTCCCAGCTTGGCGAATTCGAGAGTGGCGTAGCCGCGGCTTTGCTCGGCGCGGTGCCGGCGGCCGCATTAGGCGGCGTCGGAACGATCGCCGTGGCACTGCTTTGGATGAAGTTGTTTCCGACGCTGCGAAATGTTGAACGCCTTGAATAACCGCGCAGCGCGTAGCGTCACCGCGGTCCGAACAGCTTATCGAGCAGCCAGGAGTCAAGAGCGGGAGGCGAGGGCGGTGCGGTTGGGACGCCCGCACTTCCAGCATCCGGCCGCGGTGACGACGCCGTCCAGCCTCCAGCGCCGACACCTGGCAGTGCGGCGGGCGCAACGCCCTGGTGCGCAGTCTTCATGAAGCGGCTCCAGATTTCGACCGGAAGCCCACCGCCGGTCGCCTTGCGCGTCGGCGAGTTGTCGTCGTTGCCGAGCCAGACGCCGGCGACAAGGTGCGAGGTGTAGCCGATGAACCAGGCATCGCGAAAATCCTGACTGGTGCCGGTTTTGCCGGCGGCCGGCCAGCCGGGAAGATCGGCCTTGCGCGCGGTGCCGCTCATCAGCGTCTCATGCATCATCGCGTTCATCATCGCCACGTAGCGCGGATCGACGATGCGGCCGAGGTTTTGGCTGGAGCGCGCGTAAAGCGTCTTGCCGTCCGCGCCGCGCACGCGTTCGACCACGTGCGGCGAGATCGCAAAACCGCCGTTAGCGAACGTTGCGTAGGCGGTGACCAGCTCCAGCACCGATACTTCCGAAGTTCCGAGCGCGATTGAGGCGTTCGGTTCGAGCAGCGAGTTGATGCCGAGCCGATAGGCGGTGCGGATCACTGCGGCCGGACCGAACTCCAGCGTCAGGCGCACCGCTACTGTATTCAGAGAATTGGCGAGCGCCTGCGTCAGTGTTACCGGGCCCATGTATTGGTGCTCGTAGTTTTCCGGCTTCCAGCCTTTCAACGTAATCGGCCCGTCTTCGCGCACCGTGTCAGGCGTCAATCCGTGTTCGAGCGCGGTGAGATAGACGAACGGCTTGAAGGCCGAGCCCGGCTGACGCTTGGCGGCGATGGCGCGGTTGAACTGGCTGTCGGCGTAGCTCTTGCCTCCGACCAGCGCGCGCACCACGCCGTCGGGCGTCATGGCGACCAGCGCGCCCTCGCCAACACCGAGTTTTTCGCCTTTTTGCGCCAGCGCTTCCGCGAGCGCGCGCTCGGCCGCGCCTTGGAGCGCCGGATCGATCGAGGTCTCGACCACGATATCCTGATCGAAGCGCCCGACGAGATCGTCGACCGCGTCCATGATCCAGTCGGCGACGTAATTGACGGAGTTGGCGCCGGCCGGTTTCACTGCGCGCGCGGGATGAGCAAGCGCAGAGCGCGCGGCGTCCTCGCCGATCAGTTTCTGCTCTACCATGTCGTTGAGCACGATGCGTGCCCGGCGCTCGGCCCCGTCCGGATTGCGGGTCGGCGCCAGCCGTGACGGCGATTGCACAAGGCCGGCAAGCAGAGCTGCTTCGGCGAGCGTCAGCTGCCGCGCCGATTTTCCGAAGTAACGGCGTGCGGCCCCTTCCACGCCGTAGGCGCCGGAGCCGAAATAGACGCGGTTGAGATAAAGCTCGAGAATCTGCGCTTTGGAAAATCTGTGCTCGAGCCAGAACGCCAGCACTATTTCCTGCAGCTTGCGCGAGACGGTGCGCTCCTGGGTCAGGAACAGATTTTTGGCTAGTTGCTGGGTGATGGTCGAAGCGCCTTGCGAGGCGCCGCGGCGGAGCACGTCAGCAATGAGCGCGCGAATGATGCCGAAGGGATCGACGCCGTGGTGCGAATAAAAGCGGCGATCCTCGATGGCGATAAAAGCTTTCGGCACATAGTCCGGTAGTTCCCGCAACGGCACCGCGGCGCCGCCCATGTCGCCGCGTGTGGCGAGTGTCGCGCCGTTAGCGCCGACGATAAGAACCGAGGGCGGGCGTTTCGGAATCTCCAGCGACTGGATCGGCGGCAGGCGGATGCCGACCCAGACGAGCGCACCGATCCCGGCGATGACCACCCACAGTGTGAGCACTGCGCCCCAATAGAACAGGCGGCCGAGAGCGGAGCGGCGTTTGCCGCCGCCGCCGCGTCGTGACCTGGTCTTTTGCGGCGGAGAAGCGCCTTTTCTTCGCCGGCGACTACCATCGCCGCGCGCTTTTAGCGGGCCGCCGGTGCGGTCTTGCGGGCGCAGCCGCAGGTCAAGACGGGCAGCGTCGCGCAAACGCTTCCATCCGGCCTGTCGCGGCGCCATGTCCATCCCCGCGCACGAAACGCGCAGCGGCAAAGCTAGACAGTGCGGTTTAAGGGGGCGTTACCGGTCCTTGTTTCGTCGCCGTGAGGGGCGACTGGAGCGAGTTGCAAAGGACGACGGCCCGACCGCCGAAAATCACTCAGCGGCAGCTTCTCGCCCCGTTTTACCTTCGGCTCCGGGCGACGTGAACAAGGCAATCAGCGGACGTTTGATCGCGGCCTGGCGGGTCGGCGTGGTGATTTGCGCGCCGAGGAGATCGGTCACGTAAAAGACGTCGACCGCGCGCTCGCCGAAGGTCGCGACATGGGCCGAGGCGATATTCAGGTTGAGCTTGGAAAGCGTTGTGGTCAGCTCATAGAGCAGGCCGGGCCGATCGAGACCGGTGACCTCGACCACCGTGTAACGCTGCGACCATTGATTGTTGATGGTCACCTCCGGCTCGATGGCGAAAGCCTTCAGCCGCCCCTTTGGCGGCGCGCGCTTGGGCACTACGTCCGGCAACTTGATCTGTCCACGCACCGCTTTTTCGATCACGTCGCCGATGCGCGCGGCGCGGCGGGCTTCATCCTCGTCGAGTTCGAATTCGCGCGACACCGCGATGGTGTCGAGCGCGAGCCCGTCGGTGGTGGTGTAAATTTGCGCATCGACGATATTGGCGCCGGCCATCGCGCAGGCGCCGGCGATAATCGAAAGCAGCCACGGATGGTCGGGCGCGAACACGGTAAGCTCGGTCACGCCGCGGGCCGCGTCGAAGCCGACGCTGGTTGCGAGACGCTTTGCGGCCGCTTCGGTTTCGCGAACGAAATGGGCCTGCGCGAGTTTGTGCGGCAAGTCGACCTTGAGCCAGTAGGCCGGATAGTGGCGGGCCACATAGGCTTCGAGCACGTCGGCGGGCCAATCCCCGATCTGGGCGCGGAACTCCGCCTTGGCCGCGGCCACGCGCTCGGCGCGGTTGACCTCGGAGAAGCCTCCGGTCAGCACCGGCTCGGTTTCGTAGTAGAGCGTGCGCACAAGCTGCGCCTTCCATCCGTTCCAGACGCCGGGACCGACGGCGCGGATATCCGCCGTCGTCAGGATGGCGAGCAGCTTCATGCGCTCGAGCGATTGCACCACGGCGGCGAAGTTCTCGATCGTCTTGCGGTCGGAGAGATCGCGCGATTGCGCGACCGTCGACATGACGAGATGCACTTCGACGAGCCAGGCGACCAGCTCGGTGTCGGCGGTATTGAAGCCAAGCCGCGGACAAAGCCGGCGGGCGATGCGTGCGCCGGCGATCGAATGATCCTCGATGCGTCCCTTAGCGATGTCGTGCAGAAACAGCGTCACATAAAGCACCGTGCGATGCTGCGGCTGAATCGTCTTGAACAGCTCGCTCGCCAGCGCCACTTCGCGGCTCTCGCCCTGCTCGATCTCGTTGAGCACGCCGATGCAGCGCAGCAGATGCTCGTCCACGGTATAATGGTGGTACATGTTGAACTGCATCATCGCCACGATGCGGCCAAATGCGTGCACGAACTCGCCGAGTACGCCGGCCTCGTTCATGCGGCGAAGCACAGTTTCGGCCTCGTTCTTCGAGGTCAGAATTTCCAGAAACAAACGGTTGGCTTCCTTGTCGTCGCGTACTTCGGCATCGATCAGCTTCAGCGAGCGGCTGGCGCTGCGCATCGCCTCGGGATGGATCGCCATATTGTGCTTCTGCGCCAGGTAAAACAGTCTGATCAGATTCACCGGATCGCGCTTGAATACGTTGACGCGGGCGAGGTTGATGCGATTGTTGTCGATGAGGAAATCGTCTGTTTCGGTCAGCGTGCGACGGCTACGCGCCGGCCGCAGCCGGGCGATCACGCGGCTCAATACCGGGGCGGGCTTGGCCTGAAGTTCTTCCAGACCGGCGCACAGGAAGGCGGTCAGATCGCCGACGTGCTTGGCGGTGAGGAAGTAATGCTTCATGAAACGCTCGACATCCTGCAGTCCGGGATGTTCGGTGTAGCCGAGCCGCACCGCGATATCGCGCTGGATGTCGAATGACAGACGCTCCTCCGCGCGGCCGCAGAGGAAATGCATGTTGCAGCGGACCGACCAGAGGAAATCCTCGCAGCGGCGAAACATGTTGTATTCGTCGCGATCGAACACGCCGCGGGCGATCAGTTCCTCGGGCTCGCGGACGCGATAGACGTATTTGGCGATCCAGAACAGCGTGTGCAGATCCCGCAAGCCGCCTTTGCCATCTTTGACGTTGGGCTCGACGAGATAGCGCGACTGACCGGCGCGGCGATGCCGCTCTTCGCGCTCCGCCAGCTTGGCGGCGACGAAATCTGCCGCGGTTCCCTGCACCACTTCTTTTTCGAAACGCGCGTTAAGTTCGGCGTAGAGCTTGGCGTCGCCAAACAGATAACGCGATTCCAGCAGCGCGGTACGAATGGTCATATCGGCTTTGGCCTGGCGGATGCACTCGCTGACCGAACGCGTCGCGTGACCGACCTTCTGGCCCATATCCCACAGGCAATAGAGCAGCGTCTCGGCGACCGATTCTCCCCACGCGGTCTGCTTGTAGGGCAGGACAAAGAGCAGATCGATGTCGGAGCCCGGTGCCAACAGCCCGCGGCCATAACCGCCGGTCGCGATCACCGCCATGCGCTCGGCCGTCGAGCGCGCCTGCGGCGGATAAAGCGCGTCGGCGGCAAACTCGAACAGGATGCGGATGATCTCATCCTGGGTCTGGCACAGCCGCTCAGCGCAACGCCGCCCATGACGGTCTTTCAGCAGCAGTTTTTCGGCCTGCGCGCGCGCCTCGGTGAGCGACGTTTTGAGACGGCGGGCGACGGCGGCGCGCAATTCGCGATCGCGCCCGGCATGGGTGCCGGCAAGGGCCTTGAGGTCGGCCACGATCGCCGCGCTGTCGAGGAGTTCGGAGGCGGGCCGCGTACCGCGTTGGATGTCCAGCATTGCGCCACGTCATAACTGAGCCGCCAGCCGCTGTCATCGGCCGCCTGCGGCCATGCTTGAAAAGCTATTGCTGCGGCGCACTGCGATCCCGCAGGGTCAAGAAGGATGGACAGGAATACCGATGCTGCCATTATCCCATGCGAGAATGAGAAACGCCGCCGGGAGGAGTACGTCCGATGCAAAGCTATGACGTTTGCGAGTGCGGCGCGCCGCTGCGGCTGATGGAGCGGCCGACCCCAAAGCCAACCGGGACCGAGGTCCTGCTCAAGGTTGTTGCCGCCGGCGTCTGCCACAGCGATCTGCATATCTGGGAAGGTTTTTACGATATCGGCGGCGGCAAGCGGCTGAAGCTCGCGGACCGCGGCGTGAAACTCCCGCTCACCATGGGTCACGAGAATGTCGGCGAAGTCGTCGCCGTGGGTCCCGATGCAACCGGTGTCAAGATTGGCGACCGCCGGCTGGTGCATCCGTGGCTCGGCTGCGGGGAATGTGCGGTGTGCCGGCGGGGTGACGAGCAGCTCTGCCGCACGCCGTTCAGTATCGGGGTGTTTCGCGCCGGCGGCTATGCCGACCACTTGCTGGTTCCGCACCCGCGCTACCTGTTCGACATCGGCAACATTCCACCAGAACGGGCGGCGCCGCTCGCTTGCTCGGGCATCACCACTTACGGCGCGTTGAAGAAGGTCGGGCCGTTATTGCAGGAGGAGCCGGTGGTCATTATCGGCGCCGGGGGTCTTGGGCTGATGTGTCTCGCGTTGCACCGGTCGATGGGCGGCAAGGGCGCAATTGTTGTCGACATCGATCCGGTCAAGCGCGAGGCGGCGCTCAAGGCCGGTGCGCAGGCTGTGATCGACGGCGGCGCGGCCGATGCCGCCAAACAGATCATCGAGGCAACCAACGGCGGTGCCTGCGCTGTGATCGATTTGGTCGGCGCTTCGCGCACCGTGCAGCTTGCGCTCGACTCGATCGTGAAGGGCGGCAAGCTGATCATTGTCGGGCTGTTTGGTGGCGACATCACGGTGCCAACGCCGTCCTTTCCGTTGCGCGCGATGAGCATTCAGGGTTCCTATGTCGGCAGTCTGCCTGAGCTGGCAGAATTGCTCGACCTCGTGCGGCGCAAGGGCGTGCCTGATCTTCCCATCGGCACCCGCCCGCTCGCGGCCGTCAACGAAGCGCTCAACGACCTCAAGGCAGGCAAGGTTGTTGGCCGGTTGGTGCTGACACCGGGATGAACCGAACAGGCTTGCCAGATGTTTGGCGCACGTCCACATCAGCGGCGCTGATGTCTGGTCAACCTGCGTAGTGGAAGGATCACATTATGGACTCTGCCGGGCTGCGCGCGCTCCAGGCGCCAATCAAGGAGCGTTACAAGACGGCTCCTGACGCCGCCTTGGTCACCTTGAAAGCCAAGGGGACGCTCGATGACGCCAACGTTGCGTGCAAGATCGAGACCGGCCGTGCGCCTGCGGTCGCCGGATTGCATCCGGCGACCGGCGGGTCGGGGTTCGAACTGTGCTCGGGCGACATGCTGCTCGAGGCGCTGGTGGCTTGCGCCGGCGTGACGCTCAAGGCGGTCGCGACCGCGCTTGATATTCCGCTCAAATCCGGCGCGGTGTCGGCCGAAGGCGATCTCGATTTCCGCGGTACGCTCGGGGTCGCCAAGGACGCGCCGGTCGGCTTCACGCAAATCCGCCTGCGATTCGATCTCGATACCGACGCGCCGCAGGACAAACTCGATCAGTTGCTCAAACTCACAGAGCGGTACTGCGTGGTTTATCAGACGATCAAGAACGGCCCACCGGTCGATATTCTACTCAATCACGCGTGACCTCCGCCGAACTCTTTTGGTACGGACTCGCGCTCAAAATGGCGCTGACGGCGACTGTTGTCGTCGTCACCTCGCTTGCGGTCGAGCGGAGTGGTCCGTTCGTCGGCGCGCTGATTGGCGCCGCGCCGACTGCAGCCGGCGCCGCCTACACGATCCTAGCCCTCGAACATTCACCGGACTTCATTGCCGCAAGCGCGGTCGGCAGCGTGGCGGTCAACGCGGCCGTCGCCATTTTCGCCGCTGCCTATGCCGCCGTGGCGCAGCGGCACGGCTTGTTTGTGAGCCTCGGGGTGGCGAGCGTAGTGTGGCTCGCCGCGGCGGCGGCACTCCGCCTAGTCGATTGGACGCCGTTCAGCGCCGTAATCCTCAACGTTGTGGTCTTCGGCATCACCATTCCACTAACCTGGCGCTACCGCGCCGGTGGCGTGCCGGCGAAATTCCGGCGGACGCGCTTTGATATTCCGCTGCGCGCGCTCGCCGCCGGCATTGTTGTGGCCGTCGTAACCACCGCGAGTTCCAGCATCGGCTCTTTTGCCTCGGGCATGTTCGCGCTGTTTCCGATCATTCTCGGCAGCTCGATCGTCATCATGCATCCGCGCATCGGCGGTAAAGTCACTGCAAGTATGCTTGCGCATGCACAGCTTCCGCTGATCGGGCTCGGGCTCGGCTTTCTTGTCGTGCACTATCTGGTCGCACCGCTCGGTGTATGGTTGGCGCTTGTTGTCGGCATTGCCGCCAATGTCGCCTGGAGCGGCGGGCTGTTGGCGGTTCGTTTGCGGATGCAAAAACGAAGCGGAGCTACCTCTTCGCCAGCCGTCCCTTGAGCGTGTAAAGTGCTTCGAGTGCGTCGCGCGGTGACATTTCGTCTGGATTAAGTGCGGTCAGCGCTTCGACCAGCGCCCCAAGACCCGTGTCGGCCTGCGGCCCCGTTGTTCCTGCGGCGGGTCGCGCTGCAGCGAACAGCGGCAGATCGTCGATCAGTTTGCGGGCCGGCGAGATGCGGTCTTCGGCTTCCAACTGCGCCAGCACCAGCTTGGCGCGTTCGATCACGCTCGACGGCAGACCCGCGAGCTTCGCCACCTGGATTCCGTAAGAGCGATCGGCGGCGCCCGGGACGACTTCATGCAGAAACACGACCTCGCCTTGCCATTCCTTCACCCGCATGGTGGCGTTATGCAGCCGCGGCAGCTTGGCGGCGAGCGCGGTCATCTCGTGAAAGTGCGTAGCAAACAGCGCGCGGCAGTGATTGCGCTCGTGCAGATGCTCGATCGTCGCCCAGGCGATGGAGAGACCATCGAAGGTCGCGGTGCCGCGCCCGATCTCGTCGAGAATGACCAGCGCTCGCTCGCCGGCCTGATTGAGGATTGCCGCGGTCTCGACCATTTCGACCATGAACGTCGAACGGCCGCGGGCCAGATCGTCGGCGGCGCCGACGCGCGAGAACAGCCGATCGACCACGCCGATGTGGGCTGCTCGCGCCGGCACAAAGCTACCCATCTGCGCCAGCACGGCGATCAACGCATTCTGGCGCAGGAACGTCGACTTACCGGCCATGTTGGGGCCGGTGATCAGCCAGATGCGTCCGGCTACCTCACTATCCTCCCCCGCCTGCGGGGAAGGGTAGGGAGCGTGTGGCGGCGGAGACAGGTCGCAGTCGTTGGCGATGAACGGGCCGCCGTCATGCGCGAGTGCCTGCTCGACCACCGGATGACGCCCGCCGGTGATGACGAAAGCGAGGCTGCCGTCGACTTCCGGGCGCACGTAATTGCGTTCGACGGCAAGGCTTGCGAGCGCCGCAGCGACATCGATGATGGCGAGCGCGTCGGCTGCCGCTCTAATCGCAACACTGGCCGCTGTCACTGCGGCGGCGAGGTGATCGAAAGTCTCGAGCTCCAGCGCCAGCGCGCGCTTGGCGGCGCTAGCGATCTTGGCTTCCAGCTCGCCAAGTTCGGTGGTGGTAAAGCGCACCTGGCCGGCGAGCGTCTGGCGATGGATGAAAGTCGCGTTGAGCGGCGCGCTCATCAGCTTATCGCCGTGCTGGGTGGTGACGTCGACGAAATAGCCGAGCACGTTGTTGTGCCGGACCTTCAGCGATCGGATGCCCGTGGTCTCGGCGTAGCGCACCTGAAGCGCGGCAATGACGCGACGCAATTCATCACGCAGCGCTCGCGCCTCATCAAGCGCCGCCTCGTAGCCCCCGCGGACAAAACCGCCGTCGCGCCGGAACGCGGGCAGTTCGTCGGCAAGCGCCCGCTCGATCACGGCCGCAAGCGTAGCGTCGGGGCGGTGCAGTGCGGTTACGGCCTGCGCCAGCTCGTGTGGAATGTTGCCCAGCGCCGAAACGCGGCCGGCGATTTGCGCAGCGGCAAAAATGCCATCTCGGATGGCAGCGAGGTCGCGCGGTCCGCCGCGGCCGACGACGATACGTGACAGCGCACGGGCAAGATCGGGCGCCGCTTTCAACCGTTCGCGCAGGTCGCCGCGGACGACGCCGTCGTCGACCAGCGCTGCGACGGCATCAAGCCGGTGGGCGATTTCGCCCGGATCAGTCAGCGGCGCCGCCAATCGCTGCGCCAATAGCCGCGATCCGGCCGCTGTCACCGTGCGGTCGATGGCGGCAAGGAGCGAACCGCGCCGCTCGCCGGCGAGCGTGCGAATGAGTTCAAGATTACTGCGCGTTGCCTGATCGATTGCAAGCGTCGCACCGGCAGCCTCGCGCACCGGCGGTGACAACGGCGGACGCTTGCCAAGCTGCGTGCGCTCGACATAGGTCACCGTAGCCGCCGCCGCGGTCAGCTCGACTCGCGAGAACGCGCCGAATGATGCTGTTGTCGCCACACCGAAAAACGAAGCCAGCCGCCGCTCCGCAGTCGCGCCGTCGAAGACGTCGCGGGTGAGCGGCGTCACCGCGGGCAGGGTGCGCAGATAGGGCGAGAATTCGGTGTCCGAATGAAACGCGTCGGAGACGATGATCTCGCCCGGTTCAAGGCGGGCAATCTCGGCGGCAAGCGTAGATCGCTCGCACTCTCCGACGCGAAATTCGCCGGTTGAAATGTCGATCCACGCCAGCGCAAAACGATCTTCGTCCGATGACGCGCGGACCCGCGCAATCGCCAGCAGGTAATTGTTCCTCTTGGCATCGAGGAGCGAGTCCTCCGTCAGAGTTCCAGGTGTGACCAGCCGCACCACGTCGCGGCGCACGACGCTTTTCGCGCCGCGTTTGCGCGCTTCCGCCGGGTCTTCGAGCTGTTCGCACACGGCAACGCGGTGGCCGAGCGCGATCAGGCGATGCAGATATTCGTCGGCGCGCTCGATCGGCACGCCGCACATCGGAATGTCACGGCCGAGATGCTTGCCGCGCTTGGTGAGCATGATGCCGAGCGCGCGGGAGGCAACTTCGGCATCGTCGAAAAACAATTCGTAGAAATCGCCCATTCGGTAAAACAGAAGACAATCCGGATTGGCCGCCTTGATCTCGATGTATTGCTCCATCATCGGCGTGACCCGCGCCGGCGCCGGCGGCGGTCCGGTTTCGTCAATCCCGATGGGGCGCGCGGCATCCATAAGGCCGGACGCTAGCAGAGGCGCATCAAGCGCAAAAGCGTAGCGGCGGGCGATGTACACCGGCGAGAAAGCGCCCGCCCAAGGCCTCAGTTACTTTCCGCGGTGCTTTGTTTGGCCTCGGGATCCGTTGCATTTTTCTCATCTTGCGTAACCGCAATTTTTCCATCCGAAATCAAATCGAAATCGCGCATGCGTAGGCGGTAGCCGACAGGGAGGACTCGCACTCCAAATCTGTCCTCAACGGTTCCCCACAAACCGCGCGGCAGAAACAGCGCAAATACCACCGCTGCCGCGCCCAAGCCGATAAGATACCAAACTCCGGTCTCACCGAAGAGATATTCGATGAGGAAGAAAATGATGCCGCCGAGGATCGGGCCCTCGAAAGTGCCGAGTCCGCCGACGAGCACCATAAAGATCATATAGGCTGTCCACTGAATGCCGAAATACGTCCTCGGCTGGAACGTGATTGACGTCGCAAGCCAAAGTGTTCCGGCCAGCGCGCAGCCGAAGGCGGCGAGGAAGAAGATCGTCCGCTTTGCGGCGAGTACCCGAACCCCGACGGATTGGGCGGCATCCTCGTCGTCCCGGATCGCCTGCACCGATGCACCGAGTCGCCCGCGCAGAAGCGCAAACACCAGCGCCAGCAGCACGACCATTGCGGCAAGCGCCATCCAGTAATTGTAGGCGCGGCGGTCATCCGGGCTGTAGGCGTTGAGCGCGATCAGTGAGACGCCGGTTTCTCCGTTCACTTGGCTGTCGAGGGCGACGAGGAGATGCACCAGTTCGGCCACGACCCACATGCCGATCGCGAATTCGCCGGCGCGCAGCCGCAGCATCAACAGCGAGATCGGCAGCGAAAGGATACCAGCGAGCACGGCGCCGAGCAAAAGTGCCAGATAGACGTTGACGCCGTAGTTGGAAATCTGGATCGCCAGATAAGCGCCGAGCCCGAAGAAGGCCTGCTGGCCAACCGAGACAAGTCCCGCATAGCCGGCGAGCGCGTTCCACATCACGGCGAGGATCACATAGATGAACAGGGTGGTGAAATTATCAACGATGTTGGCGGTAAACAAAAACGGCGCCAAGCCTAGCACGACGAGAACGACGCCAGCGACGATGCTCGAGCCGGCTGAAAGCCGGGTCCAACGCTCGACGACGAAACTGGAATCTTTGCTCATGACCGGCGGGCGAACAGCCCTTGTAATCCACCGCGGGCCTGCAATCCGCCGAGCACGAGGCGGCCGGCGAGCACTGCCAGGAATACGACATGTCCGGCGATGAGAAAGCCTTGCGGATTGATTTGCGCGCCGAACGTTTGTGCTACTCCCAGCACGATGCCGCCGATCAGGGTTCCCGACAGCGAACCGATCCCTCCGATCACCACCGCCTCAAACGCGAAGATAAGCTGCTCGGGTCCAGAATAGGGATTAAATACCGCGCGCATGGCGAGAAATACCCCCGCCAGTCCCGCAGAGGCCACCGCGATTGCTGCTGCGATGCCATAGACGGCTCTGGCATTGATGCCGACCAGTTCGGCGGTGTCCGCATCTTCCGCGGTCGCGCGGATTGCCCAGCCAAGCGACGTGTGTGTGAGGAAAAGCTTCAAGCCACCCAGCAGCACGACGGCAACCGCGAAAATCAGCACCGCAAGCTGGCCGACATAAATGTTGCTGGTGATCGCCCAGCTGTCAAAGGCGAAATCGCCGATATAGGGTGCAAGCGAACGCGTGTCGGCGCCGAAATATTCGAACAAGCCGTTTTCGACAAAGATCGCCAGGCCAAACGTGGTGAGCAGCGGCACCAGCACCCCGGCGCGCAGACTGCGTTCCAGCATCCAGCGTTGAAGGCCCCATCCTATCACCGCCATCAGCGGCAACACGACGATGAGCGCGATGAAGGGCGAGATGTCGGTCGCGTCCGCGATCAGAAAGACAACGCAAGCGCTTAAGATCGCCAGATCCCCGTGGGCGAGATTGATGATCCGCATGACTCCAAACATGAAAGAGAGGCCGCAGGCGAGCAGCGCGTAGTAGCCGCCGAGCAGAACGCCGTTGAGGAGCTGCGTGAACCAGATCATGCTTTTGCTTGCCGCGCCCTCAGGCCAAAATAGGCCTCGGTGACCTGCTCACGAGTCATGTCTTTGGCGCGGCCTTCCAGGACGATGCGACCTTCGAGCATGCAGGCGACGTGCGTTGCCACACCGAGCGCGCGGCCGATGTCCTGCTCGACCAGAACGATGGTGGCGCCTCCCTCGATCAATGCACCGAGCGAGCGATACACCGCCTCGACCGCGATTGGGGCGAGACCGAGCGATACTTCGTCAAGCAAGAGAAGCGTGGGATTGGTCATCAATGCGCGCCCGATCGCGGTGGCTTGTTGCTCGCCTCCCGACAGGTTGCCGGCGCGGCTGTTGAGCCTCGGGCCTAACAGCGGGAAGGCCTCTAGAACGGAGTCGAGATTCCATCGGCCCGGCCTGCCATGGGCGCCGGCCACCGCGAGGTTCTCCTTCACGGTCATTCCTGCAAACAGTCTGCGGCCTTCAGGTACCAGCGCAATGCCGGCACGCAGACGCGCATAAGCGGGAACTGCGGTAACATCGGCGCCATCAAACCTAATTCGGCCGGCCGCGGGCTTGTGGGCGCCGGCGATCGTGCGCAGCAGCGTGGTCTTTCCGGCCCCGTTGGCTCCGACCAGCGCCAAGGTTTCGCCCGCGGCGACTTCAAGGCTGACGCCACGGACTGCCTGAAGCAAACCGTGGCGCGCCTCGACTTCCTCGACGACAAGCAGGCTCATGGCGCGGTTTTCCCGCCGATATAGGCGTCGATCACGGCGGCATCGGCGATGACCGCATCGGGTTTGCCGTCGGCGATGATGCGTCCAGCATCCATGCAGACGAGCCGTTCGACCACGCGAATGAGAACATGGACGATGTGCTCGATCCACACGATCGCCAGCCCGCGACCGCGGAGCACTTGAATTGTCTCCACGAGGTTGTTGGCTTCCTCGTCGGTGAGACCGCCTCCAATCTCGTCGAGCAACAATACCTGCGGCCCGGTCGCGAGCGCGCGAGCGAGCTCCAGGCGCTTGCGATCGAGGAGCCCGAGCGTTTCAGCCCGGCGGTTCGCAAAGTGCAGCATTTGGCAAAGCCCGAGCGCATCGACGCAGCTTTGATAGGCGCGCTGCCCGGACAGGGCGCCGCCGGTCGTCGCAGCGACAAAGCAGTTTTCAAAAACAGTCATGCCGCCGAAGGGTCGCGGAATTTGGTGAGAGCGGGCAATGCCAAGCCGACAACGTTGCGCGGCATCACGCGCGGTGACGTCGACGCCATCGAATGAGATAGTTCCCGCCGAAGGCGGATAGGCTCCGGCAAGTACGTTGAGCAAGGTGGTTTTGCCGGCCCCGTTTGGGCCGACAATACCGACCGCCTCCTTGGCCGCGAGCGCAAAGTTCACCCCGTCGAGGACGGTCAGCGCCCCGAAGCGTTTCGTCACCTCGGCGCCGACGAGCAAGCCGCCCTCGACGTTGCTCGCGGCCGTGTCCGACAAATGCTCCCCTCAGCTTAAGCGTACGGCCGCAGCTTAGCACCAATGGGGACGTTGGAATCGTCAGCGTTGTCGACGACCACCAGGTCGAGTTTGTACTTGCTGCCCGGCTTGGCCTTGATCCACTGGGCGCCAATGAGCGGCGTCGGGCAGACATTGGCGATCGGAAACTTGCCCCACTCGACGACGCCGACGGCGGTCGTCGCTTTGAAATGGCTTAGCGTTTTTGCCACTTCCGCCTTGTCCTTGGCGTTGGCAGCCTTGAGGAGTTCAGTGCCGACGTCGAGCAGTGATTGGGTCGCTCCCAGCTGCTGGTTCCATTGCCGCCTTGAACTTTTTTCGTATCCCTCTGCAAGCTCTTTCGAAGTCCCGCCGGTCAGCGGCGATTTGTAGGGGAAAGTTGGATGCCAGTAGCACAGGCTTGCGATGTTGTAGCCGAGCGAGCCCAGCGCTTCCATCTGCGAAGGGAACAAGCCCGTTTTTGCGATGCTCTGAATTTTGATCGTCTTGGCGAAGCCGAGCTGTGCTGCCTGTCTCCAGAAAGTGGCGAAGTCCGGCGGGATCGGCACGCCAGTGAAGATCTGCACGTTAGCGGCCTTGTACTTGGCGATCTGCGCCGAGTAATCGGTGGTGCCGTCTTCATAGCCGCCTGGATCGAATACCGTAAAACCAGCCTTCTCGAACAGCGGGATCATATGCGCGCGCAATGCGTTGCCGTCGGCATCGTTGGGGAACATGACGCCGACCTTCTTGTTGGTCGGCACCTGCCCGTTGCTCCACTCCGAAATATAGGCTTTGGCGAATTCCGCGACGCCAAACGAGAAGTGGTATGTCCACTTGAACGGTGAAGGCTCGCCCGGCTTCGCGCCGCGTCCGAAATACCAGGCTTCCCACGGCAGGACGGTAGAGATGCACGGGACACCCGCGGCCTCGCAGGCGTCGGAAACCGGATTGACCACTTCCGGCGTCGAAGTCGTCAGCATCAGATCGACCTTGTCGCTGTTGATCAGCGCCTTGGCCAATTGGCTGGCGCGCGACGGGTCGGACTGTGAGTCACGGTCGATGATCTCGACCTTGTACTTCTTGCCGCCACTGGTGAGCCCGTTGGCCAATGCCTTGCGCGCGAGGCCAAGTACGTACGGGTCGCCTTCGCCAAAGCCGCCGAGCGGTCCAGTCCTCGGGCTGACGAAGCCGATTTTGATCACGTCGCTGGCTTGGGCGAAGGCCGACGACATGCCGCCCGCGATTGCGAGCCCACCGGCGCCGGCGGCTGCACGCTTGACAAACTCGCGCCGTGACACGGCGCTGCCGGCGGTATCCAGGCGTTTCGGATTCACAGTCTGATTGTCGGTCTGTTTGCTTGACGGCATCACTTCCTCCCGGTTTTAAGATTTTGGTTGAACTCGATTACGGCGTTCACTCCCCAGCGTAGCGTAGCCGCAATTGGCGACGCGCCATTCTTTCGCACTTTTTGATATCGCACGCCGACAATTTATTGCCGATTGGCGATTGATCCTGATCTGCCATAACCGCTCCCTGGAAATGAGTCCAGCGCAGCGCATGCGGCGTGTTGTACTGGCGAGACCAACAAACTGCGAAGCAAATTTGGGAGAATTTTTCCGGGGTGGCATCATCCACGGTGGAACTTTGCGGGAGAACTTTTCTGGGCGCGTGCGCTCACAATGGGACGATTACGGGAGGCCATTAAGCCTGTAAGTTCTATTTCGCCGACGGCAGGTGATTGTGCGAGTTTTGCGGCTACCGGATCCATGTGATGTGCCGGCAAGAGGCCGTGTTAAATTGGGATCAGACGCGCCGGAACTGTGCCTGAACGCAGTCGCGGTCGCCTAAGGGAGGAAGAATCATGCCTGGATCAGCCGCCTCGAACGCGGTGACTGCCGCGGTAGTGCGCAAGAAGGGCGGAGCCTTTTCGCTCGAGAAATTGGAGCTGGAGGAGCCGCGCGCCGATGAAGTTCTGGTGCGTATCGTTGCCACCGGCATGTGCCATACCGACATGGTTGTGCGCGATCAGGTCTACCCGGTGCCGCAGCCGATCGTACTCGGCCACGAAGGCGCAGGCGTCATCGAAAAAGTCGGCGCCGATGTCGTCAAGGTGCGGCCGGGCGATCATGTCGTGCTGACTTTCATGTCCTGCGGCCGCTGCCGCCTTTGCGAGCAAGGCCGGCCAGCCAATTGCGAGAACTTCAACGCGCACAATTTCAGCGGCGGGCGCGCGGACGGAACAGGCAGCCTCCGTGACGACAATGGCCGCGTGCATGATCATTTCTTCGGGCAGTCGTCGTTCAGCACGTTTGCGGTGGCCAATGAACGCAACGTCGTGCGGGTGCCAAAAGAGGCGCCGCTTGAACTGCTCGGGCCGCTTGGCTGTGGCATCCAAACGGGCGCCGGCGCTGTCATGAACGCGCTCAAGGTGGGACACGGCGCGAGCTTCGCCGCATTCGGCGCCGGCGCAGTCGGTCTCAGCGCCGTGATGGCCGCACGCGTCGTCGGCGCAACCACGATCATCGCGGTCGATGTTGTTCCTTCACGGCTGGCGCTTGCCAAGGAAGTCGGCGCGACGCACGCGGTCAATGCCAGAGAGCACGATGCGGTCGCCGCGGTGAAGGAAATCACCGGCGGCGGTGTGCAATTCAGCCTCGAAACCACCGCGTTGCCCGAAATCGCGCGTCATGCCGTCGATGCGCTCGGCGTACGCGGGGTCTGCGGCATCGTCGGCGCGGCTCCCCCCGGCACCGAGATCAAGATCGATGTCACCGAGTTCATGCAGATGGCAAAGACGATCTACGGTATCATCGAGGGCGACAGCGTGCCGGACATTTTCATCCCGCAGCTCCTCGACCTATTCCTGCAGGGGCGGTTTCCGTTCGACAAGCTCACCAAGCTCTATCCGTTCGAACGCATCAACGAAGCGGCGCAAGACAGCGAGCGTGGGCTCACCGTCAAACCGATCATCCGTATCGGCACAATCTAAACTCGCTTTCCGGTCTCGTCATGCCCAGCCTTGCGCAGGGCATCCGCGTCATAAACCTCGCGACGTCCATGGCCGGGACAAGCCCACGGCTGTCCGGTTTAAGTTTGGCATAGTTGGAGGTTCAACTGGCGCCGATCTGTGAAGTACGGCGGCGGTGGATCGAGCAGGTGCTGGATCGACCGTCGCTGCATCAGATTGGTAGCGACGAGCCTGGTGAAGGTGAGCAGGCTTTGCACGGCGTTCTGCAGGGCATGGGCCATGCGCAGGAGCAGGAACGCGATCAGCGCGATGGCGATCTGAATGCGCACGGCATTCTCCGATGTCCCGAAGAAGTGCCGAATTTTGAGGCTGTGCTTGACCCAACGGAAGAACAGTTCGATCTGCCAGCGGCGCTTGTAGAGTTCGGCGATCTGGTCGGCCGGCGCATCGAGATCGTTGGTCACGATGCGTAGCATTTTGCCGGTCTCGGTTCGCACGCGCAGTTCGCGGATCGGATCCTGGAACGGGTTCTTGCGCGACCGTGCCTGGCGTGCCGGCAGACGGCCGATCTGGTCGGAGAGTACCAGAGAATGCTCTGGCACAGGATTGTCGGCCACCACGGCAAGTGGGGTGTTGACCTTCAAACGGGTCACGATCCGGCAGCCGGCGGCATCGAGTTTGGCCCACCAGCCATAGTCGTAATAGCCCAGATCGAACACGTAAGTGGCCCCCGGCTTGATCGGCATCGCCTTGGCGACTGTAATGTCGTTGACATTGGCGGGTGTCACTTCGGCAAAGCTTGGGCAACCGGTATCAGGATTATAGACAAGGTGCAGCTTGGCCCCAAACACCCCGGCCGAGAACTGCGCCCAATCGGCGCTCAGCGAACTCAGCCGAAAGCCGGTGGCGTCGATCAGATAAGCCGCCTCCGCGATCCGGCGGCCAAGCGCGCGCTCACAGCGGCCCATCAGTTCGGCCAAAAGGCCGGTAAACACCGCGCACGGCCGCTGCGCATTGGCATCCGACAGCGTCGAGCGCGACACTTCGCAAGCGCCAAGGTGGTAGAGCTTGCTGGCGTGGCTCTCAAAGCCAGCCTCGATCGCCCGCAGGCTTTCGCTGCCGGCCAACTGCGCGTACAGCAAGGCAATAAACTGATGCTGCGTCGTCAACCGGCGCACCTTCTTGTTTGCTCCGAATTCATCCACAAGCCGATCCAATACCGGCCAGGGCACCAGCTTCAGAACCGCATGGAATACTGTATTGTGATGGGGCATGGTGTGGCTCCTTCTCGTGTCTTGATCGTCGGCAAAACGTCAGAACACAGAAGAATCCATGCCATGCACCACGTCCACAAAAATTAAACCGGACAGCCGTGGGACAAGCCCAGCCATGACGCTGTCGAAGACTCGTTGCCATTAATTATAAACTCAGAACGGATAAGGATTTAATCAGCGGGGGGTAACGCCCGCCGGAGCCGCACTCAGCGGCGGTGACCGCTACTGTCTGCGGTTGTCGTGCACGCCGTTCGACCCATTCCGGCTGTTGCGGTAGCGTTGGCCAGTTGCGGAGTCGTAGTAACCCGGGCCGTGATATCCATGGGGCGTGACGCCAAAGCCTAATGTTGTCGGGGGATTTGCCGTGCCCTGCCCGTCATATCCGTGTTCGCTCCAATAGCGATCCAGCGGAAATTCGCGCGTCTGCGCCGACGCGAAAGCCATCGTTGCGAGAAGCATCGCACCCGCAGCCACCGCTGTTATCAACTTGCCGGACACATCGATCTCCTGAGCTCCGCGGTCGTATAAGGCATTCGTAACCAATCACGGACAATTCGTCCCCCGCCGATCCGTTCCGGGAGGAGGTGCATCACACTTACGAGAGCTTCAAGTGTCCGAGCTGCATCGGCCTTAAGTCTTGCTTTCGTTCTCTCCCGCCGGCGCGCCGCGAAGGATCAGCCGCCGGCGAACCGGAAACAGGCTGATGCCGTAACGTTGTGAAATGACTCCCCACACGCCTGCGGGCGCAAACAGCATCAGCACAATGGCGAGTACGCCGAGGATGATCAGATACCAGGAACCGAGCGATGCCAGGTAATATTGCAACAGATAGAAAATCGCGACGCCGATGATCGGCCCTTCCATCGTGCCGATGCCGCCAATGACGACGATGAAGATGACGTAGGCAGTCCAATCGACCAGCGAGAACGCGGCATCGGGTGAAATCCTGGCCTTCTGCAGAAAAATCAGGGCGCCGACCATGCCGGTGGCAATGGCGGTGACGACGTAGATGAAAAGCTTGGAGCGGAAGACGTCGACGCCGGCGCTCTCGGCGGCCGGCTCGGCGTCGCCAACCGCCGAAAGTGCGAGTCCGTAGCGTGATCGCAACAGGCGGTAGATCAGCACGAATGTGCCGACCGCGAGCAGAAGGGCAAGCCAATACGACAGGATATCGCGCGCTACGGGACCGCGGACCTGGAACAGATTACGCACAAAATCAATGCCGATGATTGAGCTGGCGACGTCCGGCGGCAGCGAAGTCCCGGTGCCGCCGCCCAGCTGTTTGACCTGGGCGAGGATGAGGCGGAACACCTCGGCGACGACCCAGGTGCCGATGGCGAAATATGCGCCGCGCAGGCGGAAGACGATCAGCGCCGCCGGAACGGCCACGATTCCGGCGATGACGCCGGCCAATATGATCGATGTGACAAGGTCAAGCCCGGTCACGACCGCAAACGCAAACAGCGCGTAAGCGCCGATGCCGACGAAGGCCTGCTGTCCGACCGAAATCAGTCCGGCACTGCCGGCCAGCAAATTCCATAGCTGCGCTAAAGCCAGCATCGTGAACACATAGAAAAGCTCTTGCAGCAGCACGCGGCTGGCGAATGCCGGCAGCGCTACGAGAACCAGGAGCGCGGGGCCGGCAAGCAGCATTGTGATGGTCGATGCCCGCGTCGCCGTCGTAACGGCAAAACGTGAGACGCGTCGGCGATCCGCACTGAGCCCGGCCGGGATGATGTCGGTGATGCGCACGACCAGCCGGCCCTAATCCACGGCGCGCGGAAACAGCCCGCGCGGCCGTATCACCAGCACGATCAGAAACGCAATGTGGCCCGAAAGAATTTGCCATTCGGGATCAATGTGCGCGCCGATAGTCTGGGCGAGGCCGATGACAACGCCGCCGGCCAGCGTGCCCCACAGGCTGCCGAGCCCGCCGATGATCACCGCCTCGAAGGCGTACAGCAGGCGCGCCGGCCCAATGCTCGGATCGAAATTGGCGCGCGCGCCGAGGAAAAATCCGGCGACGGCGCAAACGGCGAGCGCAATGCCCATGGTCAGCGCATAGATCGACTTGTTGTTGATGCCCATGAGTTGCGCGATTTCCACGTCATCGGAGGTGGCGCGGAACGCCCGCCCGATGCCGGTGCGATAAAATACGCCATTGAGCACCACGATCACGGCGATTGCCGCCAGCAGACAGATCAGCGGCATGACGCCGATCGCGATCCCGCCGCCGAGCGGCAGCGAAGCGCCTTGCAGCGGGCCGACGTTGAGAAAGCGCGTGTCGGCCGAGAAAGTTTCGAGGAGGCCGTTCTGCACGATGATCGAAAGCCCGAAGGTGATCAGCAATGGGGGCAGGATGTTGCGGCCGAGCGCTCGATTGAGCAGTACGGATTGCAGCGCATAGCCGGCGGCGAACATCAGCGGCACAACGATCGCCAGCGCGAGAACAAGGGGCACCCCTAAAGTGGATAGCGCCAGCGTCAGGAACGCCCCCAGCACGATCAAATCGCCATGTGCCAAATTGACCAGACGCATGATGCCGAAGATGACCGAGAGGCCGGTGGCATAGAGCGAATAGAGCCCGCCGAGCAGCACACCTTGCAGTATCGTGTCGATCCAGCCCAGCATGCGCTCACAATCCGAAATAGGCGGCGTGAATGGCGTCGCGCGTAAGGTCTTGTGGCCGGCCGGTAAGGCTCACGCGCCCTTCCATGAAGCAATAAGCGCGGTCGGCAACAGACATGGCATGGGCGAGGTCCTGCTCGACCAGAACGACGCTGGTGCCGCGGGTCTTGACCTCGGCGAGTGCGGCATAGATGTCGCGGATCACGATCGGCGCGAGACCAAGGCTGAGTTCGTCACACAACAAAATGCGCGGATTCGACATCAAGCTGCGGCCGATGGCGACCATCTGCTGTTGTCCGCCGGACAACGCCGTCGACGGCGTATCGCGGCGCTCGCGCAGCATCGGAAAGAGTTGATAGATGGACGCCAGAGTCCACGGTCCTTCGCTGTGTCGCCCGTAAGCACCGACCAACAGATTTTCCTCGACGGACAGCGATGAGAACAATCGCCGGCCTTCCGGCACGAGCGCGATGCCGAGTTTGACGATTTCGTAGGCGGGCATCGACCCGATATCGCGGCCGTCGAGACGTACCGAAGCCGCGGCGCGCGGCAGCAACCCGACGATCGCCTTCAGGAAGGTGGATTTACCGGCGCCGTTGGCGCCGATGATGGCGACAGTCTCGCCCTCACCGAGCGCAAACGTAATGCCGAACAGCGCCTGAAAGTCGCCGTAGAAAGCGGTGAGTTCGCGGGTTTCCAGCACGGCGGATTGTTACTGCCTCACGCCTTAGGGCCTTACGCCGCGATACCCATGTAGATCTCCCTGACCTCATCCGAGGCCATGACCGTGCGCGGCTCGCCTTCGACGATCTTGCGTCCGAAATTCAGCACCATCAACCGCGACACCACCGCCAGCAGCGCATGCACGATGTGCTCGATCCATACAATGGTCACGCCGGAGCTCCGTATGTCTTGGATCAACTGGACGAGTTCGGCGCATTCGCCCTCGGTCAGGCCGCCGGCGATCTCATCGAGGAGCAGAAGCTGCGGCGCACTCGCCAGCGCACGGGCCAGTTCGAGACGCTTTCTGCCCAGCAGATTGAGCGTGCCGGCGCGGCGATTGGCGGAGCCAATGAGGCCGGTCCGTTCGAGAATGTCGCCGCAGGCATCGACGACGTGCGCCTCGCGCTGTTTGCGGCCGTGGATCGCGGCGACCAGCAGGTTTTCGAAGACCGTGAGGTTCTCGAAGGGCTGCGGAATCTGGAACGAGCGGCCGATGCCGGCGATGCAGCGGGCGCGCGGCGGCGCGTGCGTGATATCCCGGCCATCGAAGCGGACGCTGCCGGCGTCGGGCTTTTGCAGCCCGGTGATGAGATTGAACAAGGTGGATTTGCCGGCCCCGTTCGGTCCGATGATGCCGAGCGCTTCGCCCGGCGCGATTTCAAGCTCGACGCCATCGACGGCTTTGAGCGAGCCGAACGATTTTGTCAGATTTTCCAACTTCAGGATCACGCGACGGCCGTCCAGACGAACGCCGGCCCTTATGGACCGGCGTTTGATATTGTTTCACCCGAATGATTTTACTCGTTCGGATGTAAGAGGCACGAAGATTTCTGCCAGCCGTTACGCGATCGGCTGCATCTGACCGCCGACCGGAATTTCCGGCGCGGTCTTATTGTCGGTAATGACGATGTCGTATTTGTTACCGTTGCGCAGCCGCCACTGACCGCCGACCAGCGGTGTCTTGGCGACGTTCTTGGCAGCGAACGGCGGCAGGTTCTTGCCGTCCCATGCGATCGGCCCAACCACCGTGTTGAGGTTGGTCGAGGCGATCGCCTTCACGACGGCTTTGTTGTCGCCGACATTGCCGGAGCGCTTCGCCACGTCTACGGCGAGTTCGAACAGGGCATGCACAAACCCGATCGGCTGGGTCCATTGCTTGCCCGAAGATTTTTCATAGGCGTCGGCGATCTGCTTCGCGGACTGTCCGGTCAACGACGACTTGAACGGATGGTTCGGCGACCACCAGACTTCGGACGACAGGTTGTTGCCATTCTTGCCCAGCGTTTCGAGCGCGACCGGAAACAGAATGGCCTTGCCGATGGAGGCGACCTTCGGCTTGAAGCCTTGCTGCGACGCCTGGTTCCAGAACGTCGTGAAATCCGGGGGTATCATCACGCCGGTGATGATCTCGCAATTCCCCTTCTTGAAGGCGGCGATCTGCGCGCTGAAATCGTCGGTGAGGTTCTGATAACGGCCCGGATCAGTGAGCGTGTAACCGAGCTTGTCAAGCACCGGCGGGAAGCCGACTTGTTTGCTGCCCCAGGCGTTGCCGTCGCCATCATTGGGAAACAGGCCGCCGACAGATTTGTCGGTTTTAAGCTGCCCCCACATGTTGGTGTAGACGGCGATGACGTCTTCGAGACCCCAGAAGAAGTGGTAGGTGTAGTTGAAGGGTTTCCATGCCGGCGGACCGCCGGCGGGATTGGCTTGCCGCCCGATGAACCAGGGCTGCCAGGGCGCCACGGTGGAGATGCACGGCACCTCCTCGATCTCGCATTGCGTTGAAACCGGATTGGTGGTTTCCGGCGTGGAAGCGACCAGCATCAGATCGATCTTGTTGGATACGATCAGTTCCTTGGCGACTTCAGCGGCGCGGTTGGGATTGGACTGGCTGTCCTTGACAGTGACTTCGACGGGAAGCGTCGCGCTGCCGACTTTGACGCCGCCCTTCACCTTGTCCAAGAAGCTGGAAATGACGAACTTGTCTGCTTCAGCAAATGGAGCGAGCGGCCCGGTCTGCGGACTGACATAGCCGAGCTTGAGACTCTGAGCGGCGCGCACCGAAGGCGCGAACACAGAGCCCGTCGCAAGCGCCGCGCCCGTTGCCGCCGACGCCTTCATGAAGCCGCGCCGGTTCACGCGAAAAGTCTCCGATTTAGTAGTCTCTGATTTTTTGGCCATGCCTTCCCTCCCTGCCCTGCGGGCACTGCTGCCCGTTATCGGACCGTGCCGCGGCGTTTCACTCCGAGCGCGATGCCTTCGACTTGCACCATTCGGTGACGTTCGTTATGTTCGAATATCGAACGAAGGTTCGCTTATGAGCTATGTTAGCGAGCGGCGTATTTCTGTCAATCGCAAGGACGGCGAGGCAGAACCCGACGACGGCGCAAGGGTGCACGACAAGGAGTTCATGGCGACGCTTGCCAAGGGTCTTGCCGTGCTTGGCACCTTCAACAAAGACCGGCCGACCATGACCCTGTCGCAGGCCGCGCTCGCGGCCGGACTGTCGCGCGCGACGGCGCGGCGCATTCTGCGCACGCTGACGGAGCTTGGGTACGTCGAGCAGAACGGACGCCAGTTTGCGCTGTCGTCCGGCATCCTCAAGCTTGGCTTTGCCTATCTGGCGACCCAGAACTGGATAGAGCAGGCCGCGCCGCTGATGCGGCAACTAAGCGAGCAATTCCACGAATCATGCTCGGCGGCGATCTTGCAGGGAACCGAGATCGTCTATGTCGCGCGCATTCCGGCAAGTCGTATCATGTCGGTCGCGCTTGCAGTTGGCACACGTTTGCCGGCGTTTTACACGGCGCTGGGGCGCATTCAGCTCGGCTTTCTCGACGACGCGGAGCTGTGGCGGCGACTTCGCTCCTTGCGCCTCGATGCGCTGACGCCATCGTCAATCACCGATGTCCAGGCGCTGTTCGATCGGGTGCGCGAGGATCATGCGCAAGGTTTTTCGATCGTCGACGAGGAGCTCGAACGCGGCCTGCGCTCGATCGCCGTGCCGGTCGTTGACCGCAGCGGCCAGGTGGTCGCAGCGCTCAACTTGAGCACGCATTCGACGCGTACGACGCGCAACGAATTGCGCGAGCGCTTTCTGCCAAATTTACGAGCGATTGCCGCGCAGATCTCATCTTCCGTCATCTGATGTGGCCGCGCCTTGCCTGTCAGCTGGCGCCAGAGTATCGTTTTGCTGCGGTCGAATACCGCACGAGAGTTCGATAAACGAACAATAGATCGGGGGTGAACGCCATGAGTTCAGCGGCAAAGGGGGGCAAGGGAACGGCATCCAAGCCGGCAACTGCCGGAAAAGCCGGCCTAACAACGCCGCAAACCGGCGCGGAATATCTCGACTCGCTGCGCGACGACCGTACCGTGTTCATCTATGGCGAACGCGTGAAGGACGTGACCACGCACCCGGCCTTCCGTAACACCGCCCGCATGGTGGCGCGCCTTTACGACGCGATGCACAGTCCGAAACACGCGGACAAAATCATGGTGCCGACCGACACTGGCAACGGCGGCAAGACCCATGCGTTCTTCAAGGCGCCGAAAACGCTCGACGATCTCCTGGCCGGCCGGAACGCCATCGCCGAATGGGCGAAGATCACTTACGGCTGGCTCGGCCGGTCACCCGACTACAAAGCTTCGTTCCTGGCGACACTCGGCGCGAATGCCGAGTTCTACGAGCCCTACACTGACAACGCGCGGCACTGGTACAAATTCAGCCAGGAGCGCGTACCATTCGTCAATCACGCCATCATCCATCCGCCGGTGGACCGCGACCGCCCGCCGAACGAAGTTTCTGATATCTGCTGCCATGTGGAAAAGGAAACCGACGCCGGCCTGGTCGTGTCCGGCGCCAAGGTCGTGGCGACGGGATCGGTACTGACCAATTACACCTTCGTCGCTCACCACGGCCTCATTCCAGTCCAGGACAAGAAATTCGCCGTCGTGTTCATGGTGCCGACCAATGCGCCGGGCGTGAAGTTCATCTGCCGCACCTCCTACGAGATGACATCAACTGCGATGGGCAGCCCGTTCGACTATCCGCTGTCGAGCCGCATCGACGAGAATGATGCGGTCTTCATTCTCGACAAGGTTCTGGTTCCTTGGGAAAACGTGTTCGTCTACGGCGACATCGACCGCGCCAACAATTTCTTTCCGCGCACCGGATTCCTGCCGCGCTTCGTGGTTCACGGCTGCACCCGCCTTGCCGTAAAGCTCGACTTCATCGCCGGTTTGCTGCTCAAGGCGGTCGAAGCGTCGGGCACCAAGGATTACCGCGGCGTGCAAGCCAACGTCGGCGAAGTGATCGCTTGGCGGAATCTGTTCTGGGCGTTGTCGGATGCGATGGTGCGCGATCCGAAGCCGTGGATCGGCGATTATGTGTTGCCGAATATGGATCCGGGCAACGCGTACGCGATCATCGCCACCATGGCGTACACCAAGGTCAAGTACATTATCGAGCAGACGGTGGCGTCGGGCCTGATCTATCTCAATTCGCACGCGCGCGATTTCAAGAATCCTGAAATCCGGCCGTATCTCGACCGCTTTATGCGCGGCTCCAACGGCTACAAGGCCGACGAGCGGGTCAAGCTGATGAAGCTGTTATGGGACTGCATTGCGACCGAGTTTGGCGGCCGGCACGAGCTTTACGAAATCAATTACGGCGGCTCGACCGAAGAGATCCGCCGCTATTGTCTGTTCGGTGCACAGGCCTCCGGCAATGCCGATCGCTTCAAGGGCTTCGCCGAGGACTGCATGGCCGAATACGATCTCGATGGCTGGAAGGTGCCGGACCTCACCGATCCGGGTGAGCTCAGCTATCACGTCATGCGCGGCAAGCAATAAAGCGCACACGACCGCGAGAGTTCCTCCGAACGAAAGACGGCCCCGCGGACTCTCTCCGCGGGGCCTTGGGCCGTCACAAGGGTTTGGTAGCGGTTGCTTGGCTGGGCTCATGGCGAGCACACCAAGCGGCCATCAAGCCGCGCTAAAAGACAGCAACGACGCTCCGCAATCCCGCAAAAGAAAAAGGCCCCGTGAATTCCACGGGGCCTTCAGAACTAGTAGTTAGACTGCTGTTAGTTCTTGGCGACGAGTGGCTTCGGAGCTTCCGGACCCCAGATCCTGAAGCCAAGGCGCGTCCAAATGTCGAGACCGTCGATCGCGTTCGACCTGGCGACGCTGTCGGTCACCCACACTTGGATATCGACCGGGCCGAAGTCATAGCCAACCAGGCCACCGACTGCGACGTTCGACAGGTTGCCGCAGAGCGCCGGGCAGCCAAAGCCGCTGTCCGAGGTCGTCTGAACTTCAAAAAAGCCAACCGGACCGAGTTCCCACTTGCCGAACTTATACACGGCGGTCAGGTCGCCGTATAGGGCGTTGCCACTGGTGATTCCGAAGCCGCCAGCCGGAACGCCGGGAGAAAGCAGAGACGATGCGCAGCACTTGCCCTGGCTTTTGGTGTTGATGTCGTAGAAGAAGTTTCCGGCCAACACCCAGTTATTAGCAAGATATGCGATCGCCCAAGCCGGCTCCAGCGTCCAGTAATCCGGATTTGGCGTGAACAAGCCGTTGGTCGACGTATGCGTGCCGTCCGGGGCTACGAAATTGAACGAGATTGACGTGAACCAACCGCCGCCCAAATTCCATGACAAGTTCAACGGGCTAAAGAACGTGTTGGCAGTCGTGTATTGTCCGCCAACAACAGGATTTGCCGGAGTTCCGAAGGGCGTGCCGGGGCTTACGGTGCCGGTGTTGTTGTTATTGTAGAAGGCCTGCACCACGCTCATCGCGTACGAAGCGCCCAAGAAATTCCAGCCTGGCACCCACAGAATGGGGACCGCTTGAGCAATGGCGGGCAAGTAAAAGTTCGCTGGCGGTGCGCCTTGATTTCCCCTGGTGTTAGGCCCTACGCCCAACATACCAAGGTAAGCCGTTTCCAAGCCCGAATAGAGGCCGGGTGGCGGCAGCGCGCCCAACGGTAAGCCGATCGTGGCGCCGTTCAACCGATTTTGGAACGATCCGCTTTCTTCTGCTAGAGCCGAGCTTGCCACGCCGCCGATGGCGAGCGCCGCAAGACCGCCTAGCACTACATTTCTCAGTCGGGTCATTTGCCCCTCCACCTGTTTTTCCCCAAGACATGCGTGAGAATCGCGCATGATACTTGTCTCGTCGGCACAGCCTGCCAACTCCGTGCAAGGTCCGCCAAACAAGTTAGGAAAGCAATGCTTTGAAGCTTTCGAGACGGGGGTAAATGTCATTTATGTGGCGGTAGTTGCAAAAATGCCACGAGGGTAAACGCCACTTAGCGGCTATCGCCGAACCTGTTTTTATTCAAAAATGTCTTGTAGAAACAATACATTAGCTAGCTGCGCCGCTTTCGGGATTGGTTGTGCTGCCATAGCCAATCCCCAGCGCGCGCGTCCGATCAGGACCGACGGATGAGCTCTTATCCACTGCGAATCAAAGAACCTGATTCGGTCCGCCCGTGGGCCTGATTGGCGATCTCTTTCATGCTGATAACCCCCCGCCGGCCGGACCAAAACAGATGGCCGCCAAGACAGCAAACCGAAATCAGTGTCATGTTCGGAGCAACAACGAAGCGCTCACCAGAAATCGAGCGTCGGCCAAATTGTTTGCTCGTGGGTGTGCAGCAGCGACGCCAGTCGGCCGATGTGCAGAACAATCGGCGTAACGCCGGCCGTGTGCCTTAGCGCGAAGATATGACCGACGAAGAGCGAGTGATCGCCGCAGGCGTGTTGCGCAGTCACCTTGGCGGCGATTGTGGCGTTTGCCTGCACGAGAAGCGGTGTACTCTCGGCGTATTCGTATTGAGGGTCGATCCCCTCCATCGGCCGTCCTGAGAAATGGCCGATCAAGGATTCCTGTCCGCGGGCAAGAATATTCACGCCGAAATGGCCTGCCTCGACCAGGAAGCCATGCATACGGGCCTTCAGCGCCACCGAGATCACGCACAACGGCGGATCGAGCGACCCCGACATGAACGCATTTGCGGTCATGCCGCGGATCTCGCCTCGTACCTGCGTGGTGACGACGGTTACGCCGGTGACGAACGACGCCATGACCCGGCGAAAGCCCTCGTGGGTTACTGCGTCGTCAGCGGCGGGATGCGATTCCGATATCGACATCGGCGAACAATACGAAGCCGGTTGGGACGAGGCAAGGAACGCCGCCCACCGGCCTGCCATGCCAAATGGCGAACGGCGAATCGTGAATAGTGATTGGCGAATAGCGAATGATAAAGGCTGTCCCAATTCGCTACTTCGCCATTCCCCACCAGGTTACGATTTCACCAGCTTGCGGCCGGTGACCGCCTCGAGATTCTTGTAGTAAATCTTGTCCTGGTCCGCCTTTGACAAATTTTGCTTCTCGAGAATCCGCAAGGTCTCGCGCGGAAACATGGTCCCGCCCTCCGGATCGAACGGGCAATCGGAGGCGAACACGATCTTGTCGCGCGGGTAGAATTCCAGGCCGGCTTTGGTGGCAGGTTCAGCCGTGAAGGCGGCCGTATCGGCCCAAAAATCCTGCTTGAAATAATCGAGCACTCGTTTTTTCAGACCCTTGCGCAGCGTCACGTAGTCTGCATCGGACGTGCGCGAACCCATAACGTCGTTGCCTGGTCCGATGCGGCCTTCCAGCATTGGCACGATGCCGCCGAAATGGTGCGTGATGATTTTCAGATTGGGGTGGTTATCCATGATCCTGGAGTACACCAGGCGCATCATGGCGGCCGCGGTTTCGTACGACCAGCCGAACGTCCACCAGATTTCGTAGAGTGATTTCTGCTCGGAGATGTAATCTGGAGTCTCGGCGCCGCGCGTCGGATGCATCCAGACCGGAATGCCGAGCTCGTTCACTTTGTCCCAGAACGGCAGGTATTCCGGCAGGTCGATCGGTTTGCCCTTGACGTTGGTGTAGATCTGCACGCCGAGCGCGCCGAGTTTCTTCACGGCCCGCTCGGCCTCGGCGGCGCCGGCATCGGGCGCGGCAAGCGAAACGTGGCCCACCCAGCCGGGGAAATGATCCTTTTCCTTCGCGCACAATTCGGCGAAACCATCGTTGATGATGCGGCAGAACTCGTCGATGTCGGCCGGGTTCTTGGCGAAGCTTTCGATCGTCGGCTGCGGGTAGGACAGGATTTGCTGATAGTCCTTGTGGCCGTCCACGATCTTTTTGCGCACATCGATATCGTAGAGCGCGGGAAGCGAGCGCACGCGCTTGCCCATATCCTTGTAGTCGCCGGCTACCTCATTGAGCTTGTCAAAGAACTTCTTCGGGAAAAAGTGCGTATACGCGTCGATGCGCATGGGGGTTTCTTTCCTTGGTTGGCAACCGGGCTTCTACAGGGTTTTTACGGCCTCTTGAATGCGTCCTTAGCGCAGCGCTGCATGGAGCAAAGCGCAATGGTCCGCTGCGCGGGGAACGTCATTGCCGTTGCAAACGCGCCAGCACCTCGGACGGGATCTGCTGCGGCATTATGTGCATGGGGTCGTCAGGTCGATTGACCGCCCACAGGCGTGTTTCAAAACCTTCGACCGCGAGCGCCCCGGCCTTGGTGATGCGGTGCTCGAGTTTAAAGCTCGACTGGCCGCACTCGACCAGCGTCGTCTCGATCGCCACTTCGTCGCCGAACCGCGTCGGCTGGCGAAAACGCGCCCGGGTTTCGACCACCGGGTGCCCGGCGAACTTGTACGCTTTCAGATAGTCGATCTTGTTCATCCCAAGCGCGCGCTCGATCAGAACCGTCGTCGATGTGTCGAAAATCTCGAAATAACGCGGATAAAAGATGATACCCGCCGGATCGCAATCGCACCATTCAATCCTGATGTTGCGGACGTTGCTGAGCATCAGAATTCGCGATCTTCGTCCGCTATCGCGGCGCCATGCGCAAGGCCGCGTCGAGGCGGACAACTTCGCCGTTGAGGTAGGTGTTCTCGATCATGTGGCGCACCAATGCAGCATATTGTGACGGATCGCCGAGCTTTTTCGGAAACGGCAGCGAAGCGGCGAGACTCTCTTGGGCTTCCTGAGAAAGCCCGAACAGCATCGGTGTCATGAATATGCCGGGGGCGATAGCGTTGACGCGGATGCCGAACTGGGCGAATTCGCGCGCCGCCGGCATGACCAGCGCCACGACGCCGCCCTTCGATGAGGCATAAGCCGCCTGGCCGATCTGTCCCTCGAAGGCGGCGACCGACGCAGTGCAAATGATGACGCCGCGCTCGCCGTCGGTGAGCGGTGCAAGCGATTGCATCGCGTTGGCGGCAAGCCGCATCGTGTTGAAAGTGCCGATCAGATTAACCCGGATAATGCGCTCGTAAAACTCGAGTGGCATAGGACCGTCGCGGCCGACAATGCGCTTGGCTCCGCCTATTCCGGCGCAATTTACAACGATGCGCGCCGGGCCATGATCGGCCGCGGCTTTGGCGATTGCCGCTTCAGTAGCAGCGGCGTCGGCCACGTCGCATTGAATGGCAAGGCCCTTGATATCGATCGCTACTTCGGCGGCGGCTTTGGCGTTGATGTCGAGGATCGCGACCTTGGCGCCGGCCTCGGCCAGCATCCGCGCGGTTGCGGCCCCAAGGCCGGAGCTTCCACCCGTAACGAGGGCCGCATGTCCACGAATATCCATTCTCAACTCGCTTGCGTTTTGGGATGGGTTGAACCGTCGCCGACGATGACATGCGCCGGCAGCGGGTCGGCGTAAAGGTCTTCAACCAATCCAGCGCGATGAGCGAGCACCGCGCGCTGATTGAGCGATCCTTTGTCAGTTACCTCGCCGACATCCAGGGACGGCGGTTCGGTGAGCAGAACGGCGCGGCGGATGCGCGCGGACGTGCCGCGGCCTGGCGCCGACAGCTCGGAAAGAAAGGCGGCAAACTTTTTGCGGACCCGCGCGTCGTTCAGCACGGACGTGGCCGGCGCGTCGGATGGGAGATCAGGCGCGACCTTCCGGCAAGCCTCGATGTCGGGAATGATCAGAGCTGCGACATCGTCGCGATCCGGCGCAGCGAGCACCACGTCGCGCACCAGTGGAGCACAATGTGAGATAACTTCGGAGCGCAACGATCCGACACTGACCCATGTGCCCGTTGCGAGCTTGAAATCCTCGGAGAGACGCCCGTCGAAGATGAGGCCTTTGGTCCAATCGTCCGGGTCCTCGAATTTCAGCGCATCGCCGATCTTGTAAAAACCTTCCTCGTCGAACGCAGCTTCGGTCAGCGCCGGCGCGTGCCAATAGCCGGGCATGATGGTCGGGCCCTTGAGCCGCGCCTCGAGCTTGCCCTCGCGTGGAACGAGTTTCAGGGTCACACCCGGAAGCGGCAATCCCATATTGCCGGCATGGTCCGAATCCCAGCTGCAGAACAGTGCTGACGGTGCGGTCTCCGTGGAGCCGAGGCTTGAGAGAAAAATAATGCGCTCCCCCGTCGTCTCGGCCGCCAACTGCTCAAGCTCGTTACGGACGTGTTGGGGCAGGCTCGCGCCAGCATAGAACATCACCTTGAGCTGGCTGAAGAATTTTTCGCGGAGCGCCCGATCTGCCTGGAGATGGGGCACCAACATTTCGAAGCCCTTCGGCACGTTGAAATAGATCGTCGGCGCAACGTCGCGCAGATTGCGCGCAGTTATTTCGATTGCACCTGGCAGCGGCTTGCCTTCGTCGATGTAAAGCGAGCCGCCATTGTAGAGCGCGATGTTGAATGTGTAGTTGCCGCCGAAGGTGTGGTTCCAGGGGAGCCAATCGAGCAAGACCGGCGGCTCTTCCGTGAGAAAGCGGAGCGGGTCACGCGTCATCGCCTGGTTGGAGCACAACATTCGCTGGGTATTGATCACACCTTTCGGATGGCCGGTCGAACCGGATGTGAACAGGACTTTTGCAATAGTGTCCCGCCCGACCTTGGCGTGCGCCTCCTCGACCGCAGGTGTCAGTCGCGCGTCCAACAATTCAACAAACGCGGTCGCCGGCCGATCCTGAGCAGGATCTGCGGTGACGACTAGTTCGACGTCAGGCGGTACGGTTGCGGCAATCGCGCGCGCAAACGCGGTTCCGGTGGCGGCGAATACGAGACCGGGCCTCAAGATATCAATGATGCTTTTAAGCTTCATGAAATCCTGCGACAGCAGCGAGTAGGGCACCGAGATCGGCGTATAAGGAATGCCGACATGCATGGCCGCCAGGCCAAGGAGCGCATGTTCGATGTCGTTGCCGGATAGAATCGCGACCGGGCGTTCGGGGGATAGTTTGCGATCGAGCAGCGCAGCGGCAATGGCGCGCACGGCAGCGAATACCGCGGCGTAAGTCAGTATTCGCCATTCGCCGGTGCGGTCGCGCTGTGCAAGGAAAACGCGCTCGGGTGCAACGCCAGCCCAGTCCCCGAGCCGCTCGGTGAGGCTTATTGCATAGGGTTCAAGCGTGCGCGGCGAACGCATCAAGATGGCGCCGCCAGCCCGGCGTTCAATCAGAACTTCCGGGCGGCTGAGATTGACCGGCCGCAGCGGCGGCCGCTCTGGCGCTGAATGCTTCTTGGCGAGCGTCCCGGACATCATACCAGCTACGCGCTACGCGGCGCAGTCACTCAAGCGTATTGGTCCTTATCCGCCTGACATTACTGCGGAACGGCGTCAAGTCGGGAGCTGGATCGACCGGCGGTTTTGGCGTTTGACCCTGTCCACGCCCGCTCGTAAATAAAATGCATACCCGGAAAATCCGGGGGCGCATCGAGCCGAAGTCCAAAATTTTACAACCAAACCCACAAAAAGCCGCCGCCCCGAGGAGATAGCGATGCGAGAAGTCTTCATCTGCGATGCGGCGCGCACCGCAATAGGCCGCTACGGCGGCGCGCTCGCCAGGGTGCGCACCGACGATCTCGCCGCTGCTCCGATCAGGGCGTTGGTCGCGCGTAACGCCAAAGTTGATTGGTCGCGCCTTGATGAAGTGTTTTTTGGCTGTGCCAATCAGGCCGGCGAGGACAACCGCAATATCGCGCGCATGGCGTTGTTGCTTGCCGGGCTGCCGGACACCGTTCCGGGTGTTACCGTCAACCGGCTGTGCGCTTCCGGCCTCAATGCCGTCGGCGACGCCGCGCGCGCGATCCGCAGCGGTGAAATGGACTTCGCCGTCGCCGGTGGCGTCGAGTCGATGACACGCGCGCCATTCGTGATGGGCAAGGCGAGCGAGGCGTTTTCTCGTACCTCCGAGGTTTACGACACCACGATCGGCTGGCGCTTCGTCAACCCGCTGATGAAAGCCCAATACGGCATCGATTCCATGCCCGAGACCGGCGAGAACGTGGCGGAAGAGTTTCAAGTCGCGCGCAAGGACCAGGACGCGTTTGCGCTCCGCTCGCAGCAGCGCGCCGGCAAAGCGATCGCCGCCGGCTATTTCGCTGAGGAGATCGTTCCGGTCGAAGCGCCAGGCGGCAAGGCTGGTCCCATCGTCGTCGACAAAGACGAACATCCGCGCCCGGACACAACGCTGGAAAATCTGGCGAAGCTCAGGCCGATCATGCGCAATCCCGGCACCATCACCGCCGGCAACGCGTCGGGCGTCAATGACGGCGCGGCCGCGATCATCCTCGCCAGCGAAGAAGCGGCGAAAGAGCATGGGCTGACGCCGCGTGCCCGCGTACTCGGCATGGCCTCGGCTGCGGTGCCGCCGCGCATCATGGGGATTGGCCCGGTGCCGTCCACCCGCAAGCTGATGGAGCGACTTGGCTTCAAGATCGGCGATTTCGACCTCATCGAGCTCAACGAAGCCTTCGCGTCGCAAGGGTTGGCGTGCCTGCGGCAGCTTGGCGTCGCCGACGACGCCGACTACGTCAATCCGCACGGCGGCGCCATTGCGCTTGGGCATCCGCTCGGCATGTCCGGTGCTCGACTGGCGCTAACCGCCGTGCACGGCCTTGAAAAGCGCGGCGGCAAACGCGCGCTCGCGACGATGTGCGTCGGCGTTGGCCAGGGCGTGTCGATGGCGCTTGAGAGAATTTGACGCGAGTGGACGCGCCGCGGACAGTGACGAGCAAAATAGGAGAACCCGGCCATGACTTTGCTATTGCCGCCGACGGCCGTCGTGCGGATTTCGCGGGCTAATTTTGACCCCGCGAGCTTCGCGAAAGTCAAAGCGATGACCCAGGACACCGGCAAGTATCTAATTCCGGCGATCCAAAGGCTGCCGGGACTAGCGGGCTATTTTGCCGGCGCTTCTTCGACGGGCTCCGCAGTCCACGTCAGCCTCTGGGAAAGCGACGCCCATGCGCAACAGATGGGACAGCTCAAGGAAATGATCGTAGATGCACGACGAGATGCCGAGGCTGTGGGGGTGAGTTTTATTCCGATTGTGAATTATCCGATTGATTGGAGCGTTTGAGTGATTGGACGCTGGCGCGGAGAGTCCAAACTCGGTTCCCATTGCTTGCGTTCCAAACGATCATGCCGGCCACCCTATTTATTTTCGATTAGGAGACATTTTACGTGCCGATGAGTCCCGGTTACATTCCGTTCGATCCTCATCCTTCCAAGCCGAACTTTAAACCGCCGTCGGGTGCGGTCGACGCGCATTGCCATGTGTTCGGCCCCGAGAACAAGTTTCCTTACGCGGCGGAACGCAAATACACACCCTGTGACGCACCAAAGGAGAAATTGTTCGCGCTGCGCGATTTTCTTGGCTTCGACAAGAACGTGATTGTTCAGGCGTCCTGCCACAGCAAGGACAACCGGGCGATGGTCGATGCGCTCGAAGCCGCCAAAGGGCGCGCCAAGGGCGTTGCCTTCGTCGGCGATGAGGTGACCGACCGCGAGCTGAAATGGATGGACGCGGCCGGCGTCCGTGGTGTGCGTTTCAACTTTCTCAAGCGGCTGGTCGATTTCACCCCGCGCGACGTACTCAACCGCATCGCGGCGCGAGTCGAGAAGCTCGGCTGGCACATCGTGGTGTATTTCGAAATGCACGATCTGCCCGAGCTGGAGGATTTTTTCACGTCGCTGCCGACCGTCGTTGTCGTCGATCATATGGGCACGCCGGACGTAAGGAAGGGCGTCGATGACCCTGACAACCAGCGTTTTCACCGGCTCCTCGACCAGCACCAGAATTTCTGGGTCAAGGCCACGTGCCCGGAGCGCATGACAATCGCCGGGCCGCCCTACGACGACGTGGTGCCGTTCGGCCGTGCGCTGGTGGAAAAATTCCCTGATCGCGTGATCTGGGGCACTGACTGGCCGCATCCCAACGTGCGGGTCGCGCCCGACGACGGCGTGCTGGTTGATTACATCCCCAAGATCGCGCCCACAGCCGCGCAGCAGCAGAAGCTCCTGGTCGACAACCCAATGCGGCTTTATTGGCGGTAGTTGCCGTACTTGCCCGGCGCCGCGCGGCGGCCAATAGTCATTGCGTTTGGGGAGGAACAGGTGGCGACGTTCGTTCTGGTTCACGGTGCTTGGCATGGTGCGTGGTGCTGGCGCCGTGTTGTGCGCCTGCTAACCCGCAATGGACATGAAGCGTTCGCGCCGACGCTGACTGGGGTCGGAGAGCGTTCGCATTTGTTGGCGCCGGCCGTCGGCCTCGACACTCATGTGCTCGATGTCGTCAACGAAATGAAGTGGCAGGAATTGAATAACGTCGTGCTGGTCGGTCACTCTTACGGCGGCATGGTGATTTCCGGCGTTGCCGAGAAGATGGAGAAGGCGATAGCTTCGATCGTGATGCTGGATGCGTTCGTTCCCGAGGACGGACAGGCGATTGTCGATCTGCAGCCGCCCGCGATGCGGGACACCATAGCTGCGGCGCAACGCGACGGCGCACAAACCTTGCCGCCACGATCGGCCGCGATATTTAAGGTCAACGAAAAGGACCGCGCCTGGGTCGACGCCCAGTGTACGCCGCAACCGCTCAATTGCTTTGCCCAGAAGCTGACGCTCACCGGCGCCCGCGAGCGCATCGCCAGGAAGGCCTATATCAGGGCCGCCGGATACCCCAGCCAGGCGTTCGATGACGCGCTGGCGACCGCCCGCACCAAGGATTGGCACACTTACGAGGTGCCGTGCGGCCACGACGTTATGCTTGATATGCCGGAGCGCCTGACCGAAATCTTGCAGGAAGTGGCATGACGGTCCGGGACAAAGACCTTCATGGCGGGTTTGCGTACGGGATTCGAAATGGATTCGACGCCAACAACGGCTTACGTTGCGAAGCTTGGATGAGCTATATATGTGATACCCAACCGGAAAGACGCCGGAGAAATTGAGATGGCTCGCAAAGAGCAAGTGTACGACGACATTCCAGGTACTTTCGTGTTCGACGCCGAACGCTCCCGCCAGGGCGTCGGCATCAACATGTTCTGCATGTCGCTGATGAAGGATGAGAACCGCAAGGCGTTCAAGGCGAACGAGCCCGAATACCTGAAAAGGTTCAACCTGACGCCGGAGCAGACCGAAGCGATCCTCAAGCGTGAGTACAATCGGATGCTGGAACTCGGCGGCAATATCTACTTCACCGCCAAGCTTGGCGCGACCGACGGGCATTCGTTCCAGCATCTTGCCGCGCTCATGACCGGCAGCACGCAGGAAGGCTACGCCAAGATGATGCTCGGCGGCGGTCGTTCAGTCGAAGGCAATCGCTCGCGTTCGGGTAAGAACACGCCGTCCAAGTTTCTCAGCGCCGCGGCGCCGGCCAAAAAGCATTCTGCCGCGAAGTCGAAAGTAAAAGCTAAAACCAAGCCCAAACCCAGTAAATCAAAGTCGAAATCAGCAAAGCGGAAGTAAAACCGTGGCCAGAATCATCGCAGGTATAGGATCATCGCACGTGCCGGCCATCGGCGCTGCGATCGACAACGGCAGGACCGAGGAACCGTATTGGAAGCGGGTGTTCTCGGGTTTCGAGAAATCCAAGGAATGGATGCGCGAGACCAAGCCGGACGTGGCGATCATTGTTTACAATGACCACGCCTCGGCGTTCTCGGTCGAGATGATCCCCACCTTTGCGCTCGGCTGCGCCGCGGAATTTCCGCCGGCCGACGAAGGCTGGGGCCCGCGCCCGGTTCCGGTGGTGCAGGGCTATCCGGCGCTCGCCACCCATATCGCGCAGTCGGTCATTCTCGATGAATTCGACCTCACCATCTGCAACAAGATGGAAGTCGATCACGGCATGACCGTGCCGATGAACCTGCTGTTCGGCAAGATCGACAAAAATGGACACTGGCCGTGTCCGGTGATTCCGCTCGCGGTCAATGTGGTCATGTATCCGCCGCCGACCGGCCATCGCTGCTACATGCTGGGCAAGGCGATCCGCAAGGCGGTCGAGTCCTACCCGGAAGACCTCAAGGTCGTGATTTTCGGCACTGGCGGATTGTCGCACCAGATTTCCGGCCCGCGCGCCGGCTTGATCAACAGCAAGTGGGACAAGGCCTTCCTCGACAATCTGTCAAAGCACCCGCAAAAGCTCGCCAAGATTCCACATCTCGATTACATGCGCGAAGCCGGCGCCGAAGGCATCGAGATGGTGATGTGGCTGATCATGCGCGGCGCGCTCGACGAAAAGGTCGACGAGGTCTACCGCTTCTACACGGTGCCGGCCTCGAATACCGCCGTCGGGCATATCATTCTGGAAAACCATCGGCGCGGCACGAAGGCGCCCGCCAAGCATAAGCGCGCCGCGGCGCGCACCAAGAATCATCGGGTCCGCAGCTGATCGTCGTTGCGAGAAGCCAAGCGAGGCAATCCAGTCTCGGGGCGGTTTGCTCGCAATGACTGGCTTTCCGGCGCGACGCGGCGAATGAGCTTTGAGAGGAGCCGATGAAAATTTGCGTAGCGGGGCAGGGGGCGTTCGGTCAAAAGCATCTCGACGCGCTTAAACGTATTTCGGACGCCGAAGTCACGTCGCTTGTCGGCGGCAACCAGGACGCCACCGCGGCAATCGCCCAAAAATACGGTATCCCGCACTACACCGGCGATCTGTCAGAAGGTATCAAGCGCGCCGACGCAGTGATCCTCACGACGCCGACCAAAATGCACTTTCGCCAGGGCGAGCAGGTGATGCGCGCCGGCAAGCACGTGCTGGTCGAGATTCCCGTCACCGACAGCGTTGAGGATGCCGAAGCATTGGCGCGCATCGCCAAGGAAATCGGCGTCGTTGCCATGGCCGGCCACGTGCGCCGCTTTAATCCCAGCCATCAGTACATTCACAAGAAGATCGCCAAAGGCGAGTTGAAAATTCAGCAGATGGACGTGCAGACCTATTTCTTCCGGCGAAAGAATATGAACGCGGCCGGTCAGGCGCGCAGCTGGACCGACCATTTGCTGTGGCACCATGCGGCGCACACCATCGATTTGTTTCAGTACCAGGCCGGCGAGACCATCTCGGATTGCTATGCGGTACAGGGGCCGATTCATCCGCAGCTCGGCATTGCCATGGACATGGGCATCGTCGCCAAGGTGCCGTCGGGCGCGATTCTGACGTTGTCGTTGTCGTTCAACAACGACGGGCCGCTAGGCTCGTTCTTCCGCTACATCTGCGACAACGGCACCTTCAAGGCCTATTACGACGACCTCTCCGACGGCAAAGACCAAAAAATCGACTTGTCGAAAGTCGACGTCTCGATGGACGGCATCGAGCTTGAGGATCGCGAGTTCATCGCCGCGATCAGGGAAAAGCGCGAACCGAATTCAAGTCTCGCGCAAGTGCTGCCCTGCATGCGCGTCCTCGGCAAGCTCGAGAGCATCGTCGACCCGCAGCGCAAGGCGCACGCGTAGTTCTCCTGCACTGGCCGCGAGTGCCAGGGCCCGCGCTGCTCGCCCACAAACTCCTGCCCGATGCGGCGGAACGGCCGTGCCGCAGAGCATGGCTAAATCGTTCCAACAGCCCCGGAAACCGTCTATTTTCGTCGAGCCAAGCCGGCAGATAGGCGTTAGCTCTTTGATAATCCGGATCGCCAATCCCATTTTTGGTACATGGCCAGCGAAACATCCATGAAGCATTCAGACCAAGACGCCGGCGCCGCCGGTTCGCAGCGCGGGCAAGCTGTCGCCCAGAAAGTGGTCAACTTGGCGCTCCAGGGCGGCGGCAGTCACGGCGCCTTCTCGTGGGGCGTGCTCGATCGCCTTCTGGAGGAAACACGGCTGAGCTTTGAAGGCATCACCGGGACGAGCGCGGGCGCCATCAACGCAGTTGTGTTGGCTGACGGATTGGCGGCGGGCGGCCGCGAGGGAGCAAAGAAAGCGCTCCGCATTTATTGGGAAAAAATAGCCGCGTTGACGGCTCGCAGCGTGTTCCGGCCTTCCTGGTTCGATAAGACGAATCCGAACCATGGCCTCGAACATTCACCCGGCTATGTCTTCATGGAATCGCTGACTTACTTTGCGTCGCCCTATCAGATCAATCCGCTCAATTACGATCCGCTCAAGGATCTGCTTGCCGAGTCAGTCGACTTCGATCGCGTACGCCAGCAACAATTGGTCAAATTGTATGTTTCCGCGACCAACGTGGAGACGGCCAAAGTCAAGATTTTCGAAGGCAAGGAATTGCAGGTCGAGCATGTGCTCGCTTCGGCATGTCTGCCGCTGATGATGCACGCTGTTCAGGTCGACGGCGAATGTTATTGGGACGGCAGTTTTTCGGGCAATCCGGCGCTCTTTCCTTTGCTGTTAAACTGCAAAGCGGCCGACATTCTGATGGTCCACATTACGCCGGCCGAGCGTCCTGGGATCCCGACCACGTCGCCTTCGATCATGAATCGCATGCAGGAGATCAGCTTCAATACGTCGCTCATTCGCGAGATGCGGACGATCGCCTATCTGAACAGGCTGATCGACGCCGGCAAGGTGGACGGCGGCAGGCTTACGCTCGTCCACTTGATCGAAGCCGAGGATTTGATCAGGAAGCTGTCATGGTCGAGCAGACTGAATGGCGATTGGGATTTCCTGATGCACCTTCACGAAATGGGTCGCCGGCGCGCTGACAAATGGCTTGCGGCCAATTTCGACCGCATCGGCGTCGAATCGACCGTCGATCTGCAGGAAAAATACTTCTGATTCGAAGTCTCGGTTGTCTCGCCGATTGGCTTTGCGATGGCCCTCGCGTTCACAACGAGTTCGATATCAAATCCGTTCGCTAAGTGCTGCTCCGGGATGAGTTTACAATCGCACCAGCAAGGCGACCAATTCGGCCTGTCGATGCGTCGCGGTCTTGGCGAAAATAGCCTTCAATTGATTACGTGCCGTCTCCAGTGAGATGCCGAGGCGGTCTGCCGCCTGCTCCGGCGCGATACCTTTCGCCACAATGGCGGCAAGTCTTGCTTCGGCCGGCGACAGACCGAAGGTCTGCGCCAGCACATCCGGGTGCGGGCTGGTGCGGGCCGGAGGTGCGGCGCAAGTCGGTAAGCACCAACAGCGCGCGGGCGCCGAGGAACGGCGACTTTGCTGCGCCGTCGATCGGTAAGATGCGGATCAGGAGCGGCAGCTCTGTCCGGCGCTGAACGACAATGGGCGTGACCGGCAGCGCGGCCGTATCCGGCGTGGTGCGAAGCTGATCGACGAACCCATCGAAGCTGGCTTTCGCTTGCGGGTCGCGCAGCATCAGACGCCGATTGTGCACCCAGATGTCATCGCCAAAAATCTGCTCGGCTTCGGCATTGGCGTCGAGCACAAACCCGAGGCGGTCGAGCGCAAGCGCGGGCTTTTTGACCAAGTTCAGAGCGTTGGTGACGCCGGAGAGCACCGCCCGCCCCACCGCCGTAGACAAGTTTGCCGTTTCGGTGAGACGTTCCGAGAGCAAAGCGAGCGCCAGCTTGTCATCCGCCTCGAACGGCCCCTCCTTTATCGAGCGTTGAATGGAGAGGGCCCACAGTGCCGATCCCGCCCAGAACGGGACGGCGGCCCACCACTTGAACCCGCGAGGCTGTAAAAGCTCCGCATAAAGCCCGGAACGCTGCATTTCCTCCGGCGTGACGATGTCCTGGTCGGTGACCACCCTCGGGCTGTTTTGCTGCAAGGGAACGGCTCGCGCTGCCCGGATGTCCCGCTCGTGCCATCCGTCTGCAAAGTAACTGTTGATCAATTCGTCGATGCCCACAGTGCGGGGAATATCCGACGTTCGGACGTCGCTTTGCAGCAGCGCCGCCCCGGTCGCCCCGATCGCCGCGGTTATTTGCTCCATGATTGTCGGCCAGAGCGCCGGGTCGATGACCGCGTCGCCGAGCCGGGTACTGATCACCACCAATCGTTGCGCATCAAGCGCAGACTTTGGCACCGCCGCCCCCCCCGCGATGGTCCCGGCAGCTAAAATTATCAGAGTTTAGCCCGTTTGGGTCAAGACTTGTATGAGCACCCTGCGTACGCTCCTCCAAGGGTAACGAACCGGGCGTCAGTTTGGCGCGGGGCGTTGAGGGCTGAACAATGACGCGTGTTCAAGAGTTGATAAGTCTCTTTATTGTAACGCTCCTTGCTATGTCGGCGACAGCCGCAAATGCGGCGACGTTATCGGTGGCGACTTATTCTGAAACTGTTTTGGCCTGCGGCGGCTTCGGCAGTTGTGCGACCCAAACTTCGACAACCCCAAACGCTTCAATTTCCCAAACGCAGACATACGCCGGCAATAGTGCTCAAGCAACCGCCGGAACATCAAGTTTTCCTTCGCCAAGCCTAAGCGTGAACTTGTCATTGTTTGATTCATTCACATCAGGTGTGTCCGCGGACGGCTCCGCAGATGCCAAACTGAATTACCAATTTGACATAATGGGCGCTCCGGGAATTGTGAACGTGTCAGTTATCGCGAGCGGTGGCGGATCGTTATCTTTGGCGTCCGGGGATGCGACTGTGTTAGGACCTGGCTCCACTACGGGGGACTCTTTCGCCGTCACCAGTTCACAAGGAACCGCACTGTATGAAATCGGCAATTTTTCATTCACGCAGACGATAGGACTAGAGGCAGGCACGGTTTATAGCGTGTCACTAGAGGCGTTGGTGGCCGCCTATGCTGACGGCTCCGCATTTGTAGACCCAGTGTTCACCGTTAACGATCCGAATTACAGTATCGCGTTCAGCGACGGAATTGGCGACAGTCTTTCAACGACGCCTTTGCCAACCACACTCCCGCTCTTCGCTACCAGCCTTGGCTTAATCGGTCTCTTGGTCTGGCGCAGCAGGCGAAGGGTCGAAGCCGGCTTAGCAGCGACCTAATCGCTACGCCGCCATTCAAATAGCCAAACCCGAACGCTGTTTGGAGGGTGGGTGCCGGGGTGGCGTCCCGGGTACGCGAGCGTTGACGCCTTGTCAGCCACTATTTTAGCGCCGAATGGCGCACGCGGGAGGTCTTTGCGCAGGCCTTTGCACCACCGCCTCGCGATGGTCCCGGCAGGTAAAATTGCCGGGCTTTAGCCCATTTGGGTCAAGATAGGTTGCGAGCACCCTTGAACACTGTTGATCGCCGCTGAAGTAATTTCAGACATTAGCCCATTTGGGTCATGACGGGTTCAGGCATCAAACTTAAATTACTGCGCCAGCCGATAGCACGGAACATCTGAATTCGATCGCAGGAGGGGGCTATGAAAATGTCGATGACGAAAATAGCAACCGTAAGCATTGCCGCAAGCGCGGTTTTGTGCCTCGCCGGATCGGAGCTTTGGGCGGCTACGGTCGAAGTGGTCTACACGGGGAATGTCACCAGCGGTATCGACACGTCCGGTCTCTTCGGTGCGGTGGGTGCTAATTTGGCGGGTGATACGTTCACCGCGACTTACCTGTTCGACCCCAGTCTGGGATTTCCGAGTGCTAACGCCGCCGAGGGTTATAATTCCGTTGCTGGCGGACTCCCCTACAACGGATTACCCTCGCCATCCCTCGGTGCATCCATTACAATAAATGGCCAAACGCTGAACGTCTCTGGTTCAGATCGAGGAGCCTTCGGTGCGCAAAATAGTGGAAGCAGCAGCTTCGAATATTCTTACGCAGCTACTGGCTCTACGGTTCTCCTCAACGACCTTATGGTCGCCGACGCCTCGTTACCCGCTTCATTGACTATGCCGTTCACGTATGCGCTTCCATCGGGAGAAGAAAGTGTAAACTCACTAACTTTCCTACTCGCGTCGGGTGAAACTATTGGCTTGGGTGACCAAACGGTGGCGCTCTCCACCACGCCGCTGCCCGACAGCCTCCCTCTCTTTGCCGCGGGCCTCGGCGTTATGGGTCTGTTGGTCTGGCGCAAGAAGCGGGAGCCTGCGGCCGCATTTGCCGCTTGATATAGATTGGCCGGCAATCAACCAACGCCCCGAGGCGATTTCTAAGCTTCTTCGTTTGTGTTCGTAACGCGGATCAACTTCCGGGGGGAAAGTGCATGCCGAAGCTCGCCGTGCAGCTTACGATCAGCGATTACGCCAAGTGGCGGTCGAAATTTGATAGCGCCAAGCCGTTGCGCGACAAAGCCGGGCTGACGAACCTGCAAATATATCGGCACGCCGACGACGCCAAAGAGGTGCTCGTTCTGAGCGAGACTTCGGACCTTGCCAAGGCCCGCGAGGCATTGGCGAGTCAAGAATTCAAAAGCGTCATGCAGGAGGCGGGCGTGGTCGGCCCTCCCAGGATTCACGTGATCCCGTAGCAGGCGATGAAGCGGACGCGGCCAACGTGACGACCGTGAACGTGACGGGACGGACGCCCGCACCCCCAGAGGGGAATTGCACGCCTGACAGCGACCGATTGCCTACTCTCTGCGACGTTTAGCGCTGCGCCAAGGCGTGCGAGCTCTTTGGCTGACAAGAAGCGCTCGCGGCGGTTTTCCGGCCAGCGCTCGACCCGCGAGCGAGATTGTAACCATCCAAGTCCATAGTTAAGAGAAATCCCCATTTCATCGGTATTTCTTGTAGCCTGCCGTCACCAGGCAAGTCTGCGGAAGATGCCTGTGACGGATGGTTAATCGGGTCTTAACCTCGCCACTCCTATGGTATCGAAGTCGCTGGTGCGGCGGGCGGCCCCGCTGTTCAAGATGTATAGGATGACCCGCCAGGCTTCTCCTTCGCCCGCTCGGGCGCAAGACGCGCGCTCGCCATTCGTGCGCCTGCGCGAGCTTCTCGGCGACATGCCCCCCGGCAAGCCGGCGATCAGCATGGCGGTCGGCGAGCCGCAGCATCCTGTTCCGCCATTCGTCGGGCCGGTGATTGCGGCGCACATCGACGAGTTCGGCCGCTATCCGATGAACAAGGGCCTCGACACGTTCGGTGAAGCGGTGGCGAATTGGTTGAACCGGCGCTACGCGCTCAAGCGCCCGGTCGACCCGGCGACCGAAGTGCTGGTGCTCAATGGCACCCGCGAGGGGCTTTTTCTTGCCGCGCTTGCGGCCAAGAACTGGGTGAAGCCGCGCGCCGGCCGGCCCGCCGTGCTCATTCCCAATCCGTTTTATGCCGCCTATTCAGCCGGCGCGATCGCCGCCGATTGCGAACCGGTCTATTTGCCGGCGACGGCGGAGACCGGCTTTCTGCCCGACCTCAACGCGTTGAGTGACGATCTGCTGGCGCGCGCCGTCGCTTGCTATCTGGCCTCGCCATCGAACCCGCAAGGCGCGGTGGCCGATCGTGCCTATCTCGGCCAGCTCGCCGCGCTGGCGCAACGTTTCGGCTTCCTCGTGTTCTGCGACGAATGCTACTGCGAGATCTACAGCGACCGGCCGCCGCCGGGAATGCTGGAGGCGGCCGCGCCGGACTTCGCCAACGCCGTCGTGTTTCATTCGCTGTCGAAGCGTTCGAGCTTGCCCGGTCTGCGCGTCGGCTTTGCCGCGGGCGACCGGCGATTTCTCGCGGCCTTTCTGGAATTGCGCAACGTGGCCGCGCCGCAGGTGGCGATGCCGGCGCAGCGCGTCGCCATCGCCGCCTATGAGGACGAGGCTCACGTCAACGAAAATCGCCGGCTCTACCGCGAGAAATTTGATCTCGCCGATCAGATCGTCGGCGACCGCTACGGCTACCGGCGGCCGGCCGGCGGGTTTTTTCTCTGGCTCAATGTCGCGGCGCAGGGCGGCAGCGAGGCGGCGACGCTTGCGCTGTGGAAACAGGCCGGCGTGCGCGTCGTGCCCGGCCGCTATCTCGCGCGCGAACAGGCCGACGGCACAAATCCCGGCGCCGACTATATCCGCGTCGCCATGGTTCAGAGCAAAGACGTCACCGCCGAGGCGCTGCACCGCCTCGTCGCGGTGCTGGGCTAGAGCATGATCCCGAAAAGTGGAAACCGGTTTTCGGACAAGATCATGCTCAAACTGAACAACTGGCGGCAAGCGCGATGTCGATGATCGACCGCAGCCTTGACGGGATGGCTTTTCTCTCCGGCCAGCTTGGCGCCATGCTGCAGCGGCGGCTGCGCGAACTTGGCGGCATTGCGCTACTGAGCGTCGCCATGATCGCGGCGCTGGCGCTCGCGAGTTGGTCGGTCGATGATCCTTCGCTCAGCCACGCCACCGATTCACCGGTTCACAATCTGCTCGGCCGTCCCGGCGCAGTCGCTGCCGATCTGATGATGCAGCTTCTGGGACTGGGCTCACTGGCGCTGCTGTTGCCGATCGCGGTGTGGGGCTATCGCCTGCTCGGCCATCGGCCGCTTCGCCGCGAACGGTTGCGCGTGTTGCTCTGGCTGTTCGGCGCTGTGCTTGCGGCCGCGTTCGCATCGTGTCTGCCGCGCGGCGTCCGTTGGCCGTTGCCGTGTGGACTAGGCGGCGTAGTCGGCGACGCGATGCTTCGCCTGCCGGCCGTGTTTTTCGGCGCGCCGCTCAAGGGAACATACGGTCTGGTCGCTGCAGTTATACTTGGTGTCGCGGCGCTCGTTGCGTTCGGCGGTGCAGCGGGAATTTTATTGCCCGGCTCGCGAGATGATGAGGATGATGAAGAAGAAGCGGCTGAGCCTGAAGTTCAGGAGGAAGAAGACGGCGCGTGGATTTCGCTCGGCCGCCTGATGCATACTGTGCTGAGCTTCCGTTCGCGGTTCGCTCGGATGTTCCGCCGGCGCCTTGCACCTGCTCAACCAACGGCGTCGGTGCGCGGCAACGCAGCGGCGCAGCGGCGGGTCGAGCCGCGCTTTGACGGCCGGGCCGATCCCCGAACCGAAGAAGAGGAATCTGACGACGAGGAAGTCGATGAGTCAGCAGCCGCGCCGCGCGCTGCGCGCAAACCCCGAGCCACCACGCGACCGACGCGCCGCTCGAACGGCGGCTACATCCTGCCGCCGCTCGATCTTCTGAGTCAGCCAAGCAAAAACGCCCGCGCCACCGTCAGCAACGATATTTTGCAGACGAACTCGACTGCGCTTGAAGGCGTGCTGGCCGATTTCGGCGTGCGCGGCGAGATCATCAATGCGCGGCCGGGGCCGGTGGTGACACTTTACGAACTGGAGCCGGCGCCCGGCATCAAGTCCTCGCGCGTTATCAGCCTTGCCGACGACATTGCCCGCTCCATGAGCGCATTGTCTGCGCGCGTCGCGGTCGTTTCGGGGAGAAACGCCATCGGCATCGAATTGCCGAATCCGACCCGCGAAAAAGTGTTTCTGCGCGAGCTGCTTAACTCGCGCGACTATGGGGACACGAGCGCGCGATTGCCGCTCTGCCTCGGCAAGGCGATCGGCGGCGAGCCGGTGCTGGTCGATCTGGCGCGCATGCCGCATCTCCTCATCGCTGGCACCACCGGTTCGGGCAAATCGGTCGCTATCAACACCATGATCCTCAGCCTGGTTTATCGGCTCCATCCGGACCAATGCCGGCTGATCATGGTCGACCCGAAGATGCTGGAACTCTCCGTCTACGATGGCATCCCTCATTTGCTCACCCCCGTCGTCACCGACCCAAAGAAAGCCGTGGTCGCGCTGAAATGGGCGGTGCGCGAAATGGAGGAGCGCTACAAGAAAATGTCGAAGCTCGGCGTGCGCAACATCGACGGCTACAACGCGCGCGTCGCTGAAGCGAACGCCAAAGGCGACAAGCTCACGCGCACCGTGCACACCGGTTATAATCGCGAGACCGGCGAAGCGATCTACGAGAACGAAGAACTCGATCTCGAGCCGCTGCCCTATATCGTCGTGATCGTCGACGAGATGGCCGACCTGATGATGGTCGCCGGCAAGGACATCGAGGGCGCCGTGCAGCGGCTGGCGCAAATGGCGCGGGCAGCCGGTCTGCATGTCATCCTGGCGACACAGCGGCCCTCGGTCGACGTCATCACCGGCACGATCAAAGCCAACTTCCCGACCCGCATCTCCTTCCAGGTCACTTCGAAGATCGACAGCCGCACCATCCTCGGCGAACAGGGCGCCGAGCAGCTGCTCGGCCAGGGCGACATGCTTTACATGGCGGGCGGCGGTCGGATCAGCCGCGTCCACGGACCCTTTGTGTCCGACGAGGAAGTTGAAAAGGTCGTGCGGCATCTGAAGTCACAGGGCGTGCCGCAATATCTCGAAGCGGTCACTGCCGAAGAGCCGCAGGATGAAGACGGCAATCCGGTGTTCGATGCGACCGCCATGGGCGCGCCCGAGGGCGGCGACCTTTACCAGCAGGCGGTACAGGTGGTGACCCGCGATCGCAAAGCCTCGACCAGCTACATCCAGCGCCGCCTGCAGATCGGCTACAATCGCGCCGCTTCGCTGATGGAGCGCATGGAAAAGGAAGGAATTGTCGGCCAGCCCAATCACGCCGGCAAAAGGGAAATCCTCGTCGAGGCCGCCGAGGACGATTCCTATTGAGAATCAATCGGTCGATCTTTAAGCGAGTTTGCCAAGCCGTGAATTCGCCATATCGCATTGTTAGCAGTTGAGCACGATGTAGAGCGTGCGCGCGAAGATGCGGGAGCAGAAAAAATGATGGGACCGGGCGCGCGGGTGGCGATTTTGGCGACGGCGTGCATTGTGGGCGTTGCCGCTTCCGCCGCGGCGCAAGACGTGCCGCTGCCGACGCCGCGTCCGAAAGCCGGGTCGGTGATGCCTGCCACGGCGCCGGTCGCGCCGGCCGCCGCGACGGCTGCGGCCGCGCCGAAGGGCTTTTTTCCGTTCTCGTTCTCGCCCGACAATGGCACCGCGCCGAGCCAGGCTACTGCCTTCGATGCTAAGCAGCGCGAACTCCTCGACAAAGTCAGCGGCTATCTCTCCAGCGTGCAAACGCTGGTTGGAAATTTCGTGCAGATCGGCCCGGACGGACGGCGTGTCGAAGGTACTTTCTCGATCCAAAAGCCCGGCAAGGTCCGCTTCCAGTACAAACCGCCGAGCCCGATCGATATCATCGCCGACGGCTCGTCTGTCGTGGTGCGCGATCGTTCGTTGGAAACCGCGGACTTCTACCCGCTGTCGCAAACACCGCTGCGCTATCTGCTGGCTGACCGCATTGATTTGCTGCGCGACACCGACGTCGTCAGCGTATCGGCGGACGATACTTTCATTACCGTGGTGATCGAGGAAACCCAGGTCATGGTCGGCACCAACCGGCTGATGCTGATGTTCGACGCCAAGACGCTGACGCTGAAGCAGTGGACCGTCACCGATCCGCAGGGGCTCGATACCACCGTCGCCGTCTACAATCTCGATATGACAAAGAAGCCGGATCCGAACCTGTTCGTGATCAACTATCAGAACAATTTGAAGTAGCCGAACTCACGGCGCGGCCTTGGCGGCTATGCCGTAACGGCCCGGTGCGATGACACCGTTCGGATCGAGCGCCGTTTTGATGCCAACACACGCGTCGCGGAATGCCGGCATGGTCTGTTGCATGTGAAAGTCGTGATAGTCGACCGGCGCGCGGCCGACGAACACGCCGCGCGCGCCGACTTCTTTCGACATCTTCCGATAGCAGGCGTCAGCACGCGCGCGCTCATCGGCATCCTCGCGGTTGAAGGTGATCACGTGCAAACCGCGGGCAAAGCGTGCGCTGCAAACGTTCATAGCGGTATAGTCGAGGCCGAATTCAAGGTAGATGTTCCGGCACAGGTGCTGAAACTCATTGGCGATGCGGCCGTCCATCGGCGTTCCGGGCGCAAACCAGATATTGCCGCCGCCGGGGCGCCACTTGAGCAGCCCAAGTTCGCCCATACTCGGAATGCCGGAAAAGGCGTTGATGGCGGTCTGCAGCGGCGGAATGGCAGTCGCGTCGTCGTGCGGGATATAGCGGGCCTTGCCGCCTTGCGCGAATAAATCGCGGACCCGCTGGATCATCGGTTCGATCGCCGCGGCATTCGGGCCATAGAACGCGCCGGAGACATTCCAGGCGCCGACACCGTGGCTGTCGCGCAGCTTGCGCCGGCCGTCCTCAGAGATCGAGCGTTTGCCGCCGCTCACCTTGTATTCCGGATTCTCGCCTTCGGACCCGCACAGATAGAGATCGTTGGCGACGCGAAACAGCGTCGGCACAAAATTCGACAGCTTCAACGGACGGCAAAGTTCAACGATCGTTTCCAGATCATCGTCGTCGGGGAACGCGAAGTGAAACGAGCGTACTGCCGGCGGCCGCGGCATCAGCCACAGGCCCATGCGGGTGACGATGCCGTAGTTCGATTGGGTGAACAGGCCGTCGAGGATCGGTCCAAAGCTGTATTTCGACGTGTGCCAGTTGACGAGATCTTTGGAATCGAGCGAGCCGTCTCCGGTGCGCAGCACCTCGCCGTTGCCAAGGACGATCTCAAGTCCGCACGAAAAACCGAAGTGATCGAAATAGGGTGAGTAGCCCGCGCCCTTGTCGAGCGCATTGCCGATCATGCCGCCTTGCGGCGGGCCCGACGTGACGTCGAGCATCAGCCGGTTGCCGCGCCGGACCAGTTCGTCATAGAGCGTCTGGTAACTCACGCCGGGCTCGACGACGGCAAACGCGAGCTTTTCGTCGATATCGAGGATCCGGTTCATGCGCCGGCCAAGATCGACCACGACCTGGCCCGCCGCTGCGGCGGATCGCGTGCCGAGACCGATGTTGTTGCCGGTGCTGATCGGGTAAAGCGGCACTTTGTGTTTGTTAGCCGCGCGGACGATCGCCTGCACGTCCGCGGTGGACGCCGGATAGATCACACCGGCAGGTGGACGGTCGCCGCCCGGCATTGTGTTTTCGCCGTAACGCCGGATGGTTTCTTCGGAAAGATTGACTCCTTCACCGCCGAGCAGTTCGCCCACCGTGGCAAAGAATGCGTCGAGATTTGCAGTGCTCATTGACGACCTCGTTTGGGTTCATGGCGCGCAAACGCGCGTTCACCAGATGGCGGTTGGATTTGGATCGGCGGCTGACGGCGAGCCGCCGGCGCTGGTTTGTTCGGAGCGTGCCGGCGCCCGTGTCGGCTGGCGCAACTGCCTGTTACGCAAGGCTGGCGGAATCGGACCGCCGGTTGCCCAATCGAGCAATTCGACGGTGTGAACGATGGGGTTGTGCGTGAAGCGCGCGATCTGGACCATGCATCCGAGGTTTCCGGCGGCGATAATGTCTGGGTCGACGCTATTGACGTGGGCCGCTTTGCGTTCGCCGAGCGCGGTGGCGATGTCCGGCTGCAGCAGATTGTAAGTTCCGGCTGACCCGCAGCAGAAATGCCGTTCGGGCACGTCCACTACCTCGAAGCCTGCGCGTGTCAGCAAAAGTCGCGGCTGACGATCAATACGCTGGCCGTGCTGCAACGAACAGGCATCGTGATAGGCGATCCGGTACGGCTCGACATCGCAGGCCGGCAGACCAAGCTCGGCGAGGAGTTCGGTTACGTCTCGCGCCAGAGCGCCAATCTGTTTCGCCGCCGCGCCGCCGACCAGGTGTGCGTAATCTTTCACGGTGGTGCCGCAGCCCGACGCATTAATGGCAATGGCGTCGAGCCCGTTAGAGAATTCCCCGCTCCACGCGGCGACATTCGCCTGGGCCAGCGCCTTGGCCTGCGCCTCGCGGCCGATATGCAACGGCAGCGCGCCGCAACAGCCGACGCCGGCTGCAACCACGACCTCGCAGCCACAGCGCTGCAACAGGCGGATGGTCGCCGCATTGATATTTCGATCAAGCGCTTGCTGCGCACAGCTCGGCAGCAAGGCAACTCGCTTTTTTTGTCGCCCTATTGCCGGATACGTCGCAGGCCGCAGAATTTCTCCTGTCGGCGGCCGACTGGCGGCAAGCTCCACCAGATTGCGCAAGCGCTGGGGCAGGAGGCCAGTGAACGGCCGCGCCAGGCGCGCAAGCGAAAGCGCCCAGGCGAAGCGATGGGGATATGGCAGCAGTTCGGCGAGCATGCGCCGCAGCAGCCGCTCGCCAAGCGGACGGCGATAATTGTCTTCGATGTAGGCGCGCGCGATGTCGATCAGATGGACATAGTCCACTTTCACCGCGCACGTCGTCATGCAGGACAGGCACGACAGACAGCGATCAAGATGGTGGACGGTTTTCGCTTCCGGCGCGCCGCCTTTTTCCAGCATCGCGTGAATGAGATCGATGCGGCCGCGCGGCGAGTCGTTCTCGTCGCGGAACAAGACATAGGTTGGACAGGTGGCGGTGCAGAAGCCGTAGTGAACGCAGGTCTTGAGAATGCCGTCCGCTTCGGCGATCTCCGGTTTCGCGAGCTGTTCAAGCGTGAAAGATGTTTGCACGTCGGTGGAACTATTTGCCGAAAACGCGAACGCTGGTTCTAGCGCCCTGGGAGATTTTGTATTCGGTTCGACGTGCGCTGGCTTGAACTCAGATCTGCCAAGTCAGCTCTCGCCATTCTCGGCGCAGCGCCTCGCAGATGGCGCGCCGGTCCCGCTCCGGACGCCCGGCCTCGAAACTGACGGCCAGCGCCAGCTTCTCGTCGCGCTCGCCGTGCAGCAGCGGCGCCGCGCAGCAGTTGAGAAACGGATCAATCTCGCCTTCTTCGGCGTACATGCCGTTGCGGCGGCCTTCTGCGATGGCCGCGCTGACATCCGCCCAGGTTGTTTTTGTACGCGGCGTGAAGGCCGGGAAGGGTTCGGACGGCAACAACGACGGCGCTTGGGTTCGTGGCAGGCTGCCGAGCAAAGCGCGTCCCGCCGCTGTTGCCCAGAGCGGGTAGCTCGGGCCGATCTCTCCGGCGATCATCGCGCGCCGGTTGCCCGCGAGGCGGGCTACAGTCACCGCTTCCGAACCGATAAGTTGCAGGAGATAGACGGTTTCGCCGCAGCTGTTGGCGATGCGGGCCATCGGCGTAGCCGCGATCTGCATTAAGCGATCCACCCAGCCGGTCGCCAATCGCAACGACCGTGCGCCAAGCGTGTAGCGCCGGTTCGGCGTCCGGCTTGCATAGCCGCGCGATATCAGGGTCGCCAGTAGTCGAGACGCGGTTGCCGGATCGACGCCGAGACGTGCGGCCGCGTCGGCGACGCGGATGCCGGCCGGAGCGGCGCGTTGCATGATCTCCAGCAGATCGAGTGCGCGACCGACGCAGCGGATTTCGCCGTGCTCTCCGGTCACTCGATCTTCAATCATCGGTACTCACCCGCTGGCCGGCGCCGCGTCCGCGAACTTGGGTATGACCTTTTCGCCAAACAGACGAATGCTCTCCAGCATGCGCTTATGCTCGGTCATGCCAGCATACATAATGAAGATGATGTAGTCGACGTTGAGAGTGTCCTTCAGGCGCTGGATTTCCTCGCCGACCTCGTCGGGCGTGCCGACGATCTGCATGCCGCTCTTGAGCATTTGCTCGAAGGTCTTCGGCACCGGTCCTTCCTGGCCCTTCATCCGCAACGCTTCGAAGAAGCCGAACTCACCGAGCCAGTGGGTCCAGAAAGCCGAGCCCTGCCGCGCGGTCTCCATCGCTTCCTCGTGCGTGCGCCCAACAGCCAGGTTGCGGCAGAGAACCATGCCGCCCTTGGTGGAATATTCGCCGGAGCGAAGCTTGCGGCCATGCTTGGCAGCTTCATCGACGTAAGTCTGGAATACCCAGCGCAGGATATCGTGGTCGGCCGCAAGCGTGACCACCGAGGCGCCGATGCGAGCCGACCAATTGATCGTCTCAGGACTTTGGCTGAGCGTCGTGAACAGCGGCGGGTAAGGCAGCTGCTTAGGTTTTGGGACGGTTGCCACCCGGGTCAAGATACCGTCCTCGACGCCGGCGTTGAGCCGCACCGAAATTGGATGCTTCCATTCCAGACCGCGCGGCGGCACTGAAATAAACTCGCCTTCATAGTTCCAGAGATCTTCCGTCCAGGAGCGGCGCATGACCTCGAACCACTCCTCGACGATCTTTCTGTTGACGGCTTCGACTTCCTCACGCCCGGTGCCGGCGGCGTTGGCGCGGTAATGTTGGCCCATCACGCCGACCGAACGCGGCTGGTAACCGCGGCTGAGCCCAACATCGAGGCGTCCGCCGGTGAGATGATCCGCCATCGCGATGTCCTCGGCGAGCCGCAGCGGATTCCAGTTCGGCAGCACCAGTCCCATCTGTCCTTGCCGCAGCCGCTTGGTGTGCTGCGCAAGATAGACGTTCAACATCAGAGGGTTGGGTGTGACGTGATAGCCTTCGATCTCGAAGTGATGCTCCGCGAACATCATCGACGTCCAGCCGGTCTCGTCGGCGGCGATGGCTTGTTCGCGCAGCTCGTCGATGGCGGTCATGTAACGCGTGCGATCCAGCCCCCACAGACCTTTTCCAAGGTCGGCTTCGGACGCGACCGCGACGGGGTAAAACATCCCAAATTTCACGACAGGACCCCTCTGGACCGTCTCGCGGTCCCCCGGTTGCTGATGACCGCGGAAACTCTATGAGGGGCTCAAGGAGCGTCAATGCGCGGTCTTGCGCCAGGCGCAACACTTGCAAATAAGGTTTGGCGAGGTTTGCAGCCTCATCGCGGCGCGGTGCCGATCAATCGGGCGCCGCGCTGGAAGGTGAGGTAGCTCCATAGCCAGTTGAGCGCGACTACGAAGCGATTGCGTAATCCGATCAAAAAATAGATGTGAATGGCGCTCCAGAACAGCCAGCCTGGAAACCCGGTGAGCTGAAAAACCCCGAGCTTCACCACGGCGGACTTGCGGCCGATCGCGGCGAGTTCGCCGAGATGACGGTACGTAAACGGCGGCGGCGCCTGCCGGTGTTGCACACGCGCAGCGATGACTTTGCCGACATAGTGGCCCATCTGTTTCGCGGCCGGCGCGATACCGGGAACCGTCCGGCCGTCCTTATCGGCAATCGTTGCTGTGTCGCCGACGGCGAAAATTTCGGGATGCCCCGGAACGGTCAGGCCGGGATTGACTTTGATGCGCCCGGCGCGGTCATGCTCGGCGCCGATCCACATGGCCGCAGGCGAGGCGACCACCCCCGCAGCCCAGATTACGGTCGCGGCCTCGATGCGACCGCCGTCCAAAGAGACGCCCTCCGCGTCGCAACCGACGACCTTGCGATTGAGCTCGACCTCGACGCCCATGTTTTGCAGGGAGCGCCGCGCATAATCCGACAGCGCCTCGGGAAATGCCGGCAACAGGCGCGGACCGGCTTCGATCAAAATGATGCGCGACTTGCGCGGGTCAATGCGCCGGAAGTCGTGTTGCAAAGTCCGGCGCGCGACCTCGGCGATGGCTCCGGCCATCTCAACCCCGGTCGCGCCGCCGCCGACGATGACGAAGGTCAGCAGCCGCGCCCGCGCGAGCTCATCCTCCACCACTTCCGCCCGCTCGAAGGCGAGCAGGAAGCGCCGCCGAATTTCGGTCGCATCCTCAATGTGCTTAAGCCCCGGCGCGAACGGCGCCCAGGCGTCATTGCCGAAATAGGAATGGGTCGACCCGGTGGCGAGCACTAGATAATCGTAAGGAAGGTCGATCTCGCTAGTGTGCACGGTGTGTGCTTGCACATCGACAGCCGTCACCCGCGCCATGATCACGCGGACGTTCTGCTGCGCGCGCAGGATCGCCCGGATCGGCCACGCAACGTCCGCCGGAGACAGCGCCGCGGTCGCGACCTGATAGAGCAACGGCTGAAAGCAATGGTGGTTGTAGGCGTCGACGAGGGTAACATCGACTTCGGTCTTGGCCAGGGCTCTACTCGCTTCGAGCCCGGCAAAGCCGGCGCCGACGATCACCACCTGCGGCCGTTGCGACGTGCCCGGCACCTTGCTCTCCCCGCAACAGCGATCAGTTGGCTAGAAACCATGCGGTATCGCCAAGGCAACAGCAAGCGCCAGCGATCAGATCACGTACCAGTGACAGACGAGATATTTGGGTGGCGTTATTTGGCGCCGCGCCGCGTCGATTGCTGCTTACTCGTGCGATCTTGAAGATGCGGCAGCGGCAATGTGCTTAGCCTGTGCGCCTCGATGCGGTTGATGCCAAGCGCCAAAAGGAGCATTCGACAGAGCGATTGCGGATAGTCGGAATCGCGCGTTTCCGACAGCTGTGCCTTCAGGCCTGAACGGACGGCCCCGACCACGAGATCGGCCGCGTTTGCCACGTGGTCGAAGCGGAATCGTCCGGCTTTTTTGCCGACATCCAAATCGGGCTTGGGATAGGCGCGCAGATCGTCATTGACGGTTCTCTCATCTGCCGACAACGCTACGATCAGCCAGCCCCAGGTCGGATCTTCTGTCGCGCGTTGCAGCACAAGACGCGTCATGGTCGCCAGCCGCTCCGCCGGATCGGCCACGTCGCTGCAGCTCTTTTGGATTTCGAGAAACGGATCGTGTCCGCGGCTGGTCCATAGTGCGGCCAGCATGGCCTCGCGCGTTCGGAAGTGATTGTAAAAAGTGCCGCGGGCGACGCCGGCGGCGCGGATGAAATCATCGATCGTGGCGTTGTCGCTCCCGCGGTCGGCGATGACGCGGGCCGCAGCGGTGATCAACCGGCCGCGCATACGCTGCCGCCGATGTTGCCCGATCTCCGCTCGACGGCTTGCCGTTCGTTTGGTGGTGTCCATATGGCCCGTTTCGATAAAATAGACTAGAAGAGTCCATATTGACAATTATCGTCTACTTTATACCCTTATCATCAAGGGTTCCCCGGTCATGGAGAATCAACCGGGGCTTATTCCGGCCCGTGGGAGGGAGCGATGCCGCAATCAGCCGCGATCAAGACGCGACCCAATGCGGCTTCGCCCTTGCCGTTGCTCGACGACCTTCAGGCCGGCCACTTGCGCCGCATCCACAATCTGGCGGCGCAGCTTCCTGACGACTGGTCGGGAATGATGGGCCGATCGTCATTGCAAGAGGATTTCGGCGCCCTGCAATTCCAGCTTGCGTACATGTCCTTCGCGCTGGCCCTCGCCCACGTTCACAGGCTTCCGGCGGCCCCCGCATTCTTTCGTAAGCCCTTCGATCAACTCCTCACCAAAATGCTGTCGCCGGACGTATGGACTTACTGGCACTACGTCTCGACCGGCAATGGACCCTTGAATAAAGCGCTCGGCGAATTGCCGGCACAATGGAATCCCGTCGATACCGACAACATCATGTTCAGCGCCTATGTCCAGTCGATGGCGCTGCTCTATCACTACCTTTTCAACGATGCGAGATATGCCGCCGACGGCGCGCTAACATTTGCGCTGCGACCGTTATTCTGGGGCGCCGGCGGGCAACGCTTTTCCTACAACGAGCGTACGCTGAATGAGCATATCTATTGGACGATGGTACAGAAAGGCTATCTCGGCATCGCGTGCGAACCGAACTGCGTGTTTCAGATTTGCAATCAGGTTCCGATCCTGGGTTTTCGCTTTCACGACATGGTGTATGGCGGAGACACAGCGAAGGAAGTGACCGACGGATATCTCCGCGCCTGGTCGGACTTCGGCGTTCTCGACAGTGAGGGCCATTACAACATCGTCGTGCAGGAGCGCGAGCATGCGCTAGTCGTGCGCGAACCGGTGCCTTGGGCCGATTTCTGGGTTGCCTCGCTCATGCACGCGTGGAACCCGGAGTTTGTGAACGCGAACTGTCTGCGGCAAATCGAACGCTGGTCGGAGCCCGGCCCAGATGGCACGCTCTGGATCAAACCCGCGATTCCTCCGGTCGGCTTCGGCAAGGAACTTTCGTCCGCGCGTGACTTCGGGTGGGCCGCGGTGTGTGCTTCGGAAGTCGGCGATGCGGAAACGCTTGCCCGCCTGCTGGCCTACGCTGATCGCTTCCTCAATGCCGCACGCCAAGATGGCGCCTATTTCTATCGCCGCCGCGACGGGTGGCTCGATCAGGATGGCAAGCTCGCGGCCATGGACCCGCATACCGGTAACGCACTCCTGGCTTATGCTCGGCTTAACGTTCCAGACGGTCTGCGCAAGCTTTATAACGACCCTTGGAACGCCGCTCACTTTGCCGAACCGGCGCTCGTGGATATGCCCGACGATCTCGACGTCCGGGGCGCGTTCTTCGATCCCGGCGCCGACACTCTGTTTCTGAACTTCCTGCGACCCGATACAGGCAAGGCAACCATCGCGATCGCCAATGTTTGGGACCGCGGTAGTTGGACTTTACGCCTTGACGATACTGTGGTCGCGATAGGAACGAGTACTGAGCCGACGCGGACCGGCCCTTCGGCTTTGCGGCGCGAAGGCGACACGCTGTTGATCGAATGCCCGCAGGCGCCAAGCGTCGCGCTCCAACTGTCGTGGCACTAACGTGACGGACGCGCCCGTCCTCACCGGACCGCCGGCGGCGATCTCATTCTCCCTGATCGATCATTTCGGCCGGCCAGTCACGGAAACGGATTACCGGCACCGTTATCTGCTGCTGTTCTTCGGTTTCACGCATTGCCGCGCCGTATGTCCGCGGGCACTCGCCCGCTTATCGGAGGCGGTTGTGGCGCTTGGTGTGCGCGCGAGCCGCATCCAGCCGCTCTATGTCACGGTTGATCCGGAGCGCGATTCGCCCGCGGTAATGAAGGCTTTTCTCGAGCGACAGTTTTCCCGGTTCATTGGGCTTACCGGCACGCGCGAACAAACTGATGCTGCGAAGCGGACGTTCCGGGTATTTGCCGAAAGAGCGGTCGATCCGCAGGACCCCGGCGGCTACGCCATGCCACACAGTGCGTTGACCTATCTGGTCGGGCCGGACGGAAAGTACGTCACCCATTTCCCCGACACAATCGACGCAAAACAACTGGCCGAACGTCTCGATCAACTGATGGTGTGATCTGGTATCGCGGCAGACGCGGAACGTTCTGCAATCCCGGCGCCACGGCGCGTTGGTCATATGTGGCTTGTGTCAATGCGGGCGGCTTCGCATATAGTTGGCGTCCGCTCCAACCGCTCCACATGAAAATCACCGTTACGACCTGGAACATCAATTCTGTGCGGCTGCGTATCGGGCTCGTCGCCAGATTCATCAAAGCGGCACAGCCCGACATTTTGTGTCTGCAAGAGACCAAGTGTCCCGACGACCGCTTTCCGCGCAAACAATTCAAGCGGCTCGGCTACGAACATTTCGCGCTGAACGGCCAGAAGGGCTACCACGGTGTCGTGGTGGTCTCGCGGCTACCGTTTGAGTCGACTGCAATCAAAGCCTATTGCGGGAAAAGTGACTGCCGGCACGTTGCGATTACGCTCGGAGAGCGCGCCGGCCTGAAGGACCCGATCACGCTGCATAATTTCTACGTGCCGGCGGGCGGCGATGTGCCCGACCCTTCCGTGAACGTTAAATTCGCCCACAAGCTCGCCTTTCTCGATGAGATGCGGGAATGCGAAACGCTGCAGCCCGCTCCGTCCGGGCGCGCGATCATCGTTGGCGATCTCAATGTGGCGCCGCTTGAATGCGACGTCTGGAGCCACAAGCAGCTTCTGTCCGTCGTTTCGCACACGCCGATCGAGTGTGGAAAGCTCCTCGGCGTGCAGAAAGCCGGCGGCTGGGTGGACGTGGTGCGAACGCACGTACCGGAGCCGACCAAACTCTACACCTGGTGGAGCTATCGCTCGCCCAATTGGACCAAATCGGATCGGGGCCGTCGTCTCGACCACATCTGGGTGTCTTCCATGTTGGCCGATCGCGTCGCTAAGATAGCGGTTGCCAAGGAATACCGCAGCGCCAGGCGTCCCTCGGATCATGTTCCAGTGACGGCTACGCTGGAGCTATAAGATAGAGCGTCGGCGCCGCGCGATAAGACGCTGGCGCTACAGGGGGAAACGGGGAGGAACGCGGTGTATCCGGGGAAGCATGCCGCCAGGCAGCCGGACCATCCGGCCGTGATCATGGCGCAGACCGGCGAGGTCTTGACCTATGGCGAGCTGGACGCGCGCAGCAACCGCCTGGCGCACCTTCTTCGCGCGCGCGGGCTCAATCGTCTCGATCACTATGCGATCTTTATGGAAAACAACGCGCACTATGTGGAGTGCTGCAGCGCCGGTGCGCGGACCGGTATCTATTATACCTGCGCGAATTCGTTTCTCACGCCGGAAGAACTGGCTTACATCCTCAACAACAGCGAATCTCAAATCCTGATTACGTCCGAGGCAAAGCGCAGCGTGGCGGCGGCTGCGCTTAAAAGCTGTCCAAAGATCGAGCTTTGCCTGATCGCCGACGGAGCGGGCGATGGCGAGCGAGTGCAAAATCTGGAAGCAGCGACAGCGGCGTATCCCGCGACGCCGGTTGCCGACGAGGCACTCGGAACCGCGATGCTTTATTCGTCCGGCACCACCGGACGGCCTAAAGGAATTTTAAGGCCGCTGCCGGTCCAGCCGCCCTCGCAGCAACTCCCGCTCTACGCTTTCCTGGATAAGCTCTGGCGCTATCGCGAAGGCATGATCTATCTCTCGCCGGCTCCGCTCTATCACTCGGCGCCGCAGGCGGCTGTGAGCCTCACCATCGACCGTGGCGGCACAGCCATCATCATGGAGACGTTCGACCCCGAGGCGTATTTGCAGCTCGTGCAACGTTACAAGGTCACGCACAGCCAGCTCGTGCCGACCATGTTCTCGCGCATGCTCAAGCTGCCGGAAGCCGTGCGGCAACGTTACGATCTGTCCTCGCTCGAAACCGCGGTCCATGCCGCCGCCCCATGTCCGGTGCAAGTGAAGGAGCAAATGATCGCATGGTGGGGGCCGATCATTCTGGAATATTACGGCATGACGGAAGGGTTGGGCTTCACCGCCTCTGACAGCGCCGAATGGCTGGCGCATCGTGGCACCGTCGGCAAGGTGCTGCTGGGCGAATTGCATGTCCTCGACGAGAATATGAAGCCTTGTCCGGCCGGAACCGCGGGCACGCTGTGGTTCAAGACCGCCACGCCGTTCGAATACTTCAACGATCCGGTGACGACAGCGCGGGCGCGCTCCAGCGATGGCACCATGAGCACCGTCGGCGACGTCGGCTATGTCGACGAAGAGGGTTATCTTTATCTCACCGACCGCGCGACTTTCATGATCATCTCCGGTGGCGTGAACATCTATCCGCAGGAATGCGAGAACCTGCTCATCACCCATCCGAAGGTCGCCGACGCCGCGGTATTCGGCGTTCCGAACGTAGATCTCGGCGAAGAGGTGAAGGCCGCAATTCAGCTCATGCCGGGCATCGTGCCCGGTCCGGACACGGAAGCGGAGCTGCTGGCGTTCTGCGGCGAACATCTGGCGCGGCAGAAGTGTCCGCGCTCGATTGATTTCGAAGCCGAGCTGCCGCGGCTGCCGACCGGGAAACTCTACAAGCGCCTGTTACGCGACCACTATTGGCAAGGACACAAGACGCGGATCGTCTAGACTAGCGGAGTCGGGGCTTGGACTAACGGGGCTTGGTGCCGGGAGCGAGCGCGGCGCGAACGTTTTCGATCTCGCGGCCCCATTGATCAGCGCGCGCTGCGATGACGTCGCGCAGCCGTTGCGCCGCGTCAGGATAGCCGTCGAGCATTTTTAGAAACATCGCGCGAGAAATGCGCAGCACCACTGAATCCTCGCGCGCCGTGGCAGTGGCGGGGCGCCGCGTTTCCGCCAACAACGCGGATTCGCCAAGCAAAGTGCCCGGCCCGGCGAGCACCTCGGCTTCGCCGCTTCGTTCCGGGCGAAGGCTGAACGAGCCTCGCTGCACGACGTAAGCGCCTTCCGCGTTGTCTCCCGCTGCGAACAGCACTTCGCCCGGCTCAACCCGATAGCTCTCGGCGCCGATGGCCAGGATGCGCAGCGCCGCTGCGCCGAGCGTGCGCAGAATTGGTATCCGCTCAAGGAACGCGATGTCGTCCTCGATCGTCATGATGGCCGCAAGTTACGGCACAAGCTTGTACCCGCCCGCCTCAGTAACCAGGATTGCAGGCGCTGCGGCATCCTTCTCGATCTTCTGCCGTAAGCGGTAGATGTGGGTTTCGAGCGTGTGCGTGGTCACGCCGGAATTGTAACCCCAGACTTCTTGCAGAAGCGTCTCCCGCGATACCGGCCGCTGGCTGGCGCGGTAGAGGTAGCGCAGGATCGCCGTTTCTTTCTCGGTCAGGCGAACCTTGTTACCTTTGGGGTTGAGCAGAAGTTTCGAGCTGGGCCGGAATGTGTATGGCCCGATCGTGAAAATGGCGTCTTCGCTCGCCTCATGCTGGCGCAGTTGCGCCCGGATTCGGGCGAGCAGGACGGCGAAACGGAACGGCTTGGTGATGTAGTCGTTGGCGCCCGATTCCAGCCCGAGGATGGTATCGGAATCGGTGTCGTGTCCGGTGAGCATGATGATCGGCGCCTTGAAGCCGTTCTTGCGCAGAATGCGCACGGCCTCCCGGCCGTCGATGTCCGGCAGCCCGACGTCCATGATCACCAGATCGATCTGCCCGGTCTTCGCGGTCTGTACGCCCTTGCTGCCGCTCTCCACCGCAACGGCTTCAAACTCCTCGTGAAGAGACAATTGCTCCGTCAGCGCGTCGCGCAGTTCGGCATCGTCGTCGACAATAAGAATCTTACGTGTGTTCGGCATTAGCCCCGGTCCCCGCGGTCGCTTGTCCGCCGGTCAATAAAATGCCCGTCAAACTTGGTCCCAATTGCTCGCAATGGGCCCAAATCGCCTGGCCGCGATTTTGTTACGCCGCTCGGCGCGAAGTAGAACATCCAAAGATACAAGAGCAAGCGCGAGTTGGGAAATTTCCTACCGGCGAGGCCAACACTGCATGCGGCGGACTTCCCTCAGCGGACTCCAAGTTAACACGCGGCCGGGCCGGCGCTCGCAGGGCTTTATGCGTGCCGGTCTAAGGGTTGTGCCGTTGGCGCTGGGGCGCGGTGGCATCAAGGCCAACAAGCGTGAGGGCGACGGCGGCACCCCCAGCGGTCGGTTTTTCCCGGTGCGGGTTTGGTGGCGGGGTGACCGGATTCCGCGCCCGCTGACATCGTTGCCGCTGCGCCGGATCGGTCCTGCCGACGCTTGGTGCGAAGATCCGTCCGATCGGCGCTACAATCAGCCCTTTGAGCGCTCGGCCAGTGAACCAGGCGATCGTCTTTGGCGGGACGACGGTCTCTACGACCTCTTCATTGAGATCGATCACAACTCAAAGCCCCGTATCGCAGGGCGCGGCAGCGCGGTATTCATTCATGTCGCGCGGGCCGGATTCGCGCCGACAGCAAGCTGTATCGCGCTCCGGTTGCCCGACCTACAGAAGCTTGTCGGCCGCATTAGTTCGAAGACGCGAATCACAATTCATAACTAGCCAAGTGGGGTCTGCCGCCAAAGATCGCTGTGCCGACGCGCACGTGCGTTGCACCGAACGCGATCGCCGTCTGAAAGTCGGCGCTCATGCCCATGGAGAGAAGGGCAAGCCCGTTGCGGCGGCCAATCTGAGCCGTCAGCGCAAAGTGGGGGGCAGGGGCCTCGTTGACCGGCGGGATGCACATCAGCCCGGAAATCATCAGGCCGTAATTGTCGCGGCAGGACGCCAGAAAGGCATCGGCGTGTTGCGGCTCGACGCCGGCCTTTTGTCGCTCGGCGCCGGTGTTGATCTCGACGAAGAGCAGTGGCCGCCGCTCTTGTTTGCTGATCTCCTTGGCCAATGCTTCAGCGAGGCTTGCTCGGTCGAGCGAGTGGATCGCGTCGAAGAGCGCGACCGCTTCGCTTGCCTTATTGGATTGCAGCGAGCCGACGAGATGAAGCTCAAGACCCAGATGGCGCGCGATCAGCGGCGGCCATTTTGACTTGGCCTCCTGCACCCTGTTTTCACCGAATACCCGCTGGCCTTCGGCGATAACCGGCTCGATCGCGTCGGCGCCGAACGTTTTGGACACGGCCACCAGCGTCACGTTTTGCGGGTCGCGGCCAGCGTCGCTGCAGGCGCGCGCAATGTCAGCGCGCACCGCCGCCAGCCCGACCTCTCGGCCTATGGTTTCCATTTCATCAATAGCCGCACGATTCAAACTCTAACGACATCGCGAAGGTGGTCTTTACGCGGTTCTAGTAGATTGTGAAACCCGGGGCGGGGAATGCACATGCCGGACGTCCAAACAAAGCGTCTCCAGGCGTGCTGGTTCAACCTGGCTTGGCCCAACAAGGCTTGGTTCGACAAGGTTTGGCTCAAGCCGTCCTGGTTCAGCGACACTCGGCGAAGTTGGCGTAACACGTCCTGGCGCAGCAAGCCGTTCCTCAGCATCCGCGCCCGCCTGATCGTTGTTGCTCTTCTGGCAATTGCCCCGCTCATGCTCGAGCGCATGCGCGGTCTCGAACGAACCCGCACTGAACGCGTCGAACTCACTCTCGCCAGAATGGCCGATCTGGCGCGCAGTGGCGCCGAGGCACAGCGCGAAGTCGTCTATTCGATGCGGGCGCTGCTCCAGGTCGTCGCGCGCATTTACGCGAAAATGCCGCTCGATCCGGCCGACTGCAACCGGACCCTCGCCGAACTGACGGGCAATATCCCCTGGCTCCACGGCGTAAATGTCGCCGGCACCAACGGCCGAATAAAATGTGCGACCGATCCGCGTAATGTCGGACTGAACGTTTCGGACCGTGCCTATTTTCAGAATGCGCTTCATTCTCGCGATTTTTCGCTCAGCGATTATCTGGTCACCCGGGTTAGCCAGGTGCCCGCGCTGATCGCAACCTATCCGATCGTGAAGGATGATGGCTCGGTCAGCGGCGTGATCCTTGGATCGATCAATCTGCAATGGATCGACGATCTCGCGACAACTGCCGCGCAGCGTAGCGGGACCTCGGTGGCATTGGTCGACGGCAATGGCACGCTCATTGCCGCATCGGCCGATGAGGAGCCGCTGATCGGCAAGAACTTCACCGGCCATACGCTCGCGCACGACATTTTGGCCAATGACGAAGGCACGTTGACGGCTGCGGGCTTCGACGGCATCCGGCGCATTTTCGCTTATGTGCGGGTGCCCTGGACGCGGGCGCGGCTTGCCGTCGGGCTTGACGAGCGGGTCGTCCACAGCGGCATTGATCGCGAGATCAGCATCGCCTACGCGCAGCTGACGGTGTTTGGCATGCTCGTCCTGCTGACGGCGTGGTTCGGCGGTGAACGTCTCATTCTGCGGCCGATCAGGTTGCTGGTGCGAACGGCCGCGCGGTTCGGCCGCGGTGATCTACGTGTGCGTGCAACGGAAAAGCCATGGATCTCCGAATTCGAGCCGCTCGCGGCTGCCCTCAACGACATGGCCCGCAAACTCGCGGCGCGCGAAGAGGAATTGCAAATCGCCAACCAGCACCTTGAGGAGCTGGCGAGCCTTGATGGTCTTAGCGGTCTGGCCAACCGGCGGGGCTTTGACCGCGAGCTGGGCGTTGAATGGCAGCGTGCGGCCGAAAGCGGCAAGCCGCTCGCGCTGATGATGATCGACATCGATTATTTCAAACTGTTCAACGACCGTTATGGCCATGTGCAAGGTGACGCTTGCCTGCGCGCGGTGGGCGAGACCCTTTCGTTGGTCTCGCTTGAGGAAGCGGTCGTCGTTGCCCGCTATGGCGGCGAGGAATTTGCGTTGCTACTGCCGGGACTAGAACTCGAGCGCGCGGCCGCTCTCGCTGAAGAGGCGCGCAGGGCGATCGAGGATCTCCTCATTCCCCACGCCGAAGCGACTTGCGGGCTGGTCACGATCAGCATCGGCGTCGAATCCATTGTGCCGAAGCCGGGTCAGTCGGTTGCCGAATTGGTGGAAGCCGCGGACCGTGCACTGTATGCCGCAAAGCGTTGCGGTCGCAACGCCGTGATTGCGCATCTTCCGGCGGAAGCTGTGATCAGCGAGTCGGTCTAAGCGCCGTCACCTCCTGAATGCGCGCCGATCACGATTTCCGTGTGCGCAGCTTCTTTTTCGGTGCGGCCCGGCGCGTGGCTCTCCTTGGTTTTTTGGGAGGTGCCCAGATCATGCCTTCGAGCTTCATGCCGTCCGGGTCCGCGAAATAGACCGCATAATAGTTGCGATCGTAATATTCGCCGGGCGGGTCGAGCACGGTCATGCGGTGGTTTTCGAGGAAGGCGCCCAGCCGGTCGACGTCGTCGCGGCTTGCTAGTTCAAAGGCGTAGTGATGGAAGCCGATGTCGCCCTTGCGGTACTTTCGCTTACGGCCCTGCACGTCGGCGGCGGCGATCCAGAATAGGGTTTTGCCGTTGCTCCAGCCAACCATGTCCTCGTAGTCGTATTTGCGCTTGAAGCCGAGAAAGCCAAGCAGCTTGTCATAGAATTCCTTCGAGCGCGCGAAATCGCCGACACTTAGGACGAGATGGTCAATCCCAACGACGCGAGGCATTGAACCTCCCGCTTTTCATCGCGCCAGCGAACCAGTGCGGCGCCTGGGCGTCGCCAATGTACGAAGAGATGTAAGTGCCGGACCCGTAAGTGCCAGCCAAATTGGTAGCTTTAAAATGAAAAGGAGCCGGCACGAGGCCGGCCCTTTCCCCAACTAAGGACCAGGCGCGAAACCGGTCCTTCCCCTACAACTTCCCAACCTAACCCTTGTGGATCATTGGTGGCGGAGGCGGAGTGGCACAGCCGGCAATGCTGAGGAGAGAAAGCACCGCCGCAAGTGCTAGGGCCAACTTCTTCATAAATCCCACTCCCTTGGAGGCCTCGATGGCGTTGTAGCCATACAGGCGACCGACGCTGAGCCTCTAGTGCAGAAAAGCCACAATGCCCGCCCAAACGCACAACCATCTCAAAAAGTACGGAGTTTGAACTGCCGGTATGCCGCAGAAACCAGGCATATCCGTCGGAGCGTTGCAAATATGCCGCACCGGCGAAAATCGTCGGCGCTTGTTGTGAACAGTTGCCCTCCTCTGCCCCCATTCAAGACAGCAGCGGCGCCAGCGGCGAATCACCGCTGGCATGTCCCAATTGTTCTGCCGGCACCGTCGCGAGTATGATTGGACGTCAGCAGCGTGATTGGATTATGAGGGTGGCGGCTCAGGTGCCAAAGTCTCCGTAAATTGCCACGCTGTTTTACGTTTTGCCTCACCCTCCACCACGGCCTACGACGCCGAGAATTCAGTATTGAGGCGAGTGGCTGACCCATCATGAACGGAATCCACGGAAGTCCAATGAAGATCGCGAATCATTGGTTGCGGCAACGCCCGCTCTCAATCCGGTTTGGTTCAGCTGCACTGCGGCAAGGTCTGAGCCGTGGCGGCTTGCCCTCCATGCGGTCTGCGATGGTCGTGGTGTTCGCCACGGGTCTCGCGCTTGCCGGGTGCACCGGCTCGATGAACGTTCCTTTCAGTTCGTCATCGAATTCTTCGTCGTCGTCTTCGTCGTCTTCGCGGTCGAGCGCGGAGGGCCTGCTCGGACTGAGTGGCGCCGTGTCCTTGGGTGGTCAGCCCCACCGTGATCTCACGCTGCCGGAAAAGAAGATCATCAGCGATGCAGTCGCGCTTTCGATCAAGGATCCGGGTTCGGCGCAATATCGTTGGCCGACAATTCCGGCATCTGACGAGGGGCAGGTCAATTACTGCGGGATGGTCAATGCCAAGAGTCCTTACCCCGCATACAACGGCTGGCAGGCGTACATCGTCGAAGCCCAAGTCAGCGGTGGTAAAGTCTCCTCGGCCGTGGTCGGTCTTATTGCCGGCGGCAAGGACGTCGAGATCGTTCGCAAGATGTGCAAGAAATACGACCTCGATCCTGGCGGCACGGGCTAATCCGCAGCAAACCCGGCAGCGAACGTCGCCCGATCAGCTGCGCTGACGGTTTGTCCGAAACCCGGCGCTGCGGCAGATCAGCGTTCGCGTTTACCATGAGCTCGCGAAGCAAACGCCATCGCGAAATTTTAGGTCGCCGACGTCATTAGCTCGGCATCCGTGCTCGGCAACGAGCGATCACTTCGGCCGGGCAGCGGTGTTTGTTTGTTGCTTATGTTTTTGCGACGAAATGGGCAATCGCCCAAAATGTAATCAGCTTGGTCGCCCTCGAGCAGTAAAAACAACTATTTCAGTGAGCCGATCGCGGCAAATACTGGCTGCAAACGTTCGATAAGCGATCGCTCGTTAATAACTGTGCCCGCAGCCTTTAATAAACAACATGTCGCGCTCGCGAAGCACTATGCAATCGAATTTTATCTCGCTATCATGCGAGCGTGTCAGAACGACGGGGGTATAAACCCCTGCCAACAAGACCTTCAGGGAGGTATTCATGCGAAGACGCGAATTTCTGAAATATTCGGCCGCGGCCGCGGCCGCGGTCACCGCACCATTCGTGCGGGTCGCGAGTGCGGATGCCGGCGTCTACAAAGTCGGCGTGATCGGCGCCAAGACCGGACCGCTCGCACCGGGCGCAGCGGTCACTCATTTCCCGCCCTACAGACTTTGGGCACATGAAATCAACGAGCGCGGCGGTCTGAAGCTGAAGGATGGCCAGCGTAAGATCGAGTTGGTGGAATACGACGACCGCACGCAACCGCCAGAGGCCATCAAGGCCGTCGAGCGTGCCGCGACAGTAGACAAATGCGATTGGATTGGGGGATTGTACGCCACCGGCTTCAATCTTGCTGGGGCGCCGACGTTTTCGAAACACGGCTATCCGCAACTCACGCAGGCTTGCGTGACCGATCAGGGACCGAAGCTCGTCAAACAGTTTCCCGGCTTCTTCATGTTCCAGTCTTCAACGACCGCCTACGCCGACGGCGCGATCGGCGTACTCAAGAAACTGAAAGACAGCGGCCAGATCGGCAACAAGGTTTCGGTCGTCAACGTTGGTGACGATTTCGGCATCGAACTTGCCAACGCCGGACGTCCGCTCTTCAAGAAAAACGGGTTCGAGATTGTCTACGACAAGTCCTATCCGCTCGGCACTCAGGATTACACGCCGGTAGTCAAGGCCGCCAAAGCTGCTAATCCGGACGCCTTCGTCGCCTGGTCCTATCCGCCTGACACGTTTGGTCTTGCGGATGCATCGAAGATCGAGGCCCTCAACGTCAAAGCCTATTACTGCGCTGTCGGCTGCGCCTTCCAGGGCTTCTCGCAAAAGAACGGTCCCGCTGCTGAAAATATTCTCGGTGCCGGCGGCGTTGTCAACTCGCCGGAGATCCGCGATTTCTACAAGCGGCACAAAGAAGTTACCAAGGTGGATGCGGACTATTGGGGCAGCCCGTTCTACTACTCGATGCTTCAGATGCTGACGCAGTCGATCGAAGCCGTCGGTACAACTGACCGGCAAGCCATTGCGGCCCATTTCCGGAACCGCAAGTTCAAGACCCTCATCGGCGAAGTCGAGTTGCCCGGCCAAATCCTCGATAAAGTCTATACGGTCGGCCAGTGGCAGGGTGGATTCTTCGCCGCCGTCAATGGCGAGGGCTTCTCGACCTATTCGCAGGTCAAGCTGAAGACCAGCTGGGGATAAGAAAGCCTGAGTTCACGACCGCGTGTCGTCGAGCTCTAAGACTCCCACGTAAGGCAATCGTCCCCGGTTCTGTAAAGCCGGGGACGAAGACGATGAGGAGTTGACTGAAGCTTACTCCCTCCGTCGTTCTCCGCTCGCGATCCTGCGGAGGAGAGAGAGCGTACGCTCTAGGCATCCGTAATCGGCAAACCAGTTCGATATGGACATCGTCATCATCGGCCTGCTGCTCGGCGGCACCTATGCCTTGATGGCGATGGGCCTGCAATTGCAGTACGGCGTCGCCCGCATCATGAATCTTGCCAACGGCGAGATGCTGATCGCAGGCGCGTTCGGCGCGTTCTGGTTTTATGCGGGCACGAAAGTGAGCCCGCTCGTGTCCTTGTTGTTTGTGGTGCCGCTGGCTTTCGGACTGAACTGGGCAATCTACCGCGTGCTGATCTTGCCGCTGGTTCGTCGCGCCAAGAGCCAAGGCAAGCTCGACGTTGATGCCATTCTGGCGACATTCGGCCTGAGCTTCATTTTCATCGGCATCATGGTGGCGGTGTTCGGTGCTCAATATACCGACTACGCCTACTTGTCGGAACCGATATTCATTTTCGGTGAGCGTTACGGCCTCAACCGCGTCGTAGCCTTTTTAGGTTCCGCAGCACTCTGTGCTGCGTTGTATCTCTGGTTGCACAAGACTCGAACGGGGTTGGCGTTGCGGGCCGTTTCGGTCAATCCGTCGGCGGCCGGGTTGGTTTCGATCAATGTCACGCGCGCGTCCGCGCTCGCTTTTGCATTAGGCGGAGCGGTGACGGCGGCGGGCGGCGTTTTGCTCAGCATGTATCTGACCTTCGACGCTTCGTATGGCGTCGTCTTCACTCTGAAGGCGCTGATTATCGTTATCCTCGGAGGAGTGGGGGATATTCGCGGCACGATTGTTGCGGCGTTCGTCCTCGGCCTCGCCGAGACCGCCGTTGCATCGCTCATCGATCCGGGTCTCACGCTTGCGGCGGCCTACGTCCTGTTCATGGTTGTATTGCTGGTGCGGCCCGAAGGGCTGTTCGGGAGGCGCACGGCGTGAGCAGCATCGAAAAAGCACCGGCTGTCGGCGCTTTCGGACTTCGCATCACGACCACCGAATGGCGCGCGCTGCTAGCCAGCGTTGTGATGTTTGTTGCTGCGGCCTGCGTGCCTCTGGTCTTCGGCGGCTATGTCCTGCAGGTGACGATTTCCATCGTGATGTATACGGCGTTCGCCACGTCCTGGCTGTTGTTCTCCGGACCGACCAACTACATCGCTCTGTCAACGGCGGCATTCTTCGGCATCGGTATGTACGTGACGGCCGCGGGCATCGATCTCGTGCCTTATCCGGTGCTGATCATTGCTTCGGGTGTTGCCGGCGCCGCGCTGGCGGTCGTCGTGGGCTTGGCCACGCTGCGCGTATCCGGCGTCTACTTTGTCATATTTTCGCTCGGCCTTGCCGAACTCGTTCGGCAGCTCATGACCTGGGCCCAGCACGTATTCGGCACCATGAGCGGCCTTTACGTTACGATCGACCGCAGTGAACCGATGTACTACTGGCAACTCTTGCTGCTGACGGCAGTTATCTATCTGGTTGGTTGGAGAATCGGCCGCTCACGGCTCGGATTCGCGCTTCGCATCATCGGCAACGACGAGCTCGTTGCGGTGCACTGCGGCATCAATACCGCGCGGGTCAAGGTGGTTCTGTTTGTTATTTCCAGCACCTTCGCTTCGATTATCGGCGCTCTGGTTGCGCCACGCTGGGGTTATGTCGAGCCGGTCGTCGCGTTCAATCCGTTTCTGTCGTTCCAGGTCGTCATCATGGCGCTTCTTGGCGGCACCCACCGTTTGTGGGGGCCGGTGTTGGGCGTCATTCCTTTTACGCTGTTGTGGGAGCTGATCTCGATCGAGTTTCCGGACCAGACCACGTTGCTGCTCGGCGTGTGTTTTCTGCTGATCGTATATGTCATTCCAAACGGTATCACCGGCCTCATCGAGGACGCCCTGCAACGTCGCAGCAAGATCGGGGGCTCGTCGCGCGGCGCGCTGCAACACACGTTCGATGTTTCGACCGCTTCGGTCCGGAACTTGTTGCAAAGGCGGAAGAGTAATGATGCCTGACGCTGCGGCCGCCGAAGCCCTGACCGCCGCCGCCGTCACCAAGCGCTTTGGTGGTCTGGTCGCGGTCGAGAGCATGTCTTTCACTCTTGTCGAGAAGGAAGTTCTCGGCCTGATCGGTCCGAACGGGTCCGGCAAGACGACAATGATGAATTTGATCTCGGGTGCGCTGAGGCCCAGCTCAGGCGAGATCAGGCTTTACGGCGACCCCATTGCCGGTACCGGCGCCAGCCGCGTCGCCAAGAAAGGCGTCGCCCGCACCTTCCAGCTGGTGCGTATGCTGCAGGCGATGACGGTGCTCGAGAATGTCAGTGCGGGCGGCGTCTTCGGTCATGCCCGGCGCTGGGGCAAGGAGCTTGACGATTACGCTCACGCGTTGTTGCGCCGGGTCGGCTTGCCCAACGCCGCCAACATGCCGGTATCGGCGCTGACGTATATCGACCAGAAGCGCGTTGAGCTTGCGCGTGCGCTCGCGTCCGATCCGAAGGTTCTTCTGCTCGACGAGTGGCTTGCCGGTCTCAATCCGACCGAACTTCGGATCGGCATTGCCCTGATCGAACAATTGCGCGCCGAGGGCTGCACCATCATCATCGTTGAGCATGTCATGCACGCCATCCGCAGCCTCTGCGACCGCTGCATCGTGATGAACTCTGGCGCCAAAATCGCCGAGGGCACGCCCGCTGAGGTGCTGGCGGATCATGGCGTCATCCGGGCCTATCTCGGGGACGAGAATGCTTGAGACCCGCAATGTATCGGTATTCTACGGCCGCCATCGCGCGCTGGAGAACGTCTCCGCCACCGTCTCCAAAGGCGAGGTCGTCGTTATGCTGGGCGCCAACGGCGCCGGCAAGAGCACGTTTTTGCGGGCCATTGCCGGACAGACGCGGAAGACCGAGGGTTGCACGGTGCTCATGGACGGCGCCGACATCACGCATCGTCAACCGTATGAAATCGTCGAAACCGGCATTGCGCTCGTGCCCGAGGATCGTGGCATCTTCGCCGACCTGACCGTGCAGGAGAATCTTATCCTTGGCGCCCACCCGCAGCGCGCGCGCCGGCTCGAGGCGGCGAATTTGGAGCGCGTGCTCAGCCTGTTTCCCAAACTCAAGCAGCGCCCGAAGCAGATTGTGCGCACCATGAGCGGAGGTGAACGCCAGATGGTAGCGATCGGACGGGCGATGATGTCGGCGCCGACCATCCTTCTGCTTGACGAGCCTTCGCTCGGTCTCGCGCCGCTTTTGTGCACCGAATTGTTTCGTACGCTGGCGCGGATCAAAGAAGCCGGCGTCGGGATTTTCCTGGTGGAACAGAACGCCAAGCAGAGCCTCGCGATCGCCGATCGCGGCTATCTGCTCGACAACGGCCATATCGTCGGCGCCGATACCGCGGCGGCACTGTCCAAGGACGAAAAGGTCAGGGCTGCCTATCTCGGCGAATAACTGGCCATGTCACTGCACCGTCCATTCCTCCGCGCTGGCGCCGGCCAGCGACTGGACGCGCGCCTCGTCGTCGGCAAGCTCGCGGGCGGGACCGGAATAGACGACATGGCCGTCGTCCAGCACATAGGCGTGGTCGGCGATTTCGAGGCTGATGCGCACATTTTGCTCGACCAGCAGGACGGAGATTCCTTCACTGCGCATTTGCGCCACGATCCGAAACACTTCGCGGGTAATGAGCGGCGCAAGCCCTTGCGATGGCTCGTCGAGTATGAGGAGCTTGGGATTGACAAGCAACGCCCGTGCGATCGACAGCATTTCCTGCTCGCCGCCGGATAGCTGGCGGCCGCGGTTGAGCCGACGCTCGGCAAGCCGTGGAAACAGCCGGTAGACACTGTCCGGCGTCCACGGGCCCGGTCGTTCCAGCGGCACCAGGAGATTTTCATGGACAGTGAGATTGGGAAAAATCTTGCGGCCTTCCGGAACGTAGCCGACGCCAAGCGCGGCGACCCGGAACGGCGGCCAGCGTGTCGTCTCGGTGCCGAAGATGGTGACGCGGCCTTCGCGCGGCGCTGTCAGTCCCATGATGCTCCGCAGCGTCGTTGTCTTGCCGGCGCCGTTGCGGCCCAGGAGCGCCGTCACCTGGCCTTCGGCGGCCTCGAGGCTGACGCCGTGCAGGATGTGGCTTTTGCCGTAATAGGTATGCAGCCCTTCGGCGATGAGTGCGGCGCTCATGCTGCTTTCCCCAGGTAGGCGCTCTGCACGGCTTCGTTGCCGGCGATCTCTGGTGGCGTGCCTTCGGCGAGGAAACTACCCTGATCGAGCACCGTGATGCGGTCGGCAAGATGGAAGACGACGCGCATGTCGTGCTCGATCAGCACGATTGTGAGCTCGCCGTCCTTGTGCAGGCGCCGGATGAGGCGCGTAATCGCGTAGGTCTCCTGATCGCCCATGCCGGCCGTCGGTTCGTCGAGCAGCAGCAAACGAGGTTTAAGCGCGAGCGCCATCATGATTTCGGTGGCGCGCTGATCGCCGTGAGCGAGCTCGCCCACCAGTTGATCCGCCTTGACAGCGAGGCCGGCCATATCGAGCAATTCGGCGATGCGGGCGCGGACCGTCGCGTCGGCGCCGCGCGACAGCCACGGTCGCAAGCGAAATCCGGACGCGACTTCCACCGCAATGCGCAAATTCTCGCGCACTGAAACCTCGGGAAACACTTCGGTGACCTGGAACGTGCGAGCAATGCCGCGCCATACCCGGCGCGCCGGCAACAGACCGGTGATATCCTCGCCGTCGAAAATAATGCGGCCGGAACTTGGACGCAGGAAGCCGCTGATCAGGTTGAAGAAGGTGGTCTTGCCGGCGCCGTTGGGCCCGATGATGGCGCGCAATTCGCCCGCGTCCACCGTCATCGACACGGCGTTGACGGCAACCAGACTGCCGAAATTTCTTGAGACGCTCTCGACCTGCAGCAGGCTCATGAAATCGTCTTCCGCCGGATAATGCCGAGGACGCCGCGCGGGAAGAACAGCACGACGATCACGAAGAACAGACCGATAAACGACATCCAGTTCTGCGTTTCACTCGAGATGTAGTCCTGCAGCACGATGAAGATCGCCGCGCCGATCAGCGGCCCCCAAAAGCTGCGCATCCCGCCGAGTACGGCCATGATGACGAAATTGCCGGACTGATCCCAGCGCAAGGCGCGCGGATCGACGAAGTCGTTGAGTAGCGCGTAAAGCGTGCCCGCGACGCTGACGAAGAAGCAGGAGATCACCCAGGACATCCAGATGTGCCTGTCCACGGGAATTCCTAAAAAGCGCGCGCGGCGTTCGTTCTCGCGGATCGCAAGCAGCGTGCGGCCGAAGGGCGAGCGCAAAAGGAACGCCATCAGGCCGACCGACGCCGCGAACACTATCAACACGAAGTAATAGAACGATTTGTTGTTCGCGAGAATGTCGAGGCTGGTAAAGCCCAGATTGATCGGCACGCGGTGCCAAGCGCTCACACCGTCGTCGCCGTGGGTAAGTGAGAACCATCGGAAGGCGACAAAGTAGAACACTTGACCGAAAGCGATCGTGCACATGGCGAAATAAACGCCCCTGAGCCGCGCAATCATCGGCCCAATGAGCGCCGCGGCGGCGGTGCCCACCACGATCCCGACAAGCATGCCCGCTGGCGTGCTCGGGTAGAGTAGCTTGATGGTCAAGGCGGTGCCGTAGGCGCCCAGGCCGAAATATGCGGCGTGCCCAAACGACAGCACGCCAGTGTGGCCCAAAAGGAAATTGAGCGCCATGGCGGCGAGCGCGTAGATCAGCACGCGGCTACCGAGTTCGACATAGCCGCCGACATGGGTCAGCCAGAAGGGTGCCGTCAGCAGCAGCGCCCAAATCAAGGCGTCGGCGCTTCTGTTGAGTTTCAACATCAGAAGCGTCCTTCCTCACCGAGCAGGCCGCGCGGCCGGACGATAAGCACTGCGGCCATCATCACGTAAATCACGGCCTCGCTCGCCGAGGGGAAGAATACGCTGGTGACGCCCGAGGCGACGCCGATCAGCAATCCGCCAATGAGCGTACCGGGGAGCGAGCCGAGGCCGCCGACAATGATGGCGATGAAGCTGGGCATGATGAGATTGTCGCCGACCGTCGGCTGCAGTCCCAGCATGCCGGCGGCGAGTACGCCGGCGAGGCCGGCGAGATAAATGCCGAGGCCGAAATTCAGGCTGCGCAATACCCGCACGTTGACGCCCAGCACCGAAACGGTCTCGAGATCGAGCGTGCCGGCGCGAATGCGAATGCCGAGGCGGGTGTAGTTCAGGATCACGAACAGGCCGATCACCGCTGCCGTAACCAGCAGCATCATGAACACACGATAGCCGGTGAGGAAGAAGTACTCGCTGCTGAGCGGGCTCGACAGCCAAGCCGGGATCGAGAACGGCAGGCTCTGCGCGCCCCAGATGAGCCGCGTCCCGTCCTCAATCATGAACGCCAAGCCGAAGGTTAGGAGCAGGCCGTACAACGGATCGCGACCATAGAGCCTGCGGATCAGCACGCGCTCGGCGAGGAGCCCGATGCAGGCGACGAGGAACGGCGACACCAATAGCGCTCCCCAGAATCCTACATAGGGGATCAGCGTGTAGGCGAGGTAGCCGCCGATCGCCAGGAAGCCGCCATGGGCGAAATTGATCACACCCGAGAGATTGAGGATAAGCGACAACCCCAGCGCCATCAGAGCATAGAAAGCGCCGATGATCAGCCCGTTGAAGACGTTGAAGAGCAGCAGCTGGGTCATGCGGGGATCACAAAACCGGTGCCGGCGCCGCGATCAAGAATAGACCCGCCCCGTGCGATCGGGCGGGCCTGACGGATACCAACGATGGCGCGGCGTGGGAACCCCTACTCACGAAAAACAAGCCCGGCGCCGCAACCGCGCAGTGCCGGGGTCTCATCGATTTAGGACGGCCACACGATTTTGCAGCCGATCTGGTCGAGCGGCAACGCCGCCTCGACGCCCTTCACTTCCTGAGTGACAGCGAACAAATCCTGCGGATCGCCGCCCGCCGGCGCGGGCTGCGAATGGCCGACGAACAGGGTCGGCATCAGTTGGTTGTCGCCATCGCGGTAGAACGGATCGTTCGGCATCAACGCGATCTCGGGCGGCAGGACGAGACCATGCATTGCCTTGGCCATTTTGACGGGATCGAGCGACTTCGCCTTTTCGGCGGCGAGTTTGCAGGTATGGACCGAGGCGAAACCGAACCACGTGCGCGCGGTCGGCACCTTGCCGCCGCTCCGCTTGCGGACGTCGGCGACGAACTGCTCCAGATGCGGTACGCCCGGCTGCTTCCAGTACCACTCGAACACCCAGTCGCCGAACAATGCTTCGGGCGGCAGGCCCAGGTTCACTTCGAGCTCCTGCTGAGCGCCGGCGATGTGCAGCTTCCTGTTGAGCCCGAACTGCACCGCCTGCTTCAGGCAGTTGATCATGTCGTCGCCGGCGAGCAGGAGGATGAGCGCGTCCGGATTGGTCGATTGCGCCTTGATCAGATAGGACGAGAAGTCGGTGCTTTGGAGCGGCACCTCGTCGGCGCCGAGTTTGGTGCCGCCGACCGCCTTTAGGCTGGCCTCGAAGCCCTTCTGGAGCGAGTGGCCGAAGGCGTAATCGGTGGTGATGAAGTACCACTTCTTGCCGTACTTATCCAACAGCAGCTTCGAGACCGAATTGGTCTCCATGCGTGTCGTGTTGCAGACACGGAACACGTTCCAGTGGCACTGCGTGCCGGTGACGCTGTCGGTGTGGCCGCCGGGTACGATGTGGAACACGCCCTTCTCGAAGGAGACATTGGCCATCGCTTGCGCCAGTCCCGAGTTGATGTTGCCGAGCAGGAAGTTGACCTTGTCGCGCTCGATCAGCTTGTTTGCTTTCTGCACCGCGGTGGCGGCGTCGGCGCTGGTCGAATCCTCGACCAGCAGCTCGACCTTGCGGCCGAGGATGCCGTTGTTGGCGTTGATCTGGTCGAGGGCAAGCTGGGCCCCGATCAACTCGTTCCTGCCGAGCGCCGCGTAGGTGCCGGTCAACGGGTTGTCGAGGCCGATCTTGATGGGCTCGTCCGCCAGCGCCTTCACCAGGAAGGGGCTCGCGACCTGCATTGCGCCGATCGCAAGACCGGCCTTGAGTATGGTTCGGCGCCGCACCGGGCGCCCGATTAGGTCCTTGGACATGGTATCCTCCTTGGACATGGTATCCTCCGTTGCGATGTTCTTTTATCTTCGTGAGCTACTGCTGCTTCAATCGAGCAAATGTAGCATCCTGACCACGCAGCATAACCCGAAAGAAATCAGAAAGTTACATTGCAGTCGACGGCGGCGCCGCTTTCGGTCATTGGGCGGCGGCCCCGTCTCGCCAAGGAACAAATTATCCCACACGCGGTGCAGCTCGGCGAGCGCCCTGTCCCTTGGTGAGACAAAGAGCCGCTTTCCTTCGCGTTCGATCATGCCGAAGCGTTCGAGCTTTTCTGAGGGCATCGCCGAGCTCAGCTACGGCGATGCATACATCGTCCGTGCGTCCGCTGTGAAGGCTTTGCGCGATTGCGGATCGACATAGAACATGTGGCCGCCGCGGTAGAGCCGAAGCTCGGCGCGTTCCCCATCGACGCTCGCCGGAAGATGGTTGAGCACGTAACCGGAAACCGCGTAGGGCGTGACCATGTCACTGTAGCCGTGCGCAATCATCAGCCGGAATGACGGGGTGAGTGCAAGCAAGTCGCGCAGATCTTCCGCGGCGCTCGGCGGCGAGCGTCCGCTGCCGTCTTGCCAATCCCATTTACCGGAAACATCCGAGGCCAGCAGGTTGTAGGTCATATCGGTCTTGAAGCCGAGTTCGTCGCGCGCGTACACCGCGAAGGCGCCGCCGTAGGCGCGAATGAACCCGTCGAGAAACGGATCAGGGCCGCGCGCGCTTGCTGATTCGGGATTGGGATCGTCGACCGCGAACGTCGCATCGTAGTGGCTCACGATCTTGTGGTCGCCGAGGTGCAGGTCCTTGACGTAGGCATCATTGATGAAACCCCGCGACCGGGCGATGACGTCCTCGGGCAATCCGGTGATTTGCGCCACGCGCGCATAAAACGCGTGCGCCGCGTCGCCGCGGAGCTGCGGTCCGGCGAGCGCTGAAAGATAATCGGTGAGGGCAAAATGCTCGGCCTGCGCCAACGCGGCCGCGCTAAAGTTTCCTTTGCGTTCGAGCTCGGCTGCCGCGAGCGACGGCAATTCCAGCGCCGCACCGAGCGCGAAGCGGTCGCCGCCGAACTGGAAATGGCCTTCGAGCATCGGCGACACCATGACGATGCCACGCGCCACGATCCCTTGATTGTTCTGCAGCACCCGCGCCACCTTGGCGGCGCGGAAGCCGCCATAGCTTTCGCCCAAAATGTATTTGGGCGAGCTGACCCGTCCGTTTTTGGCGACGTAGAGCGCGATGACCTTTGCCATCAATTCGGCATCGCGGTGCACGCTCCAGAATGCGCTGCCGCCGTCAGGCTTGGCGGGCCTGCTCCAGCCGGTGCCGACCGGATCGATCAACACCAGATCGGTGAAGGCAAGCCAGGTATCCGGATTGTCGACGAGGTGCACGCTGGCGCCGTCAAAGCCTTTGCCGAACGCAGCGATGCGCGGACCGACCAGACCAAGGTTGAGGAACGCCGATCCCGCGCCCGGCCCACCGTTGAACACGAAGGTCACCGGCCGTCCGGAATCGTACGGCTTCGCCACATAGGCGGTGTAGAAAATTGCGGCCGAGCGCTCGCCGGACTGATCGAACACCGAGAACGTGCCGGCGGTGGCGGTATAGGAGAGCTTGCCGGCCGGCAGGTCGATGCTGTGCTCAGTGACGGAATCGCCGGGCAACAACGAAAGCACGCCGGGTCCGACGGGCTCCTGCCGGCCTTGTTCGCCATGCGCGGGCCGGTCGCCTGCAGGCCGGCCGTTATGTTCCTGGGCGGCCGCGGCCGTGGTGAGAAGCGCAATCGCCAAAGCGACGGTTGCCCGGTGAAAAGCATGCATATCAGTCACCCGTTTTATGAAGGTGTGTTGGCGTCGGTCGCATTCATGATCGCCCGGCGAAAGTGCCCGAAAGATGGCTGCATTCGGCACATTTTATCGGATCGTGGTGAGCAAAACGACTTCAGAACATATGTCGCGAGCCGGTAGACAACGATCTTTGGATCGGAGAAGTTCTGCCCGTTCCCGGCGCTCTCGCCGGCAGAAACTGTGGAGTAGCCGGCAGTGCCTATTCCCCACGCCTCGAAGGCGCTTTCGCGCTTCACGGTGCTCGACTTGAGCCGTGTGCGTGCCGGGCCGACTTGCGTCCGCCAACTCGCCGACTGGGGCGCCAACGTCATCAAGATCGAAGCGCCGCCCGGAGTTGAAGACGCGATGGGCGGGCCGCGGGAGCGATCGGACTTCCAGAACCTGCACCGCAACAAACGCAGCATGACGCTGAACTTCAAGTCCCCCGAAGGCGTCGCCGCGTTTAAGCGCATGGTCAAGAAGGCCGACGTCGTGGTGGAGAATTTCCGCCCCAATGTGAAGAAGCGGCTCGGCATCGATTACAAGACGCTGGCGCGGATCAATCCGCGTCTGGTCTATGCCAGCATCTCCGGCTTCGGCCAGGACGGGCCGTACGCCGACCGGCCCGGCTTCGATCAGATCGCGCAGGGCATGGGCGGCTTGATGTCGATCACCGGCCCGCCCGGTCAAGGGCCGTTTCGCGTCGGTATTCCCGTCGCCGACCTCAGCGCCGGCCTGTTCGCGGCCCTCGGCATTCTGGTCGCTCTGTTGGAGCGAGAACAATCAGGCAAGGGCCAGGCGGTCGAAACTTCGTTGCTGCAGGCCCAAATTTTCATGCTCGATTTTCAGGCCGCCCGCTATCTGGTCGAGGGTGAAGTCGCGAAGCAGGCTGGCAACAATCATCCGACCAGCATTCCGACCGGAGCGTTCAAGACGCGCGACGGTTACATCAACATCGCCACCACCGGGGGCAAAATGTGGGAGCGGTTTTGCCGCACCATCGATGCGGACGACCTGTTGGAGAACCCGAACTATCAAACCGAAGCGGCGCGTTCGGAGAACCGGGACGCACTCAACGCTGAGATCGCGAGCCATCTGCAAAGCCGTACCAGCAACGAATGGGTCGAACGGCTCAACAAAGCGGGCGTCCCCTGTGGGCCGATCTATGCCATCGATCAGGTGTTCGCCGACCCGCAGGTCGAACATCTCGGCATGGCGCAGAATGTCGGGGGCAAGGGTAAGAGTGCGCTTCGTCTGGTCGGCCAGCCGATGTCACTGTCGCGGACCCGCTCGCGTCTGGTGGCGCGACCGCCCAAACTCGGCGAACACACCGACGCGGTGCTCAAGGAGTTCGGGTTCTCCGCTCGCGCTATCGCCGCGCTGCATAAGGCGAAAGCGGTGTGATAGTCCGCGTCCATGAGAATCAAGGTTTAAGGAGCCGATAAATGTCTGAGACCGACAAGATCCTCGCACACAAGGAAGCGGGTGTCGGCATCGTCACCTTCAACAATCCAGACCGGCTAAACGCCGTGTCGCTGGAGATGTGGGAGGCGGCCAAGCGAGCCCTCGACGGCTTTGCCGCCGATCCGGAGGTGCGCGTCGTCGTGCTGACCGGCGCCGGCGGCAAGGCGTTCGTGTCGGGTGCCGACATCTCGAAATTCGGCAGCGAGCGCGCCACACTCGAAGCAACCCGCGCCTATGACGTGACGACTACGGCGACGTTCAACGGCATCTACGAATTTCCGAAACCCACCATCGCGATGATCCGCGGTTATTGTATCGGCGGCGGGCTTGCGCTCGCTATCTGTTGCGACCTGCGTATCTGTTCCGACAATTCCAGGTTCGCGGTTCCGGCGGCGAAGCTTGGCCTGGGCTACGGCTATGCCGGGCTCAAGCGCCTGGTCGATGTGGTCGGGCCGTCCTACGCCAAGGAGATTTTCTACACTGCCCGCCAGTTCGACGCGCAGGAAGCTTACGCCATGGGTCTGGTCAACCGCGTGGTGCCGGCGACCGAACTGGAAAGCTCAGTGAAGAGCATCACCGATATGATCAGCGCCAACGCGCCGCTCACGATCAAGGCGGTCAAATTCGCCGTCGCCGAAGCCTTCAAGGACGAGACCGAACGCGATCCGGCCCGCATGACCGAAATGGTGGAGGCGTGTTTTAGGAGCAGCGACTACACCGAAGGCCGCACCGCCTTCATGGAGAAGCGCAAGCCGATTTTTACCGGCACGTGATTAGCCGGCGGCGGCGGACGCGCGCGCCTGCTTGCTCTTGCACAACAAAGACGACAGCACTTCGCTCAGCATCGCCTTCGATGTATGTCGCGCGTCGCCGGCTCTCCACCCAACAAAGCCGTCCGGCCGCACCATGACCGCGCCGGAATCCGACAAGCCATAGGCATCGGCAAAGCGCCCGTCGGGATCGCTGACAGTCTCGCCTTCAGCCACCCGGTAAGTATAGAGCGGCAAGCCGAGATCGGCGGCCGCGTCGCGGAAAGCTTCGCAATACGCGCCGCCGTTAGCGCCGGCGAGCACGCAGAAATTTTTGCCGAACAGGTCGAGCGCAGAAATGCGCGCTCCGGAACGCTGCAGCATGACATGCGGCGCGCGCGTGCCCGGCATTCCTCGCGAGCGTCGCGGGTCTTCAGACAGCGCTGTGCCGGTACCGGCCTCGGAGACGATCGCGGGCGAATGGTAGCGATAACCGATTTCCATGCTGAGATCATCGACCGGCGGCTGCATGCCGTCCTTGCCGCGTTCGGGCACGACGCGCAGGACATAGCGCGTATAGGCCTGTTGTATCGCCAGCTCGCCGATCGGCTGTCGTTCGGCGTTGTAGGTCGCGAGCAAATCCGACCCGGCCAGGCCTTTGAGCACGAGCGCGATTTTCCAGGCCAGATTGTGCGCGTCCTGAACGCCGGTGTTGCCGCCGAAGCCGCCCATCGGCGGCATAACATGCGCAGCATCACCGACCAAAAATACCCGGCCCTCGGTAAACCGCTCGGCGACCTCGGCAACCGCGCGCCATGATGCGATGTCTTCGATTTCGACTTTCGCCTCGGGCAAGCCGATTGCGGAGTGCACGAATTCGATGCAGCGCTCGTTGGTGATGCCTTGCGCCACTTTGAGCGCGTCGGGCTTTGACATGTCGCCGAGCGTCATCACAGCGAGGAAGCCGGAATTGCCGGTCCTCACCAGCCGGAAGAAGCCGCGGAGATCGGGATTGAAGACGTAAATCACGCCGAGGTTGCGCCCGCGCAGCGCGGCGCCGCAATCGGCGTGAAAATAGATCGTGACGCAGTCCGCCAGATGGCCGGGCCCGTGGGTGCGGATACCGAGCCGCTCGCGGATCGGGCTGCGGTTGCCGTCAGCGGCAATCATGTATTTGGCGCGAACCGTATCCGTCGCCCCGGTCTGCACGTTGCGAATGTGACCGGTGACACCGCCGGCATCCTGTTCAAACGACACCAGCTCGGTGGCATAGCGGAGCTTCGCCCCCAATTCCTCGGCGCGGTTACGAATGAGCGGCTCGAGGCTTTGCTGTGTCATGAACAGCCGGGTAGACGGGCTGATCGCCGCTACGCCTTCGTTCAGATTGGCGATGTAGGTCGCGATCTCCTTGCCGGCGAGCAACTCCACCGCATTGATGCCGCCGTCGGGATCGAACTGCTCCTCGGAGGCCGCCCGGACGCGAGCCTCAAGACCGACTGAGCGCAGCACTTCCAATGTACGGAGATGAAAGTGCCCGGCGCGCGGGTAAATCGCGGTCCCGTCATGACGCTCGACTGACAGCGTCGGCACGCCATGCCAGGCGAGGCACGTCGCGGCAGAAAGGCCGACCAGGCTGCCGCCGACGATGAGGACATCAGTTTCGATCATGTCGTCTTCCCCGCGTCTGCGTTTCTACATGGCCGGGATGATTACGTCGTGGACCCGGTCAGCGCCCTTGTGTCGTGCCTGTCGCCATCTATTATAATTTGCACAATTTGGCTCTGAAATGCCCCGACTGATTATCGGCCCCAACGGCCGGATTTTTATTTTTGGATTTCTGTCCGCGATCGCGCCGCTCTCGATCGATATCTATCTGCCGGCGTTGCCGATGCTGCGCCAGGCGCTCGGCGCGGACGAGGCGCAGACGTTATTCACCCTGTCCGCCTTCTTCATCGGCTTTGGCGTCGGCCAATTGCTGCTCGGGCCGCTGTCCGACCGCTTCGGCCGCAAGCGCCCGCTGATCGCCGGCCTCGTTGTTTACATCATCGCGTCGGTGGCGTGCGCCGAAGCAACCACCATGCAGGCGATCGTAGCCTCGCGGTTTATGCAAGCATTCGGCGGTTCGGTGGTGCCCACCATCGTGCAGGCCATGGTTCGGGACCTCTTCGACCGCAACCAGAGTGCGCGAATCCTGTCGCTCAACATGCTGGTGACGGCCTCGGCGCCGGTGGTGGCGCCGCTGATCGGCGGTCAGGTGCTGCTCTGGCTCGACTGGCGCGCGATCTTCTGGGTGCTGGTCGGCTTTGGCGTGCTGGCGCTGTTCGCCGCGCTCGCGCTGCCCGAAACGCTAGGCGACTCGCGCCGCCACCAAGCTAATCCGCTCACGATGCTGGTTGGCTATTTAGCGCTGTTCCGCAACCGCCGCTATGTCGGCTACGTCACCTGCTCGACGCTTTACTTCTGCTGCCTGTTCGCCTTCATCGCCGGCTCGCCGTTTGTTTACATCGAATATTTCGGCGTGCAGCCGCAATATTACGGCTTCCTGTTCGGCGTGAACATGATCGGCATGATCACCGCGACCTACACCAACAGCCGGATCGTGATCCGGCGCGGCGCCGACCGGTTGCTGCGGATCGCTTGCACGATCGGTGCCGCTGGCGGCGTCGTTCTCTTGGCAACAGGCTTGAGCGGATTCGGCGGCGTGGCCGGCATCGCGCTGCCCTTGTTTGTGGTCTTGGCGCTGCTCACTGTGGTCGCGTCCAACGCCATTTCCGGCGCGCTCGCGGTGGCGCAGAACCGCGCCGGCGCAGGTGCTGCGCTCGCCGGCGCGCTGCAGTTCGGCGCCGGCGCCCTGACCAGCGGGGCGATCGGCTGGTTTGCCGACGGCACGCCGCGGCCGATGGTTGCTCTGATCTGCGCCGGCGCGGTGGCATCGCTGATTGCCAACCTGGTCTTGCTTCCGAGGTCGTGCGATTGACCAGCATGACCAGTATCCGGCGAGTTTCGCCCGCGACCCTTAGCAGCGGGCCTTCTTGGGTCCGCTGAAGCGAGCTTTCGTGAAGGCGGGAAACCGGCTTTCACTTTCGCGGATCATGCTCTAAATACACGCGCGACGCTCAAGCCTAGCCTCGGTGCTGCGGAGAGGTGGCAGAGTGGTCGAATGCACCGCACTCGAAATGCGGCATACGGGCAACCGTATCGGGGGTTCGAATCCCTCCCTCTCCGCCAATTCAATAAAATCAATACCTTATAATAGATCGTTAGCGACATTAGCGACAGCAATTAGCGACAGTCTTGCCAACGTGCTCCGAGGCGTGCCGTGCGACGTGGTGTTCCGTCGCGGCCCCATTGGCGCCGCCATGCGACCGATTGTGGCTGGTGCGGTCCTGGTCGGCCCTCGCGCCCTTAAAATTCACAGACTTGCTCACAGCAAAGGACGCACCGATTAGTCGAGAAACGGCAGGCTATTCATGACGGGGCCGGAGGACTTATCCCCCTGAGCCCCGACAAACTTAGACACTAACGAATTTCCGCATATCCTAACTGGCGCTATCGTTAAATCGTGTCGAGCCTTCTCTGGGAAGGCCTTCATGCCAGGATATTGCGTTTTGACCCTCGATCCCGCCGGTCGCGTTTCGGGAGTTGTTGGGAATTTGGAATGCTCCGACGATACCGAAGCAACCGACAAGGCGTTCACGTTTTAATGGGGCGGGACGGCGAAGTCTGGCAACTGAACCGTTTTGTCGCGCGCCTTCCGCGGCAGACAGGCAAAGAAAAAGCCGGATAGCGGTGCCGTCGAGCCCGGTCCTTCCGCTAGGCGGTTCAAGGATCACGCAGGCAAGAACTTCTTTTAATGCTCAGATCTTCGAAGCTGGCCGGCGTTGTGACGACGGTTAGTGACGAGAACGGCCGCCGGCGCACCGCCTTGTGGTTCTGAAAATAGGTCTCGGTAATGGGCGCCCATGCCGCAGAAACTTCCCGAGCACTTCGCGAGTTTATCAAACAGGCCTGGCTGCGAGAATTCGAGCGCGCCATGTACGGCGGCTATCCTCGACCCACGCCAGGCACGCTGACGATCGACGAGGTGTGGGCGCAGCACAGACACCGCAGCTATCCCGTTGTCGATCTCGACTTTCGTCGGACAGTGAGACGATAACACTGTGAAGCGACCGGGTTGTCGGCAGGCTTGCGCAGCGGCTCTCGATCGCCGATCTTTGGGCGGCCACGCGCCGATGAAACAAGTGGATCCCTATTACATCACGTCCAAGCATCAAGCATAGCGGGAGTTCGTCATTCGGCGGGCTGCTGGCGTGTGCGAGTACGTGATCAACGCTGGCGTCGGGTTGACCGCTCGCTGTGCGTCAAGACTGACTGACCTTGCGGACAAACTGGCCTAAAAAACTGAACCCCGGTGATCCACCCCGCCGGGGCTCTTTGCTTCATGAAACGCCGGTCACGCGACCGCCGACCCGCAACAAAGAGACGTCCCCGCTGCTTTGCGGCCGCCGACGTCCTGGCCGAAGATCGGCATGACCGTCGGAACGCGATCAGCGTTGAACCTTGAGGTTTTCCGCTGACGTCTTTCCCTTGTTCGCGACTTCCTCGTATTCGACGACCTGTCCTTCATTGAGACTGCTGAGCCCAGCTCTCTCGACCGCGGAGATGTGGACGAACACATCTTTGCCGTTGCCGCCCTGCGGTTGAATAAACCCATAGCCCTTCTGCGAATTGAACCACTTCACGGTACCTTTAGGCATAACCTGCTCCAGCTGAGATCGGATCGTTTACGCTCGCATATTAGCACGCCAGGGGAAAGGGGCGGCGCGGAGTCCGCCTATGCTCCAGACCTAGACGGATGTCGGGTGATCGCTTAGAGACCCCCAATCATCATGTGGAGAAATCCTCAGAATGGCCACCAGACAGTCATGAGTGACCGCCAGATCAATCGGAAGATGCCTGCGCGCTCGAAGAAGTGGTCACCGAGACCCAATCGCCCCGAGCCTCAGAACTATCAAAACGCCCGAAGAAATTACGACCGATACTTGGCACTCGCCAGATCGGAGGCCCAAAATGGAAACACGATCGCCGCGGAGAACTACTACCAGCATGCTGAACACTATTTCAGGTCGATGTCCTCAACCTCGGAAAGTAGCTAGGCCGCCGGGCCAGTGTTCAAACGCTCCCGCCCTGACTCAGTGGTGACGCTGGGTTCGCTTTGGCCGTCGGGTTTGGGGGGGCCATAGTGGTCTGATGCCAAGGCGCGTCAGTGAACTCTTAAGCAGCCTTAATCGACGGCGCCAAAAGAACAGACGGCCGAAGACCACTGGTCGTGGCGAGGGCATAGTGTTGCGCTTACATCGCCCGCAGATTGCCGCGTTGGAAGAGTGGATTGCGCGATAAAACGACAAGCCCTCTCGTCCTGAAGCAATTCGTAGGCTAGTCGAACGGGCGCTGGCTCGAGCGGCTGCCAAACGACCCCCGAATAAGGAAACCGCGCACAAAGCATCAAAGTTGGCCGCTCGCGAGATCGAACCCCTCGGCGACGAATCCATGCTCTCGGAAGAAGAGGCGCCGCGGAGGCGCGCGCTGATCCGCGGCCCAAAGGAATTTCGGGGGAATCCGCGACGATCTGCCAAAAACAAAAACCTAACCGGGTGGCGTGGGACTTTTGCGGGAGTACGACCGTAGTTGCCGAAGATGTCCGGAACGATTAAATCTGCGGCGCATTAGCTTTGCGACCGCTATTAGGGAGGCACGGCCGTGTATTTGTCCAATCAGAGCCTACTGGTAATTGTCATCGTCGGAATTGTTGCTGGCTGGTTGGCCGGAAGGGTAATGCAGGGTGGTGGATTTGGTTTGATCGGCGACTTGTTGGTGGGTCTGATCGGTGCGTTCATTGGCGATTGGCTATTGCCGCAATTGGGCATCCATCTGGGGATTGGCATCGTTGCTCTTATTATAAACGCCTTCATTGGCGCGGTCGTGCTTCTTCTAATCCTTCGTTTAGTCACTCGAGGAGGGGGATTTGGAGGTCGGTGGGGCAGGCGGTGGTAGTTCTTTGGTACGCGCAGGAAAAATGAGCATATTGGCCGCGATCCGAATACCGGGAAGGAAGTCTCGATCCAGCGCGCCGCGTCTTGATCAAGGCCGCGGATTGATAATAGATTCAGCGCCGGGTTCTGGTTGGCGTCCGCCAGCCAACCACCGCAGCTTCGATGCGCCGATTGGTTTTCGCGTTCTGCCATATCCCACCGTGCCATTGGCACAGGAATGGGAGGACATACGTCCCGTTGTGATCCTCACACAGGACCTCCAGCGACCGGTCGATCGGTGGCGTTCCTTCGTGGACGAAATCGTCGATGCGCTCTTGACGTGTTACCATGCGCTGCCGTCGCGATTACTCATCTTGCGACCTATCCTGATGCAAGTGGAACAGCAGCGTTTTCGCGAGCGTCTCAGGACCGAGCATGCTCTCCTCGATCGCGGCTGACCTTGTGCGGCCATCGCTAGTCGTGACTGTAACTATTCCGTTCTTCACTTCGAACCGGCCGGAGAATGTTCTCCCCTCGCCGTCCTTAAAGCTGAATTTCTCGCTCATCGTTCCCCAATCCTCCCGAAAGCGATGCTCTGACATTGCGCACATAAACCCCGCTGCAATGTGGCGGGCGTGAAAGACCAAAGATTTAATATTGCGACGGCGTACACCCGCAACGTCCCGTGGTATCGTGTTGTTTGATTCGATCTGGCCTGCCGGGGGCCTCAACAGAGGAGTTCCTAGGCATGTGTGACTTCAGCTTACAGTCTGCTCGGTCACGTTCCGCCAAGGTTGGCGATAAGCTCACCACCCGCAATTTCGGAACCGGCACGCGTGGCTTTGCCGCTCCGGAAGATCCAACAGTGGCTGTTTGCCTCCTTCCTGGAACCGAGCTTGCGTTCTCAAGGGATGTGGCTTTGTTCATCGCAGGCCCCTTCGCGTCGGGGGGAACGCTGGCCATCGGTCAGACCTTGGCAATCTTTCGCCAAATCAACAAGGACCGACCGCACACCCATCATGATGCGCTGGAATTTCCTGACGGACGCACCGCGTTGCTGACCATGCTCGGTGAGGGCCAGGAAGCAACGGTCCTTCAGCTCCCGGCTCAACCAACAACTGCCGCCGAGGAAGAGGCCCAAACGCGCGTCGCGTGGGTCGGCTGACGCCGTTTGGCTCGGTTCGTCGCGCGGAGGTCGCCCTTCTTATGGGGCGGCCTCTTTTTGGGTCGCGACACCATTGATCGGGACGTTGCCCCGTTGATGGCCTCGTGCCTCCAATAGGGACTCACGGATTCGTTTTTCACGGCGGCAATTACGTCACAGCGTTAACCGTTCCCGCTGCCCTTTAGGCGCGTTGTTGCTTTTGCGCGATGAAAACGGCTTCCCATTGGTGGACAAAGGTGGCCGGCTAGTGTCGGGGGCCGAGTTTCGTGAGAGGCGGTGGTCTCGAGAAGATCGAACTGGACCGGATCGTGGACCTTGCCCGGCACGGCGTCGAGAAATTCAAGACCATGCTCAAGACCGCCCAGGACGGCGCGCGGTGAGCAACACGCACTCGCGTAGGCGTGCTGAAAGAGCCTGCCGAGGCAGCAATTTGATCGGGCGCCGAGCCTCGATGGGCGCTTCAATCGATGCCCAATGCGGCGCAGAGGCTTGCCGTGTCGCATGTGATCGCAAAGGCGACAGCGATTGGCGACAGATAAATGTGACGAAACGGGCACTTCCTTCACCTTTTAAGTCTGAGGTTCCCGTCCTCCCGGGCCCACCATCTAATTAAATCAATGGCTTAGATACATTATTGGCGGCATTGGCGACAGCCATTGGCGACAGTCGTGTAGGGCTTCAAAAATTGCGCGTGTCCCAGGCAGAAATCCAAGCTAACATTAAACCCGCGGAGGTGCTGGCTTCCGAAGAAAACGGTCGCGTTGCTCAAAACGTTGTCACTGGAGTTGCCGGTGTTGTGATTTGGCCAGTACTTTTTGCAATGGACACGAAGGGCGCCGCCAAGGTCGGAGCCGTACAGCTATAAGCGCATCAGCAATATCTATCCGACCTGGCGGCAGTACGGTACGCTGCGCTGCGCACCGCCACCTAGCCCTCGTGCCACAGCATCCAAAAATCCAAAGTCGAAAACCGAGTTCCGCCCGGCGCGGCAGCTCCTAATTCCGCAACGCCATCACAGGCGGCCCCGCCACGGCAATGAGCGATCTCCGGAGCAATGTATGCCTGGTCTCTCTTTCGACCCGAAAGCGGTTGTGTCGTACGGGAAATTTGTGAACGCCGCCTACACGATGTACACCGGCCCTGCGAACACGACACCGCCGCCGTCGGCGGATTTCCCAGCCAACTATGAGCTCGCGGCGTGGATTTTGATGCGCGATTTTATCATCCTGGAACGGCCGGCAGCAGCAATATCAGCAGCAGCGAAGTCGCCGTGTGGCGGCGAGTGTCGTGTTGGTCGCACGCTGCTGCGCGGTGGCCCGTCGTCGCCGGCGCCAGCATCGCCCGATTGCCACCAACAAACCATCTGTGAACAAGCTCCGAACCGGGACCCCTTAATCGTTTCTGCTATCCGTCTGACTTTGTTGATGGATCTCAAATCTGATGGGGTCCCACCGGCGCTGATCGGGACCCCACCGCTATTCGTATTTCGGATTAGAAATCAGCTTGATAGTTCGATTTCGAGTGGGGTCCCGATTCGGTGCCTATACACATTCACGAGCCTGCGCAGGGATATGATATCCTTGTTGCCATCATCCATAAGTCGCCGAATCGCCAACACCTGCGTGGCGACGTGACCGTTGAGCAACGCCTCAGTCAAAAGCGTGTTGTGCAGAGCGCTGTTTTCATCGTCGATGGCGAACTGCGTCAGAGTCTTGAACGATACGTCCGTCCACGCCATCGACGAAAGAACTTGCCAGATCGCGTGATGCTCATCGGCGTCAATCCACGACAACCACAAGCGCCTTTTGTCCCGATAGGATTGAAGCGCGCGCTTGTCGGTGACATCACAATGTTCAATTGAACACGAATAATCGTTGGTCATATTCACTTAGCCCAGTTCGTCAACATGACGCTTTGCTTCTGCAATTGCAGCTTCAATGCTTCGGTGATCGTCGATTACGATGTTTCGGCCGCCGAGCTTGTTGAACAAATGCGGATTGTTCGAGCACAAGTTGACTGTGAACTTGTTCGAGAACATCGGAATTCTCGGGTATCTGATTTCGTAGCCCTTATAGTCAACCACATACCCGCCTTGCTCTAGCCGGGCCGCCGATTCACTCGGTGTCTGGTTTTGTTCGAAGACCACAAGAGCCTGGGCTACATTTGAAACAAGCGAGTCTGGCGCCTTCGTCCCCAAGGCGAGCAATTTGGAAAACGCCCCCTCTATCAGCAACTGATCGCGTATGATCGCCCGCAGCCCCGAGCTAGCGATCCGGTCGAGTTCGTCTGCTTGCCCTTCAATCGCTTGCTGGCGCTTCTTCGCCTCTTCCGGGGTCAGCGATCTCGGTCCGCTACGCACGAAGATAGCGGAATTGGCGCGGACATCTTTCGCAATGGCCCGAAGAAGGTTGACGAGCGTCGGCGCGCCCGTGTCTTCGCCGGCGACAACCCTTTCCAGCTCGACGACGTTCCACAGCGGCTTGCCGGATTTTTCGATGATGAACGCGTTGTGAAAGTCCTCTCGGTCCCACAGTTGCTGAACACGCGCTAGGGCAGCCGTGTTTGTGGGATAGGGCTCCTGTTGCATCATCGCCAGCCTACGGCGCGGACCATAAGGGTCAACGAACATTGGGCCGTCGCTATAGATCAGCGTGACCGGCCCCAGGTCGGGGTTTTCTTGCTTGAGCCGAGCCTCCCAAATCTCGCAACTCATATCGACTGCTTGCGGGATTGGTGTCGCTTCGCCCTCCCAGTTCTGGATTGTCGTTCGGGTCACCTTCAGTCTGTCGGCCAGTTGCTGCTGCGTAAGCCCGACGCCCTCGCGCCAGGCTTTAAATTCTTTGCCGTTCATGTCACCCTCTAGATCGCTTGGCACTGTTGTGATATTAAGCCAAAATATTTGGCTTTTCAATGGATATATAACAATTGATACGGCTAAATTACAGGCCGAAAGCGAGTTATGGTTTGAAAGCAAGTTGCTTTGTCTATTACGGTTTGACTTTTCTGCATATTTTTAAACTGGCCTTTTGGTTT